>NZ_JBHJVF010000004.1:0-609213 GCF_042264145.1 Streptomyces sp. NPDC056144 | reverse complement strand
GGGCAAGGGCCAACTGCAGGGCACTTTCGTCAACAACGAGCCGACCGACGACACCCTGGTGTGCATCGCGGCAACGGCGGCCAAGCCTGCCCGTGCGGGCAGCCCCCCGATGCCGTACCCGACCCCCGGAGCGGCCGAGACGGGCGAAAAGCGGGTTCCGGGGCAGGGACATGCCGGCGGAAACCCGCTCCGCTCCCACCCCGTGCGGCGGGTGCGGTACCCGGTCAGCCAGTGACGCAGGGAACGCCGTCGAGGCTGAATGAGCCGGGCACGGCACCGGGGCCCGTGACGTTGACGCCGAAGCTCACGGCCCCGCCGACCGGGACGGACGCGGTCCATGACTCACTGGCCGCGCGGACCTGTCGGCCGTTCTGCGTGACGGAGGCGTTCCAGGCGGAGTTCACCGTGACGCCCCCCGGAAGGGCGAAGTCGAGCTTCCAGCCCTTGATGTCCTGCTCGCCGGTGTTACGGATGGTGATGTCGGCGTTGAAGCCGGTGCCCCAGTCGTCCAGCCGGTAGGCGATGGAGCATCCGCGCCGGTAGACGCCGGCTTCCTGTGAGGTCTGCCGGATGCCGTCGGGGCCGTGGAAGAGACGCTCGCCCCAGGCGGTGAGCCGGTCGGCGGCGAAGCCGGTGGCGAGGTCGAGGTACTCGACGCCGCCACCGTTGCCGCTCCAGGACCAGCCCAGGTAGCCGAGGCCCAGGCGGCGGGCGGTGGCCATGATGGCGTCCTCGTCGGGGTCTCCGTCCGAGTGGTCGTAGCCGAACTCGCCGACCACGATGGGCAGGCCGCGGTCGACGAAGCTGCCGAGATAGTCCTCGACCTCGGCAGCGGTGTCGTAGACGCCGTACATGTGGATGGAGAAGACGGTGTTGCGGTCGGGGTCGGAGGCGAAGACGGCGGGGGCGTTCTCGCGCATGGTGCTCGACCAGTCCTGGCCCCAGTTGGGGGCGTCGGCCATCAGGGTGTGGTGGAAGCCGGCCGCGCGCAGTCGGCCGATGGCGTCCTTGGTGTCCTGCGTCCAGGCGGCGTATCCGGCGTTGCCGTGGGGTTCGTTGCCGAGGTTGACGATGACGTACTTCTCCTGCCCCTTGAGAGCGCTCGCCACCTCCAGCCAGTAGTCGGCGGCCTCGGCCAGGGAGGCCGCGTCGCCCTGCTCGCCGTAGCCGGTGGTGTCGTGTGCCTCCAGGACGCAGACGAGGCGGTTGGCCTTGCACTGCGCGACGACGTCCGCGACGTCGGCGGCGCCGTTCTTGGTCCAGCGGGTACCGGTGGAGAGCACCACCCGGACCGAGTTGGCGCCGAGGGCCTTGATGTCGGCGAGGGACTGCCCGGTGCGGTCGGTGTACCAGGTGTGGGCGTGGTTGACGCCACGGAGGACGAAGTCCTTGCCGGTGGCGTCGACGAGCCGTCCGTCCACGACGCGGAAGCCGTCGGAGCGCCCTGCGGCCTGGGCGGTGACGGGGACCGTGGTGATCGTGGCGGCGAGGGCGAGCAGCGTCGCCGCCGAGAGTACTCGGGTCCTGTTCATGTGGTGCTCCCAACTCGGGTCCGCCCCCGCGGAGGAGCGCGGGCGCGGTGATGCCTGACATGGAGTGAGATCACGGCTGATCGGGGTCGGTGGCCCCGGGCGGGCCCACGGGTGATGGGCGTACCGCCGCCGCGCCCCACTGCCCGGGAATTGCTGCGGCTCGAATCCGGGCAGTGGGGCTTAACCGCAGGCGTGGTTCAGGTCGTCGCGTTCGTCAGTCAGCGACTTCTCCTGCCGATTTCCTGGCGGCCGAGTTGAGGCTAGAGCTCGTGATGGCCGAGAACAATAGCTGGAACATAACCGGTTAAGTTTAGTGTCGGTTTCGTTGCCCGCGCTCGGTTCTTGGTTCTCGCTTCTCGGTTGTCAGCTCTCAGCTCTCAGCCGAGGCGTTCCGCCGTACCTGTCGTCGCTCGGTAGGCCACGCCGGCACCTTCCAGCCCGGCCTCGGCGCCGGCAGGCAGGTACACGGCCTGGCCGGGACCGATGCCCAGACTCTTCCCTGCCGACACGACGGTCAGCGTCCCGGCGGTACAGAGGACGATCTGCGGGGCGTCCAGCGTCACTCGGGACCTCGGCTCACCGGATCGGAGGCGATGGCGCGACAGACGGAAGTCGTCGACCGGCGCCGGATAGACCTCTTCGCCCTCCTCCTCCCTGGGGACCAGGACACGGGCCGGGGGCGCGGCGAAGCGGACGACCCGGATCAGCTCCTCCGCGTCGACGTGTTTGGTGGTCAGCCCGCACCGCAGGACGTTGTCGGAACTCGCCATGATCTCCACACCGAGCCCCGAGAGGTACGCGTGCGGCACGCCGGCACCGAGGAACAGTGCCTCGCCAGGGCCCAGCTCGACGTACTGAAGCATCAGCGCCGACAACAGCCCGGCATCACCCGGCCAGGACCGGGCGATGCGGTCATAGGCGACGACACAGGCACTGTCCGAGCCCACCGCCGCGACGGCGAGCGCCTCGGTCACAGCGTCGAGCAGGCCGGCCGGCGGGCGGAGGAAGGCCCGGAACACCTCCGCGAGCGCCTGGGGCTCGGGGACGGCCCGCAGGGTCTCGACGTACTGCCGCAGCGCCGGGACCTCCAGGGACGCGAACAGGTCGGCGGTGTCCGTCGGGTTCCGGAAGCCGCAAAGCCCCTGGAAGGCGGTGAGGGCGACGATCATCTCGGGTTTGTGCTGGTCGTCGCGGTAGTTGCGATGCGGTGCGTCCAGGGGAACACCGAGAGCGTTCTCCCGGGCGAAGCCCGACTGGGCCTGCGCGAGGTCGGGGTGCACCTGCACCGAGAGCGGCGCGTCCGCGGCCAGCAGTTTGACGAGGAACGGGAGGCGGGGTCCGAAGCGTCGCGCGGTGCCCGCTCCGAGTTGTCCCTCCGGGTCCCCGGCGACCAACCGGTCCAGCGGTATCAGGGCCCCTCCCCTGGACACCCGGGAGGGCGCCGCTGGATGGGCGCCCATCCAGAGTTCGGCCTGGGGCGATCCGGTGGGCCGCACGCCCATGAGCTCCGGCAACAGAGTGCGGGAGCCCCAGTCGTAGGGCTGGACGGTATTGCTGAGGAGATCCATGGTCACTTCCCGGAGTACTGATGGTGAGGTGGCAGGCGGACACCACGGCGCCCCGGAAGGCGCCCGGCGCCGATGCCCACGGGCACGGAGAACAGCCCCGTCCGTGTCCGGAGGAGGGGATGTCAGTTGGCCGCCTGCCCCCTCGTGCCCGCTCCGGCTCGGGACAGCTCCGAGCCGGCGACACCGGCGGCGGCCGCACCGATCAGCCCGGCGTCGAGAGCGAGCGCGGCGGGCACGACCGACACCGCACGCGTGAAGTCGAGGACCGCGTACGACGTCAGGTGATGACGCAGCGGCCCGAAAAGCACCTCGCCGGCCTGGGAGACTCCGCCACCCACCACGACCAGGTCGAGTTCGACGAGTGCGGCCGTCGCCGCGATGGCGGCAGCCAGTGCGCGGCCGGCCCGGTCGAACGCGGCGATGGCCCTCGGATCGCCCGCGCGGGCCGCGGCCTCGACCTCTCGGGCGGTGGCGGGAAGACCGACCGGGGGCGCCCAGCCGAGTTCCAGCGCATGGGCCGCGATCGCCGTGCCGCTGGCATAGCGCTCGACACATCCGCGGGCGCCGCAGGGGCAGAGGGGACCGTTCTGATCGACGGTGATGTGCCCGATGTGCCCCGCGTTCCCGGTCGTCCCCGCGTGGACGGAACCTCCCAGGATCAGACCGCCTCCGACACCGGTCGACACGACCATGCACAGCGCGTTCGCCACACCCTTCGCGGCACCGATCCAGTGCTCCGCCGCCGCCATGGCAACCGCGTCGCCGACAAGCACAGGCTCGATGACCTCCGGAACCGCAGGATGACTCCGCACCCGCTCCACCAGGGGGAAGGAGCGCCAAGCCGGGATGTTCACCGGGCTCACCGTGCCCGCGAAGGTGTCCACCGGACCCGCGCTCCCGATTCCCAGGCAGGACAGCGACACCCACTCGGGATGGGCGGCCAGCTCGTCCACCACCGCGGCAACGGCGGCCATCAACGCCTCGGAGGACTCACGCGCCGGAGTCGGCCGCTGCGCCCGCACCACCACATGCCCCTCGGCATCGATCAGCGCCCCGGCGATCTTCGTACCGCCGATGTCCAACGCTCCGTACACCTTGCGCCCACCCTTCCAGAACCGTCCAAACCATGTGAGGCATCACTCTGCTGAACGATGACAACGTTGTCCAGGGTAACTGATCCGGTTAAGGCGTATGGATCGATGCAGACAGGAGGCGACCCCGCGCCGACGAAACGCTCTGACCGAGACGTGAGCAGGTGGATGGTCGTCATCCACCTGCATCGACGCCTGGGTCAACCGACTTCGTCAGCGAAGGGCGGGAATGATGTCGCTGCCGTACGCGTCGATGGTGCCCTCGCGGTTGTCGTGCATGTCGTAGACGGCGAACTGGTCGACGCCCAGGTCCTTGAGGTGGCGGAGCTTCTCGATGTGGGCCTCGGCGGGGCCCAGGAGGCAGAAGCGGTCGACGATGTCGTCGGGGACGAAGGTGGTGTCGGGGTTGTCGGCGCGGCCGTGGTGGGAGTAGTCGTAGCCGTGACGGTCCTTGATGTACGCGGTGAGCTCCTCCGGCACCATGTCCGAGTGCTCGCCGTACTTCTCCACCAGGTCGGCGACGTGGTTGCCGACCATGCCGCCGAACCACCGGCACTGGTCGCGGGCGTGGGCGAGGGCCTCAGGCGAGTCGTCCGCGGTCACGTAGGCGGGGGCGGCGACGCAGATGGTGAGGGCGTCGGGGTCGCGGCCCGCGTCGATGGCCGCCTGCCGGACCGCCTTCACCATCCACTCCGTCAGGAACGGGTCCGCCAGCTGGAGGATGAACCCGTCCGCCTTCTGCCCGGCCAGGGCCAGGGCCCTCGGGCCGTACGCCGCCATCCACACCGGCAGCTTGCCGTTCTTGATCCACGGGATGCGGATCGCGTTGCCGTCGACGGTCGCCTCCCGGCCCTCCGCCAGGTCGCGGATGACCTCGATCGCCTCGCCCAGGCGGGCGAGCGTGTTCGGCTTGCGGCCGGCGACGCGCATCGCCGAGTCGCCGCGGCCGATGCCGCAGACCGTCCGGTTGCCGTACATGTCGTTGAGGGTGGCGAAGGTCGAGGCCGTCACCTCCCACGTACGCGTCCCCGGGTTCGTCACCATCGTGCCGACGTGCAGCTTCGTGGTGTTGGCGAGGATCTGGCTGTAGATGACGAAGGGTTCCTGCCACAGCACGGCGGAGTCGAAGGTCCAGCCGTAGCGGAATCCGTTGCGCTCCGCCCGGCGCATCAGGCCGACGACCTGGGAAGCGGGCGGGTCGGTCTGCAGGACGAGTCCGAAGTCCACTTCAGTGGCCTCCAAGTTCGGGTGGGTGCGATGGGACCACTGGGCCGTTCAGCCCAGGTACTGACAGAGACCGCGCGGCACGAACGCCCCGTGCCCCGCGTGGCCGACGTACTTACGCTGATCGATGACGACCTCACCCCGGGAAAGGACCGTCTCGACCTGGCCGGTGATCGCCTTCCCCTCATACGCCGAGTAGTCGACGTTCATGTGGTGCGTCTCGGCCGACAGCACCTGCGTGGCGTGCGGGTCGTAAATCACCACATCGGCATCGGCACCGGGCGCGATCGTGCCCTTCTGCGGGTAGAGGCCGAACATCCGGGCCGGGGTCGCGCAGGCGATATCGATCCAGCGGCGCCGCGAGATGTGCCCCTCGACGACGGCCTGGTGGAGGAGGTCCATGCGGTTCTCCACGCCCGGAAGGCCGTTGGGGATCTTCGAGAAGTCCCCCCGCCCCAGATCCTTCTGGCCCACGAAGCAGAACGGGCAGTGGTCGGTGGACACCACCTGGAGGTCGTTCGTCCGCAACCCCCGCCACAGCGCCGCCTGGTGCTCCCTCGGCCGAAGCGGCGTACTGCACACGTACTTCGCGCCCTCGAAGTCCGGCTCCGCCAGGTTGTCCGTGGAGAGGAAGAGGTACTGCGGGCAGGTCTCGCCGAAGACCGGCAGGCCCATGTCCCGGGCCGCCGCCAGCTCCGCCACCGCCTCCTGCGCCGACACGTGCACGACGTACAGCGGGGAACCCGCGACCCGGGCCAGCTGAATCGCCCGATGGGTCGCCTCCGCCTCCAACAGCGCCTTGCGCACCTCCCCGTGATAGCGCGGATCCGTCTCGCCCCGTGCCAGCGCCTGCTCGACGAGGACGTCGATGGCGATGCCGTTCTCCGCGTGCATCATGATCAACCCGCCGGTATCACCAGCAACTTGCATCGCCCGCAGGATCTGGCCGTCATCCGAATAAAAGACACCCGGATAGGCCATAAACAATTTGAACGAGGAAATGCCATGCTGAATGAGTTTCGACATCTCCTTCAGCGTCGACTCGTTCACGTCCGACATGATCATGTGGAACGCGTAGTCGATCGCGCACTTCCCGTCCGCCTTCTCGTGCCAGGCGTCCAGACCGGCCCGCAGCGACTCGCCCCTCGACTGCACCGCGAAATCGACGATCGTCGTCGTCCCGCCCCACGCCGCCGCCCGCGTCCCCGTCTCGAACGTGTCCGACGCGAATGTGCCGCCGAACGGCAGCTCCATGTGCGTGTGCGCGTCGACCCCGCCCGGGATCACGTACTTCTGCGACGCGTCGATCAGCCGGTCCGCCGTCCACTCCTGCGTCCCAGGCGCCGCCAGCGCCACCACCCGGCCGTGCTCGATCAGCACATCCGCGTGCACCTCATCCGCGGTCGTGATCACGAGACCGCCGGTAATCAGAGTCCGAGTCACGTTCCAGAAGTCCCTTCTCCTCGGCTGCCTGCCACGGCCTTGGCCGCCGCATCGCCTACTCCGCCAGAAAACCCCTGGTCACGCGACCGAACGAAACTCTTGAACGAGCTCACGCCCTCCTGCACCAGCCGGTCCATCTCCTTGAGCGTGTGCTCGTTCACGTCGGAGAGGATCATGTGGAAGCCGTAGTCGATCGCGCAGTTGCCGTCGGCCTTGGCGTACCAGGTGTCGAGGCCCTCGCGGAGGCTCTCGCCGACCGTCTGGACGGCGAAGTCGACGATGGTGGTGGTGCCGCCCCAGGCGGCGGCGCGGGTGCCGGTCTCGAAGGTGTCGGAGGCCGCGGTGCCGCCGAAGGGCAGTTCCATGTGGGTGTGGGCGTCGACGCCGCCGGGCAGGACGTAGCGGTCGGTGGCGTCGATGATCCGGTCCGCGGTCCAGCCGGCCGCCGCGTCCGAGCCGTGGGCGGCGAGGGCGGCGACGCGGCCGTCCTCGATCAGCACGTCGGCGTGGACCTCGTCGGCGGCGGTGACGACGAGGCCGCCGCGGATCAGGGTGCGGTGGGTGCTCACGGCTTCTCCCTAAAGGGCGTGCAGGGCCTGTTCCAGGATGGCGGCGCCTTCCTCCGCCTCCGCCACGGTCAGCGAGAGGGGCGGGGCGATGCGCAGGGTGCTCGTGTCGTGGCCGCCGCCCTTCCCGATGAGCAGGCCGTTCTCGCGCGCCGATTCCAGGACGGCGGCGGCCGCTTCCGGGTTGGCGCGGTCGGTGCCGGGTTCGGTGAGTTCGACGCCGATCATGAGGCCCCTGCCGCGTACCTCCCGTACGGCGTCGACTCCGGCCGCCGCCGCCCGCACCCGCTCGACGAGCAGGCCGCCGACGCGGCGGGCGTTGCCCTGGAGGTCGTGTTCCAGGAGGTACGCGAGGTTGGCGAGGCCCGCGGCCATCGTGACGGGTGAACCGCCGAAGGTGGAGATGGAGTTGGCGTCGATGCAGTTCATGATCTCGGCGCGGGCGACGACCCCGCCGATGGACATGCCGTTGCCGATGCCCTTCGCGAAGGTGAGGATGTCGGGCGGTCCGGCCTGGCCGTGCGCCTGCCAGCCCCAGAAGTGGTCGCCGGTGCGGCCCCAGCCCGTCTGCACCTCGTCGGCGATCCAGAGGATGCCGTGCCGGTCGAGGACCCGGCGGAAGGCCGCGTAGAGGCCGTCGGGCGGGGAGGTGAACCCGCCGACGCCCTGGATGGGTTCGGCGATGAGGGCGGCGACGTCCCGGGTGTGGCCGAGGAGGTCTTCGAGGTCCGCCACGCACGCGTCGATGAACCGCTCGTCGGAGAGGTCGGCGTACGGACCGCGGGTGCGGACGGCGCCGTGCACGTACAGCGTCTGGAGCGGGGAGAGACTGGTGGGCGACCAGGCGCGGTTGCCGGTGATGCCGACCGTCGAGAAGGAGCGGCCGTGGTAGCTGTTGCGCATCGCCAGGATCTGGTTCGAGCGCCGGTACGCGGTGGCCAGGAGCAGCGCCGTGTCGTTGGCCTCCGTGCCGGAGGTCGTGAAGAAGACGCGGGCGTCGGGGATGCCGGAGAGGCCGGCGATCCGCTCGGCGAGCTCCACCATGGGCCGGTTGAGGTAGAGCGTCGAGGAGTGGACGATCCGCCCTGCCTGCTCGGAGACGGCCTTGGTGACCTCGGGCAGGGCGTGGGCGGTCATGGTGGTGAGGATGCCGCCGAAGAAGTCGAGGTACCTGCGCCCCTCGGCGTCCCAGACGTGGCGGCCCTCGCCGTGGGTGATCTCGATGGGGTCGCGGTAGTAGAGCGCGACCCAGTCGGGGATGACCGCCCGGTGCCGGTCGTACAGGCTGCTCACGGCTTCACCAGTCCGTCGTACGCGTCGGGGCGGCGGTCCCGGTAGAACGCCCACTGCTGCCGCACCTGCTCGATGAGCCCGAAGTCCAGGTCTCGGACGACGAGTTCCTCGTCCTTGTCGGAGGCGACCTCGCCGACGAACCGGCCGCGCGGGTCGACGAAGTAGCTCGTGCCGTAGAAGTCGTTGTCGCCGTACTCCTCGACGCCGACCCGGTTGATCGCGGCGACGAAGTACTCGTTGGCGACGGCCGCCGCCGGCTGTTCCAGCTGCCAGAGGTAGGAGGAGAGTCCGCGGTGGGTCGCCGAGGGGTTGTAGACCAACTGGGCTCCGTTGAGTCCGAGTTGGCGCCACCCTTCGGGGAAGTGGCGGTCGTAGCAGATGTAGACGCCGATGCGTCCGACGGCGGTGTCGAAGACCGGCCATCCGGCGTTCCCCGGGCGGAAGTAGTACTTCTCCCAGAATCCCTTGACCTGCGGGATGTGGTGCTTGCGGTACTTGCCGAGGTACGTGCCGTCGGCGTCGATCACGGCGGCGGTGTTGTAGTAGAACCCCTCGCCCTCGACCTCGAAGACGGGGACGACGATCACCATGCCGGTCTCGCGGGCGAGCTGCCGCATGCGGGTGACGGTCGGGCCGTCGGGGACCGGCTCGGCCCAGCGGTAGTGCTCGGGCTCCTGGACCTGGCAGAAGTAGGGGGCGTTGAACACCTCCTGGAAGCCGATCACCTTGGCGCCCTGCCGGGCGGCCTCGCGGGCGTGCTCCTCATGTTTCGCGATCATGGATTCGGTGTCACCCGTCCAGGTCGCCTGGACGAGCGCGGCGCGTACGACGTCGGTCATGAGCTGCCCCTTCGGCACGGCGTCAGAGACCCTCTACGCCCGTAGACGCGGTGCGTAGGAGGAGAACGTAAGCCCCGTCACACCCCGGAGCAAGACCGCCGCAAGGAAGCGGCGGTGTCGATCATGATTCGTACGCGAGTGGTCTACATCGGGCACATGGGACCAGATAAGGACACACATGGACCTCTACGGACATGCCCTGGCCACCCGTGCCGGTCAGGCGCCGGCCACGCCCGCCACCCTCAACGCGTGACGGAGATCCCGCTCCCGGACCGACGAGACCGCCCGCGCCGCGTCGAGCAGCTGCGGTACGAGCTCACGCGGGTCGGCGCCCGCGAGCCGGGCCGCCTCCTCCGGGGTCCGCACCCGCACGAAGGCGGCGAGCAGCGCGTGGACCTCGCCCCGGTGGCCCTCGGCGCGCAGGGCCGCGCAGGCACCCGCGAGCTCCTCGACCGGGCGGGCCACGCCCTGGCGCATCAGCTGCTCGCAGTCGGCCGCCCGGCCCGCGTCGGCGAGGGCCCCGGCGACGGCCGCGAGCCTGCCGGGCGGCAGCGAGGCCGCCTCCCACAGGAGCGTCGCCCAGTCGGCGGCCAGTCCGGCCCGGTGCAGCTCCTCGGCGAGGGCGGGCAGCCGGGCGGGAGGTCCGCCAAGCGCCTCGCAGAGCAGCGCGTGCGCCTCGCCGGTACGGCCCTGGGCGCGGAGCCGCTGGAGGGCGTAGACCGCGTTGGCCGCGGCGCGGGCGACACCGTCGGGGTCCGGGGCGGGTTCGGATGCGGGTGCGCCCGTGGGGGACGGTGCGGTCCGCACCGCCGCCGCCTCGCCTCCGCCGAAGCGGGCGCCGCGCGGGGCCGCTCCCCCCGACGGCAGGACGGGGACGGTCACCGCCACCTGCTCCTCGGCGCCCGGCTCCTCCTCCAGCCAGGCGTACCGGGCCCCACGGGGGCGCCGCCGGGCGGGTGCGGGCCGCGCGGGTACGGGCCCGGCGACGGCGGTCTCGGGCACGGCAGGTTCCGTCGCGGGACCTTCGGGGGCCGGGGCCCGGCGAGGCGGGTGCGTCGGGTCGAGGCGCCGGGGCGGGTGCGCCCGCTCCAGGGGACGTACCCGCCCCGGATCCCCCAGCCTCGCCAGGCGCGCCGTCAGTTCCGCGACCCGGGCGGCGGCCCTCGTGTGGTCGTCCCGTGCCCAGGCGAGGTCGTGCGCCAGGGCGGCCGCCTCCTCCGAGCCCCGCCGCGTCTCCTCCAGTCGCCGTTCCAGTTCGCGGGAGCGGGCACCTGCGTACCGGCGTTCGCGCTCTCTCAGGTCCCGGCGTCCGGCGAGCGCCTCGGCCCCGCCGGGGCGGTGGTCGTGGGCGCCGGCCGCCGCCGCGTACAGCGCCCCCGCCTGCGCGGCGAGCGGCCCGTCGGCGCGCTCGCCGGCGTCCTGGAGCAGGGATTCGACGACGTCCCACGGCGGGATCTCCGTCCCGTCGAGGCAGGCACGCAACCCCTCGGGGTCGCGGGCGGCGAAGACCCCGTACCAGCCCGAGCGCGGCTCGACGCGCTTCGCGCGCTCCGCGAGCTCCGCGAACCATCGCGCGAACGCGGCCACTTCCATGGGGAGTTGATACACCGTCATGCGCTCAGCACCTGCCCGCCGTCGACTGGAACCCCGAGGGGAACCTTCCGGTCCGCAGGCATTCGACCGCAGTCGTGTTACGGGACGACTACGGGCCGTTTTCGCGCGCGTACGTCACTCGGAAGGAGCATCGGCCCCGTCGAGGCGGACGACGATGCCCGCGTGCGGGCGCTTGCCGAGACGCACGATCATCGCGGGGACGTCGGTCAGCCAGAACTGCCAGGTGTACTTGCGCGAGAGCAGTTTCCGGATGCGCCGCAGTTCCTCCCCGTCGACGAGCCGGCCCTCGCCGGAGTGGCGCGGGGTGCCCTCGGCGACGTTGCCCCGCACGTCGCAGACGGCGACGGTGACCCGGGGGTCGTTCCGCAGCCGCTTGACCTTCCAGGAGTCGGCGCGCGTCCACGCGTACAGCTCGGAGCCCTCCACCGCGTACCAGACGGGGGTGGCCACTCCGGTGCCGTTCTTCCGGAAGGTGGTCAGGCTGACGTACCGGCCGCGCTGGAGCTCATCAGGGATCATGCCCCCGAGCCTAGGCGAGCGCCCGCCGGGTTCACGCGGGGGTCGGGTTGGAGGCGTGCGTGAGGGTCTCCCAGGCGACGAACAGGTCGTCCGTGCCGCCGGGCCGCTGGCTGGCGGCCAGCTTCGCCGTCTGCGGGAGCTTCATGCCCATCCGGCCTTCGAGGTGGTTGAGGGCGACCTCGACGTCCGGGCCCATCGTGCGCTCGACCTTCCCGCCGCACAGCCACTTGGGCGGGGTCTCGCCGAGCTGGTAGCGGGCGTGGAACTCCAGTGCCGCGCCGATCCGTTCGGCCTCCTCGCGGTAGAGGTCGATGCCCTGGTGCCAGGCGGTCTCGGCGATGTGGGCGGTGGCGGCGAGCGAGTACCCGATGTGCATGAAGTTGCGGCAGGTCTCCTGCCCGATGCCGTCGGCGTACGTCCGCTGCCCGAACCAGTACGTGGCCAGCTCGTCGGCCGTGTCGATGGTGCCGCCGGGCGGCGGCTTGGGAAGGGCGCCGTCGGAGGAGAGGTAGAAGTAGGCGGGGACCCGCGCCCTGAACCGGCGTACGGACTCCTCGAAGACCGTGCGGTCTTCGAGGAAGACGGCCATGCCGATGGCCGCGTCCGTCATGGCCAGCTCCCAATTGCCGTTGTAGTCCGCGACCTTGGCACTGACGGCGGGCAGATACGCCTTGCGGAGCATCCACTTGAACCGCTGGACCTCCGGTCCGCCCCACGCCGGGTATCCGGCGTGGACGATCTCGGCGGCGCGCGCCCAGGAGGAACCGGACCAGGCGGTCTGGAGGTCGGCGTCGTCGCGGGTGTGCTCCTTCACCGTCTTCGACCAGGCGTCCATGATCTCGACGGCCTTCTCGGCGTGCGCGGCCTCGCCAGACACGGACCACATGAGGGCGTGGGTGTACGCGGCGATGGCGTCCTCACGCTCGGAGACGCAGGCCTGCGTCCCGGCGTTCGAGGCACAGGCGACGACCCTGGCCGGGTGCGGGGTGTAGTCGAGGTCGGCGTACGGACTCTCGCCCATCGCCTGATAGGCGGAGGCCCAGGGCTCCTCCCCCGCCGCGACCCGGCGGCGGACGGCGGCCAGCTGGGCGCCGCCGACGAGGACGCCGGGGTGCCGGAAGGTCTCGGGGGCGACGGAGGGGGGCCGCTCGACGGCGGCGGGGGCGTCGGCGCCCGTGCCGCAGGCCGTGCCGAGGAGCAGCAGGGGCGTCAGCAGGGCGGCGAGGAATCGCGGGCGAGGATGCACGGCTCCACGCTGGCGCGGGCCGCGCGCTCGCGCATCCCGTACTACGCCGGGCAGCGGACGGCCGGACCGCCTGAGCGCTCCGCCGCGCTCGGCGGGATCAGGCCGGGAGGGGCACGCAGAGCGCGACGAGCTCGTCCATGGAGAGTTCGAGGACGCCCGCGAGGGCCGCGACGGTGAAGAAGGCGGGGGTCGGGGCCCGGCCCGTCTCGATCTTGCGGAGGGTCTCGGCGGAGAGACCGGCCGCGGCGGCGATCTCGACCATGGACCGGTCGCCGCGCGCCGTGCGGAGCAGGAGGCCGAGGCGCTCGCCGCGCTCGCGTTCTTCGGGGGTCAGGGGGGTACGCACCATGCCCCCATACTAATACCGGGACACAAATACCGGGATAGAAATACCGCCCCGACGCTCACCCCAATACTTATACCGGTATAGTAATCGGCCATGGTGAACATCAAGACGAACGAGAACCTGGCGTCCATGCGGGAAGCGGGCCGGGTCGTGGCCCGCGCCCTCGCGGCCGTACGGGAGAAGGCGGCGCCCGGCGTCGCGCTGACCGAGCTCGACCGCGCGGCCCGGGAGGTCCTGGCGGAGGCGGGAGCCGGTTCGCCCTTCCTCGGCTACCGGCCGGAGTGGGCGCCGGTGCCCTTCCCCGCGGTCGTCTGCCTGTCGGTGAACGACGCGATCGTGCACGGCGTCCCCGGCGACACCCGGCTCACCGACGGCGACCTGCTCTCCGTGGACTGCGGGGCGATCCTCGACGGCTGGGTGGGCGACTCGGCGATCAGCTTCACGGTCGGCCGCGCCCGGCCGGAGGACACGCGGCTCGTCGCCGCCGCCGAGGAGGCCCTGGAGGCCGGCATCGCGGCGGCCGTCGTCGGCAACCGGATCGGCGACATCGCGCACGCGATCGGGCGGGTCTGCCGGAAGGCCGGCTACGGCATCCCGGACGGCTTCGGCGGCCACGGGGTGGGCCGGAGCATGCACGAGGACCCGGGCGTCCCCAACGAGGGACGCCCGGGCCGGGGCATGAGGCTGCGGCACGGCATGGTGCTCGCGATCGAGCCGATGCTCATCGGCGGCGGCACCGACGACCACTACACGGCGGGCGACGGCTGGACGATCCGCACGGTGGACGGCTCGCGCGCCTCCCACGCCGAGCACACGGTGGCGATCACGGACGACGGGCCGCGCGTCCTCACGGCCCTGTAGTCCCTCTACGGGGTTACGGCGCCCTACGGGGTCACGGCGCCGGGCGCACGACCATCGCCGAGCCGCCGCCCCTGCGGACCGTCTCCGCCGCCGCCACCCAGCGGCCGTCGGGCAGCCGCTGCACGCCGGTGGCCGCGCCGATCTCCGGGTTCTGCCGGAAACCGTGCCCGATCGCCTCCAGCTCCGCCCTCAACGGGCTGTTCCACAGGCCGGGTTCGAGCTCGGTCGTGGTCTGGTTGCGCTGGCTGGCGCGGGGCGCGGCGATGGCGTCGACGAGCGGGAGGCCCCGGTCGACGACCCCGGTGAGGGTCTGGAGGACGGTGGTGATGATGGTCGCGCCGCCCGGGGAGCCGAGGGCGAGGACCGGCCGGTCGCGATCGTCGAGGACGATCGTCGGGGAGATCGAGGAGCGGGGCCGCTTGCCCGGACCGGGCAGGTTCGGGTCGTGGACGGCCGGGTTGGCCGGGGCGAAGGAGAAGTCGGTCAGCTCATTGTTGAGCAGGAAGCCCCGGCCGGGGACGGTGATGCCGCTGCCGCCGGTGGACTCGATGGTGAGGGTGTAGGCGACGGTGTTGCCCCACTTGTCGGCGACGGTCAGGTGGGTGGTGTTCTCGCCCTCGTACGTGGTCGGGGCCGCCGTCCCGCCGCTCGCGCACGGCACCGGGTTCGCCGGGTCGCCGGGCGCCAGGGGGCTGGTCAGGACGGCGTCGTCACGGATGAGGCAGGCCCGCGAGTCGGCGTACCGCTGGGAGAGCAGTCCCCGGGTCGGCACGGACTCGAAGGCCGGGTCGCCGACCCAGCGGCCCCGGTCGGCGAAGGCGATCCGGCTGGCCTCGATGTACCGGTGGAGGTACGCGGCCTGGGTGGCGGCGGAGAGGTCGGTGCCCTCCAGGATGTTGAGCGCCTCGCCCACGCTCGTACCGCCGGAGGAGGAAGGGGACATGCCGTAGACGTCCAGGCCCCGGTACGCGACCTTCGTCGGCTTGCGGAACTCGGTCCGGTACGCGGCGAGGTCACGCTCCGTCAGGTCACCGGGCCGTACGACGCGCGTGGCGCCTTCGCGGACCGGGGGCGTACGGACGGTGTCGACGATGTCCCGGGCGAGCGGGCCCTCGTACAGCGCGCCGACGCCCTCGCGGCCGAGGGTCCGGTACGTACGGGCCAGGTCGGGGTTCTTGAAGACGGCGCCGACCACCGGCAACTGGCCTCCGGGAAGGAAGAGTTCGGAGGTGGCCGGGAAGTCGCGGAACCGGGCCTCGTTGGCGGCGGTCTGGGCGCGGAAGGTGGCGTCCACGGTGAAGCCCTCGCGGGCGAGCCGCTCGGCGGGTGCGAGGAGCGTGGAGAGGCGCTTGGTGCCCCAGGCGTCGAGGACGGTCTTCCAGGTGGCCGGGGTGCCGGGGGTGCCGACGCCGAGGCCGCTGGTCTGGCCCTGGTCGAAGGGGATGGGGACGCCGTTCTCCTGGAACAGCCCGGCGCCGGCGGAGGACGGGGCGGTCTCGCGGCCGTCGACGGCGTGGACCGTGCGGCTCCTGGCGTCGTAGTAGACGAAGTAGCCGCCGCCCCCGATGCCGGCCGAGTACGGCTCGGTGACGCCGAGGGCCGCGGCGACGGCGACGGCGGCGTCCACCGCGTTGCCGCCCTTGCGGAGCACCTCGACACCGGCGGCCGAGGCGTCGGCGTCGACACTGGCCACGGCGCCGCCGTAGCCGACGGCTACGGGGACCTTCGCGAGTGCCGGGGCCTCTGTTCCCGGTGGCGCGGGCGGTGCCGCCGCCCCCATCGAGAGCACCGTCGCCGCGACGGCGAGTAAAGAGACCTTCCCAGCGGCGGAGCCACGCATTGTCGACCTCCAGTCAACGACCGTCCGCGCAGCGTAACTTCCCTCGCGCGAAACGTCAGGACCGCCTCGGAACGACGGCACGGGGCTCGAACGGAAGGCCGTTCGGTCGCTAGCATGCGCGACCGTGAACGAAGACGTGCGGAACATCGTGCTCGGGGTCCTGGCGACCGGGATCAGCGCCTCCTTGGGATGGCTGGCCCGTACGTACCTCTGGCGGCGCAAACTGCGGCGCAAGCAGGCGTTCTTCGGGCTGCCGGGCGGCTCGGAGTGCCTGCTCGTGGTGAACCGGGAGGCCGGCGGGGACAACGTCGTGCACCGCTTCGACGTCTTCGCGCTGCTCGAACTCTCCGCGCTGATCAAGGACTGCGGGGCGCAGGCCCGGATCCTCCCGCACGACACGGCCCACCAGGGCTTCGGGGACCGCACCGAGTTCTGCGTCGGCGGCCCGTACGCCAACCGGCGGACGGCCGCCCATCTGTCCACCCTGCTCCCGGGCGTGACCATGAACGTGGACGTCCAGCCCTCCGGGATCCAGCAGGCGATCACGGTCGGCGGCGAGAGCTACCCCATGGAGAAGGGCGTCTCCGAGTACGTGATCCTCGCCCGGCTGACGGCCGGGGAGGGCCGCCGCCCGGTCTTCCTCTTCTGCGGGCAGCGTGCGATCACCAACCAGGCGGCGACCCGCTACCTGGCGCGCCACCACGAGAAGCTGGCGCGTGCCCACCGCTCGGGGACGTTCGTGCTGCTCCTGAAGGTGGTCAACACGCAGGCGTACGGACCGGATGTGGTGGAGCTGGTCGCCGACGTCACACGGGTCGCGCTGACGGCGCCGCCGCGAGCCGAATCGGCAGATGTTTGATCCCGTTGATGAAGTTGGAGACGAGCCTGCGGGGCGGCCCCGCGAGCGTCAGGCCGCCGCAGGCCGCGCGGGTCTCCTCGTACAGCACGCGGAGCTGAAGCCGGGCGAAGTGGGCGCCGAGGCAGACGTGCGGGCCGTCGCCGAAGGAGACGTGCGGGTTCGGGGTGCGGGCCAGGTCGAGGCGGTGGGGGTCGGCGAAGACGCGTTCGTCGTGGTTGGCGGAGGCGTGGAAGACGACGACCTTGTCGCCCGCGCGGATCGACTGCCCGGCGAGGGTGGTGTCCCGTGCGGCCGTGCGCCGGAAGGAGAGCACGGGCGGGTGGACGCGCAGCAGCTCGTCCACGGCCGTCCCCATGTCCACGGCCCCGTCCCACAACCTGCGCTGCTCGTCCGGGTGCTCGGCGAGGGCGAGCAGCCCGCCGGGGGCGGCGCTCCGCACGGTGTCGTTCCCGGCGACGGTGAGGAGGAAGAAGAACATCTCCAGCTCGGCGTCGGCGAGTTCGGAGGTGGCGAGGGAGGTCATGACGTCGTCGGCGGGGTGCTCGCGCTTGAACGCGGCGAGTTCCTGGGCGTACGCGAACATCTCGGCGAGCATGGCGGGTGAGCGGGGATTGACGGGGCGCCCGTCGGCCCCGAGGACGGGCGGCTCGTCGGGGTCCTGGTAGGCGATGACGCGTTCGGTCCAGGCGTGCAGGAGCCCCCGGTCGCTCGCGGGGACGCCGAGGAGATCGGTGAGGTTGAGGAGCGCGTAGTCGTCGGTGACGGCCCGGACGAGGTCCACCTCTCCCCCGCCTCCGCCCCCGCTCGCGACAGCCTCGGCCAGCAGCTTGGCCGCCCGCTCCCGAGCGGTGACGGCGAACCGCTCGATCCGCCCCGGCGTGAAGGCCCGACTGACGAGCCGCCTCAACCGCCCGTGATCCGGCGGGTCCTGATTGAGCATCATGCGCCGGATGAACGGCAGATCGGCGGGGTCGGGGTCGCGGATCTGGGTGGCGCCGAGGTGTGAGGAGTACGTCCCGGAGTCCTTGAGTACGCGCACGACGTCGGCATGCCGGGTGACGGCCCAGAACCCGGGCCCGGCCGGCCAGCCGAGAACCTCGGGCTCCCGCTGACGGGCGACGGGCGCGTGGTCGCGAAGCCGGCGGAACCGCTCGTGCGGAATGCCCGCCGCGTAGACCCGGGGATCGAAGACGTCGGGAACCCCACTCGCGTCCGGCATCACTCCTCGCGCCTCCCACCAGAGCCCGCCCAGGGGTTAAGACGTTCCCATCATGACAGGTCAGGGCCGGTTTTCGTAGGACGGAAAGGCACACTTCGAGACCCTTGTCCGGGCCCCCCGCGCCGCCCGAGGATCTCCGTCGTGCATCAGACGGCGAACAGGAGGCACATGGGGAACACGGAGCAGTACAGCCAGGACGCGGTGTTGCGGGCGCGGGTCCTTCTTCTCGGATCCGAACCGCCGAGTTGGTGGGAAGGGGTCATGGCCTACCGGGTACTCGCGACGGTGAGCCCGGCGGCGTACCTGCCGAGGCTGGTCGAGGCGTTGCTGGAGTGCCGGAAGCGGAGTCCGCTCGCGGCCGACCCGCGGGTGGCGCTCGCCCTCCTGGCCGAAGCCGTGGAAGCGGCCCGCCGGATGGATTCCGCGGACCCGAACCGGCCCCGGCTGCTCGCCGAGGCGCTGCACGGGCACGAGGCGGCCGCTCGGCTCCTGGGCGGCGATCCCCCAATCGTTACCCGCACGTAACTTACCGAGCGGTTACCTCAGGTAATGCGCGGAGGTTACCGTCGGGTCACTTTCACTGCCCCCCATCAGTGACCCAGTGAGGAGTGACCCGTGCGCACATCCCTGGTCCTCGCCGTCTCGGCCGCTCTCGTGGCCGGGACGGCGTTCGGGCTCGCGCCCGTCGCGCAGGCGGACGAGGCCGGTATTCGGTTCGTCGACATCGTCGGGGACGGCGGGACCGTCCTCAAGGCGAACGTCATCACGCCGGCCGGAGCCGACGGCAGCAAGCGGTACCCCGTGATCGTGCTTCCGACCAGCTGGGCCATGCCCCAGATCGAGTACCTCGTCCCGGCGATCCAGCTCGCCGACTCCGGTTACGTCGTGGTGAGTTACAACTCGCGAGGCTTCTGGCAGTCCGGCGGCGAGATAGAGACCGCCGGGCCGAAGGACGTCGCCGACGCCGCCAAGGTCGTCGACTGGGCGCTCGCGAACACGCCCGCCGACGCCGAGCGCGTCGGCATGGCGGGCGTCTCGTACGGGGCCGGGATCAGTCTCCTCGCCGCCGCGCACGACCCCCGGGTCAAGGCCGTCGCCGCGCTCAGCGGGTGGGCCGACCTCATCGACTCGATCTACAGCGGGCGGACCCAGCACTTCCAGGCCGCCGCGCTGCTCGGCGGCGCCGGATACCTCACCGGGCGCCCCGGCCCCGAACTCAAGGAGATCCTGGGCGACTTCCTCTCGTCGAACCTCGACAAGGAGGACGAGATGATCGCCTGGGGACGGAAGCGGTCACCCGCCACGTACCTGGACCGGATCAACGCCAACGGCGCCGCGATCATGCTCGGCAACGCCTGGGGCGACACCATCTTCCCGCCCAACCAGTACGCGAGCTTCTACGAGAAGCTCACCGGCCCCAAGCGCCTGGAGTTCCGCCCCGGCGACCACGCCACCGCCGAGGCCACCGGACTCTTCGGGCTCCCCAACGACACCTGGGCCAGCACCCGCCGCTGGTTCGACCGCTACCTCAAGGGCACGGACAACGGCATCGACCGCGAGCAGCCCGTCCAGCTGACGTCGCGGTCCACGGGAGGGTACGAGGGCTACGCGGACTGGAAGTCCGTCAACGCCGACCGGCGGAAGTTCTTCCTCGACGACAGCGAGCACGTCTGGGCGAACGTCGACTCCGGGGCCAACGGCGGCGTCACGCTGCTCACCAACGCCCTCGACCAGTTCCTCCGCACCCCGCCCGTCGTCTCCGTCCCGCTGCTCCCCCGCGCCTTCGCCGGCGTCTGGCAGTCGGAGCGGTACGGCACCGACCAGAAGGTGCGCGGGACGGTGAAGGTGCACACCACCGTGACCTCCACGGAGGAGGACGGCACGTTCGTCGCGTACCTCTACGACGTGGGGCCGCTCGGCATGGGGAAGCTGGTGAGCAACGCCCCGTACACCTTCCACGGGAAGCCCGCCGGCAAGCCCTTCGGCGTCGACCTGGAGCTGTTCTCGACCGCGTACGACGTCCCGGCCGGCCACCGGCTCGCGCTGGTCGTCGACACCGTCGACCCGCTCTACATCGAGCACAACCCGACCGGCGCGCAGCTGACCTTCTCCTCCCCGTCGGCCGACCCGTCGTACGTGTCGGTACCGCTGCGGAAGGAGTGATCACCGGCTGCTGCCGGGCGGGCAGGGCCTCACACCAGCTACTGCGCTCCCGGCAGCAGCGTTCCCGGTTCGGCCGGAGCGACGTCCACGGCCTTCGTCTTCGGGCTGCGGCGCTCCCGCCTGGCCACCCAGGTGGCGAACCAGGAGAGCAGCATGCACATCCCGATGTAGATCGGTGAGATGACGAGCACGACGGGGATGAACGGCAGGTCGTAGTCGAGGTTGGACGCGATGAGCTTGCCCGCGTGGAGGAACTCCTCGTAGGTGATGAGGAATCCGAGCGAGGTGTCCTTGAGGGCCACCACGAGCTGGCTGATGATGGCGGGCAGCATCGCGCGGACCGCCTGCGGCACGAGGACGTACGTCATGACCTGGGTCTTGCGCATGCCCAGGGCGTACGCGGCCTCGCCCTGGCCGCGTGCGACGGCGTGGATGCCGGTGCGGAAGACCTCGGCGAGCACCGAGCCGTTGTAGAGGGTCAGTCCGGCGACGAGCGCGGGCAGCGGCTGCACCTTGAGCGCCACGAAGATGAAGAAGATCATCACGAGGACGGGCATCGCGCGGAAGAACTCGATGACCAGGGTCGAGATCCAGCGCAGGACCCGGTGCTCGGAGAGCCGTCCGACGGCGAGGACCCCGCCGAGGGCGAGCGAGAGCACCGAGGCGTAGGCGAAGGCCTTGAGGGTGTTGCCGAGCCCTTCGAGGAGCAGCTTCTGGATGCCCTCGTAGAGGAAGGGCGACCACTTCGTGGCGGTGAACTGGTCGGTGTCGAAGAGGAGATAGAGGAACCAGGCGGCCAGCGCCAGGATGACGACGGTGGACGCGAGCCCGTAGAGGAGGTGGCGTCGCCGGGCGTTCGGTCCGGGGATGTCGTAGAGGGCGGTGGACTCGGTCATCGGGCGACTCCCCAGCGCTTCTCCAGGAGGTGGAAGGCCGCGCTGATGGTGAGGGTGATGATGAGGTATCCGACGGCGATCCAGAAGAAGGTCCAGACGATGTTGTAGCCGAGTTCGCTCAACGTCTTGTAGGTGCCCAGGAGTTCGGTGACGCTGAAGGCTCCGGCGATGGCCGAGTTCTTGGCGAGGGCGATGATGGTGGAGCCGATCGGCGGGATGACGGTCCGGAAGGCCTGCGGCAGGACGACCGTGGCGAGGGTCTGGGTGAAGGTCATGCCGAGGCTGCGGGCCGCCTCGCCCTGGCCGCGCGGCACGGTGTTGATGCCGGAGCGCAGGACCTCGCAGATGAACGCCGAGGTGTAGCAGCCGAGCGCGAGGACGGCGAACACCTTGAAGGGCAGGACGAGTCCGAAGCGCGGCAGGCCGAGCATGACGGCGAAGAAGAGCAGGGTCAGCGGGGTGTTCCGCAGGACGGTGACCCAGACCGTGCCGAAGACCCGGAAGGATCCCACGGGCGCGACCCGGAAGGAGGCCATGACGAAGCCCAGGACGAGGGCCAGCGCCGAGGCGTAGACGGTGAGTTCGACGGTGCCGAGGAAACCTTCTCCGTACAGCGAGAAGTTGTCTGTCAGTACGTCCATGTCAGCGTGGACCGTCCTCAGTTGGCCGGGTAGCGGTCGATGGGCGGCGGCGTCGGGGCGGGGACCCCGGAGAGGCCGAGGGTGGCGTCGTAGGCCTTCTTCCAGTCGCCGTTCTTCTCGTGGGCTGCGAGGGCGTCGTCGAGGGCGAAGCGCAGCGCGGTGTCCCCGTGGGGGACGCCGATGCCGTACGGCTCCTCGGAGAACGGCTTGCCGACGACCTTGAGCTCGTCGGGAACCTTGGCGGCGTAGCCCATGAGGATGGTGTCGTCGGTGGTGACCGCGTCGACCTGGTAGGTCAGGAGGTTGTCGACGCAGACCGAGTAGGTGTCGTAGGCGACGAGTTCGGCCTCGGGGTAGTCCTTGGCGATCCTCTGGTACGGGGTGGAGCCCGCGGCGGAGCAGACGCGTTTCCCGGCGAGGTCCTGGGGGCCGTGGATGTCGTCCTCGTCGGTGCGGACGAGGAGGGACTGGCCCGCCAGGTAGTAGGGGCCGGCGAAGCCGACGAGTTTCTTGCGGTTGTCGTTGATGGTGTAGGTGCCGACGTAGTAGTCGATCTGGCCGTTCTGGAGGGCGGTCTCGCGGTTGGCGGAGGCGATCGTTCGGAAGTCGACGCCGGCCGGGTCGAAGCCGAGGGACGCGGCCATCATCTTGGCGATCTCGATGTCGAAGCCGGAGTAGCGGCCGGTGGCCGGGTCCTTCTCCCCCATGTAGGGCTGGTCCTCCTTGGCGCCGACGACGAGCTTGCCGCGCTTCTTCGCCCGGTTCCAGGTCGCGGAGTCGGGCAGGGTGAAGCCCGACTGGACCTGGTAGACGGGGAGTTCGTCGGGCTGTGGGCCCTTGACGGGCGGGCTGCCCTCCCGGCCGCAGCCGCCGAGCGCCGTCGTCGTGGCGAGCAGCAGGGCGAGGGCGGCGAGGACGCGGCGGGTTCCCGCACGGGATTGCGTACGCTGCATGGTTCCCACCCGGTCAGTGCTTGAGGATCTTGGAGAGGAAGTCCTTGGCCCGGTCGCTGCGCGGGCTCGTGAAGAACTCCTCCGGCGCGCGGTCCTCGACGATGCGGCCGTCGGCCATGAAGACGACCCGGTTGGCGGCGGAGCGGGCGAAGCCCATCTCGTGGGTGACGACGACCATGGTCATTCCGTCGCGGGCGAGTTGCTGCATGACGTCGAGGACCTCGTTGATCATCTCGGGGTCGAGGGCCGAGGTCGGTTCGTCGAAGAGGAGCGCCTTGGGGTCCATGGCGAGGGCGCGGGCGATGGCCACGCGCTGCTGCTGGCCGCCGGAGAGCTGGGCGGGGTACTTCTCGGCGTGCGCGGCGAGTCCGACGCGGTCGAGGAGTTCACGCGAACGCCGGTCGGCCTCCTCCTTCTTGCGCTTGCGGACCTTCACCTGGGCGAGCGAGACGTTGGCGAGGACGGTCTTGTGCGCGAAGAGGTTGAAGGACTGGAAGACCATGCCGACCTCGGCGCGGAGCCGGGCGAGCGCCTTGCCCTCCTCGGGGAGGGGCTGTCCGTCGATGACGATCGCGCCCGACTCGATGGTCTCCAGGCGGTTCATGGCCCGGCAGAGGGTGGACTTGCCGGAGCCGGAGGGGCCGATGACGACGACGACCTCGCCCCGTCCGACGGTCAGGTCCACGTCCTGGAGGACGTGCAGCGCGCCGTAGTGCTTGTTGACGCCTCGCAGTTCGATCAGCGGATCGACGACGGCCATACGCTGCCCTGCCCCATTTCTCAGCGGTGTCGAGTCAGCGCAAACTATCCACCGGAAAAGGGGACTTCAGGACGACACGCATAAAAGGGGAATAAGCCGTATTTACTGCAAAGGAGTGGAAACGCTAGTTCTCCGAGGCCTCCGCGTACACCTGGGAGAGCTCGGGCGAGCCCGTCGCCGCCCAGTCCTGACCGGCCTCGGCGACCTCGACCTCGCGGCCGGAGGCGAGCAGGACGACGGGGCCGATGTCCGGGGAGAGGTGCCAGCGGGCGCCCGGCACGTTCCGCACGATCACGGTGCCGAGGTAGAGCCCGGCGTCGTTCCCGAAGGACGGGAGTTCCTCGGCGTCGTCGCGCCAGCGGGGCGGCAGCTGGTCGAGCTCCTGGAGCGAGCGGGGGGTGCCGTCCAGCACCACCCCGGCCGACTCGACGCGGGCGCGCAGGAGTTCGCACTCGGAGAGCAGCTCGGCCCTGCCCTCCGGGTCGCGGTCGGCGGCATCGGCCGAGGCCGTTCCGGCGGGTTCGGACTCGTGCCGCTTGAGCCAGTGCTCGAGAAACGGAATGTTCATCCGAGCAGCCTCGCACCGTCACCTGCCGGACGGCGAATCGGCACGCGGAGGCAGCCTCCGCGCGGCTGCGGGGAGCCGTGCGGAGCCCGTACCTCCGGAGGGTGGGTGGTCCTAGACGTCGAGGTCGACGACGACCGGCGCGTGGTCCGAGGCGCCCTTGCCCTTGCGCTCCTCGCGGTCCACGTAGCTGTCGGAGACGGCCTCGGCGAAGGGCTTGTTGCCGTAGACCAGGTCGATGCGCATGCCCTTGTTCTTCGGGAAGGCGAGCATGCGGTAGTCCCAGTACGTGTACGGGTGGTCGTACTTGAGGGGGCGCGGGACCACGTCGCTCAGGCCCGTCTCGCGCAGGCCCGCGAGCGCCGCCCGCTCGGGCTCCGTGACGTGCGTGGCGCCGTCGAAGAGCGAGCGGTCCCAGACGTCCTCGTCCGTCGGCGCGATGTTGTAGTCGCCGAGGACCGCGAAGGGCCGCTCCCCCGCCGCGTCCTCCGCGACGGCCGCCTTGAGCGCCTCCAGCCAGCGGAGCTTGTACGCGTAGTGCTCGTGGGCCACCTCGCGGCCGTTCGGCACGTACACCGACCAGAGGCGGACCGGGCCGCAGGTGGCCGAGATCGCGCGGGGCTCCTGCACCGCGTCGTACTCCGGGCCGCCGGGCAGGCCGGTGACCACGTCGGCGAGGCCGACGCGGGACAGCAGCGCCACACCGTTCCACCGCCCCGTGGCGTTCACCGCCGACTCGTACCCCAGCTCGCTCAGCTCCGCGAAGGGGAACTGCTCGGCGGAGCACTTGGTCTCCTGGATGCACAGCACGTCGGTGCCGCTGCTCTCCAGCCAGGCCAGGAGGCGGGGCAGCCGGGCGGTGATCGAATTGACGTTCCAGGTGGCGATGCGCATGGACGCAAGCCTACTGGCGGGGTCGGACAGTGGCGTTCTAGAGCGCCGTGGACTCGCCAGGGGCGAGGCGGTGGTGGTCGGCGCCGCCGAGGGCACCGATCTGGTTGTCGTAGACCGGGCGGGCGAGGTCGGTGAGGAGGGCGTCGTGGATGTCGTACGCCCGCTGCGGCCGGACCTCGCGGACGTAGTCGATGACCTCGGAGATCTTGTTCCAGGGGGCCATGACGGGGAGCAGCAGCGTCTCCACGGGCTCGTCGGGCACGGTGAGGGCGTCACCGGGGTGGAAGACGGAGCCGTCGACGAGGTAGCCCACGTTGGTGATGCGCGGGATGTCGGGGTGGATCACGGCGTGCAGCTCGCCGTGGACGTGCACGTCGAAACCGGCGGCCGTGAAGGCGTCGCCGTGGCCGACGGTGTGCACGCGGCCGGGGAAGGCCGCCGAGATCCGGTCGGCGACGCTCTTCAGCGTCCAGATCTCGGCGGCCGGGTTGGCCTCCAGGGCGGCCCGCAGCCGGCCCTCGTCGAAGTGGTCCGCGTGCTCGTGGGTGACGAGCAGCGCGTCGGCGCCGAGGACCGCGTCCTCCTCGGTGAACATCCCCGGGTCGAGGACGAGCGTCCGCCCGTCCTTCTCGAGGCGGACGCAGGCATGGGACTTCTTCGTCAGCTTCACCCCGTCAAGATTACGCGGGCGGGGTCGTCTCCTCCTGGACAACGCGGTTCACGACGCGCAGCGCGGTCTCGGCGGCGGGGAAGCCGCAGTACACGCCCGCGTGGAGCACGATCTCGCGGAGTTCCTCGGGCGAGAGGCCGTTGCGGAGGGCCGCCCTGGTGTGGTCGGCGAGCGCCTCGCGGTGGCCTCCGGCGATGAGCGCCGTCAGGGTGACGACGCTGCGGGTGCGCCGGTCGAGCCCCTCGCGGCTCCAGACCTCGCCCCAGGCGTACCGGGTCAGGAGGTCCTGGAGGGGGCTCTCGGGGTCCTCGGCGAGCGCCTGGTCGACGTGGGCGTCGCCGAGGACCTCGCGGCGCAGGCCGAGGCCCGTCTCGTACGGGTCGGGGCGCGGGGCCTCGACCGGTTCGGCGCCGGGGGTCTCGGGGGCGGGCTCGGCCGGGGCGGCGGGCGCGACGACCGGGGGCGGCGGGGGCACGGCGAGGGTGCCGCTCGGCTCCTGGGCGCTGTTCGCGAAGTGCTCGGTGAGCAGCTCGGTGACGGCGGCGGGCGCTTCGACGGGCGCGAGGTGCGAGGCACCGGGGACGACGGCGAGGCGCGCGTCGGCGATGCCGGCGACGAGGGTCCGGGCGTCGGCCGGGCTGGTGACCTGGTCCTCGGAGCCGACGACGACGAGGGCGGGGACGCCGACGCGGTCGAGGGCCTCCCGGACGTCGAAGACCGCGAGGGCCTCGCAGGCGGCGACGTAGCAGACGGGGTCCGTCGTGCGGACCATCTGCACGGCCCAGTCGACGATCGCGGGCTGCGCGCCCGCGAAGACCGGGGTGAACCACCGCTCGGGCGCGCTCCTGGCCATCGGCTCCATGCCGTTGGTCCGCACGATGACCCCGCGCTGCCGGAACTCGTCGGCGGTGCCGAACCGGGGCGAGGTCGCGACCAGGGCCAGCGAGGCCACCCGGTGGGGCGCGCGCAGGGCCAGGTCGAGGCCGACGGCCCCGCCGATGGAGCAGCCGGCGTACCCGAAGCGCTGGACTCCGAGCTCGTCGAGGGTGGCGAGCACCCGGTCGCCGAGCTCGGCGACGGAGGTGAAGGGCTGGGAGGGCGCGCCACCGTGCCCGGGAAGATCGAAACGGATGACCCGCCAGTCACGCGTGAGCTCGGATATCTGCCGGTCCCACATGTGCCAGGTGGTGCCGAGGGAGGGGCCGAGGACCAGGACAGGGGCTTCCTCGGGCCCGTCCGAGCGGTATTGCAGGGTTTCTACGTTCGTCTCACTCACCCGCACCACGCTGCCACATCTTCCTGGGCGGCCGGGACGGGGGGCCGAAGGTGAATCCTTTTCGGGACCGTGGGTGAATCCTTTCGGGATGTGCCGCCTCTTGTTCCCGACATCACCGCACCCGGCCCTGACGGGCCGGCGGAACCTGAGGAGACACGCATGATGGTCACGGGCATCGTCATCGTCGGAGCCCTGCTCGTGGGGGCGTGCGCCTGGCATCTCTCGCGCCGCTTCCGGCGGGGGTGAGGAGAGGGATGACCACACGATTCACCTGGCCGGACGAGCGGCTGATCAGGGCCGCTCAGGACGGCGACGTCACCTCGCTCACCACCGTCGTCATGGAGTCGCAGCCCCATGTCCGGAAGTTCGCCCTGTCGCTGTGCGCCTCCCCGCAGGACGCGGAGGACGCGGCGCAGGAAGCGCTGATCATCCTCTACCGGAAGATCGGCACCCTGCGGGCCACGGGCGCGCTGGCCTCCTGGATGTTCCGGATCGTCCGGAACGAGTGCCTGCGGCACGTGAGACTGCTCGCCACGCGCGCGCGTGAGGGGGCGTCGGCGACGGAGGCGTACGTGCCCGAGGAGCCCTCGGCCGAGGAGGCGGTGCTGCGCCGCCTCGACGCGGAGCGGATCGCCTCGGCGATCGCCGCGCTCCCCCGCGACCAGCGTCAGGTCCTCGTCATGCGGGACGTGCAGGGGCTGCCGGGCCGGGCCGTCGCGCAGGCGCTGGGGCTGAGCACCCCCGCGATGAAGTCGCGTCTGCACCGGGCGCGGGCCACGCTGCGGGAGGCCGTGGAGCCGCCCGTGGGCGGAACTCCGGGAGGAGCGTCATGAGCCGCACCGGGGACTTCGCGAGCGCGTCCGTGCCGCGCCACCTGGCGCGGGGCGCGGTCGGCTTCGGGCTGGTCGTCGCGGCCTTCGCCCTGATGCCGGCCGCCGGTCCGGTCTCGCTGCTCCTCGCCCCGCTCGCGCTGGTCGCGTTCCGGGGCTGCCCGACCTGCTGGATGGTCGGCCTCGTCCAGACGGTCTCGCGGGGGCGGCTGAAGCGGAGCTGCGAGGACGGGGTGTGCCGGCTGACCCCGGGGCGGTGACGAGTCACGCACCGCCCCGGGTGGACCCGGGTCCCGCACCACACGCGGGACCCGGGCGTCTGTTCAGCTCGTTCAGCGAGCGGGCTCCTGCATGGTGACGCAGTGGGCGCCGCCGCCGCCGTTGCCGTACAGGTTGTCCAGGTTGAGCTGGACGACCGGGCGGCCGTAGGCGGCGGAGATGGCCTGCTTCGCCGCCGCGTCCTTCGCGGTGTCGCCGAACTGGGTGGTGATGATGGCGTTGTTCGTCACCGTCCAGTTCATGTACGAGCTGAGGAAGTCCGCCTGCTTGCCCGCGGAGATACGGGGCAGGGTGTCGGGTCCCTCGATGGTGATGACCTGGAGGCGGCGGCCCTTGGCGTCGGTCGCGCCCAGCAGGGTGTTGCGGATGGCCGCGGCGTTGGCGGTCCAGACGTCCGGGCGTACGGCTCCGGCCACCTGCACCATGACCACGCCGGGGCTGATGTAGCGACAGGTCCCGTCGATGTGACCGTCGGTCACGTCCTGGCCCTTGACGCCCGGGAGCCAGATCATCTTCTGCGCGCCGAAGCGGGCGAGCAGTTCGGCCTCGATCTGGGCCTTGGTCTTGCCGGGGTTGCGGTTGCTGTTGATCCAGCAGCTCTCGGTCGCCATGACGGTGCCGTCACCGTCGTACTCGATGCCGCCGCCCTCGCCGACCACGGACGCCTTCGCGAAGGGGACGCCGGTGTAGGTGGCGATCTTCCCGGCGACCACGCGGTCCTTGGAGTAGGCCGAGGCGGGCAGGCCGTAGAACGTCGTGGCGTTCTCGCCCCAGGCGTTGAAGTTGAGCCCGAAGGAGTCCATGCCGCCCGCGTCGTCGACGCGGAAGAGCGGGCCGGTGTCGCGCATCCAGCAGTCGGAGACGGGGATGGAGCTGATCACGGTCACCGTGGAACCGCACGCGGCACGGGCCTGCGAGGCGGCCGTGGAGTCGTCCGCGCACATGATCACCGGCTCGTACTTGGCGATCTCCTTGGCGAGCTTGGCGATGTCGGCCTGGATCTTGGAGAGCAGGTTGCCCCAGATCGTGGAGCTGGACGGCCAGGCCATCCAGGTCCGCTTGTGGGTCTCGTCCTCGCCGGGGACGCGCCAGGTCGCGGCCATGGCCGGCTGGATGCCGCCGATGACCGGGCCCGCCGCGAGGGCGGCGGCGACGGCTCCGGTGCGGGCGAGGAGGGTTCTGCGGCTGATGCCGGGGCGGTCGCCTTCGTGCGCGTTCTTCACGTGGTGCTCCTTCTGGCTCAAAGAAAGGTTCGGTACGTGCTGATCTCGTGACGTGCGGTCGGGGATGTGCGCGCGGATCGTCGCGCGGGCCGCTCAGTGGAGCGCGTCCAGTAGCCCCTCCTCCCGGACCAGCCGGCGTTCGGTGGCCAGATCGAGGTTCCGGGCGAAGACCCAGTAGAGGGCGCCCGCCACCGGCAGGCCGACGAAGATCGAGCAGTCGACGCCGCCGAGGATGTCGGCCACCGGCCCGACGTAGAGGCCGGTGATCACCATGAAGGGGGCCATGCAGGCGAGACCGATCGCGTACGCGAGGTTGCCGCGCCAGCCCCAGCGGCCGTAGATGCCGTCCGGGTTGAAGATCTCCTTGACGACGTACTGGCCGCGCCGGACGAAGAAGAAGTCGACCAGGTTGATGGCCGTCCACGGGATGAAGAGGTAGGTGAGGACCACGACGACGTTGGCGAAGAACCAGTTGAACTGGTCGATGCCGACGAGCGTGGAGACCGTGCCGACGGCCACGAGCATGATCCCGATCGTCACGACCCGGAGCGCCCGGGTCGGCTTGACCGGCTTGAACGAGTCCAGGATCGAGATCATGGTGAGGCTGCCGCCGTACTGGTTGATCGCCATGATCGAGAGCAGACCGACGAGCAGGACGATCACCGCGATCGTGCCGAAGCCGTCGAAGAGGCGGTCGGCCGCCAGCTTGAGGGCGGTGACGGGGTCGGTGCCCTCGGGGGCCCCGGCGGAGACGACGGCGCCGAGCAGGAAGACCCAGATGCCGGAGATCGCGCTCGGCAGGTAGGTCCACCAGAAGGTGGCGCGGACGGGGACGTCGGGTCTCAGGTAGCGCGAGTAGTCGGAGACGTACGGCGCCCAGCCGAGCTGGAAGCCGGCGACGAAGACGAACACGAGCATGAACGGGGCGAGTTCGAAGGGGCCGGCGTTCCAGACGCCGTCCGGGAGGCCGCCGCCGAAGAGGGCGGCGACGGTGATCGCGGCCGTGACGACGATGAACGGCCAGGTCAGCCAGCGGTTCAGCTTGTGGATCCACTCGTAGCCGAACAGGGCGATCACGGTCGCGACGGCGGCGGCGAGGATGTACCCGACCGTGTTGGGCATGCCGGTGAGGGTGTTCATCGCCTGGCCGGACAGCAGGGCGTCCGAGGTGTTGAAGGCGATGTAGTTGACCAGGGCGAAGACCCAGACGGTGACGGCCGCGCCGAGGTAGCCGAACTGCGGACGGGACTGCACGAGTTGGGGCAGACCCAGCTGGGGGCCCTGGGCCGAGTGGAAGGCCATGAAGAAGGTCCCGAAGAGGGAGCCGAGGACGGTGGCGACGACCGTCCAGACGAGCGATGCCCCCATGGAGAGCGTCACGACACCGGTGGCGAGACCGGTGAGGTTGAGGCTGCCGACGAACCAGATCGCGCCGACGTGCGAGGGCTCTCCGTGCCGTTCGGAGAGGGGCACCCAGTCGATCGAGTGCGTTTCGATTCCCGCGAGGGTCGCGGAATCGTGCGGCTGCGAGGCAGCAGGCCCCATGGGAGCTCCTGTTCAGGGGTGCGTTCGAGTGCGCTCACCATAGGGATTGACTTAAATTTCAGTCAACGCTTCGGACAGCATTGTTTGACGAGATTTTCAGCAGCGATCTCGTCCCGGTTTTGTGGCTTCTGTCAGTACGGCCGCCGGCCCGGTCCGGGAAGACTCCCGCCGGGGACTTCCCGGAAGGCCGGACGAGAGGGCAACACGATGGGCGTGCCGCAGCAGTACGACGAGATCGGCGAGGCGTTCGAGGGCTTCAAGTCCCTTCCCCTGGCCCGGTACGGGGAGGTGCCCGCCTTCCTGGCCATGGTCGGGGACGTGCGGGGCAGGTCCGTGCTCGACCTGGCCTCCGGAACGGGCTTCTACAGCCGGGAGATGAAGCGGCGCGGGGCCGCCGAGGTGTACGGCGTCGACATCTCCGGGGAGATGGTCGCCGTGGCGCGGTCGTTCGAGCAGCGCGAGCCTCTGGGCGTACGGTACGAGGTGGGCGATGTCGCCGAACTCCCCGACCTGGGGCGGAAGTTCGACGTCGCGCTCGGGGTGCAGGCACTCAACTACGCGCCGGACGTGGCGGCCATGGAGCGGATGTGCCGGAACATCCACCGGAACCTCGCGCCCGGCGCGGAGTTCTTCGTCTTCGCCCAGAACCCCGATTATCGGTTCGACGGGCCCTCGCTGGCAAAGTACGGCTTCCTGTGCGAGGCGACGGGCGAGGAGATCGAGACCGGACCCCGGGTCCGGATCACCGCCCTCCTCGACCCGCCGGTCTCGTTCGTCGGGGCCTGTCCGCGCCGCGAGGTCTACGAACAGGCCCTCAAGGCCGCCGGGTTCGGCGATCTGCACTGGGAGCCGGTGCGGATCTCGGAGGCCGGTGTGCGGGAGTTCGGCGCGGAGTTCTGGGCCGAGCACGACGCCAACCCGCCGCTGGTGATGCTGCGCTGCCGGTCCTGACCGGAAGGTCAGACCGCCGGCTGCTGCTGGGTGACGCAGTGGATGCCGCCGCCTCCGGTGCCGAGCCGGTCGATGTCGATCTGCTCGATCACCCGGTCCGGGTAGAGACGGGCGAGGGTCGCCTTGGCGGCCTCGTCCGCCCTGCGGTCGCCGAACTGGGCGGAGACGACGGCGTCGTTGCAGAGGTAGAAGTTGGCGTAGGAGGCGAGGAAGTCCCGGTTGCCGGACCGGATCCTGTTGTAGTCCGGGCCCTGGAGGCGCATCACGTCCATGGTCCTGCCGCGGGCCGTCGTGGCGGCGGTGAGGACCTGGTACTGCTTGCGCGCGTCCTTGGCGTAGGCGTCGTTGTCGGCCGGGATCGGCATCTGGACGAGGGCCTCGCCGTGGGAGAGGAAGCGGGAGGTCGCGTCCACGTGGTCGTCGGTGATGTCCTGGCCGTAGACGCCGTCGAACCAGATCACCTTGGACGCTCCGTACGCGTCGCACATCGCCGCCTCCAGGTCCCGCTGGGACATCCCGGGGTTGCGGTTGCGGTTCAGGAGACTGCTGCGGGTCGCCATCAGCGTCCCGGCGCCGTCCTGTTCGATGGCGCCGCCCTCGCCGACCAGGTCGGCGGAGGTGTAGGGCACGCCGACGTGCGCGGCGATCCGCTGGGCGACGCGGGCGTCCCTGGAGTGGGCCTGCTTGCCGCCCCAGCCGTTGAAGTTGAGGCCGACGGCGTCGAGGCCGCCGCGGCCGTCCGTGCGGAAGACGGGGCCGGTGTCGCGCATCCAGCAGTCGTCGACCGGGATCGAGGTGAGGACGGTGACCGTCGGGCCGCACAGGGAGCGGGCCTTGGCTGCGCTGCCGGGGTTGGCGCACAGGGAGACGGGCTCGTACCGGGCGATGGTGCGGGCGATCCTCGCGATGTCCGCCTGGACTCCGCCCAGCGCGTTGCCCCAGATCGCGGTGGAGTCGGGGAAGGCCATCCAGGTACGGGTGTGGCGGACGTCCTCGACCGGGACCCGGAAGGTCCCGGCGGCGGCCTTGGCCCGGCCCTGGGTGGTCGCCGCCAGGGCCGTGCCGGCGGCGGCGGTCGCGCCGGCGGCGACGAGGAACTGACGACGGTTCAGCCAGCGGCGGGCGTGCCGGCCGGCGGGGGTGTCGTTCATGGGGAACTCCAGAGGTGGGGGAAGGGGAACGCCGTCACCGGCGCCGCGCCGGTCAGAGCGCGCGGCGGGCGGCGGCGATGGCCTCGGGGTCCCAGCCGGGGCGGGGCACCGATTCCAGCAGAAGCCGCGTGTAGGGGTGCTGGGGCGCGGCGAGGACCTCGTCCGTGCGGCCCGCCTCGACGACCCGGCCCTTGCGCATGACGATGACGTCGTCGGTGACGCAGCGGACGACGCCGAGGTCGTGGGTGATGAAGAGGTAGCCGATCCGGGTCTCCTCGCGGATGTCGGCGAGGAGGTTGAGGATCTGCGCCTGCACGGAGACGTCGAGCGCGGCGACCGCCTCGTCGAGGACGAGGACGGAGGGTTCCACGGCGAGGGCGCGGGCGATGGCGACGCGCTGGCGCTGGCCGCCGGAGAGCTGCCGGGGCCGGGCGTCGGCGGCCCGGGTGCCCAGGCCGACCTGGTCGAGGAGTTCGCGGACGCGCCGGTCGTGGTCGGCGCCGGGGAAGTGCAGGCGCAGAGTCTCGCGCAGGACCTGCTCGACGCTGGTGCGGGGGTCGAGGGAGAGGTACGGGTCCTGGAAGACCATCTGGACCTCGCGGGCCCGGGCCAGCCGGGCGGCCTTGCCGCGCCCGCGCGCGTCGCGGGCCCTGCCCCGTACCCGTACCTCTCCCGCGTCGGCGCTCTCCAGGCCGACGACGATCCGGGCGGTGGTGGTCTTGCCCGAGCCGGACTCGCCGACGATGCCGAGGGAGCCGCCCTCGGGGAGGGTGAAGGAGACGTCGTCGACGGCGCGGACGTCGCCGTAGGCGCGGTGGAGGCCGGTGACCTCCAGGGCTGCGTTCTCGGGTACCGCGTCGGGGGACTCAGGCATCGGCGTGGCTCCCTTCGAGAGGGACGAGGCGGTCGCTGTGGTGGCAGGCGGCGCGGTGGTCGGTGCGGCCGGGCGCGGGGCGCGGGTCCGGGGCCTGCTGGTCGCAGATCTCGGTGGCCAGGTGGCAGCGGGCGGCGAACGCGCAGCCCGTCAACTCTTGCCGGAGGTCCGGCGGTTGCCCCTCGATGGCGTCGAGCCTGCCGCGGGGGGCCTCCAGGCGGGGCGTGGAGGCGAGGAGCGCGGCGGTGTACGGGTGGCGGGGCCGCGCGAACAGCTCCTCGGCCGGGCCGCTCTCGGCGATCCGCCCGGCGTACATGACGTACACGCGGTCGCTGATGGCGGCGGCGAGGTCGAGGTCGTGGGTGACGAAGAGCAGGCCCGTGCCGAAGCGGGCGCGGAGCTCGGCGAGGAGGGCGATGACCTCGGCCTGGGTGGTGACGTCGAGGGCGGTGGTGGGCTCGTCGGCGAGGACGAGGGCCGGGTCGCCCATCAACGCCGCGGCGATCATGACCCGTTGGAGCATGCCGCCGGAGACCTGACCGGGGTACTTGCGCAGCGCGGAGGCGTCGAGGCCGACGGCTTCGAGGAGTTCGACGGCCCGGTCGGTGGCGGCCTCCTTGGTCATGGCGCCGGTGAGGGTGACGCTCTCGATCAGGAAGTCCCCGATGCGGCGCAGGGGGTTGAGGGCGGCGCGGGGGTCCTGGAAGACCATGGAGACGGTGCCGGTGCGCAGGGCGCGGAGCCGGTCCGTGCCCATGGTGAGGACGTCCTCGCCGCAGACCCGCACGGCGCCGGTGACCTCGGCGCCGGGCGGCAGCAGGTTCAGCGCGCTGCGCGAGGTGAGGCTCTTGCCGGAGCCGGACTCGCCGACGAGGGCGACGGTCTCGCCGGCGGCGACCCGGAGGTCGACGCCGTCGAGGACGGGCCTGGCCGTGCCGGGCAGGGTGACGCGCAGGCCCTGGACCTCCAGGGCGGGCGTGGCCGACGGGGAAGGCGTGGCCGACGGGGAAGGGGTGGAGGTCATCGGTCTCTCCTGGCGACGCGGTCGGCCCAGCGCTCTCCGACCACGTTGAAGGCGACGACGGTGAGCACGATGAACAGGCAGGGCAGGATCGCGGACAGCGGGTAGCCCTGCTGGATCGCGGTCTGGCCGTCGAAGACCATGCGGCCCCAGTCGGGTGTGAGCGCGGGGACGCCGAGGCCGAGGAAGGACAGGCCGGCGAGGTCCATGAGGGCGTAGCCGAAGTTGATGGTGGACTGGGCGAGGACGACGGGCGCGATGTTGGGCAGGACGTGGCGCAGGCAGATCTGGAGCGCGGAGTGGCCCTGGACCTGGTAGGCGCTGACATACGGCCGCTCGCGTTCGGCGAGGACGAGGGAGCGGGTGAGCCTGCTGACGTACGGCAGGTAGGCGACGGAGAGCGCGATGACGGGGGCGAGGAGCCCTTCGCCGTACACCGAGATGATCAGGATCGCGAGCAGCATGCCCGGGAACGCGAAGACCAGTTCGGTGCTGCGGGAGAGGAGCGCGTCGATCCGGCCGCCGCGCCAGCCGGCGGTCATGCCGACGGCGACTCCGGCGACGGTCGAGAAGACGACGACGCCGAGGGGCCCGAGGAGGGAGGTGCGGGCGCCGAGGAGGAGCCGCGAGAGGGTGTCGCGGCCGGCGGCGTCGACGCCGAGCGGGTGCTGGGAGGTGGGTCCGGCGAGCGCGTTCCCGAGGTCGACCTCGTTGGGGTCGTACGGCACGAGCCAGGGCGCGAGGAGCGCGGCGGCGGTGACGAGGGCGACGATGCCGAGGCAGATCAGGTAGAGCGGGGACCGGGCGGTGCGGAGTTTCGCGAGGCCGGGCCTGCGGGTGATGGCGGTGGAGGCGTTGGACGCGCCGGAGGCGGTGGTCATGCGGAGGTGCTCCTCGCTCCGAGGGTGATCCGCGGGTCGACGAGCGGGAGGAGCAGGTCGACGACCAGGTTCACGGTCATGAAGAGAGCGACGATGATCAGGGAGATCGCCTGGACGGTGGGGAAGTCCTTGGTCGTGGTGGACAGTTCGAGGAGCTGTCCGACGCCGCCGATGCTGAAGGCGGTCTCCACGAGGATCGTGCAGACGAGGAGGGTGGAGACGATCAGGCCGCCGGTGGTGAGGACGGTGCCGAGGGAGTTGCGGAAGACGTGCCGGCGGATGACCTGGCGCTCGGGGACGCCCCGGCTGCGGGCGACGGTGACGTGCTCGCTGTCGAGGGCGTCGAGCATCGCGGACCGGGTGACCCGGGCCAGCATGCCGATGAGGTAGAGCGCGAGGGCGACGGCGGGGAGGGTGAGGTGCCAGACCATGTCGACGAAGCCCTCTCCCGATCCGCTGCTGGGGAACCAGCCGAGGCGTACGGCGAAGAGGCCCTGGAGCATGACGGCGGCGACGAACGACGGGGTGCCGACGGCGAGGGTGGTGCCGACGAGGACGGCGGAGTCGGTGCCCCCGCCGCGTACCGCCGAGATCCAGCCGAGGACCAGGCCGACGACGGCGACCACGAGCAGCGCCATGAGGACGAGCAGGAGGGTGGTCGGCAGCCGGTCGGCGAGGAGGTGCGAGACGTCGGTGCGGTACGTGATGGACCGGCCGAAGTCGCCCTGGAGGACGTCGCCGAGCCACTGGAGGTAGCGGACGAAGAAGGGGTCGTCCAGGTGGTACTGGGCGTTGATCGCGGCGAGCGCCTCGGGCGAGGCGGAGCGGCCGGAGAGCAGGAAGCTCGCGGGGCTGCCCGGCGCCAGGTACATGGCGCCGTAGACCACGAACGACGCGGCGAGCAGGGTGGCGGCCATCTCCGCCACCCGTCGTGCGGCGAATCTCAGGAAGCTCACCGTGCGGCTCCCGCGTCGGCGGCGCCGACGTCGGCGGCCCACGGGTAGTACATGTACGCGATGGTGGTGGGGGCGCCGGTGATCCGCTTGTTGAGGAAGACGGAGGTGGGCCACTCGGCGACAGGGATCCACAGGAGCCGGTCGACGGCCTGCTTCTGGAGGTCGGCCTCGATCTTCGCGCGGGCCTCCGGGTCGTAGACGCCGACGGCCTTGTCGACGAGCTTGTCGTAGGCGGGGTCGCTGTAGCCGGCGAAGTTCATGTAGGCGCCGGTCTTGAAGTTGGTGAGCAGGTCCAGCGGGTCGGTGATCGAGTCGTAGTAGGTGAGCGGGAACATGTCGATGCCCTCGCGCGCCTCGGGATCGGTGAAGAGCGCCGTGAAGGCGTTCGGGGCGATCGTCTTGAGGTTGATCTTCAGGCCGATCCTGGTGCCCGCGGCCTGGACGGCGGTGGCGAGGAGGGAGACGTCCTGGCCGATGGAGCTGGTCGCGACGGTCAGGGCCTTGCCGGTGGCGCCGGCCTCCTGGATCAGCTTCTTGGCCTGCTCGATGTCCTGCGTGGCCGGCGGGAGGACGTCGAAGGCGGCCTTGCGGGTGGCCTCGGAGGCGTGGGCCCAGGCGCCGCGGGTGGTGAGGGAGGTGGTGACGGTTCCGGCGCCGCCGAGTCCGGCCTTGACGAAGCCGGTGCGGTCGAGGGCGAGGGAGAGGGCCTTGCGGACGCGGACGTCGCCGAGCGGGCCCTTCATGTTCGTGATGTTGACGTTGACCGTGCTGAGGCCCTCGCCGAAGTAGAGGGTGCCGACGCCGCTGTCGCGCAGGCGGCCGTAGCTCTCGGTGGGGATGAGGTATCCGCCGTCGATCTCGCCGCTGAGCATGGCGTTGGTCCGGCCGGAGGGGTCGGTGAGGACGCGGAAGACGGCCTTCTCCGCCTTGGCCTTGGTGCCCCAGTAGCCGTCGAAGCGGGTCAGCTCGATCGACTGGCCCTTGTTCCAGGTGCCGAGCTGGAACGGGCCGGTACAGGCGAGGCCGCCGGTGGTGCCGTAGTCCTTGCCGGCCGCCTCGACGCCCGCCTTGGAGGCGACGACGCCGGCGGCGGTCGCCATGTACTGGGGGAACTGCGAGTCGGGCTTCTTGAGCTTGACGGTGACCTGGAGCGGGCCGGTCTTCTTGACCGAGGCGACGTTCTGGAAGTTCTGTGCCCAGGCGGCGGCGTTGTCCGGGTCGGTCTGACGGCCGAAGCTGTAGACGACGTCGTCGGCGGTCATCGTCCCGCCGCTGTGGAAGCGGACGCCCTCGCGGAGGTCGTAGACCCAGGTGAGCGGGTCGGGGTTGGACGCCTTCTTCGCGAGGCCGGGTTCGAGCTTGAGGTCCGGGGTCCACCGCATGAGGCTCTCGCAGATGTTGGAGAGGACCGTGTTCTGCGGGTAGTCGAACGCGAGCGTGTAGTCGAGGGTGGGCGGCTCGGCGTAGAGGGCCCAGGTGAAGGAGTCGATCTCGCCGCGGGCCTTCGGCGTCGAGGCGGAGAGCTTCACCTCGGGGCCCGTGCCGGTGCCGCCGCCGCTCTTCGGCGGGCCCGCGCAGGCCGCGAGGGCGGCGAGGGCGGTGAGGGCGGCCGTCGTCGCGGCGATGGCGCGCGTGGTGCGCCGGGTGCGCTCGGCGGTCCGGGCGCGGGGGCGTCTGGCGCCGGGGGGCGGGGGTGTGGTCATCGTCGCGCTCGCTTTCCGTGGAGTGGGTCGGGGCGGGTCGATCGAGGGGCCGGACATCCGTCGGGAAGTCGGGAAGTACGGGGTGGGGGCCGCCGGCCCCGGGAGGGCACGGGTCCCGGGGCCGACGGCCGCCCGGGTGGGCGGCTGTCGGGTCGCGCGGCTGTCGGGTCGCGCGGCCGCCCGGGTCAGGCGGTGGCGGGGACCATGGGGATCTGCTGCGTGATGCAGTGGACCCCGCCGCCGCCGTACGCGATGGCCTGCGCCTGTACGCCGACGACCTCGCGGCCCGGGTACGCGGCGGCGATCACCGCGAGGGCCTCCTCGTCCTGCGGCACACCGGCCACCGGGACGACGACGCCGCCGTTGACCACGTAGTAGTTGAGGTACGAGACCTCGACCTCGCCGCCGGCCACCTCGGCGAAGGCGGTCTGCGGGACGTCGACGATCTCGAACGACCGGCCCCGCGCGTCGGTCGAGGCCTCCAGGACCGCCCGGTTGGCGCGCATGCGGGCGTAGTCGGGGTGCGCGGGGTCGTCGGGCAGGGAGACGACGACCTTGCCGGGGGCGGCGAAGGCGCAGACGCCGTCGACGTGGCCGTCGGTCTCCGTGTCGAGCAGACCTCCGTACGGAAGCCAGACAACCTTCTCGACGCCGAGGCGGGATTTCAGCTCGGTCTCGATCGCGTCCCGATCCATCCCCGGGTTCCTGTTGGGGTGCAGGAGACACTGCTCGGTCGTGATGAGGGTGCCCTCGCCGTCGACGGTGATGGCGCCGCCTTCGAGGATCATGTCGGAGGCGATCCGGTCGACGTCGAGGTGGTCCAGGATCAGGGCGCTGACGTGGTCGTCGGAGTCCCACGGGTGGTGCTTGCGGCCCCAGGCGTTGAAGCGGAAGTCCACTCCGGCGCGGTTGCCGGCGCCGTCGAGCACGAAGAGCGGGGCGGAGTCGCGGAACCAGGAGTCGTCCTGGGCCAGCTCGACGACGGTGACGCCGTCGCCAAGGTGCTTCCGGGCGTCGTCGCCGTGGCCGGGCGGGGCGATCATGGTCACGGGCTCGAAGGCCGCGATGGCGCGGGCCACGTTCGCGTACTCCACCTTGACGTCGTCCAGCACGCCGGCCCACAGGTCCTCCCTGACGGGCCAGGCCATGAGGGTCCCCTCGTGCGCGGACCACTCGGCGGGCATACGGAATGCAGTCATCTCGGGTCTCTCTTCGTTTCGCCAGAAGTACCCGTCGGCGTGGCCGGCTCTGCCTGGCGTGATGCGGGGGACGGGTACGCGGTGTGAACAGCATCCTCCTCCCGACTGAAAATTCAGTCAAGAGGCGGAACATGCCAGGATCGGAGGAACGGGGAAGTGGATCAGAGGAAGTACAGGCGGCTCAGGGACACCTGCTGGGCCGGTTCCGAGCGCATCGGAGCGCCGTCGAGCGTCACGAGCCCGCTGCGCGGATCGACGTCGACCCGGCCGAGCCGGGCGTTGCTCACCATGTCGGCCGGGCCGATGCCCCGGGTGCCCTTGACGGCCACCCGCCTGCGCCGGGTGTCGAGGGTGTCGTACGGCGAGCCGAGCGCGCCCGCGTCGGCGGCGGCGCGGCTGACGAACGCCACGGAGAGCTCGGCGGGAGCGGCGCCGTGGCCGCCGAACAGCGGACCGAGGACCAGCGGTTCGCAGGCGTCGGTGGCCGCGTTCGGGTCGCCCGTGACGCCGTACGCCGGGAAGCCCATCTTGACGACCATCTGCGGTTTCGCGCCGAAGAACGCGGGCCGCCAGAGGACGATGTCGGCCATCTTGCCGACCTCGATCGACCCGACCTCGTCGGCGAGGCCGTGGGCGATGGCGGGGTTGATGGTGAGCTTCGCGATGTAGCGGAGGACGCGCTCGTTGTCGTCCCCGGCGCCGTCGCCCTCCAGCGGGCCCAGCTCGGCCTTCATCTTCCCGGCCATCGCGAACGTCCGCCGGACCGTCTCCCCCGCCCGGCCCATGCCCTGCGCGTCGGACGAGGTGATGCCGATCGCGCCGAGGTCGTGCAGGACGTCCTCCGCGCCCATCGTCCCGGCCCGGATCCTGTCCCGCGCCATGGCGGCGTCGCCGGGCAGGTCGGTCTTGAGCGCGTGGACGGAGACGATCATCCCGTAGTGCTCCGCGACGGCATCCCGGCCGAAGGGGAGCGTCGGATTGGTGGACGAGCCGATGACGTTCGGCACGCCCGCCATCTTCAGGACGTTCGGGACGTGTCCGCCGCCGCAGCCCTCGATGTGGAAGGCGTGGATCGTCCGCCCCTCAAGGACGGCGAGGGTGTCCTCCACCGACAGGCACTCGTTCAGGCCGTCGCTGTGCAGCGCCACCTGGACGTCGTACTCCTCCGCCACGCGCAGCGCCGTGTCCAGGGCCCGGGTGTGGGCGCCCATGTCCTCGTGGACCTTGAAGCCGCAGGCGCCGCCCTCGGCGAGCGCCTCGACGAGCGGACCCTCGCGGGAGGCGGAGCCCCGGGCGAGGAAGCCGATGTTGACCGGCCAGGCGTCGAAGGCCTTGAAGCCGAGCTTCAGCGCCCACGGGGAGTTCACGCCCACGCCCCAGGCCGGGCCGATCTCCTGGCCGATGATCGTCGTCACGCCGGAGGCGAGCGAGGCCTCCATGATCCGCGGGGAGAGCAGGTGGACGTGGGTGTCGATCGCGCCGGCGGTGGCGATCAGGCCCTCGCCCGGGATCATGGTCGTGCCCGTCCCGACGACGACGTCGACGCCGTCGAGGGTGTCGGGGTTGCCGGCCCGCCCGATGGCGTGGATCCGGCCCTCGCGGATGCCGATGGACACCTTGCGGATGCCGAGGACGGCGTCGATGACCAGGACGTTGGTGATGACGGTGTCGCAGGTCTGCCGGACGGGGGCGGCCCGCAGGTGCATGCCGTCGCGGGCCGTCTTGCCGAATCCGGCGAGGAACTCGTCCCCGTACGCCTGCGCGTCCGACTCCACCCGGACGACGAGCCCGGAGTCGCCGAGCCGGACCCGGTCCCCGGCGCGGGGCCCGTGGACGGAGGCGTACTCGTGGGGGTCGATGTGCCGGCTCTCGCCGGGCGCGCAGTGAGCGCTGTGGCCGGTGTGGCCCCTGTGATCGGTGTGCCTGGTGGGCTTGCTCATCGCGCCACCCCTTCCGTTCCGAGGTAGCCGCAGGCGGCGGCGCGCCGCAGGGCCTCTTCCTTCGCGCCCGGCGCGTCCAGCGGGCCGTCGACCAGGCCGGCGAAGCCGATCGCGATCCGCTCGCCGCCCATGGGCACGAGCCCGACCTCGACGAGGGCGCCGGGGTCGAAGCGGGTCGACGCGCCCGCCGGGGCGGCGAGCCGCATGCCGTACGCGGCGGCGCGGTCGAAGTCCAGGCGGGGGTTGGCCTCGAAGAAGTGGAAGTGCGAGGTGACGCTCACCGGGACCGTCGCCGTGTTCCGTACGGAGAGGGTGACCGCCGGCTCCGGTTCGGGCAGCGCCTCCGCGTGGGGCAGGACGGCGCCGGGCGCGCCGTCCTCGGCCTCCGCGTCGGCCTCCATGTCGCCGAAGGGAGCGCTGATGACGGCGAGCCGTGTGCCGTCCTCGAAGACGGCCTCGACGTGGATCTCGGTGACGATGTCGGTGACGCCGGGAAGCACGTCGTCCGGACCGAGCACGCTCCGGCCCCGGTCGAGCGCCTCGGCCAGCCGAAGGCCGTCACGGGCCGCCTCGCACACGGTGTCGGCGATCAGCGCGGTCGCCTCCGGTACGTTGAGCCGCAGCCCGCGCCCGAGGCGCGTCCGCGCGAGTTCGGCCGCTGTGAAGAGCAGCAGCCGATCCCGCTCGGTCGGGGTCAGAGGCATGGTGCGCCCTCCCTGTTCGTTCCCCCGGTTCGTTCTCCGGTGGATGTGCGGCTCACTGTGACACTGACTGAAATGTCAGTCAAGAGTCGTGACAGGAGCCGCAGGGAGAAAGAACACGAGGTCAGGCCGACCGCAACGCGTCCGTCGGCGAGGCGCTCGCCGCCCGCAGCGCCGGGTAGAGACCGGCCACGGCCGCCACCAGGACGGAGACCACGGGCCCCGCGACGACCGTCAGGAGGGGCACGGCGAAGGGCCAGCCCTGGGCCAGGGCGTACCCGTAGACGGCGAGACCGCCCAGGACGAGCCCGCCGAGCCCGCCGATGAACCCTATCAGGACGGCCTCCAGGAGGAACTGGGCGGCGATCTGCCCGCCCCGCGCGCCCAGCGCGCGGCGCAGCCCGATCTCGCCCCGCCGCTCCATCACGCCCACCACCATGGTGTTGGCGATGCCGACGCCGCCGACGAGCAGGGCGACCCCGGCGAGGGAGAGGACGAGGCCGGTCAGCGCGCCCTTCGCCTCCGAGCGCGCCGTCAGGAGGTCGGAGGGGCGGCTGACCGCGACCTTGCCCGGGTCGGCCGGGTTGGCGGTGGCCCCGGCGACGGCCTGCACGTCCGGTACGCGTTCGGGGTGGGCCCGCAGGTAGACGGTGGCGGCGGTGCCGTCCGCGCCCAGGTGCTTCGTCGCCTGCGGCCAGCCGACGAGCGCGGCCGTGGCGAGCTCGGGGGCCAGGTCGTTCGGCGCGAGGATGCCCCGGACGACGTACGTCTGTCCGCCGAGCCAGATCCGCTCGCCCGGCGCGGTCACGCCGAGCCGCTGGGCGGCCTGGTCGCCGAGGACGGTCACCGGGAGGTTCTCGGCGGCCTTGTCGAACCACCGCCCCTCGCGCAGCTTCGCGTGCAGGACGTCCAGGAGGTTGGACCGCGCGGCGAGCACGGAGATGCCGCCGGTCTGCTCCTTAGGCACCAGGTCGTTGCGGTAGACCTCGGCCTTGGTGGCCCCGGTCGCCGTGACCTGCTGGACGGGGGCGATCCGGCCGAGCATCCGCTCGGCGGTCCGCGGCAGCGGTACGGACTGCTCCTGGGCGTCCTTGCCGGGCGAGACCGTGATCAGGTTGGAGCCCAGCGCGTCGAGGCGGGAGAGCAGGTGCGCCTGGTTGGACGAGGAGATGCCGGTCACGGCGATCACGGCGGCGATGCCGAGGGAGATGCCGAGGGCCGAGAGGGTGGAGCGCAGCTTGCGGGTGCGCGGGCCGATCATGCCGAGACGGAGCAGGTCGGAGGGGCGCAGCCGGGTACGGGTGGGGGCGGGGGCGGGGCCCTGGGTACGGGTACGGTCTGGGCCCTGGGTGCGGGTACGGGCGCGGCGCTTCCGGCGGTCCGGGGTCGTGGTGGTGCTCATCGGGCGGCTCCAGCGGAGGCGGACGCGGACGCAGAGGCGGAGTACGGAAGGCGTTCGTCGAAGTCGAGCCGTCCGTCGCGGATGCCGATGCGCCGGGGGAACGAGGCCGCGAGGTCACGGTCGTGGGTGATGACGACGACGGTCGTGCCCTGGGCGTTCAGTCCGTGCAGGAGGTCGACGACGGCCGCCCCTGACGCGCTGTCGAGCGCCCCCGTGGGCTCGTCGGCGAGCAGCAGCGCGGGCCGCCCGACGAGCGCCCGCGCGATGGCGACCCGCTGCTTCTCGCCGCCGGAGAGCTGGTCCGGGTGGTGGCGCAGACGATGACCGAGCCCCACCTCGTGCAGGGCCTCGACGGCCGCCGCGCGGCGCCGCGCGGCGGGGGCGCCGCTGTAGAGGAGGCCGGTGGCGACGTTCTCGACCGTGCTGAGCCCGGAGAGGAGGAAGAACTGCTGGAAGACGAAGCCGATCCGGTGCGCGCGGACGGCCGCGAGATCGCGGTCGCCGAGCCCGGACAGCTCCCGTCCCTCGAAGCGCAGCCGGCCGGCGGTCGGCCGGTCGAGCGAGCCGAGGAGGGCGAGGAGGGTGGACTTGCCGGAGCCCGAGGGGCCGACGACCGCGAGGAGTTCACCGGCCTCCACGGTGAGGTCGATGCCGTGCAGGACCCGCAGCGGGGGCGAACCCGGGTACTCCTTGGTGACGCCGGAGAGTTCGAGGACGGGGTGGTGCGAGGCGGTGGTCACGTGGGGATCACCACCCGGTCACCGCTCTTCACTCCCCCGCTGATCTGCGCCTTCGCGTCGGCGACCAGGCCGAGCGTGACCTTGACCAGGCGGGTGGTGGTGCCGGTGACGACCTTGACGCCGTAGCCGCCGCCGTCCAGGGCGAGCAGCGCGGTGACCGGCACGACGAGGGCGTCCTTCGCGGTGTCCCCGACCACGCCGACCGTCACGGCGGAGGGACCCGCCGCGCGGGCCGTCCTCTGGTCGTCGAGGGTGACGGTGACGGTGGTCTTCTCCTCGCCCCCGCCGGAACCGCCGCTTCCCTCGCCGCCGCCGTCCCCGCCCCGTATCAGGGAACGGATGCGGCCCTTCACCGTGCCGCCGTCGGCGAGCCGCACCACGGCCTCGCCGTTCGGCCGGAACCGGGACAGCTGGTTCTCGGCGGGCCGCACGACGGCGACGAGATCGGTGCCGCTCACGGTCACGGCCGTGGTCCCGCCGACCGCCGCGCCCAGCTGCGCGCCGACCTTGTGGACCCGTACGGCCGCCTGGGGCAGCATGACGACGGTGCCGAGCGCGACCGTACCGGTCGGCTTCCGCTCGCCCATGGCCTTCTGCCAGCGCTTGACGGCGGTCTCGGTGCCCTTCGTGAACTTCTCGTCGACGGCGAGGCCGAGCCCGTCCGCGTACCCGAGGTCGACCAGGTTCCGCTTGAGCTGCCGGACGTCGGGGCCGGGGGCCGCCCCGGGGCCCAGGTCGCGCCAGAGGGGCCGGTCGCCCCGCATGAGGACGACGGGGCGCCCGTCGACCTCGTACAGCCGCTCCCCCGCCCTCACGACGGAACCGACGGCGGGCAGCGCGGTGAACGTGCCCCGCCCGCCCGCGACGACGGGGACGGGCGCGTCGTACGCGAGCGAGCCGGCGACCTGGATGCCGCTGGACAGCGAGCCGCGCTCCACCACCGCCGTGCCGTGGGCGAGGGGCGGCTGCTCGACGACGGGGCCCGACCGCTCCCAGGGGCGGGCGGTGCCGAGGGCGGCCGCGCCGCCGATCGCGGCGACGAGGACGAGCGGGAGGACGACCTTGCGGCGCTTCCGGCGGGCCGGCCCGGTCTCGGTCTCGGTGGTGTTCTTCTCCGTGCTGTTCTCCTCGGTCACGGCGGTCACTCCCCGATCCGGTAGCCGGGCAGCGGCAGCTTGCTGCACGCCGGCTGGACCGCGTCCCACTTGGCCGCGTCGAACGACTTCGAGGGGATCACGAGGACGCCGTCCTTCGGGTCGGGGTCGGGGAGGTCGGCGTAGCCGTGCTTGCGCGCGCACGCGACCCAGGCGCGCCCCATCTCGGCGAACTTCCTGTCGACCTTCTCGTTGACCTGGCGGATGCCCGGGTTCTTCGCGTCGCAGACCTTGACCGCCGCCTCGTACGCGGCGATGTTCCCGCTGCCGTCGGTCCCGGCGGCGGGCGTGTAGATGTTGCCGTCCTTGTCCTGCTGGACCTGGTTCTGTCCCTGCCCGTGCATGCAGGTCACCCACGACCGGCGGATCGCGTTGCCGTCCTGCGGCGCGCTCGCGGCGGAGCCGTCGTCCCCGGCGACCCTCGGGGCGCCGTCCTCGGCGGAACAGCCGCTCATCACCAGGGTCACGGCCAGCGCGGCGGTCGCCATGAGGGCCCTTGCGGTCAGGTTGCGTCGTCGCATGTGCGCAGCTCCTTGGATGTCGATGTCGCGCGTGGAGCCAGTTCTACGGAGCGCGCGGTGAGCCGTCGGTGAGCGTGCGCCTAACCGCGGGCTAACGCGCGGCTCGGGCATCCTGGGGTTCTCCTGGGGTTCCCGAACAGAACCGCGTCCGGCGCGGGTGAGTGGAGTGGTACGGACATGCGCGTGCTCATCGTCGAGGACGAGACGGAGCTGGCCGCGATGCTCGCCGACGGCCTCCGGGAGGAGGGCATGGTCCCCGAGGTCGCCCACGACGGGGCCCGCGCCCTGGAGATGACGGCCGCCGCCTCGTACGACGTGCTCGTCCTCGACCGGGACCTGCCGGGGCTCAGCGGGGACGCCGTCTGCCGGGCGCTCAACACGGCCGGCTATCCGGCCCGGATCCTGATGCTCACCGCCGCCGGCGGCCTGGAGGCCCTGGTCGACGGGCTCGGGCAGGGCGCCGACGACTACATGGCCAAGCCCTTCTCGTACCTGGAGCTCGTCGCCCGGCTGCGCGCGCTCGGCCGGCGCGGGGCCGCCGGGACCACTCCGACCGTCCTGAGCCGGCACGGCATCAGCCTGGACACCGTCCGCCGGGTCGCCGAGCGCGACGGGCGGCCGCTGAGGCTGACGCCCCGGGAGCTCGGCGTCCTGGAGCTGCTGCTCGCGGCGGACGGCGCGCCGGTGAGCACGGAGGAGCTGCGGGACCGGCTGTGGGACGCGGCGCTCGATCCGGCCACCACGGCGGTACGGGTCACGGTGCACGCGCTGCGGCGCAAGGTCGGGGAACCCTCGCTGATCCAGCACGACCCGGGCTTCGGGTACCGGCTGTGAGCGGCGCCGGCCGTCCGCGCGGCTCCCGCTCCTCGTACCGGCTGCCGCTGCGGGGGCGGTTGACCCTCGCGACGACGTCGGTCTTCGTGGTCCTCGGCACCGGGCTGCTGCTCTTGAACTGGCTGAGTTCCCGCCAGCTGATCGAGGAGAACCGTTCTCTCGTCGTCCCGACGGTCGACCCGTCCGAGATCCCCGAGGCCCAGCCGCTGGAACCGGCGCAGAGCCCGGCACCCGTGCCGCCGGGCACACAGACCGGCCAGGCCATGCCGGCCGCGACGACCACGCCCTCCGAGGCCTTCGAGGACTTCCGTGACCAGGTCCTCGCCGAGCTGCTCACCCGGTCGGTGCTGCTGCTCGTCGTCTTCACGGCCCTCGCCGCCGCCCTCGCCTGGTGGGCCGGGCGCCGCTCGCTGCACCGCCTCACCCAGGTCACCGCCGCCGCGCGGCGGATCAGCGCCGACAGCACGCTCGGCGAGCGGCTCGACCTGCGCGGACCGCACGACGAGGTCCGCGAGCTCGGCGACACCTTCGACGCGATGCTCGACCGGCTCGACCGGAGCTTCACGGCGCAGCGGCACTTCACCGCGCACGCCTCCCACGAGCTGCGGACGCCGCTGACGCTGCAACGGACCGCTCTGGAGATCCCGTTGGCTCAGGGACGGGTACCGGCGGAGCTCGAACCCGCGCTCCGGCGCGCCTTGGACGCCAACGCCCGTACGGAGCGGCTCATCGAGTCGCTGCTGACCCTGGCCCGGGGGGAGAGCGCGCCGTCGGCCCTGCTTCCGGTCGACCTCGCGGAGGTCGCCGGGGCAGCCGTGGAGGACCTGGCGGACGAGGCCCGGGGCGCGGAGGTCCGCGTCACGACCCGGCTCGGCCCGGCGCCGGTCGCGGGCGATCCGTCGCTGCTCCGGCACGTCGCCCTGAACCTCGTGGCCAACGCCGTACGCCACAACCACGCGGGCGGTACGGCGACGGTGACGACCGGCACCGCGGGGCCGTCCGCGTTCGTGGAGGTCACCAACACCGGTCCCGTCCTGGGCCCGGAGGAGCTCCCGGCCCTCTTCGAACCGTTCCGGCGGGGACCGGAGGAGCACCGGTCCGCGGGGGGCCGGTCCGCGGGGGGACTGGGCCTCGGCCTCGCGGTGGTCCGCGCCATCGCCCTGAACCACCGGGGCACGGTCACGGCGGAGCCCCGGCCGGGCGGCGGCCTGACGGTACGGGTCGAGGTGCCGCGCCGGGGATGATCCCCCGGCGGGGGGGCCGCTACTGCTTGGCGAGACGGTCGAGTTCCGCCTCGATCGCCTCGCTCATCAGCGTCCGGGCGTGGGAGATCTGGAGCGTGCCGCTGAGCCAGCGCATGCTGAGGCCCTCCAGGAGGGCGGTGAGGCGCTCGGCGGCGGCCGCGAGGCCGACGGCGGGGGCCATCGGCGTGATCTGGCCGAGGAGGGCGGCGACCTCCTGGACCCAGACCAGCGTGGCGCGGGCCAGGTCCTCGCGGAGGACCTCGTCGAAGACGGCGCTGGCACGCAGCTCGCCCCAGGCGCTGCTGTTCTCGCGGACCTCGGTGGTGTCCTGGAGTTCGAGCAGGAGCGTCTGGTCGAGCTCCTCGCGCGGGCTGAGCGGCTCGGCGCCGGGGATCCGCTCGGTCGTGTAGCGGTCGGCGCGGTCGCTGATGAACTCCAGGGTCTTCCGGAGGATGCCGGTCCGGTCCTTGAAGTGGTAGTAGATCAGCGCGGTGGACACGCCCGCCTCCGCGGCCAGCTCCTCCACGCGCAGGCCGCGGACCCCGCGCCGGGCGATCACCCGGGCGGCGGCTTCGAGGATCTGAGTGCTGCGAGACGCCATGGTCCGCACCCTACCGGGCGTCTCCGACCGGCGGTGAGTCTCCCCCGCGATCCGGACGGATCGCGGGGGAGGTGGGACGGCCCGGCCCGCTCCTTGCGGCGGGGGCGAGGGACGGACGGCCCCGCCGGGAGGGGAGGGACCCCTGGGGGCGGGCCCGCGGGCCGGGCCGGGGACGTGCCGGGCGCCGCCGGGGGAGAGCGACCGGCACGTCGTCGGTGGGCGGTCCGTCGGACCGCGCGTCGTCAGACCGCGCGTCGTCAGACCGCGGGCGGGACGACCGGCTGCGACTGGGTGCCGCAGTGGATGCCGCCACCGCCGCTCGCGATGTTGTCGATGTTCAGCTGGACCACGGTCCGGCCGGGGTACGCGGCCCGAAGGATGTTGTACGCCGTGTCGTCGGCGTACGAGTCACCGAACTGCGGCACGAGCACGGCGTCGTTGGCCGTGTAGTAATTGGTGTAGCTGGAGAGGAAGGCGGAGCCGGTGCCGCGGATGTAGCGGCGGTCGGGGCCGGGCAGCTCGGTGATCGTCAGGCGGCGGCCCTTCGCGTCGGTCGCGCTCTGGAGGATCCGCTTCGTCTCCTCGTACACCGCGACCCACTTGGGGTCGGTGCGGGGACCGGGCTGGTCCAGGATGACGCGGCCGGGCCCGACGAAGCGCGCGAGGCAGTCGATGTGGCAGTCCGTGATGTCCTGGCCGGCGAGGCCCGGCACCCAGATCACCTTGTCGGCGCCGAGCGAGGACTTCATCGCCCGCTCGACCTGCGCCTGGCTCATGCCCGGGTTGCGGTTGGCGTTGACGAGCGAGCTGACCGTCGCCAGGACGGTGCCCTCGCCGTCGGTCTCCAGGGAGCCGCCCTCGCCGACGAACCCGGCCCGCACGCGCGGGAGGCCCCATTCGGCGAGCAGGGTCGCCGCCGCGGCGGCGTCGTTGGCGTAGGGCTGGGCGTACGAGGTGCCCGTCTTGCCCCAGCCGTTGAAGTTGGTGTCCACGCCGGCGACGGCCCCGGGGGCGACCACGAAGGTCGGGCCGAAGTCCCGTATCCACAGGTCGTCGACGGGGATCTCGACGACCTCGATGCCGTAGTACGCGCCGGGTCCGCACTCGTACCGGGCGTCGGCGGCCTGGGTCGGCCGGGCGAGGACGGTGACGGGCTCGTACCGGGAGAGCGCGTGGGCGACCCGCGCGATGTCGCGGCGGACGCCGGTCAGCTGCGTGGACCAGATCGACGAGAGGGCGGGCCAGGCCATGAAGGTGCGCACGTGGCGGTCGTGCTCGGCGGGCATCCGCAGGGTCGCGCCGGAGGGGCTGGTGGCCGCGCGGGCCGCCGTGGGGAGGGCCACTCCGAGGGCCGCGAGCGGCAGCGCCGCGGCGCCGACCTGGAGCAGGCGACGCCGGGACGTCATGGGCGTGTCCATGGGACTCCTTCTGAGGGGGGAAGGGGAGGTGGGGGCTCCCTGGCGGGGATCCCCGCTGCGCCGCATGCTGCCCCAGACTGAAAATTCAGTCAATAATCTACGCGGGTGGCGCGATCAAGGTGTGGAGGAAGCTCCTAAGACCCGTCAGGGCGCGGCCCGGTAGTGGGTGAAGGCCGCCGTCACGGGACCGTCGTCCGCCTGCGCGTCGATCAGGTGGACGACGACGAGCTCCTTGCCGTCGGCGCTGCGGATGCAGAAGGGGCGCTCGTCGGCGACGTCCTTGAAGGCGACGGAGGTGACCGGCTCGGTCTCGATGCCCTTCACGCAGTCGGCGGGGCCGAGCTCGTACCCGGTGGCCACGAAGGCGTCGCTGTCCTCGGGCAGGACGAACTCCGTGCGGTCGCGCGCCAGGTACCAGGTGGCCGTGTCCGCCGGGACGACCTTCCCGGCCTTGAGGTCGAACTCGTACGTGCTGTCGGGAGCGGTCAGCTCGGCCTCCGCCCGGCCGGGGACGTACGTCACCGGGGCTTCGGCGGCGGAGTCCCCGGACGGGGAGGTGACGTAGTACACCGCTCCCCCGGTCAGGGCCAGGGCGGAGACGGCCAGGACGACGGTCAGGGTCCGCCGGCGCCCGCGCTTGCGCGATCTTCGCGGCGCGTCCCCACTTCTCGGCGCCGGGACCGGCGCCGGAATCGGGGTCGGAACCGGGGTCGGTGCCAGCGTGGGCGTCGGGGGCGGGGTCGGCGTCATCATCGTCGGCTGCGCGTGGACCGGGAGCGGCGGTACGGCCCTGCCGGCGACCTCGCTGCTGATCGGCGAGGGCAGCCACCCCTCGCCGAACTCCGGGCGCGGCCCCACCAGCGGGTGCCGGTGCACGGCCTCGATCAGCTCGTCCGTCGTCGGGCGGTCCTCCGGCCGCTTGGCCAGGCACCAGACGACCAGGTCCCGCAGCTCGTACGGGATTCCCGTCAGGTCCGGCTGCTCGTGGACGACCCGGTAGAGCGCCGCCGACTCCGGGCCCGCGCCGAAGGGGGCCTGGCCGCTCGACACGTACGCGACGAGGGCGCCGAGTGCGAAGACGTCGGTGGCCTCCGACACGGGCCGGCCGAGCGCCTGCTCCGGCGCCATGAAGGCGGCGGTGCCGACCCGGAGACCCGTACCGGTGAGGGCGCTGGCGTCGGCGGCGCGCGCGATGCCGAAGTCGATGACCCTGGGGCCGTCCTCCGCGATCAGGACGTTGGCCGGCTTGAGGTCGCGGTGGACGACCCCGGCCCGGTGGATGGCCTGGAGGGCCTCGGCGATCCCGGCGACGAGGAGCAGGACCGTGCGCTCGGGGAGCGGGCCGTGCCGCTGGACGACCTGCTGGAGCGAGGGCCCGGGGACGTACGCGGTGGCGAGCCAGGGGGTCGGGGCGTCCACGCCCGAGGCGACGACCTGCGCGGTGAAGAGGCCGTGGATGCGCTCGGCGCTCGCGACCTCCTGCGCGAAGCGCATGCGGAACTCGGGGTCGCCGGCGAACTCGTCCCGCACCACCTTGAGCGCGATCGGCCGCCCTCCGGGCGTGTGGGCCAGGTACACCACCCCCATCCCGCCCGCGCCGAGGCGGGCCTGGAGGCGGTAGCCGCCGATCTCGTGGGGGTCGTCGGCCGTCAGCGCCGCGTGCGCGGGCTGGATTCCGGGGAGCTGAGCGGACATGCGGGGGCTCTTTCGACGAGGAGACCGGCCGGAAAACATCGGCCGCATCGTGCATCTAACTAAAGATTCAGTCAATATGCGACACTGATGGTAGAGACCACCAGGAGGGGATCACGTGGGGACGGACCGTAGAACGGCCATCTTGGAAGGCGCCGCCCGGGTCATCGCCCGGCGCGGGGTGCGCGGGCTGCGGATGGAGGAGCTCGCGGCCGAGGCCGGGGTGTCCACCGCGCTGATCTACTACCACTTCAAGGACCGGGCCGGCACCCTGCGCCACACGCTGGAGTTCATCAGCGACCGCGCCGACCGCTACACGGCGGGCGAGGAGGAGGGCGAGGAGGGGGACGCCCGGCAGGAGCTGGAGCAGACCCTCCTCCTGGAGTTCCAGGACGCCCCCGAGGTCCGCGAGAACAGCACCGCCTGGGGCGAGCTGCGCGCCACCGCGGTCTTCGAGCCCGAGCTCCGCGCCGACCTGGCCCGCGCCACCCTCGCCTGGATCCACGACGTCGCCGACCTCCTCGGCCGGATCGAGCCCACGATCCCCGCGCCCGAGCTCACGGCCTCGGCCGAGCGGCTCACCGGCCTCCTCGAAGGGCTCAGCACGCGCTGGCTGAGCGGAGCCCTGCCGCTCGCCCACGCGCGCGAGCTGGTGAGCGAGGCGGTGGCCCTGGAGGTCGAGCGCCTGAGCCGGTAACCGGACCGGACGCCATGGGGTCGGAGCGGCCCGGATCGGCCCGGATCGAACACAGGGAAAAGTTGACTGAATTTTCAGTCAGTGCCACAGTGTGGACACGAAAGGCCGTATCCGCCCTGACGGTGCCCGGGTTTCCCGGGCCGGTGCGTGCACGCTGTTTCCAGGCCACGCGCCCCCCACGACCCCAAGGTCCCGCAGGCTCACGATCGGAGACCCCCCATGTTCGACTTCCCGCCCTCCCGCCGCACGGCGCTGCGTGCCCTCGCCGGATTCGGCGCCTTCGCCCTCGGCGCCGCGGCCTGTGGCCCCAACGACCCGGACGCCTCCGCCGCCGGCACGGGCGCCGGTACGGGAACGGCCCCCTCCCCCAAGGCGTCCGCCGGAGCCGAGGGCCGCCGCTTCGGCGCCGAGTGGGAGAGCCACGCCCGGACCTTCATGTCGTGGCCCGCCCTCGCCTCCGTCTGGGAGGACGACCTCCCCTATGTACGGGAGGACATCGCGCGGGTCGCGCGGGCCATCGCGAAGTACGAGTACGTCGTCATGATGGCCAGGCCCGACCAGCTCCGCGCCGCCCAGAAGGCCTGCGGCAACGACGTCGAGGTCATCCCGCTCGCCGTCGACGACCTGTGGGCCCGGGACACGGTCCCCGTCTTCGTCGAGCAGGGCGGAAAGGTGGAGGGCGTCGACTTCCACTTCAACGGCTGGGGCAACAAGCAGGTCCACACGAACGACGGCACGGTCGGCGAGCGGCTCCTCAAGCGCTACCGCATCCCGCGGATCGACGCGCCCCTCGTCGCCGAGGGCGGCTCCTTCGAGACCGACGGCGAGGGCACGCTCCTCGTCACCGAGAGCTCGCTCGTCAACGACAACCGCAACCCGGGCATGAGCCGCGACGAGATCGAGGCCGACCTCAAGGAGACGCTCGGCGTCAAGAAGGTCATCTGGTTCAAGGGCGTGCGGGGCGAGGACATCACCGACGCCCACATCGACAGCCTCGTGCGCTTCACCGCCCCCGGCGTCGTCCTCCTCGACCGCGCCTTCCCGGGCACCCCCGCCGACTCCTGGTCGCGCTCCTCCGACGAGGCGGCGGACGTCCTCGCCGAGGCGACCGACGCGCGCGGCCGGTCCTTCGAGGTCATCGACCTGCCGCAGCCGAACCCCGACAAGATCACCGGCTACAGCGACGACTTCCTGTCCACGTACGCCAACTTCTACATCGGCAACGACGCCGTCTACATGCCCAAGTTCGGCGACCGGAAGGCCGACGACCGGGCGCGCGGAATCCTCCAGGAGCACTTCCCCAAGCGGGACATCGTGCAGATCAACATCGACACGATCGCCACCGGGGGCGGCGGCATCCACTGCGCCACCCACGACGAGCCCGGCAAGCCGATCGACTGATCCCCGCACCGGATCCCCACCCCCCACCGAACGACCCGAGGAGCCCCGTGTCCACCACCCGACGCCAGGAGCCGACCCGTGCCCGGCGCTTCCCCGCCGTGCTCGCCGGCTGTGCGATCGTGGCGGCCGTCGTCCTGGGCGCCACGCTCCAGTACGGCGAGCGCCAGGCCCTCGACACGGTGTACGAGGCCGGGGGCACCGCTCCCGACCGGGTGGACGTCGCCGCGACGGTCCAGCGCGTCGACGCCGCCGCCCGGGAGCTGGTCCTGCGCGTCCAGGTCACCCCGCGGGGCGAGCTGGCCGAGGCCGGGGGCCTCTCCCCCACCGAGGACCTGACGCTCCAGACCTCGGCCTCGATCAAGGGCGACCTGTCCTTCCCCGCGCACAGCCGGATCGCCGGCCGGGACCTGCCCGTCACCCTGACGGGCGGCTCGATCACGGACTACCCCTTCGACGCCTACGACGCGGCGATCGAGTTCAGCGCGACCCAGGGCGGCCAGGAGGTCCCGGTCCGCATGACGCTGAAGAACAACGACGCGCTCTTCGCCGCCTCCGTGGACGCCGCGGAGGACGAGGGGACCGCCGTCTTCGACGTCGGCCTCGGCCGGTCCAACAGCGTGCTCGTCTTCGCCGTCTTCATGATGCTCGCGATGTGGGCCCTCGCGATCGCGGTGCTCACCGGCGCCTGGTTCCTGGTCACCCGCCGCAAGGGCCTCACCTGGCCCGCCCTCGGCTGGATGGCCGCCACGCTGTTCGCCCTCGCGGCCTTCCGCAACACCGCCCCCGGCCAGCCGCCGATCGGCAGCCTCCTGGACTGGATCGCCTTCCTCTGGGCGGAGACGGTCGTCGCGTTCTGCCTGGTCACGGTGGTCGTCACCGGCTTCCGCGCCGAGCGCGCGGAAGCCGCCGAGACCCCTTAGAAGGGTCTCAGGGCGTGGTCGTGGAGACCGCGTACACCTTCGGGAAAGCCGGGTCCGTCATGTCGACAGCGATGTCGGTGGTCGGGCGCGGCTTTTCGCGGTTCACCGTGACGCCCTGCCAGGTCGCGCCCTCGGCGAACTTCCACCCGGTGATCTCGACGGCCTTCTCCCCGATGGGGTTGAGGCCGGGCGTCAGCGCCGAGCGCGAGGTGCCGGACTCCTCCAGGAAGACGTCGAGGCCGACGGCGTCCGTCGTGAACTCGGCGTAGAACCGGCTGGTCTTCCAGTTGCTGGTCTCGTAGTACTTCACGGCCCAGGCGTCCCACGGGACCGGGACCTCGAAGATCCGGCGCTTCATCCCGGACGGCCGGTTGGTCTGGAGCCCGGAGGCGGAGGCCTCCTGCTCCTTCATCCGGCCGCTGTCGCGGCTCTGGCCGGCGGAGATGACGAGATACCCGGCGGGGATGCCGACGAGCAGCACGATCGTGACGGCCGTGAGCCACCGGCGGCGGATCATGTGCCGCCGGTCCTCGGGCATCTTCTCGGGTCGTGGGCGGGACTGCGGGGACGGGTTCTGCGTGGTCATGAAGAAGGATCCTCGGGGGCGCGCGCGGCCTTGCCCTGGGTCCCGCTGCGCAGGGCCTGGGCGTACCGCTCGTACCGTTCGTACCGCTCCACCCGGCGCCGGTTGGCGCGGCGGAAGCGGCGGGCGACGAGCCGGGCGAGGTCGGCGGCGCCGACCATCCCGGCCTCGGGGCCGAGCTGGGCCCGGGTGATACGGGCCTCGGGACGGTAGCCGCGACCGGTGAGGTGGCGGCGGAAGGCGTCCCTGGCGGGCCCGATGAGCAGGTCGTCGGCGGCGGAGACGCCTCCGCCGATGACGAAGCAGGAGGGGTCGAGGGCGGCGGCGAGGTTGGCGATGCCGACGCCGAGCCACTGGCCGATGTCCTGGAGGAGCTCGACGCACATGGCGTCGCCCTCACGGGCGAGCTCGGTGATGAGCGGTCCGGTGATCTCGGGGACGTTCCCCTTGACCCGTTCGATGATCTCGTACGCCACCGGGGAGTCGGCGGCGGCCAGCTCGCGGGCCTCGCGGACCAGGGCGTTGCCGGAGCTGTACTGCTCCCAGCAGCCGCGGTTGCCGCAGGGGCAGCGGTGCCCGCCGGGGACGACCTGCATGTGGCCGAACTCCCCGGCGACGCCGAACTTGCCCCGCTTGACCTGGCCGTCCTCCAGGATCGCGCCGCCGATGCCGGTACCGAGCGTGATCATGACGAGGTGGTCCTCGCCGCGGCCCGCGCCGAAGCGCCACTCGGCCCAGGCGGCCGTGTTGGCGTCGTTGTCGACCATGACGGGCACGGCCAGACGGCCCTGGAGGGAGTCCCGGAGGGGCTCGTTGCGCCAGGCGAGGTGCGGGGCGAAGAGGACCCTGGCCCGGTCGGCGTCGACCCAGCCGGCCGCGCCGATGCCCACCGCGTGCACGTCGTGCCGGTCGGAGAGGTCGAGGACCAGCTCGACGATGGTGTCCTCGACGACCTTGGGGCTCTTGGACTTGTCGGGGGTCTCGGTGCGGATCTTCTCCAGGATGTTGCCGTCCGCGTCGACGACCCCGGCCATCACCTTCGTACCGCCGATGTCGATGCCGACGGTCGGCACGCGGGGCGCCGTCAGGTGGGAGCGGCGCTCCCGGGTCCCGACGGTGCGCAGCACGGTGCCGCGGGCGGAGCCGCGGTGCGTCAGGTCACGGTAGGTACTCATCGGCTCCGATTCTGCCAGGTGGGGTGGGCGGGGGGCCGGGTCCTCGGCTACGTGGCCGAGGGCCGTTCCAGCTCGTGGCGGAGGTCCTCCAGCTCGCTGCCGCCGGCCATCTGGCGGGTCAACTCGTCGAGCGTGACGGAGTCCTTGGTGTGGCTGCCGGCCATGACGCCCCGCTTGAGGAGGACGAAACGGTCGCCGACGAGGTACGCGTGGTGGGGGTTGTGCGTGATGAGGACCACGCCGAGGCCCTGGTCACGGGCGGCGGCGACGTACTTCAGGACGACGCCGGACTGCTTGACGCCCAGGGCGGCGGTCGGCTCGTCGAGGACGAGGACCTTCGCGCCGAAGTGGACGGCGCGGGCGATGGCCACGCACTGGCGCTCGCCGCCGGAGAGGGTGCCGATGGGCTGGTCGACGTCGCGGAGGTCGATGCCCATGCGGAGCAGGGCGTCGCGGGTGGTGGTGCGCATGAGGTCGACGTCGAGCCGCTTGAAGGGGCCCGCGCCCTTGGTGGGCTCGGAGCCGAGGAAGAAGTTCCGCCAGACCGGCATGAGGGGGACGACGGCGAGGTCCTGGTAGACGGTGGCGATGCCCCGGTCGAGGGCGTCGCGCGGGTTGGCGAGGGTGACCTCCTCGCCCTCGATGCGGAAGGTGCCGGCGTCGTGCCGGTGGAGCCCGGCGACGATCTTGATGAGGGTGGACTTGCCGGCGCCGTTGTCGCCGAGGACGCAGGTGATCTCGCCGGAGCGGACCTCCAGGGAGACGCCTTCGAGGGCGCGGATGTTGCCGTAGTACTTGCTGACGTCGGCCAGCTCGACGAGGGGGGTCGCCACGGGTGCGGTGTCCACGGGTGCGGTCGTCACTTGGTGGCCTCCACGCGCTTGCGGATCCAGGCGTTGAGCAGGGTCGCCAGGAGGAGCATCGCTCCCAGGAAGAACTTGAACCAGTCGGGGTTCCATTCGGCGTACACGATGCCCTTGCTCGTCATGCCGAAGATGAGGGCGCCGACGGCCGAGCCGATGGCGGAGCCGTACCCGCCGGTGATCAGGCAGCCGCCGATGACGGCCGCGATGATGTAGATGAGCTCGTTGCCGACGCCTTCGCCCGACTGGACGACGTCGAAGGAGAAGAGCAGGTGCTGCCCGGCGATCCAGGCGCAGAAGGCCACGGCCATGTAGAGGCCGATCTTGGTCCGGTAGACCGGGACGCCGACCGCGCGGGCCGCGTCGGCGCCGCCGCCGACGGCGAAGATCCAGTTGCCGAAGCGGGTGCGCAGGAGGATCCAGGTGGCGACGGCGACGAGGCCCAGCCACCACAGGATGGTGACCTTGAGCTCGACGCCGCCGACGGTCAGCGTGGAGGCGAAGACCTTGCGGGCGGAGGGGAAGCCCTCCATGTCGGCGATGGACTTCGTGGAGACCGTGCCGCTGATCAGCTTGGTGAGGCCGAGGTTCAGGCCGGTCAGCATGAGGAAGGTGCCGAGCGTGATGATGAAGCTGGGCAGCTTGGTGCGGGTCAGCATGAAGCCGTTGAAGACGCCGATCGCGAGGGTGACGAGCAGCGAGACGCCGACGCCGACCCAGACGTTCGCCGTCATCTGGTAGCTGAACATCGAGGAGACCAGCGCCGAGCTGGTGACGAGGACGCCGGCGGAGAGGTCGAACTCGCCGCCGATCATCAGGAGCGCGACCGGGACGGCCATGATGCCGATCGTCGAGGCCGCGTAGAGCACGGTGCCGAGGCTCGCGGGGCGCAGGAAGCTGTCGGCGGCGACCGAGAAGAAGACGAAGACGGCGATCGCGCCGACGACCGAGCCGAGCTCGGGGCGGGCGAGGAGCTTCTTCAGCGGGGTCGTCCGCAGGAGCCGTTCGTCGACGTGGTCCACGCCGTCCGAGGGCGGCGCCGTGGGGCTGCTCATCGGGTACCCCGCTCGGTGTACTTCTCCAGCTCGGCCGCCTGGTCCTTGGTGATGATCTGGGGGCCGGTCAGGACGGGCTTGCCGCCGCCGAGGACGTCGGCGTTGTAGCGGTAGAGCCAGAGCAGGTCGACGGCCTCGTACCCCTGGAGGTAGGGCTGCTGGTCGACGGCGAAGCCGAGGGTGCCGGCCTGGAGGGCCCCGGCGACCTTGGCGTTGAGGTCGAAGGTGTCGACCTCGGCCTTGCTGCCGGCGCTCTTGGCGGCCTGGACGGCGGCGTCGGCGAAGGGGGCGCCGAGGGTGACGACGGCGTCGACGGACTTGTCGGACTGGAGCTTGGCCTCGATGGACGCCTTGACGTCGGGCATGTTGGTGCCGTCGACGTACAGGTTCACGAGCTCGCCGTCGAAGGTCTTCTTCGCTCCGGCGCAGCGCTGCTCGTGGCCGACGTTGCCCTGCTCGTGCAGGACGCAGAGGGCCTTCTTCCTGCCGCGCCCGTTCAGCTCGTCGCCGACGGCCTCGCCGGCGACGACCTCGTCCTGGCCGATGTGGGTGAGGGCGCCGAAGGCCTTGGACTGCTCGGCGCCCGAGTTCACGGTGATCACCGGGATGCCGGCCTTGACGGCCTTCTCCACGGAGGCCTTCATCGCGTCGGGCTTGGCGAGCGTGACGATCAGGCCGTCGACGCCCTTGGCCACGTACGAGTCGATGAGCTGGGCCTGCTGCTGGGCCTCGTCGCTGTGGGCGTAGAGGAAGTTGATGTTGTCCTTGACGGCGGCCTGCTTGGCGCCGTTCTGGACGATGTCCCAGAAGGTGTCGCCGTCACCGGAGTGGGTGACCATGGCGAAGGTCCAGCGGGGGGTGTCGACGGCCGCCCTTCCCTGGGCGGCGGCGGCCTTGCGGGCGTCCTCCGCCCGCTTGCCGCCGGTGCTGCTGCACCCGGCGAGCGCGCCCGTGAGCGCGAGCGCGAGCACGGTGCCGATGACGGCCCGCACCCCTCCTGAACGAAGCCTGGTCACGAGCCCGTGCCCTCCTTTGTCTCCTTCTGCGTGCATTGCAGTATCGGTCATGGGGGTCTCCGTGTTCGTCAGGGGGCCTGCCCGCGGTGTCCGGGTCGGGTCCGGGTGGGTGTCCCGAGCCGTCCTTGACAGGGGCATCGGGCCGCTTCACGGTGGGGCCATGCGCATCGGACTGATCGGTACGGGACGGATCGGGAGTTTCCACGCGGGGGTCCTGGCCCGCCATCCGGAGGTCGCCTCGCTCGTCGTGGCGGACGCCGACCCGACGCGGGCGGCCGGGGTCGCGGGGGCGCTCGGGGCGGAGGCCGCGCCGGACGTGGCGGCGCTCCTGGACCACGCCCTCGACGCGGTGGTGATCGCCTCGGCGACGGCCGCGCACGCGGAGCTGATCGCCCGGTCCGCGCGGGCGGGCCTGCCGGTCTTCTGCGAGAAGCCGATCGCCCTGGACGTGCCGGGGACCCTGGCGGCGCTCGACGCGGTGGCGGAGGCGGGGACCGAGCTCCAGATCGGGTTCATGCGCCGGTTCGACGCCGGGTACGGGGCCGCGCGGGAGGCCGTGCGCTCGGGCCGGCTCGGCCGGCTGCACACCGTACGGGCGGCGACCTCCGACCCGGAGCCGCCGCCCGCCGCGTACCTGCCGCTCTCCGGCGGGCTCTTCCGGGACTGTCTGGTGCACGACTTCGACATCGTGCGGTGGGTGACGGGCCGGGAGGTCGTCGAGGTGTACGCGACGGGCTCGGACGCGGGACCGGCGATGTTCCGCGAGGCGGGCGACGTCGACACGGCCGCCGCGCTGCTCACCCTGGACGACGGGACGCTCGTCACGGTGACGGGGACCCGGTGCAACGGCGCCGGGTACGACGTGCGGATGGAGCTGGCCGGGGAGCTCGACCAGATCGCGGTGGGCCTGGACGACCGTACGCCGCTGGCCTCGGTGGAGCCGATGGGGCCGCCCGCCCCTGGCAAGCCGTGGGCGGGGTTCCTGGAGCGGTTCGCCCCGGCGTACGAGGCGGAGCTCGACGCCTTCGTCCGGCTCGTACGGGACGGGGCGCCGAACCCGTGCGACGGGCGGGAGGCCCTGGCGGCGCTGCGGGTCGCGGAGGCGTGCGAGCGCTCGCGGCGGGAGCGGAGGCCGGTGGAGGTGGCCGCCGCCTGAGTTCCGGGCGCCCGTCACCACCGGACCGGGAGGCGGCGGACCCCCCGGATGAGCAGCCCCGGGACCCACTCCCACGGGTCGCCGTCCCGGTCGAGGTCCAGCCGGGGGAAGCGGTCCAGGAGGGTGCGGAGCGCGATCCGGCCCTCCAGCCGGGCGAGCGGGGCGCCGAGGCAGTAGTGCAGGCCGTGGCCGAAGGCCAGGTGGCCCCTGGTGTCGCGGCGGATGTCGAAGCGGTCGGGGTCGGGGAAGCGGCCCGGGTCGCGGTCGAGCGCGCCGAGCCCCACGAGGACGTTCTGCAGCGCGGGTATCTCGGTGCCGCCGAGGACGACGGGCTCGCGGGTGAAGCGGATGGTGGCGGTCTCCACCGGCCCGTCGTAGCGCAGGGACTCCTCGATCGCGCCGTCGAGGAGCGCGGGGTCGGCGCGCAGGGCGGCGAGCTGGTCCGGGTGGGTCAGCAGGTTGCGGACGGTGTTGGAGACGAGGTTGACGGTCGTCTCGTGTCCGGCGACGAGCAGCAGATAGGCCATGGCGCGCAGCTCGGGCCCGGAGAGCCGGTCGCCGTCCTCGGCGCGGGCGGCGAGGAGCCCGGAGAGCAGGTCGTCGGAGGGGCCCGCGGCCCGCTTGTCCTCGATGAGCTCGTCCAGGTAGCCGGCGAAGCCTTCGAGCGCGCCGACGAGTCCGCGCTCGTCGGAGGGGGCCACGAGCTCGCTCGACCAGGCGCGGAAGGAGTCGCGGTCCTCGACGGGGACGCCGAGGAGTTCGCAGATGACGGTGATCGGCAGCGGGAAGGCGTAGGCGTCGACGAGGTCGGCGCGGCCGGCCGGCTCCATGGCGTCGGCCAGCTCGTGGGTGAGCCGCTCGATCCGGGGGCGGAGGCCCTCGACGCGGCGGCCGGTGAAGACGCCGGTGACCAGACGGCGCAGACGGGTGTGGTCGGGCGCGTCGGCGCCGAGGAGGTGGACGCCGATGATGTCCTCCTCCGGCGGCCGTACGCCGACGACGGAGGGCGACTTGGCGAGCCGGGGGTCGGCGAGCGCGGCGCGCCCCTCCTCGTGGCCGACGACCAGCCAGAACTGGAAGCCGTCGGGAGTGCGGACCTCGTGGACGGGCCCGGCGGCCCGGAGCTTGGCGTAGTAGGGGTACGGGTTCGCGGTGAAGTCCGCGCCGTACTCCCCCAGTTCGATGACGGACATCTCGTCAGACTATCGGCTTACTCCTTTTCGTCCAGGGCGCCCGCGTCGTGGACGAGGAGCGCGATCTGGACGCGGTTGTTGAGACCGAGCTTGGCGAGGATCCGGGAGACATGGGTCTTGACGGTGGGGACGCTCATGTAGAGCTCGGCGGCGATCTCGGCGTTGGCCTGGCCCTTGCCGACGGCGACGGCCACCTCCCTTTCGCGCCCGGCGAGTTCGGCGAGGCGCTCGGCGGCGACGGCGCGGCGGGACCCCTCCGCCCGGTCCGGCCGGTCCGGCTCCCCCGCGACGTGGGTCATCAGCTGGCGGGTGACGGCCGGGGAGAGCACCGGGTCCCCGGCGGCGATCCGGCGGACGGCGGCGAGGATCTCGACGGGCGGGGTGTCCTTGAGGAGGAATCCGGCGGCGCCCGCCCGGAGGGCGCGCAGCACCTGCTCGTCGGCGTGGAAGGTGGTGAGGACGACGACCTCGGGGGCGCCGGGGAGCGCGCGGAGGCGTTCGGTGGCGGTGATCCCGTCCACGTACGGCATGCGGATGTCCATGAGGACGACGTCCGGGACGAGCCGCTCGACGAGGGCGGGGACCTCGCGGCCGTCGGCGCCCTCGCCGACGATCTCCAGATCGTCGGCGGCGCCGAGCATGAAGGTGAGGCCCGCGCGGACCAGGGGGTCGTCGTCGACGAGGAGCAGCCGGATGGTCATGAGGACCACGGTAGCCAGGCGTGCACGGAGAACCCGCCGTCGGGGGCCGGGCCGTGTTCGAGACGGCCGCCGGCGAGGGTCGCGCGCTCGGTGAGTCCGATGAGGCCCTGGCCCGATCCGGGCACGTGCGGGACGGGGCCGGCGGGCGCGGGGTTGGTGACCGTGACGTCGAGGCCCCGGCCCGGCCGGCCGCTGACGGTCACGGTGACCTTGGTGCCCGGGGCGTGCTTGCGGCAGTTGGTCAGGGCCTCCTGGGCGATGCGGTAGGCGGTGCGGCCGGTGGAGGCGGGGACGGCGGGCGCGTCCCCGGCCGTGTCGACGTCGAGCAGCAGGTCGACGTCCGTACCGGCCGCGCGCGACTCGGCGACGAGCGCTTCGAGCGTGGCGAGGGTCGGCTGCGGCCGCTCGCCCTCCCCGTACGCGCCGTTCTCGCCGGGTGTGCGCAGGACCCCGATGATCTCGCGGAGGTCCTGGAGCGCCTCGTGGGCGCTGTCGCGGATGACTCCCGCCGCGCGGGCGATCTGCTCGGGCGGGGCGTCGGGGCGGAACTCCAGGGCGCCCGCGTGAACGCTGAGCAGGGTGAGGCGGTGGGCGAGGACGTCGTGCATCTCGCGGGCGATGGCCTCGCGGGCGAGCCGCTGGGCCTCCGCGGCCCGCAGCTCGGCCTCGGCCTCGGCGCGCAGGGCCCGCTCGCGGAGGGCCTCGACGAGCCGGCGCCGGGAGCGGACGAGCATGCCCCAGGCGGTGACGAGGAGGATGAAGACGAAGCCGAGGCCGATCGACACCCCGGGGTTGAGCTCGGGGTCCGGGCGGAGGAAGACCTGGACGGTGGAGGCCGCGGCGGCGAGCGCCCCCAGCCAGGCGACCTCGCGGAAGGGCCGGCGGACGGCGACGCTGAAGAGGCTCGCGAGCACGGCGCCGCCGGCGACCGGGGCGACGACGCTGACCAGCGAGAGCCCGACCGACAGGCCCACGGGCCACCGGCGGCGCAGCCACAGGGCGCAGCAGGCGGCCGCTCCGACGAGCTGGTCGAAGAGGACGACGGGCTCGCTGGAGTACTTCGCGGAGGTGTCGGCGGCGGCGAGCCCGACGAGCGCCGCGAGGAGGAAGAGCGTGGTGTCGACGATCCAGTCGCGGACGGTTCGGCGGGGCCGGGCCGCGCCGCTCTCGCCCGGTTCGACCAGGTGGGAGGGGTGGAGCCACCTCTGTCGTTCCGTACGGGTCATAGCGGCAATGTACGCAGCCGGGCGCCCCGGACGGGTGAACGGCGGGCCCCGCGCTACCGAAGTCGCGGCGGTCGATACTTCGGTAGGGGGTCGGCGTGGACCGGAGTCGGACGCGGTGCGGGCCGCCTCCCGATCATGATCGGGACATGAAGCGATTCCTGGAGACCGCCGGTGCCCTGCTCGCCCTGTTCGGGGTCTGCGGGGTGATCCGCGAGCTCACCGACGGGTGGTTCAAGCTGATGGGCCTGACCCGCTACCTGACCGAGAACGTGGCCTTCATGGAGGGCCGGGAGGTCTACGTCAACCTCGTGATCGCCGCGCTCGGCGTGGTGCTGGTGGTCATGTCGGGCCGGATTCCGAAGTCCCGGTGACGCCGAGCAGCTCCGCCACCCCGGTGAGCGTCTCCCCCAGGGGCAGCGCGACCCGGGTGACCGCGTGCGCGTCCCCGCGCGTCGGGTCCCGGTTGACGATCACGACCGGCTTCCCCTCGTCGGCGGCCTGCCGGACGAAGCGGAGCCCCGACATCACGGTCAGGGAGGAGCCGAGGACCAGCACCGAGGCGGCCTCGCGGACCAGGCGGCGGCAGTGCTCGACGCGTTCCGGAGGGACGTTCTCGCCGAAGAACACCACGTCGGGCTTGAGGACGCCGCCGCACTCCACGCAGGGCAGCACCCGGAAGTCCGCGACCTGTTCGTCGGTGAGGTCGGCGTCGCCGTCGGGGTTGATCCCGGCCCCGACCGGGTCGAAGCCGGGGTTGGCCTGCTCAAGCCGGGCGGTCAGCTCGTGGCGCGCGGTGCGGGCACCGCACCCGAGGCACACGACCCGGTCCAGGCCGCCGTGCAGCTCCACGACCCCCTCGCTGCCCGCGGCCTGATGCAGGCCGTCCACGTTCTGCGTGATCACGCCCGAGAGGAGGCCGTGGCGGCCGAACGCGGCGACGGCCCGGTGCCCGGCGTTGGGCCGGGCCCGGCCGAAGGTCCGCAGGCCGAGGTGGCTGCGCGCCCAGTACCGGCGGCGGGCCTGCGGGGCGGCGAGGAAGTCCTGGTAGGTCATCGGGGTGTGCCGGCTGAGGCTGCCTCCCTCGCCCCGGTAGTCGGGGATCCCCGACTCCGTGGAGATCCCCGCCCCGCTCAGCACCAGCACCCCGCCCCGGCCCAGCGCGTCCGCGACCGGGCGGGGGTCCGTGGTGCCCGGCGGCAGACCGGCGGGCGGTGTCCAGGTGAGCGTGGGACGCATGCGCATGCGCCCCAGGGTACGGATACGGGGGCGGGAACGCCGAGGTCCAGGTCACACGGCGCCCCGGGCGCGCGACACCCCGGGCGCGCGACGGCGCCGGGCCCGGAGACGCCGCACGGGCACACGACGGCGCCGCGCCACGGACCCTCGGCCGTGGCGCGGCGCCGCCGTCCCCCTGCCGCCGGCCCCCTCCGGCGGGTTCTCCTCGGTCCTCGCGATCAGACCTCCCGATCAGACCTCCCGATCAGTCCTCGCGCGTCGTCCTGCGGCGCAGTGCCGTCAGCGCGTAACAGACCAGGAGCACGGCGGTGAACGCCAGGCCGATGCCCGCCGCCTGCCGCATGTCCGGGACCTCGACGGCGGTGGCGCCGACGACCAGCACCCCGGCCCCGGCCACCCACGCGAGCTTGCCGCCGCCCCGGACGCTGAAGCCCGTGAACTCCGTCGGATGCGCGTCCCGGTGGCGGCGGAAGGCCACGTACGAGGCGAGGATCAGGAGCCACACGAGCAGCACCGCGAAGAGGGCGATCGACATCAGGATGGAGAAGATCCCGCCGACCTCGTAGAAGGCGAGCAGCGCCGCCGCCGCGATGCCCAGGGTGGAGGCGGCCAGCGCCCACGCGGGGACGCCCCGTGCGGTGAGCCGGGCCGTCGGCGCCGGGGCGAGGCCGTCGTCACCGAGCGAGTGCAGGAGCCGGGAGGCGCCGTACAGGTGGGCGTTGGCGGCGGAGATCGCCGCGATGAGCACCACGAGGTTGGTGAGGGTCGCCGCCGCCGGCACGCCGACCTCGGAGAAGACCCGCACGAACGGGCTCGCCTCGACGCTGCCGTCGCTGTCGGCGAGCTGCCGCCACGGGATCAGCGCCACGACCAGGGTGATGGCGAGGACGTAGAAGACGCTGAGCCGCCAGGCGAGCTGGCGCATCGCGGTCCTGATGGAGCGCTGCGGGTCGGTGGCCTCGGCCGAGGCGATGGCGACGACCTCGAAGCCGGCGTAGGAGAACATCACCACCGACATCGCGATCCAGACGGACTCGACGCCGTGGGGCATGAACCCGCCGTCGTCGGTGAGGTGGGCGAGGCCGGTGGCCTCCGTGCCCGGCAGGCCGAAGAAGACCAGCAGCGCCGCGCAGAGGATGAAGGCGCAGAGCGCGGTCACCTTGATCGTGGAGAGCCAGAACTCGGTGGTCCCGAAGGACTTCACGTTGATGACGTTCACCGCGAGGACCACGGCGGCGATGACGAGGATCGCCGCCAGCATCGGCACCTCCGGCCACCACCACCGGATGTAGAGCGCGGAGGCGACGACCTCGGTGCCGATGACCACGACGGCGCTGAACCAGTACATCCAGCGGGTGACGAACCCGGCCCACGGCCCGAGGTACTTGTGCGCGATGGCGCCGAACGATCCCTGGACGGGGTGGGCGGCGGACATCTCGCCGAGCAGCACCGCGATGATCGCGACCAGCACCGCCCCGATCGCGTACGAGACGATCACGGCCGGTCCGGCGATGGATATCGCCGTGCCGGAGCCGAGGAACAGACCGGTGCCGAGGGCGGAGCCCAGGCCGATCATCGTGGTCTGGCGGTGGGTCAGGGAGCGGACGAGGCCGCTCTCCCGGGTCTCGGATGCGGAGGCCGGGGCGGGTCTTTCCTGAGTGGCCATGCCTGGGTGTCCTTACGGGTACGGGGAGGGGGACGGTCAGAACTCGCTGTTGCGGAACGGCTCGGCCGGGCGGTCGAGATCGGGCTTGCCCAGGACCTTCGGCGAGGACAGCGCGTAGATGCCGTGGTTGGTCAGCACCCAGGCGATGTTCCGGTCCCACTCCACGTACACGCCGTGGGTCTGGTTGCCGTAGGCGTAGTCCGGGGTCCCGGGGCCGTACGCCTTCGGGACGAAGTAGGCCTCGATCTCCGGCTCGGCGGGGTCCGAGACGTCGAAGAACTGCACGCCCGCGTTGTAGAAGCCGTAGCCGAGCACTCCGGGGGTGTGCCGGCCCGGGTTCGTGTAGGAGCCGGTGCGCTTGGGGCCGAAGCTGCCGCGCCGCTGGCAGAAGTCCGTGATGCCGGACGCCTTCGGCGGGACCGGGCGGGGCAGGGCGCCGACGACGCGCGGGTTCCTCGGGTCCTTGGCGTCGATCTGGTAGACGTCCTTGTACGGCTCGTAACAGTCCTCGGTGAGCGGGTAGCCCGAGTAGTAGATGATCCCGGTCCGCTCGTACTGCGAGACGTCGATGTTGTCGCCCTCGGTGCCGGCGACGGACGGCGGCAGGTCCAGGTGGGAGACGGTCCGCAGGTTCGCCGGGTCCGAGATGTCGAGCACGGTCAGGCCGTAGCCGCCCATCGCGGCGAAGGCGTAACGCCCGCCCTTCTCCACGGGCTTGGGCACGAACAGCGGCATGCGCGCGCCCATCCAGCTCGTGCGGTTGCCGCAGCGCGGGTTCTTGCGGTACGCCGCGTCCTCGCCGGTCCGCTGCCCCGGCAGGTGCCAGGTGTCGAGCAGCTTCGGGTGGGCCGGGTCGGCCATGTCCCAGGACTGGTAGCCGGCCGAGTGCAGGTTGGTCGGGTACTCGGTGCGGGAGTACGTGTCGTCCGGCGCCGTCGCGACGAACATGTACCGGTCGCCCGTCCAGTACGGGGTGTCGAGCGATCCGGAGCCCTGCTGCGCCGCGTTCGGGTCGCTGCGCAGCGGGTCCTTCTGCGTGGAGTCGGTGGAGACCGTGGCGAGCAGCTTCCAGTCCTTCTTCAGCGGCCCGTCGAGCCGGAAGACCTTGAAGCCCTTCAGCCCCGGCTTCTCGCGCAGCTTCCGGACGCCCTCCGGGTTGGCGTACTTGTCCTCCGCCGGGTCGTCGGTGAGCTCGTGGATCTGCCGCTTGTTCTCGAAGCTCTGGACCATGACGTACGCGCCGAGCTTCTTGTTCCACTGGATGGTGGAGGCGCCCCAGTAGTCGTTCGCCGCCCAGTCCCCGTTGGCCTTCGTCTCGTCGCCGTCCACGTCCTCGCGGCTCACCCGCTCGACGACCCGCACCTTCTTCACGTCGGTGATGTCGTAGACACGGCCCTCGGAGCGGTCGTACTGGAACATGTACCGGCGGCCGTCGAAGTCGACGATGTTCTGCCAGGTGTGGAAGTAGTCGGGGGTGAAGTCCGGCCCCTCGTAGGCGGCTTCGACCTTCATGTTCTTGATGTACGAGCGGGTGTCGTACTCCGCGTTGCGGCCGGGGAAGGTGTGCTCGTGCTCCTCGTCGACCGGGGTGAGGGCGGGGTGCCGGAAGGTCCCGTCCAGCTGCATGCCGTACGCGCCGGGGTCGGCCTGGCCGGGGCGGCGGTCGGCGCAGACCTCGGGGATGTCCGGGTCGGTGGCGCCGGCGGCGGTCGTGGCGCCGGAGCTGCCGGGCACGAGGAGGGTCGCGGCGGTGGCGGCGGCGACGGCCGTGGCCAGGGCCGCCTTCGTACGGAGTGATCTCATGGGGGTCCTCGGGGTTCTCGGCGGTGAGAGACGGGTGAGAGACGGGTGAGAGGGATCAGGTGACCGTCGGGCGCTGCTGGTACTCGGCGGCCAGGTGGGCGCCGGAGGTCACGACGGACCGCAGCTCGGACACCGCGCGCAGGACGTCCGCGTGGGTGAGGTACAGGCCGTTGAAGCCGAAGCGCAGCAGGTCGGGGGCGCGCATGTCCCCGATGACGCCCCGCGCGGTGAGCGCGGCGATCAGGGGGTACGCCTCCGGGTGCCGCAGGGCGACCTGGCTGCCCCGGCGGCCGGGGTCGCGCGGGGTGGCCATGGTGAAGTCCAGGCCGTCGAGGAGGGAGTCCGCGCACTCCTGGAAGAAGCCGGTCAGGGAGAGGCTCTTGGCCCGCAGGGCCTCCATGTCCACGCCCTCGTACGCCGTCAGGGCGGCCTCCAGGGCGATGAGCGAGAGGAGCGGGGGCGTGCCGATCCGGGCGCGGGCGACCCCGGGTGCCGGGGCGTACGTGCCGGACATGGCGAACGGCTCCGCGTGCCCGTGCCAGCCGGTCAGCGGGTGGTCGAACTCGGCCTGGTGGCGGTGGGCGACGTACGCGAACGCGGGCGCGCCCGGTCCGCCGGACAGGTACTTGTAGCCGCAGCCGATCGCGAAGTCGGCCTCGATCGCGTCCAGTCGCACGGGCAGGGCGCCCGCCGCGTGGCACAGGTCCCAGTGGACCAGGGCCCCGGCCGCGTGCGCGGCGGCCGTGAGCGCGGCCATGTCGTACAGCTCGCCGGTGCGGTAGTCCACCGGGGCGTACGCGGCGACGGCGACGTCCGCGCCCTCGGCGGCCAGCACGGCGGCGGCCTCGCGGGCCGGCACCCGGCGGACGTCGAGCCCGAGCAGCCGGCCCACCGAGTCCGCGATGTACTGGTCGGTGGGGAAGTGGTCGGGGTCGGTCAGGAGCAGGCGGCGGCCGGGGCGCAGCCGGGCGGCGGCGAGCAGGGTGTTGAAGAGCTGGACGCTGGTGGAGTCCCCGGCGATCACCTGGCCGGGGGCGGCGCCGACGAGCCGGCCGATGGCGTCGCCGGTCCGCAGGGGCGCCTCCCACCAGCCGTTCGCGTTCCAGGAACGGATGAGGTCGGTCCCCCACTGGCGGTGCACCGCGTCCTCCACCGCGGCGGGCACGGCGGCGGGCAGGACGCCGAGGGAGTTCCCGTCGAGGTAGACGACTCCCTCGGGGAGGAGGAAGCGGTCCCGGACGTGGGCGAGGGCGTCCGCGGCGTCGAGCGCGGCGGCGCGGTCGGCGAGATCCGCCGTCGTGGTCGTGGTGGTGCCGGTGGTGTCAGTGGTGCCGGTGGTGTCGGTCTGCATGGCGGTCACTCCGTCGTGACGTCGATGGGGGATGCGGCGGCGAGGTCCAGCGCGATGTCCGCGAGCAGGTCCTCCTGTCCGCCCACGAGGCGTCGCCGGCCGGCCTCGACCAGCAGGTCGCGGGTGTCGAGGCCGTGGCGCAGGGCGGTGGTCTCCGCGTGCCGCAGGAAGCTGGAGTACACGCCCGCGTAGCCGAGGGTGAGCGTCTCCCGGTCGACCCGCACGGGCCGGTCCTGGGTGGGCCGTACGAGTTCCTCGGCGGCGTCCATCAGCGGGAAGAGCGAGCAGCCGTGCTCCCAGCCGAGGAGGTCGAAGACGGCGACCGTCGGTTCGAGCGGGGCGTTGCCCGCTCCGGCCCCCTGGCCCGCGAGCGAGGCGTCGACGCGGTGGGCGCCCGCCTCCACGGCGGTGATGCTGTTGGCGACGCCGAGGCCGAGGTTGTGGTGGGCGTGGATGCCGATCTCGGTGGCCGGGTCGAGCACGTCGCGGTAGGCGCGGACCCGGTCCCGTACGCCGTCCATGGTCAGCCGGCCGCCCGAGTCGGTGACGTACACGCAGTGCGCGCCGTACGACTCCATGAGCCGGGCCTGGGCGGCCAGTTCGGCCGGCGGGGCCATGTGGGACATCATCAGGAAGCCCGACACGTCCATGCCCAGGTCCCGGGCCAGGCCGATGTGCTGGGCGGCGATGTCCGCCTCGGTGCAGTGCGTCGCGACCCGTACGGAGGTGACGCCGAGGGAGTGCGCGCGGCGGAGGTCCTCCGCCGTGCCGACCCCGGGGAGCAGCAGCGTGGTGAGCCGGGCGCGGTCGAGCACCTCGGCCGCCGCCTCCAGCCACTCCCAGTCGGTGTGCGCGCCGGGTCCGTAGGTGACGGAGGAGCCGGAGAGGCCGTCGCCGTGGGCGACCTCGACGGCGTCGACGCCCGCGGCCTCCAGGGCGGCGGCGATGGCCCTGACCTGGTCGAGGGTGTAGCGGTGCGAGACGGCGTGCATGCCGTCGCGCAGGGTGACGTCCTGGACGTAGACCGAGGTCATCGGACCGGGCTCCGTTCGGCCAGGCGCTCGGCGGTGCGCAGCGCGGCGGAGGTCATGATGTCGAGGTTTCCGGCGTAGGCCGGGAGGTAGTGGGCGGCGCCCTCCACCTCCAGGTAGACGGAGACGAGGAGCCGCGCGCCGCCGGTGGGCGGGGCGCCGCCGGCCAGCCGGGCGAGCGGGTCGTCCTCGGTGATCCGGCGGAACTGCGGTTCCTGCTTGAGCCGGTAGCCGGGGACGTACGCGGCGACGGAGTCGGCCATCGCGCGCACGGAGTCGGCCACGCGGTCGGTGTCGCAGTCGTCGACGAGGCAGTGGACGGTGTCCCGCATGAGCAGGGCGGGCTCGGCCGGGTTGAGGACGATGATCGCCTTGCCCCGGGCCGCGCCGCCGACCTGTTCCAGCGCGCGGGAGGTGGTCTCGGTGAACTCGTCGATGTTGGCGCGGGTGCCGGGGCCCGCCGACCGCGAGGCGATCGAGGCGACGATCTCCGCGTAGTGCACGGGGGTCACCGCCGAGACGGCGGCGACGATCGGGACCGTGGCCTGGCCGCCGCAGGTGACCATGTTGAGGTTGGGGGCGTCGAGGTGCTCGTCGAGGTTGACGGGCGGGACCACGTACGGGCCGATGGCCGCCGGGGTCAGGTCGACGATCCGCTTGCCGTACGGGGCGAGCGCGGCGGCGTTGCGGTGGTGGGCGGCGGCGGACGTGGCGTCGAAGACGAGGTCGAGGGAGTCGAACTCGTCGAGGGCGATGAGCCCTTCGACGCCGTCGGAGCTGGTCGTGACGCCCAGTCGGCGGGCCCGGGCGAGTCCGTCGGACTCCGGGTCGATGCCGATCATCGCGGCGGCGGTGACCGTCCCCGAGCCCCGGATCATCTTGACGAGGAGGTCGGTGCCGATGTTGCCCGACCCGATCACGGCGGCCCTCATCGGACGGCCTCCTTCACTGCGGGGGCTCCCGCGGGGACTCGTGCGGGGGTGAGGCCGAAGAAGCGGACGGCGTTTCCGCCGAGGACGGCGTCCCGTTCCGCCGGGGTGAGGCCGCTCTCGCGGACGAGCCGGCCGATCTCCTCCTCGCCGAGCGGGAACGGGTGGTCGGAGCCGAGGAGGACCCGCTCCGCACCCATCACGTCCACGAGCAGGCGCAGCGCGCCGGGGTCGAAGACGGCCGAGTCGACGGAGAAGCGGTCGGTGTAGTGAGAGGGCGGGTGCGGGCTGTCCGCGCGGACCAGGTCGCGGCGGTGCCAGGCGTTGTCGGCCCGGCCCAGGAGGTACGGGAAGCTGCCGCCGCCGTGCGCGAAGAGCAGCCGCAGGGAGGCCGGGAGCCGTTCGAAGGCGCCGGAGAGGATCAGCGAGAGGATGGTCAGATGGGTCTCGCCCGCCATGCCCGCGAGCCAGGCCAGCATGTAGCGGGAGTAGCGGGGGCCGGACGGCAGGTCCCAGGGGTGGACCAGGACGGCCGCGTCCTCCTCGGCGCAGTGGGCGAGGAACTCGACGAGCGCCCCGTGGTCGAGGTCGCGGTCGCCGAGGTGGTTGCCGATGTGGACGCCGTGGAAGCCCTGCGCCATGGCCTCGGTGACCATCGCGCAGGCCGCTTCGGTGTCCTGGAGCGGCACCTGGCACAAGGGGGCCAGGCGGTGCGGGGCGTGGGCACCGTACGCGAGGAGGTGGGAGTTGACGGTACGGCACCAGTCGGCGGCCCGTCCGGCCTCCAGGTGGTAGCCGAAGAGCAGGGGCGTGCTGGACAGCACCTGGACGTCCACGCCGAGCCGGTCCAGGTCGGCGACGCGTTCCGCCGGGTCCCACAGGGTGCGCCGGACCGGCCGGTACTCGGTGGAACCGGCCATCATCATCCCGGCGTCCGGGCCGTCCGTGGTCCGCAGCCAGGGGGCGTCCTCGGAGCCGGTGAGGCGCTCGGCCTCGGCGCGGCCGATCTCCGGGAAGACGTGCGCGTGGATGTCGACGACGGTCACGCCGGGTCCTCCTCGTCGCGGCGGGTGCGCGGACGGAGCGCCTCGGGCCAGTCCTTGCCCGGGTGCACGGCGGCGCAGTTCCGGCAGGTGCGGGCGGTCTCGTCGCCGTAGAACGCCTCGAACACCGGCGGCAGGTCGTCGACGATCGAGGTGAGCTGGACCTCGCTGCGGTGCACCAGGTGGTGGCACTCCACGCAGTACCACTCGAAGGCGTCGCGCTGCCCCCGCGGCCGGGCGAACTCGACGACCAGGCCGACGCTGTCCTCCTCCGGCCGCTGCGGGGAGTGCCGCACGTGCGGCGGGAGCAGGAAGACATCGCCCTCGCGGATGTGGATGTCGCGCGGCGGCCGGCCCTCCTCGTCCATGACGCGGAGCACCATGTCGCCCTTGAGCTGGTAGAAGAACTCCTCGATCGGGTCGTCGTGGAAGTCGGTGCGCCGGTTGGGGCCGCCGACGACCGTCACCATCAGATCGGCGTCCTGCCAGATCTGGACGTTGCCGACCGGCGGCTTCAGCAGGTGGTGGTGCTCCTCGATCCAGGCCTGGAGGTTGAAGGGTTTCATGGTCATCGGGATGGTTCCTTGTCCTGCGGAATGTGCTGCGGAATGCCCTGCGGGATGTGGGCGACGGCGCTGATCTCGATCAGCAGGTGCGGGTGGGGCAGCTGGTGGACGGCGACCGTGGTGCGGGTCGGTCCGGTCTCGTCGAAGTACTCGGCGTAGACCTCGTTGTAGCCGCCGAAGTCGTTCATGCTGACCAGGTACGTCGTCACGGAGACCAGGTCCTCCAGGCCGCCGCCGGCGGCGGCGAGGAGGCGGCCGACGGTCTCGATCACGGCGCGGGTCTGGGCGCGGATGTCGAGGTCCGTGACCCCCATCGGGTCGGCGCTCGCCCCCACGAAGGTCCCGTCGGGCCGGCGGGAGCTGGTGCCGGAGACGTACACGAAGTCACCGGCGCGCCGGATGTGCGGGAAGCGGCCGCGCGGCGGCGCGGCACCGGGCACGATCACGCGTCCCCCCTCGTGGTCCGCGCGGCTTCGGCCGGTTCCGTCGTGAAGGCGACCGTGCCGAGTCCGGCGACCGTGGCCCGCACGTACGTCTCCGGCGGCAGCGGCACGGCGGCCGTCGCCGCGCCCGCGAGGATCACCGTGCCGGGCTCCAGCGGACCGCCGAGCCGGGCGGCGGCGGCCAGCGCGCGCAGCGGGTGCCCGAGGATCGCGGAGGTCGACCCGGTCTCCACGGGACGCCCGTCGAGCTCCAGGAGGACCCCGAGGCCGGACAGGTCGCGCGGGGCCCGCCAGGCACCCACGGCGTAGTGCGCCGCCGAGGTGTTGTCGGCGATGACCTCCGGCAGCGAGAAACGGAAGCCGTCGTAGCGGGAGTCGATGACCTCCAGGGCCGGGGCGATGGCGGCGACCGCCGCCATCGGGTCCCCGCCCGGCAGCAGCGTCCCGCCGAGCAGGAACGCCACCTCGGGCTCCACCCGGGGGTGGATCAGCCCGGAGACGTCGAGCCGGCCCCCGTCCGGGACCTCCATCCGGTCCGTCAGGCGTCCGTGGATCAGGTCGGAGACCCCCATCTGCCGCATCTTCGCCACGCTCGTGAAGCCCAGCTTGAAGCCGGTGAGCCGCTCCCCCCGGGCCAGCCGCCGCGCGACCAGGGCCTCCTGGACCTCGTACGCCTGAGTCGTGTCCGTCAGCCCGCTGCGGCCGCCGGCCAGCGGACGGCCGCCTTGTGCCGCGATGTCGAGGGCGTCGGCCAGTGTGCCGGTGTTCATCGGGCGTCTCCTTCCGTGGCGGGGCGGCCGAAGGCCGCGCGGACCGAACCGAGACCGTCGATGCGGGCTTCGAGGACGTCGCCGGGCGCGACGGCCGTCATCGGTCCGAGCGCCCCCGTGAGGACGGTGTCCCCGGCGCGCAGCGGGCGGCCGAGCCGTGCCAGCGTGTCCGCGAGCCAGACGGCCGCGTGGAGCGGATGGCCCAGGCAGGCGGCGCCCGCCCCGGTGGAGACCGGCTCGCCGCGTCGTTCGAGGACCATCCCGGCGGTCCTCAGGTCGAGTTCCCGCAGGAGTACGGGCCGGGTGCCGAGGACATACACGCCGCTGGAGGCGTTGTCGGCGACGGTGTCCACGGCCGTGATGTCCCAGTCGCGGATCCGGCTGCCGACCACCTCGACGGCGGGCAGCGCGAAGTCCGTCGCCCGGATCACGTCGGCGACGGTGTGCCGCTCGTGCGTGAGGTCCCGGCCGAGGACGAGGGCGACCTCGGCCTCGGCCCGGGGCTGGAGCACCGTCCCCCAGGGGATCTCGGCACCGTCCGGGACGGCCGTGTCGTCGAACAGGGCGCCGAAGTCCGGCGTGTCGACGCCGAGTTGCGCCTGCACCGCGGGTGAGGTCAGCCCGATCTTCCAGCCGGTGATCCGGCGTCCTTCGGCGATCAGCCGGTCGTTCAGGATGCTCTGGACGGCGTAGGCGGCGTCCAGGTCCCCGGGCGGCAGCAGGTCGCGGACCGGGGCGCACGGCACGCCCGTCCGGCGCGCGGTGCCGAGGCGTTCGGCGGCCAGGGCCACCGTCCGGTCGACCGCGCTCGTGACGGTCTCGCTGGTGACGATCTCGCTCACAGTTTCACGCACACATTCATCGGTTCGGAGAAGAAGTCGAGGGAGTGGTCGCCGCCCTCGCGGCCGATGCCGGAGGCCTTCACGCCGCCGAAGGGGGTGCGCAGGTCCCGCAGGTTCCAGGTGTTGACCCAGGCGATGCCGACGTCGAGGGCCGGGGCGACCCGGTGCGCCCGGCTCACGTCGCCCGTCCAGACCGTGGCGGCGAGCCCGTACGGTCCGGCGTTGGCGAGCGACAGGGCCTCCTCCTCGGTGTCGAACGGCGCCAGGTGGACGACGGGCCCGAAGATCTCCTCCCGTACCGCCGGGTGGTCCTCGGGCAGTCCGGTCAGCACGGTCGGCTCCACCCAGAACCCGCCGTCCCGCTCGTCCCCGAACGAGGGCACCCCGCCGCCGGCCAGGACCCGGCCGTCGGCCGCCGCCTTGCCGAGGTAGCCGAGCACCTTGTCCCGGTGGGCGGCGGAGACCATCGGGCCGTATCCGGTCAGCTCGCGCGCCCCGGCCGCCAGCGCCTCGGCGAACCTGTCGAACACCGGCCGTTCCACGTACACCCGCTCGGTGCACAGGCAGACCTGCCCGCTGTGGGTGAACGCCGAGCGGAGGGTGCCCTCGACGGCCCGCTCCAGGTCCGCGTCGGCGAAGACGAGGCCGGCGTTCTTGCCGCCCAGCTCGAAGGAGACGGGGGCCAGCCGTCCGGCGGCGGCCCGCATGATCGTGGAACCGGTGCGCGACTCGCCGGTGAACGCGATGGCGTCCACGCCCGGATGCTCGGTCAGCCACTGTCCGGCGGCGCCCCCGCCGCCTCCGTGCACGAGGTTGAAGACGCCCGGCGGAAGCTCCGCGTCGGCCATCACCTCCGCGAGCAGACAGGCCGTGCCCGGGGTGAGTTCGGAGGGCTTGGCGACCACGGTGTTGCCCGTCGCGAGCGCCGGGGCCACCTTCCAGGTGAGCAGGAGCAGCGGCAGGTTCCACGGCGAGATCACCGCGACCACGCCGAGCGGCTTGTGCACCGTGTAGTTGAGGGCGCCGCGGCCGTCCGGGGTGGGGGTGTTCCAGGACCGCTCGGCACGGCCGACGAGGAGGTCCGCGTACGAGCGGAAGTTGGCGACGGCGCGGGGGATGTCGACCGTCGAGGCCAGCTCCCGGGGCTTGCCCGTGTCGGCGCACTCGGCGTCGACGAACTCCTCGAACCGCGCCTCGATGCCGTCGGCGATCCGGTGCAGCAGCCGGGCGCGCTCGGCCGGGCCCCAGGAGGCCCAGGGCCCGCGCAGGGCGGCCCGCGCCGCGTCCACCGCGCGGTCGACCAGCTCGCGGGGGGCCTCGGGCGCCTCGCCGACGGCGATGCCCCGAACCGGGTCGACGAGCGGGAACGGCGTGCCCGAGGCGTCGAACCCGCCCCCTACGTAATGCCGCACAGGTGAGCGCACCTTGCAGACCTCCGTTGCGTTGCCAGGCCGGGGTCTTCGGATCAGTTGTCCCGGCGTGTGCCGGTATCATGCGCCCATCGAGCTATGCCGAACCAATGCCAAAAGCCATCACTCGCATACCGACTTCGGTATGCGAGCCGTCCCAGTCGCGAGGAGCCCCCGCCGATGGACCTGCTGGACGGCCGGCTGAAGTTCCGTCACCTGACCCTGCTCGTCGCGATCGTCGACCACGGCAGCGTGGCGAGGGCCGCCGAGAGCCTCCACCTGACCCAGCCCGCCGCCACGCGCACCCTGCGCGAGCTGGAAGTCATCGCCGACCTGCCGCTCTTCGTCCGCGTCCCGCGCGGCATGCGGCCCACGCTCTACGGCCAGGCCCTCACGGAACACGCCCGCGCCGTCCTCGCCGAGATGCGGCGCGCCGCCGAACACCTCACCGGGCTCCGTCAGGGCCGGGAGGGCACGGTCACCGTCGGCACGCTCCTCGCCGGCACCAACGTCCTGCTGCCCCGGGCCGTCGCCCGGCTGAAACGGGAACGGCCCCGGCTCACGGTCGTCGTCCGCGAGGGCACCCCGGACGTCCTGCACCCGGCGCTCCTCGCGGGCGAACTCGACGTCATCGTCGGCCGGGTGGGCCCCGCCCCGAAGGAAGGCGACGTGCTCCGCCAGCACCGCCTCTACCGCGAGCGCATCCGGCTCGCCGTCCGCTCCGGCCATCCCCTGCTCGACGCGCCCGGCGTCACCCTCACGGACACCCTCGGCCATCCGTGGATCCTGCCCGTCGAACAGACCGCGCTGCGCCAGGAACTCGGCGCGCTCTTCGCCGACCGGGGGCTCGCGCTCCCCGCCGACCGGGTCGAGTGCACGTCCATCCTCACCATGCGGGCCCTGCTCCTGCAGACCGACATGGTCGCCCTCCTCCCCGAACTGGTCCTCCGCGAGGACGAACAGCTCGCCGCCCTCCCCGTCGAACTCCCCTCGGTGGGGCGCACCGTGGGCACCACCGAGGTCGCCCACCGCACCCGCAGCCCGGCCCTCCAGGCGCTGCTCCACCACCTCGACGAGGAGGCGGCCGTCCTGCGCGAGTCCCTCGGCGGGCTCCCGGCGGAGAACTGACCGGTCAGGCCCCGTCGGCCGCCCGGCGCCCCCAGCCCGTACCGGCGAGGACGAGGACCGCGCCGACCAGCCCCAGGACGCCGGGGCGGTCGCCCGCCAGGGCGATGCCGACGGCGGCGGCCCAGAGCGGCTCCGTACCGAGGAGGAGGCTGACCCGGGACGGGGAGCTGCGGCGGACGGCCCACATCTGCACGAAGAAGGCGAAGAGCGTGCAGAAGACGGAGAGGAAGAGCAGGCCGGCCCACTCGCCCGGGCCGAAGTCGAGCGCGACGGCCCAGGGCGAGGCGCCGGTGCCGGGGAAGGCGGCGATGACGGCGAACACGGCGACGGCCGAGCCGAGCTGGACGGTGGTGAGGGAGAGCGAGTCGGCCGACTCGACCGCCTTGATCCGGGACATGGCCAGGACGTGGACGGTACGGGCGAGGGCGGCGAGCAGCATCAGCAGGTCGCCGAGGGACGGGGCCGTGAACCCGCCGCCCTGGGTGAGGAGGACGACGCCCGCGACGGAGAGCCCGGCGGCGGCGAGGAAGGCGCGGGGCGGCCTGACGCGGGTGACGGCGGCCTCGGCGAGCGGGGTGAGGATCATGGTGAGGCTGATGATCAGGCCCGCGTTGGTGGCGGAGGTGTGGACGACGCCGTACGTCTCCAGGAGGAAGATCCCGCTCAGGATCAGCCCGAGCGTGGCGGCCCCGCGCCACTGGGCCGCGCTCAGCGCGCGGAGCCTGCTCCACCCGGCGACGACGAGGACGGGCAGCACGAGGGCGAAGCGCAGCACGAGGACCGCGATGACGGTGTGGGCGGTGGTGATGCCCTTGGCCGCGAGGTAGCTGGCGCCCCAGACGACGGCGACGAGCAGAACGGGCAGGTCGGTGAGCCAGGCGCGGCGCGGGGCGCCGAGGGGCAGGGGTGCGGCGAACGTCGGTGAGGCTGACACGGGCCGTGTCTCCAACTCTCTGGGTGGGGTGGAGACTTCGGCGGCTCTCACTCGGAACGATCACGGTAGCGGGCCGGGCCCGTGGTGGCTACACCAAAAAAAGGGGGACGCGAGGGCGCACCGTTGCTGTCGGCCGGTGCGCCCTCGCGGGCCGGGCGGGGTGTCGTGCCCGCCCAGTTCAGGGGAGGTGCCGGCTCAGCCGCCGAGCTCCTGGTGGCGGGCGGTCAGCCGTGCCGTGCCGGCCTCCGTGAGGGAGCCGAAGAGGCGGAGGCGGGAGATGCCGCCGTCGGGGTAGATGTCGATCCGGATCCGGGAGCCGACCGCCGGGGCGTCGAGGACGAACCGGTGGTTGGTGTCGGGCTGGAGGCGGGTCCGGGGCAGGATCTCGGTCCAGTCCTCGGAGCCCTCGGCCGCGATCGACAGCGCGGCCCAGCCGGCGCTGTTGCCCTTGAGGTAGGCGGTGTCGATCTCGACGGCGCGGATCTCGGACTCGGCGACGAGCGCGTACCGGATCCAGTCGTTGCCCTTGTCGCGGCGGCGGCGGGTCTCCCAGCCGTCGTCCATCTTGCGGGAGCGGCCCGGCTGGATGGTGTTGGTGGCCGGGGAGTAGAAGCGGTCCGAGGCGTCCTCGACCTGGCCGCCGTTCTCCAGGGCGGCGAGGTCGAAGGTGCCGAGGACGCCGAGCCAGCGCGGGTCGGGGGCGACCTCGCCGTACACGCGGAGGCGGGCGATGCCGCCGTCCGGGTGCTGGTTGACGCGCAGGTGCGTGAAGCGCTGCTCGACGTCGACGGCGAAGCCGTTGGCGGCGTGGCCGCCGACGGCGGTGCGCGGGACGAGGGTCGTCCACTTCACGTCGTCGGCGAGGAGCTCCTCGGGCGAGGGCGAGCCGGCGACGGAGGTGGCCTCGACGGAGACGGCCTGCGGGTAGTTGCCGCGGAAGTGGGCGGTGTCGACGACGATGCCGCGGACCACGCCGGGGGCGCCGAGGCGGACGAGCGCCCAGTCGTGGTCGTCCTCGGTGGGGTGCGGCTGCTGGGCGGAGACGCCGCGGCGGCGGCGGGTCTCCCAGCCGTCCATGATCTTGCCCTTGTGGCCGAAGTGCTCGGGGTCGAACTCGGCGGCCTCGGGCTTGAGGAGGTTCTCGCGCTCGGCGAAGAACTCGTCGTTGGCGGCGATCACGCCCGCGCCGAGGCGGCGGTCGGCGAGGTCGGCGTACTGGGTGAAGGGGAAGTCGGCCGTCCGGTAGTCGGCGTACGGGTCGCCGCCGCCGTAGGGGCTGGCGTCACCGGTGAAGCTGGGGAGGGACGACACGTCAGTTGGTCCTTTCGAGAAGGCGGCCGGAGGGCTCGGCGAGGGTGCCGCGGTCGGCGATCCGCTCCCCGCGCAGCCAGGTGGAGGTGACGACGCCGTTGAGGGTCCTGCCCGCGTAGGCGGTGATCCGGTTGCGGTGCTGGAGCTCGGCCGGGTCGACGGTGAAGGTGGCGTCCGGGTCGAGGACGGCGAAGTCGGCGTCGCGGCCGGCCTCGATCGCGCCCTTGCGGGTCAGTCCGGCGAGCCGGGCGGGCCCCTCGGACATCCAGCGGACGACGTCCGTCAGGTCGAAGCCGCGGCGGCGGGCCTCGGTCCAGATGGCCGGCAGGCCGAGCTGGAGGGAGGAGATGCCGCCCCAGGCGGAGGCGAAGTCGGGGGTCTTGAGGTCGGCGGTGGACGGCGAGTGGTCGGAGACGATGCAGTCGATCGTCCCGTCCGCGAGGCCCTGCCACAGCGCGTCCTGGTTCGAGGCCTCGCGGATGGGCGGGCAGCACTTGAACTCGGTGGCGCCGTCCGGGATCTCCTCGGCCGTGAGGGTGAGGAAGTGCGGACAGGACTCGACGGTGACCTTGACGCCCTCGGCCTTGGCGGCGGCGAGGAGCGGCAGCGCGTCGGAGGAGGAGAGGTGCAGGACGTGGACGCGGGCGTCGAAGCGGCGGGCCTGGGCGATCAGGTTCTGGATCGCGGTGTTCTCGGCGTCCCGGGGGCGGGAGGCGAGGAAGTCGGCGTACGCGCCGCCGGAGCGCTGGGGCGCGGCGTCGAGGTGGTGGGGGTCCTCGGCGTGGACGATCATCAGGCCGTCGAAGCCGGAGATCTCGGCGAGCGAGGTCGCCAGCTGGTCCTGGTCGAGCGAGGGGAACTCGTCGACGCCGGAGGGCGAGAGGAAGCACTTGAAGCCGTAGACGCCGGCGTCGTGGAGGGGCCGCAGGTCCTTGACGTTGTCGGGGAGCGCGCCGCCCCAGAAGCCGACGTCGACGTGGGCCTTGGCGCGGGCGACGTCCTGCTTGACGCGCAGGTTCCCGACGGTGGTGGTCGGGGGCAGCGAGTTGAGCGGCATGTCGAGGAGGGTGGTGATGCCGCCGGCGGCCGCGGCGCGGGTGGCGGTCCAGAAGCCCTCCCACTCGGTGCGGCCGGGGTCGTTCACGTGGACGTGGGTGTCGACGAGGCCGGGGAGGACGACGTCGTCGCCGACGTCCTCCAGACGGGCACCGGCGGGTACCTCGGCGTCGTACGGCAGGACAGCCGCGATCGTCTCGCCGGAGACGGCGATGGAGGCCGGACGCGTCCCCTCCGGAGTGATGACGCGAGTCGACCGCAGGACCAGGTTGACGTCCACCCGTACCCCTTCACCTGTTGATTCAACGAACTGTTGAAGGAGTCTCGCGGCGGAAGGACACCTCGTCAAGGGTGCGCCCCCTTCTTGGGTCATTCCACAAAGCGAAAGTGGAATTCCGTAGAGTAGAATGTAGCTCTCCACAGGGGGGTCGGCGGGAGAACGGCCCGGTAGGCTGCTGCCTTGCCCGCCTGCCTCGAAAGGACCGAGACGTGCCGACGTCCAGCGCTAGGACCACCGACGCCGCCAAGCCCGCCGCCGCGAGCGGTGGCGTCCAGTCCCTGGAGCGCGCCTTCGATCTCCTGGAGCGGATGGCCGACGCCGGAGGCGAGGTCGGCCTGAGCGAGCTCTCCGCGAGCAGCGGACTGCCCCTTCCGACCATCCACCGCCTCATGCGTACCCTCGTGGCCTGCGGTTATGTCCGCCAGCAGCCCAACCGGCGGTACGCGCTCGGCCCCCGCCTCATCCGGCTCGGCGAATCCTCCGCCCGCCTCCTCGGCACCTGGGCCCGCCCCTACCTCGCGCGGCTCGTCGAGGAGACCGGCGAGACGGCGAACATGGCCCTGCTCGACGGGGACGAGATCGTGTACGTCGCCCAGGTGCCGTCCAAGCACTCGATGCGGATGTTCACCGAGGTCGGCCGCCGCGTCCTGCCGCACTCCACCGGCGTCGGCAAGGCGCTCCTCGCGCACACCCCCGCCGAGGACGTGCGCGCCCTCCTCGCCCGTACGGGCATGCCCGCCGCGACCGAGAAGACGATCACCACGCCCGAGGGCTTCCTCGACGCGCTCGCGGTCGTCCGCGACGCGGGGTACGCCGTCGACGACAACGAGCAGGAGATAGGGGTCCGCTGCCTCGCGGTCTCCGTCCCCGACTCCCCCACCGCCGCCGCCATCTCGATCTCGGGCCCCGCCGGCCGGGTCACCGAGGCGGCCACCGAGAAGATCGTGCCGATCCTCCTCGAAGTGGCCCGCGAGCTGTCCGCCGCGCTGGCGAACACCTCGGGGAACGGCCAGGGCTGAGCCCGCAAGGACACGACGGAACGGCCTGATCCCCGAGGGGGTCAGGCCGTTCCGTCGTACCGTGTGCGGGTCAGGCCGTTCCGTCGTACCGGGTGCGGGTCGGCCCGTTCCGTCGTCCCGGGTGCGGATCAGGCCGCCTGCGCCTCCGTCAGGCGCCCGTCCGTGACCGTCACCATGTGGTCCGTGCGCGCCAGGTGCGTGCGGTCGTGGGTGACGAGGACCGTCGCCGTGCCCCGCTCCGCCGTCAGGCCGGCGAGCAGGTCCATGACGGCCGCGCCCCGCTCGTGGTCGAGGGCGCTCGTCGGCTCGTCGACGAGGAGGACGGACGGCTCGTTCATCAGCGCCCGCGCGATGTTGACGCGCTGCCGCTGACCGCCCGACAGCTGGTGCGGCCTGCGGTGGGCCTGGTCGGCGAGGCCGACCGCGTCGAGCAGCTCCAGGGCCCGTGCCCGTACCGTCTTCGGCGCGCGCCCGGACAGGTGCGCCATCACCTGGAGCTGCTCCGCCGCGCTGAGCGAGGGCAGCAGGTTGGGCTGCTGGAAGACGATCCCGATGTGCTCGCGCCGCAGCTCGGCGCGGGCCGCCTGGGACAGCGGCCCCGTCTCCGTACCGGCGACGACGACCCGGCCCTCGTCGGGCGTGACCAGGGTCGCGGCCACCGCGAGGAGGCTCGACTTGCCGGAGCCGGACGGGCCGACGACGGCCGTGAGCGTACCGGCGGGGACGGTGAGGGAGACGGAGTCGAGGGCGGTGAGCCGGCCGTCTCCGTCGGGGTAGGTCAGGGTGACGGCGTCGAGGACGAGGCTCATCGGGCGCTCCCGAGGGCGGTGAGGGGGTCGACGGCGGTGATGCGCCGGATGGACAGGGCCGCGCCGAGGACGCCGAGGACGATGATCACGGCGGCGGGGCCGAGGACGGTGAGCGGCTCCAGGACGAAGGGCACGTTCCCGCCGCTGACCAGGGCGCCGATGCCGACCGCGAGGCCCGTGCCGAGCAGGGTGCCTGCGGTGAGCATGAGGACGGCCTGTCCGAGCGCGTCCTTCAGGAGGTACGGGGTCGAGGCGCCGAGCGCCTTGAGGACGGCGACGTCGCCGCTGCGCTGGATGGTCCAGACGGTGAAGAAGGCCCCTATGACGAGCGCGGAGATCGCGAAGAGGAAGCCGCGCATGAGCTGGAGCGAGCCGTTCTCGGCCTGGTAGGAGCCTATGGCGGTGAGGGCGTCGTCGATGGTCCGCGCCTCGGTCCCGGCGGCCTTGTCGCCGGCCGCCCAGTCGACGTCGGCTCCGTCCTCGGAGCTCAGGGCGATGACGGTGGCCTGCTCCTCGGGGCTCGTGCCGTTGTGACCGAGCTTCTGCCAGTCGTCGAGAGAGGTCCACACGACGGGGGTGTGGCTGTACGAGGCGTCGCCGGAGACGGCGCCGACGGTGGCGTCCAGGGAGCCGAGCTTCAGCGCGTCGCCGACGCCGACGCCGAGCTCCTCGGCGGCCGACTCGGAGAGGACGACCTTGCCGGGGCCGACGGGCGCGGGCGCGAGCCCGGCGTCCGGCTCGGAGCCGAAGGCCGAGACGGCGGCGGTCCGGTCACCGGCCGCGCCGTTGAGCGTGCGGATGCCGAGCGGCGCGGCCTCGGCCACGCCCGGCCGGTCCGCCCACGCGTCCCACTGGTCCTCCGTCACCGTCGAATTGGTGAAGGAGACGGACTGCCCGGCCGGCGGGGCCGCGAAGGCGAGCCGGTCGGCGGGCAGGCCGGTGATCGCGGAGATGTTCTCTCGCGCGAGCCCGGCGGTCAGCCCGGACAGCAACCCCACGAGCAGGGTGATCAGCACGATCACGGTGCCCATGAGGGCGAAACGCCCCTTGGCGAATCTCAGGTCTCTCCATGCCACGAACATGCTGACCAGAGTGGTCGGAGGAGGCCGGTGCGGGCATCGCGCCACGGATGGCTCCGTAATCAAACTTTCGGTTGAGTCCGTTTTGTCCGACCCGGCGCCGGAGGCTGTCTACGCTGGTAGGGATATGGATCCGCGCTCCCTGACCCCCGCCCTCCGCGCCGTGCGCCTCTGCCTCCACCTGCTCATGGCCGGGCTCCTCGTCCTCGCCGCCGTACGGGCCGACTCGGCCGCCGGCGCGGTCGCGGCCGCGCTGGTGGGCGTGGTCTACGCGGCCGGCTCGTTCGTGCCCGCGGTGGGTGCCTCGCGGCGCGGCTCCGCGATCTGGCTCACCGCGCTCGCCCTCTCCTGGCTCGGCCTGCTGTGGCTGACGCCGGAGGGTCTGTGGGTCGCGTTCCCGCTGTACTTCCTCCAGCTGCACCTGCTGCCGGTGCGCTGGTCGCTCCCGGCCGTCGCCCTGACGGCGGGCGCGGCGATCCTCTCGTACGTGCGCCACGGGGCGCCCCTCAACCCGGGGGTCTTCATCGGGCCGCTGCTCGGCGGCGCCGTCGCCGTGGCGACCGTCCTCGGCTACCAGGCGCTCTACCGGGAGAGCGAGCGACGGCGGCGGCTCATCGAGGAGCTGATCGAGACGCGGGCGGAGCTCGCGGCGGCCGAGCGGCACGCGGGAACGCTCGCGGAGCGCGAGCGGCTCGCGCGGGAGATCCACGACACGCTCGCCCAGGGCCTCTCCTCCATCCAGCTGCTGCTGCGCGCGGCGGAGCGCGCGCTCCCGCCGGACTCCCCCGCGGCCGGGCACATCGACCGGGCGCGGCAGGCGGCGCAGGACAACCTGGCGGAGGCCCGGCGCTTCGTCCGGGCGCTGACGCCGCCGGACCTGGAGCACGGTTCGCTGGCCGGAGCCCTGGAGCGGCTGTGCGAGCCGGTCGCGGCGGGCGGCGGGCCGCGGGTCCGTTTCTCGGCGAGCGGTACGCCCGTCGAGCTGCCCACCCCGTACGAGGTGGCGCTGCTGCGGATCGCGCAGTCGGCGCTCGCGAACACCGTGCGGCACGCCTCGGCCTCGCGCGCCGAGATCACGCTCTCGTTCATGGACGCCTCGGTGACCCTGGACGTCGTCGACGACGGCAAGGGCTTCGAGCCCGGCTCCGTACGCCCCTCGTCCGAGGGCGGGTTCGGGCTTCCGGCGATGCGCTCGCGCGCGGAGTCGCTGGGCGGCACCTTCACCGTCGAGTCGGCGCCCGGCCAGGGGACGGCGGTCGCCGTCTCCCTCCCCCTTCCGGCAGGAGATTCCGCATGACGATCCGCCTTCTCCTCGCCGACGACCACCCGGTGGTACGGGCCGGCCTGCGCGCGGTCCTCGACACGGAGCCGGACTTCGCCGTGGTCGCGGAGGCCGCCACGGCGGAACGCGCGGTCGAGCTCGCGGCCGCCGGGGGCGTGGACGTGGTCCTGATGGACCTCCAGTTCGGCGCCGGGATGCACGGCTCGGAGGCGACGGCGGCGATCACGGCGGTGCCCGGCGGGCCGAAGGTGCTGGTCCTGACGACGTACGACACGGACGCGGACATCCTGGCCGCGGTGGAGGCGGGCGCCTCCGGCTACCTCCTGAAGGACGCGCCGCCGGAGGAGCTCGCGGCGGCGGTACGGACGGCGGCGGCCGGCCAGTCGGCGCTCGCCCCGGCGGTGGCGCACCGGCTGATGGACCGGATGCGGACCCCGGCGGAAGCGCTGACGAAGCGGGAGCTGGAAGTGCTCCAGCTGGTCGGGGAGGGTCTGTCGAACCAGCAGATCAGCAAGGCGCTGTTCCTGAGCCAGGCGACGGTGAAGTCCCACCTGGTGCACATCTTCGCGAAGCTGGGCGTCGACTCCCGTACGGCGGCGGTGGCGGCGGCGACGGCCCGCCGGCTGATCAGACGGTGAGCCGCCGGGCCGATGGGCCGTCGTGGAACCCCGCCCCGAGCGGGGACCTGCTCAGGAGCCGGGCCCGGCCTCGCCCCGGTCGACGCACAGGGCCCAGATGACGAATCCGGACATCACCATCATGATGACGGACCACCACGGGTAGTACGGCAGCGACAGGAAGTTGGCGATGATCACCAGCGCGGCGATGCCGATGCCGGTGTACCGCGCCCAGGTGGCCGCCGTGAACAGTCCGAAGCTCACCAGCAGGGCGACGATGCCGAGGATCAGGTGGATCCAGCCCCAACTGGTCAGGTCGAACTTGAAGACGTAGTTGGGCGTCGTGACGAAGACCTCGTCCTCGGCGATGCCCATGATCCCGCGGCAGACGGCGAACAGTCCCGCGAGGGAGAGCATGACGGCGGCGAAGATCCGCAGGCCCCCGGCCCAGGCGAGTTTCGCCGACGAGCCGTGAGCGGTGTGCGTGGCGTTCATCTCGGTCTCTCCTTCTCCCCGGCCCGACTCACTGGGGGGCCGTGGTGGTGCCGGCCGGCGGGGACGGCGCGTCGTCGTTCAGGACGAGGGCCTTGGCCCGCTGGAACTCCTCCTCGCTGATGTGGCCCCGGCTGCGGAGGTCGGCGAGCCGGTGGAGTTCGGCGGCGGGGCTGGGCTTGCCGGAGCCGCCGGCGGTCTCGCGGACGTACTCGTCGAAGGCCTGCTGCTTGGCGCGGGCGTGGTCGATCTCGCGGCGCCCCATGCTCTTGCCACGGGCGATCACGTAGACGAACACGCCGAGGAACGGCAGCAGGATGACGAAGATCGTCCAGCCGGCCTTGCCCCAGCCGCTCATGGAGTCGTCGCGGAAGATGTCCCCGAGGATCCGGAAGAGCAGGATGAACCACAGGACCCACAGGAAGAACCACAGCATGGTCCAGAACATGCTCAACAGCGGATAGTCGTAGGCGAGATACATCTGCGTGTCCATGTCTTCTCCGCTCCGTCATTCCGGCAGCCGCCGCATTTCCACCAGGTGCAGTCCGAGGGACTGGAGGCGGGCCAGAAGTCCGTAGAGGTGGGCCTCGTCCACGAGAGGGCCGAACAGCACCGTCTGGCCGGACATCATCACGTGCTCCAGCTCGGGGAAGGATCCGATCAGCGTCTCCGACATGAGTCCGTCGATCCGGATCTCGTACTGCATGATCTGCCCCTCCAATGGATGGGGGGTTGCCGTCCCGGGCCCTTCGGCCCCTCCTGTGATGATCCGTCGTCCCCTCCCCGGCGGGCCTCACCCTCCACGGGTGACTCAGGAGTCTTCGGAGCGGGTTCCCGCGGCCCCGCCGGCCCCGCCCGCACCGGGGAGACCGCGGGTGACCAGGAGACTCGCCAGGGTGATGCCCCCGGTCGCGAGCACCGCCACCTTGAGTCCGTCCAGCTGGGCCGAGGCGTACGCGTCGGTGACGGCGTCCACCTCCCGGGGCGGAAGTCCCGCGTCCTCCGCCGCCGCCCGGACCTCGTCGGTGGGCACGAAGGCGATCCCGGCCTCCAGGGCGACGCTCGTCTTCTGGCGCGCCTCGTCCGAGAGCCTCGGGTCGTCCGCCACCTGGGTGGTGAAGGCCTGGGCCAGGGCCCCGATCAGCAGGGATCCGATGAGGGCCGTGCCCAGCGCGGACCCCAGGTTCTGGGCGGTGAACTGGAGGCCGCCGACCTCGCTGCGCTCCCGTTCCCCGACGCTGGACTGGACGACGTTGCCGAGCTGCGAGGCGAGCAGGCCCATGCCCAGGCCGAGGAGCGCCATGGCCCAGAAGAACTGGGCGTCGTCGATGACGGGGTCGATGGTGCCGAGGAGCCAGGCGATGGCGGCGAGGAGCAGCAGCAGGGCCGTCCGCACGATCCGCCGGGGCCCCAGCCTGCGTCCGAGCTTCGCCGCGCCCAGGGAGGCCGCGAGCATGGTGACGGAGACCGGCACCAGCCGCAGTCCCGTCTCGAAGGCGTCGAGCCCCTGCACGACCTGGAGATAGAGCGGGATGGTGAAGAACAGCCCCAGCAGGATGAGGTTCTGGCTCAGCAGGGTCATCAGCCCCGAGCGCAAGGGCGGCTTGTGGAGCAGGGACAGGTGGACCAGGGGGTCGGCACCGGCCGCCTCCCGCCGCTCCTCCCAGACCCGGAAGAGGAACAGGACCACCACCCCGGCCGCGACGACGAACAGCGTGGGGGCGAAGCCGAAGACGGTGAAGGGCGGGTTGCGCGGCTCCACCCATCCCCAGGTGCTGCTCTGCAGCACGCCGAGCACGCCGAGGCCCAGACCGGCCGCCGACAGCACGGCGCCGACGACGTCCAGGCCGGGAGGCCGGGCCGCCCGGGGCGTCTCCGGGATCACCCGCCGCAGCAGCAGCACGGCGAGGACCACCACGACCTCGCCCGCGAAGACCAGACGCCAGGTGAGGTACGTGGTCACCCAGCCGCCGAGCAGCGGACCGACCGCGATGCCGGCACCGGCCAGGCCGCCGACGACGCCGTACGCGACGGAGCGGTCGCGGCCCCGGTAGGACTCGGCGACGAGGGCCGCCATGGACGGCAGCACCAGGGCGGCACCGAGACCCTCGATGACCGACCAGCCCAGGGTCAGCACCCACAGCTGGGGCGCCACGGCGGTCAGCGCCGAGCCGACCCCGTAGACGGTCATGCCGATCAGGAAGACGCGGCGGCGGCCCAGGACGTCCCCGATCCTGCCTCCGATGATCATGAAGGCGGCCATGACCAGGGCGTACAAGGTGATGACGGCCTGGATGGCCGTCACCTCGGTGTCGAAGTCCTCGACGAGCTGGCTGATGGAGACGTTCATGACGGCGGTGTCCAGCACCATCAGGAACTGGGCCGCTCCCAGCACGATCAGAGCACGCCACTTCTTCACGTCGCCATCACAGCCGAAACGGTCGCCGCGCACCTCACCCGGAGCGGGTGAGCGTCACGGCGGTCACCGTGGTCACGGCGGTCACAGCAGTTTCAGCTCGCGGGCGCGGCGGACGGCGTCGTTGCGCCGGTGCACGGACAGCTTCCGGTAGGCGCTCTTGAGATGGGTCTTCACGGTGTTCACGGAGACGTACAGGTCGGCGGCGATGTCCTCGGTCGACATCGCCCGGGCCAGCCGCTCCAGGACCTCGCGCTCCCGGACGCTCAGCTGCTCCGGTGGGATGCCCGGACCGTACGCCTCCGCCTGCGCCTCTGGTTCCGGTTCCGTTTCCGGTACGAGCCATCCGACGGCGGACGCCCGCAGCGCGGGCTCGGCCAGGAAGGGGACGAGCCAGGGTCCGGCGAGCCGGAAGGCGCGCCTGAGCCGCTCGCGGCGGCCGTCGGCGAGGGCTTGCGCGAGCGCCCTGCGGGCGGTGGCGGTGTCCCCCTCCAGCGCGGCGGCCTGCGCCCGTACCAACGCGGCCGGTACGGACACCGCCGGGCCGACGCTCCCGTGGGCCGCGAGGCCGTCGAGCAGGCGGAGGGCCGTGCCGGGGTCACCGGCGGCGAGGTGGGCCCGCGCCGCGCCGACGGTGCACTCCGGCAGCTCGCCGGCGACCCGGCGGAGGACGTCGACGGCCGCGTCCGGGCGGCCCTCGGCCAGATGGGCTTCCGCGGCGGCGAGGGCGGCACGGCCCTCCGCCCAGGGCGACGGCTCGGCAGCGGGGACGGGGCGGGCCGCGACCGCCAGCGCCTCCCGCGTACGGCCCCGGGCCAGGAGCACCCCGGCCGTCACGGCACGCCGGACGGCGGCCGTCACCGGGTCCGCCGGCCGCTGGTCGGCCGTCCCGGCGAGAAGGGCCTCGGCGCGGTCCGCCTCGTCCCGGTCGAGGGCGACCGCGGCAAGCACCAGCTGTCCGAGCCCGGAACCCGACGGCTCGGCGAGGCCGTACCGCTCGGCCTCGGCCGTCATCGCGAACACCGTGCGTTCCGCCGCGCTCGGCCGGCCGTCGAGGTGCTCGACGAGGGCCAGGTGTTCGCGCGCCTCCCCGCGCGGGAGGACCGTGGCCGCCGTGCGGGGGCCGTGGGTCACGGCGGTGAGGGCGGCCCTCGCCTCGTCGAGGTGTCCGGCCCACAGGCGCGCGGAGCCCACGTGGGTCAGCAGGAGAGCGGGGAGTTCCGGGTGCCCGTCGAGGAGCCGGGAAGGCATCCGCGGCATCAGCCGCCGGGCCGCCCGGGTGGCGAGCTCGGCCTGGTGCGCCGAACCGGCCAGCCGTCCGGCGAGCGCCTCCAGGAGGGCGCTGCTCAGCAGGGCCGCCGGAGAGCCGCCGCCGTCGGCCGCGAGCTGCCGGTCCGCGCGGCGCAGATGCGCGAGGCCGCCGTCGAGGTCGGAGCGGGACAGCTCGCGCGCGGCGCGGACGAGGTCCAGGAAGGGCCCGGGCGCCTCGCCCGCCGTCCCGGCGAAATCCGTCCCCTCGGACCCCGTCCCCCCGGACTCCATCCCGGCGAACCAGTCCGCCGGGCTGCCCGAGCCGAGCCCGGTGAAGAGCTGTCCGATCGCCAGGTCCTCGACCAGGGCCTCGGCCATGAAGGTCCAGTCCCGGGCGGCGGCGCCGTGCGCCAGCATCTCGGGGAGGGTGCCGGAGCGCCGCAGCCAGCGCGCGGCGCGCCGGTGCAGTTCCGGTTCGAGGCCGGGTGCGCGGCGGCGCAGATGGGCCCGGAGGATCTCCCGGAACAACGGGTGGAGCCGGTACCAGCCCTGCCCGAAGTCCTCGACGAAGGCGTTGGCGCGGTGCAGCGCGGCCAGGATCGTCGCGGCGTCCCGCCGCCGGGTCAGCTCGTCCGCCACCTCGGGGCGGAAACGGTCGAGCACGCTGACCCGCAGCAGCAGGTCCTGCGTCTCGGGGGGCTGCCGTTCCAGCACCTCGGCCAGCAGGAAGTCGGCGATCGTGCCCCGCCCCGCCTCGAACTCCTTCAGATAGCGCTCGGGGTCCGCGGTCGACCGCGCGGCCAGGGCGCTCAGCCGGATCCCGGCCGCCCATCCCCGGGTGCGCTCCACCAGCCCCCGGACCACCGGGGCGGCCAGCGTCAGCCCGTGGCGTTCGAGGAGTTCGACCGCCTCCTCGGTGGTGAAGGCCAGTTCGGCGTCCCGGATCTCGGTGACCTCTCCGGCGAGGCGGTAGCGGTGCAGCGGGAGGAGCGGCTCGGTGCGGCTGACGAGGACGAGGCGCAGCCCCGGTTCCGCGTGCCGCAGGACGAACTCCAGCTGCCGCCCGATCTCGGGGTCGGCCACCCGCTCGAACTCGTCGATCACCACGGTGACGGGCCGCTCGCGCCCGGCGAGTGCCCAGGCGAGCCGGCTCAGGAGCGTGCGGGGGACCCCGGTCGCGTCGACGGGGGAACCGACGGCGGCGGGTACGGGTGCGCCGGCGGCGTTCAGGGCCTGGAGCAGCTGGGCCCAGAACATCCCCGGCCCCTCGACCGCCGCGTCGAGCGTGAGCCAGGCGACGGGCCGTCCCAGGTGCGCGGCCCAGTCGGCGACGAGGAGGGTCTTGCCGGCCCCCGCGCTGCCGTTGACCACGGTCAGCGGGGTCAGCCGGGACTGTTCGAGGTGCTCGACCAGCCGGTCACGACGGAGGAACGTGCCGGGGCGGCCCGGCAGGGCGAACCGGGTCCTCAGGTACGGGTCTCCCAGCGGGTCGGCAGCGCCGGAGGCCGCGCCTCCGGGAGCCGGGCTGCCGGGCACCGGGCCGCCCCGCGGCTGATCCTCGCCCGTGGCCGCCACGTCCGCCACATCCGCCACCGCCTTCCGGTCGGGCCCGCCGTGGCGGGCCTGCCTTCAGGATGGAAGCATTCTCTCCGGTTCGCCCATCCGGCAGAGCCCGGTGAACCCCTCCCGGGTATCCAAACGTCCCGGCAGCCGCCCGTCGGCCCCGGCTACTCCCCGGCCCGCGGGGTGCCGAAGAGCTCGACCGCGCGCCGGACCCCGGCGAGTCCCTCCGCGAGGGCGCTGACGGAGCCGACCGAGCCCGCGACGATCAGCAGCGAGCGGCGCAGCCGGCGGATCTCGGGCGCGCCGCCGAGCGCCATGGCGTCGAGCGCGGCGAGCTCGTTCTCGGCGATGTCCCGGTCGGCGAACTCGGCTCGGTGTCCGGCCAGTTCCCGGCGGAGCCGGGACACGGCGGACCGCAGTTCGGCCACCCTGGGGTCGGCCGCCCTGGGGTCCACGCCCTCGCCGGTCACTCGCCTCTGCCCCACGCTTCGCAACATGGTTCTCCCCCTCGCACGCCTCTGTGCGCGGGTCAGTTAACTCCTCCGCCACCCCGGCGCGCCACCCCGCACGACGGGAATTCAGGCGAGCGTGTCATTCCGCTCGGACGGCTGCCGCGGGGCATGAGGTATGCACTCCCCATGACCACAGATGAGAACCGAACCCCCGTCGTCGCCGGCCTGCTGCTCGCCGCCGGGGGCGGGCGCCGCCTCGGCGGCCGCCCCAAGGCGCTCCTCCCCCACCGGGGCCGCCCCCTCGTCGAGAACGCGGTGCGCGTGCTGCGCGAGGGGGGCTGCGAGGTGGTGCACGTCGTGCTCGGGGCCTCCGCCGGGACCGTACGGGAGCGGGCGGAGCTGCCCGGCTGCGTGCTGGTCGACAACCCGGACTGGGCCGAGGGGATGGGTTCCTCGCTGCGCGTCGGGCTGGCCTCGCTCGCGGCGGATCCGCGTGGGGTGGACGCGGCGCTCGTGTCCCTGGTGGACCAGCCGGGGATCGGTCCCGCCGCGGTGGCCCGGGTCCTGGCCGCGTACCGCTCGCGCGACACGCTCGCGGCAGCCTCGTACGACGGGGAGCGCGGCCATCCGGTGCTGTTCGGCGCGGGGCACTGGGCCGGGATCGCCGAGGGGGCGGTGGGCGACCGGGGCGCGCGGGACTACCTGAGGGCGCACCGGGCGGCGATCACTCCGGTGGAGTGCGCGGACGTGGCGGAGCCGTACGACATCGACACGGAGGCGGACCTGAAGCATCTGACGTGAGGGCGGGAGCGAGGGCGGGAAGGAAACCGGGAGGGAAGGTGGGAGGGAAGGCGGTGCGTGAGGGGAATGGCACGGGGCGCCACGGTCTGTCGACCCGAAGAATCTCGACATCAACAAACCATTGAACTTCCACCATGAGGAAACTAGTATCCACTGTCCAGAAGCGCTTGTTTCTCGAAACGGCGCTCACGGCCGTATCTCGGCGCCTGCGGCACTCCGTGCCGTCCCGTGACGCCCGGCGGCCGTCTGGCACCGCCCGTGAAGTCCGCGAAGGAAGTGACAGTTCATGTCCGCACCCGCGCCGTCCCCCCTGGCCGTCGTCGATGCCGAGCCCCTCCCGCGTCAGGAGGAGGTGCTCACCGAGGCGGCCCTCGCCTTCGTCGCCGAACTGCACCGGCGGTTCACCCCGCGCCGGGACGAGCTCCTCGCCCGCCGGGCGGAGCGCCGCGCCGAGATCGCCCGCACGTCCACCCTGGACTTCCTGCCGGAGACCGCCGCGATCCGCGCCGACGACTCCTGGAAGGTCGCGCCGGCCCCGGCGGCCCTGAACGACCGCCGTGTCGAGATCACCGGCCCGACCGACCGCAAGATGACGATCAACGCGCTCAACTCCGGCGCGCGGGTCTGGCTCGCGGACTTCGAGGACGCCTCCGCGCCGACCTGGGAGAACGTGGTCCTGGGTCAGGTCAACCTGATCGACGCGTACACCCGGAACATCGACTTCACGGACCCGAGGTCCGGCAAGTCGTACGCCCTCAAGCCCGCCGACGAGCTCGCCACGGTCGTCATGCGGCCGCGCGGCTGGCACCTGGAGGAGCGTCACCTCACCTTCGACGGACGGCCGGTGCCCGGCGCGCTCGTCGACTTCGGCCTGTACTTCTTCCACAACGCGCAGCGCCTGATCGACCTCGGCAAGGGCCCGTACTTCTACCTCCCGAAGACCGAGTCGCACCTGGAGGCCCGCCTCTGGAACGACATCTTCGTCTTCGCCCAGGACTACGTCGGCATCCCGCAGGGCACCGTCCGCGCCACGGTCCTCATCGAGACGATCACGGCCGCGTACGAGATGGAGGAGATCCTCTACGAGCTCCGCGACCACGCCGCGGGCCTCAACGCGGGCCGCTGGGACTACCTCTTCTCCATCGTGAAGAACTTCCGTGACGGCGGCGCCAAGTTCGTCCTCCCGGACCGCAACGCGGTCACGATGACGGCCCCGTTCATGCGCGCGTACACCGAACTCCTCGTCCGCACCTGCCACAAGCGCGGCGCGCACGCGATCGGCGGCATGGCGGCCTTCATCCCGTCCCGCAAGGACGCCGAGGTCAACAAGGTCGCGTTCGAGAAGGTCAAGGCCGACAAGGACCGCGAGGCCGGCGACGGCTTCGACGGCTCCTGGGTCGCCCACCCCGACCTGGTCCCGATCGCGATGGCCTCCTTCGACGCCGTCCTCGGCGAGAAGCCGAACCAGAAGGACCGCCTCCGCGAGGACGTCTCGGTGGCCCCCGGCGACCTCATCGCCATCGACTCGCTCGACGCCAGGCCCACCTACGAGGGCCTCGTCAGCGCCGTCCAGGTCGGCATCCGCTACATCGAGGCGTGGCTCCGCGGCCTCGGCGCCGTCGCCATCTTCAACCTGATGGAGGACGCGGCCACCGCCGAGATCTCGCGCTCGCAGATCTGGCAGTGGATCAACGCCGGCGTCGTCTTCGAGAACGGCCAGGCGGCCACCCCGGAGCTGGCCCGCGAGGTCGCGGCCGAGGAGCTCGCGGCGATCCGCGCGGAGATCGGCGAGGAGGACTACGCGAACGGCAAGTGGCAGCAGGCCCACGACCTGCTCCTGCACGTCTCCCTCGACGCCGACTACGCGGACTTCCTGACGCTGCCCGCGTACGAGCAGCTGGTCGGCTGACCTTCCGCCGACCGACCCCTCTTGAGCCGTACGGGTGAACCGTGGGCTCGGCCGACCGGGTGAACCCCGACCGGCACGGCAGTACCCCGCGCGGCCCCGCCTCCCCGATGAAACGCACAGCTCCGGGGGGACGGGGCCGCTGCCGCGTACCTGTCACGTCACAGGCGAAGAGACCCAACCGAGACGCTCCTGTACCTAGCGGTAACAAGCTGCGGCAGATGGAATTCGGCCAAGCCACCGGCGCCGATGGCTGTACGTCCCCACGTCACTGCGCACTCCGCTGCGCATACCGCAGGAGCACAGCCATGCCTTCTTCCCCCCACCGTGCGCTGCGCGCACTCCTGGCTCTGTGTACCGCCGCCGGGATAGCCACCGTCGCCGCCGCGCCCGCCGCTCACGCCTCCCCGGGCACCGGGCCCGGCACCGTCGTCGCCATGGGCGACAGCTACATCTCCGGCGAGGCCGGACGCTGGTTCGGCAACAGCCTCACCAACTCCGGGAGCCGCAACGGCACCGACCGCGCCTGGACGGGCAGCGGATACGACCCCGCCAAGGTGTACGGAGCCACCGCCGGCGGCTGTCACCGCTCGGACACCGCCGAGGTCAGGAGCGCGGGAGCGATCGCGAGCTCGCTGGTCAACCTCGCCTGCTCGGGCGCGACCACGAAGAACGTCATCCGGGCCTCCCAGGGCGGCCAGAGCTACCGGGGCGAGGCCCCGCAGGCCGATCAGCTGGCCGCCCTCGCCGCCGCCAACGACGTGAAGCTCATCGCGCTCTCCATCGGCGGCAACGACCTCGGCTTCGCCGACATCATCACCACCTGCGCCACCGACTACATCGTCTGGTACTCGTACTGCCACGACGACCAGCAGGCCCTCGTCGACTCCCGGATCAACGGCGTGATGGCCGACGTCGGCCGGTCGATCGACGAGATCAGGGCCGTGATGACCGGCGCGGGATACGCGGCGGCCGACTACCGGATCGTGCTCCAGTCGTACCCCTCCCCCATCCCGCGCGCCGCCGAGAACCGGTACGCCGAGAGCGGCTGGTCCCGTACGAACACCGGTGGCTGCCCCTTCTGGGACAAGGACGCCGACTGGGCCCGCGACTCCCTGGTCCCGCAGCTCGCCAACCGGCTCAAGGGGGTCGCGGCGGCCAAGGGCGTGCAGTTCATGGACCTGCGGGACGCCCTCCAGGGCCGCGAGGTGTGCGCCAGGGCGAGCAAGCAGGTCTCGTCGACCGTGCCCGCGTCGGCGACGACCAGCGAGTGGGCGCGGTGGATCGACAGCCAGAGCACGCAGGGGCTCGTGCAGGAGTCCATGCACCCGAACGCGTACGGGCAGCAGGCCCTGGGCCGGTGCCTGGCGCTCGTCCACGCGGCGCCGACGGGCAACCACAGCTGCCGGAACACGGCGGGTGCGGGGGCGTCGGGGATGTACCTGACAGCGGGGTGATCCCCGTACCGCCCCTCAGGGCACGGTGATGCCGAGGGGGCCGAGGACCCGCGCGGTCTCGTGCGGGTCCGCCTCGGCCATCGTCCGTACGAGGGCGGCCGAGCCGCCGGGCCAGGCGGCCGCCGCCGCGTCGAAGGCGGCGCGCCGGGACTGCAGCGGCCCCTTCTTGCCGGGCAGTCCGTCGAGGACGTGCAGGGCACGCGCCGAGAGCGGGACCTGGAGGTGGTCGGCCGGTTCGCCCCGGGCGCGCAGCGCCTCGTGGGCGTACTCCCCGACCGCCGGGTCCCGCAGGGCCCCGCGCAGGGCGTCGGCGGGGGCGGCGCCCGTGTCCAGGACGCCGAACAGCGCCCGGGCGTCGGCCGCGTCGGAGCCGCCCCCGTGGGCGGTGCCGAGCGCGGCGAGGAGTGCGGACCAGGCCTCCGCGGTGTCCCCGCGCGCGTGGAGCCAGTCGGCGAGGACGCGCGCGGCGGACGCGGCCGGCCAGCCCGCGGCGGCGGCGACCAGGTCGTGCGCGGGCCAGGCCGCGGCCTCGGCCGCGTCGGGGGCGGCGATGCCCCGGACGCGGAGGAGATAGCGCAGGACACCGGCACCGCGCGGGGTGAGCCCGAACGCGTCGCCGGAGCGGAAGAGAAGCCCCGTGGTGGCGAGCCGGTCGACGACCCCGGCGAGGGAACGGGCCTGCCCGTCGAGCTCCTCCCGGTCGTCCTCGGTGAGTCCGCGCGAGCCCAGGAGGCGGCCGAGCTCGTCGAGCGACGGCAGCACGTACGCCTCCGACGCGCTCTCGGGGACGGCGACGGGCTGGTCCTCCAGGGCGGGGTCGACGGCCCAGTCCTCGTACTCGGCGGTCTTGCGGGCGACGGACTCGGCCGAGCAGCCGCGCTGGTAGACGACGTACAGCAGGTGGGGCGCCTCTCCGCCGTACGGGTCGAACGCGCCGTCCGTCAGGCTCTCGACGGCGGCGGCGAGCGCGTCGGCGCCCTCCTCGACGGCCCCGGGCGCGGCCGGGTTCTCGATCGCGGACGGCGGGGGTACGGGCACGGCGGGGTCGCCGTAGTAGTCGAGGTGTTCGTCGAGGAGCGCGTCGGCGAGGACCAGGTGGGGGAAGGCGTCGGGGCCGGGGGCGTAGCGGGCGTAAGGCCCGGCGAGCTGTTCGGCGAGACCGGCGGCGGTCCACCGGTCGAGGAGCGCGCCCGCGACCTGCCCGATGCCGGTCGCGACGGCGTGGTCGGTGAGGAGCGGTCCGGCGGCCGGGGCGTTCTCCGCGTCGCGTACGTAGGCCCGGGTGAGGGCCTCGGCGAGCAGGACGTCGGCGAGGGCCGTGCGGCCCATGAGGTCGGCCCGGCGCACCCCGTCGGGCAGCGGCGCGCCGTCGAGGGCGGCGAGCCGGCGGCGTACGTCCTCGGGATCGGCGAGATCGGTCCCGCAGGCGCGCAGGAGGGAGGCGTACCAGCGGTGCCAGGTGAGGTTGCCGGGGTCGTTCATGGCCCGCTCGAAGTCGGGCGCGGCCTCCACGACGACGGCGGCGACCCGCTCGCCCCGCCCGCCGTCGAACCGCGCGGCGAGCCGGCGCAGCACGGCGGGAAAGGCCCGCAGCTCGCCCGGCGGCGCGTACACGAACGTCGGCAGGTCCTCGACGAGCAGATGCCGTACGAGCTCGGGCGTCGGCTCCGGCACCCCGGACGCCCGGTCGGCACCGCGCAGCGCCAGCAGCCCGAGGACCGCTTCGGCCGCCCGCGCGAACGCGGGGTCGCCACGCTCGTCCGCTCCGTCGAGGAAGCCGTCGAGCCCGGTGTTGGTGAGAACGGTCCCGGCCACGCTTCCCAGGGTAATTCCGGGGACCCGAATCCGGCGGGCGGACGGCCGCCGTTAGGAGCGTCGTCGCAGGTCGCGGGCGGTCTTCGTGAGGTGCTGGAGGTGGGCGACGCGCCGCCAGACGGCCGGGTGGCCGGCCCCCTCGCTCCCCCGTCCGTGGGCGCAGGCGACGAGCCAGCGCTCGCCCGCGCCGAACCGGGAGCCCCGGAAGTCCTCGGCTTCCACGATCTCCCGGGCCGTCGCGCGGATCGCCTCCGCGCGGCCGTCGCCCCGGGTGGGGACGCGGCCCAGGAGGAAGGTGCGGTCGGTGGTGTAGCGGAGGACGCCCCAGGGCGAGCCGCCGCCGGCCTCGGCGGGCCGGTCGAGGGCGGCGGGGTGGTCGGCGCCGTAGTCCCCGTACGTGAGGGGGAAAGCGGGCCGTTCGGGGCCGTCGACGAGGAGGTGCCAGAGGTCCCAGTCGAGGCGCTCGGCCTCGGCGAGCGGAGCTCCGTACCCCTCGGGGACGCGGCGGGGAAACGCGCCGGCGAGCACGGCGACCGTGCGCCAGGGATGGAGCGGGCCGAGCAGGTCGAGGGCGCGCAACGCCCATTTCTCGGCGGGGAGATGCTCGTCGGCGACCGCGCCGAGGTCGAGGAGGAGGTCCAGCGGGGAGCCGGCGACCGCGGTTCGTTCGAGAAGGGTGCCGAGCGCGTCCCGTAATCGCTCGTCGGGGAGCTCGGGCAGCGGCACCCGTATGCCCAGGCCGTCTCCGCGCGCCCGGGCGGCCTCGGCACTGGCGAGCTGGTGCCGGAGGGGGCGGTCGACGCCGGTGACGGGGCGGAGCGGGGTGTCGGCGAGGGCCTGGGTGAACTCGCCGAGGAGGCCGGGTGCTTGCCTCTCGGCGTGGGGCGCGTCCAGCCAGGCGGGGGTTCCGCGCTGCGCGTGCGCCGCTCGCCGCAGGGCTTTGCGCAGGTGGTGGGCGAGGGCGGGCGGGTCGGGGTCGCGGGCGTCGGGGACGCGCGGGGGGATCGTCCAGAGGGGGGCGACGGCGGCGCGGAGGCGGGGGGCGAGGCCGGCGTACGCGAGGAACGCGCTGGAACGGGCTGGGAGGGCGGGGACGTAGAGCGGTGCGGACATCGGCACTCCCCCCGGTGGGCCTGACTTCCCTTGGTCGCAGGGTGAGGGGCGGGGCCGGGCGGCGAAAGAGGGCGATTTCGGCCAGGACCGCTCGTTGCGGGGTCTCGGCTCAGCGCACCACGACCGTGCGGGGTGCCGAGAAGTCGCCCCAGGTGCCGTCGGGGAGGCGGGCGCGGAGGGTGACGGTGTAGCGGGTGCCCGGGGGGTCCTGGACCGGGAAGGTGTAGGTGGCCCGGGCCGGGGGCGGGGTGGTGCCCCAGATGATGGTGGTGGCGAAGCGGCCGTTCAGGTGGAGTTCGTGGTGGGTGACCGGGGCGCCGGTGGTCGGCGGGGTCCAGGTGAGGGTGATCTCGCCGCGCCCGGCCGTGGCGGTGAGGTGGGTGGGGGCGGTGTTGGGCGGGGCCCCGGGGGCGGGGGCGGTGGTGAGTTCGACGCGGGGGCCGTCCGGGGAGGAGTTCTCGGCGGCGTCGCGGGCGCGGACGGTGAACGCGTAGGCGGTGCCGGGGCGCAGGCCGGTGACGTGGGCGGTGGTGGCGGTGCCGGGGGCGGTGTGGACGCGGACGTCGGCCTGGTAGACGTCGTACGCGGTGACGGCCCGGTCGTCGCGGGCGGGGGTCCAGGTGAGGGTGGCGGCGCGGCTGCCGTCGGCGGTGGCTCGGAGGGTGCTCGGGGTGGTGGGCGGTGTGCGGTCCTCGGTGGCGGCGGGGAGGGTGGTGGCGGTGACGGCGACGCTGACGGGTGAGACGTTTCCGGCGGCGTCGCGGGCGCGGACCGTGAAGGTGTGGCGGGTGGCGGGCGCGAGGCCGACGACGTCGGTCATGAGGGTGGTCGCGGGGAGGTCCTTGACTTTGCGGCCCTCGCGGAGGACCTCGTAGCCGGTGACCGCGCGGTCGTCGGTGGCGGCGCTCCACATGACGTGGACGGTGCTCGCGCTGCCGGCGGTGGCGGTGACGCCGGTGGGGGCGGTGGGGGCCCTGGTGTCCTTCGGGGGTGGTGCCGAGGTGCTCGCGCAGGCGGAGAGCGCGAGGGCGAGGGCGAGGGTGACGGCGGGCAACAGGCTTGCGGTGAAGCGGTGTTGCATGACGGTCCCTCCGTCCGGCGAAAAGGTCCAGACCTATATCCCACAGGCGGGGAGGAGTGGACAAGAGGGCCGGTCGCGGGGCGTTGTCAGTGGGGTGCGCTTCACTGGATCCATCACTCTCCGTAGTCGAATCCAGGGGGAAACATGACGGACCGTATGACCTATGTGACGCTCACCGGTGTCCGCCGCAGGGGCTGGACCGACTCGATGGTGCGGGACCTGCTCGGCTCGCCCGACGTGCAGGGGCGCGACCCGCGCCGCTGGTCCCTCGCGCCCGTCCGGCTGTATCTCCTGGCCCGGGTGGAGACGGTGGAGCGGACCGCCGAATTCGCCCTGGCCTCGCGGCTGTCGGCCGCCCGGTCCGCCGGGGTCGGCGTCCACGCCGGGCGGCGGCGGGCCGCCGTGCTCGCCGCGATCCGGGCCGAGCCGATCGAGGTGCCGATGCTGTCCGGGCCTGAGCTGGAGCGGCGCGCCGTCCGGCACCGGCGGCTGCTCGGCGCGCGGGGGCCGGGAGTGGCGGAAGGGCCGGGGGTGACGGGGAGCCCGGAGTCGCGGCGCCGGCAGGTGGACTATCTGCGGTACGCGCTCTCGCGGTACGAGTGGCTGCTCGACGGGCTGTACGGGGACACCGGCCGGGCCGAGGCCGAACGGCTGCTCAGGCGGCGGCTGTACGAGGCCGTCGCCGCCGCCTACCCGGACCTGGCCGAGGAGTGCGGGCGGCGCATCGCGGTGGAACGGTGAGCCGCGCCGGGCCCGGCCGGGGTCAGGCCGTGAGGAGGTGGGTGATCGCGGTGATCGCCGCCGGGATCGGGGCGATCACCGGGATCCGGCAGCGGGTGCGGAGCTCCTCGGCGGCTTCGCCGAGCGGGCCGCCGCCGATGACGACGACCTCCGCTCCGTCGCGTTCGACACAGGCGCGGACGGCTCGTTCGAGCCGGTCGAGGAGGAGGACGGGGTCGGCGGAGAGGCGTTCCGGGGCTCCGGCGGTCAGCCGGACCCCGGTGTACCGGTCGGCGTGGCCGAGGGCCTCGACGCGCTCGGCGAGGGCGTCGGCGAGGAGCGGCGTGGTGGTGGCGATGCCGAACGGGACGCCGTGGGCGGCCGCTTCGGCGAGGGCGGCCTCGCCGATCCCGACGACGGGGACGCCGACGGCGGCGCGGAGCTCCTCGACGCCCGGGTCGCCGAAGGCGGCGACGACGAGCCCGGCGCAGTCGCCGGCGGCGGCGGCGCGCAGGCCCGCGGCGAGGACCTCGGGCGCGGCGGCGCGGAGGGCCGCGGGGTCGGTGAGCATGCCGGGGCCGCGGGCGACGGTGACACCGCGGACGGAGAAGCCCGTCAGGGCCCTTCGGGCGATGGCGGTCATCATCGCGGTCGTCGCGGTGGAGGTGTTGGGGTTGACGAGGACGACCGCTGCCCCGGTCTCCGCGGCGTGCGCGGGGACCGGGGCGGGCGGGGGAACGAGGAGCGGGCTCAGTGGACGTGCGCCGCCTTCGCGTCGGCGCTGTCGGCGATCTCCTCGCCCGGCTCCATGGGCGCGGTGACCTGGTCGGCGTCCCTGCCCTTGCCGAGGTGGTTGAAGACCACGTTGAGCAGGACGGCGGCGACGCAGCCGGTGGAGATGCCGGAGTCCAGGATGATCTGGGCGGTCTCCGGGAAGGCGTGGTAGAAGTCCGGCTTCGTGATCGGGATGATGCCGACGGCCAGGGAGACGGCCACGATGAGGACGTTGTTGTCCTTCTCCAGGCCGGCCTTCACGAGGGTCTGGATACCGCTGGCGGCGACCGAGCCGAAGAGGACGACGCCCGCGCCGCCGAGGACCGGGCGGGGCACGACCGAGATCAGCGAGGCGGCGACCGGCGAGAGGCCCATCAGGACGAGGAAGCCGCCGCCGCAGGCGACGACGAAGCGGCTGCGGATCCGGGTCATGGCGACGAGGCCGATGTTCTGCGCGAACGCGCTGCACATGAAGCCGTTGAAGAGCGGGCTGAGGGCGGAGCCGAGGGTGTCGGCGCGGAGGCCCGCGGCGATGGTCTTCTCGTCGGCCGGGCGGTCGACGATCTCGCCGAGGGCGAGCATGTCGGCGGTCGACTCGGTCATGGAGACCAGCATGACCACGCACATCGAGATGATCGCGGCGAGGGCGAACTGCGGGGCGCCGAAGTGGAAGGGGGACGGGAAGCCGACGATGTCGGCCTCTCGCACCGGGCTGAAGTCGGTGACGCCGAAGGGTATGGCGATGAGCGTGCCGATGACGAGGCCGACGAGGACGGCGACCTGCTTGAGGAAGCCGCGGGTGAAGCGGCGGAGCAGCAGGACGACGAGGAGGGTGATGCCGGCGAGGGCCAGGTAGGTCGTCGAACCGTAGTCCTCGGCCTTGGGGTTGGGCCCCTGGGCCCAGCCGAAGGCGACGGGGAGGAGGGAGACGCCGATGAGGGTGATCACGGTGCCGGTGACGACCGGCGGGAAGAACCGCACGAGTCTGGAGAAGAAGGGGGCGGCGGCGAAGCCGAGGAGGCCCGCGACGATGATCGCGCCGAAGATGACGGGGAGGGCGTCGGCCTTGTTCTCCGTGGTGTCGACGATGGCGAGCATCGGGGCGACGCCGGCGAAGGTGACGCCGTTGACGAACGGGAGGCGGGCGCCGATCTTCCAGACCCCGAGCGTCTGGAGGAAGGTCGCGAGTCCCGCGGTGAAGAGGCTGGCGCCGGTGAGGAAGGTCAGTTCGGTGCCGGAGAGGCCGACGGCCGCTCCGACGATCAGCGGCGGGGCGACGACGCCCGCGTACATCGCGGCGACGTGCTGGAGGCCGCTGGTGGCCATCTTGAGGGGGGGCAGCGTCTCGTCGACCGGATGCTTCTCACGGTCTACGGGGGCGGAGCCTTCGTCTGGTGCATTGCGAACCTGGGGCGTGGCGGCCACGGCGGTTCCTCCGGTCGGTTACACGTCGGCGGCGACGAGGGGGTCAAGGAGGTGGTGCGATGCGATGCGGGTGCCGGACGGGGCGAGGTGCGGGGCAATGCGGGGTGCCGGACGGGGCGGGGTGCGGAGCGGACGTGCGGGGGGGCCGGACGGGGCGGATGCCCGGTGGGGGTGCGGGCAGGCGTCACCTTCCCGGGAGGTGCCGTACGTCTTCTGCGTACGGCACCTCCCGGTCGGGCTGCCGCGAACCCCGCTCGGGCTCGCGGCGACCGGCCGAGGGCCGTCCCCCTCGGTCGGACTCCGTGGGGAGGGTCAGCTCTGGGCCGTGATACGGGCCAGGCGCTGGGCCTCCGCGCGCGCGTCGCGCGCGATCTGCTCCTCGTCGGCGAAGAGAAGGCGGTTGTTCTCGACGATCTGCTTGCCGTTGACGAAGGAGGCGGTGACCGGGGCCGCGGCGCCGAAGACGATCGCGGTGACCGGGTCGGCGATCGAGGAGTGGCCGAGGCCGTCGATCTTCCAGAGGACGAAGTCGGCGAGCTTGCCGGCTTCGAGGGAGCCGATGTTGTCGGCGCGGCCGAGGACCTGCGCGCCGCCGTAGGTGCCGAGGCGCAGGGCCTGGCGGGCGTTGAGCGCGGCCTCGCGGTGGGCGCCGAGCCGGTTGATGAGGAGCGCGTTGCGCAGCTCGGTGTGGAGCTCGCCGGACTCGTTGGAGGCGGTGCCGTCGACGCCGAGGCCGACGGGGACGCCCGCCTTCAGCATGTCGGGTACGCGGGCGATGCCGGCGGCGAGGCGCGCGTTCGAGGAGGGGCAGTGGGCGACGCCGGTGCCGGTGCGGGCGAAGGCGGCGATGTCGGAGTCGTTCATGTGGACGCAGTGCGCCATCCACACGTCCTCGCCGAGGAAGCCGGTGGACTCGAAGTAGTCCGTCGGGCCCATGCCGAAGAGCTCGTGGCAGAACTTCTCCTCCTCCACGGTCTCCGAGCCGTGGGTGTGCATGCGCACGCCGAGACGGCGGGCCAGCTCGGCGCCCTGCTTGAGGAGCTGGGTGGAGATGGAGAAGGGGGAACAGGGGGCGACGGCGACCTGGGTCATCGCGTCGAAGGAGGCGTCGTGGAACTTCTTCACCGTCTCCTCGGTCGCGGCGAGCGCGCCCTCGGTGGTCTCGACGGCGAAGTCCGGCGGCAGGAAGCCGTCCTTCTCGCTCATGTCCATGGAGCCGCGGGCGAGGGTGAAGCGGACGCCCATGTCGGAGGCGGCGCCGATGATGGCGCCGGACAGGTCGCCGGAGTTCTTCGGGTAGACGTAGTGGTGGTCCATGGCGGTGGTGACGCCGCCGCGGGCCATCATCGCCAGGGAGCCCTGGGCGGCGACGCGGACCATCGACTCGTCGATCCGCGACCAGGTCGGGTAGAGCGCGACCAGCCAGTTGAACAGGTTGTGGTCGGTGGCGAGACCTCGGGTGATCCACTGGTAGAAGTGGTGGTGGGTGTTGACCAGACCGGGCGTCACCAGGTGACCGGTGGCGTCGATCCGGCGGACCACGTTCTCCAGGCCCTCGGGCGCCTTGCCGGCGCCGAGGGACTCGATCCTGTTGTCGGCGACGACGAGGTAGCCGGAGGCGTACTCGGTGTCGTTCGCGTCGACGGTCGCGATCGCCGCGTTCTCGATGACGATGCGCTGCGCTGCCGAAGGTGCTGCCATGGCGGTGCTTCCTTCATTCCTCGGGGGTGGTGTGGGCACGGCAGGACCCTAGGAGGATTTGAGTGCCGGGGCCGCGTGACGGCTCCGGGTGCCGAGATGGTGGAAGAACAGGTTGAGCAGGACGGCGACGAGCGCGCCCGCGCTGATGCCGGATCCGAGCACGGTCTGCGCCCAGGCCGGGAAGTCGGCGTAGAAGGTGGGCGCGGCGAGCGGGATGATGCCCGCTCCGAGCGCGACGGCCACCAGGATGATGTTGGAGCTGTCGTCGAGTCCGGCTTCCGAGAGGGTCCGGATGCCGCTGACCGCGATGGAGCCGAAGAGGACGATGCCGGCGCCGCCGAGGACGGGCATCGGGACCATGGAGACGACCGCGCCGAGGACGGGGAAGGCGCCGAGGACGATCAGGGCGCCGCCGGCGACGGCGACGACGTACCGGGAGCGGACCCGGGTCAGCGAGACGACGCCGACGTTCTGCGCGAAGGCCGAGGTCGGGAAGCCGCCGAAGACGGGGCCGAGGAGGGTCGCGATGCCGTCGGTGCGCAGGCCGCGGGTGATGGTCTTCCCGTCGCTGCGGCGCTCGCAGATCTCGCCGAGGGCGAGCATGCCGGCGCTGGACTCGGTCATCAGGACCAGCATGACGATGCAGAGCGAGAGGATCGCCGCGGGCTGGAACTCGGGGGCGCCGAAGGCGAAGGGGGCGGGGAGCGCGGCGACGGGCGCCTCGCGGAGGGCGGAGAAGTCGGCCATCCCGAAGGGGATCGCGGCGAGGGTGCCGATGAAGAGGCCGAGGAGCAGGGCGATCTGCTTGACGAAGCCCTTGCCGAAGCGCTGGAACAGCAGGACGACGACGAGGGTGAAGGCGGCGAGCGCGAGGTACTTCATGGCGCCGAAGTCGGCGGCGTTCTTGTCGCCTCCCTGGGCCCAGCTGACGGGCACGGGCATCAGGGTGACCCCGATGAGGGTGATGACGACGCCGGTGACGAGCGGCGGGAAGAAGCGCAGGAGCCTGCCGAAGAAGGGGCCGACGGCGAGGCAGAAGACACCGGCGACCATCACCGCGCCGTAGATGGCGGGGAGTTGGTGCCCAGGAGCGCTGGTCTCCGCGATGGCGAGCATCGGGGCGATGCCGGCCGAGGAGGCGGCGTTGACGAACGGGAGCCGGTTGCCGGCGAAGCGCCGGATGCCGAGCGTCTGCAGGATCGTGGCGCAGCCGGCGATGAGCAGTCCGGCGGCGATGAGCCGGGTCATCCCGGCGGCGTCCAGGCCGACGGCCTGGCCGATGATGAGCGGAGGGGTGACCACGCCGGCGTACATGGCGGCGATGTGCTGGAGTGCCGCCGGGACGAGCCGCGAGGCGGGGAGTTTCTCGTCCACCGGATGGACCTGCTGGGCCTGGTCCGGCGGGGTGGAACACGGGCCTTCGGCGTGCGCCGGCCCTGCGGGCTGTGCCATGGGAATCCCTCCGGTCCGGTGCGGGCCCCGCCCCACTGCGGGGTGGGCGGGGCCGGCACTCAGACGCCGCTTAGAGGTTGGTCATGTCGACCGGGATCAGCGCCGTGGCTCCGTCCCGGAGGACGGTGGCCTCGATGAGGCCGTACATGCGGTCGGCGGCGTAGTAGACCTCGTTGTCGTTCTTCAGCCCGAAGGGCTCGAGGTCGACCAGGAAGTGGTGCTTGTTCGGGAGCGAGAAGCGGACTTCGTCGATCTCCGAGCGGTGGTTGATGATGCGCGTGGCCATCTGGTACAGCGTCTGCTGGAGGGAGTACGAGTACGTCTCCGAGAACGCTTCGAGCATGTGCTTCTTGGTCTGCTCGTAGGACCGCTCCCAGTTGGGCATGCGCTGCTCGTCGTCGGTCCAGTTGAAGCGCCAGCGGGCGGACACCTGGGTGGCCAGGATGCGGTCGTACGCCTCCTGGAGGGTGGTGTACTGGTCCTTGATGTAGCCCCAGAACTCCGAGTTGGTGGAGTTCATGACGACGAGGTCCTTGAGGCCGGAGATGACCTCGAACTTCTCGCCGTCGTAGGTGATCTGGGTGACGCGGGTCTCCTGGCCCTTGCGGGCGAAGGAGTGGTTGACCTCGTCCGAGCCGATGAACTTGGAGTTGGCGTCCGAGGAGGCGATGCGCTCCCAGGAGTACTCCTCGATCCGGATGCGGGCCTTCTTGATCGGCTCCTGGCTCGTCACGAAGTGGCGGGCGAGGTGGATGCCGAACTGCTCGGCGGACTCGATGCCGTACTCCTTGGCGAACGCGAAGATGGTGTTCTTCGTCGTGTCGGTGGGGAGGCAGTGGGCGTTCGAGCCGGTGAGGTGGACGTCGTCGAGGTCGCCGGAGAGGGCGACGGAGACGTTCAGGTCCTTGATGTGGTGGGTGGCGCCGTCCCGCGTGATCTTGACGACGCGGTTCTCTGCTTTGCCGTACTGGTTCTGGCCGAGAATCGTGGGCATGTCTGCTAGCTCCCTCGGTAAACGGAGTAGCCGAACGGGTTGAGCAGCAGCGGTACGTGGTAGTGCTCGCCCGGCTTGACGGCGAACGTGATCGCCACCTCCGGGAAGAACGCACCGCTGTCCCTTACGCGGGGGGCGTCCTGCTGCGCCTCGGCTTGCTTCTTGGCGAAGTACGTCTCGGTCTCGAAGTCGAGACGTACGTGGGTGGTTTCTTCCGGCAGCGCCGGCAGGTCCTTGCAGCGCCCGTCCGCGTCGGTGGCGGAGCCGCCGAGCGTGACCCATGCGGCGTCGGAGCCGCTGCGGGCCGCGAGCGTGATGGCCACGCCCTCGGCCGGGCGGCCGATGCTGGTGTCCAGGATGTGCGTGGACACCGAAGCGGTGGTGTCGGTGCTCATGCGGAGCCTTCTTCCTCAGGAGTCTCGACGAGACGGGTCAGGCGGATGCGGTTGATCTTGCCCAGTTCGGTGCGGACGATCTCCCGCTCGACCTCGGGCGTGTTGCCGATCCGTTCCCGGACCGCGTCCCGCATCTGCTCGCCGGTCCTGCCGGTGGCGCAGATGAGGAAGACGTGTCCGAACTTCTCCTGGTAGGCCAGGTTCAGTTCGAGCATCTCGACCTTGAGCTCCGCTGAAGCTCCGGCCATCCCGCTCTGTTCGCGGGAGGAGGTGGGGTCCCCTGCCTTCGGACGACCGATCGGCGGGTGCCCCGCCATCGCCTCGGCCAGGTCCTCGGTGGTCAGCTCGGCCATGGCGGCGTCGCTGGCGAGGAAGAGGGCTTCGGCGGTGGTGTACGGGCGCTGGGCGAGCAGCTTGCTCCCCCACGCCGAGCTGGAACACACCTCGTGGAGCGAGGCGAGCGCCTCGCTGTCCGCCGAGGTGTTGAACCGGGCGAGGCCCGGTGTCGTACCTGAAGTCACGGGAAGCCTCCGTGGCTGTTTTTCGCTGTGCGTCGGACGGGCTGCGGATAGCTAACGCCCTCCGCAACACAACGTCAACACTTTGTTGAAAACTCGGCCACACGAAAGCCGCCGTCCCGACATCTGGACGACGGCTTGCCCGCGAAGGTGATCAACTAGCTGTTCTCGGCGGCCTTTTCCCTGTTCAGGGCGGTTTCGCGGTTCAGGTAGTTGTACACGGTGAACCGGCTGACACCCAATGCCCCGGCCACCGTCTCCACCCCGTGCCGCACCGAGAAGGCCCCGCGCGCCTCCAGCAGACGGACGACCTCCTGCTTTGCCTTGCGATCGAGTTCGGCCAGTGGCATCCCGTGCCGCCGCTCCATCGCCACGAGGATGTGGTCGAGGGACTCCGACAGCTGCGGCAGCCGTACGGCGAGGACGTCCTCGCCCTCCCAGGAGAGGACGACGTCGTCGCCCTCCGCCTGCGCGGGGCCGAGCATCTCGGCCCCCATCGCGTCCACGAGCGGCTTCACCGCCGTGACCAGCGGGTGTTCGGTCACTTCTCGCCCTCCCCGATCACGTTCACCTGGAGGGAGACCCGCGTGGCGCCGGCCGCGAGCGACTGTCGCAGCAGCGCGTCGACGGCGGTCAGCACCTCGTCGGCGCCCCCTTCCGCCGTATTGCCGAAGGGACCCACGTCGACCGCGTCCAATTGGGCCGACTGGATGACCTCACGCGCCACGACCGCGTGCGCCGGGGCCTCGTCGAGGTCGAACGGCTCGGTCGTGAACTCCACTCTCAAACGCACCATGACCCCACGCTACGGCCCCGATCCGGCCCGCGGGAGTCCCGGACCTGCGAGTACCGCTTGACAAGCGCGGCAACCCCCTTGCAACATTCCACCAGACAGAAACTTACTTCCGCGATACGGAAGGAGCGCACCCCTCATGGGATTCGAGAACCAGCGCTTCGATGTGAACCTGTCGATCCTCTTCACGGAACTCCCGCTCCTGGAGCGCCCCGCGGCCGCCGCCGCGGCGGGCTTCACCGCGGTCGAGCTGTGGTGGCCCTGGATCGACACCGCCACCCCCGAGCAGAGCGAGCTCGACGCCCTCAAGAAGGCCCTTGAGGACGCCGGCACCCAGCTGGTGGGACTGAACTTCTACGCCGGGCAGCTCCCCGGCCCGGACCGCGGAGCCCTCTCCGTACCCGGTGACGAGTCGGACCGCTTCCGCGCCAACATCGAGGTGGCCGCCGACTTCGCCGCCTCGGTCGGCTGCAAGGCGCTCAACGCGCTCTACGGCAACCGCGTCGAGGGCGTCGACCCGCAGATCCAGGACACCCTCGCCCTGGAGAACCTGGTCCTGGCCGCCCGCGCGGCGGACCGGATCGGCGCGATCCTCCTCGTCGAGACCCTCAACAAGCCGGAGTCGCCGCTCTACCCGCTGGTGAGCGCCCCCTCCGCGATCGAGGTCGTCGACAAGGTCAACGCGGCGACCGGCCTCGGCAACGCCAAGTTCCTCCTCGACATCTACCACCTGGCCATGAACGGCGAGGACGTCTCCCAGGTCATCGCGGCATACGCGGACAAGACCGGTCACGTCCAGATCGCCGACATGCCGGGCCGCGGCGCCCCGGGCACCGGTGAGCTCCCGCTCGCCGAGCTGCTCGACCAGCTCGCGAAGGCCGGTTACGAAGGCTGGGTCGGCCTGGAGTACAAGGCCGCCGACGCCGCCGCCTCCTTCGAGTGGCTGCCCGCAGAGGCCCGTCCGGCCCGCTGACGCAGGCCACCTCCCCGTACCACCTTGTTTTGAGAGGCACCCTCATGAGCAACCTTCCTAAGATCGCCTGGGTCGGACTCGGCATCATGGGCTCCCCCATGTCCGAGAACCTCCTCAAGGCCGGCTACTCGGTCACCGGCTTCACCCTGGAGCAGGACAAGCTGGACCGCCTCGCGAAGGCCGGCGGCACCGCCGCCTCCTCGATCGCCGAGGCCGTGAAGGACGCCGACGTCATCATCACGATGGTGCCCGCCTCCCCGCAGGTCGAGGCCATCTCCTACGGCCCCGAGGGCATCCTGGAGAACGCGAAGCAGGGCGCGCTGATCGTGGACATGTCCTCGATCACCCCGCAGACCTCGGTGGACCTCGCCAAGAACGCCAAGGAGAAGGGCATCCGCGTCATCGACGCCCCCGTCTCCGGCGGCGAGGCCGGCGCGATCGAGGCCGTGCTCTCGATCATGGTCGGCGGCGAGCAGGCCGACTTCGACGAGGCCCTCCCGATCCTGGAGGCCCTCGGCAAGACCATCGTGCTCTGCGGCCCGCACGGCTCCGGCCAGACGGTGAAGGCCGCCAACCAGCTGATCGTCGCGGTCAACATCCAGGCCTGCGCCGAGGCCGTCGTCTTCCTCGAGAAGTCCGGCGTGAACCTCCAGGCCGCCCTGGACGTCCTCAACGGCGGCCTGGCCGGCTCGACCGTGCTGACCCGCAAGAAGGACAACTTCCTGAACCGGGACTTCAAGCCCGGCTTCCGGATCGACCTCCACCACAAGGACATGGGCATCGTCACCGACGCCGCCCGCAACGTCGGCGCGGCCCTCCCGGTCGGCGCGGTCGTGGCCCAGCTCGTGGCCTCGCTGCGCGCCCAGGGTGACGGCGGCCTCGACCACTCGGCCCTGCTCCGCGCCGTCGAGCGCCTCTCCGGCCAGCAGGTCTGATCCTCCGCCCCGCCACCGGGGCCCCAGATTTCCGGTCGACGGCGTCGCTGACAACTGTCCTGTCGCGCCCAGGCGACGCCGTCGACCGGAACACCACACTTCCTTTTCAACAAACTGTTGACGATATTCGGAACGGCTCCTTACGCTCCTGACACCGTCACCAGTGCAGCTCCCGTACGGAAGGTCACGATGTCGAAGCGCGTGCTCACGACCGAGTCCGGCGCCCCTGTCGCCGACAACCAGAACTCCGCCACCGCCGGCGTCGGTGGCCCGATCCTCCTCCAGGACCAGCACCTCCTGGAGAAGCTCGCGCGCTTCAACCGCGAGCGGATCCCGGAGCGCGTGGTCCACGCCCGCGGCTCCGGCGCGTACGGCTACTTCGAGGTGACCGACGACGTCACCGCGTACACCAAGGCGGACTTCCTGGGCGAGGTCGGCAAGCGGACCGAGACCTTCATCCGCTTCTCCACCGTGGCCGACTCGCTCGGCGGCGCGGACGCGGTCCGCGACCCCCGCGGCTTCGCCCTGAAGTTCTACACCGAAGAGGGCAACTACGACCTCGTCGGCAACAACACCCCGGTGTTCTTCATCAAGGACCCGATCAAGTTCCCCGACTTCATCCACTCCCAGAAGCGCGACCCCTTCACGGGCAAGCAGGAGGCGGACAACGTCTGGGACTTCTGGGCGCACGCCCCCGAGGCGACGCACCAGATCACCTGGCTCATGGGCGACCGCGGCATCCCCGCCTCGTACCGCCACATGAACGGCTACGGCTCGCACACCTACCAGTGGACCAACGAGGCGGGCGAGGCCTTCTTCGTCAAGTACCACTTCAAGACGAACCAGGGCATCCGCTCCCTCTCCGCCGACCAGGCCGCCGAGCTCGTCGGCAAGGACGCGAACTCGCACCAGACCGACCTGCTCCAGGCCATCGAGCGCGGGGTCAACCCGAGCTGGACCCTGTACGTCCAGGTCATGCCGGCCGCCGAGGCCGCGGACTACCGCTTCAACCCGTTCGACCTCACCAAGGTGTGGCCGCACAGCGACTACCCGCTCCAGCGCGTGGGCCGCCTGGTCCTCGACCGCAACCCGGAGAACGTCTTCGCCGAGGTCGAGCAGGCCGCGTTCTCGCCGAACAACTTCGTGCCGGGCATCGGTCCCTCGCCGGACAAGATGCTCCAGGGCCGCCTCTTCGCCTACGCGGACGCCCACCGCTACCGCCTCGGCGTCAACCACACCCTGCTGCCGGTGAACGCCCCCAAGGCGACCACGGCCCAGAACTACGGCCGGGACGGCTTCATGGCCACCCGCAACGGTTCGCGCCACGACAAGAACTACGAGCCCAACTCGTACCAGGGCCCGGCCCAGACCGACGCCGCGCTCTCCGCGCCGCTCGCGATCCACGGCTGGACCGGTACGCACGAGGCGCCCGCGCACACCAAGGACGACGACTTCTTCCAGGCCGGCGAGCTCTACCGCCTGATGTCCGAGGACGAGAAGAAGCGTCTGGTCGCCAACATCGCCGGCGGTCTCTCCCAGGTGTCCCGCGAGGACGTCATCGAGAAGAACCTCGCGCACTTCGCCGCCGCCGACGCGGACTACGGCAAGCGCGTGGCCGAGGCCGTCCGCGCCCTGCGCGAGGACTGACCCTCAGGCAGTACCCAGACTGCGTGCGGCACCTGACGGGAGGTCGGTGCCGTGCGCGGTCCGGATCGCCGGCCCGGATGAGGGGTGGCCGGCGGTCCGGACAAGCGTGAGGACCGCGGTGGAGTCGAGCCAGTGCGGTGGTAAGGGCGGCGGGCCCTCCTTCTTGACCTGAAGGAAGGAGCCGGCCGGCCGACCCGTCGACACCACCGCGGTCCCAACGCCCAGCCCCTGCCCCGGGGGCCCCACAGACCGCCGTCCGGCGGCGCGAACGTCCTGTCGTGCCAGCCTCGCGCCGTCGGACGGTCATCAACGAGAGAGCGCGGAACCAGGTTTACGGTCCCTGGTTCCGCGCTCTTCTCCTTTTCCCGTACGGGTTCCAGCGCATCGTTTCTGCGGTGAAGTTCGGCACCCGCTCGGCGGAGCGCGCCGCGAGGCGGCCCCCCGACCGGGCGGCCACCGGGTTATCCCCGAGGGCATGATCAAGAACCTGATGCGCGGACTCGCGCCGCTCGCCCTGATCCTCTCCCCGCTCGCCCTCCCCTCCCCCGCCCTCTCCGCCGGCGTCGTCCTCTTCCCCGACGCGCTCGCCGAGCTCACCGAGGCCACCGAGGACCCGGACGGCTACAAGGAGTCGGCCTTCGCCCACTGGAACCAGGGCCTCGACCCCGCCGACGGCTGCGACACCCGCTCCGAGGTCCTCCTCGCCGAGGCCGACGAGGCCCCGACGGCCGGGGCCGGCTGCGTGCTCACCGGCGGGCGGTGGACCTCCCCGTACGACGGTCAGCGGGTGAGCGACCCCGCCGCGCTCCGCGTCGACCACCTCGTCCCGCTCGCGGAGGCCTGGGAGTCGGGCGCCTCCGGCTGGACGGCGGCCCGGCGCGAGAGCTACGCCAACGACCAGGGCGCCGCCGCGACCCTCGTCGCCGTCACCGCCCGCAGCCTGCGGCAGAAGGCCGGGCGCGACCCCGCCGAGTGGGTGCCGGAGGACTCCACCCGGTACTGCCGTTACGTCGGCGAGTGGGTGAGCACGAAGCTGCGCTGGGGCCTGTCCGTCGACAAGGACGAGATGGAGGCGCTGAAGCTGTTCGCCGACGGGCCGTGCGAGGAGACGGTCGTCATGCGGTCGAAGGCTCCGCAGTAAGAGCCGTCCTGCCCGTCCTGCCTGTCTTGTCCGCCCGGTCCGCCCGGTCCCCGCGCACCAGCGCCAGGGTGACGAGGAGCGAGACGACCGCGAGCGCCGCCATGCCCGTGCGCGGGGACGTGAACTGGGCGACGGTGCCGGCGAGCGCGGCGCTCACGCCCTGGAGCGCCGCCATCCCGGAGCCGTGCAGCCCGAGGGCGTGCCCGCTCAGCTCCTCCGGCACCAGCGTCATCAGCCGCTCCTGGTGCAGGAGGGACGCCCCGTACCCGATGGTCGCCAGGGTCACGAGGACGGCGGCGAGGGCCAGCCCCGGGTCGAGGGCGAAGGCGAGGAACGGGGCCGCCAGGAGGGCCTGGAGCGGGTAGCGGAGCCGTGCGCGCAGCCGTGGCGGCAGGAAGCGGCCGACGAGGGTGTCCCCGGTGAGCATCCCGAGCGCGCCGAAGGCGTAGAGCAGGCCGGCGTGCTCGGGGTCGTACGGCACGAAGAGCGACTCGGCTCCGGCGATGAGTCCGTTCGGCACCCACAGGGCGAGGTAGCAGCGGCGGCGGGCGGGCACGGCCCAGAGCCGGGCGTTGGTCCGCCAGGTCGCGGCGACCGAGGCCCGCCCGGTGGCGCGCGGCGGGCGGGCGCCGAGGCCGAAGCGGGCCACGAGGGCGGCGGTGAGGTAGAGCCCCGCGCCGACGAGGACCGTGCCGCGCGGCGAGAGGACGGCGAGCAGGACGCCGCCGGCGGCGAAGCCGCCGATCTGGCAGACGCCCGCGGACATGTTGACCACCGAGCGGCCCAGGAGGTACCGCTCGCGCGGCAGGATCTCGTTGAGGAGGCCGTGGCGGACCCCGCCGCCGAGCGAGGACGCGAGCCCCAGGACGAGGAGGACGGCGAAGACGGCCCAGGTCGGCAGGGCGGGCATCGCCAGGACCGTGGTGCCGAGCGCGAAGAAGAGGGCGACGCCGGAGATCACGGCACGCGGCGGGACCCGGTCGGCGGCGGAGAGCAGCGTGGTCGCGCCGATGAGCTGGGCGAGCGAGGGGGTGAAGAGGGCGAGGGAGGAGAGGAGGGGGGAGCCGGTCGCCCGGTAGACGAGGATCGCGAGCCCGAGCCCGGCGACGGTGTGGGCGGCGATCTGGGCGGCGCCGGTGAGGAAGAGGGGGGTGAACTCGGGGGTGCGGAAGAGCGCCCGGTACGAGGCGGGCTCACCGGACGGGGGGTGGCGGGCGGGCCGGTCGCGGTCGTTCGGGGACGGGGAGCCGGCGGCGGGCGTGGAGCCGCCGTGGGCGGGTTTGCTGGGCATCCCCGGAGTCTGCGGGACCGCGCACGCCCACCGGTACTGTTTCGCCTGGAGGCGAAACATGGGCTGGTGGCGGATTGGTGCGGACGCGCTCGCGGGGAGCGGCTTCGTGCTGTCCCCGCTCGCCGAGACGGTCGCCTCGCTCAAGACGCTGCACGCGGGGACGCCGACCCATCCGGGCGAGCGGTCCTGGCTCGACCGCCACCTTCCCGCGTACCGCGCGCGCCTCGCCGCCGAGCCGCTCGACGCGCTGCTCGTGCGGGCGGCGATCGGGCCCACCTGGAACGCGGACTTCCTCACCCCGACCCCGCTCGGCGACCGCGAGCGGACCTTCGAGGAGGAGGTCGAGGCGGTCGCGGCGACCTCGCCGGCCGACGCCGTGGAGCAGTTGGCGGTCGCGGTGGGCGGACGGGTGCCGGAACCCCTGCGCGCCGCGAGCGACCTGCCGGAGCGGCTCGCCGGGGTGCTCGACTGGGTGTGGCGGGAGTCCGTGCGGCCGGAGTGGGAGCGACGGCGGCGCGCCCTGGAGGCGGACGTGCTGGCACGGACGGCGCGCCTCGCCCGCGGCGGCTGGGCGGCCGCCCTGGACGAGCTCTGCCCGGGGAAGATGCGCTGGCTCGGTGACGGACGGCTCCAGGTCAACACCCGGGACTATCCCTCGCGTTCGATCGAGCGGGGCCGTCTGCTGCTCGTGCCGGTGACGCCGGCCACGGGCTGGGTCTCCTGGGAGGGGACGGAGCGGAGCGCGATCGTCTATCCCTGCACGGGAGTTCTGGCGGACACGTCGGGACCGGCCGTTCCCGACGCGCTCGGTGCGCTGCTCGGTCCGGCGCGCGCCGGCGTGCTCGTACGGCTCGGGTCCCCGCTGTCCACAAGCCAGTTGGTGGCCATGACCGGGCAGGGCCTCGGGTCGGTGGGCCGCCATCTGAAGGTGCTGCGGGACGCCGGGCTCGTACGGCGGGGTCGGGCGGGCCGCTCGGTCCTGTACGAGTGGACGGAGGCGGGCGCCGTGCTCGTACGGGCACAGAAGGCGTGAGGCCCCCGCCCCGGTGCTCCTCGGGGCGGGGGCCGGTCAGTCCTCCCGCGGCGCGTCGAGGCCCACCCAGGCGCTGAGGCTGTCGCCCAGGACGACGGCGTGGGTGAGGCGGGCGAGCGCCGCGGCGTCCGCCCGTACTCCCGGCGCACCCTCCTCGACGCGCGCGGCGAGGGCCGCCCAGTGGGCGGCCTCCACCTGCTCGCGCGTCTCGTCGCCGTAGGGCTCGTCCGGGCCGACGACGGTCCGGGCGGTGCTCTCGATGTCCTCGACGGTGAGGAAGGCCCTGATGTCCCCGTCGCCCACGACGCTCTCGGACCAGCCCCGGTCGTCGAGGAGGACCAGGGTCCGCCCGTCGGAGAGTTCCGCGTCCAGGCGGGCCGAGACAGAGAGCTGAGCGGGAGTCGTCCACGCCTCGTCCAGCTCGACGTGGGTGACGAGTCGGGTCACGGCGGCCATGGGTGCGTCCTTTCGGCGCGGCGCCCGGAGGGGTGCTCCGGGCGCCGTTCGATGAGGTCGCAGCCTATCCGCGAGCCGTCAGGTCGCGGGATCGCGGGATCGCGGGTCCACGCGATCCGGGGGATCAGACCTGGAGGGCCTTGATCGCGGTGGGCGCGTGGCCCGGCTCGGTGGCCAGGTCCTCGAACTCGGTGACGTCGCTCATGTCGACCGTCTTGCTCATCGCGATGTTCGTGATGCGCTCCAGGATCGCCTCGACGACGACCGGGACCTGGTGCTCGACGGCCAGCTTCTTGGCCTGCTCCAGGGCCTCGCCCAGCTTGTCCGGGTCGGTGACGCGGATGGCCTTGACGCCCAGGCCCTCGGCGACCTTGACGTGGTCGACGCCGTAGACGCCGATCTCCGGGGTGTTGATGTTCTCGAACTCGAGGTTGACCTCGAAGTTGATGCCGAGGCCGCCCTGCGCCTGCCGGATGAGGCCCAGGTAGGCGTTGTTCACGAGGACGTGGACGTAGGGGACCTTGTGCTGGGCGGCGACCGCCAGCTCCTCGATCATGAACTGGAAGTCGTAGTCGCCGGAGAGCGCGACGACCGGGGTCTCCGGGTCGGCGGTCGCGGCACCGATGGCGGCCGGGATGGTCCAGCCGAGCGGGCCGGCCTGGCCGCAGTTGATCCAGTGGCGCGGCTTGTAGACGTGCAGGAACTGCGCGGCGGCGATCTGGGAGAGGCCGATGGTGGTGACGTACCGGGTGTCCGGGCCGAAGGCCTTGTTCATCTCCTCGTAGACGCGCTGCGGCTTCATCGGGATGTTGTCGAAGTGCGTGCGGCGCTGGAGGGTGGCCTTGCGCTCCTGCGCGGAGGCGGCCCAGGCGGTGAAGTCCGGGAGGGTGCCCGCGGCCTTCCACTCCTTGGCGATCGCGACGAAGAGTTCGAGCGCGGCCTTGGCGTCGGAGGCGATGCCGTAGTCCGGGGCGAAGATCTTGCCGAGCTGCGTGGGCTCGATGTCGACGTGGACGAACTTCCGGCCCTTGGTGTACGCGTCCATGTTGTAACCGGTGTGGCGGTTGGCCCAGCGGTTGCCGATGCCGAGGACGAAGTCCGACTCCAGGAAGGTCGCGTTGCCGTAGCGGTGCGCGGTCTGGACGCCGACCATGCCGGCGGCGAGCTCGTGGTCGTCCGGGATGGTGCCCCAGCCCATGAGGGTGGAGATGACCGGGATGCCGGTGAGCTCGGCGAACTCGACGAGCAGGTCGGTGGCGTCGGCGTTGATGATGCCGCCGCCGGCGACGATCAGCGGGCGCTCGGACTCCAGGAGGAAGCTCAGCGCCTTCTCGGCCTGGGCGCGGGTCGCGGACGGCTTGTAGACCGGCAGCGGCTCGTAGGTCTCCGGGTCGAACTCGATCTCGGTCAGCTGGACGTCGATCGGGAGGTCGATGAGGACCGGGCCCGGACGGCCGGAACGCATGAGGTGGAAGGCCTGCTGGAAGACGCCGGGGACCTGCGCGGCCTCCAGGACGGTCGTCGCGGCCTTGGTGACCGGCTTGGCGATCGTGGCGATGTCGACGGCCTGGAAGTCCTCCTTGTGGAGCTTCGAGACCGGGGCCTGGCCGGTGATGCAGAGGATCGGGATCGAGTCCGCGATGGCCGAGTAGAGGCCGGTGATCATGTCCGTGCCCGCGGGACCCGACGTACCGATGCAGACGCCGATGTTGCCGGCCTTGGCACGGGTGTAGCCCTCGGCCATGTGGGACGCGCCCTCGACGTGGCGGGCCAGCGTGTGACCGATGCCGCCGACGTTCTTGAGCTCGCGGTAGAAGGGGTTGATCGCCGCGCCGGGGACGCCGAAGGCGGTGGTGACGCCTTCGCGCTTGAGGATCTCAACGGCCGCTGCGGCGGCGGTCATACGAGGCATGGGAGTGCTCCTGCTTCGGCCGGTCGGATGCGGGCGCGCGGGCGGCTCAGGGCTCGTTCGCGGCCTTGTTTCCGTAATGCGGAAATACTGTTCTGCTATACGGAAGCAATGTAGGTCGGCTTCCGGAGAACCGTCAAGAGAAGTCCGGGCGAACGCCCTCCTCCGGGCGGCCGTTGGGGGGACGATGTGGCGGGGCTGACGACAGGGGGGTTGGTGTTGTGGGTGAGTCGAAAGCGATAGAGATCCGGTGTCCGGAGTGCCTGCGGACGCAGATGTACGCGCCGCCCGCCTTCCCGTGCCCGTGCGGAGCGCCCGTGGCCCCGCCGGTGACGGCGGGCGCGGCGGCCGAACCCGTCACGGACCGGAACTGGGCCGACCTGTGGGTGACCGTGCGCTGCGGAGCCTGCGGGCGCGAGGACGACTGGCCGCAGCCGGAGCTGGGCTGCGCGTGCGGGACGGTGCTGCGGATCGTGGTGGAACCGACGGGTCACGACGGCGGGGACGGGGCGGGGGTTGGCGAGGCCGCGGGGCGGACCGGGGAGCCGGAGCCTTCGCGGCTTGAGGCCTCGCCGCGTGAATCCTCACCGCGCGAGCCCTCATCCCTTGAGCCTCCGCTGTACGAGGCACCCGACCCCCGTCCGCCGCTGCCGCCGCGAAGGACACCGCCGCCGCTGCCGCCGGCCGAGGCTCCGCCCGTACGCGCCCGGCCACTGGAGCCGGGCTCGGAATGGTTCGGCCCGGGCCCGACGCGCCACGACGGCGCGGACGGGGGGACGGATTCGGGTACGGGTACGGGTACGGGTACGGGTACGGGTGCAGGTACGGGTACGGGTACGAGTTCGGGAGCGGGAGCAGACACCGGCACCGGCACCGGCACCGGCCCGGACGCCTCCCCCGTCTCCCCCACCTCCCCCGCCTCACCGCCCCCGGCGGCGCCCCTCCCCGCCCCCCAGCCCCTCCCCTTCGCCGAACGGCACCCGGCGCGCGGTCCCGAGCCGTCGGCCGCCGGTCCGCGCCCGTCGCCGACGCGCGGCGCCTTCCGGCCGATGACGATCAGGACGGCGCGGGACGCGGTCACGGCGGCGGCGACGTACCTGGGATGGCTCGGGTTCCGTGACGTCGTCCAGCCCGAGGAGCGCCCCGCGTCCGGCATGGACCTGCGGGCGCCGGGGCTCGTCGCGGAGGTGGACCCGAGCACCCGTCCCACCGGGGTCCGCGCCGTGGAGTGCCTGTGGCTCACCGGCCTGAGCGCGCCCGTGGCGAGTGTCGGGGTGTTCTTCTCCCTGGCGGGCTACACCCCGGAGGCGCGGCGGCGGGCGACCGAGATCGGGCTCCCGCTCTTCGTGCTCGACCTGTCCGGTACGCCGCAGCCCGTCAACCCTCCGGCGGAGGACCTCGCGGCGGGAGGCGCGTAACCCCTCCTCCCTCCCCCGGACTCGCGCCGGATCCGGCCACGCGAGGGTGACGATCACGGTCCCCCGGGCAGAACACTCCGGGGGGTGGCGTCATGCCGACGGCGTTGTGGTGGTTCATCGGGGTGGCCTGCGGCGAACTGGCGCTCGCGGCCTGGCTGTTGCGAACACGCAGCCGGGAGGACGGGACGTGGTCGGCGGGCGCCGAGCCGCCGCCGCAGGCGCTCGCGCTGCTGCGGGGAGGGCGGCGGGCGGCCGTGACGGTCGCGCTCGTCGCGCTGCACCAGCGCGGGGCGGTGGCGGCGGGCCGCAAACGCACGATTCGGGCCAACGGCGGCCCGGGCCGGACCCGCGACCCCGTACAGCTCGGGGTGCACGGGGCGCTGCACCGGGCTCTCGGGCTGCGGAGGCTCGCCCAGCACCCTGAGGCGCGGCGAGCCGTGGACGCGCTGCACCACGAACTGGGCCGGACGGGCCTCCTGAGGCCGCCCGGCCGGCTGCGCGCGGCCCGGGCGCTGCTGGTCTGCGTACCGGTGACGGTCGGGGTGGGGGTCGTCGTGGCGTGGGCGGGCGACGGGTACGGGCGCGGGCCCGTCCCCGTACCCCTGGCGCTCGGCATCGCCCTCGTACCGGTGGCCGTGGCCGCACTCCTGCTGCGGCTGCCCCCGTCGACCCCCGCCGCCCACCGCCTGCTGGCCGCGCTGCGGGAGCGCCACCCCCTGCCCGCCCACCGTCGCGAGGTGACGGACGGACGCCTGGTCCAGCTGTACGTGGCCCTGTACGGAGACCCGGCGCTCGCGCTCTTCCTCCCCCGCTTCTCCCGCGACGGCGGCCTCCTCGACGCCCCTGACCCTCAAGACGCCCCCTAGGGGCCCTCGCGTTCACCGGGGTCGGGCCATACTGTCGTATGCGCATCAGAGCGGCCGCTCCGGCCGAACTTCCGCTGCTCCAGGACATCGAACGGGCGGCGGGTGAGCCGTTCCGTTCTCTCGGGATGGGGGATGTCGCGGATGACGACCCGCTGCCCCTGGACGTCCTGGAGGCGTACCGCCGCGAGGGGCGGGCCTGGGTCGCGGTGGACGCGGACGACCGGCCCGTCGCCTATCTGCTCTCCGACACCGTCGACGGCGCCGCCCACATCGAGCAGGTGTCGGTGCATCCCGACGCCGCCCGGCGGGGCGTGGGCCGGGCGCTGATCGAGCACCTGGAGGCGGCCGCCAGGGAGCAGGGCCTCGCGGCCCTGACCCTGACGACCTTCAGCGAGGTCCCGTGGAACGCCCCGTACTACACGCGGCTCGGCTTCCGCGCGCTCGCCGACTCCGACCCGGCACTGACGGACGGCCTGCGCGCGATCAGCCGCGCGGAGGCCGCCCACGGGCTGTCCGCCTGGCCCCGGATCTGCATGCGGAGAGAGGTCGGGAGGGCGGCCCTCCAGGCGCCGCCGCCGCACCGCTAGGCCGCCTCCGCACCGCTAGGCGCCGCCGCCGAACCTCTGCCGCAGCTCGATCTTCCGGACCTTGCCGCTGACCGTCATGGGGAACTCGGTGAGGATCTCCACCCTGCGCGGGATCTTGTAGTGCGCGAGCCGGTCGCGGCAGAAGGCGGTGACCTCCTCCAGGGTCGGCGGGTCGGCCGGGTCGCGGGGGACGACGCAGGCCAGGATCTCCTCGCCGTAGCGCGCGTCGGGAACGCCGACGACCTGGACGTCGGCGATCTTGGCGTGCCCGTAGAGGAACTCCTCGATCTCGCGCGGGTAGACGTTCTCGCCGCCCCGGATGATCATGTCCTTGATCCGGCCGACGATCTGGACGTACCCGTCCTCCCGCATCACGGCGAGGTCGCCCGTGTGCATCCACCGGCCCGCGTCGATGACGTCGGCGGTCTTCTCCGGCTCGTCCCAGTAGCCGAGCATCACGCTGTAGCCGCGCGTGCGGAGTTCACCGGCCTCGCCGCGCGGGACGGTGATGCCGGTGGCCGGGTCGACGACCTTCACCTCGACGTGCGGCAGGACCCGGCCGACGGTTCCCGTACGCCGTTCCAGGTCGTCGTCGCGGCGGGTCTGGGTGGAGACGGGTGAGGTCTCCGTCATGCCGTAACAGATGGACACCTCGGCCATGTTCATCTCGGCGACGACCCGCTTCATCACTTCCACCGGGCACGGCGAGCCCGCCATGATCCCGGTGCGGAGCGAGGAGAGGTCGTACGACGCGAAGTCGGGGAGGCCGAGTTCGGCGATGAACATCGTCGGCACCCCGTAGAGCGAGGTGCAGCGCTCCTCCTGTACGGCCCTGAGGGTGGCGGCCGGGTCGAAGGAGGGGGCCGGGATGACCAGGCAGGCGCCGTGGGACGTGGCCGCCAGGTTGGCCATCACCATGCCGAAGCAGTGGCAGAACGGGACCGGGGCGCAGATCCGGTCCCGCTCCGTGTAGCCGATCATCTCCCCGACGAAGTAACCGTTGTTGAGGATGTTGTGGTGGGAGAGCGTGGCTCCCTTCGGGAAGCCGGTCGTGCCCGAGGTGTACTGGATGTTGACCGGTTCGTCGCAGGAGAGCGGCTCGGGGCGCACACCCCCCGCCGTACGGGCGAGGAACGCGTCCCAGCTGGGGTCGCCGAAGTAGACGACCTCCCTCAACTCCTCGCACTCTCCCTGTACTTCGCCGACCATGGCGCGGTAGTCGCTCGTCTTGTGGCGCAGCGAGGCGAAGAGGAGGGAGATCCCCGCCTGGTGGAGCACGTACGCCAACTCGCTCGACCGGTAGGCCGGGTTGATGGTGACCATGACGGCGCCGATGCGGGCGGTGGCGTACTGCACGAGGACCCACTCGGCGCAGTTGACCGCCCAGATCCCGACCCGGTCGCCCTTGCGGACGCCACTGCCGAGCAGCGCGTCCGCCAACCGGTCGACGTCGGCGCCGAACTGGGCGTAGGTCCAGCGCCGTCCGCCGGGTACGTCGACGAGCGCCTCGCGGTCGGGCCAGGCGGCGACGGCCCGGTCGAGGTTGGCCCCGATGGTGTCGCCGAGGAGGGGCGTCTCGGAGACGCCGTGCGCGTACGAGAGTTCCGTACCGGTCACGTGGCTCACGCGAGGTCCCCCTCGGCGTACTCCTTGCCGCCGCCCTCGGCGGTCAGGCGGCGCAGCTCGACCCGCCGGATCTTGCCGGAGACCGTCTTGGGCAGCTCGGCGAACTCGATGCGCCGGACCCGCTTGTAGGGCGCGAGGACCGCGCGCGAGTGGGCGAAGAGGACGCGGGCCGTCTCCTCGTCCGGCTCCCAGCCGGCCGCGAGGACGACGTACGCCTTCGGGACCGCGAGCCGCAGCGGGTCGGGGGCGGGGACGACGGCGGCCTCGGCGACGGCCTCGTGCTCCAGGAGCGCGCTCTCCAGCTCGAAGGGGCTGATCTTGTAGTCGGAGGCCTTGAAGACGTCGTCGGCGCGCCCGATGTACGTGATGTACCCCTCCGCGTCCCGGGATCCGATGTCACCGGTGCGGTAGTAGCCGCCCGCCATCGCCTCGGCCGTACGCTCCGGGTCGCCGTGGTACCCGGTCATGAGGCCCACCGGGTGGGCGGAGAGGTCGAGACAGATCTCGCCCTCGTCCACGTCCGGGCGGCCGGTGACCGGGTCGACGAGCGTGACGCGGTAGCCGGGGCTCGGGCGGCCCATGGAGCCTTCCTTGAGTGGCTGGCCGGGGCTGTTGGAGACCTGGACGGCGGTCTCGGTCTGGCCGAAGCCGTCCCGGATGGTGACGCCCCAGGCGCGCCGGACGGAGTCGATGACCTCGGGGTTGAGGGGCTCGCCGGCGGCGACGACCTCGCGGGGAGGGGTCGCGAGCTGCCCGAGGTCGGCCTGGATCAGCATCCGCCACACGGTCGGCGGGGCGCAGAAGCTGGTGACCCCGTGCTTGTCCATCTCGGCCATGAGGCGGGCGGGGTCGAAGCGCGTGTAGTTGTGGATGAAGACGGTCGCCTCCGCGTTCCACGGCGCGAAGAGGTTCGACCAGGCGTGCTTGGCCCAGCCGGGCGAGGAGATGTTGAGGTGCACGTCGCCGGGCTTGAGCCCGATCCAGAACATCGTCGCGAGGTGACCGACGGGGTACGAGGTGTGGGTCTGCTCGACGAGCTTGGGGCGCGCGGTGGTGCCGGAGGTGAAGTACAGCATCAGCGTGTCCTCGGCGAAGGTCACGCCGTCGGACACGAAGTCGGCGGACTCGCGGGCCGCGTGCTCGTACCCCAGCCAGGTCACGCCGTCGCCGCCGATCGCGATGCGCGTGTAGTCGCCGGGGACCTCGTCGAACTTCGCGATGTCCTCGGCGCGCACGATCACGTGGCGGGCGCGCCCGCGCTCGACGCGGTCGCGGAGGTCGGCGGGGCCGAGGAGCGGGGTGGCGGGGATGACGACGGCGCGCAGCTTCATCGCGGCGAGCATGGTCTCCCACAGCTCGACCTGGTTGCCCAGCATGACGACGATCCGGTCGCCGGCGCGGACGCCCTGGCCGCGCAGCCAGTTGGCGACGCGGTTGGAGCGGGCGGACATCTCGGCGAAGCCGACCTTCGTCTCGGAGCCGTCCTCCTCGACGATGTGGAGGGCGGTCCTGTCGTTGCCGGCGGCGATGACGTCGAACCATTCGAGCGCCCAGTTGAAGCGGTCGAAGCGGGGCCAGGTGAAGCCCTCGTACGCCGTCTCGTAGTCCTCGCGGTGCCGGAGCAGGAAGTCCCGGGCGGTCCGGAAGTCCTCGGTCCCGCCGGTCGGGCCGGTCGGATGGGTCACGCTCGCTGCCGTCATGTGTCGTTCTCCTCGTTGCGGGACCTGTCCCCGACATCGTGTAATCGGTGACTCAGGTCTCACTACCCCCGTTCGGGGGTGATGAAGGAGTGGTTCCGTGCCCGAGCAGAGGGAAACGGCGGAGTTGCGGGCGGCGCTGCTGCGGTTCCGCCGCGCCACCGGGCTGCCCGTGGTCTTCGGCGGTCTGCTCCACGAGGGGCTCTCGATGCGGATCGCCGAGATGAGCGGGGCGGTGACGCCCGCGCTGCACGGCCTGACGATCTCGGCGGGCTCCGGGCTCGGCGGGAAGTGCCTCGCGCTGTCGCGGCCGTGCGCGGTGACGGACTACCCGTCGGCGCGGCACATCACCCACGAGTACGACCTGCCGGTCTCGGCGGAGGGGCTGCGCTCGGTGATCGCGGTCCCCGTGGTCGTACGGCGCAAGGTGCGCGGGGTGCTGTACGGCGCGCTGCGCGAGTCCCTGCCGATCGGCGAACGGGTCTTCGACGCGGCGGTGGCGGCGGCCCGCGACGTCGAACAGGCACTCGCGGTACGGGACGAGGTGCGGCAGCAGGCGGCGGACCCGGCCACCGGGCCGTCCTGGGAAGAGGTCCGCCAGGCCTACGGCGAGCTGCGCGAACTGGCCCCGCGGGTCGTCGACCCGGCGGTCCGCGACCGCCTCCTCGCGGTCTGCGGCCGCCTGGAATCCGCCTCGGGCGCGGCCCCCTCCCTCCCCGGCGTCCTCCTCACCCCACGCGAGACGGACGTCCTCGCGGCGGTGGCCTCGGGAGCGACGAACGCGGTCGCGGCGGAGCGCCTCGGCCTGCGCCCGGAGACGGTGAAGGGCTATCTGCGCTCGGCGATGCGCAAGCTGGGCGCGCACACGAGGTTGGAGGCGGTGGTGGCGGCGAGGAGGGCGGGGGCGCTGCCGTGACCTGTCCTGATCAGCCGCGATCCGGCGTGATCAGCCGTGCTCTGGCGTGATCAGCCGCGCTCTGGCGTGATCAGCCGTCCTCGGGGTCGCGGTGGACAATGTCGTACGGGACATCCGACCGCCCGAGCAGGCGCAGGGTCCGTTCCGCCTCGGCGGTGAGCTCGGCGCGCTGGGCGCGGGTGGGACGGGCGAAGGGTTCGAGGGTGAGGGTGGTGCGGTCCTTGGCCTCGTCGAGGAACCAGAGCCCGGCGAGGAACCCGTCGAGCAGGAAGACGCGGTGGGCCTGGTTGCCGGTCCAGGTGCGGGAGCGGTGCGCGGCGGGGACGACGCGGGTGCGGTCGGCGTGCGAGAGCAGCAGGTTGTCGAACTCGGGGAGGAGGCGCGCCGGGGCGGGGGTGTCCTCGTCGGGGCGGGGCGCGTCGGGGAGGTCGAAGAGCTCGGTGCCGCGCTCGCTCCGGAAGACGAGGAGCCGGGGCCGGAGCCGCTCGAAGGCCTCGGCGAGTCCGGTGAGTCCGCACCAGGTCTGCATGTCCTTGACGGAGGCGGGCCCGAAGGCGCCGAGGTAGCGCAGGACGGTCGCGTCGAGGTCGGCGGCCTCCGGGGCGGCCCCGTCGAACCAGGCGTCGGTGGTGGTGAGGGCCACCTGTCCACCCCTCCCCCACAGCCCGCGCGGGGTGACCTGGACGAGCGACAGGAGGCAGCGGGCGGCCAGGGAGAGGGACTGGGGGTCGGCGTCGGGCCACTCCTTGAGCAGTTCCTCGCGGAGCTGCTTGGGCGTACGGGGCTTCTCCTCGACGAGCGCCCGGGAGACGGCGGCAAGCCGGTCGAGGTCGACGCCGTCGAGGCCGCCGCGAGAAACGAAGATCGCGAGCTCGCGGTCGATGGCACCGGGCTGGACGAGCCGCCGCAGAGCCACGGCGTCCCCGGCCGTGTGCGTGTGCACGGTCGACCGCATGGTCACGATGCGGGCGACGGCCCGGGACTCCATGAGCCCGGACAGCTCCTCGGGCCGGAAGCCGTCGAGACGGGCGGCGAGGGCGTAGTAGGGAGGCTTGGTGTTCTGCGCCTGGAGCCCGAGCAGGTGGGCCACGGCGTCCTCGGCGGCGAGGGAGGTGCGGCGGAGCAGGAGCTGCCGGTCGAGGGTGGCGCGGTTGAGGGCGCGGGGGCTGAGGGTGGGGTGGTTCGCCGTGGTGACCATGGGGAGACGCTACGACGGCAGGTACGGAAGCCGCGCGTCCACGAGCTCCCGGACACTCCCGTATACCCTGCCGAAGACGCCCAAATCCCCCCTTGGACCGCCGGACAGGCCCTACACCGCCCGCAACCGGGAACGCAGAGGAGCCGAGACACGTGCCCGACCGCCCGGACCGCTCCGACCGCCGCCCCCGGGCGGCCTGGCGCCGCCACCCGGAGCCGCCACAGCCGGACCCCGACACGCCCCCGCCCGCCGCCGCGCGACAGAGCGTCGTCCAGGCGAGCCTCTACCGGGAGGGCCGCCGGGTGGCGTCCCCCGCGACCCTCGCGGACACGTTCCGCCAGCTGCGCGAACACCCCGACGGCATGGCCTGGATCGGCCTGCAACGCCCGACCGAGGCGGAACTCCACTCCTTGGCGGCCGAGTTCGACCTGCACGAACTGGCGGTGGAGGACGCGCTCGAAGCCCACCAGCGCCCGAAGCTGGAACGGTACGGCGACACGCTCTTCGTGGTCCTGCGCGCGGCCCGCTACCTGGACGCGCAGGAGGAGGTCGACTTCGGCGAACTGCACCTCTTCGTCGGCCCTGACTTCCTCATCACGGTCCGCCACGGCGCGGCCCCCGACCTCTCCTCGGTCCGCCGCCGCATGGAGGAGAACCCCGACCTCCTCGCCCTCGGCCCGGAGGCCGTCCTGTACGCGATCCTCGACGCGGTGGTCGACGGCTACGCACCGGTCGTCGCGGGCGTCCAGAACGACATCGACGAGATCGAGACGGAGGTCTTCGGCGGCGACCCGGCGGTCTCCCGCCGCATCTACGAACTCTCCCGCGAAATGGTCGAGTTCCAGCGCGCCACCCGCCCCCTGGTCGGCATGCTCCACGGCCTGATGGCCGGCTTCGCCAAGTACGGCACGGACGAGGAACTCCAGCGCTACCTCCGCGACGTCGCCGACCACGTCACCCACACCAGCGAACGCGTGGACGGCTTCCGCCAGGCCCTCGCCGACATCCTCACGGTCAACGCCACCCTGGTCACCCAACAACAGAACGCGGAGATGCGCGCCCTGGCGGAGGCCGGCTTCGAACAGAACGAGGAGATCAAGAAGATCTCGTCGTGGGCGGCCATCCTCTTCGCACCCACACTCGTGGGAACGATCTACGGCATGAACTTCGACCACATGCCGGAGCTGCACTGGGCGGGCGGGTATCCGTTCGCGGTGCTACTTATGGCGGTGGTGTGCGTGAGCCTGTACGTGGTCTTCAAGAGGAAGGACTGGTTGTAGCAGAGGCCCAGGGCATCTGATCAACTTCACAAGTGCGAACACTCGGGAGGAGGTTTTCCGTGCCTCTGGGGAGAATCTGGGGAGAATGCGCGGCGCTGGGGAGTGGACGCTTGCTGTCCTCTCCTGCGGCTCTGCGGCACGACGGGCACGTCCCAAAGGCAGGGTCGAGGATCAGTGGTCACCAAGGGTGTCGGGCGAAGCCCTGCGGGCCATCGCCTGACTGCTGTTGACTTCCAAGCGGGGCATCGCAGACAGGGAGGGTCTGTTGGAACCGAGGAGTGCTGCGGCTGCGGGAAGGGACTTCCCGTACACCGCAAGTACGACGTGCTACATCGAGGTCCACGAAGACGGCAGGGTGACACACGGGGATGACCGGGCCGCCTACGAACGGGCCCTGGCCGGCAGTTCGCGGCTCTTCGCGGTCTGGCCCGGTGAGTGGTCCAGCCATCTGTTCGTGATCGACGACCTGGACGAGTACGCCAAGGCCCACGGCATCAAGCACGACGCGGTGCGGACCGGCCTCGAGGAACACGTCCACGAGGTGCGGTGGGAGGAGACCTCGTACGGGAACGACAATCCCCGCAGCCCGTATCTGAGCATCGACGTCTCGCTGGACTGCGGCTGCACGATCCAGAACATCCGAACCTTCGCGGCCCAGATGAAGGCACAGAGGGGATGGGACGTCGCCACCAGCGTCGGCTGGGGCAGCAGCAGTGGACCTGAGGGAACGAAGTACGGAGTGCGGGTCCGCCGCAAGAGCCTCACCAGCTGAACTCGGCAGGCAGCCCAACGACAGCGGGGGCACAGCGTGTGCTGTGCCCCCGCTCGCTCACGCCAAGGTGAGGTTCTCCGGGACGTGCTCGGGGACCACGCCGAGCAGCGCGTCGACAGCTACCCTGCCCTTGCCGCCGGCCTGGGGCATGAAGTGGGCGTAGTGGTCGAGGGTGATGGTCGAGCTGGAGTGGCCGAGCCATCGGGCGAGGGTGACCACGGACTCACCGGCTTCGAGGATGATCGAGGCGTACGTGTGCCGGAGAACGTGGAAGCCGTCCTTGCGGGACGCCTTCCAGCGCCCGCCCTTCTCCCGCACGGGGATGGCCCCGGCTTTCGCGAGCGCGGGCTTCCACACCTAGACGTTGAAGATGTTCGCCCGGATGGCGTTCCCGTACGTCGTGGTCAGGACGAGCGGGAAGGCTCGCCTCTCCCGCTCGGGCTCCGGTCCGCCCCAAGGCAGCTCGACCTCCACGGCCGGACACTGCAGGAAATAGACGGCCAGCTCTGCGGCGACCGAGCGGGCATGTCGACGACGCGGGTCTTCCCACCCTCGGGCAGCGTGAAGTACAAGCGACCATTGAGCAGTTGCACCTGCCGTCGCACGCGGATGACACCGCGCTCGAAGTCGATGTCCTGCGGGAGGTGCCAGAGTTTCTGCCATGCCTCCTCATCGCTGGACGGCGATCGCAGAACCCGCTCGAGAACGGGCGGAACCTCGTCGTACGGCCCGCGCCCGTAACTCGGCAACTGCCATTCGATCATCCGCCGATTCAAGCACGGGCCGCACGGGTCCGAATCGGAGAGATCGTGCATCCTGACCGGATGACGCAGACCGGAGTCGAACATGTGAAGGTGCACTTCCGCCTTGAGACGGACGGTGATTGGCCGCCCGCCTCAGTAGAGAGTCTGTGGGCTCTCGACCGAAGCGATGGCACTGTGCGGCTCGACAACACTCCTTGGTTCGTACGCGGCGTGGCGTGCGGAGACGTCCTCACCACCGAACCCGACGAGGACGGCGTTCACTGGGCGGGCCAGGTGGTCTCGCCGTCGCAGAACTGCACCATCCGGCTGATCGTGCTGCATGACCAGGGATCTGGCCCGGCGCGGCAAAGCGTTCTGAACGCCTTCGCGGAACTGGGAATGGGTGGAGAAGGGATCGAGCGGTTCGGCATGGTCGCTCTCGATGTGCCGCCGGAGGTAGACCTCGCAAAGGTCCAGCGGCTCCTCGATCACGGCGTGGCCCAGGAGTGGTGGGACATGGAAGAGGGCTGCATCACCGACGCCTGGCGGGCAGCACGGGCCCGATGAGATGCGCGCGCTCCGGTCACCCGCCGACAGTGTCAGCACAAGTCCCGTCCGGGCAGAGGCAGAGCGGCCTGCGTCGCATCCGCCGGGCCGCCTCTTCGAGCCCAGCCCGCTCCTGGGCTCGGCGGGAGGTATCCGGGGCCGTGAAACTGCGCTCCTACGTTCCGCCGGCCGATCAGAGCGACGGGAAGCAGCGTCACATAGGCGGCAGTCCGCTTGAACGTCACCGCTCAGTAGTCGAATGCGTCGAGGTGCCGGCGCAGCAGGTCACCGATGTCTTCGCGGCCCCCTTCGACTGGCAGCAGCGAGGGAGTGTCCTCGCCGTTCGCCATGGCGAGGCTGCTGGCGAAGCGCACGAGGTTGGGCGCCGGAGCGAAGGAGTCGCGCAGCCAGACGGCGAAGACGCCGGCTTCGTCCGCGGTCACGTCGGTGAGGGTGATGTAGGCGTAGTCGGGCTCGGTGATGGCCGCGGTGCCGTCCAGCCACACGTCCGGCGCCAGCTCGATCTCGAAGTCCAGCACCGTCATCTCGTGGACGCCGGACCGCCGGTGCCCGATGGTGGGGTCGGGAAATGCCTCTCGCAGCGCCCGCTCCAGGGAGTCCAGCGTGGCGTGCCAGGCTCCGCCGTTCCCCTCGGGGGGATAGAAGGCGAAGTTCGTCCGGATGTTTCGTTCCGTGGCCATGCTCTTCCTTGTTCTCAGGGGACGTACCGCGTCGAGCCGGGCGTGCCCGTCATCGCCATCATGGACTGCCAGTAGACGGCGTTGTCCCGCCCGTTCGTCACGATCTCCAGGCCCCGGATCTCGCTGTTGGCAGGGTTGGCCATGGCTTGTTTGTAGCGGACGAGCTCCTTCTCGTCACCCGCGTACATGGAGTCGACGACGGGGTCCCATGAGATCTTCCCTTGATTGTTGATCTTGACGGGCTTCGCCAGTGTTTCCTCGACTCGGTCGAGAGTGCGGAAGCTTTTCTTCGTGCAGTCCGGGTCCCGTACGTGCTTCGCTTCGACGAGGTGGCCGTCGAGGGGGCGTATGCCGTCCACCATGAGCCCGCGCTTGCTCCCGAGCAACGGCACCTCGCGCTCGGGGTAGCCGGCCACGCGAAGCTGGTAGGCATTGTCCGGGGCCGCCGGGCCGGAGGGTATTCACCCACGCGCGGAACTGCTGCTGCTCTGCCGCGGTGAGCAGACGGGTCGTCCCAGGGACCGGCGGAATCGGGTCGACGAAGGAGATTCCCGGGTCGACGGGGTTGATCATCGGAGCCAGGGCCGGCATCTGCCCGGTGTACGACGCGAGGACGACCGGGACAGGTACGGGCACCGGCGCGGGAATGAGCGGCGGCAGGAACGGGAGTCCCGGGACGGCGGGCGCCGCTGGCGGATCGGCCGCGGGGAGCTTGATTCGTGTGGCGGACGAGTCCAGTGCATGGCCCACGGAGCCGAGGTCCCGGATCCAGGAGTCCCCGAGCACGGCATCGAGCAGTCCGCCGTCGTATCCGTTGCCCCCGAACATCGGCTGGTCCCAGGGCATGTCGACCTCGAAGAGGTCCATCCTGCGCTCGGCGATCTTCCCCTTGGCAGCCTCCACGTGCTCGGCGTACCGGTCGCACGCCTTGGCTATCTGCGTGCAGGCAGCGACGAGATTCGTCACCAGCGGCTCGCCTTCCTCCGCCTTCGCCGGCGGGCAGGTGAGGCCGACGCTGTGCTTGACGTACGTCTGGAAGGCGTCGGCGGCCTCGCCGGAGTGAGCCTTGCCCGCGGTGAGGGCGTACGCCTGCGCGTCCTCCAGGAAGCGTTGCATGAGCACCCCGGCGTGGCGCCAGGAGCCAGCGACGTCCCGGATCTTCTCCGGCGAGCCACGGAAGCGGTCACTGCCGCCGCCGGGGGCGTACTGCTCGTACCAGGCGGTCTCCCCCACCACCTCGGGGAGCTCCTGGCCCAGCCCGAGGTAGTTCTCGGTGCAGTCGGCGCCGGGGTCGCCCATTCCCGCCGTGAGGTCGGCCTGCCGTCCCAGAAAGGCAGAGACTTGTCGGCTTTCCTCGGCCATGAACTCGCGGGCGTTGCGCATCAGCCCCTTGCTCGTCTCGCCCAGGACGTAGGAGCTGAAGCCCATCTTGTCGAGCGTCGCGGAGGCTGCCGAGACGTACACCTTGGCAAAGGCTCGCCCGGCGTCGTCGTCCCCTGCCATCCCGCGTTGCCGCGCCAGTTCGTGTCCCACGGCGATAGCCGTGTCACGCGCTCCCCGCATCGTGTCGAGAAGCCCCATGGAGCCGCGGATCATTCCCTCCGCGATGAACTTGACGTCCGGAGCAAGACCGGCCACCGTCGCACCCCCTTGCAGACGTGAATCGTCAACCTATCTTAGGCGGATGCCATCGTCTGGGTGGTGTCAGCTGGTCGGCTCATTGCTGTCGGCAAAGAGGCGGAAACCGAGCAGTGGCACCACGTCCAGGTCGACGTCCTCGGGGGCGGGCCGGCCTTCCAGAAGGAAGCCGAAGAAGTCGCGCAGGGCTTCGTTGCCCAGTTCCAGGGGGTGGAAGGGCAGCGCGTACGGCTCCTCGTCCCAGTCCGGGTCGAACTCCACGGGACGGTCACCCGCCCAGTAGGGCATCTCGAAGGGGAACGGGTCGCCGATGTTCTCCACGATGCCACCGTCCGGGGAGAGGCTCAGCGAGCGGCAGAGACGGCCGTCCTCCCAGACCGCGAAGGCGAGCCAGTCCGAGACGCTGTGCATCGCGTGCAGGATCACGCGGCGTCCCGTTGCCGGTTCCAGAAGGTGCGCCGGCAGCTCCGACGGGCGGTCGAACATCAGGCGCCGGTCGCAGACCATGTCCACGCCCGTGAAGCTCGCCGCGTACGTGAGGCCGTCCGGCGGGTACGTCGCCTCTCCCAGGACCTCACCCTCCGTCGGCTCCGCACGACAGCCCGGGAAGACTCGGGCGATCAGTGCCGCCGTGTCCTCGGCTGTCGGCTCACCGGCCGCCTTCAGCACCGAGGCCACATCTCCGTCCGCGTACGCCAGTAGCGCCGTCTTCGCTCCCATGCTCCGTACGCCATCTGGAGCCACCGACAGTCCAGCCGTCCCGAAAACGCCCGAAGTCTTCGGCGGCGCCCGGCTACCGGCCGCATCCGCGCAGGTCAGAGCCGCCCAACGCCCCCACCCACCCAGTGCCTTCTAAGCACTGGCCCGGCACGCTTCCTCGTCCACTACATGGACGGTGGCGACCCTCGGCCGGACGGGCCACGGAACGCACGCCAGGGCGAGCCGGTTGCGGTGGATCTGGCCTACGACATCGCCAGGGACGGCACGGTGGTGCGACGCAGCCGAAGAGGAGCGCCGGGTGCGCGTCGCCATCCCAGCCAGCTGGCACTTTCACACGATGCGAAACCGCCGCACCGGCCGGGAATCGCAGGGCCCGTCAGGCTCCGCTGAAGATGGACGGATGCCCTGTTCTATCGAGCACCACCCGTGAAGGCTCACCGACCGTGCTGGCGGAGTAGATCGTCGCGGCCGGGTCGAAGGGCTTGCTCAGACCACGCTGCGTGCCGCTGAGGATGGCCGGATCTCGTCAGACGATCGGCTCACGACCACGTTGAGCCTGCCGACCATCGGCCATTCATTGCATGTGACAACCACCAGGTGGATAGGCTGCGGCGCAGCAGCGGGCAGGCGATCGGACCGGGCGGATCGGGGGCGGTAGGTGGGATGGCGCGAGGAGATCTCCTCGGCACTCGGCGAGTGGATCGCCGTCGAAGGAGGTGCGGGCAAGCAGCCACGCTGGCAGCTCGTCGGGCGGGCGGCCCGAGGCGGTGATCCGGGCCGGTATGTGGTCGATCTCCGAGGCTCCGACATCGGACCGGACCAGCTGGACTCCCTGAGGCTGGCCGGACCGGACAACGACGGCATCGAGACCAAGGGATTCGCTGTCTCCGAAGCCGTGCAGAACGGCTCCCTGCTCACACTGCTGGTACCGGAGTTCGCCGAGATTGCCGACCCTCACCTGTGGATGCTCAAGCAGCCGCCCACCTTCCTGATCGAGGCCCTGCGTGACGGCATCGCGGGGCTGGGTGAACATCCCCTCGCCACTGCTCTCGCGACCGCGACGATCGGCGGCCCCTCGACCCACGCCGTCGACCCGCCGGGTTTCCATCCTGCCCAGGCGGACGCCTACCGAGCATGCCTCGGCGAAGGCGTCCACTTGGTGTGGGGGCCACCGGGCACAGGGAAGACCACCGTCCTCAAACGGGCCATCGGCGACCTGATCGCTCAGGGCCAGCGTGTGCTGCTGGTATCAGCGACGAACATCGCTGTGGACAACGCCCTGCTGGGGGTGGTGCGGGAGAAGCGCCACGAGTTCGGTGACATCGTCCGGGTGGGGCCGCCTCACCTGCGCGAGGTGGCCGAGGACCCATCCGTGTCCCTGCCCCTGATGGTTCGGGCCCGGCTGACGGAGGCAGCGGCCCGGCGTGCGGAACTCGAGGCCGAACTCGTCTCCATCAGAGACCGGGCCGAGCAGTTGACGGTGCTGGAAAGCCGACTTGCGGGATTCGACGCCCCGTCGTACTTCGCGGCGCTGAAGTTTGTACGGACGCCCGGACAGAACGTGGCGGCGGCGCGAGCCCGGGTGACCGAGGCGGAAGAGCGGCTCAGCCGAGCGGTCCGACACCTAGACCGCCTCGGGGAGGCCATCGGGACAGCACACGCACGTCAGAGGGCCGCGGACGCGGCGAAGAACCGCTGGCGCGAAGTCGACGACCTCTCGGAGGAGATCACCCGCGTGCGGGAAGCGGCGGAGAACAGCGAGGCCGACGCCCTACTCGCGGACGACTACCGTCGCTCCCTGGAGCTGAGACTGAAGGAACTTGAGTCGAAGGGCGCCGTCGGCAGGTGGCGACAGCGCGACACGATCACCGCCCTTCAGGGCGAGCTGGTGAACGCCCGCCGGGCGGCCACCGACGCCCGTGTAGCAGCACAGGAGGCCCGTGCCACCGCGACCGCGCACATCGCCCGTATCGGTGCCCGAGTCAACGCACTGGTCGAGACGATACCGCTCACCCGGGACCAGATCTCCCGGCTCGAAGCCGACGCCATGTCGCTCCTAGCCGAGAGTAAGCAAGCTGAACAGCAGGCGCTCACCCTGGAGCAAGAGGCGATCCAAGCCTCCGAGACCGCCACCCGCGCCCGGCAGGCCCATGACCTGGCCGAACAGGCAGCCAAGCGAGGCTGGCCGGCCCAGCATGATCGGGCCGAACAGCTACGTCCCGCCGTTACCGCCGACCGCACCCGCCGCCCGGAACTCGAGAAGCGGTACGAGCTGGCGCAGGAAGAATACGAGCGACTCGCCCGCAACGCTCAGGGCGAGATCATTAAGTCGGCCAAGCTGGTCGCCACGACCCTGGCCCGGTTTCGCACCAACCGGACGGTCTTCGAGGGGCCGTACGACGTGGTCCTCGTCGACGAGGCGGGGGCCGCAACTCTCCCCGAGGTCCTGCTCGCCACTGGCAAAGCAGACCGGGCGGCCGTCCTGCTCGGGGACTTCATGCAGCTCGGGCCGGTGATCCCGCCGGCCCTCGGCAACAGCGATCGCCCCGACATCAAAAGGTGGTTGCATCCGGACGTCTTCCAGCACTGCGGTATCCACGAACCGTCGGACGCCCAGGCGCACCCGTCATGCGTCACGCTCACCGAGCAGCACCGTTTCGGCCCCGCCGTCATGCGTCTGGCCAACGACCTTGCGTACGGCGGTGTCCTCACGGGCGGCCCCCAGGTGCTGCGGGAGAGGCCGGACAACGACCCCGAGATCGTCCTCATCGACACCGACGGCCTGGACGAGCTGGCTCGCGCCCACCTGACCGGCAGCCGCAAAGGGTGGTGGCCTGCCGGGTCGCTCATCGCTCGGGCGCTGGTGGAGCTCCACCGCGAACAGGGCGAGGAGGCTGGCATCGTCACTCCGTACGGTGTCCAGGCCGACGCCACCCTGGAGGCGCTGCGCGACGTCGAAAGCGCGGGGCGCCCACTCGCGGAGGTCGGTACAGCCCACCGGTTCCAGGGCCGGGAGTTCGACGTCGTCGTCTTCGACACGGTGGAAGGCAGCGGCGACAGCCGCGAGCTGTGGATGGCCCTCGCTCACCGACAGCCGGGGGCCGACGCCTGGCACCGCAACGGCATCCGCCTGTTCAATGTGGCAGTGACCCGGACGAAGACCCGGCTGTACGTCGTCGCCGGCGGAGCCCGCGTCAGGAACGCCAAACCCGGCACGGCCCTGGCCCGGCTCGCCGCACTGATCGGATCCCCAGGCGTGCGGGTCCTGAAGGCCAAGCACCTCATCGCTCCGCCGACGGCCCCGGTCCCGCTCCGCGGTGAGTTCGGCACGGCTCTGGCGGAGGTGCTGGGGCGGCACGTGGAGGTGACCGACGTCCACGACGAGACGACCTTCTACGACACCTTCGCCGAGGAGATCAACCGAGCAGAGCACTCTCTGTGGCTCTGGGCGCCATGGGTCGCAAAGCGGCTCCGCTCTCTGTTGCCCGCTCTCGCGGCTGCCGCCGACCGGGGCGTACGGATCACCGTCTTCATCCGCGACGACACCGACCAGTTGCAACGCAAGCCCGCGAGCCAGACACTGATCGCGGATCTTCGCGCCGTGGCCCACACGGTGATCCCGATGAACGTCATGCACCAGAAGATCGCGGTCTTCGACGAGCAGACTGTGCTGCTCGGCAGCCTGAACGCTCTGTCCCAAAGCTGGACGCGGGAGGTGATGGTCGCAATGCGCGGCGCGCACTTCGCCCGCAAGCTGCTCGCACACGAGCACGCCGAGACCTTCGCCCGCCCCCCGAAGTGCGGCCGGTGCCAGGGCACAGAGATCGAGATCCGGCGGCGGAAGAACGGCAACTGGTTCTGGCGCTGCTACGCCACCGCGTGCAAGACGTCCCCTTCCGGGCGTTCCAACGCCTGGACCCAGGACATACGCCTACGGGGCAGCCACTAAATCCCCTCCGATCGGCACTCACTGATCGCTTCAGAATGGGTTGAGCCGTGGGTCATGGGGGTGGGTGACCACGCTACTGCCATCCGCTCCCGAACGACGCTGTCGGCATCCCGGCAGCTGAGCGTTCCGGACAGGACGACTCTCGTCGGCATCACGTACGTGCTGCGGACCGGCGTCGCCCGGCGCGATGTCCTGGCCGAAGCCGTGGGCTGCTCCGGTGTGACGGCCTGGCGTCGGCTGCGGGACTGGACCGAGGTCGGCGTGGGACGCACCTACACGCCGGCCTTCTGACCGAACTGCGCCTCTCGGAATCGTTGGGCCTGGACGAGTGTGCCGTGGACGGGTCGCACGTCCGGCCCCAGAAACGAGGGCGACCGATGCGCCCGGGGCGTGTTTGTGCGTGTTGGTCAGTACCCCCTGCGCCACGCAGAAAGGGGCCACGCCAGCCCCTCCAGCTCGGACACGACGGGCATGCCGAAGAGGTCCCAGATGCCCACGTGCTCGTACGGGTTGAACGGATCGAGGCCGAAGCTGTTGGAAAGCAACGCGAGCCGGTGACCGGCGGCTCGCGCGGCCCGCGCGAGTGCGACCACCGACGCGCGGCGGAACGTCGCCCCAGGCCCGCCCCACCAGGTTCACGGGGTCCACGTGCTCCCCCAGCAGCGCCGCCGCTCCTTCATTCCACTCGGCCTGCCCGATCTCCCCGATCTCCAGCACCGCGTACAAGCGCCACCCCTCGGGATGGTCGTTGAGGGTCGCCCGCCATGTCCCCCCGGCTCCAGCCCTTCGGACACGCACCAGGGTCGGTGGACCTCGATGGGACTGGCGGTGAGCACCCCCGCGAAATCCAGGATCAGCCCCAGCCGCCCATCCCCGTCAGCCCTGTTCCCGCGCACCATCCGGCGTTGGCCCTTCTGAGATCGGACGACGACCGGTGACCCGATCAATCGCTCAGCAGTTGTCTGAAGGTGGGGATCCAAGAGAGTCGCATCGGCGTGCCGGCGCCGCTAGACGCCAATGCGCGGAAGGTGATGATGGCCCAGCGCAGCCGAGACACGACGCCGGAGCTCGCCCTGCGGCGCGCCTTGCACGCATGGGGCTTCCGGTACCGCGTAAACCTACCCATCCCTGGAATGCCTCGGCGTCGTGCCGACGTCACCTTCACTCGATGGCGGACCGCGATCTTCGTCCAAGGATGTTTCTGGCATGCGTGCCAGAAACATCTGCACGCTCCGAAGCACAACTCCGAGTGGTGGAGCCGGAAGCTCCAGGGCAACGCTCTCAGAGACGAGGAGACCGATGCGCATCTCTTGCTCCTGGGTTGGCTGCCGCTGCGCATCTGGGAGCACGAAAGCGTGGAGGGTGCCGTGGGCAAAGTAACGGCAGCCCTCGCCACCCGTGGCCATCCTCTGGCCCTGCGGCTGCAGAAGAACACGAAGCGCTCCATGGGGCCAGACCCCTGAGCAATCCGATCGAACGGACCGGATTCACTTGCGGGCTGTGAGCTCGGCAAGGAGGGCCACAACCGTGGCAGCTCCCACGACAGCGGAACCCGCTTCTGGTGCGTACAGAGCCAGGATGGTGACGAGCACACCAACCAGCAGAAGGACGGCAACACGCACACTGGCGGGTTCCATTGGCATTCGCCTTCCGTACGGGAGAGAACGGGGGTGTGCACCCAGCGTGTGCCCCTCGCAGAAGACCTTGACGACCTGAGACGCCACCTGACGGCTTCGGCTAAAATCCCCGCCGTGCGACATGGTCTCGGCCGAGAATCGAAGATGTCGTGCATGCCTGTCGGCCCATCTGATTGACAGGACCTGACACAGGCCGACGAGGGGAATCACATGGCGGGCGTCCAGTCTTGGAGGAAGCCGGACCTACACGGACGCCCCGTGCTCAAGAAGCTCAACGACGGCCTGCACGATCTACGACTGGACGCCGGGCTCCCGTCTGCACGAAGCATCCGCGACCGGATCGGGAAGGATGCTCACGACTATTGGATCGTGAACCACCAGGCCGTGCTGGACACCTTCCAGAGACCGCACCTCCCCAAGCTGGGCCGCCTGGAGCTCATCGTCGCCGTCCTGTCCGAGGACGCGGGTCACGACGACCCCGAGGGCGAAGTCGGACGGTTCAAAGGGCTGTGGAAGCAGGCGTACGACGAGACGGTCGCGCAAGCATCCGTGCAGCCACCGACCGATGCCGCGGCTTCTGGCGTCGGTGACGAAGCGAGAACCCCCACCGATCCTGCGGATGCACCCGACCAGGATGCCGGGGGAACACATCAGCGAGGGACATCAGCCGAAGAGGAGACGCCTCCTGACCTCGACGAAGCGGCTGCACGCGTCAACTACGCCGAGGAGTCCCTGAAGGGGCTGATCATCAACGCGGCGCAGGCCCTGTGGGACGACAAGGATGCGCTGAGGGTCTTCCTAGGCGTCGTGCGCCGCGGTGAAGGCTTCGTGAAGATGGCTGACGCCGTAGGTGAGAGCAGGCCGGCGAACGCCACGTTCTACGGGGTCAAAAGCAGAGAGTTCGAGGTGGCCCCTTCTCCGGCAGGGCATGAGTTGGTCATGCTGCACCGCCTCCTCCGGAAGCACAGGGTCAAGCGACGGTGGTCGTTCACCTACCTGGGAGAAGAGACAGGCATTCCGTCAGATGACTGGATCCGTTGGTACACCCACGACGAGTTGCCGACTCGTGAGGCAGTCGTAGCCTTCTCTCACGTGGCGCACCTGATGCTCGAGGACCACGTGCTTCTCCTCGGACTGTGGGAAGCGGCCCACGAGGCGTTGAAGGCGCAACGTTGCTTCGAGGATGTATCGGAACGGATCACCTTCGACGAGGCATGGTCGATGCGGGATCCGGCAACACCAACCTTGTGGGCACTCGCGGGGATCACAGGAGAAGAGCGGCGTGCGTGCGGGCCTGACCTCGCAACAGGAACTGCTCCGGCATTCATCGTGGCAGGGCCACCGGGGTCAGGGCGATCCACAGCTCTGGTGAACATCTCGCGCTCTCTGCTCGCCGCCCATGCCCGCGTCGTTCTGGTCGCGCCAAAAGCGTCCCCCTTGCGAGAAGCGGCCGGCCAGGGCGGAGTGGTGGACTGCTTCGTACGCGACGACCTCAGCACCGCCGAACTCGAGGCAGCCCTGTCGTCGGCATCTCCCGAAGAGCCGGTCGTCGTAGTGATGGACGACGCGGAGGTGCTCGACAAATGCGACGCAGGACGTCTGCTCAAGAGCGTCGTGCAGCACGGATTCGAAGAAGGTACGGCCCTGGTGGTGGGCTGTCGCGAAGACAAACTCCCGTTCGGCTTCGGCTGGCTCGAGGAGACGAAGAGGGCCCACCGCGGCCTTCTGTTGTCCCCGCAGGAGCGGAGCACAGGCGATGCGATCGGCATCAGAATCGGCGACTCCATCACTGGCTGGACCATCGCCCCTGGTCGCGGCTGGCTGCACCTCGGGGACGGCAAACTGGTGCCTGTCGCTGTGCCGGGGTGAGGCACCGCCGAGAATGGTCAGGAACGCCTGGACAAAGAGCGTGACCAGCCGTTGAAACTGCTGAACTTGATTGGGTGATGTCGGGGATGTTCGCCTGACGCCAGCCTGTCGGCTGCGGTAGCCGTGAGGTGCGCGCAAGGCGGCGGGCTGACCATCAAGGTCACGACAGCCGGCCGGTTCGCTGACGGGGTCCGCCCCTTCTCGATCCAGGCTCGGGCAAGCGCGCACGGCCCGCGCCGAGGGACGTCTCGGGCACGGACTCCGAGGACTTCGCGCTGTACCGGGAGAAGCTCCGGAGCCGCCTGCCGGAGTCGCTGGACGAGCTCCACGGGCCGACGCACGGTGACGTAGAACTGCCGCCGAACCTCGCTGTTCCGGGATGACCTCGTACGATCTAGGCAGACCTCGCCAGCACGTGGACCTGTACCGCACCGTCCTGCACGGCGACCTGTCCCGCTACCTCAATCAGGACCTCCTCCAGCAGTGGCCCGTACTGCGCCCCTTGTCGGCTGCACGGTGAGCACCCCATGGGAGGACGCCTTCCCCAACTCGCCTCCTACACCGCGGCAGCCGCTCAACGGACATACCGGAGCTGCACCTCCGGCTCCCGGCGGATGTGATCGCCCTGGGGCCGCCGGATTCCTTGGTCCTCACCGACGGCGCCGTAAGGGCGCACCGCGAACAGCCAAATGACGCGGCAGGGAACCGGACTTCCGGGGTCCGGGTTCCCTGCCGCACAGACTCACCCTGTAGCGCCCTGCGCCAGTTCTCGGGCCTTGCCGGCCCACTCCCCCATGCGCGTGATGGCGGAAGTCATCTCCTGCACCGCGCTGGAGACGTCCTTCACCGGTTTGCGGAGGTGTCGGCTCCAACGGACCAGGCCGCTCGCGGAGGTACCGAGAAAACCGAACTGCGACAGTCCCGTCCGGGCCACCTCGTCCAAGTCGATGAGCTGCTCCAGGAACGCGTCCGTTCCCTCGCCTCGTTCGTCAGGCGCTGTCACCTCGATCAGGCTCAACGCGGCCCTCACCCCGCTGTCCACTGTCGTCATCCGCTCCGCGAAGGCCGTGGCGACGGTCCTCATCTCCCCGGCAGGTGCGCTCAGCGACTCCGCGTAGCGGGCCGCCGCCGCGAGACGGGCGCTCGCGGGGGCGCTCGCCTGGGTGAGGTCGAGCATCTCGCCGGTGCTCTGTTCGGTCAGCGTCCGGATCGTCTGTATCACCTTCGTGATGGTCACCAGGTGAGCGGTCATCTCGTCCATCCCGCCTTCGATCGCGGCGAAGTCGTCCAGCAGGCCGGGGGGATCCTCGTCGGCCGTGGCGTCTGCATTCGTGCTCCCAGCGGAGGACGACGGTCCCTCGGCCGGTTGGAGCGCTCTCACGACCCGCGCCGGGGTGAGGGTTTCGAATCCGTCCCTGAGCCCGGCTTCCAAGGCGGTCTCGATCTCCCGGCGCGCTCCGGCCAGGTGGCTGCGTGCCCGTTCGTACCGGATCGTTCTGATCGACGCGATGTCGAAGGGCAACTGTCCGGCCTCCCCGATGTGGATGGTCGGCTTGCCTGTGATGTGACGCAGCCCCAACTCGTACATCACGTTGGGGTTGCCACCGCTGACGTCCGCGATGACCAGGTCGGACTCGATGACGTGCCGGCAGATCTGCTCGTTGATGTCACCGGCGTGCGCGATGCCGTCCGCACGTACAGCGTCGATCTCGTACTTCGCGCAGGCCGGCGCGATCACCTGCTCGAAGATCCCGAGATGGTGCTCGTAGGACTCGCGCTCGGGGGTGCCGTGAGCAGCGTACGCATCACCGATGGGGCCGATGACGAAGCACGTCCGGCACCGTTCGGGCTCCCGCCGATAGGCCGGCGACACGTTCATGAGGGATCCTCCGTTCCACGGATGTCGGTGGCGTCGAGCGCGGCCGCGTACGAGGCGCCGACTTCCAGGTCAACGGCGTACACGGGACGCTCCTCGATGCCGAGCGAGCGCAACAGGTACGCGGTCGGGATGCGGTAGCGCCGCCCGATGCGTAGCACCGGGCAGGGGAAGGCACCGCGGCGGATCAGTTTGTACGCCGTACCGGGACAGACCCCGAACGCGCGGGCAGCGGTCCGCAGGTCGACGCTCAGGGGCAGGTCGAACGCCTCCGCGAAGCTCAGCGGCGGGCCGGACCGGGGGCTCACCGCCGGGCTCCCACAGGGCGCAGCACGAGCGTGCCGACAAGGTCCGCTTCCTCATGACGCCGGGCCCGGAACACCACGTCGGGCAAGCCCGCACAGTGCGCGAGTGCCCCGAGCCGCTCCCCTTCCCGCCGTGTGCGCGACTCGGCGAAGCGGAGCGTCGCGCACAGACCGTCGGGACGGGGCGGGGGTACGAGGTGCAGTTCCCACGTCTCGACCGACCGCTGCGGCTCCTCCCCCGCAGCCGTAGCGATGCGGGCGTCCGCGAAGCGCGCGACGTCCACGACGGGCACCTCCCTCCTGATGCGGTCGGCGTAGGCCCACATCCGGTTCACCGCCTCCTTGATCAGACGTCCGCCCGTGTCCGGACCGTCCGGATCCGCGGTGTCGAGGGCGGCGAGTAGGGCCAGTACGGCCTCCGCCTCCAAGTCGGCGCGCTCGACCCTCAAGCGGCGCAGGATCCGGTACAGGTTGCGGTGCAAGCCGGGCATCGCCAGCCAGACCACCAGCAGTCTCCCCTCGGCGTCGCCACCCGGAGGCTCCTGCTGGGCCTCCGTCACGGCCTGTCGCCAGATCGCCGCCCGCAGCCCCTCGTCGCGCCGCGGCCCGTACAGAGCGTTCCTGCAGTCCTCCGGGGACAGCCGCACAGGGCGGTGGCCGTCATTCACCACGAGGAGGCGCCGCACACCTCCGGGGTCCCTGAAAAGCGTCGCTGCGATCAGGGCGAACACACCGTCGGGGTCAGTCCTTCTCATCACTTCTCCTTTCCGGCCCCATCAGGCCCGGGTACGACAGCGCCTCGGCAGCCCGCTCACAGGCGCTCGCAAGGGCAGTCAGCGCCGACCGCACTGCGACGAGGCGCTCGACCGGGGTCGGGCTCGCCGTTCCGGGCCGGAACCAGGACGGGTCAGCCGCAGCGGCAGGCGGGTGGATGCAGATGTCGCCGTACAGGTCGTTGCCGACGTTCACCCCGTAGTCCGCCAACTGGGTTCTGTCCCCTTCGAACCGGAACCCGGCTTTGTGGGGGACCGTCATCGGGCGTGCCCGGGACCGTCCGCCGTGGGCATCGCGGGCAGGCCGAGATTGAGGCCGCCGCGGACGTCCCGGCCTACGGCGACGCCATGGCGAACGTGCTGGGAGAGGTTCGCCCGATCCACCACGGGAACGTTCGGCAACGGCAGCGGTTCGTGCCCGCCATCGACGGCCGCTCGCATGTCGTCCGGCTCGTGGCCCGGCACGCGGATCCAGCCGTACCCTCCGAACTCCTTGACCTGTACGTGGGCGCGAACGTACTGCGCCGGCTCGAGGCCGGGTTGTCCGGACCGTACGACGTCCTGGTACAGCCGGTCGGACACGATGACGGCGAGATCCGCCGAGGTGAGGGCGGCCAGCACGGCCTTCACCTGGGGCGCGTTCACGTAGCGCGCCACGGCAACGGGCGCGGGGCCGGCGTGGCCGAGGGCGGCATCCGGAGCGACACCGGTGTCGACGGCCAGCCGCAGCCTGACACGCGGGGCTGCGGAACGCGCGTTGAGGGCGCCGAGACGGACCGCCAGGTGGTGTACGAAAGGCCCCAGGACTACAGCTTCCGGGGTGGTCTCGGGGAGGACGGCGAACTCCATGTCGCCCTGCGGCTGACGAGCCCAGGCCCCACGGTCCAGTCCGGTCAGCGTCGCCGCTTCGTCCAGCACCCGGACCAGGTCGGACTGCACGGCAGACTGGGTCCGGGTGTCGAGGAGACTGTACTGCTCCATGTCCGCCGCCAGGCACAGCCGACGGCGCGGGATGCTGCCCGAAGGCAGGGGGAAGAGGGGTTCACTCATACAACTCGCCACCTTCCAGTGGTTGTTGGGTGCGCTGCACGCCAACTGTCCGAGGAAGGGGTCCGGGCGGTCCAGAATCCCGCTTTTTTACGGATTTCTTGACACGTCACCACGTCACCACGTCACGGCGGGCAGAGCCGAGCCGCCTGCCGCAGTCCGGCCACGTCACGTACGAAGGTCTGCCGTTCGCCCGTGGAGATGAGTCCGTCCGCCCGCAGCTGAGCAAGCATCTTCTGCACGGTGTTCGTTGTGGACGCGACGAGGTCGGCGAGCTCGGACTGGGACAGGCTCACCTCGATGCGCACCGAGTTCCTGTCCGGCTTCCCGTGCGACTGCGCCAGCTCGACCAGCAGGCGCGCCAGCCGAACCGGGACCGGATGCCTGCCGTAGTCCAGTGGCCAGCGCTCGGAACGGCGGAGTCGGCGGCCGATCACCCCCTTGAGGGCCGACTCGGCTTGCGGATTTTCGCAGAGAAAGGGCAGCAGTTCGTGACTCGGGATGACGGTGGCGATCACCTCGCGGTCGGCGGTGACAGTCGCCGACCTCGGCCCGAGGCCCATCGCCGCCACCTCGCCCACGACGTCCCCTTCGTTCTTGACGTCCATGAGCACCGCCCGGTCCCCGTCCAGCCCACCGGTCACCTTCACCACCCCTTGGTGCAGCACCATCAACTCCTGCGAGTGATCGCCCTCCTGGATCAGCACGTCCCCCACGGCGAAGCTGCACCGCGTCCCGAGCCGTGCGAAGGCCTTGCGCGCCCCGGCCGTCAGCGTGTCGAGAAAGGTCGCGCGACCATCCATGTCCGAGCCATGAATCATGCGCACAGCACAGCACGCGCTCGGTGCGGCGGTCCGCGACTTCCGCTCGGACAGCCGGTACCACGAGTGCACTTCAGGGCGCACGACGGCGCACACCCGGAGCACCTTCCGTTTCTCTTCACGGAGTGCCTCAGCCTCGGTCGACACTACCGATCGCTTCGGCCACACCATAGGCCCCACGGAGCAGCAGCTGGTCCAGCAGATCGAGAATCTCGGACCGGCGGGCAGCCGAGGTGGCCTGGGCATGGGCCCGGACCAGTAGCTCCCCGATGTGGTGGGCATCGGCAGCGGCGCGAGTGGCCAGATCGGCCGAGGCGGCGCCGAACACGGTGAGGAACCGTCGTACGCAGGCGAGTACCAGCTCGTCGACCCGGTCGGGGGCCTCTTCGAGAGTGATCAGCAACTGTGGCAGGGCCAGTGCGAAGGCGTCGGAATCGATCAGTGCGGTCACCGTGCGGCGCACGGGCCCCAGACGTCGTCCCCTCAACGCGACGGCTACAGCGGCGGCGGCTTCTCGCACACCTTCTTCCTGGTCGTGGAAGAACTGGACGAGTGCGTGATGTGCCAAGGCCTGGTCCCCGGTGTTCACGAGACGCTGGGCACACACGTCCGCGGCGCCCTGCCGCTGTGCTCCGTCCTTCCCTGCGAGCACCTCCGCCAGTAGGTCCGTCGTCTCCCACTCCATCGCCGCCAGCGCCGCCACCCGTCCACCATTCCGGCGCACCGCTGGCACCGGGGAACGCAGCATTCGTTCCCTCACCGGTCCGCCCGCCACCGGGTCCCCGTGGCAGAGGGCCACGAACAGGCGAAACACCGTCCCTGAAGCCAGGAGCCGGTCGGGGGCCCGGACGAGCACGGCGAACGCCTCAGCCACTGCGGGACGGTCGTACCGCAGCGCCGCGTGCAGCAGATGAGCCGCGCACGCCCGGACGGGAAGCGAAGGGTCGGCGGCGATTCTCCGCAGGTGAGGTACGAGCAGGGCGGCACGGGAGCCGTCCGCAGCATGGATGAGCAGGTCGCCCAGGATTTCGACGGCGCTGCCACGCACGGTGTTGATCCCTGCGGTGAGGAGGTCACGCTCCGCGTCCGGTTCGCTCCCCACGTCCCCCTCGCCGATCACGTCACCGGCGTCGGCCTTGTCACCGGTGTCGTCGAAGCCGAGCGCGCGGTCCAGGAGCGTCTCCACGAGGTCGAGCGGCACTGAGGTGAGGTACTTCCGCATCGCCCAACCGAGCCAGCGGTCATGAGCCGGCCTGCACTGAACCGAGAGGTGACGGACCGCCGCGAAGACGGTATCCGGGTCGCCGTAAGGCTCCGCGTCTCCGAGGCCCAGAAGAAGCGATGCTCCGTAGGCCGGGTGCATCCCCGCATCCATCCGTACGGCGAGTCGCGAGAAGCGGCCGGGCGTAGCCGCCGTCATGCTCCTTAGCACGTGGGACAGTTCCCGGGCCCCACCGGTGAAGGTCTCCCAGTCGGTGCGGTCCTGACTGTGCTTCCTCATGGCGCCCAGCCACTGGTCGTCGCTCATGCGCTGGGCCGCCTCCGACGTAATGGGCGGCCCGATGGACCCGCCGGTCACCCCTTTAGGCTCGTCCGGTTGCCGCATGTCGCCGTGACGCCTGCGGAGTTCTCCGAGCCGGCGCACCGCCCGCTCGGACAGCCGGTCTTCGGGGAGCGCCGTCAGCAGCGTGAACTCATGCCAGGGCGAGAACTCGTCGTTCGGAGGAAGGCGCAGGTGGAGAAGCGTGTCGACCACCTGCCGGAGCGTGTCGTCGGGCAGGGCATTCCCAACGGCACACAGAACCTCGCGGGCCCCCCACACGATGTTGGATCCGTAGCCGGACAGGAGGCGGTGTCGGCCCTGCAGAAGGATCTCCACGGACCAAGAGGCGAGAGTGGGCCCCGCCTCGATCAGGACCTGGTAGAGGAGCCACTGAGCCGCCTCGTACGGCACGCTCGCGAGCCCTGTCACCAGACCACGCGCGCGGGCGGGGTCTTGGCTCGCCACGATCCGCAGTGCCTTGGCCGCGCCTTGGAACAAGGCGTCACCCAAGTCACTGGGCCGGTCGTCGGGATAGCGAAACGCGAAGTGCCTGTCGTAGACCGGGCAGCCCTCCTTCGGCGGGAGCGCGGTCGCGGCCATGGCGGCCAGGAGCAACGGCAGGACCCGAGCGCAGAATTCCTCCGGAGCGCCCGCCGCGGCAGCCGCGACGACACGCAGGGCCGAGTCGTCCCGGGTGAGCAAGAAGCCGACCCTTCCGTCGTCTTCGAGCCGGAGCGCGTCCGGGCGATCCGAGACCATCGCTCCGATCAACTCGACTGCCCAGGAAGGTCGTTTACCCGCAAGGTCCTGCACCGAGACCCAAACGAGGTGCTCGCGTCCGGCGAGGAGCCCCGATCGCGCCCCGTCCAGCAACAGGTCGAAGAGGCTCCTGCTGCCGGCGAGATCCGCGAAGCGGACGACCCGTTCCAGCCAGGATCCCAACCGAGGATCCGAGGCGTGCGGTTCCAGGAGGCGGGCCACCCGGTCGGGGAAGGCATCGGCCCCGGCGGCCATCATCCGTACCGCCCACTCGTGTTCCCTTTCGTCGGCACTGGTCAGCCAGTCGTCGAGCGCCGCCTCGTCATCCGCGCGCCGGAACCACGCCGCGTTGCTGACCTCGTTCACGAGCTGGTCCCGGAAGAGGGGACGGGTGTCCAGTACACGTGCGACGGCCCCCCACTCACCGGCGGTGGGAGCCTCCAGGCCGCGCAGCACGGCCAAGGTGATGTCTTTCAGGTGGTAGCGGATCTCCGGGCTGATGAGCAGTCCCTCGACCTCTTGGGTGAACCGCTCCGGGTCCAGGTCCCGCAGATGGTCGAGGACCTGCCGTACCTGTCCCCGCCGGAAGAGCTCCTGGTCCCCACCGGCGAGAAAGGTGACCAGATTCTCGTCCAGCCGATGCCAGTCGCGCGCGAAGGCGTAGTCGAAGAAGCTCTCGTGGAAGAAGGCCAGTTGCCGGCCTTCGCGCACGAGGACGTGCTCCGACACCAGCACGTCCGCACTCGATGCGAGGGCGTCCGCGTCGAGCAGGCTGTCAGGAACGGAGAGCCTTTGCCGCGCGCTCATGGCCGCCACGACGGCTGAGATGACCTCGTGGAAGCGTACGGAAGGCTGGCGACGTGCGCAGTCCTTTCGTTTAGTGTCCCAGAAGGCGTCGAAGAGCTGCCGAGTCGTGCGGAAGGAGAGGGCCGCCTCCTGGTCCGCGACCTCAGCCAGAAGGACCAGATGCAACGGTGACCGCAGCAGAGCACGCTGCGACGGTGTGACGCGTGAGGCGGCCAGGCCCATGCTCGCGAGCGCGGCATCGACCTGGGCATCGGTGAGCGACCCAACCGCAATGTGCGCACAGCGGTCTGATGCGGTGAGCCGACGGATCCGTGGATCGGCCTTGGCATCGAACTCCCGGCACACGAGGACGATACGCATGGCCGAGTACGCCATCGCCTCGTCCATCAGGTCGGCCACCGCGTCGAAGGTTTCCGGGATGCGGCCCGACGCCATGCTGATCGCGTCGAGCTGGTCCACGATCAGCACACAGCGACGCCCTTTCGCCGCGGCTGCGAGCGCGCTGACCGGTGACCCGGTCAGCCCGATTCGCAGACCCAGCTCGTGGGTAGAGGTGAAGGGCGCCAACCGGTCGAGACGGAAGGCGAGCACCGCGGTGTCCAGTTTGGTGAGGCCGTCCAGGGCCTGGTACAGCACCGCACTCTTTCCGCCGCCGGCCGCACCCGTCAGAACGGTGACCTGCTGTGCGTCGCTCAGGACCTGTTCCACCAACTGATCGGTTGTCTCTCGAGGGATGGCCGGGCGGAGCAACGCGCGTTCGACGCTCGACGCCCACCGACGCGTCGCCTCGCCCACCGCATACGTCGCCTCGGCGCCGTCCGTCCGGCTGACCCGCCTCAGCCCGTACTCTCCCAGCCGGGCGCTGATGGCCGACGCATCGAGCGTGGTCCCCAGACTGTTCAGCAGGAGATCACCGAGCCCGAGAGCCGCCAGGCGCCCCGGGGCCCCTGCAAGGACCTGCTCGGCCAGGACCGCGTTGGTGTGCACGAGGTCCCGCTCGTTGTGCCACTCCACCCACAGCCCTCGCAACATGCGCCAGGCTGTCGCATCCGAACCGAAGACGTCGGCCGCGGCAAGGGCGTCGAAGGGGCCCTGAAGTCCGTCGGTGAGCCACTCCGCCTCGAAGGCGGCAAGGGTGTCGGAACGGCGAGCACGGTCGGCGAGCTCGTCGAGCGAACGAGCGGGAACCAGAGAGACGAAGTGGAACGCGCGGCCCGCGTCGACGTGGGACCGCAGGCTGCTCCACACGTCCTTGTCACGGAGGGAGGCGACGTTCCAGCTATTCGCGTTCCGGTTCTGCCGCTTGACCTGGTGCACCTGGGTCCTACCGTCATGGCGGTAGACGAACTCGACGCCGTCCCCCAGTGGAGAGCCCGGCTCCAGGGTGATCGACGTTCCCGCGCCCAGCAGCACGTACAGTGCGTGTCTGATCGTCCAGGCCCCCTCGTAGCGGTTGCCGAACTTGTCCGTCTCGCCTCCTGGCCTCGGTGTCACCACTGCTCCCTGCGGTCGCCCAGGCGACCGTGTCAGCCGCGCGCCTGCGCGGACGGTACCGCACGTGCCAGGCGCAGCAAGGGCCGTTGCACGCAAACCTGCCTGCTCCACAACTGGCCGCCGCCTCTGCCAGATGAAGGAACAGGCGGGATCGGACATGGCAGTCTGCGCTGGCTGAGCCGATAGCAGTCCTGCGGGACAACGCCCTGCTCTGTGGCTCTCTCTCCCCCCCGGACCAGCCGCCCTTCCGAAGCGGCTCTCACCGGGGAGAATCTGGGGAGAATGAAGCGCCTCTGGGGAGCGCCTGGGGAGAATCGGCTGCGTAGAACGGCGTCACCCCGAAAGCCCCGGAAACGAGCAAAGCCGCAGCTCAGCACGGCTCATGCAGCTATCCCCGCAGGTCAGCCCCTTAAGGGCGACGACTTCAAGAAGATCTCCTCGTGGGCCGCCATCCTGTTTGCGCCGACCTTGGCGGGTACGATCTACGGCATGAACTTCGACACCATGCCGGAGCTGCACTGGGCAGCGGGGTATCCGTTCGCGATCCTGCTGATGGCGGTGGTGTGCACGAGTCTGTACGTGATCTTCAAGAGGCGGGACTGGCTGTAGCGGGTTTCCCTGCCGCGAGCGGGAATCGGATCACCCTGAACGGGGTTGCTGAGGGAATCAGCCGTTTCAGGAGGGGTCATGCGAACGATTCAGGTGTCCGAGGTGGGCGGTCCCGAGGTGCTGCGACTGGTCGATGTCGATCGACCGGTGGCGGGGCCTGGGCAGGCGGTCGTGGAGGTCGCCGCGTCCGGGGTGAACTTCCTCGACGTGTACCACCGTCAGGGCCGGTACGCCCTCCCGCTGCCGTTCACCCCGGGGACCGAGGGCGCTGGCACGGTTCTCGCGGTAGGGCCCGGCGTCACCCACGTCGCCGTGGGGGACCGGGTCGGCTGGGTGGAGATTCCCGGCTCCTATGCCGAGCAGGCCGTCGTGGACGCCTCCCGGCTCGTGCCCCTGCCCGACGGCGTCGACTTCGAGGCCGCCGCCGCCGTGCTGCTGCAGGGCATGACGGCCCATTACCTCGTCAACGACGCCTACCCGGTCCAGCCCGGCGACACCGTGCTCGTGCACGCCGCCGCCGGCGGCATGGGGCTGGTGCTGACCCAGCTCATCACCCATCTCGGCGGCCGGGTCATCGGCACGACCTCGACGCCGGAGAAGGCTCAGCTGGCGCGGCGCGCCGGGGCCGCCGAGGTGATCCTCTACTCCGAGGTGGACGATCTCGCGGCCGAGGTGAAGCGGCTCAACGGCGGCCAGGGCGTGCCCGTCGTCTTCGACGGCGTCGGCAAGGACACCTTCGAGGCGAGCCTCGCCAGCCTGCGGACCCGCGGTCACCTGGTGCTCTTCGGCGCCGCGAGTGGTGCCGTACCGCCCTTCGACCCCATCCGGCTCGCCCAGGGCGGTTCGCTGACCCTGATACGGCCCAGCCTCGGGGACTACGTCGCCGATCGGTCCGAGCTGCTCCAGCGCGCCGCCGACGTCCTCGAACTGGTGCGCACCAAGGTGCTCGAGACCACCGTGACGGCCCGCTACCCGCTCGCCGATGCCGCCCAGGCCCACCGCGACCTGGAGGCCCGGCGCACCACCGGCAAGCTGCTCGTCATCCCCTAGGGAGTCGACGGACCAAGGCCCTGTTTCCGCTGTGCCGAGCCGGCGCGGATGGCCGCCTTCTGGTGCGAGGTGCTGGGGTACGTCGTACCGCCCGTCCCGGGGGGTTTCGCCACCCGGGATGAGTACCACGGCACCCTTCCGCCCGAGGACGAGGTCTCCTTCGCCTGCACCGATCCCACGGGCGTGGGCTCGCGCCTGCTCTTCCAGCGCGTTCCCGAGGGCAAGGTCGTCAAGAACCGGGTGCACCTCTGCGTGCGGGCCGGCACCGGGCTCGTGGGTGAGGAGCGTCTGGCCACGCTCGAGGCCGAATGCGCCCGCCTGACGGCGCTCGGCGCGAAGCACGTGCTCACGCAGCGTGCCGACGGCATCAACGAGGTGATCCGCACCGCGCCCACGACGACCGTCGTGGGCGCGGTCGCGTTGTGTGCTTCTTTCTCGCCTTCCCCTCTGGCATGCATACCCCTGGGGGGTATACAGTCATGGACATCAAGGACGCACACGAGAACGTGGAGGCGCACCATGAACAAGCACTTCGGCCACGACACGAACGCCCACGACGCCCACGGCGGCGGGCGGCCCGGAGGGCTGGCGGTCGCCGAGGACGGGTACGCGGTCGTGCTCGACGCGACCGTTCTTCCCGCCGGGCCGCAGAAGGTGGCCTTCCGGATCGTCGGTCCCGGCGGAGCGCCGGTGACCGCCTTCGAGCCCGAGCACGAGAAGGAACTGCACTTCATCGCCGTACGGCGGGACACCAGCGGTTTCCAGCACGTGCACCCCGTCAGGGACGAGCGGGGGACCTGGACCGCCGAGCTGGACCTGACGCCCGGCGACTGGCGGTTCTTCGCCGACATCCACCCGGCCGGGCACGGCAGGAGCCTGACCCTCGGCATCGACGCGGCGGTCGCGGGGGCGTACGAGCCCCGGGCGCTTCCCGCGGAGAGCCGGACCGCTCGGGTCGGCGCGTACAGCGTCGCTCTTCATGGCGACCTCGCGCCGGGTGCCGCGAGCGCGCTGACGCTCACGGTCGGCCGCGACGGCGAGCCCGTCACCGACCTCCAGCCCTACCTGGGCGCCTACGGGCACCTGGTCGCGCTCCGCGTCGGCGACCTCGGCTACCTGCACGTGCACCCCGAGGGCACACCCGGTGACGGTGCCACCGCGCCGGGGCCGGACATCACCTTCATGGCGGTCGCCCCCACCGCCGGCACCTACCGGCTCTTCCTCGACTTCCAGCACGACGGCGTCGTCCGCACCGCCGAGTTCACCGTGCGGACGACGCGGGACGCGGGCGAGGCCGAGCATGCCCAGCACGGTCACCACGCGCACCACACCCACCAGGCGCACCACGCACACCACGGTCAGCACTGAGTCTTCGGAGGTATCCCGTGTTCCGGTTCCCGTTCCCGTTCCGATGTCCCTTCCCCGAGGACACCGCCCATGTGTAGAGACCCCCCTGGAAGGGACACACCATGCGACTCTTCGCCCTCCGCGACTACCGCCATCTCTTCAGCGCCCAGATCGTCGCCCTCTTCGGCACCGGACTGACCACGGTGGCCCTCGGCCTCCTCGCGTACGAGCTCGCCGGGCCGCGCGCCGCCACCGTCCTCGGCACGGCCCTGACCATCAAGATGGTCCTGTACGTCGTGATCGCCCCCCTCGCCGCCGCGTACGTCGACCGGCTGCCGCGCAGGGCCTTCCTCGCCTCCCTCGACGTCGTCCGCGCCCTGGTGGTCCTGGCGCTGCCCTTCGTCACCGAGGTCTGGCAGGTGTACGTGCTGATCGGCGTCCTCCAGTCCGCCTCGGCCGCGTTCACGCCGACGTTCCAGGCCGTCATCCCCGACATCGTCACCGACGAGTCCGACTACACCCGGGCCCTGTCCGCGTCGCAGGTCGCGTCCACCATGGAGAGCCTGCTCAGCCCCGTCCTCGCGGCGGTCGCCCTGAGCTTCGTCAGCTTCGACCTGCTGTTCCTCGGAACCTCGGTGGGATTCGCCCTCTCCACCGCCCTCGTCCTCTCGACCCGCGTCCCCGACGCCCGCCCCAGCGTCCACACCAAGGCGTGGGACAAGGCGGCGGCCGGGATCAGGACCTTCCTCGCCACCCCGCGGCTCCGCGGCGTCATGGCCCTGAACCTCGTGGTCGCGGCGGCCGGTTCGATCGTCGTCGTCAACACGGTCAACCACGTGCGGGACACCCTCGGCGGCACGCAGTCGGACGTGGCATGGATCCTCGCCGCCTCCGGCGGCGGAACACTCCTCGCCGCCCTCGCGCTCCCCCGGGTCCTCGACCGGGTCGCCGCCCGCACCGTCATGGTGACCGGCGCCGGAGTCCTCGTCGCGGGCACGGCCGGCGCCGTCGCCCTCGCCGCCTCCGGGCTCGCGTCCTGGACCGGCACCGCGATCGTGTGGGGCGTGATCGGCGTCGGCATGGCGCTGGTCATCACCCCCACGGGCAAGGTCATCCGGAGCGCCGTCGAGGCGAACCGCATCCCCGAGGCCTTCGCCGCCCAGTTCTCCCTGTCGCACCTCGCCTGGCTCGTCACGTACCCCGTCGCGGGATGGCTCGGCACGAACCCCGGTCTCACCTTCGCCTGGTCCGTCCTCGCGGCCCTCGCGGCTGTCGGTGCCGCCGCCGCGCTCCTGCTGTGGCCGCGCCGGCGTGGCGGACGCCCCTCCGTCCTGCGGAAGGACCTGTCCACCGCCCCCGCGAACACCGAGACCACGCTGGCGGCCTGACGGAACAGGCCATGGAACAGGCCACCCACCACGTGCGCGCATTGCGGTGATCTTCCGGGCAGGTGCCGGAATCACCCGGGCGCGCACGTGGTGTCGTCGGCGGCCATCGGGACCGCGTGATGGCCTCGGCCCCATGAACACACGCACCAGACTCGCACTCGCGAGCGCCCTGACCACGGCCTTCGTCCTCGCCGCGCCACTCGCCGCCGCCTCCCCCGACGCCCTCGCGCCCGAGCCGCCGCCCGCGCCGCTGCTCACCTCGGCCAAGGCGCTGCCCGGCAAGTACATCGTGACGCTGGACCGGACCGTCGACGCGGCGCAGGCCGCGGAGACGCTCGGCCTGAAGCCGACGTTCGTGTACGAGAAGGCCCTCAACGGTTTCGCGGTGCCGTTGACGCCCGTCCAGCTGGACCTCGTGCGCAGGACGCCGGGGGTCGCCTCGGTGGAGGAGGACGCGGTGGCCCTCGCGCCGCCGCAGCCGGCCACCCCCGCCGGGACGCGGGCTCCGGCCGCCACCTGGGGGCTGGACCGGATCAACCAGTGGACGCTGCCGCTCGACAACGACTTCACCACGCGCGGGAGCGGCGCGGGGGTGACCGCGTACATCCTCGACAGCGGCATCGACTACGCGCACGACGAGTTCGGCGGCCGCGCCTCCTTCGGCTTCGACGCCATCGGGGACGGGCGGTTCGGCCAGGACTGCAACGGGCACGGCACCCACGTGGCGGGCACGGTCGCCGGGAAGACGTACGGAGTCGCCCGCAAGGCGTCCCTGGTCAGCGTGCGTGTCCTGGGCTGCGACTCCCGCGGCTCGTACTCGGGCATGATCGCCGGAGTGGACTGGGTCGCCGCGAACGCCCGGCACCCCGCCGTGCTGAACGGCTCGCTGGGCGGCGACAAGTCCCCGGCGCTCAACAGCGCCGTCACGGCCCTCCAGGCGGCGGGCGTGCTGCCCGTGATCGCGGCCGGAAACTCCGCCAAGGACGCCTGCGACGTCTCGCCCGCCTCCGCCGAGGGAACGGTGACCGTCGGCGCCTCCAACGCGTCGGACGAGGAGACGTCCTTCTCCAACCACGGCCGGTGCGTCGAACTCTTCGCGCCCGGCCAGCAGATCGTCTCGGCGCGGCTGGGCGGCGGCACCGTCGCCCTGAACGGCACCTCCATGGCGGCCCCGCACGTCGCCGGCGTCGCCGCGCTCTACAAGGCCGTGCATCCGACGGCCTCCCCCACCGAGGTCGCCCAATGGCTCGACGGCTACTCCACGAAGGGCCTGCTGACCAATCTCAGCCCCGACACCCCCAACAAGCTGCTCTGGACCGGCGGCCTTTAGACCCTCTCCCCCGGCGCCCGGGCGGGGCCTTGGTCCCGCCCGGGCCCGGGCCGTACGTCCCCTCTTCACCGGAGGCCCCGGGCGGGGCCGGGGACGGCTTGACCGGCCCGGGTCCGCCCGCGTTGGGTGGGGACATCGCCCTATTGGTCTACACCACTAGGCGACACCCCCCACTCGGATCGTCCGGCACGTACCGCCGGTGATGGGACAGGAACCGCCATGGCAGGCATCGTCTTCGACAACGTGTCGCTGACCTACCCGGGGGCGGACGCCCCCACCGTCAAGAACCTCCATCTCGACATCGCGGACGGGGAGTTCCTCGTCCTCGTCGGGCCGTCCGGCTGCGGAAAGTCGACGACCCTGCGCATGCTCGCCGGGCTGGAGGACGTCACCGAGGGCGCGATCAGGATCGGCGGGCGCGACGTCACCGACCTCCCTCCGAAGGACCGGGACATCTCGATGGTGTTCCAGAACTACGCGCTCTACCCGCACATGACGGTCGCTCAGAACATGGGCTTCGCCCTGAAGATCGCCAAGGTGGACAAGGCCGAGATCGAGCGGCGCGTCCAGGAGGCCGCCCGCATCCTCGACCTCACCGAATACCTCGCGCGCAAGCCGAAGGCGCTCTCCGGCGGCCAGCGGCAGCGCGTCGCCATGGGCCGCGCGATCGTCCGCGAGCCGCAGGTCTTCCTCATGGACGAGCCGCTCTCCAATCTCGACGCCAAGCTCCGCGTCCAGACCCGCGCCGAAATCGCCGCGCTCCAGCGGAGGTTGGGAACGACCACGGTCTACGTCACCCACGACCAGGTCGAGGCCATGACGATGGGCGACCGCGTCGCCGTGCTCAAGGACGGCGTCCTCCAGCAGTGCGACCCGCCCCGCACGATGTACGACAGGCCGGCCAACGTCTTCGTCGCCGGGTTCATCGGCTCCCCCGCCATGAACCTCTTCACCCTGCCGCTCACCGACGAGGGCATCCGCTTCGGCGGCAGCGTGGTCGAGGTCAGCGAGACGGCGCGGAAGGCCGCCGACGGCGACACGATCACCCTCGGCATCCGCCCCGAGCACCTCGACTTCCACGCCAAGCACAGCGACAAGGGCCTTCCGGTCACCTTCTACACGGTCGAGGAGTTGGGCTCCGAGGGATTCGCCTACGGACGCGTCGACCTGGGCGGCGGCGAGGAGGCACCCATGACCGTGCGGACCTACGGGCGTGAGGAGGGGCTGCGGGGCCAGACCGTGCGCGTCCTTCCCCGGCAGGACGAGATCCATCTGTTCTCCGCCGCCACCGGGGAGCGGCTGCCCGACTGAGGCGTCCACTCCATGAAGGAGCCGGGTCGCGCTCGACGCGCGACCCGGCTCCTTCGTGCCGCCTCAGACGCCGAACGCCACCGCCGCCGCCCCCACCAGGCCCGCGTCCGTGCCAGCCTGCGCCGGCACGACCCGCACGTCACGGGTGAACGACAGGGTCGCGTACTCCTTCAACTCGGCGCGGACCGCGCCGAAGAGCAGGTCGCCCGAGGCCGCGACACCGCCGCCGATGACGACGACCTCCAGTTCGACCAGTGCCGCCGTCGCCGCGACGGCCGCCGCCACCGCACGGGCGGCCCGCGCGAAGGCCGCGCGCGGAACGGGCTCGCCGCGCCGCGCCGCGTCCGCGACCGTACGGGCCGTCGCCTCCTCGCCCTCCGGCGGGCTCCAGCCGTGCGCGAGCGCGTACCGGACGATGCTCGGGCCGCTGGCGAGGCGCTCGACGCAGCCCCGGCCGCCGCAGGGGCACGGTTCGCCGTCGAGGTCGACGCTCATGTGGCCGATGTGCCCCGCGTTGCCGCTGCGGCCCGTGTAGAGCTTTCCGTCGAGGACGAGACCGCCGCCGACGCCGGTGGAGACGACCATGCAGAGGGCGTGGGTACGGCCCCGGGCCGCGCCGTTCCAGAGCTCGGCGGCGGCCACGGCGGCGCCGTCGCCGATCAGCCGCACCGGGAGCTCCTCGCCCGTCGCGCGGACCGCCTCACGGAGGCGGTCGACGAGCGGGAAATCCCGCCAGCCGGGGATGTTGACCGGGCTGACCGTCCCCGCGGCGGTGTCGACCGGCCCCGCCGACCCGACCCCCACGGCGCGCACCCGTGACCACTCCGGGTGAGCACGCAACTCGTCGAGTACGCGCGCCACTTGGGCCATGAGGACCTCGGCGCCCTCGGTGGCGGGGGTCGGGTGCTGCGTACGGGTCACCAGCGCGCCGCCGGCGTCGACGAGCGCTCCGGCGATCTTGGTCCCGCCGATGTCGATCGCGGCGACGAGGTCGGAGGCGGGGACGGAAGTGGGGAGGGAGGTGTGGGGCATGGGGAGGAAGGCTCGCTCGCTTGTCGTTGACGGGTGAGGGGTGGGGGGTGAGGGGGGGTAGGGCGAAGAGGGCGGTCAAGGGGTCGGCGGCGGGGCGCAGCTCTCGCGGACCTCCAGGCTCGGCATGGGGTCCTGGAGGCGGCGCGGCGGGGCGCCGGCCAGGAGGTGGAGGACCTCGGCCGCCGCCCGGCGGCCGAACGAGCCCGGCTCGCGGGTGAGGGCGGTGAGCGGCGGGTGGAAGGCACGGCAGAGCGCCGAGTCCTCCCAGGAGACGATCGACACGTCCTCGGGGATGCGCAGGCCGCGCTCGGCGGCCACGCCGGCGGCGGTGACCGCCATGACCTCGTTGTGGCAGATGAGGGCCGTGGGCCGGAGGGACGCGCCGAGGAGCCGGCGGGCGGCCTTGACGCCCTGCCGGTCGGAGTGGTCGGTGGTCACCGAGACGATGTGGTCGAGCCGCAGTTGCCGGGCGGCCGAGCGGAGGGCCGCGATGCGGCGGGCGGTGTGGGCGAGGCCGGGCGGGCCCGCCATGTGGGCGATCCGGCGGTGTCCGAGCTCGTGGAGGTGGTGGACGATGAGGTCCATCGCGCCGGCGTCGTCGGCCCAGATGGTGGAGAGGCCGCCGCCCTGGCGACGGGACGCCCGGCCCGGGGCCGCACCGCTCGGGACCGTAACCCTCGGGGCCGTACCCCTCAGGGACGTACCCCTCAGGGACGTACCGCCCCGACTCGTACCGCCCTGGCTCGTACCGCCGTCCGGTCCCCCCATCGCCCCGATGGCGACGGCCGGGAGTCCGAGAACGGCGAGGGTCTCGGGGCGGGGGTCGCTGACCCGGGGGTCGACGACGATGACGCCGTCGACGCGGCCCTCGGCCCACCAGCGCCGGTACAGGTCGCACTCGGCCTCGACGCCGTCGACCATCTGGAAGACCAGGGCGTGGTCGTGGGGGGCGAGGGCGGCCTGGATGCCGGAGACGAGCTGGAGGAAGAACGCCTCGACGCCGAGACTGCCCGCGGGGCGCGCGAGGACCAGGCCGATGGCCCGGGACCGCGCGCGCCCGAGGCCCGGGGCGTCCGTCCGGGAGTGGCGGCCGAGGCGCGCGGCGATGGCGATGATCCGGCGGCGGGTCTCGTCGGAGACGCCGGGGCGGTTGTTGAGGGCGAAGGAGACGGCGGTCGCGGAGACCCCGGCCTCGTCGGCGATCTCCTGGAGGGTGGCGACGCGGCGCGGGGGCGCGGCGCGGGTGTCGTCCCAGGAGAGACGGCGGCCGTCGCGGGGCGACCTGCGCCCGACGATGGCCGGTCCGGTGCGGCGTTGTGGGGTTCCGGGCCGTGTTCCGCCGCCGCTCGTGTTCCCGCCCCCGGTGCCGTTCATGGGCCGTGCTCCCGTCCGGCTCCGCGCCGAGCCCTCGTGTCCGCTGCCCACAGTGAAACTCCCGTACGGTCCCGGGCACAGCGTCCAAAGGCCACAGGTTTAGAGAATTTAGTCCTTTTTAGCGCCTGCGACCTGCGCATTCACGAATTTGACCGGCTCAACACGCTTTGACCGCAGAGTCATTGGACTTCAGGGTGAGGGCAGCTCGGCACACCGGGATTTTCTCCAGCAAGGAGTAAGCCACTCATGTCCATTCCTCGCAGCGTCGCGATCCGGACAGCCGTCGGACTCGGCACGGCCCTCGCTCTCGCCACCGTCACCGCTTGTGGCGGCGGGGGTTCCACGAAGGCCGGTTCGTCCACCGACGGAAAGGTCGAAGGGACCATCAAGTTCCAGACCTGGAATCTGCGGGCGAACTTCAAAGATTACTTCGAGGGTGTCATCGCGGACTTCGAGAAGGAGTATCCCGGTGCGAAGGTGAAGTGGGTGGACCAGCCCGCCGACGGATATCCGGACAAGCTCAGCGCGGACGCCTCGGCGGGTTCGCTGCCGGATGTCGTCAACCTCTCCCCCGACCTGGCGTTCCCGCTGGCCAAGGCGGGGCTGCTGCTCAACCTCGACAAGGACGAGGTCGCGAAGAAGTTCAAGCCGGAGTATCTGGAAGGGGCCTGGAAGGGCTTCGAGATGCCGGGCATGGACGGCACGTACTCCTTCCCCTGGTATCTCAACAGTGGCCCGCTCTTCTACAACAAGACGATGTTCGAGAAGGCCGGCGTCGACGCGAACAAGCCGCCGAAGACCTTCGACGAGCTCTTCGCCACGGCCACGCAGCTCGCGAAGAAGGGCGAGGCGACGCTCGGACAGCCGCCCACGGTCGAGGACTTCGGGCGTTACGGCGTCGAGGCGATGGACAAGGAGGGGAAGAAGATCACGCTCAACAGCGAGAAGGGCGTGGAACTCCTCACCAGGTTCAAGAAGCTGTACGACGACGGGGGGCTGCACAAGCAGACCCTGACGCTCAAGGACGACTCGACGGGGCAGAAGTTCCTCCAGCAGGAAATCGCCATGAACCCCGGCAGCGCCCACGACCTGGACAACTTCAAGCAGAACGCGCCGTCGCTGTACGAGAACATCGGCATCACCGAGGTGCCGACGAACACCGGCAAGCAGAACATGTACCTCCAGGGCCTCTCGGTGAACGCGCAGAGCGAGAACACCGCGACCGCCGTCGCCTTCGCGCACTTCCTCACCAACGCGAAGAACCAGGAGGCCTTCGGCCACAAGGTCGCCGTCTTCCCGTCCACGAAGGGCTCGCTGGACAAGGAGTACTGGACGAAGGAGGACGGCACCGAGGAGGGCAAGATCCGGGTCGCCTCGGCCAAGATGCTGCCGACCGCGGTGAACTACACGCCGGTCCTCTTCAGCGACGAGATGAAGACGATCCTGCGCAACGAGATCGCCAAGTGCTTCACGGGCAAGTCGAGCCCGAAGGAGGCCCTGGACAGCGCCGCTGACCAGATGAACAAGCTCCTCGAGCAGAACTGACCGGGCGGTGACGCCGTGAGCACCACCACCGCACCCACGTCGGCCCCGCCGACCGGTTCCGTGAAGGGCGCCGGCGAGTCCGCCGCCCGCCGCCGCGCGCCCCGGCGCGGCGGCGGGCGGGGGCGCCGGACCCACAAGCCGTACAGCCCCTGGCTGTTCCTGGCCCCCGGCCTCCTGGTCACCCTGGCCTTCAACCTCTACCCGTTCTTCGCGACGGTGTGGAAGTCCTTCACGGACGCCCGCACCCTCACCGAGGGCGAGTTCGTCGGCTTCGCCAACTTCCAGGCCCTCTTCTCCGACGAGCAGTTCTGGGTCGCCCTGCGCAACAGCGCCCTGTACGTGGTCGTGGTCGTCCCCCTCCTCGTCCTCCTGCCGCTGCTGCTGGCCCTCCTCGTGCAGAAGCACGTCCCCGGCATCGCGTTCTTCCGCTCCGCGTACTACACGCCGGTGGTGGCGTCCGTGGTGGTCGTCGCCCTGATGTGGGTGTGGATGCTGGACGACCGCGGCTTCGTCAACGGCGTCCTGCAGATGGTCGGCGTCGACCCGGTGCCGTTCCTCTCCAACCAGTGGCTGCTGCTGCTGAGTTCGATGCTGCTGACGGTCTGGAAGGGCCTCGGCTACTACATGATCATCTATCTCGCGGCGCTGGCCAACGTCCCCCGCGAGCTGCACGAGGCCGCCGAGGTGGACGGCGCGGGCCCCGTCCGCCGCTTCTGCTCGATCACCGTTCCGGCGGTCCGCTCGACCATGGTGCTCGTGGGCGCGCTCTCCGCGGTCTCGGCCTTCAAGGTCTTCTCCGAGGTCTTCATGATCGCCGGTCCGACCGGTGGCCCCGGAGGCCAGGACACCACGCTCGTGATGCTGATCCAGCGCGTCGGCACCGGCCTCCAGGGCCGTACGGGATACGCCTCGGCGATCTCGATCACCCTCTTCGTCCTGACGCTGTTCCTGATGCTCTTCGTGCTGCGGGCCGACCGGAAGGACAAGGACGCATGACCTCCACCGTCACCGCCCCCGCCACCTCCCGCCCGAGGAAGCGCAAGCGGGGCCGCCGGAGCTCGAAGTGGCTCCTGGCCCTCCGCTACGCCGGACTGGTCCTCGTCCTGATCGTGATGATCGGCCCGTTCCTCTGGCAGCTGTCCACCTCGCTCAAGGGCGCCACCGAGGACATCTTCACCTCGCCGCCCCAACTGCTGCCCGAGCACCCGACGTTCGACAACTACCAGGGCGTCGCCGACATCATCCCGGTGTGGGACTACATCCTGAACTCGGTCAAGGTCGCCTTCACCAACGTCTTCACCAACGTGCTCGGCGCCGCCATGGCCGGCTACGCGCTCGCCCGGCTCCGCTTCAAGGGGCGGGCCACGGCGGCCCTCGTGTTCGTCCTGGCGCTGCTCGTCCCGATGGAAGCCATCATGATCGCCCAGTTCGCGACCATGCGGAGCTTCGACCTCAACGACACGCTCGTCGCGGTCGTCCTTCCCGGCTGCATCGGCGCGATGAACGTCCTCCTCATGCGCAACGCGTTCTCCAACATCCCCTTCGAGATCGAGGAGGCCGCGATCGTCGACGGCGCCAACGTCTGGCAGCGGTTCGTGAAGGTCGCGCTCCCCGCTGTGAAGGGCACCCTCGCCGTCGTCGCGATCTTCGCCTTCATGGGCGCCTGGGACGACTTCCTGTGGCCGCTCATCGTCCTCTCGGACTCGGACAACTTCACGCTGACCGTGGGACTCAACTTCCTCCACGGCACCTTCGCCAACAACCAGCGCGTGGTAGCGGCCGGCACGATCATCGCGGTCGCCCCCCTGATCGTGATGTTCGCCTGCCTCCAGCGCTTCTTCTTCCGAGGCGTCGGCGAGGGCGCGGTCAAGGGCTGAGACCCGGCCCGCACCCCAGCTCCCCCTCCTCCTCTCCCCTCCCTGGAGACCCCCACATGACCACGCCCCGCTTCGGCGTCAACTACACGCCCACCCACGGCTGGTTCCACCACTGGCTCGACTACGACCCCGGCGCCGTCCGCGCCGACCTGGAGTCCGTCGCGGCGCTCGGCCTCGACCACATCCGGGTCTTCCCCCTCTGGCCGTACTTCCAGCCCAACCGGTCCCTGATCCGGCCGCGCGCCGTCGAGCACCTCCTCGACCTGGTCGACACGGCCGGCGAGCTCGGCCTCGACGTCAACGTGGACGGCCTCCAGGGCCACCTGTCCAGCTTCGACTTCCTCCCCGCCTGGACACGCACCTGGCACCGCCGCAACCTCTTCACCGACCCGGACGTCGTCGACGGCCAGGCCGCGTACCTGCGGACCCTCGCGGGCGCGCTCGCCGACCGGCCGAACTTCCTCGGGATGACCGTCGGCAACGAGATCAACCAGTTCTCCGCCGACCCGCACCCCGACCCCGACCGGGCCACGCCCGGGCAGATCGACGCCTGGCTCACCCGGATGCTCGCCGCCTGCGAGGAGGGCGCGCCGGGCCTGCCGCACCTCCACGCCGAGTACGACGCCAGCTGGTATCAGGACGACATGCCCTTCACCCCGGACCACGCGGCCCGGCACGGGGCGATGACCGCGGTCCACTCGTGGGTGTTCAACGGCACCGCCCAGCTCCACGGCCGGACCTCGGTCCCCACCGAGCACCACGCGGCCTACCTGGTCGAGCTGTCGAAGGCCTGGGCCCGCGACCCGCGCCGCCCGGTGTGGCTCCAGGAGGTCGGCGCCCCGGCCCCCCTCGTACCGCCGGAGCACGCGGCCGCGTTCACCGAGGCCACGCTGCGGAACGCGCTCGACTGCCCGGACCTGTGGGGCGTCACCTGGTGGTGCTCGCACGACGTCTCGCGCGCGCTCGCCGACTTCCCCGAGCTGGAGTACGGGCTCGGGCTCCTCACCAACGAACGGGAGCCGAAGGACACGGCGCGGGTCCTGGAGTCGTACGCGCGGGGGTACGGGGACGGGTCCCGCGCCTACGCCCCGGCACCGCGCACCACGGCCCTGGTGGTGGACGCGGGCGAGGGCCCCGGGATGGCGACGCGGTCGGTGTGCGCCCCCGGGGGCGCCTTCTCCGAGGCGTACTTCCGGCTCGTGGCGGACGGGGTCCGGCCGGCCGTGGTGCGGGCGGAGCTCGCGGGGGACGCGGGGCACCTGGCGGCGAGGGGGATCACGGAGGTGGTCACGGTCGACCAGGTCCACTGACGCACGCGCTCGCCGAAGCACGCGCCCACCGAAGCACGCACGGCCACTCCCCCCACCGCAGCACGTACCGAAGGAGCCCCCTCATGCACGACGACCGCGGACTCGTCGAGGCCCGCCTCAAGCGCGTCCTGGACGAACGCATCCGACCCGCCGTCCACCCCGTCTCGGTGCCGATGGACATCGCCGTCTGGGAGGCCCCCGGCGAGCCCGTGCCCGTGGCGGAGGGCCTGGCCGCCGCGAGCCGCCCGACGGCGGTGGGCGAGCCGTGGGGCAGGCCGTGGGGCACCAGCTGGTTCACGGTGACGGGGACCGTCCCGGCCGAGTGGGCGGGGCGGACGGTGGAGGCGATCCTCGACCTCGGCTTCGACGAGAACATGACCGGCTTCCAGTGCGAGGGCCTCGTCCACCGGCCCGACGGCACCCCGGTGAAGGGCCTCAACCCGCGCAACCAGTGGGTCAGGGTCGCCGGGCCGGCCGAGGGCGGCGAGGAGGTCGAGTACCGGATCGAGGCCGCCTCCAATCCCGTCCTGCTCGACTACCACCCCTTCCTGCCGACCCAGTTGGGCGACATCGAGACCTCGCACGGCGACCCGCTGTACAAGCTGGCGCGCATGGACCTCGCCGTCTTCGACGAGACCGTGTGGCAGCTGGTCATGGACCTGGAGGTGCTCGGCGAGCTGATGGCCGAGCTTCCGGTGGACTCGGCGCGGCGGTACGCGATCGTGCGGGCGGTCGACCGGGCGCTCGACGCGGTGGACCTCCAGGACGTCAACGGATCGGCGGAGGAGGCCCGTTCGCTGCTCGTCGACGTCCTGTCCTCCCCCGCCGAGCCGTCCGCGCACCGGATCTCGGCCGTCGGTCACGCGCACATCGACTCGGCGTGGCTGTGGCCGCTGCGGGAGACCGTCCGCAAGGTGGCGCGGACGACCTCGAACATGACGAACCTCCTGGAGGAGGAGCCGGAGTTCGTCTTCGCCATGTCGCAGGCCCAGCAGTGGGCGTGGATCAAGGAGCACCGGCCCGAGGTGTGGGCGAAGGTGGTCGCGGCCGTGGCCGAGGGCCGGTTCGTGCCGACCGGCGGCATGTGGGTGGAGGCCGACACGAACATGCCGGGCTCCGAGGCGATGGCCCGTCAGTTCGTGCACGGGAAGCGGTTCTTCCTCGACGAGTTCGGAGTCGAGAACGACGAGGCCTGGCTGCCGGACACCTTCGGCTTCGCGGCCGGCCTCCCGCAGATCATCAAGGCGGCGGGCTCCAAGTGGCTTCTGACGCAGAAGATCTCGTGGTCGCAGGTGAACAAGTTCCCCCACCACACCTTCCAGTGGGAGGGGATCGACGGGACCAGGATCTTCACGCACTTCCCGCCGGTCGACACGTACAACTGCGCCATGAAGGGCAGCGAGGTCGCCCACGCGGCGAGGAACTTCAAGGACAAGGGGGTCGCCCGCCACTCCCTCGCACCGACCGGCTGGGGCGACGGAGGCGGCGGCACGACCCGCGAGATGATCGCGAAGGCGGCCCGGCTGCGCGACCTGGAGGGGTCGGCGCGGGTGCGGTGGGAGACTCCGGCGGAGTTCTTCGAGAAGGCGCAGGCCGAGTACCCGAAGCCGCCGGTGTGGGTGGGCGAGCTGTACCTGGAGCTGCACCGGGCGACGCTGACCAGCCAGGCGGGCACCAAGCAGGGCAACCGGCGCAGCGAGCACCTGCTGCGGGAGGCCGAGCTGTGGGCGGCGACCGCCGCCGTGCGCGCCGGATTCCCCTACCCGTACGAGGAGTTGGACCGGATCTGGAAGACGGTGCTGCTCCACCAGTTCCACGACATCCTGCCGGGCTCGTCGATCGCGTGGGTGCACCGGGAGGCGGAGGCCACGTACCGGCGGATCGCGGGAGAGTTGACCGCGATCGTCGAGTCGGCGCAGGCCGCGCTCGCCGGTGAGGGCGGCACGCCGCTGGTCTTCAACGCGGCGCCGCACGCGCGGCACGGCGTCCCGGCGGGCGGCGCGGGCGCGGCGGTACGGGCGGGGACGGCGCGCCTGAGCGAGGGCGCCGACGGCTCGTACGTCCTGGAGAACGGCCTCCTGCGGGTCGTCGTCGACGTCCGGGGCCTGGTCGTCTCCGCGTACGACATCGAGAACGACCGGGAGGCGGTGGCGCCGGGCACGCCGGCGAACCTGCTCCAGCTCCACCCGGACTTCCCGAACATGTGGGACGCCTGGGACGTGGACGCCTTCTACCGGAACACGGTCACGGACCTGACCGAGGCCGACGAGGTGGCGCCCGAGACGGCGGCCCCGGAGGGGGGTGCGGTGGCGGTCCGCGTCGCGCGGGCCTTCGGCGAGTCGACGGTGGTGCAGGTGATCTCGCTGCATCCGGGGGCGCGGCGGCTCGACATCGACACGGAGGTCGACTGGCACGAGACGGAGAAGTTCCTGAAGCTGTCGTTCCCGCTCGACGTGCACGCCGAACGGTACGCGTCGGAGACGCAGTTCGGGCACTTCCACCGGCCCACCCACACCAACACCTCTTGGGAGGCTGCCAAGTTCGAGGCGTGCAACCACCGCTTCGTCCACATGGAGGAACCGGGCTGGGGCGTTGCCCTGGTCACGGACTCGACGTACGGGCACGACGTCACCCGCCAGGTCCGCGACGAGGCCGACGGCGGTGACGGCGGGACGACGACGACGCTGCGGGCCTCGCTGCTGCGGGCCCCGCGCTTCCCCGACCCGGAGACCGACCAGGGCCTCCACCGCTTCCGGCACGCGCTGGTGCCGGGGGCGACGATCGGGGACGCGGTCCGCGAGGGCTACCGGGTGAACCTGCCGGAACGCGAGGTGACCGGCGCGGGCGCGGTGGCCCCGCTGGTGACCGTGGGCGACGACGCGGTGGTGGTGACGGCCGTGAAGCTCGCCGACGACGGCAGCGGCGACGTCGTCGTCCGCTTCCACGAGGCCCACGGCGGCCGGGCACGGACGACCCTGACGCCGGGCTTCGAGGCGGCGGACGTGGTGGCGACGGACCTCCTCGAACGCCCCCTGGACGGCGCCGTGTCCGGGCCGGTGACCGGTCCCGTACCGGTGGAGCTCCGGCCCTTCGAGCTGAGGACGCTGCGCTTCCGCCGCGCCTGAGGCCTGTTCCGCGATCCGCGCGGACGTGTGAACTCCCTCACGCGTCCGTGCGGATCACCACGATCAGGGTGCGGGGGCCGTGGACGCCCTCGACCCGCTCCAGCTCGATGTCCGAGGTGGCCGAGGGGCCGCTGATCAGGGTCGTCGGGCGGTGCGGCGCGAGGCGGGCGAGGGCCTCCGGCACGCCGACGGCGACCGTCGACAGGTCCACCACGCAGACGTGGACGTCGGGGACGAGGGAGAGGGCGCGTCGGCCCTGGTCGGCGGAGCCGTCCAGGAAGATCGTGCCGGTCTCGGCGCTCGCGGCCGTCGAGGCGGTCACGACCGCGTCGAGGGCGCCGAGGTCGGCCGGGAGGACCTCCGGTCCGTCCGGCACCGCCTCGCCGTCCCACCCCGCGAGCCAGGCCGGGTCGAGCCCGGCGGGGACGCCGACCCGCCGGGCCTTCAGGCCGGTGAGGACGTCGGCGAGCGTCGCGGCCGTCCCGGCGGCGGTGCAGGTGCGGACCCGCGCCTTGTAGTCGAGGAGGCGGTCGGTGAGCAGGTCGAGCCGCTCGGCGTCCGGGGCCGTACGGTCACGGCGGTAGGCGCGCTCGACGGGGACGGGCTCGACGGAGGGGGGGTCGTCAGGGCCGGGCCCCGGGGCGGCGGCGAGGGCCGCGCGGACGCGGGCCAGGACCGTCTCTCGTGCGGTCGTCATCGGTCTCCGGTCTCCTTCTCCTCCTGCGCGTGATGCTCCTCGTACCGATCGGCCGCTTCCGCGAGGGCCGCGCGGCCGGCCTCGGAGGCGTACCACTCGCGGAACGTGCGGCGCGGCGGCGCCGGGGTGTCGCGGCTGTCGCTCCAGCCGTCGAGCGGCGGGGGCAGCCGGGTGATCGTGCCGTCCTTGCCGGCCACCACGCGCCCGACCCGGGACGCCTTCTGCGCCGCCCGGTACAGCTTCGGACTGCCCATGACGGCCGCCGCGGCCTTCATCGCGAGACGTTCGGCGCGGTGGCCGGGCAACCCGACGCTCTGGCGGCGGAGTTCGACGAGGAGTGACGGGATGTCGATCTTCACGGGGCAGGCGTCGTAGCAGGCTCCGCAGAGCGTGGAGGCGTACGGGAGCGAGGAGTTGGGGTCGTCCTTCGCGGCGTCCATGCCCGCGAGCTGCGGGGTGAGGACCGCGCCGATCGGGCCGGGGTACGTGGAGCCGTACGCGTGGCCGCCGACGCGCTCGTACACCGGGCAGACGTTCAGGCAGGCGGAGCAGCGGATGCAGTGGAGCGCCTGGCGGCCGATCGCGTCGGCGAGCGCGGCGGTGCGGCCGTTGTCGAGGAGGACGAGGTGGAAGTCCTGCGGGCCGTCGCCGGGGGTCACGCCGGTCCAGAGCGAGGTGTACGGGTTCATCCGCTCGCCCGTGGAGCTGCGGGGCAGCAGCTGGAGGAAGACCTCCAGGTCGGCGTAGGTCGGCAGGACCTTCTCGATGCCCATGACCGTGATCAGGGTCTTCGGGAGGGTCAGGCACATCCGGCCGTTCCCCTCGGACTCGACCACGCAGAGCGTGCCGGTCTCGGCGATGCCGAAGTTGGCGCCGGAGACGGCGACCGGGACGGTCATGAACTTCTCGCGGAGGTACGCGCGGGCGGTTGCCGCCAACTCGGCGGGCGAGGAGGTCAGTTCGGGGTCTACGCCGGGGATGCCGTCGAGGAAGATGCCGCGGATCTCGTCGCGGTTGCGGTGGATCGCGGGGACGAGGATGTGCGAGGGGCGGTCGTCGGCGAGCTGGACGATCAGCTCGGCGAGGTCGGTCTCGTGCGCGGTGATGCCCCGCTCGGCCAGGTGCTCGTTGAGGCCGATCTCCTGGGTGGCCATCGACTTGACCTTGATGACCTCCCGGCTTCCGGTGGCCTCGACGAGCCGCGTCACGATCGCGTTCGCCTCGGCGGCGTCACGGGCCCAGTGGACCGTTCCCCCGGCGGCGGTGACCCGCTCCTCCAGCTGTTCGAGGAGCTCGGGCAGCCGGGCCATCGTGTCGGCCTTGACGGCGGCCCCGGCGGCGCGGAGCTCTTCCCAGTCGGGGAGCTCGGCGGTGACGGCGAGGCGCTTGGCGCGGATCGTGCGGGTGGCGCGGTGGAGGTTGGTCCGCAGCTGCTCGTTGCCGAGTTCGCGCGCGGCGGCCTCGGGGAACGCCCGATCGCCCCGCAACTGGCCTTCTCCGTAAGGGGACCGGGGAGGCAGGGCCGGCATTCCGAGAAAGGTGCCGCGTGGTTCGCGGGTCATCGGGCCGCCTCCGTCATCACGTGGGGAGCCGTACGGGTCGCGGCGAGGATCTCCGCCAGGTGCAGCGTGCGCGTACCGGAGCGGAGGCGGGAGAGCCCGCCGCCGATGTGCATCAGACAGGAGGAGTCCCCGGCGGCGCACACGGCGGCGCCCGTCGCCGTCACGTTCGCCACCTTGTCCGCGAGCATGGCCGCGGAGGTGGCCGCGTTCTTCAGGGCGAAGGTGCCGCCGAAGCCGCAGCAGGCGTCCGCCTCGGGGAGCTCGACGAGGTCGATGCCCTCGACCGCGCGCAGCAGCCGCAGGGGCTTCTCGCCGACCCGGACCATGCGGAGGGAGTGGCAGGTGGGGTGGTAGGTGACGCGGTGCGGGAAGTACGCGCCCACCTCGACCGTACCGGCCACGTCGACGAGGAACTCCGACAGCTCGTACGTCTTGGTCTCGACGCTCGCGACCCCGGCGCGCAGCGCCGCGTCGCCGTACCGCGCGGCGACCGGGCCGTGCTGGTGGCGCACGCAGCCCGCGCAGGAGCCGGAGGGCATGACGACGGCGTCGATCGACGGGTCGCCGAACTGCTCGGCGAAGCCGCGGACGAGCGGGACGGCCTCGCGCTGGTAGCCGGTGTTCACGTGCATCTGCCCGCAGCAGGTCTGGTCGGGCGGGAAGACCAGCTCGTGGCCCAGGCGGGCGAGCAGCAGGGCGGTCGCCTTGACCGCCTCGGGGAAGAGCGTGTCCCCCAGGCAGGTGGCGAAGAGTCCGACGCGCACGGAGCCTCCCGGTTCAGGTGTGATCAGACCGTACAGACTCGCGCCCTCGCGACTCCTTCGTAGCTTCCTCCCACCCCTCTCTCATGCGCCATGGAGAGTCCCATGAAGATCTTGCAGATGAGAGCCCATGCGCCCTAACGTGTCGCACATGCAGTCCTACACCATCGGACAGGCCGCGCGACTGCTGGGCGTCAGCCCCGACACCGCGCGGCGCTGGGCGGACGCGGGGAAGGTAGCGACCCACCGCGACGAGAACGGCAAGCGCGTGATCGACGGCAAGTCGCTCGCCGCGTTCTCCACGGAACTCGCGCAGGCCGCCGACGACGAGGAGACCCCGTACACCTCGGCGCGCAACGCCTTCCCCGGCATCGTCACCGCGATCAAGCTCGGCGACGTCGCCGCCCAGGTCACCATCCAGGCCGGACCGCACCGCCTGGTCTCCCTCCTCACCCGTGAGGCCGTGGAGGAGCTGGGACTCGAAGTCGGCATGCAGGCCACCGCCCGCGTGAAGTCGACCAGCGTGCACATCGACCGCACCTGACACCCCTCACGCAGTACGGCGCCGCACCGCCTTCTCGACACCCGTCCTCCACACGTCTCGTCCCGAGGAGCCCTGATCCCCGTGTCACGCCGTATCGTCTCCGCCGCGCTCACCGCCGCCCTGCTCGTCCCCCTCGCCGCCTGCGGCTCCGAGGACGACACCAAGGACGGCGCCACGAAGGACACCGCGGGCTCCACCGCCTCCGCGTCCCCGGTCGGCCTGACGGTCCTCGCCGCCGCCTCCCTCACCGACGTCTTCAAGACGGCGGGAGCCGCGTACGAGGCCTCGCACCCCGGCACGAAGCTGACCTTCTCCTTCGCCGGCTCGCAGGAGCTCGTCGCCCAGGTATCGCAGGGGTCGCCCGCCGACGTGCTGGTCACCGCCGACACCAAGAGCATGGACAAGGTGAAGGCAGAGACCGGCACCCCGGCGGTCATCGCGAAGAACCGGCTCGTCATCGCCACCGGCGAGGGCAACCCGTTCAAGATCGACGCGCTGAAGGACCTGGCCGACCCCAAGCTGAAGGTCGTCCTCGCCGCGCCCGAGGTCCCGGCGGGCAAGTACAGCAAGAAGATCCTCGACGCGCAGAAGATCACGGTGAAGCCGGTCTCGCAGGAGCCGAACGTGCGCTCCGTGCTGAGCAAGGTCGAGCTGGGCGAGGCCGACGCCGGTCTCGTCTACAGGACGGACGCCGAGAGCGCCGAGGACAAGGTCGACGCCGTGGAGATCCCGGACGACCAGAACGCCGTCGCGCAGTACCCGGCCGCCGCGCTGAAGGGCTCGAAGCACGCCGAGGCCGCCGCCGCGTTCATCGCCTGGCTCTCCTCGCCCGAGGGGCAGAAGATCCTCCAGGACGCCGGTTTCCAGAAGCCGTAACGGCATGTGAGCACATCTGATCAAGGGGGCTGTCCGGCACGGGGGTGCGGACAGCCCCCCTCTCTTCTTTCTTGGGGTCATCGATGAAACGAGCAAGCGTACGCAGGCCGGGGACCCGTCCGCCGCTGGCGCTCGCGCTGCCCGCGCTCCTCGCCGTGGCGTTCCTGTCGCTGCCGCTGATCGGCATCCTCGTACGGACCGAGTGGGGCGAGCTCGCCCGCCACCTCAGCTCCCCCGGCACGGTCGAGGCCCTCAAGCTCTCCCTCGTGGTGTCCTTCTGGGCCCTGGGACTCTCCCTCGTGCTCGGCGTGCCGCTCGCCTGGCTGCTCGCCCGGGTGTCCTTCCCCGGCAAGGCGCTCGTCCGCTCGCTCGTCCTGCTGCCGATGGTGCTGCCGCCGACGGTCGGCGGCGTCGCGCTGCTGCTCGCCTTCGGGCGGCGCGGGCTCCTCGGCCCGTGGCTGGAGAACACCTTCGGCATCACGTTCCCGTTCCACACCTCCGGCGCCGTCCTCGCCGCCACCTTCGTGGCGATGCCGTTCCTCGTCATCAGCCTGGAGGGCGCGCTCGGCGGTCTCCGGCCCCGGTACGAGGAGACGGCCGCCTCCCTCGGCGCCTCGCCGGTACGGGTCTTCCTCACCGTCACGCTGCCGATGGTGGCCCCCGGGGTCGTCGCCGGAGCGGCGCTCACGTGGGCGCGGGCGCTCGGCGAGTTCGGCGCGACGATCACCTTCGCCGGGAACCTGCCCGGGACCACCCAGACCCTGCCACTCCAGGTCTACCTGCTGCTCCAGGACGAACCGGCGGCGGCCACCTCGGTCTCCCTGCTGCTGCTCGCCATCGCCATGGGGGTGCTGGTCTCCCTGCGCGGCCGGTGGACGGGCACGCCCGTCGAGCGGAAGCCGCGTACGGCCCCGGAGCCGGATGCCGTACCCGCGCCGGACGCCGTACCCGAGCCGGACGCCGTACCCGCGCCGGGCGGCCCCGTTGCCGTGCCTCCGGCGTCCGCCGCCCCCGAGGGAGGCCGCTGGCCCCTCCACGCCGAGGTCACCGGCTTCACCCGGCTCACCCTCGACGCCGAGCCCGGCACCACCATCGCCGTCGTCGGCCCCAACGGCGCCGGGAAGACCACCCTGCTCCGCGCCCTCCTCGGCCTCACCCCCCGCGCCCACGCCGACCTCCGCCTCGGCGACGAGGACGTCACCGCCCTCCCGCCGCACCGCCGCCGTGTCGCCTGGGTCCCGCAGGACGGCGCCCTCTTCCCGCACCTCACCGCCCTCGCCAACACGGCGTACGGGCTCCGCGCCCAGGGCGTCCCGCGTACGGAGGCCCGGCGGGCGGCACAGGACTGGCTCGACCGCCTCGGCGTCGGGCACCTCGGCCACCGGCGGCCCGGACAGCTCTCCGGCGGACAGGCGCAGCGCGTGGCGCTGGCCCGCGCGCTGGCCGCCCGGCCGCGCCTGCTCGTCCTCGACGAGCCGCTCGCCGCGCTCGACCAGACGACCCGCGCGCACGTGCGGCACACCCTGCGGACGCACCTCGGCGGCTTCGGGGGCGTCTGCCTGATCGTCACGCACGACCCGGTGGAGGCGGTGTCCCTGGCCGACCGCGTCCTCGTCCTCGACGAGGGCCGCGCGCTCCAGGAGGACACGCCCGCCGAGGTGACCCGGCACCCGCGCTCGCCGTGGGTGGCGCGGATGCTGGGCCGCAACGCCTGGCCCGGGACGGCGACGGCGGAGGGCCTCGCCCTGGACGGCGGTGGCGTCCTGGTCGCCGCCGAACCGCCGGAGGCCGGTGGCGCGGCGCTCGCGATCGTCGCGCCCGAGGCCGTCTCCGTCCACCGCGAGAGGCCGGCCGGCAGTCCCCGTAACGTCTGGCCCGGGACCGTACGGGAGATCACGGCGAGCGGCAGCCGGCTGCGGGTGCTCGTCACCTCGCCGGACGCGCCGGACCTGGTCGCCGAGATCACCCCGCAGGCGGCCGCCGAGCTCGGGCTCGCGGACGGGGTGGCGGTGTGGACCGGGGTGAAGGCGACCGAGGTGACGGTCGTGCCGCTCTGACGGACGCTCACCTCTCGGCCGCCAGCTCCTTGAGCGCGATGTTGAGCTGGAGGACGTTGACGCGCGGCTCGCCCATGAAGCCGAGGACGCGGCCGTCGGTGTGGTCGGCGACCAGCCTCTCGACGGCGGCCACGTCCAGCTTGTTGAGCGCGGCGACGCGGTGGACCTGGATCTCCGCGTACTCCGGGGAGATGTGCGGGTCGAGGCCGGAGCCGGAGGAGGTCACGGCGTCGGCGGGGACGTCCTCCGGGCGGACCGTGTAGCCGTTCAGCGAGTTGTCCCGGACGACGGCGGCCTTGGCCTCGGTGACCCAGGTGACCAGGTCCTCGTTGTCGCCGGAGCGGTTGGTCGCGCCGGAGAGGATCAGCTTGTACCGGGTGTTGACGCTGTTGGTGCCGAGGCCGTGGGAGGGCCGGGGCTGGAACCAGCGGAGGTCGGGCTTGTCGCCGGACATGTAGGTCTGGCCGATGAGTGCGGAGCCGACGACCCTGCCGCTCCCGTCCTTGATCTCGGAGCCGTTCGCCTTTGCGGGGAAGGCGAGTTGGGCGACGCCGGTGACGGCGAGCGGGTAGAGCACGCCGCAGACGACGGTGAGGACGAGGAGGGCGCGCAGGCCCGCCCAGAGCACGCGGCCGGTGTTCGACGCGGAGTTGTTCATCGTGGGTCAGCCGATTCCGGGGATGAGGGAGAGGAGCATGTCGATGAGCTTGATGCCGACGAACGGGGCGACGAGGCCGCCGAGTCCGTAGATCCCGAGGTTGCGGCGGAGCATCGCGTCGGCGCTGCTCGGCCGGTAGCGGACGCCCTTCAGGGCGAGCGGGACGAGGGCGACGATGATCAGCGCGTTGAAGATGACGGCGGAGAGGATCGCGGACTGCGGCGAGGTCAGGCCCATGATGTTGAGCTTGTCCAGCGACGGGTAGGCCACGGCGAACATCGCCGGGATGATCGCGAAGTACTTCGCGACGTCGTTGGCGATCGAGAAGGTCGTCAACGCGCCTCGCGTGATGAGGAGTTGCTTGCCGATCTCGACGATCTCGATGAGCTTGGTCGGGTTCGAGTCGAGGTCGACCATGTTGCCGGCCTCCTTCGCGGCCGACGTGCCGGTGTTCATCGCCACGCCGACGTCCGCCTGGGCGAGCGCGGGGGCGTCGTTGGTGCCGTCGCCGGTCATCGCGACCAGCTTGCCGCCCGCCTGCTCCCGCTTGATGAGGGCCATCTTGTCCTCGGGGGTGGCCTCGGCGAGGAAGTCGTCGACGCCGGCCTCCTCGGCGATGGCCTTCGCGGTGAGCGGGTTGTCGCCGGTGATCATGACCGTCTTGATGCCCATGCGGCGCAGTTCCTCGAACCGCTCGCGCATGCCCTCCTTGACGACGTCCTTCAGGTGGATCACACCGAGGACGCGCGCGCCCTCGCGGTCCTCCACAGCCACCAGCAGCGGCGTGCCACCAGCCTGGGAAATGGAGTCGGTGAGCTGCTGTGCGTCATCGGACACCTCGCCGCCGTGTTCCTTCACCCAGGCGACGACCGAACCGGTCGCGCCCTTGCGGACCTTGCGCCCGTCCACGTCCACGCCCGACATGCGGGTCTGGGCGGTGAACTCGATCCACTCGGCTCCGTCGAGCTCGCCGCGGTGGCGTTCGCGGAGCCCGTACCGCTCCTTGGCGAGGACCACGACCGAGCGGCCCTCGGGGGTCTCGTCGGCGAGGGAGGACAGCTGGGCGGCGTCGGCGAGTTCGGCGGCCGTGGTGCCGGAGACCGGGACGAACTCGGCGGCCTGGCGGTTGCCGAGGGTGATGGTGCCGGTCTTGTCGAGGAGCAGCGTCGACACATCACCGGCGGCCTCGACCGCGCGGCCCGACATGGCGAGGACGTTGCGCTGGACGAGCCGGTCCATGCCGGCGATGCCGATCGCGGAGAGCAGGGCGCCGATCGTCGTCGGGATGAGGCAGACGAGGAGCGCGGTGAGGACGATCATCGAGGTCTGCTCGTCGGCGCCCGCGTAGATCGCGAAGGGCTTGAGGGTGACGACCGCGAGGAGGAAGACGATCGTCAGGGAGGCCAGGAGGATGTTGAGGGCGATCTCGTTCGGCGTCTTCTGCCGGGCCGCGCCCTCGACGAGGCTGATCATCCGGTCGATGAAGGTCTCGCCGGGCTTCGTCGTGACCTTGACGACGATCCGGTCGGAGAGGACCTTGGTGCCGCCGGTGACCGCGCAGCGGTCGCCGCCGGACTCGCGGATGACGGGGGCCGACTCGCCGGTGATGGCGGACTCGTCGACGGAGGCGACGCCCTCGACGACGTCGCCGTCGCCGGGGATGACGTCCCCGGCCTCGCAGACCACGAGGTCGCCGACGCGGAGCTCCGTACCGGGGACGCGCTCCTCGCCGCCGGAGACGATCCGGCGGGCGACGGTGTCGGTCTTGGCCTTGCGCAGGGTGTCGGCCTGCGCCTTGCCCCGGCCCTCGGCGACCGCCTCCGCCAGGTTGGCGAAGACCGTGGTGAGCCAGAGCCAGACGGTGATGGCCCAGCCGAACCAGTCGCCGGGGTTCTTGACCGCGAGGACGGTGGTGACCACCGAGCCGACGAGCACCACGAACATGACGGGCGACTTGACCATGACGCGCGGGTCGAGCTTGCGGAACGCGTCCGGGAGGGAGGCGATCAGCTGCTTGGGGTCGAACAGGCCGCCGCCCACGGGCTGGGCCGTGCGGTGTCCCGTGGGCGCGTCCTGGTGCGGCGCACGGGTCGGGGTGATGGTGCTCATGCTGCGAGCCCTTCGGCGAGCGGTCCCAGGGCGAGGGCCGGGAAGTAGGTGAGACCGGTGATGATCATGATGGTGCCGACGAGGAGGCCCGTGAACAGCGGCTTCTCGGTACGGAGGGTGCCCGCCGTCTCCGGTACGGGCGACTGCTCGGCGAGCGAGCCGGCGAGCGCGAGGACGAAGACCATCGGCAGGAACCGGCCGAGCAGCATCGCGATGCCGATCGTGGTGTTGAACCACTGCGTGTCCGCGTTCAGACCGGCGAAGGCCGAGCCGTTGTTGTTGGCGCCGGACGTGAACGCGTAGAGGATCTCGGAGAAGCCGTGCGCGCCGGAGTTGGTCATCGAGTTCACCGGGGTGTCCAGGACGAAGGACGCGGCGGTGAAGCAGAGGACGAGGGCCGGGGTGACGAGGATGTAGCAGGCCGCGAACTTGATCTCGCGGGTGCCGATCTTCTTGCCCAGGTACTCGGGGGTGCGGCCGACCATCAGACCCGCGATGAAGACCGCGATGACCGCCATGATCAGCATGCCGTAGAGGCCGGAGCCGACGCCGCCGGGTGCGATCTCGCCGAGCTGCATCCCGAGCATCGTGATGCCGCCGCCGAAGCCGGTGTAGGAGGAGTGGAAGGAGTTCACGGCGCCGGTCGAGGTGAGCGTGGTCGCCACCGCGAAGATCGACGAACCGGCGATGCCGAAGCGGGTCTCCTTGCCCTCCATCGCGCCTCCGGCGATGTCGAACGCCGGTCCCTGGTGGGCGAATTCGGTCCACATCATCAGCGCGGTGAAGCCGAGCCAGATGGTGGCCATCGTGCCGAGGATCGCGTACCCCTGCTTCAGCGAACCGACCATGCGGCCGAAGGTCCGGGTCAGGGCGAAGGGGATGACGAGGATCAGGTAGATCTCGAAGAGGTTCGAGAAGCCGTTGGGGTTCTCGAAGGGGTGGGCCGCGTTGGCGTTGAAGTAGCCGCCGCCGTTCGTGCCCAGCTCCTTGATGACCTCCTGCGAGGCGACCGCACCGCCGTTCCACTGCTGCGCGCCGCCCGTGAACTGCCCGACCTCGTGGATGCCGGAGAAGTTCTGGATCGCGCCGCAGGCGACGAGGACGAGGGCGCCGACGACGGAGATCGGCAGCAGGACGCGGACGGTGCCGCGCACCAAGTCCGCCCAGAAATTGCCCAGTTCTCCGGTACGGGAACGGGCGAAGCCGCGGACGAGCGCGACCGCCACGGCGATCCCCACCGCCGCCGAGACGAAGTTCTGCACGGCGAGACCGCCGGTCTGCACGACGTGGCCCATGGCCTGTTCGCCGTAGTACGACTGCCAGTTGGTGTTCGCGACGAACGAGGCGGCCGTGTTGAACGCCTGGTCCGGGTCGATCGACACGAAGCCGAGCGAGCCGGGCAGCGACCCCTGCACCCGCTGGAGCAAGTAGAGGAAGAGGACGCTCACCAGGGAGAAGGCGAGCACGCCGCGCAGATACGCCGGCCAGCGCATCTCGGCGTCCGGGTTCGCCCCGATCGCCTTGTAGATCCACTTCTCGGGCCGCAGGTGGCGGTCGGAGGAGTAGACGCGCGCCATGTGGTCGCCGAGCGGCCGGTACGAGAGGCCGAGCGCGACGACGAGCGCGAGGAGCTGGAGGACCCCAGCCAGGACAGGACTCATCTCGGGACTCAGAACCTCTCCGGCTTGATCAGCGCGAGGACGAGGTAGCCGAGGAGGGCGACGGCGACGACGAGGCCGACGATGTTCTCGACGGTCACAGCTTCGCCACCCCCTTGGCGATGAGCGCCACCAGCGCGAAGACCGCGACCGTGGTGACGACGAAGGCCAGGTCGGCCATCGTGAGCTCCCAGGGGAAGAAGGAAGAGCGGATTCTCGGACGAGATGAGAAAACATCCTTTTCGAACGGGTTCGGCCCCCGTTGACGCCGCCCTAACGCTCTTGACGCCGGTCTTGACGCGTCCCCTACGCGGGGCGACGCCGCCACCGCCCCGGCCGCCAGGAGCGCGTCAATTCCTCCCGCCGCCGCGTTAACAGCACGTAGCGCGGGGCCGGTGCCGGCCCCCGAACGCCTAGCGTCAGGGGCATGGAGCCCCCGTACCCGCGACCCCTCCCCGCAGACGGCGACGCCGATGCCGCCGACGGCGCTCTGCACGACACCGCCTGGGCGGCGGAGGCCCGCGCCGCCGCCCTCTGCTCCGGGCTCCTGCTCGGGAGTTCGCTGCTCGTGGACGCGGGGGTGCACGGGCTGACCCTGACCCGTACCGTCTGCTGGATCGCGCTCGCCGCGCTCCTCCTCGTCGTCCTGCTGCCCGCGCGGGTCAGCTCGGCGCCGGGCCGCCTCACCGTGCGGGGCCTGTGGACGACCCGGACCGTCCGCACCGACCGGCTCACCTCGGTCCGCTGGCCGTACGGCTCCGGCCGGCGCCTGCTCCTGCGGGACGCGGAGGGCGCGCGGGCCGAGGTCGACCTCCGGGTCCTGCTCGCCAACCCGGCCCTGTGGCTCCGGCTGGAGGCCGAGGCCCAGGCGGCCCGGCGGCGCGGCACCCTCGACGGCACGGCCGACCTCGCCCGCCTCTCCCGGCACGTCCACACGGAGACGGCCCGCTCGGTCCTCCGGCTCTCCGGCCTGGCTTAGACGCCCCCTGGCCCCCTGGCCATCAGGTCCCCCGGCCACCCGGGCTGCGCCGGATGTGACGCGAACGACGTCCGACCGGGCCATCTTGACGCTTCCCTGACGCGCGACCCCCGATCTTGGGCCCGCGCGCTGCTTAGGCTGTCCCGGCCCGCTCGGTAGCGGTGCGACACCGTCGATTTCCCGCCAGGAGCCGTTCATGCCCACCATGGAGAACACGCGCGCGAACAAGCTGCGCGCGTGGATGCTGGAGGGCTTGTCCGACATGGGCAAGGGCAGACCCTCCCGGCCGGTGGAGGCCGATCCCGAGGCCGCGCACCAGGGCCAGCCCTGGTACCGGGTCATGTGCCTGACGGGTGTCGACTACTTCTCGACCCTCGGTTATCAGCCAGGCATCGCCGCCCTCGCGGCCGGCCTGCTCTCCCCCGTCGCCACCATCGTGCTCGTGGTCGTCACCCTCGCCGGCGCCCTCCCGGTCTACCGCCGGGTGGCCGAGGAGAGCCCGCACGGCGAGGGCTCGATCGCGATGCTGTCGCGGCTGCTGTCCTTCTGGAAGGGCAAGCTGTTCGTCCTGACGCTGCTCGGCTTCGCGGCGACCGACTTCCTCATCACGATCACGCTCTCCGCCGCGGACGCCTCCACCCACCTCGTGGAGAACCCGCACCTGGAGTCGGCCCTGCAGGACAAGCAGGTCCTCATCACGATGATCCTCATCGCGCTGCTCGGCGCGGTCTTCCTCAAGGGCTTCCTGGAGGCGATCGGGGTCGCCGTCGTCCTCGTCGGCGTCTACCTCGGGCTCAACCTCGTGGTCGTCGTCACCGGCTTCTGGCAGGTGGTCACCGAGGGCCACGTCGTCACCGACTGGACGGCCGCCCTGACCGCCGAGCACGGCAACGTCGTCGCCATGGTCGGCGTCGCCCTGCTCGTCTTCCCGAAGCTCGCGCTCGGCCTCTCCGGCTTCGAGACCGGCGTCGCCGTCATGCCGCACGTCAAGGGCGACCCGGACGACACCGAGCGGAACCCCGCCGGCCGGATCCGCGACACCAAGAAGCTCCTGACGACCGCCGCGCTGATCATGAGCGTCTTCCTGATCTGCACGAGCTTCATCACCACCGTGCTCATCCCGCACAAGGAGTTCGAGTCCGGCGGCAAGGCCAACGGCCGCGCCCTCGCCTACCTCGCCCACGAGCACCTGGGCAACACCTTCGGCACGGTCTACGACGTCTCGACGATCCTCATCCTCTGGTTCGCGGGCGCCTCCGCCATGGCCGGGCTGCTCAACCTCATGCCGCGCTACCTGCCGAAGTACGGCATGGCCCCGCACTGGGCCCGTGCCGTGCGCCCGATGGTCATCGTCTTCACCCTGGTCGCGTTCCTCGTCACGTGGATCTTCGACGCCGACGTCGACGCCCAGGGCGGCGCGTACGCCACCGGTGTCCTCGTCCTGATCTGCTCGGCGGCCATCGCCGTCACCATCGCCGCCCGCAAGGCCGGTCAGAAGGGATGGACGATCGGCTTCGCCGCCATCGCGGTCGTCTTCCTCTACACGACCGTCCTCAACGTCATCGAGCGCCCCGACGGCGTGAAGATCGGCGCCTGCTTCATCGCGGGCATCATCCTCATCTCGCTCCTCTCCCGCCTCGGCCGGGCCTTCGAGCTCCGCGTCACCCACGTCGAGCTCGACGAGACGGCCGAGCTCTTCATCCGGGACATCGCGCACCGCACGCCCCGGTTCATCGCCAACGAGCCCGACAACCGGGACGTCGCCGAGTACCGCGACAAGATCGACCAGATCCGCACCGACAACGACCTGCCGACGACGGAGGACTTCGTCTTCGTCGAGGTCACCGTCACCGACCCGTCCGAGTTCGAGGCCGGCCTCACCGTCCGCGGCGAGGTCCTGCACGACCGCTTCCGGGTCCTCACGGTCGAGTCGTCCTCGGTGCCGAACGCCATAGCGGCGCTCCTGCTCCACGCCCGCGACCTGACGGGCGTCCGGCCCCACGTCTACTTCGAGTGGACCGAGGGCAACCCCTTCGCCAACTTCCTCCGCTTCTTCCTCCTCGGCCAGGGCGAGGTCGCCCCGGTCACCCGCGAGGTGCTGCGCGAGGCCGAGCCGGACCGGGAACTCCGGCCGCGCGTCCACGTCGGATAGCGGGGACGCGGGGGAAGACAGCAAGCCGGGAAGACGGCGGAGCGGGGCCCCTCGGGGCCCCGCTCCTCATGACCGCGTGTCAGCAGCCGCTGGTCAGCCAGCGACAGGCGGTGATGAGCGCGGCGGCGTGCTCCTCGCCGCGGACGGCCTCGGTGCGGACCTCCTCGGGCAGCACCTGCAGGGCGTCGATGTCGTGCTCCATCATGGTTTTCTCCTTCGTGTGTACGGGAAGGGTGCCGGTTCCCGTGGGGGGAACCGTCTCCGCCGGCCGGCGGCCGACGGACGTCGAGGGGCCGGTCAGCCTTCGGGCAGCCAGGCGCGGGGGCCGCCGCAGCGCATGCGCAGCAGCAGGGAGAGACTTCCGGCGAGACCGGTGGCGTACTCGGCGAGGACGGTCCTGCGGTCCTCGTCGGGCACCAGGAGCCGTCCGTCGCGCAGGACGGCCTGCGCCGCCATGTGCGCGACGAGCAGTTCCGCGTCCGCCCGGTAGCGGGTGTCGCCGGTCAGCTCGGCGGCGTCGAGGAGGAACTCGGCGTTGCCCGCGAGGCCGTGGCAGGTGGCCGGCGAGTCGGTCACCCGGCCCGCCCGGACCGCGCGGGCGGCCCCGTCCACCAGGGCGAGGAGGTCCTCGTCGGCGCCGCCGATGGAGGCCCCGGCCGAGGTCCCGACGGAGGTCCCGGCCGAGATCCCGGCCGAGGTCCCTGCCGAGGTCCCTGCCGAGGTCCCGAGCCGGACCAGGAAGGTGCCGACGCCGGACGATCCGCTGCACCAGTGCCGGGCCAGGTCCGGGGAGCCGGAGAGGTGCCGGGCCCGGTCCACGGGCCACAGGACACCGGCCGCTCCGCCGCGCGCCGCCGCGGCGAGGGTGGCGCCGGCCTCGACGGCCGCCTCGCGGTACGACGCCTCCCCCGTCGCCCCGGCGGCGAGCAGCAGGAAGGTGCCCACTCCGGCGACTCCGTGCGCGAACCCGTAGTGCCAGGCTCCCGCGAGGGCGGACCCGAAGTCCTCCGGTACCGGCCAGAAGAGGCCCTCGGGGGTGCGCCGCCCCGCCGCGAGGAGCCCGTCGGCGACCTGGGCCACCCGGTCGAGGAAGCGGGGGTCGCCGGTGGTCCGCCAGAAGTGCAGCTGGGTCAGCCCGGAGCCGGCCGCCCCGTGGCAGACGTCGGGATTGGGCCAGTGGACGGGCAGGGCGAGCGCGCTCTCGGCGGCGCTCCTCGCGAGCGAGGGATCGTCGAGCGCCCGTGCCGCGTCGAGCAGGGCCCAGGCGGTGCCGGCGCGGCCGAAGTGGAGCCCCGGCAGGTTTCCCGGCAGGGCGCGCCGGCGGTCGGCGGTCCACCGGGCGGCGGTCCGCAGGCCGTCGCGGAGCGCGGCCCGGTCCAGGGTCACGCCGACGGCTTCCAGGGCGTCCGCGTTCCGCAGGGCCCGGGCCAGGACGGCGACCCCGCCGGCCGAGCCGTGCTGGACGGCGACCGGGTCGCAGGTCTCGCCGAAGGAGTCGGAGGGCCAGAGCCGTTCGGGAGCGTCGGGGTTCTGGGTGGCGAGGAGGTGGGCGATGCCGTCGCCGAGGAGCCGGTCCCGGGCCGCCTGGGCGTCCGAGGGCCGCCGGTTCCCGGGGCCTTCGACCGCCCAGGGACGGGTGGTGGAGGACCCCTTGAGGCGCCGGACGAAGTCCCGCGCCCGTTCCAGGGTCCACCGTTCCTCGGCGGCGTCCCGCATCAGCCCCCGGACGAGCGGGGCGAAGCGGCGGACCGCCGGGTGGTCGCGGGCGAGCAGTTCCAGGAGTCCCGCGAGGCGTTCCTCCTCGGGGCGCGCGTCGGCGGCGGGGCGGTCGGGGGCGAAGAGCGGGTCGGCGCCGCTGAGCGCGTGCAGGACGGTGGCGCCGAGGGCGTACAGGTCGACGGCCGGCGGGAAGGCGGGGGCCACCTGGTCGGCGGCGCGCAGCTCGGGGGCGGTGTAGCCGGGGGTGGCGCCGAGCACCCAGCGTTCGCCGGGGGGCGCGGCCATCTCCAGGTCGATGAGGAGCAGCCGGCCGTCCGGTGTGACCATGACGTTGTTGGGGTTGAAGTCGTGGAGGGTGACGCCGAGTCCGTGCGCGGTGGCGACCAGCTCGGTCAGCTGCCAGACGAGCGAGTCGCCGGTCCGCGGGTCGGGGCAGGCCGTGCCGTGCTCGGCGAGGCGGTCCGCGACGGTGCGGCGCAGGGTCGCCCCGGGTACGGACTCGGTGGCGAGGAACACGCTGCCCTGCTGCTCGAACACCTCCACCGGCTCCGGCACCCGGTCGCGGGAGGCGTCGGCGAAACGGCGGAGCAGGGCGGCCTCGCGGCGCAGCAGGTCGCGCACGTCGAGCCCTTCGAGTCCGGAACCGACGTGGGGGCGGGCCTGTTTGACGACGACGGGGGTGCCGGTCCGGGTGTCCTCCGCGCGGTAGACGCCGCCCTTGTTGGAGTGCTGGATGGCGCCCCGGACCACGTAACGGTCCGCGAGGAGTACGGGTTTGGGGGCGGCGGTGCTGTGCACGGCCCGGGCCGGACGGTCCGGGAAGGGATCGGCCGCCCATGTCGGCGGGCTGAACCAGGCGTTGCGCTCGTCGGCGACCGGGTTCCCCGCCGGGTCGGTGAGCCGTGCGGCGAATCCGCCGTCGGCGGTGAGCTCCCTGACGCCGGTGAACACGCCGTAGCGGTAGGAGACTTGGCTGTCGGGCCGGTAGCGGCGGTCGGAGAGGACGGCGGGCCCCGGCAGTCCCTCGGTGGCCCGGTGCAGCTCCTCGGCGAGCAGCCGGAGCATGGCGTCGTCCGCCGGGTAGACGGTGAGGAACTTGCCGCCTCCGCCGCGCGCCGAGCGGCCGGACACGAGCGCCGCGACCCGGGCGGGGGTGCCGGCGAACTTGAAGGCGGCGCCGTGCGCGAGGAGCACCTCGGCGGCGCGGGCGAGGACCAGGGGGGCCGACAGCGGGGTCGCGGAGACGTGCAGCTTCCAGCCCTGCGCCCGGCGGACGGCGTCCGCGGGGACGACGTGGCACCAGAAGTCGCCCGGTTCGACGGACCATCCCGCCGCCCCGGAGCGGGCGATGGCGCCGCGCACGAGGTCGGGCAGGAGCGCGCGGTCGGCGGCGCGCTCGGCGCGGGCCCGGCGCGGTCCGGGACCGGTCGCGGTCGAGGCCTCGGTCGAGGCCTCGGTCGAGGTGGAGTCCTGCACGGCTGCCGCCCGCCCTTACAGCGTCGGCCGGACGTAGTGGTCGCCCCAGCTGGTGTCCAGGGGGTCGGCGGCGACGGTGCGCGGCGGCACGGGCCATCCGTCGTCGTGGCTCCCGGCGGCACCGGCTCCGACTCCGGCTCCGGCCAGGAGGAGGGCGAGGGCGAGAAGGCACCGGACGGGTGTGGACATGCGAGGACTCCTGGTTCGGGACGGGACGCACGAAGAGGCGAGGGGCGCGATAACGCCGATATGGCTGATTAACGCCGAATGCCTGGCTGAAGGTGGTTGCTCCCGCCGGACAGCTCCAGTCCATCCCGGCGAGCTCACCTGGTCCAGGGCCAGGACCTGGCAATACCCTGCATGGCACGGAAGTCACAGGGCCGCAATCCGGGGGGAATCACCGCTTATGAGGACAGATCTCAAGGAAATGCCACGACTGGACGCGCGCGCCGTCGCCGTCTTCGAGTACGTGCTGTCGCGCGGCAGTCTGACCCGCTGGCCGCCCGACGTCGTACCCGCCCTCGGCCTCAGCCAGGAGGAGGTCGAGGCCGCGTCCCGCACCCTGCTGCGCCTGCGTCTGCTGCGCCCCGCTCCCGGCAGGCCGCAGGAGCTGATACCGGTGAGCCCGGACGCCGCCGCGGCGGAGGTCGTCGGCCCGCTGGAGGCGGAACTCGCCCAGGCCGCCGCGCACGCCCAGGCCGTACGCGACGAACTGCACGCCCTCATGCCGCAGTACCGGGCCGCACGGCGCGAGCAGGGTTCCCGGCAGGGCATCGACCGGCTCCCCGACATCGCCTCCGCGTCCGCGATGCTGGCGGAGGAGTCGGCCCGCTGCCGCGAGGAGGTCGTCAGCATCCAGCCCGGCGGAGGCCGCGCCCCCGGCCGGCTGGGCGCCGCCCTCGACCGGGACCTGGCGATGCTCGGGCGGGGTGTGCGGATGCGCACCCTGTACCAGCACTCGGCGCGCGCCAGCCTCTCCACGCAGGGGTACGTGGAGCGGCTCACCGAGGCCGGGGCCGAGTACCGCACGGCGGCGGAACTGCCGGACCGGGCCGTGGTCTTCGACCGCTCGGTGGCGTTCCTGCCCCGCCGCGCCGACGGCGGTACGGGCGAGGGCGCGGTCCTCGTGCGCGACCCGGACGTGGTGGCGTACCTGTGCCGCGTCTTCGAACAGCACTGGTCCGGCGCCAGTCCGTTCCACGGCACGAGCGAGGCCGCGTACAAGGAGGTCGGCCCGAGCCTGCGCCGTGCCCTGGTGGGCCTGCTCACCGAGGGGGTCAAGGACGAGGTGATCGCCCGCCGCATGGGCATGTCCCTGCGCACCTGCCGCCGCCACATCGCCGAACTCCTCGAAGAACTCGGCGCCGAGAGCCGCTTCCAGGGCGGCGCCCTGGCCGAACGCGCGGGCCTCACCGACGGCTAGGTCCTGTCCAGCGAACCGGAGCCCAGCCGGAACCTCAGCCGGCAGACCACCGCGTCCGTGTCCCGCCGCACGGCGTGCGCGACGACCGCCCCCCGCTGGTTCTGCAGCAGCCGCTGCCACAGGTGTTCCGGCTCCACCTCGGGTACGAGGACGGTCACCCGGGTCCCCGGTTCGGCCGCCCGCAGCTCGCGTACGTACGCGCTGACCGGGCGGCCGAGCGCGCGCCGTTCGGCGGGGAGCCTGACCAGCGGGACGCCCGGGTTCCACAGGGCCCAGTCCCGGGCGAGCGCGTCCGTCTGCTCCCGGTCCTCGGGGTCGGGGTGGCAGACGGTGACCGCCCTGACCTCGTCGCCGAGGGAGACGGCGGCCGTGAGGGCCTCGCTGGTGAGCCGGGTCAGCGAGGAGACCGGCACCAGGACGAGCGAGCGCTCGCGGTGCGGCGGCTCGGGGATCCGCCCGACGCCGAGCCGCTCGCCGATCCTCCCGTACGCGCGGTGCACGGTCTCGAAGGCGAGGACGATCAGCGGCAGGGCGACGACGATCAGCCAGGCCCCGTCGTGGAACTTGGTCGCGGTGACGACCACGGCGCTGACCCCGGTCAGGAGCGCGCCGAGGCCGTTGAGCGCGGCCTTGCGCCACTGCCCGGAGGCCCGCCAGTGCAGGACCATGCCGGTCTGGGCGATCGTGAAGCCGACGAAGACGCCGATCGCGAAGAGCGGGACCAGGGTGTTGGTGTCGCCGCCGGAGAAGACGAGCAGGGCGGCCGAGACGACGGCGAGCCAGACGACGCCGTGGCGGTGCACCTGCCGGTCGGCCTTGAGCCCGAAGACGTGCGGGACGTAGTTGTCGCGGGCGAGCAGCTTCAGCAGGACGGGCAGGCCGCCGAAGGAGGTGTTGGCGGAGAGTGCGAGCAGCACCATGGTCGCGAACTGGACGACATAGAAGGCCCAGTTGTGGCCGAGGGAGGCGTCCGCGAGCTGGGCGAGGACGGTGACGCCCTCCACCGGCTGGAGTCCGAAGCGGGAGATCAGGACCGACAGGCCGACGAGCATCAGGCCGAGGAGCGCGCCGAGCGCGACCTCGGCGCGCATCGCCCGGCGGGCGGCGGGGGCGCGGAAGGACGGCACGGCGTTGGCGATCGCCTCGACGCCGGTCAGCGCCGAGCAGCCGGAGGCGAAGGCCTTGAGCAGGAGCAGCGCGCCCACGGTGGTGGCGTTGTCGGCGAGCACCGACGCGTGGCCCGCCGAGGCGGCCGTGGAGACGGGGGCGTCCCGGAAGAGCCCGACGGCGATCAGGACGAGGATCGCGCCGACGAACACCGCCGTGGGGACCAGGAAGACCCGGGCGGACTCGACGATCCCGCGCAGGTTGACCGCGGTGACGAGGGCGAGCACGCCGAGGCAGATCGCCGGCCTGTCCCCGTACAGCGACGGGAAGGCGGAGGTCAGGGCGGCGACTCCGGCGGTGACGGCGACGGCCACGTTCAGGACGTAGTCGAGGACCAGCGACGCGGCGGCGACCAGCCCGGTCCTGCGGCCCAGATGGGCCCTGGCGACCGCGTACGAGCCGCCGCCGTCCGGGAAGGCGGCGATGACCTGCCGGTACGAGGCGACGAGGACGGCGAGGAGGCCGGCGATGGCCAGGGTGACCGGCAGGGTGAGGCCGAGGCCGTGGGCGCCCGCGGCGGCGAGGACGAGGACGACGGCCTCGGGCCCGTACGCCACCGACGCCATGGCGTCCAGGGAGAGCGCGGCGAGGCCGGTGACGGCGGTCAGCTTGTGCCGCGCGCCGGTGTCCGGCGGTTCGGCGGCGGGGCCGCCTTCGCCGGTGCCGGTGCCCTGGCCGGCGGTGGCGGCGGGCGGTGCTGTGGTCATGCGAGGGAGCTCCTTCGGTCGGGCTCCGCTCAGCGTCGGCGGTGCACCGGACCGTGTCCGCCCGTCCTGTCGCGTTCTTGGCGCCGTCCCCCGCCGTCCTGACGGCGCCCTGACGCGGAGCGCCGTTACGCGCTCTCCTTCCTCCGCACCATCTCGGTGATCCAGACCGGGGCGTACGGGGATGTGCACCCCGGCGACGTCGGGTAGTCCCTGAGGACCTGGAGCCGTTCGCCGATGGCGAGGGCGCGGGCGCGGTGGTCGGCGTGGTCGATGCCGATACGGGCCAGACAGGTGTTCATCGCCCACTGGAGGCGGTCCGGGGCGTCCTTCATCTCCGCCTCGATCGTGTCGAGGAGCGCGTCGAGGTCGAGGCCCTCGGCGTTCTTCTCGACGCGGTCGGCGGTGAGCGCCCACCCCGCGCTCGCGACGACCGGGTCCGCGTCGGCGGTCCAGGCGACCCGGAGCTCCTCGGCGTGGGGGCTCCTCCTGACGACGTTCCCGACGAGCCAGTCCTGGACCTTCGGCGTACGGGCCTCGTGCATCATCGCGTCGAGCTCGTCGCGCCCGAAGGCCTTGGGGCGGCAGACGAGGAGGGCGAGGAGCCGGGCGGCCGAGTCGCCCGTCGCCCACAGGTCGCGCGCGAGCTCGTGCCGTGTCCTCAGCCGCTTGGCGAGGGCGCGCAGCTTGCCGAGGTTCACGCCGTGGTCGTCGCCGTGGCGCTCGTTGACCGCGCGGGCCTTGGGGTCGTCGAGGGCGGCGAGCTCGGCCGTCACTTCGGCGAGGCTCGGGGTCGTGTCCTCTGCGGCCACGGCGGCCTCCTCTTCCTCGTCGCTTCCCCGCCGGCCAGCCTACGACGCCGCCGGAGTCCAGTACCGCTCCAGAGCCCCCTGCCGGTACGGGGCGGGGCTCACGCTCAGATCACCGGCGAAGGGGCGGTCGAGGACGAGGACCAGGAGGAGGCTGAAGCCGATGAGCCCGGAGACCGAGGCGACGAAGAGGAGCTGGATGCGCCGCTTGCGCATGCCGTAGAGGAAGGTGAGCGGGATGAGGACGATCGCGCCGCCGAAGGCGAGGAGCTGGAGCAGCGGAGGCAGCTGCTGTTCGGCCATGGTGAGCCGGGCGCGGCGCTGGGCGGCGACGGCGTCGAGGTGGGCGACGGCCGACTCGTAGAAGACCTCCTCGCGGGCGGAGTCCGGGTCGTACGCCTGGAGCGCGTCGTAGACGGACTGGAGGTTGGAGGCCGTGGCCCCGTAGCTCGGCTTCCCCTCGCGCATCCTGGGCCACTGGTCCTCGACGACGCCGTGGACGTATCCGCTGAGCGCCTCGTCGACGCGGGCGCGGACCGGGTCGGGGAAGGCCGCGACGTCGCGGGCGATGAGCGCGGCCTCGGTGGCCTCGGAGGCGACGATCGTCTGCGTGCTCTCCAGCTGGGTCCAGAGGGTGACGATGACGAAGGCGAGGATGATCCCGTAGATGGCGCCGAACATGCCGAGGGTGACCCCGACCATGTCGTTGTGCTCGCCGTGGGAGAGGGAGGGGTACCTGCGGCGGAGGAGGACGCTGCCGAGGACGGAGAGGACGACGGTCCCGCCGACGATGACCACGGTCAGGGCCGTGGTGCTGAAGTTGTTGAGCAGCCAGAGCGACATGTGCGCGCAGTGTAGGGACGCGGCGCGGGCGCGCGCCGCGCCTCGCGACGTGCGCGCCGGGTGGGCGCGCGCCCCGGGGAAGACGCCGCGCGCCCCCGTCACGGGCAGTGCCGGCCAGGGGCGGCCGCTCGCGAACTCACCGCGTCCCAGGGCCTTTTACGGCCTTCCGGGGGCCGCCCGCCGCAGTTCCGCGGCGGGCTCGGCGCGGGACGGGACCCGGCGCACGGCGGTCCCGGACCGCCCCCGTATCGCCACTCGAACGGGTGGCGGTACGAAGCGGCCCCGCTCCGCTACTGGCCGACGCGCCCGTCCACGCACTCGCGGAGCAGGTCCGCGTGGCCGCAGTGCCGGGCGTACTCCTCGATGCGGTGCACCATCAGCTCGCGCACGGAGATCCTGTCCTTGCCCACGCGCTCGCCGAGGTCGGGGAAGACGGCGAGGGCGGCGTCGGTCGCGGCCTGTTCGCGCTCCAGGTCGGCGTAGGCGCCGTCGACGACGGCCCGGTCGGCGACGGCCCCGATGAAGTCGCCGTCGGCCTCCCCGTACAGGCTCGGCAGCGGGTCGCCCTCGGTGATCCAGTTCTGCCAGTCGCGCTCCACCTCGGCGAGGTGGCGGACCAGGCCGAGCAGCGACATCGTCGACGGCGGGACCGAGCGGCGGGCGAGCTGCTCGGGGTCGAGGCCCTCGCACTTCATCCGGAGGGTCAGGCGGTAGCCGGAGAGGAAGTCCTCCAGCGTGGCGAGTTCACCCTCCGGGCCGGCACCCTCCTGGTGGCGGGGGTCGTTCTCGGGGTCCGTCCACATGTCGGGGTAGACGGTGGCCTGGCTCCAGCGTGCGGGCTCTTCGCTCATGCGTTCCATGATCGACTGCGGGGCGCGGGCCCGCCACCGAATTGACGGGCTCCCCGGGAGGGTTCACGGGAAGGCTCACGGGAGGGCTCAGAAGACCGAGAGGCCCGTGATGGTGGTGAAGCGGTCGAGGGCGGCGACGCCGGCGACCGAGTTGCCGCGTTCGTCGAGGCCGGGACTCCAGACGCAGAGCGTGCAGGTGCCGGGGACGACCGCGATGATCGCGCCGCCGACGCCGCTCTTGCCTGGGAGGCCGACGCGGTAGGCGAAGTCCCCCGCCGCGTCGTACGTCCCGCAGGTCATCATCACCGCGTTGACCTGCTTGGCCTGGCTGCGGGTGAGGAGCCGGGAGCCGTCGGAGCGGATGCCGTGGCGGGCGAGGAAGCCGGTGGCGACGGCGAGGTCGGCGCAGGAGGCCTCGATCGCGCACTGCCGGAAGTACTCGCGGAGCAGGGTCGGCACGGGCGTGGTGATGTTGCCGTACGAGGCCATGAAGTGGGCGAGGGCGGCGTTGCGGTCGCCGTGCGCGGTCTCGGAGGCGGCGACGTCCCGGTCGAGGTCGAGGTCCTGGTTGCCGCTCTCGGCACGCAGGAAGTCGAGGAGGGCGCCGGAGGCGTCGCCGGTGAGGCGGTGGAGCCGGTCGGTGACGACGAGCGCGCCCGCGTTGATGAAGGGGTTGCGGGGGATGCCGTGCTCGTACTCCAGCTGGACGAGGGAGTTGAAGGGGTTGCCGGACGGTTCGCGGCCGACGTGTTCCCAGACCTCGTCGCCCTCCCGGGCGAGGGCGAGCGCGAGGGTGAAGACCTTGGTGACGGACTGGGTGGAGAAGGGCTGCTGCCACTCCCCCACCCCGTACACCGTGCCGTCGAGTTCCGCCACGGCCATGCCGAAGCGGCGCGGGTCGACGGCGGCGAGCGCCGGGATGTAGTCGGCGGAGCGGCCGCGCCCGGCGAGGCGCCCGACCTCCTCGCCGATGCGTTCGAGGACGGGGAGGAAGGAGTGCACCATGGCGCGTATTGTGCCCGGCGCGCCCCCGCCGGCCGACGGCGCTCCGGGTTCAGCTCTCCGCCGTGTCGGGGATCCCGGGCCCCGTGGTCTCGTCGAGGGCGTACGGGTGGACGTACCGCGTCTCGTCGAGCGGCGTGAACCAGGTGCCGAAGCCGTACGGTGCCGTCGGCGCCGTACCGCCGGGGACCTCCTCGGCCGCCCCGTCCTGGAGCCACGCGAAGTCCAGGGACTCGTACACCTCGCCCGCGAAGTGCGCGAGGGCCGCCGCCACCTCGTCGTCGAGGAGACCGTGCAGGTCGAGGGTGACGTGGGCCTGTTCGATGAGGAGGCGCAGGACGAGCTCCTCGGCGAGGCAGCCGAGGCGTTGGAAGCTGCCGTCGGTGAACCGGGTGGTGAGGGCGACGGCCGTCACGAGGAAGCGGCGGGCGAAGAGTTCGGTGTACTGGGAGGCGTGGCGCTGCGGCAGCTGGTCGAGGTGCCACAGGTGGCCCTGGCACTCGGCGACGGTGACGTCCTCCTCGGCGAGGGCCTGGACGTCGTCGTACAGCTCGTCGATGAGGACCTCGGCGCCGTACACCAGGGATCCGGCGGCGAGTTCCGCGCTCGCGCGGCTGACGGAAGCACCCTCGCCCTCGCTCCCCTCACTCCCCTCACTCCCCTCGCTCTCCCCGTCGCCCGTCGCGCCGAAGACGGCCGGGGTGAAGGCGCGCAGGCGCGGGGCGAGGGAGCGGAACTCGGCCTCGTGGTCGTGGGTCTCCGGCTCCTCCTCGCCCCCGGCGGGCTCCGGCTTCGCCGTGTGGTGGGCGCGGCGGGCCTGCGGGTCGCTGGGCGGCGCGCCGGGGCCGTCGGCGGCTTCGAGGCTCTCGCGGGCCGCGTCGGTGTGGAGCTGCACCTCGCTGCTCTCGACCGTCCACTCGGCGAGCAGTTCCGTGCGTTCGAGCACCTCTTCGCTCACCGAGCCGACCGCGTCCTCCGCGAACTCCAGGGCCGGTGCCGCGACCATCACCTTCAGGATCGCCCCGCCGGGGTGGACGGCCACGTCCACGTCGAGCAGGTCCATCTCCCGGCCGTCGGCGCCCTCGATCCCGGCCACCGAGGCGAAGCCCTGGTCGAGGAGGGCGGCGGCGCCCACGCGATGGAGTTCGTCCAGCTCCGGTGCGCCTTCCGGAATGCGTATTTCCACGGTTACGACATAGGTCACGGACGAAAGCGTGCCAGGCCGGAGGGGCCGGACGCCGGGGGTTTCACGGAACCACCCACCCCCTCGGCCCCGCCCGTGGGGTACGGGCGGGGCCGAGGGGGTGGGTCAGGCGGCGAGGGGGTGGTTCAGGCGGCGAGCTCGGTGTCGACCGCTTCGGGCGTCTTCTTCGTGTCCCGCATGACCAGGGTCGCGAGGAGGGCCGCCGCGAGGACGCCGATCGCGCTGATCGTGAAGGTGGTGGACATGGAGTCGGTGAAGGCCGTCCGGGCCGCGTCCACGAGGGCGGCGTCGCCGCGGGCGGCGGCGAGGGCCCCGCCGAGGGACTGCCGGGCCTGCTCGGGGGCGTCGGCCGGCATCTCCCGGGTGTAGGCGCTGGTGAGGAGCGAGCCGAGGATGGCGATGCCGAGGGCGGTACCGGCCTGCTGGATGGTGTCGTTGAGCGCGGAGCCGACGCCGGCCTTCTCCTCGGGGATGGTGCTCATCAGGGCGCCGACCGCGGCCGGCATCGCGAGGCCCGCGCCGAGGCCGAGCAGGCCGAGGGCGACGGCCGGGACGGTGAAGCCGGAGTGGGCGTCGACCGTGGTGAGGAGGGCGAAGGCGGCGGCCATGACGAGCATGCCGGCGAGGACGAGGGCGCGGTTGCCGACCTTGGCGGCGAGCCCGGCGCCGGCGCCGTTGCCGACGAGGGCAGCGACGGCGAGCGGGACGAAGGCGAGGCCGGCCTTGACGGGCGAGTAGCCGAGGACGAACTGCAGGTACTGGGTGAGGACGAGGAGCAGGCCGCCGTTGCCGATCTGCACGAGGGTCAGCGAGAGCGAGCCGCCGCTGAAGTTGCGGTTCCTGAAGAGGACCAGCGGGACCATCGGGGCGGGGGTGACGTTCTCCCAGAGGACGAAGCCGGTCAGGGTGACGGCCGCGACGGCGAGGGTGACGAGCGAGCGGCCCTCGAAGGCGCCGTGCTGCGGGATCTCGATGATCCACCAGATGAGGGCGGTCATGCCGACGGCGGAGAGGATCGCGCCGAGCGGGTCGGGCTTCTGCCAGGGGCCCTTGGACTCGGGCATGAGGGTGAGGGCGGCGAGGACGGCGAGCGCGACGACCGGGACGTTGACGAAGAAGATCGACTGCCAGGAGAAGTGGTCGATCAGGACGCCGCCGAGGACCGGGCTGCCGACCAGGCCGAGCATGGAGACCGAACCCCACGCGGCCATCGCCCTGGGCCGCTCGTCCTCGTCGAAGACGGTGATGAGGATCGAGAGCGTCGAGGGCATGATCAGCGCGCCGCCGACGCCCATGGCGACCCGGGCGGCGATGACCTCGCCGGGGCTGGTGCAGAAGGTGGCGGCGAGGGAGGCGGCGCCGAAGAGCAGCAGGCCGACGATCATGACCTTCCGCCGGCCGAAGCGGTCGCCGAGGCTTCCGGAGGTCAGCAGGAGGCCGGCGAAGACCAGGACGTAGGAGTCCAGGATCCACTGGATGTCCTGGGCGCTCGCGCCGACGTCCTCGGTCATGGAGGGGACCGCGACGGTCAGCGCCATGCTGTCCACCACCAGGACCAGGGTGCTGAGGCACAGCACCACCAGGATCCACCAGCGGCGGGGATTGCGGTTCTCCGTGTTCATGGGACGTCCCCTCGTTCGCTCGACGCCCTTCGGCGTCTCGCCGTTTCCTTCGATGCGAACACTGTACGCAGCTGCGCACACTGTTCGCAACCCTTGGTCGCTGTACGCTGATTGCGAACGATGTACGCAGCGAGTGCTGTACGCAGCGAAGGAGGGTCCGTGATGGCAGGCAAGGCGACCACCCCCGTCCCGTCCGTGTGGACGCGAGAGCGGACCGCCCCCGATCAGCCCGCGCTCAGCCGGGCCGCGATCGTCCGCGAGGCGGTCGTGATGCTGGACGCCGAGGGCATCGAGGCGCTGAGCATGCGCAAGCTCGGCGCCCGCCTCGGCGCGGGCGCGACCTCGCTCTACCGCCATGTGGCGACCAAGGACGAGCTCATGGAGCTCGCCGTGGACGAGGTCGCCGCCGAGATCGTCGTCCCCCCGGCGGACCGTGCGGACCGGGCCGCCGGAGACGGTGACTGGCGCGCGGCGGCGGCCGAGGCGGCGGGCTCCTTCCGCGCGACCTCCCTGCGGCACCCGTGGCTGTCGTCCGTCCTCGGACAGGCGGGCCTCGCCTACCTGGGCCCGAACCTCATGGCGTTCTCGGAGCGGCTCGCGGCCCTGTTCACGGCGGCGGGCTTCCCCGAGCCGAGCCGGGCGATCGACACGCTCCTGTCGTACGTCATCGGAATGAGCACGACGGAGGCGGCGTGGCTCACGACGGTCGCCCGCTCCGGCGAGACGGAGGCGGAGTTCATCGCCCGCCTGATGCCGGCGGCCCAGCAGGTGGCTGCGGACCACGGCCACCTGGCCGACGCGTACGAGAAGGCGGCGGTCCAGGCGGCCGTGGACCCGGTCGCGCTGCGCGACGCGAAGTTCGCGTACGGCCTGGACGTGGTCCTGGACGGCTTGGCACTGCGCCTGAAGTAGGGCAGGCTCGCGATCATGTTTTCCGTGGTGCAGAACGTGGCGATCGACTGCGCGGACGCCTATGGCCTCGCGCGGTTCTGGAGCGAGGTGACGGGCCGTCCGCTGGGCGCGGAGGACCGGCCGGGAGACCGGGAGACGCAGGTGATGCTCGCGGAGGGGCCGGTGCTGTACTTCAACCAGGTCGACGAGCCCAAGACGGTCAAGAACCGGGTCCACCTGTGCCTGCGCCCCGACACCTCGCGCGAGCCGGAAGTGGAGCGTCTCCTCGGTCTCGGCGCCACGATGGTCGCCGACCGGCGGAAGCCGGACGGCTCGGGGTGGGCGGTCCTCGCCGACCCCGAGGGGAACGAGTTCTGCGTGCTCCGCAGCGAGTCCGACCACGCGGCGGCGGGCACCGCCTGACTACCCCCGGGTTCCGTCCCGCAGCGTGCCGAGGAAGCGGATGTGCACCGGTCCTCCGCTCCCGGGGCGGGTGACCTCGGCCCGCACCCCGTAGACCTCGGCGACCAGCTCCTCCGTCAGGACCTCCTCGGGTGTCCCCCGGGCCACCACCCGCCCCTCGGCGAGGACGACCAGCCGGTCGCAGTACATCGCCGCGAGGTTGAGGTCGTGCAGGGCGACGACGGCGGTGAGGCGGAGTCCCGACACGAGCCCCAGGAGGTCCAGCTGGTGCTGGATGTCGAGGTGGTTGGTCGGTTCGTCGAGCAGGAGCTCGCGCGGCTCCTGGGCGAGGGCCCGGGCGATCTGGGCCCGCTGGCGCTCGCCGCCCGAGAGCGTCCGCCAGGCGCGGTGGGCCTTGTCGGCCAGACCCGTACGGTCGAGGGCGGAGCGGACGGCGGTCTCGTCGGCCGCCGACGCGGGCGTCCAGGCCCTGCGGTGCGGGACCCGGCCGAGGCGGACGACGTCGAGGACGGTCAGGTCGACCTGAGTGTCGGCCTGTTGCTCGACGGCGGCGAGCCGCCGGGCGACGGTCCTGCGGCCGAGCCGGTCGAGGGGTTCGCCGTCGAGGGTGACGACGCCGGTGTCGGGGGCGAGGACACCGGCGAGGAGCCGGAGGAGCGTCGACTTCCCCGAGCCGTTGGGGCCGAGCAGGCCGGTGACGGTGCCGGGGCGCGGGGCGAGGGTGACCCCGTCGAGGACGGGGGTCCCGTCGACGGCCCGCGAGACCCGTTCGGCGCGAAGTCCCGTACCCACGTCCACACTCGTGCTCATCGTGTCCCCCGCGTCCGGTAGAGGACGAGCACGAACGCCGGTACGCCGACGAGCGAGGTCACCACGCCCACCGGCACCTCCTGCGGATCCAGCACCGTACGGGCGAGGGTGTCGGCCCAGACGAGGAACACCGCCCCGGCGAGCGCCGACACCGGCAGGAGCCGGGCGTGCCCGGGGCCGACGAGGGCGCGGGCCGCGTGGGGCAGGACGAGTCCGACGAAGCCGATCGCCCCGGCGGCGGAGACCAGCGCGGCCGTGAGGAGCGCGGTGGCGCAGAGCAGGACGGTACGCGTACGGGTGACGGCGACGCCGAGGGACGCGGCGGCGTCCTCGCCGAAGGCGAAGGCGTCGAGGGTCCGCGCGTACCCGCCGCAGACGAGCAGGGCCGCCACGAGCACCGCGAGGCAGACGCGCACGTCGCCCCACCCGGCCCCGCCGAGCGAGCCGAGCAGCCAGAAGAGCACGCCCCGGGTGGTCTCCGCGTCGGCGGCCGTCATGACGACGAAGGAGGTCAGCGCGGAGAAGAGCTGCATCGCCGCGACGCCCGCGAGGACCACGCGGTCGGTGGAGCCGCCGAGGGTGTGGCTGAGCAGCAGGACGAGCGCGAAGGAGGCGACCGCGCCGAGGAACGCGCCGCCGGTGACGGAGAGGACTCCCCCGCCGACGCCGAGGACGACGACCAGGACGGCGCCGGTCGAGGCACCGGAGGAGACGCCGAGGACGAACGGGTCCGCGAGCGGGTTGCGGAGCAGCGACTGCATCACCACGCCGCAGACGGCGAGTCCGGCGCCGCAGACGGCCGCGAGGAGGGTACGGGGCAGGCGGAGGTTCCAGACGATGCCGTCCCGGATCGGCGAGACGCCGGAGGCGGCCGGGTCGCCGCCGAGGTGGGCCGCGACGACGGACCCGACCTCGCCGACGCGCAGGTCAGCCGGTCCGATGGTGATCGCGACGGCGACGGAGGCGACGAGGAGGCCGAGCCCGGCCAGGACCCACAGGGCCACCGGGCTCCTGGAGCCCACGGGGGTGCTCGCGGGGGTGCCAGCGGGCGCGTTCGCCAGCGCCTTCGCGTCCGCGCCCGTGGGCGCGCTCGTGGGTGCGCTCACTTCGCGAGCCCGTACGAGCGGAGCGCCGCCGCCAGCTTCTCGATGCCCTCGACCGTGCGCAGGGTGGGGTTCATGGCCTGGCCGCTGAGGAGCACGTACCGCTTCTTCCGCACCGCCGTCATGTTCCGGGTGACGGGGTCGGACTCCAGGAAGGCGATCTTCCTGGCGGCGCTCTCGGCGGACTGGGAGCGGCGGGTCAGGTCGCCGATGACGAGGACGTCGGGGTCGCGGTCGGCGACGCTCTCCCAGTTGATCTGGGGCCACTCCTCGCGCGTGTCGTCGAAGACGTTCTTCGCGCCGAGCGCGCGCGTGATGACGCCGGGCGCCCCGCAACAGCCCGCCATGTAGGGGGATTCGGCGTTGGCGTACCAGTAGAGGACGGTCGCGTCGGTGAAGTCGCCCGCCGAAGCGGCCTTCGTCACCCGCCCCTCGAGTTCGGCGACGAGCTTCTCGCCGCGCCCGGTCACGCCGAACACCCGGGCCAGGTCGCGGATTTCGCCGTACACGGTCTCCATGGTGAGCGGCTTGGTGCGGACTCCGTCGCCGTCGCCGCTGTTGTCCTTGTCGGCGCAGTCGGTCGGCGAGAGGTACGTGGGGACGCCGAGCTTCGTGAACTGTTCGCGGGGCGCCACACCGCCCTTGCCGAGGGTGTAGCCGAAGGAGGCGGCGGCGAAGTCGGGTTCGGTGCCGAGGACCTTCTCGAAGGAGGGGTAGCGGTCGGCGAGGCGCGGGACCTTCGCGTTCTCGGCCTCAAGTCCCTTGAGGACGGGGTCGGTCCAGGTCGCGGTGCCCACCATCCGGTCGGCGAGGCCGAGGGAGAGCAGGATCTCGGCGGCTCCCTGGTCGAGCGCCACGGCCCGCTGCGGCGCGCGGTCGATCCGTACGCGCTGGCCGCAGTTGTCGAGCGTCACGGGGTATCCGGAGGCGGTGCCCTCTTCCGGGTTCTTCGCCGCCGGCTTCGGGGCGGTTCCGCCGCCGCAGCCGGCCAGGACCAGGACCAGCGTCGGGATCAGGGCCAGGAGCAGGGCCCGGGCAGGGCGAGGGACGGGGTGTGCGAGCGGCACGGGGCTTCCTCTGCGTCACGGCTCAAGCGCGGAGCCTGTCGTACGGTGCTCCCCGGACGGCATCGCGACGCCGGGGCCGCCAGCAGGTCTTCGGACTCGGGGTCATCCGGACGGAGCGCCTTCCCGGGCCTGTCACGCGCCCAGTGGCCGATGCTCCGCCCGTCGCCCTCACCGCTGCGCGTCAGTTCCGGTTTCCCACCGGATTCCCTGACCCGCGCACTCGCCCGTTCGGGTGCGTACACAGGTGCGACTGGCTTCGGCACAGTACCACCGCGCCCGCCGCGCCCCTCTTCGCACCCGCACAGCTCAGAGGCGGATCTCCTTGGCCTCGAAGCGGCCCTCGCCGAGGGTGAGGACGAAGGTGATCTGCTGCCCCTCGGAGAGCGTCCTGGCCTCGCCCTCGATGTCGGCGGCGCTGAACCAGACCTGTTCCTCGGAACCGACGGGGATGACGAACCCGTATCCGTCACGACGGTTGAAGGACTTCACGAACCCTTTGCTTCTGCCGTCCACGGCGGCCTCCCTGTCGTCATCGGCGATGGGGGTGTCACGGGGGTCTCAGTCGAGGTGTACCCCGTCGGCGCGCCCGTCGCCCGTCGATCACGGCAGGGACGGAGAGAGGAAGGCGGGAGGAAGCGGGGTTCAGCGCCCGCCGGGGTACGCGATCCGCGCCGTGATCCGGGCGATGCGCGCCGCCGAGGTCTCGGGGGACGCCACCGGCTGGACGATGTGGCTGACCGTGAGCCGCACGATCGTCTCGACCGCGAGGCCGCGGGACTCCTCGTCCACGTCGGGCCAGGCCTCGATCGCGTACGCGTCGAGCAGGGTCATCGCCGTCCCGAAGACGGGTTCCGGCCGGGTGGTGAGGTAGGCGAGGAGGTCGTCGTCGCCGCCGCGCGCGGCCACCAGGACGCTCTTGATGAGGGGGTTGTCCACGGCCTGCTGGAGCGTGTACCCGACCCCGGCCGCCGCCGCGGCCTCCAACTCCCCGCGGTGGGAGTCCAGTTCGCGCTGGATGCCGACGAGGAAGCCCTCCAGCTCGCGCTGGACGAGGGCCTGGCCGATGGCCTCCTTCGAGCCGAACTCGTTGTAGAGCGTCTGGCGGCTGATGCCGGCGGCACGCGCGATGCCGGTCATGCGCAGGCCGCCCCAGCCCTCGGCGGCGACGAGGCGGTAGGCGGCGTCGAGCACCTGCTCGCGCAGGAGGGACCGGACGCTGTCGCGGAAACGTGTCATCGTGGCCTCACCCTATCGAGCCTTGCCGGGCGGAACCCTCAGAGGACGGTGCCGCCCGAGACGTCCAGGTACTGGCCGGTGATCCAGCGGGCGTCGTCGGAGACGAGGAAGGCGACGACGTCCGCGATGTCGGCGGGGGCGCCGATCCGGTCGAAGACCGAGTGGGCGGCGAGGGCCGCGGCCGCCTCCGGAGTCGTCCGGCGGCGCGCGTTCATGTCGGTGGCGACGAAGCCGGGGGCCACGGTGTTGACCGTGATCTGCCGGGGTCCGAGCTCCTTGGCGAGCGCGAGCGTCATGGTGTCGACGGCACCCTTGGTCATCGCGTAGGTCACGGACTCGGGGAAGGCCATCTTCGTCGCGACGGAGGAGATGTTGACGATCCGGCCGCCGTCGCGGAGCCGGTCGAGACCCCGCTGGATGAGGAAGAGCGGGGCCTTCACGTTGATCGCGAAGAGCCGGTCGAAGACCTCGGGGGACAGCTCGTGGATGCGGCCGGAGCCGCTCGCCCCGGCGTTGTTGACGAGGATGTCGAAGCCGGGCTCCTCGCCGAGCTCCGCGAGGCCCGCGTCGAGGCCCGCGTAGAAGACGTCGACGGCGTCCGGCGCCGCGAGGTCCGACGGGAAGGCGAAGGCCCGCCCGCCGCGCTTCTCGATGCCCCGCACCGTCTCGCGGGCGGCCTCCTCCTCGCGGCCGTAGTGGAGGGCCACGAGGGCGCCGTCCCCGGCGAGCCGCTCGGCGATGCCTCGTCCTATGCCTCGGCTCGCCCCAGTGACGATCGCGGTCTTGCCGGCCAAGCGGGACATACGGGTGGTGCCTTCCTAGGAGTCGGACGGGACGGCGCCGAGGAGAAGCCCCCGGTACCACGGCGCGTGCGCCGCGAATCCCTCGGCGAAACCCGGCCCCGGCGCGCATCCGAGCTCCCGCCAGGGGCGGTCGTCGGCGAACCAGTGGTCCGAGCCGATCATGGCGAGGTGGTGCCGCGCGAAGGGCACGTCCGCGAGGAGGGTACACGCTGCCGCGATGTCGGCGACCGGCGTCTCAGGGGCGCCCCGGAGGCCGCCGGCGAGCGTCTCCCCGGCGGCGAGCAGGGCCTCCGTCGTCACCGGCTCGGGGTGGCCGACGTAGTACGCGCCCGGCTCGGTCCGCGGCGAGAGCGCGGCGCCCAGCAGGGCGCCGGCCAGGCTCTCCACGTCGACGACGGAGTGCACCGAGCCGCCGCCGCGCACCAGGGGCCCCGGCAGCGCGGTGAGCAGCCGCACCAGGCCGGGGATCAGCTGCCGGTCCCCCGTCCCGTACACGAGATGCGGGCGCAGGACGGTCCCGCCCGCGTCGAGGACGTGCCGCTCGCCCGCCGCCCGGGTGCGGCTGGTGGCCGAGCCGGGGGCGATCGGCAAGGTGGCGGGGGCGGCGGTCCGGAAGGGGCCGCGGCCGTGGACGGAGGCGGTGCCGAGGGAGACGATCCGGCTCACCCCGGCCCGTACGGCGGCGTCGACGAGGGCGCGGGTCCCCTCGTCGTTGACCTGGCGGGCGGCGTCCTCGTCGGCGCCGATCGCGGAGGCGCAGTGGACGAGGACGTCGACGCCCTCGCAGGCCCGGCGCAGGGACGCGGGGTCGCGGAGGTCGCCGATGACGGTCTCGGCGGAGAACGAGGCCGAGGACGGGGCCGGAGCGCGGGTGGGGATGCGGGTCAGGAGGCGTACGTGGGCGATGTCGGCCCGCACCGCCGCCGCGGCCGCCACACGGCCGCCGACGAAGCCGCTCGCGCCGGTGAGGAGAAGCCGGGGCCCCATGTCAGCTCGCCACCCGGTCGGCGAGGACGGCGCCGGCCGCCCGCGTTCCGGCGGCGGGGCCGGTCAGGGTGCAGAGGAAGACGTACTCGCCGTTCTGCCGGCCGCTGATCCGGACGCTCGTCATCGCCCGCGGGCCCTCGGCGGACGCGGTACCGGCCCCCGTCCCCATCCCCGTCCCCGTCCCGACCTGGGCGCGGGGCGCGCTCTCGGCCTCGATCCAGCAGGGGACGTCGAGTTCGGCGTACCGCTGGAAGGCGATGGCCATGCCGGTGGGGACGAAGGGTTCGCCGCCGCCGACGGTGATGACCGCGGCCTGCCGCGCCGCTTCGAGGAGGACCATCCCGGGCACGTGGTCGTTGGGGCGCCGGAAGAGGGTGCTGTGGCCGGTGTCGATCCGCAGCCGCCACTGCCCGGGGTCGGGGCCCGGACCGGGGCCGGGGCCGAGGACGACGTCACACGGCCGGCGGCGGCCGACGAGGCCGGGGGCGACGCCCCGGATCAGCGGGACGGGCCGGCCGAGGACGGCCAGCTGGGCGCCCCTGATCCGGCGGTAGGCGAGGGCCGAGGAGCGGTGGAGCGTGCCGCCGCCGATGCCGAGCGGGCGGCCGCCCCGGGTGAGCACGACGTCGGTGCGCAGGTTCGCCCCGCGGCCCTTGCCGAGCGCGGTGATGGTGACGTCGGCGGTGACCTCGTGAGGCAGGCCGTCGACGGCGAGCGCGTCGGGGTCCACGGTGTAGTGGAGGTCCCACATGACGAAGTGATCCTCGACGGGCACCCCGAGTTCGGCGTGGACGACGAGCATGGTGGCCTGGCGTACGGTCTCGGCCACGAGCAGGGGGTCGTGGCGGTGGCCTCCCGCCACGGGCGAGAAGAAGGGATGCCCGGCGGGCCAGCGGGCGGAGACGGAGAACCGGTTCTCCGCCCGTCGCGTCCAGCCTGTGGGGATGATGTCGGAAGGATCCGCCCGGTGCACGAACTGTCCGGGAACGTGTGTCACCGTGGAGTCGGAAGTCGCCGTCGGGATGCGTGCCACCGATTCTCGCCGGTCGTGCTGCATGGTTCCCCTCTGCGTAGCAGTCGCGTTGGGCATATGCCCGCTTAAAAAATCATATGTTTAGACCGATACGCTCCTCAATGTTTCACCGCACACACCGCCACACACCGAGCACAAACAGCGAGCCAGCACAGGAGGCGCTTTGGCACAGCAAGCGCGTGCAATCCGAACCCGGCAGGCCATCCTCGAGGCCGCGGCGGCCGTCTTCGCCGACCGCGGATACGAGCGGGCGACCGTCGGCGAGATCCTGGTGCGCGCCGGGGTGACCAAGGGTGCGCTGTACTTCCACTTCGCCTCGAAGGAAGACCTCGCCCTCGGCGTGCTCGCCGCCCAGATGCTCGACGAGCCGCTCCCCCCGCATCCCCTCAAGATCCAGGACCTGGTGGACCAGGGCCTGATCCTCGCCTACCGCATCCAGCACGAACCCGTCGTCCGGGCGAGCGTCGCCCTGGCACTCGACACCGGCGCCAGCGGCATCGACCGCGCCGCGCCGTTCGAGACCTGGATCGCCCAGGTCTCCGAGGTCCTGGCCGCCGCGCGCGACCAGGGCGAACTCCTGCCGCACGTGGACATCGAGGACACCGCCGAGCTCTTCTCCGGGGCCTACGCGGGCATCCAGACGATGTCCTCGATCCTGCGCGAGCGCCGGGACCTGATCCACCGCGTCGTCGTCTTCTTCGAGCACATGCTGCCGTCGATCTGCACCCCGGTCCTGCTCACCCGCATCGACATCAGCGAGGGCCGCGCACTGGAGCTCGCGGCCGCGTACGCCGCGCAGCAACGGCGGCGCCCGGACGACGACGACCTCGCCGAGTCCGACGCCTGAGGCCCGAGGACCGTACACCGAGGACCGACCGCCGAGGACCGAAGCCCCCCGCACACCGACCTCCCCGCCCCCACTTCCCCCCTTTTCTCGCGCCCCGACACGGAACAGTGCCGGGGCGCTCTGGCGTCGTGGCACTGAGTGTGTTTTGCTGAGGGTACTCAGTGCCACAAGCGTCTAGGGGAGCTCCACATCATGGGCAAGGACTTCGACCTGTATCGGCCCTCCGAGGAGCACGACATGCTCCGGGAGTCGGTGCGCGCGCTCGCCGAGGCGAAGATCGCGCCGTTCGCCGCCGAGGTGGACGAGGAGGGCCGCTTCCCGCAGGAGGCCCTGGACGCGCTGGTCGCCAACGACCTGCACGCCGTGCACGTCCCGGAGTCGTACGGCGGCGCCGGCGCGGACGCGCTCGCCACGGTCATCGTGATCGAGGAGGTCGCCCGCGTCTGCGGTTCCTCCTCCCTGATCCCCGCCGTCAACAAGCTGGGCTCGCTGCCGGTCATCCTGTCCGGCTCCGAGGAGCTCAAGGCGAAGTACCTCGGGCCGCTCGCGCAGGGCACGGCGATGTTCTCGTACGCGCTGTCCGAGCCCGACGCGGGCTCCGACGCGGCCGGCATGAAGACCCGCGCGGTCCGCGACGGCGACTTCTGGGTCCTCAACGGCGTCAAGCGCTGGATCACCAACGCCGGCGAGTCCGAGTACTACACGGTGATGGCCGTGACCGACCCGGAGAAGCGCTCCAAGGGCATCAGCGCCTTCGTCGTGGAGAAGTCCGACGAGGGCGTCTCCTTCGGCGCCCCGGAGAAGAAGCTCGGCATCAAGGGCTCCCCGACCCGCGAGGTCTACCTCGACAACGTCCGCATCCCCGCGGACCGCATGATCGGCGCCGAGGGCACCGGCTTCGCCACCGCGATGAAGACCCTCGACCACACCCGTATCACCATCGCCGCGCAGGCCATCGGCATCGCGCAGGGCGCCCTCGACTACGCCAAGGGCTACGTCAAGGAGCGCAAGCAGTTCGGCAAGCCGATCTTCGACTTCCAGGGCGTGCAGTTCATGCTCGCCGACATGGCGATGAAGCTGGAGGCCGCGCGTCAGCTGACGTACGCCGCCGCCGCCAAGTCCGAGCGCGTCGACGGCGACCTCACCTTCTTCGGCGCCGCGGCCAAGTGCTTCGCCTCCGACGTCGCCATGGAGGTCACCACCGACGCCGTCCAGCTCCTCGGCGGCTACGGCTACACGCGCGACTACCCGGTGGAGCGCATGATGCGCGACGCCAAGATCACCCAGATCTACGAGGGCACGAACCAGGTCCAGCGCATCGTCATGGCGCGCAACCTCCCGTAACCTCCCGCATCTCCCCATCCGTTGAAAGGAGACAGGCCGTGACCCTCAAGATCGCCGTCTGTGTGAAGTACGTTCCCGACGCGACCGGCGACCGCGGTTTCGCCGACGACCTGACGACCGACCGCGAGGCCGTCGACGGCCTGCTCTCCGAGCTGGACGAGTACGCGGTCGAGCAGGCCCTCCGGATCTCGGAGGAGGCGGACGAAGCCGAGGTCACCGTGGTCACGGTCGGCCCGGACGACGCCAAGGACGCGCTCCGCAAGGCGCTGTCGATGGGCGCCGACAAGGCCGTCCACGTCAACGACGAGGACATCCACGGCTCCGACGTCATCGCGACCTCCGCGATCCTCGCCAAGGCCCTGGAGAAGACCGGTTTCGACCTGGTCGTCTGCGGCATGGCCTCGACCGACGGCACGATGGGCGTCCTGCCCGCGCTGCTCGCCGAGCGTCTGAGCCTGCCGCAGGTCACCCTCCTGTCCGAGGTCTCGGTCGAGGACGGCACCGTGAAGGGCCGCCGCGACGGCGACGCCGCCACGGAGCTGATCGAGGCCCCGCTGCCGGCCGTCGTCTCGGTCACCGACCAGTCGGGCGAGGCCCGTTACCCCTCCTTCAAGGGGATCATGGCCGCGAAGAAGAAGCCGGTCGAGGAGCTCGACCTCGACGACCTGGACATCGACGCCGACGAGGTCGGCCTCGGCGGCTCGTGGACCCTGGTCGACACCGTGGCCGCGCGCCCGGCCCGTACGCAGGGCACGATCGTCACGGACGAGGGCGAGGGCGGCAAGCAGCTGGCCGCGTTCCTCGCGTCCCAGAAGTTCATCTGACCGACCGTCAGCCAGAGACCCACTCGAACCCCTCAGGAGCAATGAATCATGGCTGAGATCCTGGTTCTCGTGGACCACGCCGACGGTGCGGTCCGCAAGCCGGCCCTCGAACTCCTCACCATCGCCCGCCGCATCGGCGAGCCCTCGGCGGTCGTCCTCGGCGCCGGCGAGGCCGCCGCCTCGATCGCCGCCACGGCGGGCGAGTACGGCGCGGCCACCGTGTACGTCGCGGACGGCGCCGAGTTCGCCGACCAGCTCGTCGTCCCCAAGGTCGACGCGCTCACCCAGCTCGCCAAGGAGAAGGGGGCGGCCGCCGTCCTGGTGACCTCCTCCGGCGAGGGCAAGGAGATCGCGGCCCGCGTCGCGCTCCGCCTCGGCTCCGGTCTGATCACCGACGCCGTCGAGCTGGAGGCCGGCGAGAACGGCCCGGTCGCCACGCAGTCCGTCTTCGCCGCCTCGTACCAGGTGAAGTCGACGGTCTCGCACGGCGTGCCGGTCATCACCGTCAAGCCGAACTCCGCCGCCCCGGAGGCCGCCCCGGCCGCCGGTACGGTCGAGAACGTCGCCGTCGCCTTCACGGGCAACGCGGCGAAGATCGTCTCGCGCACCCCGCGCGTCTCCACCGGCCGCCCCGAGCTGACCGAGTCCGCGATCGTGGTCTCCGGCGGCCGCGGTGTCGGCGCGGCCGAGGGCTTCGCGGTCGTCGAGAAGCTGGCCGACTCGCTCGGCGCGGCCGTCGGCGCCTCCCGCGCCGCCGTCGACGCCGGCTGGTACCCGCACTCCAACCAGGTCGGCCAGACCGGCAAGCAGGTCTCGCCGCAGCTGTACGTCGCGGCGGGCATCTCCGGCGCGATCCAGCACCGGGCCGGCATGCAGACCTCGAAGACGATCGTCGCGGTCAACAAGGACCCCGAGGCCCCGATCTTCGACCTCGTGGACTACGGCGTGGTCGGCGACCTCTTCGAGGTGCTGCCGCAGCTGACGGACGAGATCGGCGCCCGCTGATCACGGGAACACACGGAAGGGGCGGGTGGCACTCTGTGCCACCCGCCCCTTCCGTTCTCCGCCGTCCCGCGCTCAGATCCAGCCGTCGAGCGGGACCTCCTCGCAGAGCCGGACGACCGGCCTGCGGCCCGTCACGCCGACCCCGGAGGAGAGCTTCACGCGGACCCCGGGGCGCACGGCGTGCAGCGGTCCCTCGACGCGGCAGCGGACCACGAACCCCTCGGTCATGTGGACCGGCCAGAGGTCGGCGTCGGCCGCGGCGACCCCGCGGCGCACGGAGATCACGCCCTGGCCGTCGCTGAGTTCGGGCGCGAGGTCGGTCGACCCGCAGGTCGGACAGAGCAGGCGCTGGAAGGTCGTGGTGTGGCACCAGCGGCAGCGCTGGAAGTAGATCTCGGAGTCGGCGTCCTCGTCGACAGGGACGGCGGTCCCGCTCCTCAGTCCCGTGTGGAACACGATGGCTTCTCCTTGCACTCGGCGGCTCGACCGTGCATGGAGAAAAGATATGGCACTGAGTGCCATCAAATAAAGACCTGAGTTCCCTCAATTCGAGATACCCCGAACCCTCAGCCCTCGCCGAGACTCGACTCCACCTCGCGCACCACGCGCCACATGGGGGTGGACCGCTTGGTGATGACCACGACGACGTCCTCGGCCTCGTCAGCCGCGGCCGGGCCGGCCGCCGAGACCTCCCCCTCGGGGCTCCAGGTCGCGCGGACGAACTCCAGGGCCCCGTCCACCGTCGCCAGCGGGTCGCCCTCGCCGCCCGAGCGCAGCCAGTGCCGCAGGGCGTGGTTGTGGGCGGCGACGACGGCCGCCGCGACCACGTTGGCGCGCAGGGAGCCGTCCCGGCGGTCCGCCCAGCGGGTGCGGAGGTAGTCGCCGAGGGTCTTCTCGTACCGCCAGACGACCGACAGCTCGTACGTGCGCAGCCCGGTGACCTCGCGGGTGAGCCGGTAGCGCTGCACGGAGAACGTCGGGTTCTCGGCGTACATCCGCATGACGAGCCGGGCGGCGTCGCAGACGCGGACGATCGGGTCGTCGGAGTCGGCGCTCGCGGCGAGGAAGCGGGTCATGTCGTCGAGGCACTGCTCGTGGTCGGGGAAGACCACGTCCTCCTTCGACGGGAAGTACCGGAAGAAGGAGCGCCGGCCGACGCCGGCGAGCGTGACGATGTCGTCGACCGTGGTCTGCTCGTAGCCGCGCTCCAGGAAGAGCTGGAAGGCCGCGGCGATGAGGGAGTCCCGCATCGCGGGCTTCGCGGAGTTCGTCGAGGCTGTTCCCATGGCCCGAACCTAACACTCGGTCCGGGTCCGCGCGGCACTTGGTGCCGGAAAATTCCGGCACCAAGTGCTGTCAACGGGCTTCGGCGACGGAAACCGCCCTGGCGGCCCTAGGGTCCGTCCGGCCCTAGCGGGGAGCCATCCGCAGCGCGCCGTCCATCCGGATCGTCTCGCCGTTGAGGTAGTCGTGCTCGGTGACCATCGTGACGAGCCGGGCGTACTCCTCCGGCTGCGCGAGGCGCTGCGGGAAGGTGACGCTCGCGGCCAGACCGGCCCTGACCTCCTCGCCGAACCCGGCCATCATCGGGGTGTCGACGATGCCGGGGGCGATGGTGACGACCCGGATGCCGAACTGGGCGAGGTCGCGGGCGGCGGTGATGGTCATGCCGGCCACGCCCGCCTTGGAGGCGGCGTACGCGATCTGGCCGACCTGGCCCTCGAAGGCGGCGATGGAGGCGGTGTTCACGACGAGACCGCGCTGCCCGTGCTCGTCGGGCTCGTGCCGGGCGATGGCCTCGGCGGCGAGCCGCATGACGTTGAAGGTGCCGAGCAGGTTGACGTTGAGCACCGCCCGGAAGAGGTCGAGGTCGTGCGGCCCCTTGCGGCCCAGGACGCGGGCGGAGGGGGCGATGCCGGCGCAGTTCACGGCGAGCCGCAGCTCGGCGCCGTCGGCGTCGATCGCGGCGAGCGCCTCGCGGACCTGGTCCTCGTCGGTGACGTCGGCGGCGAGCAGGCGCACGCCCTCGGGCTGCTCGCCCGCGGCGGCGACGGACTTGTCCAGGTCGAGGCCGTAGACGGTGGCGCCGCGCGCGGCGAGCGCGGCGGCGGTGGCGGCGCCGAGGCCGGAAGCGGCGCCGGTGACGAGAGCGGCGGAGCCGGCGATGTCCATGGAACTCCTCGTTCGTGTCGTGCGGATGCGACCCTGCCGCCGGGATGGCCGCCGGACCGGGCGCCTGCCCGCGGGGGACCGCGCGGTCCGCGCGATCTGCGCCGCCCACCATAGAACCGCAGGCCGGGCCGCAGGAAGCGGAGGCAGGACATCCGCGCCCGGCGGCCGGCGACCCGACCGGACTAGAAGGGCTTGGTCGGCAGGTACTTGCCGTCCAGGGTGATGACCGCGCGCTCGCCGCCCTCGGGGTCGGCGACCTTCTTCACGTCGAGCCGGAAGTTGATCGCGGAGATGATGCCGTCACCGAACTGCTCGTGGACGAGGGCCTTGAGGGTGGTGCCGTAGACCTGGAGCATCTCGTAGAAGCGGTAGATCGTCGGGTCGGTGGGCACGGCGCCGTCGAGCGAACCGCGCGTGGGGATGGACCGGAGCAGGCGCTCCGCGTCCTCGTCCAGGCCGAGGAGCTCGGCGACGGCCTTCGCGGCCGGGGCCGGCAGGGCGTGCTGGCCGAGGACGGCGGCGGTGACGAAGGCGACGGAGAGGCCGGCGGCGTCCGCGATCTCCTGCCAGGTCAGGTCCTTGCGGTCCTTGGCGTCGACGGCGGCGATGGCGAGGGCCTGGCGGGCGGTGGGGTCGAACTGGGCGTGCACCATGAGAGGTACGTCCTTTCGGTGTTTCCTGTGAAGGGGGATCAGGCGGCGAGGGAGGCGCCCGCGGCGCCGGTGAGGTCCACGACCGTGCCGTCGGCGATGTCGAAGACCCAGCCGTGCAGCCGTACGGTCCCCGCGGCGAGGGCGCGGGCCACCGAGGGGTGGGTGGCGAGGTTGGCGAGCTGGGCGGTGACGTTCTCCCGTACGAGCGCGGCCACGTCCCCGGGCTCTCCGGCGGCGGCGGTACGGGCGAGGGAGGCGTCGGCGTGCCGCAGCCAGGCGGCGACGGCGGGCGCGCCGCTCAGGTCCTGGCCCTCGGCGAGGGCCGTCATGGCGCCGCAGGCGGAGTGACCGCAGACGATGATGTCGCGGACGCCGAGGACGGCGACGGCGTACTCCACCGAGGCGCCGACCCCGCCCTCGGTGCCGGGGGTGTGGGCCGGGACGAGGTTGCCGGCGGTGCGCACGACGAAGAGCTCGCCCGGGTCGGTCTGGGTGATCAGCTCGGGGACGACGCGGGCGTCGGAGCAGCCGACGAAGAGGGTTCCGGGACGGTGGTCGGTGGCCAGGCGGGCGAAGAGACCGGCCTTGGCGGGGAAGACGTCCCGCTGGAAGCGGGCGATCCCCTCGGCGAGGTGAGGCATGGCTTCACCCTGCACGAACAGCACCTATAGCGTCCAAGACCTGCTATCGATATCAGCTATAGATGCTACCTATAGTCGTGTCATGCAGCCGGAACTCCGCCATCTCCGCTACCTGCTCGCGGTGGCCGAGCACGCCAACTTCACCCGCGCCGCCGAAGAGCTCCGCATCGCCCAGCCGACGCTGTCGCAGCAGATCAAGCAGCTGGAGAAGGCGCTCGGCGCGCAGCTCCTCGACCGCGGCGGCCGTACGGTACGGCTCACGGACGCCGGGGAGGTGTACGCGCGCTACGCCCGGCGGGCCCTGCGGGACCTGGCCGCGGGCGAGCGGGCCGTCCTCGACGTCGGGGACCTCTCGCGAGGGCACCTCCGGCTGGCCGCCACCCCCACCTTCACGGCCTATCTGACGGGCCCGCTCGTCGCGGACTTCCACCTCCGGCATCCGGGCATCACCGTGGAGGTGCGGGAGCTGGCGCAGGAGCGCGTGGAGGCCGAACTCCTCGCGGACCGGCTGGATCTCGGCATCGCCTTCGCCGGGCAGCACCTCCCGGGCATCGAGGCGACGAGCCTCTTCACCGAGACCCTGGGGCTCGTCGTGGGCCCCGGACACCCCCTGGCGGGCCGCCAGGACCCCGTCCCGGCCTCCGCCTTGACGGATCATCACCTCGCCCTGCTGAGCCGGAACTTCGCCACGCGCCTCCACGTGGACGCGTACGCCTCCGAGCACGGGGTCCGGCCCCGCATCGCCGTGGAGACCGACTCCGTCGGGGCGCTCACCGAGATCGTCCGGAACACCGCGCTCGCCACGGTCCTGCCGGACGCCGTCACCCGCGCCCACCCTGGCCTGACCCCGGTCCCCCTCTCCCCCGCCCTGCCGCCCCGGGGCGTGGAGCTGCTGCGCCGCGCGGCGGGCTACCGGAGCGCGGCGGCGGGGGCGTTCGCCACCCTCGCCGCCCGGTGGGGGTCAACCGATCGGCTGACCCCGGGGTCGACCGATGGGGCAGCCGGGACGAGCCGGGACGACGACCGTCCGTGAGCGGACCGCCACCAGGATGGAAGGCAGAGAGCGGGCCACTCGCCGTGGCGCCTCCCCCGACACCCCTGGACTGGAGCGGACAGCCATGAAGCACGTGAAGAAGACCTCGCGCACCCGAGTCGTGACCGCCGGCGCGATCGTCGCCGCCGTCGCGCTCGGCGGCTTCGGCGCCTACTCCGCCAGCGCCACCGACGAGGCCACGACGGCCACTCAGGCCGCCGCCGCCCCGAAGGCGGACGCGAAGAACAAGAACACGACCACGTCGACGCACCTCACGATCGAGGCCGCGACGAAGGCCGCGCAGGCCACGCTCGACGCCGCCGAGAAGGAGAACCAGCGCGTCTCCGTCGCCGTCGTCGACCGCAACGGCAACACCATCGTCACCCTCCGCGGCGACGGCGCCGGCCCGCAGTCCTACGAGTCGGCCGAGCGCAAGGCGTACACCGCCGTCTCCTGGAACGCCCCGACCTCCGTCCTCGCGGGCCGCCTCGCGGGCGCGCCGACCCTGAAGGACATCCCCGGCACCCTCTTCCTCGCCGGCGGAGCCCCGGTCACCGCCAAGGGCGCCCCGATCGCGGGCATCGGCGTCGCGGGCGCCCCGTCCGGCGACCTGGACGAGAAGTTCGCCCAGGCCGGCGTCGCCGCCCTCGCGAAGTAGTCGCTCGCCAAGTAGGCCGGCCGCCCGCGGCGGAAACGGGAAAGGGGCGCCGAGGAGAGTGAATCTCTCCCCGGCGCCCCTTTTCCCGTGTGTACGGCGCCCGTGCGTACGGCTCTACTTCTCGGCCCGCACGAGCCCCCGGCTGATGACCAGCCGCTGGATCTGGTTGGTGCCCTCGAAGATCTGCATGATCTTGGCCTCGCGCATGTAGCGCTCGACCGGGAAGTCGCGGGTGTAGCCGTAGCCGCCGAGGACCTGGACGGCGTCCGTGGTGACCTTCATGGCCGTGTCGGTGGCGATGAGCTTGGCGGCGCTGGCCTGGCGGCTGAAGGGACGGCCGAGGTCACGGCGGCGGGCCGCGTCCAGGTAGGTGGCGCGGGCCGCGTCGACGGCGGCGGCCATGTCGGCGAGGAGGAAGCCGAGGCCCTGGTGGTCGACGATCTTGCGGCCGAAGGTGGTGCGCTCGTTGGCGTAGTCGACGGCCGCGTCCAGGGCGGCCTGGGCGAGGCCGGTGGCGCAGGCGGCGATGCCGAGGCGGCCGCTGTCGAGGGCGCTGAAGGCGATCTGCAGGCCCTGGCCCTCGTCGCCGATCCGCCGGTCGGCCTCGATGAGGGCCCCGTCCCAGTACGCGGAGGTGGTGGGGACGGCCTGGAGGCCCATCTTGCGCTCGGGCAGGCCGAAGCTCAGGCCCTCGGCGGCGCCCGGCGCGAGGAAGCAGGAGATGCCGTGGCTGCCGGGGGCGGTCCGGGCGAAGAGCGCGTAGAAGTCGGCCTTGCCGCCGTGGGTGATCCACGCCTTCGTGCCGGTCACGCGGTAGCCGCTGCCGTCCTCCTGGGGCTCCGCCTTGCAGGCGAGGGCCGCCGCGTCGGAGCCGGCCTGCGGCTCGGAGAGGCTGTAGCCGCCGATCGCGCGGCCTTCGAGCATCGCGGGGAGCCAGCGTTCCTTCTGGGCGTCGGTGCCGAAGGCGTACAGCGGGTGGCAGGCGAGCGTGTGGACGCTCGTCGCGACGGCGACGGCCGCCCAGCGGGCGGCGAGCTCCTCCAGGACCTGGAGGTAGACCTCGTACGGCTGGCCGCCGCCGCCGTACTCCTCGGGGTACGGCAGGCCGAGGAGGCCGGTCTCGCCGAGGGTGGAGAAGAGACCTTCGGGATAGGTCTCGGCGGCCTCGTGCTCGTTCACCCGCGAGGAGAGCTCCTTGTCGGCGATCTCCCGGGTGAGGGCGATGAGGTCCGCCGCTTCGGGGGTGGGAAGCAGGCGGTCGACATCCATGGCGACTCCAGCGGCGCGCAAAGTGGTACTGGGGAAGGTACTGCAGTACCGCTTAGCGTAGCGCAGGAGGGTTCGCACGTAACCCCCTGAAAGTGACGGGCCACGAACCCCCTGAAAGCGACCGGGCCCCGGCCGACCCGGACCGGCCTGGAATACTGGGCGGGTGATCGAGACCTCCGCCGCCGACGCCCCGGTTCAGACGGGCCGCGGAGCCGCGCGCCGCTCCGCCCTCTTCGAGGACCTCGTCGCCCTCCTCGTCGGCGAGGGCTTCGCCCGCCTGACCCTGGACGATCTCGCCGCGCGCCTGCACTGCTCGAAGCGGACCCTGTACGGCCTCGCCGGCAGCAAGGAGCAGCTCGTCCGCGCGGCCGTCGTGCACTTCTTCCGCCGCGCCACCGCGCGCGTGGAGGCCGTTCTCGCCGCCGCGAGCGGCCCGGCCGAGCGGCTCGCCGCCTATCTGCGGGCCGTCTCCGCCGAGCTCGCCCCCGTCTCGCCACAGTTCTTCGACGACGTCGCCGCCTTCGAGCCCGCCGCCGAGGTGTACGAGCGCAACACCCGCGCCGCCGCCGGCCGCGTGCAGCAGCTCATCGAGGAGGGCGTCAGCGCGGGCGTCTTCCGCGAGGTCCACGTCGTCTTCGCCGCCGACGTCATCTCCTCCGTCATGGTCCGGATCCAGCGGCGCCAGGTCGCCGCGTCCACCGGGCTCGCGGACGCGGAGGCGTACGACCAGCTGGCCGAGCTGCTGCTCAGCGGACTCAGGAAGGCCTGAGCCACCCGCACGCCGAAAGGGGCGGTCCGGAAGTGATTCCGGACCGCCCCTTTCGGCGTGCGGGTGGCGTGGGCGTCGGGTCAGGCGACCGAGCCGATGCGGCCCGCCACCGGCCCCTCCGGGCCGTCGTGGTGGATCGGCGTGTGCGCGCCCGTCAGCGAGGCGCCCGTGCCGCCCCGCCGGTTCGCGACGATCTCCGCGCCGATCGACAGGGCCGTCTCCTCCGGCGTACGGGCGCCCAGATCGAGGCCTATGGGCGAGCGCAGGCGCGCCAGTTCGAGTTCCGTCACGCCGACCTCGCGCAGGCGCGCGTTGCGGTCCTCGTGGGTACGGCGGGAGCCCATCGCGCCGACGTAGGCGACGGGAAGCTTCAGGGCGGCCTGGAGGAGGGGGACGTCGAACTTCGCGTCGTGTGTCAGGACGCACAGCACGGTCCGGCCGTCGACCTCCGTCGAGGCCAGGTAGCGGTGGGGCCACTCCACGACGATCTCGTCGGCCTCGGGGAACCGGGCCGGGGTCGCGAAGACGGGCCGCGCGTCGCACACGGTCACGTGGTAGCCGAGGAACTTGCCGACCCGGACCAGAGCGGCGGCGAAGTCGATGGCCCCGAAGACGATCATGCGGGGGGCGGGGACGGAGGACTCGACGAGGAGGGTCAGCGGCTGTCCGCAGCGGCTGCCGTCCTCGCCGATCTCGACGGTCCCGGTCCGTCCCGCGTCGAGCATCGCGCGGGCCTCGCCCGCCGCCGTGCGGTCCAGCTCGGGATGGCCGCCGAGCTTTCCCTCGTACGAGCCGTCGGGGCGGACGAGGAGCGCCCGGCCCATCAGGTCGTCGGGGCCCGAGACGATCCGGGCGAGGGCCGCCGCCTCCCCCGTGGCGGCGGCCTCGAACGCGGCAGGGAAGACCCCGCCGCGCACCGGGGTGACGAGGATGTCGATGATGCCTCCGCAGGTCAGGCCGACGGCGAAGGCGTCCTCGTCGCTGTATCCGAAGCGCTCGACGACGGTCCTGCCGTCTTCGAGGGCCTGCTGACACAGCTCGTACACCGCGCCCTCCACACACCCGCCGGAGACCGAGCCGATCGCCGTTCCCTCGCTGTCGACGGCGAGGGCGGCTCCCGGCTGGCGGGGCGCGCTGCCGCCGACGGCCACCACGGTGGCCACGGCGAACTCGCGTCCCTGCTCGACCCACCGGTTCAGCTCTTCGGCGATGTCCAGCATCTCGGTTCTCCTTCGGGGTGTGGGAGGGCTTGGGGAGAGGGCCCGCGTCAGCCGACGCCGAGCCAGCTTTCCAGGGGGTGGATCGCGAAGTACACGACGAAGATCGCGGTGAGGCCCCACATGAAGGCGCCCACCTCGCGGGCCTTGCCCTGCGCCACCTTGATGACGGCGTAGGAGATGACGCCCGCCGCGACACCGGTGGTGATGGTGTACGTGAACGGCATCAGGACCACGGTGAGGAACACCGGGATCGCCACGGAGCGGTCGCTCCAGTCGACGTGCTTGGCGTTCTGCATCATCATCGCGCCGATGACGACCAGGGCGGCGGAGGCGACCTCGGCCGGGACGATCGCGGTGAGCGGGGTGAAGAAGAGGCAGAGGGCGAAGAAGGCGCCGGTGACGACCGAGGAGAGACCCGTACGGGCACCCTCGCCGACGCCGGTGGCGGACTCGACGAAGACGGTCTGGCCGGAGCCACCGCTCACGCCGCCGAGGATGCCGCCCGCGCCGTCGATGAACAGCGCCTTGGACAGGCCGGGCATACGGCCCTGCTCGTCGGCGAGGTTCGCCTCGGAGCCGACGCCGATGATGGTGGCCATCGCGTCGAAGAAGCCGGCGAGGACGAGCGTGAAGACGATCATGGTGATCGTGATGTAGCCGACGTCGCCCCAGCCGCTGAAGGAGACCTCGCCGATGAGCGAGAAGTCCGGCGCGGAGACGGCGCTGCCGTTCAGCTCCGGCGGGCCGGAGAACCAGGCGTCGGCGCCCTTGGCGGGGATGTCCGCGACCGCGTTGACGATCATCGCGAGGACCGTGCCGGCGACGATGCCGATGAGGATCGCGCCGGGGATGTTGCGGGCCTGGAGGGCGAAGATCAGGAGCAGGGTGACCGCGAAGACGAGCACGGGCCAGCCCTGGAGCTCACCGAGCGGGCCGAGGGTGACCGGGCCGCCGCCGGGCGAGGGGTTCTCGTGGACGAAGCCGGCCTTGACGAAGCCGATGATCGCGATGAAGAGGCCGATGCCTATGGTGATCGCGTGCTTGATGGCCAGCGGGATCGCGTTCATGATCATCTCGCGGAGGCCGGTGACGACCAGGAGACAGATCACGACACCGTAGGCGACGCACATGGCCATCGCCTGCGGCCAGGTCATGACCGAGATGACCTGCGAGGAGAGCACACCGGAGACGCTCAGACCGGCGGCGAGGGCGAGGGGGACCTTGCCCCAGAAACCCATGAGGAGAGTGGTCACGGCGGCGGCGAGGGCCGTCGCGGTGATCAGGGCGGGCTGGCTGAGGACGTTGCCGTCGACATCCTTGCCGCCGAGGATCAGGGGGTTGAGCAGGAGAATGTACGCCATCGCCATGAAGGTGGTGACGCCGCCGCGGATCTCCGTCGCGACGGTGGATCCTCTCTCCGAGATGTGAAAGTACCGGTCGAGCCAAGAACGGCCGGCGGGGACGTTGGAGCCGGAGCCCGCGTCCTCCGATGCGGTCTTGGGCTCCACAGACGACTGGGTCATGGGGCCTACTCCCAAGGTTCAAAGGGGCACCCGCATCAGACTTCGAAGGATTCTGATCTGGTTGAAGCTGCGGGATTTGGGATGCTGCGTGGGCTGCACGACCCGGGGGACGGCCCGAGACGAACGAGTGAATCGGTACTGCGTGGAGGGGGGGTTGCTCCGGGCGGTGCGGGCTGGGGAAGTGTGACGTTCCCTGGGAGGCACACACCGCCCGGAGAGTCCTACAGGGTGCCGGTGAGCGCCTCGGGGCGGACCGGCGTCTTGTTGAGCTCCAGGCCCGTCGCGGCCCGGATCGCCGCGAGGACGGCCGGGGTGGACGACAGGGTCGGGGCCTCGCCGATGCCCCGGACGCCGTACGGCGCGTTGGGGTCGGCCAGTTCGAGGTAGTCGACCGGGATGGTCGGCGTGTCGAGGATGGTCGGGATCAGGTAGTCCGTGAAGGAGGGGTTCCTGACCTTCGCCGTCTTCGGGTCGACGATGATCTCCTCCATCACCGCGACGCCCAGGCCCTGGGTCGTACCGCCCTGGATCTGGCCGACGACGGAGAGCGGGTTGACCGCCTTGCCGACGTCCTGGGCGCAGGCCAGCTCGATGACCTTCACGAGGCCGAGCTCGGTGTCGACCTCGACGACCGCGCGGTGCGCCGCGAAGGCGTACTGGACGTGGCCGTTGCCCTGGCCGGTGACGAGGTCGAAGGCCTGCGTGGGCCGGTGGCGCCACTCCTCCTCGACCTCCACGGCCTGGTCCTCCAGGACGTCCGCGATGGTCGCGAGGGCCTCGCCGCCGTCGGTGACGACCTTGCCGCCCTCCAGGAGGAGCTCGGCGTTGGCCCAGGCCGGGTGGTACGAGCCGAACTTGCGCCGGCCGATCTCCAGGACCTTCTCGCGGACGATCTCGCAGGAGTTCTTGATCGCGCCGCCGGTCATGTACGTCTGGCGGCCCGCGGAGGTCGAACCGGCCGAGCCCACCTGCGTGTCGGCGGGGTGGATGGTGACCTGCTGGACACCGAGCTCGGTACGGGCGATCTGGGCGTGGATCGTGACGCCGCCCTGGCCGACCTCGGCCATCGCCGTGTGGACCAGCGCGACCGGCTCGCCGTTGATGACCTCGAGACGGATCTTGGCGGTCGAGTAGTCGTCGAAGCCCTCGGAGAAGCCGACGTTCTTGATGCCGACCGCGTAGCCGACGCCGCGGACGACGCCCTCGCCGTGCGAGGTGTTGGAGAGGCCGCCCGGCAGCGCGCGGACGTCCGCGCCCTCGCCGGCGGTCTCCCACTGGCGCTCGGGCGGCATCGGGCGGTCCTTGACGATGCGCAGGAGCTCGGCGACCGGGGCCGGGGAGTCCACGACCTGGCCGGTCGGCATGATCGTGCCCTGCTCCATGGCGTTGAGCTGGCGCAGCTCCACCGGGTCCATGCCCAGCTTGGCGGCGAGCTTGTCCATCTGCGCCTCGTAGGCGAAGCAGGCCTGGACCGCGCCGAAGCCGCGCATGGCGCCGCAGGGCGGGTTGTTGGTGTAGAGGCCGATCGCCTCGATCTCGACGTCCTCGATGACGTACGGGCCGACCGAGAGGGAGGAGGCGTTGCCGACGACCGAGGCCGTCGACGAGGCGTACGCGCCGCCGTCGAGCACGATCTTGCACTTCATGTGCGTGATCTTGCCGTCCTTGGTGGCGCCGTGCTCGTACCAGAGCTTCGCCGGGTGCCGGTGGACGTGCCCGAAGAAGGACTCGTACCGGTTGTAGACCATCTTGACGGGCTTGTTGGTGCGCAGGGCGAGCAGGGAGGCGAGGATCTGCATCGAGATGTCCTCGCGGCCGCCGAAGGCGCCGCCGACACCGGCCATCGTCATGCGGATCTTGTCCTCGGGCAGGCCGAGGCAGGGGGCGATCTGCTTGAGGTCCGAGTGCAGCCACTGGGTGGCGACGTACAGGTCGACGCCGCCGTCCTCGGCCGGTACGGCGAGGCCGGACTCGGGGCCGAGGAAGGCCTGGTCCTGCATGCCGAAGGTGTACTCGCCGGTGACGATCACGTCGGCGCGCTTGGCGGCCTCGGCCGCGTTGCCGCGGATGATCGGCTGGCGGTGCACGATGTTGGGGTGCGGGACGTGACCGGAGTGGTGGTCGTCGCGGCCCTCGTGGACGAGGACCGCGTCCGGGGCGGTGGCGGAGGCCTCGTCCGTGATGACCGGGAGCTCGCGGTACTCGACCACGATCTTGGCGGCGGCGCGGCGGGCGGTCTCCGGGTGGTCGGCGGCCACGAGGGCCACCGGCTCGCCGTGGTGGCGGACCTTGCCGTAGGCCAGGACGGGGGTGTCCTGGAACTCCATGCCGTAGTTCTTCGCCGCCGGGAGGTCCTCGTGCGTCAGGACGGCGTAGACGCCGTCCATCGCGAGGGCCTCGGAGGTGTCGATGGAGAGGATCTCGGCGTGCGCGACGGTGGAGCGCAGGATCTGGCCCCACAGCATGTCCTCGTGCCACATGTCCGAGGAGTAGGCGAACTCGCCGGTGACCTTGAGGGTGCCGTCGGGGCGGAGGGTGGACTCGCCGATGCCGCCCTTGGTGTGGTTCTGGGTGACGTCGCGGGGGATACCCGTGGTGGTGCCGGCCATGATCAGACCGCCTCTCCCTGCCGGGCGGCCGCCAGGCGGACCGCGTCGAGGATCTTCTCGTAGCCGGTGCAGCGGCACAGGTTGCCGGAGAGCGCCTCGCGGATGTCCGCGTCCGTCGGGGACGGGTTGCGCTCCAGCATCTCGTCGGCCGCGACGAGCAGGCCGGGGGTGCAGAAACCGCACTGGACGGCGCCGGCGTCGATGAACGCCTGCTGGATGGGGCTCAGCTCGACGCCCTCGCCGGTCTGCGAGTCCTGGGAGGGCTTCGCCTCCCAGCGCTTGGCCTGGTCGATGGAGGTGCCACCGCAGGCGCCCGTGCCGCAGCCGTGTCCGGCGTGCGCCGCGTTCTCGGAGCGTTCCTTGGCGAAGTCGGCGAGGCCCTCGACCGTGACGACCTCGCGGCCCTCGACCTGGCCGGCGGCGACGAGACAGGAGCAGACGGGGACGCCGTCGAGGCGGACCGTGCAGGAACCGCACTCGCCCTGCTCACAGGCGTTCTTGGAGCCGGGCAGGCCCAGGCGCTCGCGGAGGACGTAGAGGAGGGACTCGCCCTCCCAGACGTCGTCGGCTTCCTGCGGACGTCCGTTGACCGTGAAATTGACGCGCATGGTTATGCAGCTCCCTCAAGCGTGCGGCCGCTTCCGCGGTACTGCTCCCAGGTCCAGCCGAGCTGGCGGCGGGCCATGATGCCGACGGCGTGACGGCGGTACTTGGCCGTGCCCCGGACGTCGTCGATCGGGTTGGCGGCGCCCGAGCAGAGGTCGGCGAACTGCTTCGCGATCGACGGGGTGATGATCTTGCCGTTGTCCCAGAAGCCGCCCTCCTCCAGGGCCGCGTTGAGGAAGTCCTCGGCGGCCTTGGCGCGGATCGGGGTCGGCGCGGCCGATCCGATGCCGGTGCGGACGGTACGGGTCTCGGGGTGCAGGGCCAGGCCGAAGGCGCAGACCGCGATGACCATCGCGTTGCGGGTGCCGACCTTGGAGTACTGCTGGGGGCCGTCCGCCTTCTTGATGTGGACGGTCTTGATGAGCTCGTCGGGCTGGAGCGCGTTGCGCTTCACCCCCGTGTAGAACTCGTCGATCGGGATGAGGCGGCTGCCGCGGGCCTGCGACTCGACCTCGACCTCGGCGCCCGCGGCGAGCAGGGCCGGGTGGGCGTCACCGGCGGGGGACGCGGTGCCGAGGTTGCCGCCGACGCCGCCGCGGTTGCGGATCTGGGGGGAGGCGACCGTGTGCGAGGCGAGCGCGAGGCCCGGGAGCTCGTCGCGGAGGTTCTCCATGATCCGGGTGTACGGAACGGACGCGCCGAGGCGGACGTTCTCCTCGCCGACCTCCCACTCGCGCAGCAGCTCGATGCGGTTCAGGTCCAGGAGGTACTCGGGACGACGGTGGTCGAAGTTGATCTCGACCATGATGTCGGTGCCACCCGCAATGGGCACGGCCGTGGGGTGCTCGGCCTTGGCGGCGAGCGCCTCCTCCCAGCTGGCGGGGCGAAGGAAGTCCATGGTGGCTCTCTTCTAGTGATTCTGGCGATCGGGGGTCGAACGGATGGGCCCGGGGGGACGGCCGGCCCTCGACTTCACGTTCATGTGCTGTTAACGCGGTGTGTGGCCTAGTACACAAGCCCGGATCGCCGGGGTGCAGTCACCGAAAACATGAAGGAGTTGGCTGGGTCCCTTGGTCGTCTTGTAGATTCGAACGAAAGCCGGAGAACAGAAACCTCTCCGTTTTCCCCTGGAAACGGTGGCACCACGCCACCGTCGACAACGCGACACAGACGACCACCCAAACGAAGGAACGGCGGCGACACCATGCGGCTGCGCGCACTGCTGGAGAACGACGCGCTGGGGCTGCGCCTGCTCGGAGGCGACGACGAGCTGGACCGGACCGTGCGCGGCGTGATGACGACGGACCTGAAGGACCCCAGCCGGTACCTGTCCGGCGGCGAGCTGGTGCTGACCGGCCTCGCCTGGATGCGGGACCCGGCCGAGTCCGAGCCCTTCGTCCGGATCCTCGCCTCGGCGGGCGTGTCCGGGCTCGCGGTCGGCGCCGTCGGTGTGGCCGCGCTCGCGACGGACGAGGCCGAGCGGGGCGGCGTCCCCGACGATCTCGTACAGGCGTGTTTGCGCCACCGTCTGCCACTGTTCGTGGTGGAGGAATCCGTTGCGTTCGCGACGATCACCGAGCACGTTGTTCGACAGGTCTCCGGCGAGCGGGCCGGCGACCTCGCGGCCGTGGTGGACCGCCACCGGCGGCTGATGACCTCGGGACCGGCGGGCGGCGGCCCGGAGGTCGTCCTCGACCTCCTCGGCTCCGACCTGGACCTGCGGGCCTGGGTCCTCTCCCCCACCGGCCGCCAGATCGCGGGCGCCGGCGAGCCCCTGGAGCCCGGTCTCGCGGCCACCCTGGCGGGCGAGCACCTCGCCGCGACCCGGACCGGCCGGCGCGGCCCCCACCGGCTGAACGCCGCCGGATCCACGTACTCGCTCTTCCCGATCCGCAACACCGGCCGGGGCGCCGCCCCCGCCGCCCGCGACGTGCGCGAGACGGTCCTGTCCGACTGGCTGCTCGCCGTCGAGGCGGACGCCGGGGACTGGCCCGCCGCCCGGCTCGACCTGCTCCAGGGCGTCACGCAGCTGATCGCCGTCGAGCGCGACCGGCGCGACGCGGCCCGTGTCGTACGCCGCAGGCTCGCCCAGGAGGTCCTGGAGCTGGTGCAGACGGGCGCCGCGCCCGCCGAGATCGCGGCCCGCCTGCGCGTGGCCGCCCCGGTGCTCCTTCCCGGGCTCGGCACGGCCCCGCACTGGCAGGTCGTCGTCGCCCGCGTCGAGTGGGAGCAGGAGCCCGGCCAGGGCAGCCCCGTGGACGGCGGCCCGGTCGCCCAGGCGCTCCTGGAGGAGATCCTCGTCGACCCGGCGACCGTCGGGGCCGAGTCCGCCGACCGGATCGCCGTCGCCCACAGCGGCGACGAGGCCATCGCGCTCGTCCCGCTGGCGGCGGGCCCGCTGCCGGACAGCGAGGACGAGGGCCCGGTCGCCGCGCTCGGGCTCCACGCGGACGCGCTCCTCGCGGCCGTCCGCGCTCCGCTGTCGTCCGGGCTCGCCGACGACGGGCGGCTCACGCTCGGCGTCAGCGCCGCCGTGCACTCGGCCGAGGGACTGCGCGGGGCCCTCGAGGAGGCCCGGCACGCCCGCCGGGTCGCCGCCGCCCGCCCGGGCCGCGTCTGCGCCGCCGGCCACCACGAGCTGGCCTCGCACGTGCTGCTGCTGCCGTTCGTGCCGGACGACGTCCGGCGCGCGTTCACGGCCCGGCTGCTCGACCCGCTGCGGGACTACGACCGGCGCCACCGCGCGGAGCTCATCCCGACCCTGGAGGCGTTCCTCGACTGCGACGGCTCCTGGACGCGCTGCGCGACCCGGCTGCACCTGCACGTGAACACGCTGCGCTACCGGGTGGGCCGCATCGAGCAGCTCACGGGCCGCGACCTGTCCCGCCTGGAGGACAAGCTCGACTTCTTCCTCGCGCTGCGCATGAGCTGAGGTCTCGGGGCGCCCGAGCGGGCATCGGGGGGCTTGAGCGGCGATCGCGGGACGCTCGGGCCGCGATCGCCGGGCGCCTGAGCCGGGGCCCCGAAGCGCTCGGGCCGAGCTCGCCCGGCGCTTGATCGTTCACCCTTTCGGTGGAGTCCACGAGAGCGCGCGTACCGCCTGGTGGGAACCCTCGGCCGGCTCGGCCGAGGGGTCCCGGCGAGGCCATTTCCCGGGCCTGACGGCCGTCTGACGGCCTGTCGCCCCCCTCCCCCGGTGCCCCCTCCGCGCGCTCCGGACTCTTGTGAATTCTTTCACCTGACCCCTTGGCCAGGTACTCCCGTTCGTGCTGAGATGCCGTCTACCCAACAGCTCAACTCAACAGCTCAATGGTGCGCTCGGGGAGGGCAATGTGGCGGACACCGCCATGTCTGGTTCCGAATCAAGGGGCGACGATCCGTCTCTCGCCTACGGCAAGGAGACCCCCGTGGAGACCGCCATATGGCGACTCCGCTCCCGAGGTTGCTGGACGGACGCGGCCGCGCTGCTCGCCCCGTACGCGACCGAACCGGCCGCCGCTCTCGAACGGGCGGCCCTGCTGATCGAACGCTGCCTCTACACCGAACAGGGCTGGGCCGACGCCGAGGAGGCGTTGCGGGCCGCCGAGGCCGTGGCCCGTACCGACGAGGAACGCGGGGCGGCGGCCTGCGAACGCGGCTACCTGGCCTACGCGTCGACCCTGCTCGGGGTGCGGGACAGGGCGGACGAGGCCCGGATGGCGCTCGGCCGGGCGGCGGCCCTGATCGCCCCCACGGCCGCGGGGCGCCCGCTCCTGGACTTCCGGCGCGGGCTCGTCGCCCAGAACCTCGGCGACTCGCCCCAGGCGGCACGGGCCGCGTACCGCCGGGCGCACGAGGGGGCGACGGAGCGGGGCGACTCGCTCCTGCTCTCCTTCACCTGGCGCCATCTCGCCGGACTCGCCCTGAGGGAGGGCGAGTTGGCGGAGGCGCGGCACGGCTTCGCGGAGTCGCTGCGGATCCGCGAGGAGCTCGGCTACCTCGTCGGTACGGCTCCGGCGCTCACCGCGCTCGCCGACGCGGAGACGGAGCCGGAGGCCGGCCGGCTGCGCGAGGAGGCACGACGGCTCTTCCGCCTCCTGGGCGGCGTGCCGACGTGGCTGACCGGGCAGCTGACACCGCGCGCGGCAACGTGAACCACCCTTGACCGGCGCCGAGGTGACCGCATGTCACTCCAGGGTCACCTCGGCCCGACCACCCGCACCACGTAGGTGAAGTGGGAGCCGTCCTCGTCCGGTTCGAGGACGAGGTGGAACCGCTGGTGGTCCTCCAGGTCGCCGACCTCGACGGCCGCGCGCGGGATCCCCCGGTAGAGCGAGAGACGCCCGTCATCCGCCATGTCCTTGACGGCTAGACGCAGTTGACCGATCGTCACACCGGTCTGCCGGGCCAGCGCACTCAGTGTGGTGAAGACCCCGGGGACGGGTCCCGGCCTGTTCGCCAGGTAGTCCAGGAGGGCCGACCTGCCGGGTTCGGCGGCGTCGTGGCGGCGGATGTCCCGGAAGGCCCCGCGCAGGGGCTCGGGCAGATCGAGGACCTCCTCGGGGAGCGGAAGCCGCTCCGGCATCGTCCACCGCCCCTCCGTCTCCTCGACGATCCCGAGGGCGGTCATCGTGCCGACGAGCTCGCGGAGGGTCTCCGGCACCCGGAACCCGCCGGCCCGCAGGGCCGTTTCGCAGGCCACGCGCTCCGCCGCCGACCGCTCCTCCAGCACGCGCTCCGCCTCCGCCTCCTCCTCGGTCTCCTCCCCTTCCTCCTCGCGTGGCACGACCCAGAGGAGCGGAGAGTCCAGGTCGTCGCCCAGCTCCCGGAGGAAGTCGCCGAAGGTGTCCCCGAAGATCTCCTCCACGACCTCGTCGATCGTCCCGGTCACGGGCCGGGTCACGGCGGTGCTCAGGAGCAGGGCCATGAACAGGGACGGGTAGGTCGGCAGCGCGCGCTGCCAGGCGCTCGGAAACCAGTCCGGGTGCAGCGTGAGATCCCCCTCGCCGGGCTTCGGCTTCTTCGTCTCGCTGGTCCGTCGATCGGCAGCCACGGCCACCCTCCCCTATGTCGCTGGCATATTCACCCGCTCAACGGCGAACGACGGGGAGAGGTCACGCACGACGGGTCGTCAGGCCCTGGGCGCCAGCCGGACCAGGCTCTCGTCCGTCCCGACGAGCAGCGCGCCCGTGCCGGTGACCGCGACCGCCCGGACCGGGGGCCCCGGGCGGAAGGAGAGCGTCGGACCGCCCTCGGGCCGGAGGAGTTCGACCAGGCCGTCCGCCCAGGCCGCGGCGACCAGGGGCCCGTGCGGGGTCTCGGTCGCATGCAGCGAGACCACGGGGGCCCGGCGCTCGGCGAGCGGCTCGGTGCGCGGGTCGCGCCCCGGCGTCCAGAGCCGTACGGAACCGTCGGCGCCGCCCGAACAGACGAACGGGGTCTCGGACTCGACGGCGGCGACCGCCGTGACCCGGCCGCTGTGCGCGGCGGTCTGGTACAGCCCCGTCAGCCCGAAGGCGTGCACGGACCCGAGCCGGTCCCCCACCACCACCGACCCGGCGATGGCCGCGAGGGCCGTGCCCGGGTGGCGGGCGAGGGTCGCGGAGACGGCCTCGGTGAGGCGCTCCAGGTACGGGGGCCTCGGCGCCGTTCCCCGTACGGCGTGCAGCCTGCCCCGGTCGTCCAGGAGCAGCACGGTGCCGTCCGGCGCGGGCGCGAGGGCGGTGACCCGGCCGGGGACGGAGTGCGCGAGACGCCCGGCGGGGCTCGCGTCGGCCTCGTGCAGCAGCCGCACGGTGCCGGTGCGGTCGCCGACGAGCAGCGTCCCGTCGGCGACACCCAGGACGGCCACGGGGCCGGGCCACGGAGGCGTCAGGTCGCCCCGGTGCCGGGCCCACGAGAGCCGCCAGGCGGACCCGGCCGCGAGCTCGGCGAGCGCGGGCCGCAGCCGGGGGTCGGCGCCGTCGCCGAGCGCGGCGAGCAGGACGAGCGCGCGGTCGGCCGGCGGCTGCGCCCGGCAGAGCGACTGCCCGGCGCGCAGCCAGGCGCTCCGGAGCCCGCCGTGATCGTCAACGGACCCGCCCCCGGGGCCGTCACCGGATCCGGTGACGTACGCGGTGGTGACGAGCAGCGGATCGGCGCCGCAGACGGCGACGGGGTCGGCCAGATCCGGAAGCACCGCCGCGCCCCCGGCCGGCGGGCCGCCTCCGGGCCCCCGCCCGGGCCCCCGCCCCCGCTCGACGTCCCGCCCGGGCCCCCGTCCGTCCCCGTCCCGCCCCCGGTCGCCGCCGGCCGGAACCGGCCCGCCGGCCTCCCCCTGGTCGCGGTCCGCGCCGTGCGAAGGGTCCGCGCCCTGCCCCTCGTCGCCCTGGCCGGCCGGGTCGCCCAGGGCGTCCAGGTCCACGACCGTCGTCCTGCGCGCCGCGCGCAGGATCTCGTGGGACGGGGTGCCCGTGCGGGTCTCGACGGCCAGGCGGAGGCGGCCGAGGGCGGACAGTTCGGTGACGAGGTCGGTGAGGGCGGCCGGTTCGGCGGCCCGGTGGAGGTCCGTCAGGAGGAGGACGGGGCGGCCCGGGAGACGGGTCTCGCCCGTCGCGAGGACCTGGACGAGTTCGCCGGGCGACCTGGCGACCACGCCGAGCCGGTCCGCGAGCGTCCAGGTCGCGGCGAGCGCGCTCTGCCCGGCAAGGGGGACGAGGACCCGGGACGTACGGCCCCGGCGGCGACGGCCCGCGCGGGGCTCGTGCACGGCGAGCCAGTCGAGGAGGGCCGTCTTGCCGCTGCCGGGCGCGCCGGTGACGAGGCAGAGCCGGGGCGCCTCCGGGTCGGTCAGCCAGCCGAGCAGGGCCGCCGCCTCGGCTTCCGTACCGGTGACGGCTCGACGTCCTTCCCGTGCCGGGGGCGGGGTCGCGGACGGCATGGGACACCTCACGGGCGCGGTGCGGGCGGTCTGACGCCCTCGACCTTAGTCGGCCGTGCGGCTCAGCACTCCGATCCCGCGAAGTGCTCCCGTACCAGCGACTGCACGACCGTCAGGTCCTGGGCGATCAGGGCGTCGAGGAGGGCCGTGTGCTCGGCGGCGTCGGCGACGAGGTCGCCGTGGCGCAGGGCGGGGGCGCTCATCAGGGGCCACTGGGAGCGGCGGTGGAGGTCGTCGGCGACGGCGAGCAGCTGCTCGTTGCCCGCGAGGGAGAGGACCGCGCGGTGGAAGGCGCGGTCGGCCTCGGCGTAGTGCGCGCGGTCGTTGCGGGCGGCGGCCGTCACGGTCGCCTCGGCGAGCGGGCGGAGCTCGGCCCAGCGGGCGGCCGGGACCGTGCGGGCGAGCCGAAGCATGACGGGGACCTCGATGAGGCCCCGTACCTCCGCGAGCTCGGCCAGTTCGCGCGGGGTGCGCTCGATCACGCGGAAGCCGCGGTTCAGGACGACCTCGACGGCCCCTTCGACGGCGAGGCGCTGCATGGCCTCGCGGACGGGGGTCGCGGAGACGCCGAAGCGCTCGGCGAGGGCGGGGCCGGAGTAGACCTCGCCGGGGACGAGCTCTCCGTCGACGAGGGCCGTGCGGAGCGCCTGGAGGATCTGGTCCCGGACGGAGTGCCGCTGGACGGCACGCGGGGCGGGGGTGGAAGGAGAGGAGGCGGGGGCGGTGCGCGGGGCCGTGAGGCCGCCGTGCCCGTGGTCGCGGGCGGCGCCGTGCCCGGTGGGCGCGGTGCGCTCGTGGTCCCACCCGCGCTGGTCGCGGTCCCGCTCGCGCTGCTCGTGGTCCCGGCCGCGCTGCTCGTGGTCCCGCTCGCCGCGTGCCTGTTCCGGTACGCGTACGGGGTCGCCGAAGGGGCGGTACGGCTCCGCCGTCCGCTCGCGCGCTGCGCCCTGCTCCACCCGGGTCCTCCTGCGGCCTCGTGCCGGGCCCGGCTCGCGTGCGCCGGGTCCCCTGTGCACCATAGGCGAACGAGCCGACATATGGGGCACGCACAGTCATCCCGCAGGTGGGGAGGCCGGTTGTGTGGTGAGACGGCATCCGGATTCGGGTAAGGTAAGGCTAACCTGCCAACGCTCGCGATTCGGTGGTCCGCATGACCGTCCCCGCCCTGTTGACCGCACCTCACACCTCGCCCGTCGCGGCCTCGTACGCCCGGCTCGCCGAGGTCTTCCCCGGCCTGCGGATAGAGGAACCGGCCCCGGGCACGGGGCTGCCCCGGGGCGCCGGCTGGGTCGGCGCGGACGAGCTCGCGGCCGGCGGTCCCGCCCTCGACGCCTTCCTCGCCTGGGACAACGCGCAGGTCCTGCGCGACTACGGCACCCAGGCCCGCCCCGACGTCGTCGCGAGCTTCGGCCTGCACCGCTACGCCTGGCCCGCCTGTCTCCTCGTCACCGTCCCCTGGTTCCTGGAGCGCAGGGTCCCCCGCCTGCCCGCCGGGAACGTCTCCTTCCAGCGCGCCCTCGGCCGTCTCGCGGTCCGCGTGGAGGAGTTCGCCTGCCTGCCGGACGACCCCGCCGCCGCCCTGCCCGGCGCCCGGGTGGTCCCGGACGAGGAGGCGCTGCGCGCGGAGGTCCGCGCCTCGCTGGCCGAGCACTTCGAGGCCGTCCTCGACGGCTTCGGCCCCCGGATGCGGCGCGGCCGCCGGGCCCTGTGGGGCATGGCGACGGACGAGATCGTCGAGGGCCTCTGGTACATCGCCGACCTCCTCGGCGAGGAGGACCGGGCGGTGGCCGAACTTGACCTCCTCCTGCCCGGCACGACCCGTACGGCTCCCGCGGACGGGAAGTCCCCCAAGCCCCCCAAGTCCCACATGCCTCCCAAGCCCCACAGGCCGTACGCCGGTTCCGCCGGTTTCCGCGAGCTGCCCGGCGCCGAGCGCGCCGACGGCACCCCGCACACCACGCGCGACCGCGCGACCTGCTGCTTCTTCTACACGCTGCGGCCGGAGGACACCTGCCTCACCTGCCCGCGCACCTGCGACGCCGAGCGCGTCCGTCGTCTGGCCGAGGCCGCCTGAGACTCCCGGGTGATTACGCCACTCGAAAGGGTGGCGTCACTCGAACGCGACCACCATTTCCCGCACGTCCGTTCGGCCAGAACGTACCTATTCGTATGCCCTGGCACCCCGTTGGCGTGCTCTTGCCCCGAAACCCCGTGAGTCCGGCACGGGGTCGGCCAGTATGGGCCGCCAAACGCCCTACTGCGATGCAAGGGACACCGCAATGAGACTGACCGACATATCGCTGGACTGGCTGCTCCCGGGCGGCGTGATGGTGGCCGGGGTCCTGGCGGCGGTGGCGGTGCTCGCGCGCGGGAAGCGCGCCGGTGACCAGGCCGCGGCCGAGGACTCCTGGGAACGCAGCGAGGAGCGCCGCAGACGCAAGGAGGCGGTGTACGGAACGGCTTCGTACGTCCTCCTCTTCTGCTGCGCGGCGGTCGCCGCCGCGCTCTCCTTCCACGGGCTCGTCGGCTTCGGCCGGCAGAACCTCAACCTCTCCGGGGGCTGGGAGTACCTCGTCCCCTTCGGCCTCGACGGCGCGGCCATGTTCTGCTCGGTGCTCGCCGTCCGCGAGGCCAGCCACGGCGACGCGGCCCTCGGCTCGCGGCTCCTCGTCTGGCTCTTCGCGGGCGCCGCCGCCTGGTTCAACTGGGTGCACGCGCCGCGCGGCCTCGGCCACGACGGGGCTCCGCAGTTCTTCGCCGGGATGTCGCTCTCGGCGGCGGTCCTCTTCGACCGGGCGCTCAAGCAGACCCGCAGGGCGGCGCTCCGCGAGCAGGGCCTGGTGCCCCGCCCGCTGCCGCAGATCCGGATCGTCCGGTGGCTGCGGGCTCCCCGGGAGACCTTCGCCGCCTGGTCGCTGATGCTCCTGGAAGGCGTACGGACGCTGGACGAGGCGGTCGACGAGGTGCGCGAGGACCGCAGGGAGAAGGAGCAGAACCGGATCCGCCGCCGCGACCAGGTCAAGCTGGACCGGGCCCGGCTCAAGGCGATCAACCGTCAGCACCGCGCCTTCGGGCTCGGCCGCGGCGGCGGCGACCGCCAGGTGGAGATGGCGGCGCTCGGCACGGCCACGGGTGCCGGTACGGGCCCGGGCGCGGGTTCGGGCGCGGGCTCCGGCTCCGCGGCGGGGCCCGTGGGGGCCGCCGTCGCGGAGCCCGCCATAGCGGACGCGGGACAGCTGCCGCTTCGCCCCCGGCCCTCCCTGCAAGCCGTGCGCGGCGCTGACTCCCGTACCGGCGACTCCCGGACGGTGGACCTCACCGCCGAGGACGACACCCAGGCGCTGCCGCGCCTCGACTCCCTGGAGCGCAAGCTCAAGGACCTGGAGCGGCAGCTCGGCTGATCAGCACCCACCCGCACGAAACCGGCGGGGCCGCCTTTCTCAGGCGGCCCCGCCGTTCAGTTCGAACCACACCACCTTGCCCACCCCGTGGTTCTCGACTCCCCAGGAGTCGGCCAGGGCCTGGACGAGGACGAGTCCCCTGCCGTGCGTACCGTCGTCGGCGGGCGGTGCGTCCGGCTCCTTGAGCCCGGGGACGAAGTCCCTGACCTCCACTCTCAGCTGCTCGGGGACGACCGTCGCGGTCACCACGGCCCCGTGCTCGGTGTGGATCAGGGCATTGGTCACCAGCTCGCTGGTGAGCAGTTCGGCCACGTCGGAGGCGCCTGGCTCGCCCCACCGCCGCAGCAGCGCGCGCAAGGCGTGCCGCACCTCCGGTACCGCGGTGAGATCGGCGCATCCCACCTTTCTGAGCAGTTGAGTCGGCTGTCGCGCCTCCCCGGCCATAACCCCCACCCACACGTCGTCGAACGGACTCAGGTGGATGCATGCCCCGCCGGGGCGCCCGCATGCGGCCGGTCCTCGGGGCGGGATCGGGGCGGGATCGGGGGCAGGTCAGGGGCGGGGGACGTTGCGCAGGTTGGAGCGGGCCATCTGGAGCATGCGGCCGACTCCGCCGTCCAGGACGATCTTGCTCGCCGAGAGCGCGAATCCGGTCACCATCTCGCCGCTGATCTTGGGCGGGATGGAGAGGGCGTTGGGGTCGGTGACGACGTCGACGAGGGCCGGGCCCTTGTGCTTGAACGCGTCCTTGAGGGCGCCCACGAGCTGCTTGGGCTTCTCGACGCGGACGCCGTAGGCTCCGGCGGCGCGGGCGATGGCGGCGAAGTCGGGGTTCTTGTTCGTGGTTCCGTACGAGGGAAGTCCGGCCACCAGCATCTCCAACTCCACCATTCCCAGCGAGGAGTTGTTGAAGACGATCACCTTCACCGGCAGGTCGTACTGCACGAGGGTGAGGAAGTCGCCCATGAGCATGGAGAATCCGCCGTCGCCGGAGAGCGAGACGACCTGGCGGTGACGGTCGGTGAACTGCGCGCCGATGGCCTGCGGCAGCGCGTTCGCCATCGAGCCGTGGCTGAACGAACCGATGATCCTGCGCCGCCCGTTGGGCGAGAGGTACCGGGCCGCCCAGACGTTGCACATGCCGGTGTCGACGGTGAACACCGCGTCCCCGTCGGCGAGTTCGTCGATGACCGAGGCCACGTACTCGGGGTGGATGGGGACCTTCTTCTCGACCTTGCGCGTGTACGCCTTCACGACGCCTTCGAGCGCGTCGGCGTGCTTCTTCAGCATCTTGTCGAGGAACTTGCGGTCGGTCTTCTCGCGCACGCGCGGGATCACGCACCGCAGGGTCTCGCGGACGTCGCCCCAGACGGCGAGGTCGAGCCGGGAGCGGCGGCCGAGGTGTTCGGGGCGGACGTCCACCTGGACGATCTTCACGTCGTCGGGCAGGAAGGCGTTGTACGGGAAGTCGGTGCCGAGCAGGATCAGCAGGTCGCACTCGTGGGTGGCCTCGTACGCGGCGCCGTAGCCGAGCAGTCCGCTCATGCCGACGTCGTACGGGTTGTCGTACTGGATCCACTCCTTGCCGCGCAGCGCGTGGCCGACGGGCGCCTTGACCCGTTCGGCGAACTGCATGACCTCGGCGTGGGCCCCGGCCGTGCCGCTGCCGCAGAACAGCGTCACCCGGTCGGCCGCGTCGATCATCCGGACGAGGCGCTCGATCTCGTCGTCGCCGGGCCGCACGGTGGGCCGGGACGTGACGAGCGCGGTCTCCGCCGACTTCTCCGGGGCGGGCAGGTCCGCGATGTCGCCGGGCAGCGAGACGACGCTGACGCCCCGGCGGCCGACCGCGTGCTGGATCGCCGTGTGGACGACCCGGGGCATCTGCTTGGGGTTGGAGATCAGCTCGCTGTAGTGGCTGCACTCGCGGAAGAGCTGGTCCGGGTGGGTCTCCTGGAAGTAGCCGAGGCCGATCTCGCTGGACGGGATGTGCGAGGCCAGGGCCAGGACCGGGGCCATCGAGCGGTGGGCGTCGTACAGGCCGTTGATGAGGTGCAGATTGCCCGGGCCGCAGGAGCCGGCGCAGGCGGCGAGCCCGCCGGTGATCTGGGCCTCGGCGCCCGCGGCGAAGGCCGCGACCTCCTCGTGCCGGACCTGGATCCAGTCCAGCTGCGGGGTGCGGCGGATGGCGTCGACGACCGGGTTCAGACTGTCGCCGACGACTCCGTACAAGCGCTTCACGCCCGCGCGGACGAGGATGTCGACGAACTGTTCTGCGACGTTCTGTTTGGCCATGGCTCCATCAACACACGGCCCGGCGCGTTACGCCTCCCAGACGGCCACCCCCGTACGGTCGTCGGCGTACCCCGTCACCCTCAGCTGGGTGTCGGCGAGGAAGGCGGCGAGACCGGGAGGCTCCTGCCCGGCCCAGCGGGCGGCGAGCTCGCGCCCGAGGGCGGGCTCGCCGCGCAGGGGTTCGGCGAAGCCGGGCGAGGCGAGGAGCAGGGTGTCGCCGGGGCGGGCGACGGAGGCCCGGAAGCGGAAGGGCTCGGCCGGCGGCGGGACGGGCTCCTCGACGAGCGGCCCCGGGGCGGTGGTGATGCCGAGGTCCATGGTGAGCCGGTCGCCCTCGTCGGTCGCCTCGGGGGCGGCGGCGGGCGGGGAGCCGAAGCCGACGACGGGCGCCCCGGTGACGGTGGCCGGTTCGGGCAGCAGCGGTTCGATGTCGTGCCAGGCGCCGTCGCGGAGCCGGAAGAGTCCGCCGCCGCCGATGCCGAAGAAGACCCGCGTCCGGCACTCGGGGTCGGCGGGGAGGAGCAGGCAGCGGAGTGTCGCGGTGTACGTGTCGGGGGCCGCGCCCCGTTCGGCGGCGCGGGCCCGCAGCTTGCCGTAGGTCCGGTCGGTGAGGCGGTGCAGTCCGGACTTGAGGTCGCCGCGGCGGCCGGTCTTGATGTCCTCGGAGAGCCGGGCGTGGCTGCGGCCGACGGCCTCGGCGATCCACTGGCAGGCGTCGGCGGCGGCGAGGTGGGCGTCCTCGGCGGCGCGGGAGCCCGCGGCGACGGCGACGAGGACGAGCGCGGCCTCGTCGTGGCCGAAGCGGGCGGTGAGGAGGGCGTCGCGGCGGGGTTCGCCCCGGTAGCGGGCGGAGTCGCCGCGCACGGAGGCGGCGCGCAGGGTGCAGCTGCCGTAGCGGGCGCCGTCGAGGACGGTGTCGGCGACGAGCTCGCCGAGTTCGCCGGGGCGGGCGGCGGGGAGCGCGGTGGGCTCGGCCTCGTAGGTGGGCGGCCGGCTGCCGACGAAGTCGGCGGCGCGGGGGCGGGGCATGGGGACCTGGAGGGTGGCCTGGGGCTCTTCGGGGGGCGGCTCCACCACCGGTGGCGGAGCGAAGGAACGCGGGCCGCTCGTCTCCGGTGCCTCCCACGGGGCCCGGCCGCCGGCGGCCGGGGCGGGGCGGGGCGCCGCGGGCGTCACAGGAGTCACGGCGCGGGCCGCCGTGGCGAAATGGTCGTCGAGCGTGTCACCCGAGCCGGGCGGCTCCGGCTCCGTGTCGTCGTAGAGCTTGTCCCACCAGTGGTCCCCCTGCTGAGTCATGCCCTTATTGTCCACCGCGTACGGCGCCCGAAAACGGACATCCGGAAAACCGTTGCTGCGAACGGGTGACGGAAAAGGGTGATCCGCCGGGCGGCCCCACCCCCCACGGGAAGGACGCCCGGCGGACCGGCGTGATCAGCGCACGTCGTAAGCGCGGACCACGGTCTGGGTGACGGAGTTGCCGTGGGCGTCCGTCAGTTCGGCCCTCAGGGTCACCTGCCTGCCGGTCGCGCCCGCGTGGTTCACGGTCGCGGTCCAGCCGCCGCCCTGGTGGGAGACCTGCGCTTCCGTCCAGGTCGCGCCCCCGTCGTAGGAGTACGCGAGCGTGGCCGAGGTGAGCGCGGCGGGGGTGTACCCCGCGTGACCCGTCGCGGTGAGGCCGATCTTCTGGCCGTCGGTCGCGGCGAGGGTCTTGAGTCCGTCCTCCGGAAGGTCGTACCGGGGGAAGAGAATCGGGATGCCTTGAGAATAGACCGTCTCGTCAAGCTTGGAGGTGAATTTCCACACCGAGTTGACGGAGGTGGAGCGGGCCCACACCCGGCTGCCGATCTTCATGGTGTTCTGTTCGAGCGTGTACGTCCCCTCGTCGGCCGGTACCTCGAAGGCGCCGAACGGCCAGGCGTTGCGGCCGAGCAGCTCACCGTCGCGGAAGAGGCTGACGCTGCCGATGTCACCGAACGAGCCGGGCTGGGCGTAGTGGGTGTTGTCGCCCCACATGGCGTCGGCGAAGCCGATGAGGTTGCCCTGGCGCTCGGCGACGAGGACCGGCGCGCCAGAGGCGTCGCGCGGGGCGGTGGGGGCGAGGACGCCGTCGTACCAGCGCTCGGTGCGCCGCTCGCCGGGCGTGTACGCGTGCGGGGTGCCGACCATGAGCTCGCCGAACGGGAAGGCGCTGCCGACCATCGGCTCCCAGACCGTGTCACCGGCCGAGTAGTACTCGGTGCGGCTGCCCGGCGCCGGGACCGTCTCCAGCGAGCCGAAGGCGACGCGGACCCCGTCCGGGCGGCGCGCCGCCGGGAAGTCCACGAAGTCGGTGGCGATGCCGGCGGAGCCGTACACGGCTTCGGTACGGCCCAGCTCTCCGTCGCGGACCCGGTAGGTCTTGTCCTCGCGGATCGCCCGGGTCTCGGGGAAGGCGAGGTTGTAGAGGTACGGGCTCTTCGCGGTGGCCCGCCAGGCGAGGGTGACCTCGCCGGCCGCCAGCTTGCCGAGGAGCGCGGTGGCCTCGCCGGTCGGGACGGAGAGGACGGGCAGGCCGATGCCGGTGAACGCACCGCCCGGGTACCAGCGGGCGGGGGTCGAGTGGTACACGACGACGGCGAGGGCGCCGGCGGCCTTGGCGTTGCGGGCGAGGGTGCTCGCGTTGGTGGAATCGTCCGGCATGCGGACGAGGGCGACGCGGCCCTGGACGCCGGCGGCCTTCAGCTCGTCCGGCGTGCCGGTTCCGGCGTCGACGAGGCGGGCGGACCCGGTGCCGTCGAGGTTGTCGGAGGCGATGGAGCCGGTCAGCGGGTGCAGGGTCAGGCCGTCGGTGGTGCGCAGCGAGGCGATCTGCGGGGCTGCGGCACGCCAGTAGCTGCCGAACTCGAACTCACCGTCGGAGGCACGGCCTTCGACGGAGGCGTAGTAGCCGCGGACGGTACGGGGGCCGGCGGCGGTACCCGCGTGGATCCAGAAGTCGTCCCAGTGGCGGGAGAACGCGAGGGTGGCGCCGCGAAGTTCGGAGGGCTTGTCGGTGTCGACCGACAGCTTGTGGGCCTTGCGGGCGTCGAGGACGACGGTGGTGTCCTTCTTGATCTCCAGCTGCGGGCGGCCGAGGTAGCTGAGCGAGTCGGTCAGCTTGGCGCCCTCCCCCGCGTCGGGGGTGCCGATGAAGGAGGAGAGGAAGTAGCTGCCGGGGCGCAGGCGGTAGACCTGGTCGGCGGCGCCGTCGTTGAAGCGGCGCTCCCCGGTGGCGGTGTCGGTGCCGATGACGTCGAGGGAGGAGGCTCCGGCGGCCGGAGCGCCCTGACGGTCGATCAGCTTGACGCGGAGGGTGACCGTCTCGGGCTCGACGTAGAGCGAGAACGGGGTGGATACGTGGATGCCGCCGGGGCCGGTGGCGAGGACGCGGCCGGTGACGTCGCCGTACTGGGCGCGCTCCAGGTGGGCGTCGGGGTCGAGGGCGAGCGGGACCTCGACGGTGGCGCCGGCCGGGACGGTGACGGTGCGCTTGGCGAGGCGGGCGACCGGGGTGCGGACGGCGGAGCCGTCGTTGCCGGTGACCTTCTCGACGGACAGGCCGAGGGTGACCGGGGCGCCGGTGGTGTTGGTGTACGGGACGGCGACCGTGGTGCGGTCGCTCTTGTCCTGCGGCCAGGCGTAGGTGCCGCCCTGGACGGCGGGGGCGCCGAGGACCGTCTGGTCGACGGCGGCCTTGACGTCGAGACGGCCCGCGCCGACCTCGCGGACGTCGCCGGGGAGGTCGCTCTCGGCGGAGGAGACGAGCGCGGCCTTGAGCTGCCGCGCGGTCCAGTCGGGGTGGCGCTGCTTGAGGACGGCGGCGGCGCCCGCGACGTGCGGGGTGGCCATCGACGTACCGGACATGGACTGGTAGGCGGAGACGCCCCGGCCGCCCGCGGCGGCGGCCGAGATGCCGACGCCGGGGGCGGCGATCTCGGGCTTGAGGGTGTGGGCCGCGTTGGCTATCGGGCTGCGGCTGGAGAAGTACGCGGTGGAGTCGTCGCGGTCGGTGGCGCCGACGGTGAGCACACTGGGGGCGCAGCCGGGCGAGGAGACGGAGTTGAGCGACGGGCCGGCGTTTCCTGCGGCGATGACGAACAACGTGCCGTCGTTCTTGGCGAGTTGCTCGGCGGCGATGCTCATCGGGTCGGTGCAGTCCCGCAGGGAGGGGTTGCCGAGGCTCATGGAGACGACGTCGGCGCCCTGGGCGACGGCCCACTCCATGCCCGCGATGATCCACGAAGTGGCGCCGGAGCCGGAGTCGTTGAGGACCTTGCCGCTGATGAGTTCGGCGCCGGGGGCGACGCCCTTCTTCTTTCCGCCGCTGGCGGCCCCGGAGCCGCCGACGGTGGAGATGGTGTGGGTGCCGTGCCCCTGGCGGTCACCCGCGGTGTCGGAGTCGGTGAAGTTCTCGGCGAGGGTGACGCGGCCCTTGAGGTCGGGGTGCTCGGTGTCGGTGCCGGTGTCGAGGACGGCGACCTTGGTGCCGGTGCCGTCGTATCCGGCGGCCCAGGCCTCGGGGGCGTGGACCTGCTTGGTCGACTCCTCCAGGGTGGCCTGGACCTTGCCGTCGAGCCAGAGCTTCGCGATGCCGGAGGTCCCGGAGGCGGCGCGGGCGGCCGGGGCGTTCACGTCGGCCCAGAAGGTGGCTGCCGTCTTCTTCTCGGCGGTGAGCGCGACGCCGTCGACGCTCTTGAGGACCTGGCCGCGGCGGGCGCCGCGCGGGGCGGCGGGGACCGAGCGGGCGGTGGCGAGATCGGAGCCGTAGACCGCGATGAGCGGCAGCGTGGTGGTGGAGGCGTCGTCGTAGCCCTGGCGGATCAGGCCGGTGACGTTGAAGAGCTCCTCGTCGGCGCGGCCGGCGGCGAGGGCCTGGGCGGCGTCCTCGGGGTAGACGTAGAGGTCCTGGCCGGAGCGGCGGGTCTGGACGAGGGGGACGGTGCCGTCCTCGCGGGGCAGGGCCGTGGCCGAGGGGTTCCCCTGGGCGTCGCGGGTGACCACGACGCGGTCGCCGGTGACCAGGGTCACGGTGGCGGTCTCGTCCCCGGCACGGGCCGAGGCCTCGGTGCCGACCATCGGTCGCTTGCCGGCCGTGCCGTCCTGCGGCTCATTCGCCATGGACGGCGCGACCGCGGTGACGGCCAGGGCGACGGCGGTCGCCGCCCCCAGGGCCGTACGCGAAATCGGGCGCATCGCTCTCCCCATCTGATTCCGGAAAAAGGGCATAAGTCACCTCTTGCCGGAGGCTGTTGGTGCTGCGGTGGCGCCACATTGGCAGAGGTGAGGGCGGTACAGGGATGATGGGAGAGGCGGGAATACGCCGTGGCCGTTTCCCGCCAGGTCACCAACGGAACGAATGCCTCCGGCGAACGCCCCCTGAAGCTTCGGGGGCACCCGCCGGACGTACGGCGAGGGGTGGGGCATCCATGCTCGGAGCGATAGGTCTCGACGAACGCCAGGAGTCCGCGTACCGCGCACTCGTCGCGCTGGGCGCGGCCGAGGTAACCGATCTCGCGCACCGGCTCGCCCTGCCCGAGCGGGACACCGAGCGGGCCCTGCGCCGCCTGGAGGCCCAGGGCCTCGCCGCCCAGTCCTCGGCCAGGACGGGCCGGTGGGTCGCCGCCCCGCCCGGGGTCGCCCTCGGCGCGCTCCTCACCCAGCAGCGCCACGAGCTGGAGCAGGCGGAGCTGGCGGCGGCGCTGCTCGCGGAGGAGTACCGCGCGGAGGCCGCCGAGGGCGCCGTCCACGACCTGGTCGAGGTGGTGACGGGCGCGAGCGCGGTGACCCACCGCTTCCTCCAGCTCCAGCTGGGCGCGGTGGAGGAGGTCTGCGCGCTCGTGACGGGCAAGCCGATCGCGGTCTCGGGCTTGGAGAACGACGCGGAGGAGCAGGCGGCCGAGCGGGGCGTCCGCTACCGGGTGGTGATCGAGCGCGAGGTGCTGAACCTCCCCAACGGACTGCTCGAACTCTCCGCGGCGCTGAGCCGCGAGGAGCGGATCAGGGTCGCCGACCGGGTCCCGACCAAGCTGGTCGTCGCCGACCGGTCCCTCGCCATGGTCCCGCTGACCGGGCGGGGCGCCGAACCGGCGGCGATCGTCGTCCACGCGAGCGGGCTCCTCGAATCGCTGATGGGTCTCTTCGAGTCGGTCTGGCGCGAGGCGCTGCCGCTGCGGCTCGGGGCGGGCGCGCAGATCACCGAGGACGAGACACCGGGTCCGGATGTCATGGACCTGGAAATCCTCTCGCTGCTGCTGGCCGGGATGACGGACGCGAGCGTGGCCAAGCAGCTGGACCTCGGGCTGCGGACCGTACAGCGGCGGGTGAAGGGCCTCATGGAGCTGACCGGGGTCACGACCCGGCTCCAGCTGGGCTGGCACGCGTACGAGAAGGGCTGGGTGGCACGCGGCTGAGGCCTGTCCGGCCTGCGTGCGACCTGCGAGGGCGCCGGTTGTGGGAGAGGCTGGGCCCGTGGGTGTGTGGCAGCTCCTGATGGTCGCGACGGTGATGGTGCTCGGCCTGTTCGGGGTGCTGACCCCCGGTGTGCCGGGCACGTGGCTCGTGTGGGCGGCGATGCTGTGGTGGTCGCTGCACGAGCGGACCGACCTCGCCTGGATCCTGCTCGCCTCCTCCACCGGCCTGCTGCTGCTCACCCAGGTCGTGGTCTGGCAGCTGCCGCCACGCCGGTTCCGGGGCAGCGGTGTGACCCGACGCCTGGTCGCGTACGCCGGAGCCGGCGCGCTCCTGGGATTCGTCCTGGTCCCGGTGGTCGGCGCGATTCCCGGCTTCGTCGGCGGGATCTACCTCGCGGAACGGCTCCGGCTCGGCGGCCACGGGCAGGCACGGGCGGCGACCAGGGCGGTCATGCGGGCGGCGGGGACGAGCGTGCTCGTGGAGCTGTTCGCGTGCCTGCTGATCGTGGGGGCGTGGACGGGCGCGGTGCTCTGGGGCTGAGCCGGAGCGGGCTCCGGGGCCGAGCCGGAGCGGCTACGCCGTCACCCGTTCGGCCGCGGCGGAGGCGGCGGCGAGCACCGCGTCGACCGAGGCGTCGAAGATCGCCTTGGGCGTGACGGCGCCGAGCTCCTCGACGTGGGCGTGGGTGACGGGGTGGGCCGCCTCGGGCAGGTGGGCGTAGACCCGCCGCCAGGTCGTCTCGTCCTTCTCGCGCACCTCGGGGTCGAGCGAGCCGAGCGCGGCGGCGTGCGCGCAGAGCCCGAGGATCGAGTCCACGAAGACGCGGTAGTGGAGCACCGCGAGGGCCGGGGGCAGCCCCGCGCGGGCGAAGGCGGACAGCTGGAGCTCCACGAGGCGCTGCCCGGCCGGGCCGCCGGTGGTACGGGCGAAGGTCAGCGCGGTGATGGCCGGGTAGCGTGCCTGGACCTCCCAGGTGGCCCCGGCGATCCGGCGCAGGACGTCCTGCCAGGGTTCGTCCTCCCCGGCCTCCCCGGCCTGGCCTCCCCGGCCTCCCCGACCTGGTCGAGGACCATCCGGATCGTCCGCTCGGCTCGCCGCCGGCCCCGCCTACCTGCTGTGGCTGACCCGCGGCTTCCGCCGCCCGACGCCCTCGTTCGCGCCGGACACCGTCTGACCGGGCGCGCCCACCGTCCGGCCGTACATCCGGGCGTACGAGCGCCAGGGCCGCCACTCGTCCGCGTCCGGGCCGTCCGTCGGCGGCACGTCCGGGTCGCCGAGGGCCCGCGCGCGGATCAGGGCGGCGGCCTCCGGGGTCATGCCCGGCACGGCGAGCAGCGCGCGGGCGGCCTCGTCGCGGTCGGCGCCGGGGTCGAGGCGGAGTCCGCCGTCGACGAGGGCGCGGGCCAGCGGGCCGACGACGGGATGGTCCGTGAGCGCGGCGGGGGCCGGGAAGACGTGGCTGAGCGTGCCGGACGGGGTCTCCAGCGGGACGCCGAGCTCCGCCACGACCCTGGCTGACTCCTCGGGGCCGAGCACCACCCGGAGGGCGTACTCCTCCGGGTCGGCGGCGCCCGGGGACCGTACGCCCGGCCTGGCCTCGACCTCGGCGGCGAGCCGGGGGTCGGCGCCGAGCCGCTCGGCCACCGCGTACGGGTCGGCGTCGAGGTCGAAGAGGCAGCGCAGCCGGTGCACGGCGGTGGTCAGGTCACGCAGCTCGGCGAGGTGGATACGGGCCTCCAGCCAGCGCCCGGGCGACCGTTCGTCGACGGAGACGACCCCGGAGCCGTACGGGAGGCGGAGGGTGCGCCGGTAGACGCGGGCGCCGGGGGCGCCGACGACCTCCTCGACGCCGGTCAGGGCCTCGGCCGCGAGCAGGTCGAAGACCTCGCCCGCGGCGTACGGCCCCCGGTGGGCGAGGCGCAGCGGGACGCCGGCGGCGAGCGCGGTACGGGCTCCCGCGCCGCTGCCCGCCTCGGCGCGCAGGTCGGTGGGGGTGCGGGCGTAGACGGCGCGGATCGTCTCGTTGAACTGGCGGACGCTCGCGAAACCGGCCGCGAAGGCGATCTCGGTGACGGGGAGGTCGGTGGTCTGGAGCAGCAGGCGCGCGGTGTGGGCGCGCTGCGCGCGGGCGAGGGCGACGGGCCCGGCGCCGAGCTCGGCGGTGAGCTGGCGCTGCACCTGCCGGGTGCTGTAGCCGAGGCGCCCGGCGAGGCCGGGCACGCCCTCGCGGTCGACGACGCCGTCGCCGATCATGCGCATGGCGCGGCCGACGACGTCGGCCCGGACGTTCCACTCGGCGGAGCCGGGCACGGCGTCGGGGCGGCAGCGGCGGCAGGCCCGGAAGCCGTGGCCCTGGGCGGCGGCGGCCGTCGGGAAGAAGGAGACGTTCTGCCGTTTGGGCGTGACGGCGGGGCAGCTGGGACGGCAGTAGATGCCGGTGGTCCGTACGGCGAAGAAGAACTCTCCGTCGAATCGGGCGTCCCTGCTGCTGACCGCCTCATAGCGGGTGTCGTCGTCCCTCACGCCCCCAGTGTGCGGGATCCGGCTCGACCGGGCTGGCGCTTTTCGGACACCGCGCCGCCGTGGTCCGAGCCGGACCCCACCCCACGGACACCTACTGAAGCCGGCCGCTCCGCTTGAACTCCTGCGAGGCCCGGCCACCGGCGCCCATCCGCTTCCACTCCTTGAGCATCTCGGAGCGCACGCGGGCGTCGGTCTTGGCGACGATCCGGCGGTTCTCGCGGATCAGCTTGCGGTAGCTCTCCAGGCGGCGCACCGGCAGCGTGCCGTCCTCGATCGCCACCAGGACGGCGCAGCCCGGCTCGGACTCGTGGGCGCAGTCGTGGAAGCGGCACTCCCCCGCCAGCTCCTCGATCTCCGAGAAGACCTGGCCGACACCGGCCTCGGCGTCCCAGAGCCCGACCCCGCGCAGCCCCGGGGTGTCGATGAGGACGCCCCCGTCCGGGAGGACGAAGAGGTTGCGGGTGGTCGTGGTGTGGCGGCCCTTGCCGTCGACGTCACGGGCGGCCTGGACGACCATGACGTCCTCGCCGACGAGCACGTTGGCGAGGGTCGACTTGCCGGCGCCGGAGACGCCGAGCAGCACCGTCGTACCGCCCGCGATCGTCGCCTTGAGCACGTCGAGGCCCTCCCCGGTCGTGGAGCTGACGGGCAGCACCTGGACGCCGGGCGCGACCGTCTCCACGTCCTCGACGAGGTAGGAGAGCCCCACCGGGTCGGGCACGAGGTCGGCCTTGCTGAGGACGACGGTCGGCTGCGCGCCGGACTCCCACGCGAGGGCGAGGAAGCGCTCGATCCGGCCGAGGTCGAGCTCGACCGCGAGCGAGATCGCGATGACGGCGTGGTCGACGTTGGCGGCGAGAATCTGCCCCTCGGACCGCTTGGACGAGGTCGACCGCGCGAAGGCGGTCCGCCGGGGCAGGTACGCCCGGACATAGCGGGGATCGGACGCGCCCTCGGGATCGACGGCGGCCCAGTCGCCCGTGCAGACGACCCGCAGCGGGTCGTGCGGGGTCACGAACGCCGTGTCGGCGCGCACGATCCCGTCGGCGGTGGCGACGTCACACTGCCCCCGGTCGACCCGGACGACCCGACCAGGGAGCAGTCCCTGGGCGGCGTACGGGGCGAACTCGGCCTCCCAGCCGGAGTCCCAGCCGAGGGCGTCGAGCGCAGAGAAGGAGGAAGTAGTGGTGGTGACGGGGGAAAGCGAGAAAGACAAGGGGGACCCTTCGAAGGGTGGCCCCGGCGGCGCGCTCCGAGCGCGCGGTGCGAATGAGTGTCAGCCGGAGGCCACAGAAGTGGGAACGAGGAACTCCTGAACGCGGGCAGAGCCCGTCACCGTGACAGTCATCACTGTCCTCACCTCCTGTGTCGTCTCGACGTACTGACGCCGTCCCCCTCGGGAACGGACATGCGCCACCATAGTCCGCCCCCGGGGTGCGGCACCACCGATTAATTTCCGTGCCGGTTCACGGGGCCGTACGCATGCGCCTTGTTCGCGAAGTGTCCTACCTGCCAACGGAGTTCGGGTGGCAGGATCGGAGGATGTCCACGTCCCAGCGGCCCGAGGACGCCCCGGCGCCTCATGTGCGCAACACCGTGTCCGAGGGCGCCCACGTGCACGGTCCGGCGATCCAGGCAGGCGCGATCCACGGCGGCCTGCACCTCTACCTGCGGGAGCCCGACGGGCCGTCACCGGAGGCCGCTCCGGACTCGGTCCTCGCTCCGGACGCCTCGTTCGTCGGCCGGGCGGGCGAGCTGGCCGAGATCGGGGCGCTCGCGGAGCGGGTCCTCGCCCCCGGCCACGGGAGCGGGCCGCCGGCCGTGTGCCTGGTGCACGGCATGGGCGGGGTCGGGAAGACCGCGCTGATCCGGGCCGCGGCGGCGCGGGTCGGCGGAGGGTTCGACGGCGGGCGTTTAGAGGTGAACCTGCGTGGCTTCGCGACGAGCGGGGCGGAGGGAGGGGCGGCACGTACGCCGATGGCCGTGCTGACCGATCTGCTCCGGCAGACCGGCATGCCTCAGGACCGGATCCCGGCGGAGCTCGACGCGGCCGCGGCGGCCTGGCGCTCCTGGCTCTCCGGGCGCCGCACCCTCCTGCTCCTCGACAACGCCGCCGACGAGGAGCAGCTCCGCCACCTGCGCCCGGGCCCCCGGGCGACCTGCCTGGTCCTGGTGTCGAGCCGCCGCCAGGACATCGACGCCGACCTCCACGTCGCGGCCGCCCCGCTGTCGGAGGGCGAGGCCGTCGCCCTGCTGCACACCGCGGGACGCCTGGGGCCCGTGACGGACGCGCGGCAGGCGCACGTCCTCCTCGCGCTCGCCCGCCGCTGCGGACTGCTGCCGCTCGCGCTGCGGCCGGTCGGCGCGATCCTGCGCGGCATGCCGGCCGAGGAGGTGCTGGAGGCGATGACGCCGGACGACCCGCTCGGGGAGTTCCCCGACGCCGGTGCCGCCGTGGCCACCGCGTTCCGCGCCTCGTACGAGCGGCTGCCCGAGGACCTGCGCCGTACGCTGTGGCACTGCGCGTGGCTGCCGCACGCCACCTTCGGGCGCGAGTTCGTCGGCGCGATGGGAAGGGTGCGGACCGCGGCGGCCGGCATGCGGCTCGCGCGGCTCGAACAGCGGCACCTGCTGCTTCCCGCCGACGACGGCCGGTACACGTTCCACGACCTCTTCCTGCCGCTGGCCCGGACGACCGCGGCGGCGCAGGCACCGGACGCGGACGCCGAGCGGCGCGAGGCGCGCGCCTCGCTCTACCGGGCGGTGCACGACGCCGTGACCCTGGCGTTCCTCCCCTCGCGTCCCGACGATCCGCCCTCCCCCTTCTTCTCCGGGCCGGACGAGGCCCAGGCCTGGTGCCATGTCCTGGACTCGGAGGAGGTCATGTCCCTGGTCCCGTCCGCCATGTCGGACCTTCCCGAACGAGCCGTCGAGCTCGCCGTGGACATCGCCTACTTCTTCCAGTGCGTCGACCTGGCCGAGCACGCGGCCGTGGTCCTGGAGGACGTCCTGCCGCACGCCGAGGCACACGCGGACGTCCATGACATGGCCGAGGTGAACGGCCAGCTCGGGCAGATCTACGCCTGGGACCAGTGGATGGGGGACCCGGAGCTCGCGGTGCTCCATCTCCTTCGCGCCGCGCGGCTCTACACCGGGGCGGGGGACGAGCGGGGAGCCGACCGGTGCCGTACGACGATCGAGGAGATCCTGGACGACGACGCCTTCGCCGACATCGCCTTCGACCGCCGGGACCTCCTCCTGGGCCGCGTCTCCGGCATCCCCGCCCCGGACCTCGTCGACGCGCACGACCTCATGCGCGCGTGGTGGCCCGACACGGCGGCGGATCCCTGAGGGTAGTTCTGTCGGGGCACCGCTCAGCCCTGACGGAGGGACGCCCTCCGGGCCCCTCGGGTCACTCCGTTCGCTCGGGCCACTCGGGTCACTCCTTCTCCCAGCCCGAGTGGATCCGGGACTTCACGTCGTCCGGGGGCAGGAACTTCGACCAGCGCTCGGGGAACTCCGAGGGCATGTCGGGGTCGTCCTCGTCGACGTCCTCCGCTTCCGCGCGGACGCGGGCGACGAGTTCGGCGGCCTGGACGGCGCGGGCGCGTTCGTTGGCCTCGCGGGCGGCGGCGGTGGCGACGGAGGGCCAGACGCGGTCGATGGCCGCGTTCACGGCGGCGCCGACGAGGACGGCGAAGGCGGAGATGCCGATCCAGAGGAGCACGGCGATGGGGGCGGCGAGGGAGCCGTAGATCGTCGGGCCCTCGACCTGGCTGGTGAGGTAGATCCGCAGCAGGAAGCTGCCCAGGACCCACATGCCGAGGGCGACAAGGGCGCCCGGGATGTCCTCGATCCACGGCGATCTGACGGGGACGGACACGTGGTACAGCGTGGTGAGGAAGGCGATGGAGAGGAGGGTGACGACCGGCCAGTAGAGGACGGCGACGACCTCCGTGCCCCAGGGGACGAGGGCGACGACCCGGTCGGGGCCGACGACCGCGAGGGGGAGCACGACGGCGCCGATGAGCAGCGCCACGATGTAGAGGAGCAGGGCGAGGAGCCGCGTCTTCACGATGCCGCGGTGCCCGTCGAGCCCGTACATGACGGTGATGGTGTCGATGAAGACGTTCACCGCGCGCGAGCCCGACCAGAGGGCGATGGCGAAGCCCAGGGAGATCAGCTCGGGGCGTTTGCCCTGGGTGATGTCGTCGAGGAGGGGTTCGGCGATCTCGCGGACGCCCCGGTCGGAGAGGACCGTGCCGGCCGCGTGGAGGATGTTCTCGCGGATGCTGGTGACCGTGTCGGTGTTGGTCCAGTCGTCGGCGTACCCGAGGACGGCGATCAGGCCGAGGAGCAGCGGCGGCAGGGACAGCAGCGTGAAGAAGGCGGCCTCGGCGGCCAGGCCGAGGATCCGGTACTCGATGCACGAGTTGACGGTGTCCTTGAGCAGGAGCCAGACCATCTTCCGCTTCGACACGTTGCGGTAGAGGACGCGCGCGCGGTGGAGTTTGCTCCAGGGCCGCGTCCCGCGACTGTCGGGCCGTTCGGGCCCGTCGGATGTTTCTCTTGCTGCCTGCACCTGCTTACCGTATCGGCATGGCACCGAGCACCCACACCGTGACCAACCAGGCTCCACCCCTGGTGGGATACGACGTCTTCTCGTGCGACCGCGCGCTGACGGAGTCGGTGGAGCGTCATCTCGCTCCCGAACTCCTCGGCGAGGCCCGCGACGAGCTGTCCCTGCTCGGGTGGGCGATGGGATCGGCGCAGGTCAGGGAGTGGGGGGAGCTGGCGAACGCGAACCCGCCGCGGCTGCGGACCCACGACCGGTACGGCCACCGGATCGACGAGGTCGACTTCCATCCGGCCTGGCACCGGCTGCTCGGGAAGGCGGTGGGCGCGGGCCTGACGGACGCGTGGGGCCGTCCGGGTGGTCATGTCCGGCGGGCCGCCGGGCTTCTGGTGGTGTCCCAGGCGGAGGCGGGGCACGTCTGCCCGGTGTCGATGACGCACGCGGCGGTGCCCGCGCTGCGCGCCGAGCCGGAGCTCGCGGAGGTGTGGGAGCCGGCGGCGACCTCGCACGTGTACGAGCGGGAGCTGCGGCCCGTCGCCGAGAAGCCGGGGGCGCTGCTGGGGATGGCGCTGACGGAGAAGCAGGGCGGCAGCGACGTACGGGGGAACACGACGGAGGCGCGGCCGCTCCCGGCCGACGGGGAGTACGTCCTGACGGGGCACAAGTGGTTCTGCTCGGCTCCCATGTCCGACGCGTTCCTCGTCCTCGCGCGGGCGCCGGGCGGGCTGACCTGTTTTCTGCTGCCTCGCGTGCTTCCCGACGGTTCGCGGAACGCGTTCGCCCTCCAGCGGCTCAAGGACAAGCTGGGCAACCGGTCGAACGCCTCCGCCGAGGTGGAGTTCGACGGGACGACCTGGGCGCGCCGGGTCGGCGAGGAGGGGCGCGGGATCCGCACCGTCATCGACATGGTGGCGGCGACCCGGCTCGACTGCGTGCTGGGTTCGGCGGCGCTGATGCGGCAGGCGGTGGCGCAGGCCGTGCACCACTGCGCGTACCGGGAGGCCTTCGGGGGCGTACTGATCGAGAAGCCGCTCATGCGGAACGTGCTGGCCGATCTGGCGATCGAGTCGGAGGCGGCCACGGTCCTGGGGATGCGGCTGGCCGCCGCGTACGACGCCGACGAGCGGGCTCTGCTCCGTATCGCCGTCCCCGTGGCGAAGTACTGGGTCACCAAGCGGTGCACCGCGGTCGCGGCGGAGGCCCTGGAGTGCCTCGGGGGCAACGGGTACGTCGAGGAGTCGGGGATGCCCCGGCTGCTGCGCGAGTCACCGCTCAACTCAGTGTGGGAGGGCTCGGGGAACGTCCAGGCACTTGACGTACTACGGGCGCTGCGGACCGGGCCGGGGGCGTTCGACGCGTTCCTGCGGGAGGTGGGGGCGGCCCGGGGCGCGGACCACCGGCTCGACCGGGCGATCCGGGGGCTCCTCGTCGAGCTGGCCGACCTGTCCGATCCGGAGCGGATGGAGGCGGGGGCGCGGCGGCTCGTGGAGCGGATGGCCCTCGTGCTCCAGGGTTCGCTGCTCGTGCGGTGGGCGCCGCCGGAGGTGGCGGACGCGTTCTGCGCGTCGCGGCTCGGCGGGGACGGGGGTGCGACCTTCGGCACCCTGCCGCACACGCTTGATCTGCGGGCGGTGGTGGAGCGGGCGCGGGTGGGGGCCTGACGGAGGGTCCGGCTGCGCGTCTGGCATGGGGCCTGACGTGGGCCTGGCCCGGAGTCCGGCAGAGGGTCCGGCCCGGGCCCGGCGCGGGGCCTGACCTGGGTCTGGGCCGGTCGTCACGTTGGGGCCGCGCGTACCAGGGGTGGACCCGTAAGGGGTCGGCACGCGCGGAGAGCGGGGGTGGTGCTGCGCCGACACGGCACCACCCGCCGCTTCACACCACCTTCATGCAAGGGCCCGCCGCTCGCCAGAGTTGCAAAGGGTTGCAGGATTACCCGAACCGGGCCGCGCCGGGTGGCCGCGAGCGGCACCATGGGCACCGACACTCCGGACATCTGCCCCGTGCAGAACCGATACAGCACCACGGGTGGCTGGGAGAGACCGATGAAGAACACGCAGCTCGACATGGCGCGGCTGGCCGCCATGGACGCCGTTCAGGCCACCCGCCTGCTGCACCGCGTCCGTGACGAGACCCTCGCGGGCCGTACGCCCCCGATCGCGCCCCGCGACGTGATCGACGCGTCCTGGCAGCGGATGGCCCGGCTCGGTCTCGACCCGGACCGGGGAACGAGCAGCGTGTTGCTCCAGCGCGACGAGCTGGAGCACCGGCGCAGGAGCACCCTCCTCGCCGAGGTGATGCAGACCCTGAGCGGCGGCCTCGCGGGCATCGCCGACACCTCCCTCCAGATCATGGTGGTCACCGACGAGCACGGCCGGGTGCTGTGGCGGCAGGGGAACCCCGCCGTGATGCGCCGCGCCAACGGCATCTGTCTGGAGGAAGGCGCGGCCTGGACCGAGCACACGACCGGGACGAACGCGGTCGGCACGGCCCTCGCCATGGGGCGCGCGGTGCAGGTGCACTCCGCCGAGCACTACGTGCACGCCCTGCACAACTGGACGTGCGCCGCCGCGCCCGTCCACGACCCGCGCGACCAGCGGGTCCTGGGCATCCTCGACGTCAGCGGCCCGGCCTCCAGCTTCCATCCGGCGATGCTGGCGCTCGTCGCCTCGGTCGCCCAGCTCGCCGAGGCGGAGATGCGCGAGCGGCACCGGAGCTCGGTCGAACGCCTGAGATCGGTGGCGGCGCCGATCCTGTGCCGGGTCGGCGGGCGGGCCGTGGCCGTCGACACGCACGGCTGGACGGCGGCGGTGACCGGGCTCGCGCCGGTGGACCGGATCGCGCTGCCCAAGTCCGTACGGGCCGGGCGGATGTGGCTGCCCTCGCTCGGGCAGTGCGCGGTGGAGCCGCTGCCGGGCGGCTGGCTGCTCCGGGTCGAGGAGGAGCTCGCTCCCCTGGAGCCCGGGGTGGACGCGGCGAGCCGGGTGGTCCTCGACCTCAGCAGGCCGCGCCGCTGGACGGTGTCCGTCTCCGGCGAGGCGGGGAGCTGGCAGCAGGAGCTGAGCCCCCGGCACGCGGAGCTCCTCTACGTCCTGGCGCTGCACCGGGACGGCCGGACGGCGGCGGACCTCGCGGACGACGTGTTCGGCGACCGGTCGAAGACGGTGACCGTCCGGGCCGAGATGTCCCGGGTACGGCGGAACCTCGCCGGGGTCCTGGCGCACCGCCCGTACCGCTTCCGGGAGGAGGTGGCGGTGGAGGTGCTCCGGCCGGAGCACCCCGGCGACCTGCTGCCCCACTCCACCGCCCCGGCCGTCCGGGCGGCTCGCCCTGATCCCGCGGACACGATGTCCGTATGACGGACAGCCTGTCCGCCAGGACCGAACACAGTAGGAATCCGAGGCTCCGCATGATGCGATGAGCACATGAGCATCACTCTCACGACCTGGTCCCTCGAACAGACGGCACCGACCGACCTCCGCCCCTCCCGCACCCCGGAGGGCGACGACCTCACCATCACCCGGGCCGAGGTGCCCTCGGCCGAGTACAGCCGCTTCCTCTATACGGCGGTCGGCGGCGACATCCGCTGGAACGACCGCCTGGGGCTCACGTACAAGGAGTGGCAGGCGATCGTCGAGAAGCCGGGCGCCGAGATCTGGGTCGCGTACGACCGGGGGACGCCGGCCGGGTACGTGGAGCTCGACCCGCAGGAGGACGGCGTCGTCGAGATCGTCTACTTCGGTCTCATCGCCGCCTTCCGCGGGCGCGGCTTCGGCGGCCACCTCCTGACGGAGGGCGTGCGGCGCGCCTGGGACCTGGCGGACCGCTGGCCGGGGCGCGAGGAGACGAAGCGCGTGTGGCTGCACACCTGCTCGCTCGACGGTCCGCACGCGATGGCCAACTACGAGCGGCGCGGCTTCCGGCTCTTCGACACCAAGGTGGAGGAAGTGGCCGAATCGGAGAACCCGGGCCCCTGGCCGGGCGCGTACGCCTGATCCGCACGATCCGATCGATCCGTACGATCCACCTGATCCGTACGAATCACCACGAAGGGGCCCCCGGCGGGGCCCCTTTCGCGTGACCCAGAACACAGCGTCTCGCCATTCGAGACATGTACGTCCAAATACCGGACAATGCTGGACTGGGTCCAAAGTCCCGTGACACGCTTCCGTCATGTCTGGAACTGGAACTGCCTTGGTGAGTCGGCGGCACGTCGACCTCGGCCGCATGTCCAGCGCCATCTGTCCGGCGCGCTGACAGCCTCAGCACCGCCGCGATCTCTCTTCTGCCCGACCCTGCTGCGCACTGACGCGCCACCCTCTGACCTCAGCGCGAGTGTGCAGGTCAGAGCCGCCCTCTCGCAGTCCCGAAGGACGAAACGCCATGGCCGCCACCCCGGAAAACCCCACTCCCGCCGCCGCCCGCCGCAAGGCCGGGCGTCACCGTGGCGAGGGTCAGTGGGCCGTGGGGCACTTCACCCCGCTGAACGGCAATGAGCAGTTCAAGAAGGACGACGACGGTCTCAATGTGCGGACACGTATTGAGACGGTCTACTCGAAGCGCGGTTTCGACTCGATCGACCCCAACGACCTGCGCGGGCGCATGCGCTGGTGGGGTCTCTACACCCAGCGCAAGCAGGGCCTCGACGGCACCAAGACGGGCGTCCTGGAGCCGGAGGAGCTGGACGACGAGTACTTCATGCTCCGCGTCCGCATCGACGGCGGCCGGCTGACGACCGAGCAGCTCCGCGTCATCGGCGAGATCTCCCAGGAGTTCGCCCGCGGCACCGCCGACATCACGGACCGGCAGAACGTCCAGTACCACTGGATCCGCATCGAGGACGTCCCGGAGATCTGGAACCGCCTGGAGGCGGTCGGCCTGTCGACCACCGAGGCCTGCGGCGACACCCCGCGCGTCGTCCTCGGCTCACCGGTGGCCGGGATCGCCGAGGACGAGATCATCGACGGCACGCCCGCCATCGACGAGATCTACCGCCGGATCGTCGGCAACAAGGACTTCTCCAACCTGCCCCGCAAGTTCAAGTCCGCGATCTCCGGCTCGCCGCTGCTCGACGTGGCGCACGAGATCAACGACATCGCCTTCGTCGGCGTGAACCACCCGGAGCACGGCCCCGGCTTCGACCTCTGGGTCGGCGGCGGCCTCTCCACCAACCCCAAGCTCGGCGTCCGCCTCGGCGCCTGGGTCCCCCTCGACGAGGTCCCGGACGTCTACGAGGGCGTCATCTCGATCTTCCGCGACTACGGCTACCGCCGGCTGCGCAACCGCGCCCGCCTGAAGTTCCTCGTCGCCGACTGGGGCCCGGAGAAGTTCCGCAAGGTCCTGGAGGACGAGTACCTCAAGCGCGCGCTGGTCGACGGCCCCGCCCCCGAGCAGCCCTCCGGCCAGTGGCGCGACCACGTCGGCGTGCACCGCCAGAAGGACGGCCGGTTCTACGTCGGATTCGCGCCGCGCGTCGGCCGCGTCGACGGTACGGCCCTGACGAAGATCGCCGAGATCGCCGAGGCGCACGGCTCGGGCCGGGTCCGCACCACCGCCGAGCAGAAGATGCTCGTCCTCGACATCGAGGAGGCGCAGGTCGAGTCGCTCGTCTCCGCCCTGGAGGCGATGGACCTGCGGGTCACCCCGTCGCCGTTCCGGCGCGGCACGATGGCCTGCACCGGCATCGAGTTCTGCAAGCTCGCGATCGTCGAGACGAAGGGCCGCGGCTCCTCGCTCATCGACGAACTGGAGCGACGCATCCCGGAGTTCGACGAGCCGCTGACGATCAACATCAACGGCTGCCCGAACGCCTGCGCCCGCATCCAGGTCGCCGACATCGGCCTCAAGGGCCAGCTGGTCCTGGACGCCGACGGCAACCGCGTCGAGGGCTACCAGGTGCACCTGGGCGGCGCGCTCGGTCTCGAGGCCGGTTTCGGCCGCAAGGTCCGCGGCCTCAAGGTCACCGCGGCCGAGCTCCCCGACTACGTCGAGCGGGTCCTCAAGCGCTTCCAGGCGGAGCGCGAGGACGGCGAGCGCTTCGCGACCTGGACGGCCCGCGCCTCCGAGGAGGCGCTGTCGTGAGCGAGCGTGCGGCCCCGTTCTTCTGCCCGTACTGCGGCGACGAGGACCTCCGGCCGAACGAGCAGGGTCACGGCGCGTGGGAATGCGCCGCGTGCAGCCGAGCCTTCCAGTTGAAGTTCCTGGGGCTGCTCGCCCCGGGGACTTCCGGCAACACCACTGGAAGGGATCAGATATGACGACGGCTCAGATCACCCAGGACGCCACCGCGGCCGACCTCAAGGCACTCGCCGAGCAGGCCGGCCGTGACCTGGAGGACGCCTCCGCCCTGGAGATCATCCGGTGGGCCGTGGACACCTTCGGCGAACGCTTCTGCGTCACCTCCTCCATGGAGGACGCGGTCGTGGCCCACCTCGCCTCGCGGGTGCGGCCCGGCGTGGACGTCGTCTTCCTCGACACGGGCTACCACTTCGAGGAGACCATCGGCACCCGCGACGCCGTGGACGCCGTCATGGACGTCAACGTCATCACCCTGACCCCGCGTCAGACCGTGGCCGAGCAGGACGCCGAGTACGGCCCCAAGCTGCACGACCGCGATCCCGACCTGTGCTGCGCGCTGCGCAAGGTCAAGCCGCTCGAAGAGGGCCTGACCGCGTACGGCGCCTGGGCGACGGGCCTGCGCCGCGACGAGTCCCCGACCCGGGCGAACACCCCGGTCGTCGGCTGGGACGAGAAGCGGCAGAAGGTCAAGGTCTCCCCCATCGCCCGCTGGACCCAGGACGACGTGGACGCGTACGTCATGGAGCACGGCGTCCTCACCAACCCGCTCCTGACGGACGGTTACGCCTCCGTCGGCTGCGCGCCCTGCACGCGCCGCGTCCTGGAGGGCGAGGACGCCCGCGCCGGACGCTGGGCGGGACGGACCAAGACCGAATGCGGGCTGCACGGATGACGAACCATCAGCAGACCGAACAGACGGATCATCAGAGATCTCAGGAGAATGACGTGACCGGTGCCACCATCTGGCTGACCGGCCTGCCGAGCGCCGGGAAGACCACGATCGCGTACGAGCTGGCCGGCCGCCTCCGCGAGGAGGGGCACCGCGTCGAGATCCTCGACGGCGACGAGATCCGCGAGTTCCTCTCCGCGGGCCTCGGCTTCAGCCGCGAGGACCGCCACACCAACGTGCAGCGCATCGGCTTCGTCGCCGAACTGCTCGCCTCGCACGGCGTGAAGGTCCTGGTCCCCGTCATCGCCCCGTACGCCGACAGCCGCGAGGCCGTCCGCAAGCGGCACGCCGCCGAGGGCACCGCCTTCGTCGAGGTGCACGTGGCGACCCCGGTCGAGGTCTGCTCCGTCCGTGACGTCAAGGGCCTCTACGCCAAGCAGGCGGCCGGCGAGATCTCCGGCCTGACCGGCGTCGACGACCCGTACGAGGCCCCCGAGACGCCCGATCTGCGGATCGAGTCCCAGGACCAGACCGTGCAGGAGTCCGCGGCGCAGCTCCACGCGCTGCTCACCGAGAGGGGTCTGCTGTGACCACCGTTGCCCACACTCACGACACGACGGACAGCCCGTTCGCCCTGTCGCACCTCGACTCCCTGGAGTCCGAGGCCGTCCACATCTTCCGTGAGGTGGCGGGCGAGTTCGAGCGGCCGGTGATCCTGTTCTCCGGCGGCAAGGACTCCATCGTCATGCTGCACCTGGCGCTGAAGGCCTTCGCCCCGGCGCCGGTCCCCTTCACGCTGCTCCACGTCGACACCGGGCACAACTTCCCCGAGGTCCTCGCCTACCGCGACCGTGTCGTGGCCGAGCACGGGCTGCGGCTGCACGTCGCCTCCGTGCAGGAGTACATCGACCGCGGCGCGCTCAAGGAGCGTCCGGACGGGACCCGTAACCCGCTCCAGACCGTTCCGCTGACCGAGGCGATCCAGCAGCACCGCTTCGACGCCGTCTTCGGCGGCGGCCGCCGCGACGAGGAGAAGGCCCGCGCCAAGGAGCGCGTCTTCTCCCTGCGCGACGAGTTCTCCCAGTGGGACCCGCGCCGGCAGCGCCCCGAGCTGTGGCAGCTCTACAACGGCCGTCACGCGCCCGGCGAGCACGTCCGCGTCTTCCCGCTCTCCAACTGGACCGAGCTGGACGTCTGGCAGTACATCGCCCGCGAGGGCATCGAGCTGCCGGAGATCTACTTCGCCCACGAGCGCGAGGTCTTCGCCCGCAACGGCATGTGGCTGACCGCCGGCGAGTGGGGCGGCCCGAAGGAGACCGAGACGGTCGAGACGCGGCTCATCCGCTACCGCACCGTCGGCGACATGTCCTGCACCGGCGCCGTCGACTCCGACGCCACCACGCTGGACGCCGTCATCGCCGAGATCGCCGCCTCCCGCCTCACCGAGCGGGGCGCCACCCGCGCCGACGACAAGATGTCCGAGGCCGCGATGGAAGACCGCAAGCGCGAAGGGTACTTCTAATGAGCACGTCCACCGAGCAGTTCGCCGACGTCTCGGCCACCACCCTGCTGCGTTTCGCCACCGCCGGCTCCGTCGACGACGGCAAGTCCACGCTGGTGGGCCGTCTCCTGCACGACTCCAAGTCGGTCCTCACCGACCAGCTGGAGGCCGTCGAGGCCGCGTCGCTCAAGCGCGGCCAGGAGGCGCCCGACCTGGCGCTGCTCACCGACGGTCTGCGGGCCGAGCGCGAGCAGGGCATCACCATCGACGTGGCGTACCGCTACTTCGCGACCGCCCGCCGCCGGTTCATCCTCGCCGACACCCCCGGGCACGTGCAGTACACCCGGAACATGGTGACCGGCGCCTCGACGGCCGAGCTCGCCGTGGTCCTCGTCGACGCCCGCAACGGCGTCGTCGAGCAGACCCGCCGGCACGCCGCCGTCGCCGCCCTGCTCCGCGTCCCGCACGTGGTCCTGGCCGTGAACAAGATGGACCTCGTCGACTACGCCGAGCCCGTCTTCGCCGCGATCGCCGAGGAGTTCACGACGTACGCCTCCGAGCTCGGCGTCCCGGAGATCACCGCGATCCCGATCTCGGCGCTCGCCGGGGACAACGTCGTGGAGCCGTCCGCGCACATGGACTGGTACGGCGGCCCGACGGTCCTGGAGCACCTGGAGACGGTCCCGGTCAGCCACGACCTGACGGCCTGCCACGCGCGGTTCCCCGTGCAGTACGTGATCCGTCCGCAGACGGCCGAGCACCCCGACTACCGGGGCTACGCGGGCCAGATCGCGGCCGGCGCGTTCCGGGTCGGCGAGCAGGTCACCGTCCTGCCCTCGGGCCGGACGACCACGATCAGCGGCATCGACGCGCTCGGCGAGTCGGTGGACATCGCCTGGGCCCCGCAGTCGGTGACGATCCGCCTCGCGGACGACATCGACATCTCCCGCGGCGACCTGATCGCCCCGGTGGGCGACGCCCCGGCGACCAGCCAGGACGTCGAGGCGACGGTCTGCCACGTGGCCGACCAGCCGCTCGCCGTCGGCCAGCGGGTCCTGCTCAAGCACACGACCCGCACCGTCAAGGCGATCGTCAAGGACATCCCGTCGCGGCTGACCCTGGACGACCTGTCCCAGCACCCGAACCCCGGGCAGCTGGTCGCCAACGACATCGGCCGGGTCGTCGTGCGCACGGCCGAGCCGCTCGCGCTCGACGCGTACGCCGACTCCCGCCGTACCGGTTCGTTCCTGCTGATCGACCCGGCGGACGGCACCACGCTCGCGGCCGGCATGGCGGGCGAGTCCTTCGCCACGGCCAAGGCCGTCACCGTGAACGACGAAGAGGAAGGGTGGGACTTCTGAGATGAGCCGAAACGTCTACGCCACCTTCGCGAAGGAGGGCGGCCGGGTGGGCTCCGGTGCCCTCGGTGCGGGCATGGGAGGTGTCGCGCGATGTGCGTGCTGACCTCGATGCACCGCGTGAGCGGTGCGAACCCGCACCACCCGTACCACCGGAGCCAGGGGATCCACCCGCTCCACCCCGAAAGACACAAACGCAGACTTCGCTGAGAAGTTGAATCGAGGGGAACACTTCCCGTGCCTGCCACGTCCCGTACCACCCTGCGCCGTTCCATCGCCGCCGCCGCCGCCCTCCCGCTGCTGATCGGTGCGCTCGCCTCGTGCGGCTACGGCTCCGAGGCCAAGAACGACGACAACGAGAAGAAGAACGTGTCCGCCGAGGGAGCCGAGAAGAAGCTCTCCGCCGACACCGTACGGCTCGGGTTCTTCCCCAACCTGACGCACGCCACCGCGCTGGTCGGCGTCCAGGAAGGCATCATCCAGAAGGAGCTGGGCGGCACCAAGCTCGACCCCACCACCTTCAACGCGGGCCCGTCCGAGATCGAGGCGCTCAACGCCGGCTCCATCGACATCGGCTTCATCGGCCCCTCGCCGTCCATCAACGGCTACGTGAAGACCAAGGGCACCAACCTCCGCATTGTCGGCGGCGCCGCCTCCGGTGGCGTGAAGCTCGTGGTCAACCCGGCGAAGATCAAGACCCTGGACGACCTCAAGGGCAAGAAGATCGCCACCCCGCAGAAGGGCAACACGCAGGACGTCGCCTTCCTCAACTGGATCGCGGAGAAGGGCTGGAAGGTCGACTCCGCGAGCGGCAAGGGTGACGTGTCGGTGGTCCGCACGGACAACAAGACGACGCCGAACGCCTACAAGGCGGGCTCGATCGACGGCGCCTGGGTGCCCGAGCCGACCGCGTCGAAGCTGGTCAGCGAGGGCGCGAAGGTCCTCCTCGACGAGTCCGACCTGTGGCCGGACAAGAAGTTCGTCATCACCAACATCATCGTGTCGCAGAAGTTCCTGAACGAGCACCCGGACGTCGTCGAGGCGTTCCTGCGCGGTTCGGTGAAGACGAACGAGTGGATCAACGCCAACCAGGACAAGGCGAAGGCCTCGGCAAACACCCAGCTGGAGAAGCTGTCGGGCAAGGCGCTCGGCGCCAAGGTCATCGACGCGGCCTGGCCGTCCATCCAGTTCACCAACGACCCGCTGGCGGCCACTCTCCAGTCCCAGGCCGATCACGCAGTCAAGGCCGGTCTCCTGGAGCAGCCCGAGCTCGGCGGCATCTACGACCTGAAGCCGCTGAACAAGGTCCTGAAGGCCGCGGGCCAGCCCGAGGTCTCCGACGCCGGTCTCGGCGTCAAGTAACACGTCCGCAGCTCAACCCAGGAGGTGACGACCATGGCCACGACCACGACGCTCGCCAAGGCCGAGGACCGCGCCGACGCACCCCGTCATGCCGCGCGCATCGCGCACGTCTCGAAGTCCTTCGGCGGGCCCTCGGGTGGGCAGCTCGTCCTCGACGACATCTCGCTCGATGTCGCCCCGGGCGAGTTCGTCACCCTCCTGGGTGCCTCGGGCTGCGGCAAGTCCACCCTGCTCAACCTGGTCGCCGGACTCGACCGGCCGTCCGCGGGGTCCATCGAGACCCCCGGCGGCCGGCCGGCCCTGATGTTCCAGGAGCACGCCCTCTTCCCGTGGCTCACCGCGGGCAAGAACATCGAACTCGCCCTGCGGCTGCGCGGGGTGCCCAAGGCCGAGCGGCGCGAGGAGGCCGAGCGGCTGCTCGCCCTCGTCCGCCTCGGCGGCTCGTACGGCAAGCGGGTCCACGAGCTGTCCGGCGGCATGCGCCAGCGCGTCGCCCTGGCCCGCGCGCTCGCCCAGGACAGCGACCTGCTCCTGATGGACGAGCCGTTCGCCGCGCTCGACGCCATCACCCGGGACGTGCTCCACGACGAGCTCACCCGGATCTGGCGGGAGACGAAGCTGTCGGTGCTGTTCGTCACCCACAACGTCCGCGAGGCCGTACGGCTCGCCGAGCGGGTCGTCCTCCTGTCGTCCCGGCCGGGCCGGATCGCCCACGAGTGGACGATCGACATCCCGCAGCCGCGCCGCATCGAGGACGCGGACGTCGCGGAACTGTCCCTTGAGATCACCGAGCACCTCCGTGGGGAGATCCGCCGTCATGGCCAGCACTGATACCGCCACCGCCGCCAAGGCCGACGATCTCGCCGGGCTCGAAGCAGGTCTCGACGCGCTCGACAGCGTGCAGATCCGGCGCACGCCCGTCCGCGAGGTCCTGGTCAAGAAGGTACTTCCGCCCTTCATCGCCGTCGCGCTCGTCCTGGTGGTCTGGCAGCTCCTCGTCACCGCCGAGGTCACGGACTCGTACAAGCTGCCCGCGCCCTCCGAGGTGTGGGACAGCCTGGCCACCATGTGGAAGGAGGGGACGCTCCTCAGCGTCCTGTGGACCAGCGTGTCCCGGGCCCTGTACGGCTTCGTCCTCGCCCTCGCCATCGGCACCCCGCTCGGACTGCTCGTCTCCCGCGTGAAGTTCGTGCGGGCGGCGATCGGACCGATCCTCGCGGGTCTCCAGTCGCTCCCCTCGGTCGCCTGGGTGGCGCCCGCGGTCCTGTGGCTGGGCCTCAACGACAGCATGATGTACGCGGTGATCCTGCTGGGCGCCGTCCCGTCGATCGCCAACGGCCTCGTCGCGGGCGTCGACCAGGTCCCGCCGCTCTTCCTCCGCGCGGGCCAGACGCTCGGCGCGACGGGCCTCAAGGGCGCCTGGTACATCGTGATGCCGGCCGCGCTCCCCGGCTACCTCGCCGGCCTCAAGCAGGGCTGGGCGTTCTCCTGGCGCTCGCTGATGGCGGCGGAGATCATCGCGTCCTCGCCGGACCTGGGCCTCGGCCTCGGCCAGCTCCTGGAGAACGGCCGGAACGACTTCGACATGCCCGGCATCTTCCTGGCGATCATCCTGATCCTGATCGTCGGCATCGCGATCGACCTACTCATCTTCAGCCCGCTGGAGCGCGCGGTGCTCCGCCGCCGCGGCCTGCTCGTGAAGTGAAGGGCTGAGCCGAAGTCATGACCCGCCCCGTCCTCCTCATCATCGCCCACGGCAGCCGCGACCCGCGGCACGCGGCCACCGTCCAGGCGCTCGTGCGCCGGGCCGGTGCGCTGCGGCCGGGGCTGCGCGTGGAGACGGCGTTCCTGGACTTCAACCTGCCGACCGTGCCCAGCGTCCTCGACCGCCTCGCGGCGGACGGGGTGCGGGAGGTCGTCGCCCTCCCCCTCCTCCTCACCCGCGCCTTCCACGCGAAGGCCGACATCCCCGCCGTCCTGCGCCAGGCGCCGCCCTCCCTGAGCATCCGCCAGGCGGAGGTCCTCGGCCCGTCGCCGCTGCTCGTCGCGGCGGTGGAACGACGGCTGTACGAGGCCGGGCTCAGGCCCGGCGACAAGAGCGCGACCGGGGTCGTCCTGGCCTCGGCGGGCTCCACCGACCCGGAGGCGATCGCGGTGATCGCAGAAACGGCGCGGGAGCTGCGGCGCACCGGTTGGTGCTCCGTGCGGCCCGCGTTCGCCTCCGCATCCCTTCCCCGTACGGAGGACGCGGTCCGCGCCCTGCGCGCGGAGCCGGGCGTCCGCCGCGTGGCGGTCGCCCCGTACGTCATCGCCCCCGGCCGCCTCCCGGACCGCATCGCGGCGGGCGCGGCGGAGGCCGACGTCCTGGCCGACGTGCTGGGCCCCTCTCCCGAGCTGGCGCGGCTGCTCCTGGAGCGGTTCGACGCTGCCGAATTCCCGGGCATCAGATTCCGGATCGCTACGTTCCGAAATACCGGCCGTCCGATGGGCGCAGCCTGATTGGCGAATTCCTACTCATCCACAGCCGACATCAAGCCACCTTCCCTCAGATCTACCTCAACTCAATTGATCGCGGCGATTCAACAGGCAAGGCTTGCTTTGCGAGTAAGCAGCGCTTCACCTAATGAAGCCTCTCGCATACGGCCTGGAGGACTTCCGTGCGCAAGACTGTCGCCGCAGGAGTAGCAGCCCTTACTGGAGTCGCGCTACTTTCCGCATCAACCAACGCTTCGGCCAATGCGAGCCCCCGCGCCGCCTGCAATGCCGTAATAGCTCCCACCAAGACCGTTCAGGCGTCCGCCCTGGCGCAGTACTTACAGCCGTCCAGCACCAAGATTCAGCCGACCTCGTTTTCGATCTCCACCCGATCGCAGGGAATCGACAGGTATCGAACCGACTTCACCCTGCACGTGCAGATCTACTCCGTCGGACTCGGCGTCACTCACAAATATGACACCAGGAGGGGGACGCACACAGTGAACGACGTCTGGGGCCCCACCTTCTCCACCCTGAAGACGCTCCCCAAGGGGAAGAACCGAGTCAACATCGACGGCTGGTTCGACTACAAGTCGAACGCCTACGCGGTTCGTTGCGGGACGGGCGTGAGCTTCGCATTCTAGTCCGCCACCGTTCGGCGTGGGTGACGCCAACAGTCACCCACGCCTCAATCGCGCAAGGCTGACATCAAAATGAAACCATTCAACAAAGTCTCACTCTTTGCAACCTTACTCTGCGTCGCCATGTCGGCAACTTCATGCGCCGCGCAGCAACCTTCCCCTGAGCCTTTCCGCTCGGCCGTCATCATCGCTGACGCGGATCCTGGAGGCTTCATCACTTACGATCCCGGTTCCGCACAACTCGCCGGATACACAAGCAGCGGATTAAGGGTATGGCAAGAGAAGGATGTCGCACCCGGCGAGGTTCACTGCAGCATCAAATGTCCGGACGTCGGATTCTCGATCAACAATCCCACAGAATCCTCATCAGCCGGTTCGGAAATCATATGGCATACAGGCAATTCCAGAACCGTCACGCGATTCAGCGACCCAACCGTAAACCTCTACTGGACATCCGGACCATCTAACTGGATCGCAAGCGACACGCATGGAATCACGTGGGAACGCAACGGGAATCGACAAAAACTTCGCATACCAACCGGCACTCAGGGCGCCCAGGGGAAGATCTCTTCAGAAGGCCGAACGCTAGCTATTTCAACGGCGCTGAATGGAACCTCTACCACTAAATGGATCTCCCACACCATACGCTTGAATACCGGACACCCGGAGACCCCCAAGAAAGTCCACCAGGAGCTCTTTGGCCCTATCGGATGCCTTTCCGATCGAAAGAAAATTGCGATCACTCTCGGCAGCCATTCTCAGCTGATTACAATCCCCGATGGTCACAGCCTGCGGGACCAGCCAAGCTTTTCTAGCGATTGCTCAATCAATAACACAGAAGTGATTTCAGGGGAGTACGGCACGGGTCCGAACGGACCCGAGCAGAGGATCCGGGTTCAACATCTATCAGGATCCGAAAAGAGCGAGATGGCAACTGCCTACGGAAATGGACGAATAAGCATATACGACGGCTGTGGCGTATATGTATCGCGTGGCATCATATCGACCCTCACAGCCTCGTCCAAAAATGAGCCATCGCACATAGAGGCACAAGACGCCATAGTCACATCAAGCGGAACAGTCTTCGCCATTACACCTTCCGGGAAGCCGCGCGTCATGCAGATAGGCGCTGCTCCGGATAGCTGCAAGATTCGCTCCGAATTCCAGTGAGCGCGACCGGGGTCGCCCTGGCCGGCGTGCTGGGCCCGTCGCCTGAGCTGGCCCAGCTGCTCCTGGAGCGGTTCGACGGGGCGGTCGCGGCGTGGCGTCCGGTGGCACGTACCGCCTGACCCGCACCGCCTGCCCCACCCCGGGTGCGAGGTAGATCACATCCTCAACCGTGCATCCATGGCGGGCTCTTGAGCGTCTTGTGTCCGCGGGCCCGCTGTGGACCCGCGGACACCGACTCCTACGTAGGGCAGACCACGTTGCTGACTTCGACACTCCGCGTGCGCAGTGCCGTGACCGTTTCGATCACGGCCTCGGCCGTACTGGCCGGAGGTCTCTTCGCCGGCCAGGCACACGCCGCGCCGGCCGTCCCGTCGATCACCGCCCCCGGCGGCTTCGTCATGAACAACGGGACGGGCACCACGCTGTTCGGGAAGGCCGCGGACACCCGTCGCGCGACCGGCTCGACCACGAAGATCATGACCGCGAAGGTGGTGCTGGCCACGCCGGGCCTGAACCTCGACACCAAGGTCACCATCAACAAGGCGTACAGCGACTACATCGTCGCCAAGAACGCCTCCTCGGCCCGGCTCATCGTCGGCGACAAGGTGACGGTCCGCCAGCTCCTCTACGGCCTGATGCTGCCGTCGGGCTGTGACGCGGCCTACGCGCTCGCCGACAAGTTCGGCACCGGCACCACCCGGGCGGCCCGGGTCAAGTCGTTCATCGGGAAGATGAACGCCGAGGCCCGCCGGCTCGGCCTGCGGAACACCCACTTCGACTCGTTCGACGGGATAAGCAACGGCAGCAACTACTCCACTCCGCGCGATCTGACGAAGATCGCGAGCAGTGCGATGAAGAACGCCACGTTCCGCACGGTCGTCAAGACGAAGTCCACCTCGCAGAAGGTGACCACCAAGTCCGGTGGCTACCGCTACATGTCGTGGACCAACACGAACAAGCTCCTGAGCACCTACAGCGGCGCGATCGGCGTCAAGACCGGTTCGGGCTCGCAGGCCAAGTACTGCCTCGTCTTCGCGGCCACCCGCAACGGCAAGACGGTCATCGGCACGGTGCTCGCCGCCCCGTCCGAGACGAACCGCGCGACCGACGTCAAGAAGCTCCTCGACTACGGCTTCGCCCGCTAGGCCGCAGGCTTCCCGAAGCCGCCTCCCGCTCCGGCGGGAGGCGGCTTCTCTCTTCTATGCTGCCGGGCATGATCGATCCGGAGATACGGGAGCTCCACGACGCGAGCCGTCCCCACTACGTGGATCCGGCGCTTCCGCGCCCCGTCCGTCTGCACATCTGGCATCCGCCGATGAGCGGCGACCCGGCTCCGCCCGTGGTGCTCGTGTCGCACGGGTCGGGCGGTGCGGCCCGGCAGATGGCCTGGCTCGCTGAGCCGCTCGCCGAAGCGGGGTTCCTGGCGGTCGCCGTGGACCATCACGGCAACAACTTCGTGGACGGCTATCTCCCGCAGGGCTTCACGTACCTCTGGGAGCGGCCCCGGGACCTGCGGTTCGCGCTCGACGTCCTCGCGGCCGAGCGGCCGTTGGGGCCGGTGGGTGCGGCGGGTTTCTCGGCCGGCGGGTACACGAGCGCCGCCCTGGTGGGCGCCGTGCTCGACGGCGACGTCCTGCGTGCGGTGGTGGACCGGAGTGTCCCGCTGCCGGAGATCCCGGAGTTCCCCGACCTGATCGAGGCCCTGCACGCGGCCGTGCCCGCCAACGCGCTGGAGCGGGCGGTGGCCGAAGGCGGCCGGGCGCAGGGGGACGAGCGGGTGCGGGCCGCGTTCCTGGTGTGTCCGGGCGCCGGTGATCTGGTGACCGGGGAGAGCCTGGCGGGCATCGACCGGCCGGTGGGGATCCGCTGGGGCGACGCGGACACCGTCACGCCCCCGGGGGCGCACGCGCTGCGCTACCTGGCCGACGTGCCCGGCGCCGAGGGGCGGTCGGCCGGGGCGACGACCGGGCACTACGACTTCCTCGGCGACAACCCGGACGGCGCCGACGCCCGCCGTGGCGTGGCGGCGGACGCCGTCGCGTTCTTCCGGACCCGTCTCGGCCGGACGGCCAGGCTCAGCTGAAGTCGAGGCCGCCCGTGCGGGTCCGCTTCAGTTCGAAGAAGTCGGGGTGGGCGGCCAGGACGCGGAAGCTGTCGAAGAGTTCGGCCGCCTGCTCGCCGCGCGGGATCGCGCGGAGCACCGGGCCGAACCAGGTCGTGCCGTCGACGCGGATCGTGGGGGTGCCGACGTAGCCGTCGGCCTCGGGGTCCTTGCCCTCGTCGTGGCGGCGGCGGACGGCCTCGTCGTACGCGGGGTCGTGGGCGGCGGCGGCGAGTTCGGGCGGCAGGCCGAGTTCGGTGAGGGACTCGGCGACGACGGCGTCGAAGTCCTTCTGCTTCTTCTCGTGGATGCGGGTGCCGTACGCGGTGTAGAGCGGGCGCAGGATGGACTCGCCGTGCTGCTCGGCGGCGGCCACGGCGACGCGTACGGGGCCGAGGGAGGCGTCGACGAGGGCGCGGTACCAGTCCGGGAGCTCGTTGCCCTCGTTGTGGACGTACAGGCTCATGACCTTGAAGCGGAGGTCGATCGGCCGGTGGCGTTCGACCTCCAGGATCCAGCGGGAGGTGATCCAGGCGAAGGGGCAGGCAGGGTCGAAGAAGAACTCGACGGTCGTGCGGGGCTGGCTCGTCATGGGTCGAATCTACGTGGCGGGTGGCCCGTCACTCTGGGCCACTGGACGAGCTGTTCCCTGGGCCATTTCGCGGCCGTCAGTCCGCCTCGGTCATCTCGACCAGCTTCAGCACCGTGTTCCAGTTCCTGGCCGTGGCCACCAGGCCCTTGGTGACGGCCGGCCGGGAGACCGCGTCGCCCAGCTTGGAGCGGCCGAGGCCCTCGGGGACGTACAGGTAGAGCACGCGGTCGCCGAGGGCGAAGTCCTCGGGGAGGAAGCTCGCCCGGTCGAGCGCGGCGAAGCGTTCGGGGGTGACGGGCGCGGAGTAGTAGATCGCGTGGAGCTGCTTGCCTTCGAGCTCCGCCGCCGGGAAGGGGCAGGCGTCGGCGACGGCCTTGAGGTAGGCGGCGTCGCGGACGAGGCAGTCGACGCGGAAGCCGAAGTGGGTCTCGATGGCGTCTTCGAGTTCGGCGGTGAGCGCGGCCTCGTCGGCCGTGGTGTCGGTCGTGAAGACCGCGTTGCCGCTCTGGAGGTACGTGCGGACGTCCCGGTGGCCGAGGCCTTCGAGGAGGGAGCGGAGCTCCGCCATCGGGACCTTGCGGTGTCCGCTCACGTTGATGCCGCGGAGCAGGGCCGCGTACGTCGTCGCCATGGGGCCACTTTAGGCGGGGCCGCCGCGCCTCGTGGGGGGCGGCGCGGTGGCCCCAGGTCGAACCCTGGCGGACGGAGGGTATCCGAGAGAAGACCTTCCACTTATCTGTGATTTATTCAACAAGGTTGCGTAAGGCGGCAAAGATCTTGGAAAGCGCGGATGCGAGACTCTCCCCCATCAGCACACGTCGGTAGGGAGAGGTCGATGGACGAGGCGCGGGCACGGGAGATCCTGGCCGCCGCGGGACTGGCGGTCGCGGAGGCGCGGCTGCTCGCCCTCGGGGAGAACGCGGTCTTCGCCGTGGGCGACCTGGTGGTGAAGGTCGGCCGCGACGCGGAACTGTTCGAGCGGGCCGAGCGGGAGCTCGGGCTCTCCTCCTGGCTCGTCGGGGCGGGCATCCCGGCGCCCCGGGCCGCCGAGGAGAAGCCGCTGCTCGTCGAGGGGCACCCGGTCACCCTCTGGCACCGGCTGCCGGACGCGGTCCGCCCGGCGGAGCCGCGCGACCTGGCCCCGCTCCTGAAGGCCGTGCACGCCCTGCCGGAGCCCACGGGCTTCACGCTCCCGCGCCGCGAGCTGCTCGGCGGCGTCGAGCGGTGGCTGAGGCTCGCCGGCGAGGCGATCGACCCGGCGGACGCGGCCTTCCTGCGGGAGCGGCGCGACGCCTTCGCCCCGGCCGCCGCCGCCCTGACCCCGTACCTGACGCCGGGTCCGATCCACGGTGACGCGATCCCCCGCAACGTCCTGGTCGGTCCCGACGGCCCGGTCCTGATGGACCTGGAGACCTTCTCCTCCGACCTGCGCGAGCACGACCTCGTGGTCCTCGCGCTCTCCCGCGACCGGTACGGCCTCGACCCGGCCGCCTACGAGGCCTTCACGGAGGCGTACGGCTGGGACGTCCGCGAGTGGGAGGGGTGCGCGGTGCTGCGCGGCGCGCGGGAGACCGCGAGCTGCGCGTGGGTGGCCCAGCACGCGCCGACGAACCCGAAGGCCCTGGCCGAGTTCGAGCGCCGGGTGGCGTCCCTGCGGGACGGCGACCCCGAGGTCCGCTGGTACCCCTTCTGAGTCCCGGGTCCGGGAGGCCTCAGGCGGTCGCGACCGCCGGACGCAGGGGCCAGGTGGACTCGATCACCGCGTCCGCCTCGCCCTTGCGCCGCAGGAAGGCCTGGAAGTCCTCGGCCCACACGCGGTACCAGCCGATCTGCCGCTCGTGCAGCTCGGCCGGGTCGAGCTCGGCCACCTGCCGGTGGCGCTCGGCTATCGCGACGGCGACCCGGACGGCGGCGAGCGCGTCGGCCGCCGCCTGGTGGGCGGCTTCGAGCACGACCCCGTACTCCCCGCAGACCGCTTCGAGGGTCCGCTTGCCCCGCCGGTAGCGGTCGACGGCCCGGTCGATCGTGTACGGGTCGACGACCGGCCCGATCTCGACGCCTCCCAGCCGCTCGCTCAGCGAGGGCAGTCCGTGGCGGCGCAGCTCGGCGGAGAGGAGCGTGAGGTCGAAGGAGGCGTTGTACGCCACGACCGGGACGCCGTTCTCCCAGTACGCGGCGAGGACCTCGGCGATCTCCTCGGCGACCTCCCGCACCGGGCGCCCCTCGGCCGCCGCGCGCTCCGTGGTGATGCCGTGGATCGCGGAGGCCTGCTCCGGGATGTGGATGCCCGGGTCGGCGAGCCAGTCCCGCCGCCGTACGATCTCTCCCCCGCCGTCGACCTCGATGACGGAGGCCGTGACGATACGGGCCTCCAGCGGGTCGGTGCCGGTCGTCTCCAGATCGAAGCCGACCAGCGTGTCGCCGTGCCAAGCCATCGGGTCCTCCTTACGTGATCTCCCCCGTGGTGCTGACCACCCTCGCACGGGCCACTGACAACGCCCTCGGGGAGGTGCCCGTCGCCGCCGGAGAACGCGCCGGGAACGAGTCAGGAACGCGTCAGGAAACGGGCCGGGAGTCGAGCCAGACCGACTCGAATTCCTCCCGGTATGTGGCGAAAAGTCCGTTCTCGCCCTGCCCTGCCCGCTGGTCGGGGCGCACCACGCTCCGCCCGCCGCCCCGCAGGACGAAGACCGGCGCCTCCATCCCCCGCGCCTTGCGCAGATAGGACTGCACGACGCCGACCCCGTCGGGCCCGTCGCCGTCCACGAGGTACGCGGTGAAGCGGGGCGTCTCGTCGAAGACGTGGATCTGGAAGGCGCCCGGGTCGCGCAGCTTCGAGCGGACCCGCCGCATGTGCAGGATGTTCATCTCGACCGAGCGGCTGAGCTCGCCCTTCTTGAGGCCGAGTTCCCGCTCGCGCCGCTTCACGGCGCTGCTGGCCGGGTTGAGGAAGAGCAGCCGGGTCCGGCAGCCGGACTCCGCGAGGTGGACCATGCGACGGCCGGAGAAGTTCTGCACGAGCAGGTTGAGACCTATGCCCGTGGCGTCGAGCCGGCGGGCCCCGCCGAAGAGGTCCTCGGCCGGCAGCTGCCGCTGGAGCCGCACCCGGTCGGGATGGACGGAGACCACGTCCGCGTACCGGTCGCCGACGAGGTCCTCGACCGCGTCCACCGGCAGCCGGTCGGCGGACGGCACCCCGGCGCCGCTGCCCAGGATCTCCAGGAGCCGCGCCGAGGCCCGCTCGGCCTGGGCGAGCACGGTGGGCGAGAGCGCCCGGTTGCGGGAGACCACGTTGCGCGTGACCTCCAGCTCGTCGAGGGCGAGCTCGACCTCGCGCCGGTCGTCGAAGTACGGCTCGAAGCAGGGCCAGTGCTGCACCATGAGCTCCCGCAGCTGCGGGAGCGTGAGGAAGCTCAGGGTGTTGTCGTCGGCCGGGTCGAGGAGGTAGCCCTTGCGCCGGGAGACCTCGCGGACGGCGACCGCCCGCTGGACCCACTCCTGGCCGGCGGGACCGGCCGCGGCCACGACCCACTCCTCGCCGTGCACCGGTTCGTACACGGGCCGCAGGACGGCCGCGACCACGGCCCGCAGGCGCTGCTCGACCAGGTTCAGCCAGATGTAGGCGCGCCCCGCGCGCTGGGCGCGGGTGCGCACCTCGCTCCAGGCCTCGGCGCCCCAGTCGAGCTCGGCGCCGATCTCCACGGGCCGCGCGACGGAGACCGTCCCGGGACGGGCCCCGGCGGGGTCGACCGGCGACCCCCCGTCGTGACCCTCGTCACCGGGGGGCAGCTCACGACCTCCCGAGCTCACCCGCGCACCGCCTTCTGCCCGCACCACTGTTCACAAAGATCAACGAAGGGTACTCCGCGAGCGCGGGCGGTGCAGCAGGATCGCTCGGCTCCTTGCTCAACTGCCCAGATCGGGCTGTCCGTTCTGGGAGGCGAGATCGGCCGGAGTGAGGGGATTCATAGCGGTTACGTCCCTGGGCGCGAGCTGGAAGCCCTGCCAGTGGACGGGCATCGGCTGCTGGTCCTCGTCCCGGGCGATGTGGTGGAACCCGATGTTGACCCAGACGGTCGGCTTGGTCAGGGTCTCGCCGTTGACCCATTTGTCCACGCTGTCACCGGCGTTGGCGGGGCAGCCGCCGATGTTGTTGCTCGCGTACTGCTCGCAGGCGCGCGCCTGGGTCACGTAGACGTCGTGCTTGGTGAAGCCGCGGCCCGCGTGGGTGTCGGTGTGGCCGGGCACGATCTCGTACGAGCGGGCGTGGCCGTCGGCGTTCTTGCCGGTGCCGCTGACCACCCGCCACCAGCGCATGTTCTTCGCGTCCCCGGCGAGTTCCTTGGTGACGGCGGTCCGCTTGGTCTTCACGGTCGGGCCGCCGCCGCGGGCCGGGGGCGGGGTGACGGTGGAGTCGTACTGCTCGATGCGGTCCTTGCCGCCGTCGAGCCCGAAGTCCAGCTTCCAGAAGACGTTGTGGGCGTGGCTGGTGGCGTAGGAGCGGGCGCCCTTGCCGATGGGCCAGCCGCGTCCGTCGGTGGCGTTGTAGTCGACGGGCGAAAGGCTGCCGGTGGCACCGACGTTGGCGCCGATGGTGCCGTCGGAGGCGAAGCGCCACTCGGAGATGTACTCGTACCAGCCGACCTTGTTCACGGTGTAGACGAGCAGGTCCTTGGCCTGGGCCTGGTAGACGCCGCGGCCGGTGTCGGCGGCCATGCGGTACGCGTGGCCGCGCGCCCTCGTCGTGGTGCACAGGCCCTTGACGTCGCCGACCTCGGGCACCTTGACGGTGGTGACGGTGCCGCCGGGACACTCGGTGGCCTTGAGGTTCTGGAGTCCCCAGCCGAACCCGGCGCCGGTGAGGTCGTCGTACTCGGCGTTGCCGTCGTCGTACGGGACGTGGATCTGGGCGAGCCGGGCGCTGGTGAGCACCTTGATCCGGGCGCCGCCGGGCGGCTGGTAGGTGACGCTGTCGAGGGTGAGCCCGGCGTCGGTGTTGTACCGCCAGCACATGTCCCAGACGGCGCCGCCGTCGAGGGTCTTCGTGACGCGGTACGCGGCGGAGCAGGCGGGCGGGCCGGGCTGCGGGGCCGCCGGAGCCGCCTGGGCGGCCCGCGGGACGGCGGGCAGGCGCGGCGCGGCGGTGGCGGGTCCGGCCGCGGCGGCGGTGGCGCCGAGCAGGCCGGCGGCGGACAGGGCGGCGAGGCCCCGGCGGCGGGTGCGCGTGGTGCGCTGGGTGGACATGGGAAACGTACCCCCTGGTACGGAGATGGTCCGCGCGACCTGGCAGGTCAGGCCGGGTCGCGTCATGGCAGGTCGGGCCGGGTCACGTCATGGCAGGTCAGGACGGGGCGCGGCCGGGCAGGACGGTGCGGCGGCGGTCAGCCGACGCGGGTGACGGTCCTCGCGGAGAGGTCGACGATGAGGTTCCGGGTGTCGATCCAGGCCCCGTTAAGGACCTTGGTGACGAGCCGGACGCAGCGGTGCTCGCCGCAGCGGGCGAGCGCGTCCGGGACCTTCGCCTCCCGGTAGGGGCGGTAGAGGTCGCCGTTGAACCACAGCTGGTCGGGGCCGGTCAGCGGCTTGCCCGTGGCGTCCTTGTAGTCCTCCTTGACGCCCTTGCCGAGCGGGCTCGCGAGGATGAGCTCCAGGGCCTCGCGCAGCTCCTCGGGGTGGGCGGAGGGCTGGACCCCGCGCACGGCCGTCGACTTCTCGACCTTCCCGGTGTCGAGGTTGACGGTCCGGGTGACGAGCTCGTCGCGCGCGTAGTCGTAGAAGCGGACCTCGGCCCGGCGCGCCGAGTCTCCGGGCCGCGGGTCGGAGAGCCCGGTGGCCAGGTGCTGCGGGCCCCGGCCCCCCTCGACGTTCTCCTGGGCGGCGGAGGCCGGCGGGGTCAGCGCCAGCGCCTCGGCCCGGGTGAGCTCGTCGCCGGTGAGCGGGTCGGAGCCGATCCCCTTCTTCCCCTCGACGGGCGCGGGGGCCATGGTGGCGGGCGGCGGGGCGGAGACGGCGGTCCCCGGTTCTGCCCCTCCCTGCCCGGCGGCGCCCTCGCCCTGGACGGTCTCGCCGGCGGCGGCGCCCCCGGCGGTCCCCCCGGTCGTTCCCGCGGCCGTTCCCCCGGCCGTCGTACCGGCGGCCCTCGCGCCGCTCCCGCTGCCGGGCCCGTTCAGCCCGTAGCCCCCGTTGGCCGCCCCCGCCGCACCCGGCAGGGTGATGGCGACCGCGACGGCGGTCCCCGTCACCGCCATGGCCGCTCCGGCCACCACCTTCCCCAGGTGGCGTCGCACTATTTCGTACACACTTCCCCCTCTATCCCCCGCTTGGTCGTGCGGTCACCCGGTAGGACGGGCCGAAGTCCTAGGAGGTTGCCCCTCTTTGAGGCAGGATCTGGCCGAAGAACACCCCACAAACCCGGACAGAAGAGGGAGAACACCACCCATGCAGGTCTGGCCGGGCCAGGCGTACCCCCTGGGCGCCACCTATGACGGAGCGGGCACCAACTTCGCGGTCTTCTCGGAGGCCGCCGACAGGATCGATCTCTGTCTCCTGAACGACGACGGCTCCGAGACCTCCGTCGAGCTGCGCGAGACGGACGCCTTCGTCCGGCACGCGTACCTGCCGGGCGTGATGCCGGGCCAGCGGTACGGGTTCCGGGTCCACGGCCCGTACGCCCCCGAGCGCGGGCTGCGCTGCAACGCGGCGAAGCTGCTCCTCGACCCGTACGCGCGGGCCGTGTCGGGGCGGGTGGAGTGGGGCGAGGCGGTGTACGGGTACCCCTTCGGGCGGCCCGACGCGCGCAACGACCTCGACTCGGCCCCGCACACGATGAGCTCGGTCGTGGTCAACCCGTACTTCGACTGGGGCGACGACCGGCGCCCCCGGACCGAGTACCACCACACCGTGATCTACGAGGCCCACGTGAAGGGCCTGACGATGCTCCATCCGGACCTCCCGGAGGAGCTGCGCGGCACGTACGCGGGGCTCGCGCACCCGGCGGTCATCGGGCACCTGAAGGAACTCGGCGTGACGGCGCTCGAACTGATGCCCATTCACCAGTTCGTCCACGACCACCGGCTCGCCGACTCGGGGCTCTCCAACTACTGGGGCTACAACACGATCGGCTTCTTCGCCCCGCACAACGCCTACGCGTCCTGGGGCGACCGGGGCCAGCAGGTCCTGGAGTTCAAGTCGGCGGTACGGGCGCTGCACCAGGCGGGCATCGAGGTCATCCTCGACGTGGTCTACAACCACACCGCCGAGGGCAACCACCTGGGCCCCACGCTCTCCTTCCGGGGCCTGGACAACCCCTCGTACTACCGGCTCGGGAACGACCGCCGGTACTACACGGACACGACGGGCACCGGGAACTCGCTGCTCATGCGCTCCCCGCACGTCCTCCAGCTGATCATGGACAGCCTGCGGTACTGGGTGACCGAGATGCACGTGGACGGCTTCCGCTTCGACCTCGCGGCCACCCTGGCCCGCCAGTTCCACGAGGTCGACCGGCTGTCCTCGTTCTTCGACCTCGTCCAGCAGGACCCGGTGGTGAGCCAGGTGAAGCTGATCGCCGAGCCCTGGGACGTCGGCGAGGGCGGCTACCAGGTGGGCAACTTCCCGCCCCTGTGGACCGAGTGGAACGGCAAGTACCGGGACTGCGTACGGGACTTGTGGCGCGGCGAGCCGCGCACGCTCGCCGAGTTCGCCTCCCGGCTCACCGGCTCCTCAGACCTCTACCAGGACGACGGCCGGCGCCCGCTCGCCTCGGTCAACTTCGTCACCTGCCACGACGGTTTCACCCTGCGCGACCTGGTCTCGTACAACGAGAAGCGCAACGAGGCCAACGGGGAGGGGAACCGGGACGGCGAGAGCTACAACCGGTCCTGGAACTGCGGGGTCGAGGGCGAGACGGAGGACGTCGGGATCACCGAGCTCCGCGCCCGCCAGATGCGCAACTTCCTGGCCACGCTGATGCTCTCGCAGGGCGTGCCGATGCTCAGCCACGGCGACGAGTTCGGCCGCACGCAGGGCGGCAACAACAACGCGTACTGCCAGGACAACGAGGTCTCCTGGGTCCGCTGGCCGAAGGAGAGCAGCGAGGCGGAGGCCACGCTGCTGCGGTTCACGCGGGAGATGGTCCGGCTGCGGCGGGAGCATCCCGTGTTCCGGCGCCGCCGCTTCTTCCACGGCCGCCCGGTGGAGGGCACGCACGACGAGCTCACCGACATCGCCTGGTTCACGCCCGAGGGCGAGGAGATGACCTCCCGCGACTGGCAGGCCGCGCACGCCCAGGCGCTGACCGTCTTCCTCAACGGCCACGCGATCTCCGAGCCGGGCACGCAGGGCGAGCGGATCGCCGACGACTCCTTCCTCCTGATGTTCAACGCCTCTTCGCGGGAACTGGAGTTCGTCGTCCCCGACAGCCACGGGCCGCTCTGGCACATGGTGGTGGACACCTCCGACCCGGAGGGCATGCCGCCGAGGGAGGGGCCCGAGCTGACGGGCGGCGAGCGGGTGGCGCTCGCCCCGCTCAGCCTGACCGTCCTGCGGAGGCCGGCCTGAGCTCCCGGGCGCCGTCGGGCGGCGCACCCGTCGCCCGGACCGTCCACGAGAGCGCCGCGCAGGCCACGGCCGCCCCCACCGCCACCGCGAAGGCGGCGGGGGCGCCGTGGCTCTCGGCGAGCCGCCCCGACACGGCGAGCGCGAGGGCCTGACCGGCGACGATCCCGCTCGTCAGGAAGGCCATCGACTCGGCGAGCCGGGAGGCGGGGACGGACCGCTCGGTGAGGCCGAAGACCGTGATCAGGTGCGGGGCGTAGGCGGCGCCGAGGACGACCACGACCGCGTACAGCGCGCCGAGCGAGCCGACGAAGGGCAGCGGGAGCGAGAGGACGACGAGTCCGGCGGTCGCGACGCGCCATCGGGTGGCGAGGCCGATCCGGTCGGGCAGGGCGGCCAGGGAGAGGCCGACGGCGGCGCTCATCACGCCCATCGCCGCGTAGACGAGCCCCGCCTGCGCGGGCGCGCCGAGCTCCTCGGTGAGCGCCGTGATCCCGGCCTGCGAGGCGCCGAACATGGCCCCCTGGAGGACCATCGTCCCGCGCAGGGCGTACGCGGAGCGGGGCAGCCGTCCCCGGTCGGCCGCGTCCTTCCGGGTGGACGCGGGGGCCGTCGCGCCGGCCGTGGGGTGGAGGGCGAAGGCGGTGCCGCAGACCACGAGGAGGGCGGCGGCGGAGAGGAGCGCGGCGGCCGGGTGGGCCAGGGCGGCCGCGAGACCGACGAGGGCGGGGCCGAGGACGAAGGAGACCTCGTCGAGGGTGCCCTCGAAGGAGAGGACGGCGGCGACGAGACGGTCCTCGCCGCCCTCGCGGGAACGGCGGACGAGGGCGACCGACCGGGTCCGGGCGAGAGGACCTATCTGGGGGACGGTGGCCCCGGCGAGCGCGCCGAGCGCCATCAGGAGGCCGAGGTCCGCCCGGTCGAGCGCGGCGAGGACCAGGGCGGTCACGGCGACCGCGTTGGCGAGGGACGCGACGAGGACGACCCCGCGCTGACCGCGCCGGTCGGCGAGCCGGCCGATGACCGGGCCCGCGACGGTCTGCCCGGCGGCGAGCGCTCCGCCCGCGAGCCCGGCGGCCGCGAGCGAGCCGCTCGTCTCGGCGACGAGGAGCAGGCTGCCGAGCTGGCACATGGCGGTCGGGAGGCGGCCGAGGAAGGAGACGAGGGGCAGGACGGGCCCGAGGACGGTGAGGGTGTCGCGGTAGGTACGGAGCAGGCGGGGCATCGCGCGACCGTAACGCGATGCACACGAACGGGTGCATGGGGCGATGACACAGAAGGGCTCCGGCCGGGTACGTACGTTCGCATGACGCCCACGCCGCCCGGTCCGCCCGTCGCGACCACCACGCTCGTCACACCCACCCTTCCCGTCACACCCACCCCTCCCGTCATCCCCACCCCGCCCCTCGCCACGTACCGCCTCCAGCTCCAGCCCGCCTTCCCCTTCGCCGCCGCCGAGCGGGCCGTGCCGTACCTCGCCGGGCTCGGCGTCTCCCACCTCCACCTCTCCCCCGTCCTCACCGCGATGCCCGGCTCGACCCACGGGTACGACGTGACCGACCACCGTTCCGTACGGGCCGAACTCGGCGGCGAGGAGGGACTGCGGGCGCTCGCGGCGACCGCGCGGGCGCACGGTCTCGGCCTAGTCCTCGACCTGGTCCCCAACCACATGGCGGCCTCGCCGCAGCACAACCACGCGCTGCGGGCCGTCCTGCGGGACGGACCGTCGTCGCCGTACGCGCGCTGGTTCGACATCGACTGGCGGGCGGGAGACGGGCGGGTGCTGCTGCCGGTGCTGCCGGGCCGGCTGCCGGAGGTGCGGGACCGACTGCGGCTCGAGGGCGGGGTGTTGCGCCTGGACGGACAGGAATTCCCGCTGCGCCCCGGCACGGAGGGCCTGCCCCTGGACGAGCTGCTGGACTCCCAGTGGTACCGCCTGGCCTGGTGGCGCCTCGCGAGGACCGAGCTCAACTACCGCCGCTTCTTCACCATTTCCGATCTCATCGGGGTGCGGGTGGAGGACCCGGAGGTCTTCGCGGCGACCCACGAGAAGGTGGTCGAGCTGGTGCGGGACGGGGTGGTGGAGGGCCTGCGGATCGACCACCCGGACGGACTGGTGGACCCCGAGGGCTACTTGGAGCTTCTCGCGGAGGCGACGGGCGGCCGGTGCTGGACGGTGGTGGAGAAGATCCTGACCGGATCGGAGACGCTGCCGACCTCCTGGCCCGTGGCGGGGACGACGGGGTACGACGCTCTGCGGCACGTGGACGGAGTCTTCACGGACGAGGAAGGCGCGCACGAACTGATGTGCGTCTACCGCGAGTTCACGGGTGCGGCACCCGAAGGGGGCGGCACCTGGGAGGTGACCGCGCACCGGGCGGCACGCGAGGTGGTGCACCACGACCTGGCGGCGGAGACCGCGACGCTGACCCGGATCGCGGAACGGATCTGCGCGGCCGACCCGGCCCTCCGGGACCACGCCCCCTGGGCGCTGCGCACGGCGATCCGCGAACTCCTGGTACGGGTCCCGGTCTACCGGACGTACCGGACGGGCGGGGAGCGCGTACTGACGGAAGCGGCGGCGTGGAACGCGAGGACGGCGTTCAAGCTGGAGGAGGAGGCGGAGGCGGTCGACACGGTACGGGGCCTGGCCCTGGGCCTCCTGGGCTCGGGCCCGGACCACGACGCCTTCCGCGCCCGCTTCGCCCAGACCTCCTCCGCCCTGCGGGCGAAGTCGGTGGAGGACACGGCCTTCTACCGCTACACCCCCCTGCTCTCCGCGAACGAGGTGGGCGGGGACGCGGGCCGTCCGGCGGTGTCGGCGGAGGAGTTCCACGCGTACTGCTCACGGATCGCGAGGGACTGGCCGGCCACCGGCACGGTGCTGTCGACCCACGACACCAAGCGGAGCGCGGACGTGCGGGCGGCGATCGCGGTCCTGTCCCAGTGCCCGGAGGTGTGGGCGGCGGCCATGAAGGGGGTGGCGGGGGTCCCCGCCCCCGACCCCCACCTGTCCTGGACGGCCTGGCAGACGGCCTTCGGCCTGGGCGTGCCGGACGGGGAGCGACTGGGCCCGGCGGTCCTCAAGGCGGTCCGGGAGGCGGGCCTCAGGACGAGCTGGACCGAACAGGACGCGGAGTACGAGCGGGCGGTGGCGGCCTTCACGGCGGCCGGCCCGGCGAAGGTCCCGCTCCGGGACCTGCTGCACCCCCTGGAACCCCACATCCGGGCCCACGCGCTCGGCGCCCTGCTGACCCAGCTCACCATGCCGGGGGTGCCGGAGCTGTACCAGAACACGGAGCGGGAGTACCGGGCGCTGGTGGACCCGGACAACCGGGCGCCGTTCGCGGAGGGCCCGGCGGACGAGCGCACGGCGCTGATCCGCACGGCCCTCCGCCTCCGGCGCACCCTGCCCCCCGCCGCCACCTACACCCCGCTCGGGGCGACGGGCCCGGCGGCCGCGCACTGCCTGTCCTTCACCCGCGCGGACCGCCTGCTCACGGCGGTGACCCGCCTGCCGCTCCGCCTCGCGGAGGCGGGCGGCTGGCAGGACACGGAGCTGGTCCTGCCGGCGGGCCGCTGGGTCGACGCGCTGGACGGCGAGCGCGAGTTCCACGGCGGCCCGCGGACCCCGGTCCGCCTGGCCGGACTCTTCGGACCGGGGCCGGTGGCCCTGCTGGCCCGCGGATAGCCGTCGCTCGGGTCAGAACACGCGGTCGGAGTTCAGCGCGTTCTTCACCCACAGCTCCTCGCCGCCCCGGAAGGGCGCCTTCCAGTCGCCCGTGCCCCGGAACAGCTTCGAGGTCTCGTACGGCTTGCCGACGGCGACCAGGTCGGGGCGCCCGTCCCGGTCGACGTCACCGGCGCCGACGAGGGTGGCGTACGTGTTCCAGCCGCGTCCGATCTGGGTGCGGGTCGCGAAGGTGCCGTCGCCCTTTCCGAGGTGGAGCCAGAGCACGCCGGCCTTGTCGCGGGCCACGACGTCGCCGGCGGGCCCGCCGGCGATGTTCCCGACGGCGATGACGTCGTTGTAGCCGTTCCAGCCCGAGCCGACCTTCCTACGCGTGGCGAAGGGGGTCGCGGCGACGCCGGTGCCGCGGTGCAGCCAGGCGCCGCCGGTCTTGTCGGTGGCCAGGAGGTCGGGGCGGCCGTCGCCGGTGAGGTCGCTGCCGGCGGCGATGGTCACGTACGACTGCCAGCCGCTGCCGACCCTGATGCGGGGAGCGAAACCGCCGTTGCCGTTGCCCTGGTAGAGCCACAGAGCGCCGGACGGCTCACGGGCGACGACGTCGCCCGCCGAGGAACCCCCGAGGTTCCCGGCGGCCTCGAAACGGTCGTACGCGGTCCAGCCGGACCCGATCTGCGCCCGGGCCTCGCCCAGGTCGCTGTACGACCCCACCGGCCGCCAGTTCAGGTCGTCACGCCACACGCGACCGGCGGAGTCCCGGGTGAGCAGGTCGGGGGTCCCGTTGTCGGTGAAGTCGTGCGGCTGGACCTTCCGGACGGCCTTGAAGGCGCCGTTGAGAACGGCGGCGGGCCCGATGCCGTTGTCCGGACGGACGGTCAGGCGCCAGGTGTAGTCGCCGTTCCGGGGCGCCGCCGACGCGGGGGACGGCCAGGAGAACCAGACGTCCGTCCCGTTGGGGACGTTGTCGAGGGTCGTGGTCTTCCCGGTCCGCACGTGACGGAGGGAGAGCGTCGCATCGTTGTTCGGGCGCGAGAGGGTCCAGCGGAAGGAGGTGGTGCGGTTCTTGTCGAGGTCGAGCACGGCGGGAGGGACGGTGACGGTCCTGGCGACGATCTCCGTGGGCTGCCCGGTCGTCGCGACCTTCTCGACCAGGGGCTTCGCGCCCCCGGTGTCGGTGACCCGGTACAGTCCCTCACCGCGCCCGACGATGCCGCCGCGCACGTACAGACGGCCGTCGGGGCCGGGGACCACCTGGTAGGCGTGGTCGAACAGCCGCTCCGTCGCCTTGGTGACGAAGTTGTGGGCGGTCAGCGGGTAGTGGACGCTGGTCCGATGGCTGGCCATGCCACGGGCCTGCCCGTACATGACCCAGTTCCCGGCGATGCCGACGTGGAAGGAGCCGAAGGAACCTTCCTTGACCACCGGGAGTTCGCGGACGACGCCGGACCGGTTCGCGGCGAAGACCCGCGGATACGCTTCCCGCTCGCCCACGACCCACGCGCTGTACGCCGAAGAGGCAGTCCTGTCCCCGAGCTCGGCCGGGCGGACACCGGTGACGGCACCCGTGGAGACGTCGAGCAGACCCCACTTCTGCGAGCCGCCCTGGTAGAAGGAGATCTCGGCGTGGTCCGGACCGGCCTGCTCGATCTCGACACCGACGGCAGCTGACGGCAGCCCCGCGACGACGATCCCCTCGGCCTGGGCCCGCGTGTGCTTGCGGAGGACCGTGCCCGTGGCGGTGGTGACCGTGGTGTAGACGGCGTCGCCCGCCGATCCGACGTACCGGGGAGCGTCCGCCGCCTCGCCGAGGGGGACGACGAGCTCGGCGTCCGTGCCCAGCTCCCGCTGCACGACCTTCTCCGGCTCCCACTCGACCAGGAAGTCACGGGTCCGCGTGGACCGCAGCTCGATCTCGAACCCGTACTCGTACACGCGCACTGGACCACCCGAGAACGGATGGAAGGCCCCCGTGCCGTCCTGATCATTACGCGTGAAGAATCCGGTCACCCCGACCCCGACCAGCTCGTCACCCTTGGGGTACGCGATCAGGTCCGCGTCGGCAGCGGTCGTGCCCGCCACGAGGGCCCCGTCCGCCGGCAGCGCGTACGAAGGGACCGCCAGGGCGCCTGCCCCGAGGGTGACGGCCAGCGCGACGGCGACGGCGGTGGTGAGCCGACGGGGGTGGACGAGGGACGGTGACACAGGTGATCCTCCCGGGGAAGGAGGCGCGGATGGCGCCTCGATCACCTGGTAAGACCCGCGAAGAACCGAAAGGTTGTACGAAGATCAGCCGCGAATGGATCAGCCGCCCGGGCGGACGATCAGGGTGCGGGGTGCCCGGGTGATCAGACCCGTCGGAGTCGGGCGGAAGCCCGGGGCCAGGGTGAGGCGGGGCATGGCCGTGAAGAGGGCGCGGAGGGAGTACTCCGCCTCCAGGCCCGCCAGGAGGACCGCCGGGCAGAAGCCCGTGCCGTAGGTGAGCTGGCCGCCGTCGTCGCGGAGCGGGTCGAAGCGGTCCGGGTCGCGGAAGCGTTCCGGGTCGCGGCCCGCCGAGCCGACCAGGAGGGCCACCGAGGCGCCCGCCGGGATGATTCCGCCGGAGACACGGACCTCCGCTCGCGTCCGGCGGACCATGATCTGGACCGGGGGGTCGCGGCGGAGCGACTCCGCCCAGGCCCTCGCCACCAGGCCCGTCGGCGCGTCCCTGAGGGCCGCCACCTGGTCCGGGTCCGACAGGACGTTGCCGAGGAAGGACGCCAGGGCCTTCTCGCGTACCGCGATCTGGCCGCCGCACTCCCCGGCGAGAGCGCCCGCCGCCCTGCCCCGGACCAGACGCATCATGTCCCGGTACGGGACTCCGACCGCCGCCGCCACCGTGCCCGCCGGCAGCCAGTGGCAGAAGTCCGCCACGAGGTCGGCCTGCGGGCGGTCGGCGATGCGGCGGGCCAGGACGTACGCCGTGCGTTCCGTGACGCGCCTCAACTCGCCCATGTCGACGTCCACGTGAGAACGCGAGCACGGCGGGTCGCCCGGCCGGTGCCCGTGGGTGAAGCGGTTGTCGGTGAGGGCGGAGGCCACGTCCGCGTACCGGCTGAGGACCCACGCGCGCAGCAGCGGGTCGTAGGTGAGGGGGAAGTCCTCCCGCAGCGTCCGGTGGATCGGGTGCGGGTCGCGGGTCGCGCCCGGGTCGAGAGGGCTGGGGGCGACCGTTCTCGCGCCGACGCCCGCCGCCGGCTCCTCGACCGTCCGTACCGTGCCCGGTACGTCCACCGGCGACACCGTCGCCGGGGCCATCGACGGGAGCCGTGACCACGGGTCGCCCTCTGGTCGGGGTTCCCCCCGCTGGTCCTGTATGCCTCGGTTCGGCACGTCGCTCATCGCGTCCCCAGTCGATCGTCGGCGGTCGGCGGTGTCTCGCTGGTGGCGGACCGGACGTCGTTGTCTCGGCGCGCGTCCTTCTCAGACCATCATCGGGGCCGTTCCGTCGCCTGTCTCGTTACGCCGAACGAGTGAGGCGACCGGCGAGGCGACCGGCGAGGCGCGCGTTCAGTCGTGCGACAGGCGGAACGACATCTGGCCGAAGCCCACCACGTCGCCCGGCCGCACCACGACCGCGCCCGTGACCCGTCGCCCGTTGACCGTCGTCCCGTTCGTCGAGCCGAGGTCCCGCAGCACCCACACCCCGTTCTGGAGCGACAGTTCGGCGTGCAGCCGGGACGTCGTCTCGTGGCTGAGCCGCAGGCCGTTCACCGGGTCGCGGCCGATCCGCAGCGGGTGCGGGCCCGGCATCGGCAGCAGCAGCTTCGGCAGCCGTTCGGCGTGCCAGGCCCGCCCGACGCGCGCCGTGAACGCCGACATCCGCTCGACCGCGCCGACGACCCGCTTGGTCCAGGTCCCCTCGGTCCGCAGGTCGGCGACGAGCAGGTCGAGCTCGTCGGGCCGCCGCGCCTGGAGCGCGCGCTCCATCCGGAAGAGGAAGGTGTCGTGCGAGAGACGGCCCTGCGCGGCGCCCTCCCTGAGCAGACCCAGCGCGCGGTCCCGCTCGGCGTCGGTCAGCCGAGGGGTGTTCGCCGGGAGCTCGAAGGGGGTCGTCACCTCGTGATTGTCGGACGGCCGGGCCCGCAGTGTCCAGAAGGGGTCCGGGCACCCGCTTCCGTCCGTCAATTCCCCGCCCTCTTTCCAAGATCGTTGGTACCGTCTGCCGGTCTTCCCCTCCCTTCTTCCTCTGGAGCACCTCTCTCTTGACTCTGTCTCACGTCGTCGTCCGTCCCCTCGCCGGTCCCGACGAGCTCGACCTCTTCCTCCGTCTCACCTACTCGCTCGACCACGAGCTCGCCGACGACCTCGCCACCGGCCGTCGTCTCCCCGCGTGGATGTGGATCGCCGTGGACGGCGAGACCGACCAGGTCCTCGGCCGCCTCTCCTGGTGGACCAACAAGGCCGGCGCCGAGCCTCTCGCCCTCGACTTCTTCGACCTCTCCCCGGACCTCTCCCCCGAGGACCGCGCCGCCCTCGGCCTCCGCCTCCTGGAGACCGCGACGGCGGCCGTCGTCCCCGCCGGTGCCCGGCGGCCCGAGTTCGGGCGGTTCATGCCGGCGGACTGGCGCGAGCGGCCCGAGGTCCGGTCCGTCCTGGAGTCGCTGTTCGGGGTCCTGGAGGCCTCCGGCGCCCGTCCGCTGGTCGAGCGGCTGCGGCTCGAATGGCGGCCCGGTACGGCCGTGCCGGAGGCGGACGCCCGGCTCGACTTCCGGCCCGTACGGGACCGCGAGGACCTGGTGGCGCTCATGACGCCGGTCATGGAGGGCACCCTCGACGCGCACGGTCGGGCCGACCTCGCGTCCGGGCTCTCGGCCCGCGAGGCGGCGGAGCTGCACTACGACGAGGAGCTCGCGCACTACACCTCTCCCCAGGAGTGGTGGCGGGTCGCGCAGCTGCCGGGGAGCGGCGAGCCGGTCGGCTTCGTCGTGCCCGCGCGGAACAACTACCACCACACGATCGCCTACATCGGCGTCCTCCCCGCCCACCGCGGCCAGGGCTACGTCGACGGCATCCTCGCCGAGGGGACGCGGATCCTCGCCGCCGCCGACGTGCCCCGGATCCGGGCCGCGACGGACCTCGGGAACGTGCCGATGGCGGCCGCCTTCGCCCGGTCGGGTTACGTCACCTTCGAGCGGGCGATCAATTACGTGTGGGACGCGCCGGGGGCCTGACGAGAACCCGCCGACGGCACGCCGGGCGCGTCCCCGGCCTCGCTGCCAGGATGAGTGAGGCAGTCGTCCTCGTCGTCTACGGAGGGAATCCCTTGCTCTTCGAGGTGTGGGCGCCGAGCGCCCGTGACCAGGTGACGCTGGAGCTGAACGGCACGGCCCACCCTCTGGACAGGGACGCCGAGCGGGACGGCTGGTGGACGGGGGTCGTCCCGGCGGAGGACGGCGACCGGTACGGCTTCGCCCTCGACGGCGGGCCCGTGCTGCCGGACCCGCGCTCGCGCCGGCTGCCGGACGGTCCCGACGGGCTGAGCGCCGTCGTGGACCACGACGCCCACACCTGGCGGCACGAGTCGCCGCGCCTGCGGCTCCAGAAGGCCGTCCTGTACGAGCTCCACGTCGGCACCTTCACCCCCGAGGGGACGCTCGACGCGGCGGCGGCCCGCCTCGGCGAGCTCGCGGGCCTCGGCATCACCCATGTGGAGCTGATGCCGTTGTGCCCGTTCCCCGGGGTGCGGGGCTGGGGGTACGACGGGGTGGCACCGTGGGCGGTCCACGAGCCGTACGGCGGTCCCGAGGCCCTGAAGCGGTTGGTCGACGCGGCGCACGGGTTCGGGATGGGCGTCGTGCTCGACGTCGTCCACAACCACCTCGGGCCTTCCGGCAACCATCTGCCCTCCTTCGGGCCGTACTTCACCGACACGCACCACACCCCCTGGGGTGCCGCAGTGAACCTGGACGCCCCCGGTTCCGACGAGGTCCGGGCGTACTTCCTCGGGAGCGCGCTCGCCTGGCTGCGGGACTACCGGATCGACGGGTTGCGGCTCGACGCCGTGCACGCGCTCGCGGACACCCGGGCGTTCACATTCCTCGAAGAACTCTCGGCAGCCGTCGACGAGTTGGCGAAGGAGCAGGGGCGCCAGCACTTCCTGGTCGCCGAGTCCGACCTCGGCGACCCACGCACGACGACGCCCCGCACCCTCGGCGGGCTCGGCGTCCACGCGCAGTGGAACGACGATTTCCACCACTCGCTGCACACCGCCCTCACCGGTGAGTCCCAGGGCTATTACGGGGACTTCGCGCGCGCCCCGATCGCCGCGCTCGCCAAGACGCTCACGCACGTCTTCTTCCACGACGGCACGTACTCGACGTTCCGCCGCCGCCACCACGGCCGGCCCGTGGACCGGGAGCGCACCCCGGCCCACCGCTTCCTCGGGTACGCGCAGACCCACGACCAGATCGGCAACAGGGCCGTCGGCGACCGCCTTTCGGCCTCCCTCTCCCCCGGCCTCCTCGCCTGCGCGGCGGCGCTCGTCCTCACCGGGCCGTCGGTGCCGATGCTCTTCATGGGCGAGGAGTGGGGGGCGACGACGCCGTGGCAGTACTTCACCGACCACACGGACCCGGAGCTCGCGGAGGCCGTACGGCGGGGCAGGCGACGGGAGTTCGCCGAGCACGGCTGGGACGAGGAGGACGTTCCCGACCCGCAGGACCCCGCCACCCGCGACCGCTCGGTCCTCGACCGGGCGGAGCGCGAGCGGGACCCGCACAAGCGGCTCCTCGCCTGGCACCGGGAGCTGATCGCGCTGCGGCGCACGCTCCCCGACCTCACCGACCCCGATCTCGCGGGCGTGAAGGTCGCCTTCGACGAGGAGTCCCGCTGGCTGGTCTTCCGGCGCGGCGACCTGCGGATCGCGGTCAACCTGGGCAAGGAGCCGGTGGCGATCCCGCTGGGCTCCAACGGCCGCGACCGGGTCCTCGCCTCCTGGGACCCGGCCGAGGCCCCGGGCGCGGACGGGGTGCTCCGCGTGCCCGGGGAGTCGGCCGTGGTCCTGAGCGACGGCTGACCGCGTGGTCCTGCGCGACGGCTGACCGCGTGGTCCTGCGCGACGGCTGACCGCGTGGTCCTGCGCGACGGCTGACCTCGGGACGAGGGGCTACTCCACGATCGCCATCTCGTGCGGGGTGTTGTTGAAGCGGCGCCCCGCCCCGTCCTCCGTCGCCGTCACGATGTCCTCGATGCGGACGCCGAAGCGGCCCGGCAGGTAGACGCCCGGCTCGATGGAGAAGCACATGCCGGGGACGATCGGGAGCTCCTCGCCCTCGATCATGTACGGCGGCTCGTGCGTCGTGACGCCGATGCCGTGGCCCGTGCGGTGGATGAAGTACTCGCCGTACCCGGCGTCCGCGATGACCTTGCGGGCGGCGCGGTCGACGTCCTGGCAGGCGACCCCGGGCCGTACCGCCTCGAAGCCGGCCTGCTGGGCCTCCCGTACGAGGTCGTGGATCCGCCGCTCCTCCTCCGTGGGCTCGCCGACGTGGACGGTACGGGTGGTGTCGGAGCCGTAACCGTGCTTGAGGCCGCCGAAGTCGAGGACGACCATGTCGCCGTGCTCGATGGTCCGGTCCCCGGCCTCGTGGTGCGGGTTGGCGCCGTTGGGGCCCGAGCCGACGACGGTGAAGTCGACCTGGGAGTGGCCGAACTCCATGAGGAGCCGGGCGAGGTCGGCGGCGACCTCGGTCTCCTTGCGGCCGGCGAAGCGGACCTTGAGGATCTCGCCGTACGCCTGGTCGGCCGCCGCGCCCGCCGCCGCGATCCGGGCGAGCTCGTGGGCGTCCTTGACGCCGCGCAGCATCGGCAGGGCCTCGGTGAGGGAGACGTACGAGGTGCCGGGCAGGGCCTTCTGGAGGCCGATGAGGTGCATCGCCCAGGCGTTGTCGCTGATGCCGAAGCGCCCGTCGACGTCGAGGAGCGGCGCGGTCACCGCGTACGGGTCCTTGCCGTCGGTCCAGTCCCGCAGGGTGAGCGCGGCGGCGCCGACCGACCGCTCGACGTCGGGGGCCTCCAGGGTCGGGACGACGAGGACCGGGTCCTGTCCGGCGGCGAGGACGAGGAAGGTGAGGCGCTCGGTGATCGCGGTCGGCTGGTAGCCGGTGAGGTAGACGAGGTCGGGGCCCGGGGCGACGATCACGCCCGCGAGTCCGGCCTCGGCGGCGGAGTCGGCGGCGCGGGCCATCCGGGCCCGGTAGTCGTCCGTCGTGAAGGGCACGACCTCGTCGAGGGCGGGGGTGCGGGACATGGCGGCTTCTCCTCGGCGTCGGAGCACGGCGGTCTTGGCGTACTGCCAGCATCCTGCCCGGCGGCCTCCCCCGACGCGACCGCTCAGCGACCGCTCAGCGACCGCCGCCGACCGCTCAGCGGCGGTCCGGGCCCTGGGCGATGAGGCGCTCCAGGAGTTCCTGGAAGTCGTCCCCGACGACGATCCGCAGGTCGCCCCGCTCCTCGTCGTGCTCGCTGAGCTGGGTGAGCGTGCCGTTCCGCCACCAGAAGACGTACGGGCTGATGGCCCCCGGCGTGTCCTCGTACCCCGACGCGGCGAAGGAGGCCATCGCGCCGAGCGCCGGGATGATCGAGGTGTCCCTGATGGGGTGGAAGGCGATCTGGTGGCGGAAGGGCAGGGCGACGAGCGCGCCGTGCTCGCCGAGCGGCATGCCGGTGACGCGCCGGACGAGGCCGTCGAGGTCGAGGACGCGGCTCGCGGTGTAGAAGGAGTCGCCGACGACGACCTCGAAGCACATGCCGTCGGCGTCCCGGACGGTCTCGTGTTCCTCGACGGGCAGCCCGCGCAGGTTGCGCAGGGCCCGCTCGCGCAGGTGGGCGTGGCCGCCGAGCCGTTCGAGCGCCTCGTCGGTGAGCATCATGACGCTCTCGGGGAGGTCGAGCGCGAGGACCTCGTACAGGCCGGGGGCGACGGTCCGCGCGTACCCGAAGGCGCCCGCGTCGATGCCGTCGCCGCTGACGACACGGGGGTAGAGCTGGGCCCTGATCTGCTCGGGCGGCAGGGTCTCCAGGGCGGAGGGGCCCTCGGTGGCCCGGACGACGAGTTCGACGTGGCGGCGGATCAGGTCGGGCCAGACGCGCGGGCCCCTGCGGTCCTGGTGGCAGACGGCGGCGAGGTTGCCGAGGCCGAACCTGCGCTTCCTGTCGTCCACGACGTGGTCGGCGTAGACGGTGACCTCGAGGCCGAGCTCGGCGAAGGTGGCACGGACCCTGCCCCGGAAGAGCGCGGCCTCGGCCTGGGAGAAGTACGCGAACTGGGGGTCCCTCGGTGCGTCCTCACCGTCCCGTCTGGGTCCTCGTCGCAGCCACCCCACGCCCGTCCGCCTTCCGTAGCCGTGGCCACAGCCGTAGCCGTGGCCGTTGCGGACAGGGTAGCGAGTAGGGGTGTCAGCTCTGGAGCCGTCGCGAGAACTCGGCCACGGGACCGGCGACTTCCTGGTGCGTTCCGGCCAGAAGCAGCAGTTCCGTGCGGTGGACGAGGCGGGGCGCGACCAGCGGGACGGCCGAGGCGCCCGGGACGCCGGTGGCGACGGGGAGCGGCAGGAGCGCGAGGCCGTGCCCGGCGGCGGCGAGCGCGGCGAGGGTGCGGGTGTCGGTCCCGTCGTACCGCAGGGCCGTACGGAAACCCCGTCCAGCAGGTCCGGCGTGGACGGCCCGCAGCTCGTCGAGGGGGACGCCGGCGGCGGGCGCGTCGAGCCAGCGGGCGTCGACGAGGTCGTCGAGGCGGAGCCCCGGGCGGCCGGCGAGCGGGTGGTTCGCGGGCAGGACGACGGCGAGCGCCTCCTCGGCGACGCCGGTCGCCGTGAGCGGGGCGACGTCGGGCAGCCGGAGCGGGTCGCTGGGCGCGGCGATCCCGTCGACGAGCCCCGCGTCGGCCTCGCCCGCCGCGACGGCGGCCGGTACGCGCGCGCGTGGCAGGGCGCGCAGGGTGACGCCGGTGGCGGGGAGGGCGGCGAGGGTACGGGGGTGGAGGGCGAGCGGGGAGGCGGCGACGCTCAGGGTCGCGCGGGGCGCGGCGGCGAACCGGCCCAGGTCGGCGCGGGCCGCGTCGATGCGGAGGAGCAGCGCCCCGGCGTGTTCGAGGAGCCGCCGTCCGGCGGGCGTGGGCGCGACGGGCCGCCGGGTGAGGAGCGGGAGCCCGAGGTCGGCCTCCAGGGCGGCGACGTGCTGGGAGACGGCGGACTGGGTGTAGCCGAGCTCGCGGGCCGCCTCGGAGAAGGAGGCGAGCCGGGCGACGGTGACGTACGTACGGAGGAGATGCGGGTCCATGAAGGGGTGGGGTCAGGAGCCGTCGGGGGCGGTGAGCAGGGCGCGCGCGTAGTACGCGAGGGAGCGGTTGTAGCGGGGCAGGAGGGGCGCGAGGGCGCCGAGGGCGAGGGAGGCGGCCTCGCGGTCGCGGCCGGTGTCGGCGAGCGCGAGGGCGAGGAAGGCGTCGACGGCGGCGGAGAGCGCGGTCTCGTCGGCGTCCAGCTCCTCGGCGGGGATCGCGCGCTCGGCGGTGAGGAGTTCGACACTGCGGTCGGGGCGGCCGAGGTTGCGCAGGCTGCTGGCGAGCTGGATGACGGCCCGGCGGCGGCGCAGTCCGGTCAGGCCGCGGTCCAGGGCGCGCTGGTAGAGGCGGACGGCCTCCTCGGGCTGCCCGGTGGAGTCGTGGGCGGCGCCCTGCTCGAAGAGGGCGGCGGCGTCGTCCTCGGGCCACTCGGCGGCGAGCTCGGCGATCCGGGCGCGGAAGTCGGCGGGTTCGTGCTCGTCGATGCGGGCCCAGAGGGCGGTGACGCGGAGTTCCCAGTCATGATCGTTCGTCGTCATGCGGTCACGATACCGAGGTCGGCATAAGAGTTCCTGATGGAGGGACCACAGATCATCGTTGGACGTGAACCAGGGGTGCGGACCAGCATGTTCGTCATGACGACGACACGCACCGCTCCCCGTATCGCCCTGGTCGGCGACCGCTCCCCGCACGTCCGCTCCCACGTCCGCATCCCGGTCCTCCTCGACGCCCTCGCCGAGCGCGACGGGCTCGCCCTCGACGCGTACTGGATCCCGACCGGCGACGCGGAGGTGCCGGGGGCCGTGAAGGGCTTCGACGCGGTGTGGGTGCTGCCGGGGAGCCCGTACGCGAGCGAGGCGGGGGTGCTCGCGGCGATCCGCACGGCCCGGGAGGACGGCGTCCCGCTCCTCGGCACCTGCGGCGGCTTCCAGCACATCCTGCTGGAGTACGCGCGGAACGTCTGCGGCCTCGACCGCGCGGCGCACGCCGAGAACGACCCGTCGGCGGCCGAGGAGGACCTGGTGATCGCGCCGCTCGCCTGCTCGCTCGTCGGGCACGAGGGGAAGGTCCGGCTTTCGCCGGGTTCGCTGGCCGAGGAGGCGTTCGGCGCGGAGCGCTCGACGGAGCGGTACCACTGCAATTTCGCCCCCGCAGTCCGTCACCTCGACACGTTCAGGACCCACGGCCTGCGCTTCACGGGCGAGGACGAGGAAGGCGCGGTCCGGGTCGTGGAACTCCCCTCGCACCCCTTCTTCCTGGCGACCCTCTTCCAGCCGGAGTTGTCGGGCGACGGCAGCGTCCCGCACCCGCTGATCCGCGCGCTGGCGACGGCGGCGACGGAGCACGCGGCGGCCGGCATGCGCCGCTGAAGTTCAGAGCCGGGGCAGCGCGCCGCCCACCAGGGCGCGTAGGCGGTCGGCTTCCTCCGGGGTGCGCAGGCCTCGCAGGGGCAGGATCTCGACGAGCAGGATGTTCGGGTCGCGGCTGAACAGGACGAGGTGGTCACGGGTCTCGCGGTAGCCGCGGAAGACGGACCAGCGCTGGAGGAGCGAGACGTGCGCGGTGTCGACCGTGATCCCCTCCCCGTGCACGGTCGCGCGGTACTCGCCCTGCCAGGACACCGTGCGCAGCGCGTGGTGGGCCTGGAGGCGGGGCATCGACCAGATGAAGCCCGCGCAGAAGACGGCGAGCACGACCGTCGCCGCCGAGGCGCGCGGCGCGGCAAGGGTCAGGACGGCGCCGAACGTGAAGAGGGCGACGAACGCCCACCGCACGAGGTGCAGCCGGCGCAGGCGCTCGCGCGCCAGGACGCCGGTGAGGACGTCGGCGCGGGTGGGCCGGTAGGCGAGGTGGACGGGCTCGACGACTTCCGTGATCTCCGTGGGCATGGACGGGGAGCCTAGACCTGGAGCGCGGTACGGCGTCAACTCATGGTGACGACGAGGTGCGCGCGGTCCCGGCCGCGCGTCACCAGGCGGGCGTTGGCCTCGTCGGATTCACGCACCCAGCGCTCGGCCCGGTCCCGGTCCTTGCCGAAGCGGACGTGCCGCTCCACGAGCCGGGGGACGCGGCGGCGGGCGTCGAGGTGCAGGTACCAGGCCTCGTCGAGGAGCGGCAGGACACCGGACCAGCCGTCGGCATCGTGGAGGAGGTAGTTGCCCTCGGTGACGACGAGCGGCACTTCGGCGGGGACGGGTATCGACCCGGCGACCGGCTCTTCGAGGGCCCGGTCGAACGCGGGGGCGTACACGGTCGTGCCCGGCACGGGGGTCCGCAGGCGGGCCAGGAGCGCCAGGTACCCGTCCGCGTCGAAGGTGTCCGGCGCGCCCTTCCTCCCCGCCCGGCCGAGCCGTTCCAGTTCGGCCTGCGCGAGGTGGAAGCCGTCCATGGGGACGAGGACGGCGAGCCCGCCGAGGCGGGCGACGAGCCGCGCGGCGAGCGTGGACTTCCCGGCTCCGGGCGCCCCGGCGAGCCCGAGGATGCGGCGGGGCCCCGAGCTGCCCAGCTCGCGCGCGCGTTCCGCGAGGGCCTCGAATTGTTGCGCGTCCATGTCGGGATTCTCGCACCGGACCGTTCCGGTTGACGCGGGTAGATTCCCCCGTATTACGTTGGGCCCCATGCCGTCCATCGCACTCGTCACCCTCGTCGTCCGTGATTACGACGAGGCCATCGCCTTCTACACCGACGCCCTCGGCTTCGACCTCGTCGAGGACACCGACCGGGGCGACGGCAGCCGTTGGGTCGTGGTGCGCCCGCGCGGCGCGGCCGGTGTCGGCGGCTACGGGAACTCCGGTCTCCTCCTGGCCCGCGCCAAGGGCCCCGAGCAGGCGGCCTCGGTCGGCAACCAGACGGGCGGCCGGGTCGGCTTCTTCCTCCACACCGAGGACTTCGCGGGCGACCACGCCCGGATGACGGCCGCCGGGGTGAAGTTCCTGGAGGAGCCCCGCCACGAGCTGTACGGCTCCGTCGCCGTCTTCGAGGACCTGTACGGGAACCGCTGGGACCTGCTCCAGCCGGCGGGCTGACTCCCGGGGCCCGGGAGGGCGGTCCGGGAGCGCACGCCCCCGGCGTCCGAATTCGCCCGTATGCACTCTTCTGGGCGCGCGGGTGCACGGCCGACTCTGGGATCGATCACCGCCATCGACCCCCGGAGGACCGACCGCCATGCCCGCACCCGGACGACGCCCGCACGCCCGCCCGTACGCCCCCCTCCTCGCGTCCCTCACCCTCCTCGCGACGCTCGGCGCCCTCTCCGTGCCATCGGCCGGCGCCGCCGAGGCGCAGTCCTGCCGCGCCGAGACGTGCAACGGACTCGACCCCCTGACCACGCACTGCGACATCGCGGCCCGGACCGTGAAGTTCGCACCGCTGCCCGGCGGCGGACGGCTCGAACTGCGCTGGAGCAACATGTGCCAGGCGAACTGGGCGCGGGTCAGCGGGGTCTATCCCGGAACCCCGATCATGGTCGAGAACACCGTCAACGACTGGCAGGGCGCCACCGCCGGTTCCTCCACCTACAGCCACACACCGATGGTGGACGGCACGCACAGCTCCCGCGCGGGAGCGGACTTCGGCCGCGACGGCGTCTACTGGACCCTCTGGGCCTGACCCGCGCCGCCCGAGAGTTCGCCACGAACGCACCAGCCCCTATGTCCCCCCAGACATCGCGGGGCTGGTGCCCGCAGGCGTAGGCGGCCGCCGTCGGCGCCGTTACGGTCGCGGCGTGAATCTGATCAAGAACCTTTTCGGGCGCCTGCCCGCGGTGGGGCTGGCCGTCGTGATGCTGGCCGCCGCGCTGGTGTGGACGCAGGCCGGAACCGCGCGAGCCGCGTACGACAACTGCCCGGTCGACGACCTCTGTCTCTACACCGGGGCCGGCGGCAGTGGCGAGGTGGTCTCGTTCTCGCTCCAGGACGGTGCCGTCCTGGACTACAAGGCCGACGCGGCCCTGGCCGGGAAGACCTTCGTCTCCTTCCGCAACAACACCACCTCGTGGGCCTGCCTGTACGAGGGCGCGAGCTACGGCGGCACCAAGATGCAGTCCGTCCGTCCCGGGCACCTCGGGGGTGACCTGCCCCAGGAGGCCGGCGTTCAGGAGGTGGTTCCCGCCTCGCACAAGTTCGCCAGGTCCAAGCCGGGTTGCAGGACCGGGTTCGAGCGCTGCCAGACCACCCGGGTGTGCATCTTCCAGGGGCCGAGCGGGCGCGGTGTGGCCGCGGGCACGACCCAGCCCGAGGCGCTGCCCGACGGGGCGCTCGGCAACAGGGACTACTCGGCGACCTGGGACGAGAAGGTCGTGTCCGTCTCGAACCGGTCGGACAAGTTCGCCTGCTTCTACGAGTCGCCCGGCTACGGGGCGTGGCACATCGGCACCTGGACCCTGCGGGCGTACGTCGTCCCGCCGGGCCACGAGACGACCCTGCCCACGCTCTACCAGCAGAAGATCAGCTCCCACAAGCTCGCCGACGCGGAATCGAAGTGCTGACCATGGACAACACCACCGGTTCCCGGGGCCGTTCCCGCACGCGCCGGATCGCCGCCGTCTCCGCGGCCCTGGCGACGCTGGCCCTGACCCAGTCCACGGCGACCGCCGCGAACGACCCGACGGCCAACACGGTCGCGTCGATCCTGGACGGCCTGACCGCCCACCCCCTGACGGTGACGGAGGGGATCGAGCGGAAGACGTACTCCAGCTCGACCTCCCCTCTCGTCGTCCGCGTGGCGGTCATCGACCCCGATCAGGGTGCGATATCGCTGGGCAGCACGTTCGGCACGGCGGTGGGCGTGAAGGAGACCACCACCGCGATGCTGGACACCGTCGGGACCACCGGGAGCGACGCTCCCTACGTCGGCGTCAACGGCAGCTTCTCGGTCGCCTCCATGGGCGAGGACGCCCTCGGGAAGTCGATCGCCGAGGACCGGTCGATCCCGATGGTGGCCTCCGTCCAGGAGGACGTCGTCCAGGGGGCGTCCTGCAGGAAGGGCCAGAACGTGGTCGTCCTCCAGCACGGACGGCCTCACTTCACCAAGATCACGACCTCGCTGGAGATCACGTCCGACAAGAAGACGCCGGGCACGACCGACGACGTCACGCGCACCGTCGACGGCGTCAACCGCTACCCGGGCTGGATCCCGTTCTGTCAGCAGGAAGCCGGCGACAGGTACGTTCCCTACACGAAGGACGCCGCGGGCAAGACCACGTACTACGACGAGAACGGCCGGGCGCTCAAGGGCGGCCCCTACTACGAGGACGACAGCGAGATCGTCGTCTTCACCTCCGCCTACGGCCAGAAGACGCCGCTTCCCGGCCACACGCTCTTCGTGGCGGCCGACAACGCCGAGGGAGTCGAGGTCGCCGTCGACAAGGACGGCTACGTGACCGCGATGAAGTCCACGCGTGGCGGCATGACCATCCCTCCGGGCGGCAAGGTGTTCCAGGGGATCGGTACGCAGGCCGACGGCGGAGCGAAGTGGCTCACCGACAACGTCGAGGTGGGCACGAAGCTCGACTACCGGCAGAGCGTCAAGGACATCGGCTTCACCACCGAGACCTCCGACGACGAGGACATCCCTCTCAACCCGGCGTATCCGTCCGTCGACGTGGTCAACGGCACCTACCCGCTTCTGCGCAACGGCGAGGTCGTGGCCACCGTGGACGACAACGACGAGCTGGCGCCCCGTACCGCCATCGGCGTGGACGGCTGGGGGCGCACGCTCTTCGTCGTGGTCACGGCCAGCGCTCAGGAGCGGCTCGGCGTGCCGATCTACGACCTGGCGAAGATCATGGAGGACCTCGGGGCCGTCGACGCGCTCAACATGGACGGAGGCGGCTCCACCACGTTCGTCGTCGACGGCGAGGTCAAGAACGTGGTTTCCGACGAGAAGGACGGGGTGAAGGGGGTCGAACGCCCGGTGTACGACAGCGTGTACGCCGGACGGGGCGGATACACCCTGCCTGCCGCCGGGAACTGATCCACCCCTGTGCCAGGATGCCCGGCATGGACACTACATCTACCTCCTACCTCTCCAGCCTCTTCTCTCTGGAAGGGCGCACCGCGCTCGTCACGGGCGGCAGTTCCGGCATCGGGCGGGGCATCGCCGGGGCCCTCGCCCGCGCCGGGGCGCGCGTGGTGATCCTGGCGCGCAAGGAGGCCGAACTCGTCGCGACCGTCGACGAGCTGACGGCGGACGGCCGCACGGCGGCCTGGGTGAGTGCGGACCTGAGCACGCGCGAGGGGATCAAGGCGGGCGCCGAGGCGGCCGCAGCCGTCTACGGCGAGCCGGACATCCTGGTCAACTCGGCCGGAATCAACCTGCGTCCGCCGATGGGCGAGACCGCCGACGAGGTGTGGGACACGACGATGACGGTGAACCTGGAGGCGCCGTTCCTCCTGGGCCGCCGCTTCGGTCCCGGCATGGCCGAGCGGGGTCACGGCCGGATCATCCACGTCTCCTCGCAGCAGGCGCACCGCGCGTTCGTGCAGAGCGGGGTGTACGGGGTGTCCAAGGGCGGCCTGGAGTCGCTGGCCCGTTCGCAGGCCGAGGCGTGGTCCCCGTACGGCGTCACCGCGAACACCCTGGTCCCGGGCTTCGTACTGACCCCGCTCAACCAGCGCCTCCAGTCCGACCCGGGGAAGGTCGCCGAGCTCGCCGCCCGCACGATGGTGGGCCGCAACGGCCTGCCGGAGGACTTCGCGGGCGCGGCCGTCTTCCTGGCGAGCGCGTCCTCCGCGTACGTCACGGGCCAGTCGGTGTACGTGGACGGCGGCTTCCACGCCCACTGAGCCGCGCCGGCCCACCGAGCCGCTCCAGCCCACCGAGCCGCCCCAACCCCCGGAGACACTCTGTGTAGCCGTCGCGGAGCAGCCGGTAATGACGGCAAACCCCCTGCACAGGGCCGCTTTTTCTGCTGAGATGGTCCCCCGGCGCACAGCCGGGGGCGATCTTGAGGGACAGGGATGCTGCGGGGCTTCGGGGAACGCTTGGGACTGCCCGGCGCGCTGGGTTTCTTGCCCCTCGCTCCTCTGGTTCCCGAGTACGAGACGCTGACGCGTCTTCAGCACACGGCCGGTTTACGGCATTTCGGTCAGGCAGTGGTCGGCGACGGCGAGACCCTGTCGTTCGTGGACGGGCTCTTCGTCCACGTGGGGCCCCGGCGTCGGTACGTCTCCGAGTCCCGGCTGCACGACCTCGCCGCCTCCCGCGCCCCGCACGCCCCGCTCCTGCGGCTGCTCGCCGACATCCAGGCCCGTGACGCGGCCCTGCTCCGCCGCGTCCTGCTGCACCAGCTCATCGCGCTCCTGCGGGACGCGGGCGGGCGGCTCGACGCCGAGGAACTCGGGCTGGTTCCCGGCGAGTCGACCATCCTCGCCCAGGCCGTCGGCACCCTGCCCGTGCTCGACGCCCGGCAGCGCAAGGCCGCCGAGTCCCTCGGCCGGCTCTGGGAGCAGCGGCGGTTACGGACCCTGACGAAGGCCTTCGCCTCCCTCGGGCCCGCCGCGCTCGGCGCGGACCCGGCCCTCGCGCGGCTCGACGCGCGGCTCGGCAGCCGCCTCGGGCGCTGCGACCGCGCACTCGCCGCCGCCCGCGCCGCCCAGCAGGTGGACGCGGCCCGCACGTGCTATCTCGAAGCCCTCCGCATCGCCGCCGACGACCCGGCGGCCACGCGCGGGCTCATCCACCTCGAACGGCCCCGGCGCGGGGCCACCGCGCCCCTCACCGCGCGGCTCTCCGAGGACAGGGTCCTGCTCTCCTGGCCGGTGCGGGACCGGCGGAGCTGGCGCGCCTTCCGGCTCACCCGGGGCACCGACCGGCAGACCGTCGTGCCCGTCACACCGGCGCAGCCCGGGGCGCGGGCGGCCGTCGCGGTCGACCAGGACCCGCAGCGCGGGACGCTCGTGCGGTACGCGGTGTTCCCGCTGCGCGACGGCGTACCCGACGGGCCCCCGCTCGTCTCCCACCCGCTCCTCGTCGCGCCCGAGGTCGAGGACCTCACCGTCACGGACGGGCCCGCGCGGCTCACGGCCCGCTGGACGCGGCCGTCCCGCACCGACCGGGTGACCGCCGCACTGCGGGGCCCCGGGGGCGCGGTCGTCGCGCGGCAGCAGGTGGGCGCGGGAGTCGACACGTACACCTTCACGGGTCTGCGGCCCGGCGCGTACACCGTCGAGGTCGTCTGCCACCACCCGCCGGTGGAGTCGCCGGGCGTGCGAGCCGACGCGGTCGTGCACCGCTGGCCCGAGCAGGTCACCGCCCTCGTCGCCGAACCCGACCCCGAGAGCGGGCTCCGGTTCCGCGTGCGAGGCGGGGACGGCGCCGAGGTGCGGCTCGTGACCTGGCCCGAGCCCGTGCCGGCGCCGGGGACCGGACTGCGCACGGCCGAGCTGCCCGCCCCGCTCCCCTGGGCCGCCGTGGGCACGCCCCACCCCGTGGAGCCGCCCTCCGCCTACACGGGGCCCGTCGTGGCGGTGTCGGTCCTCGGGGAGCGGGCCGTCGTCGGCCCGTCCGTGCGGGTCGACGTGCCCGCGCCCGTGACCGGGCTGCGCGGGATCCGCGAGACCGACGGCCGTGTCCGGCTCGTCTTCGACTGGCCTCCCGGGGCCGGGGCGGTCGAGGTGGCGTGGGAGCAGAACGGGTCCCACGAACGCGTCCGCGTCAGCCGTTCCGTCTTCGTCCGGGAGGGGCTGCGGCTGCCGACCGGTCCGGCGGCGGTGCACGTCAGCCTGCGCGCGGCGCCGCGGGAGGCCTCGGCGCCCGGGGGGAACGGCGGCAGCGGCGGGAGCACGGGCGGCGGCGGTACGAGTGCGGGGCCCCGCACGACGGCCGTCACCCTCCCGTACCCGCGCACGCTCCCCGCGCCCGGCACGCGGGCGACCCCGGTCGCGGCCTCCGCCCCCGACGACGTGGTCGTCATCGCGCGGCGGACGCCCGCGCTGCTCGACCTCCCCGGGGAGGTCGTCGTCACCTTCCGGCTCACCGTCCGCCGCGAGCGGCGCGGCCTGCGCAAGCAGCCCGTGGGGGCGCTCGTCGAGGTGATGGTGCGGGGGGCCGGGAGCTCCGGGCCCCTGCCGGACTTCCTGCTCGTCGGGCGCACCGGGGACGCGGCCTCGGCCCGCCCCCGCAACCCGGAGGACGGTGACGTCCTCCTCCGGGTGAGCGGGGACGAGCTGGCCGCCGCGCCCGACACCCTGCGCGAACTTCCCGGGACGCTGTTCCGGCCCCCCTTCGCCCTGCGCGCGTTCCTGGTCGGCGAGGGCGCCGCCGACGCGCGCCTCCAAGAACCCGCCCTCACGACCCTGGTGGTGCGCTGACATGACGACGGTGATCTGCCCGTACTGCTTCGAACGGTCGCAGGCCGCGCGCCTGCCGTACCGGTGCCTGATGTCCCGGACGGGGCTGCGCGGCGGCACGCCCTGCGATCCCGAACGGGACGACCTGTGGGCCGGGTTCACCGGCGGGACCGCCGCGCCCTCCGCGTACATGCGCGGCCCGGTCTTCCCCGCGCCCCGCGCCCTGCCCTGGTCGCGCGGCGGCGGGCGCGCCGAGTGCCCGCGCTGCGGGGTCGCCTCGCCGGTGCGGGTCTGCGCGGGCTGCCACAGCGACCTGCCGAGCGACTACTGCTCGCAGGACAGCCGGATCATCGCCCTGATCGGCGCCAAGGCCTCCGGGAAGAGCACCTATGTCTCGGTGCTCGTCAACGAGTTGCGGCACCGAGTGGGGCAGTCGTTCGGGGCGTCGCTCGCCGCGATGGGCGACGAGACCCAGCGGCGCGACCGCGAGATGGCCGAGGACCTGTACGAGCGGCTGCGGCTGCCCGGCACGACCCGGCCCGCCGCGACCGGCTTCAACGACCCGCTGCTGTACCGGCTGAGCCTGCCCCGGCAGGGGCGCGACGGGAGCCGTCACACGGCGCTCGTCTTCTTCGACGCGGCCGGCGAGGACCTCAAGTCGGCCGAGGCGCTCAACCGTTACACCCAGTACCTGAGCGCCGCCGACGGCATCGTCCTCCTCGTCGACCCCCTCCAGATGGGGGCCGTCCGGGACTCGCTGCCCGGGGACGGCGGACCGCCGATGCCGAACCGCGAGACCCCGGCGCTCCAGATCGCCTCCGACGTGGCGACGCAGCTGCGCTCGCACGGCAAGGGCGGCTCGCGCGGCCGGGTCGACACCCCGCTCGCCGTCGCCGTCACGAAGACGGACACCCTGCGCGCGCTGCTCGACCCGCACTCCCCGCTCCTGCGCAACACCCCGCACTCCGGGGGCCGTTTCGACGAGGTCGACCGGATGGCGGTGCACGAGGAGACCCGCTCGCTCCTCGAAGGCTGGGACTCCGGGGCGCTGTGGCGGCAGCTGGAGCGCGACTACTCGACGGTGTCACTGTTCGGTCTTTCGGCGCTCGGCTCGCCGCCTCCGTCGGACGCGCCCGCCGACGCTCCTCCGTCGGGCCCGCAGCCGGTCCGTGTCGAGGACCCGCTGCTGTGGCTGCTCGGGCGGCGCGGGCTCATCCCCGTCGCCAAGCCCCCGCGCGAGGGTACGGGAGGGTCGGCGGCGTGAACCTGCCCCAGATGCACTACACCTCGGCCCCTCCCGGCCCCGACGGCTCCGGCTTCCGGTTCACCGCCGTCTCCCCGGGCATCCCCTCGTCGGTGCTGCGCGAGGCGGAGCAGCTCGTCGGGTACGAGCCGCCCCGGGACGCCCCCTCGCGTCCCACCGACGCCGAACTCGCCCAGTTCCCGCCGATGTTCAGCTACACCCGGCTGTCGGACGGCAGCGGGCTCCTGAGCCGTACCGTCTACACGGGCGCCGACTACAGCGGCCGGTGGGGCAACTTCCACGCCCACGCGGTCCACTTGACGGCGGGAGACCGGCTCCCGAGCGGCCTGGCGCCGATCGCCGCGTGGGACGCCCCGCAGTGGGCCGACCGCACCCCCGAGGACCGGACGCCGCCGCCCATCGAGGACTTCACCTCGCTTCCCGGATCTGAACTCGGCCGGGAGGTAAGGGCGTTCGCCGCCGCGCGGGAATCCTGGATGGCGGCCGTCTTCGCCGATCTTCGGCGGCTCGTGGAGACCCCGCACGCCCCCCAGGTCGTCCTCGCCGAGACCGACACACGGCGGATCGCCCTCTGGGTGATGCTGGCCAACGCGGTCCTCCCCCACGAGGCCTCCCGGGGGCTGACGTTCACCACGTACACCCGGCGTCCGCAGCAGGCCCGTCAGCAGATCATCGGCGTACTGCCCGAGGACGTCAGGTCCGTGACCGGGCAGCCGCACCGCTACAGCGTCCACGACTGCTCCGAGCCGAGGCCGGCGGCGGCGCCGGTGCCGCCGGACGTGTGGGCGCGGACCGCCGCCGCCGTGTGGGCGGCGGGCCACGACAGGCTGTTCCCGGAGGCGGGCAACGTGGCCGGGGGCGTGCCGTTCGCGGCGGGCCCGCTGGCCGTGTTCGCCCTCGCCGAGGGCGTCGCCGTGCCCGACGACGCCCGGTCCGAGGCCGTGTCCTGGGCCCGGGACCATCACACCGCCCTCTCCCAGGCCACGCTCACCCGCTTCCTCCGGGCCGTCTGCGTGGTCGGCCCCGGCGTCCCCGAGCTCCCCTCCGAAGTCCTCGCGGAGCTCCTGGCCGCGCTCCACGGGCACGTGCCGGTCGACCTGACCGCCCCGCTCACCGCGCGGCTCGTCAGCAGGGCCGTACGGGGCGAGGAGACCGCCCTGCCGCCCCTGCCGCCGGGCGCGCTCCCCGAGCCGTACCGGGGCGACCTGGCGGCGGACTCGGGCGAGGCGCTGCTCGACACGCTCCGCGACCACCGCACACCGCTGCCCCGCGTCCACGCGCTGCTGCGGGTGGCCCGGGTCCTCGGCGTCGGATACGAGACGCTGGCGTTCGACCTGGCCCAGCGGATCCACGACACCCTGCTCGCCGCGCCCGACCCGGCGACCGCCGAGGCCATGCGGGACATCCTCGGCGAGTGGGACGGGCTGTCCGAGATGGTCGCCTCCCGGCTGGAGAGGCGGGCGGCCGACGAACCGCAGCACGTGACCGCCGCCCTGCTCGCGACCAGGCTGCCGCTCGACGGCACCACGCACATGCCGCACCTGCGGATGTGCGCGGCGGTCGCCGAGCGCACGCGGGGCGCGGCCGGGTCCGGCGGGCCCGGCGCGGACCCGGCGTGGTTCCGCGAGCGGATCCCCGAGGTGCACCGGCTGCTGCGCATCGCGGCGGTGTCCCACCTGTCCGACCCGATCGTCCTGCGGACGGCGGTCACGCTCGTCTGGGACGACCGGACACCGACGCCGGCCGAGGCCGCGCAGCTCCTGGAGGAGACCGCCGCACGCGTGCACCACGCCGCCGGGACCTGGGACCTCCTCGTGAGCGCCGCGATCGAGGCACCGGCCGACGACGAGGGGGCCCCGCGCCTCGCCGCGCGGCTCCTGGCCTCGGGGGCGGACACCCTCGCGCGTACCGTCCACGACAACCTCCGGCTCCTCGCGTTCGTCCACGCCCTGGAGACCCGGGATGCGGACCTGGCCGTCGCCCAGAACGGCTGGATCGCCCAGGTCCAGGCGCTCTCCCACGGCGCGCGACAGAACGTCCGCGACCGCGCCGCCGCCGCCCTCGCCCGGCGGCTCCTCGGCAAGGACCGGCCGCGCGGCCAGCTCGGCAAGCTGGCCATCAGCAACGACGCCGAGCTCATCGAGGCGTACGCGAACGAGGCCCGGACACCGGCCTTCCGGGGCACGCTGCGGCAGGACCCCGCCCAGACGGCGGACTCCTTCATCTCCTGGACCGCCCACGTGAAGGCGAGCTCCCAGTGGGACATCGCCCGGCGGGCGCTCCGGGACGAGGTCCTGCGGCCCGTCGTCCAGGACATGTCCGACGTCATGCTCCGCGCCGTGGAGGACGCCCTCGCGACGAGGGCACCCAACCGCCTGCCCGCCTTCCAGGAGTGGAGCCGGCCGACGGGCACCCTGCGCCGCCTCTTCGGCAAGCGCCCGCGGGGCTCCTCGGTGCCGAGCACCGCGTGGCGGGGCGACGTGGAGCCGCCGCAGGGCAAGAAGCCGGACCGGCGCGACCGAGAAGGGCGATGAGATGAACGAGTCCGACACCGGTATGACCGGAGGCGAACTCACCGAGATCGTCCTCACGGTGCTCGTGGCGTTCACCGCCGTGACCGCCGTCCTGGTCTGCCTCACCTACGCCCTCTGGGGGCTCCTGGCCACGGCCGTCCGTACGGCATCCCGGGCCCTCGGGCCGTTCCAGCCGGGGACTTCGGACGGCCGGGTCCTCGTCATCGGCGTGGAACCCGCCCATCCCTCCTACTGGCACGCACAGTTGTGGATCGACACCGCGAGCACGGTCGGGCGGTCGTACGGCGCGCTGTGGGAGGACTGGCGGGGCCACTGGATGGTCACCGTCGCCGGACGGCTCGTCCGGGGCCGGCGCCCGGGCCACGGCCGGCGGGGCGCGAACCCCCTCACCCGGCTGACGATGCGGCTCGTGGCACCCGGCACGACGCTCGGCGCGACCGTCGCCGCCCTGCTCGCCCTCGCCCTGCACACCGCCGTGCTCCTCGTGTTCTGCGCCTTCGTCACCGTCTCCTGGGCCGCCTGGCTGCTGACCGTCGGAGCCGTTCGGGGTGCCGAGCGCGGCTGGCTCCTCGCCCGCCGGGTCCGGACGACCTGCCCGCACCCCGGATGCCACCGGCCGTTCCCGATCGCCGCGCACCCGTGCCCGAACTGCCTCGCCGTCCACAACGACCTGCGGCCCGGGCAGTACGGGATCTTCCGGCACTCCTGCCGCTGCGGGAAGCGGATCGCCTCCTCGCTCCTGTCGGGCCGGGCCGAGGTCGCGGCCCAATGCCCGGCCTGCGCGCGGCCGTTGCCGGACTCGGTCGGGACCACGCGGGTCGTGCACGTGCCCCTCATAGGCGGCTCGTCCTCGGGCAAGACCATGTTCGTCGCGGCCGTCATCGCCGGGCTGCGCTCCTGGTCGACGCGCGGCAACCTCCGCATGGAGCTCGCCTCCGACGCCGACCAGCAGGACGACGAGGCGCTCACCCTGCGGCTCGACCGCAACGACTGGGCCCACAAGACACAGGGCGACCAGCGCGCCTGGATGATCCTCGTCACCAAGGGCCGCCGACGGCGGCTGCTCTACCTCTACGACCCCATGGGCGAGTCGCTCCACCAGGCCGACCGGGTGCGCGAACAGCACTACCTCGCCCACGCCGACGGCGTCCTCTTCGTCGTCGACGTCCTCGCCGACCGCACGGTCCGGCGCGCCCTCGGCGCCACCGACGACACCCTCGCCGACGACGCCCGGCCGGCGGCCCAGGGCCCCGTCGACACCTACCAGGGCCTCGCCGGCGAACTCGCCGCGCTCACCGGCGGCCGGGGCGACCTCCCGGCGGCCGTCGTCGTGACCAAGCGGGACGTCCTCGACCGGATCCAGTCGCTCCCCGCCCCCGGGGCGCGGGTCGACGAGTGGCTGTCGACCATCGGCCTCGGCGGGCTCGTACGCGGCTTCACCCACGACTTCAAGACCTCCGCCTTCTGGGCGGTCAGCGCCTCGGCGGCGACCGGGGCCGGCGCCCTCGACACCGAGCGGCGGCGCGCGGCAGAGCCCGTGCTGTGGCTGCTGCGCCGCTCCGGGCTCCGGGTCGACGACCTCATCATGGACGAGAAGGGGGTGCGGCGCGGATGACCGTGGTGACACCGCGGGTGGGACGCTCCCGCAAGACCGTCATGGGCCTGTACGCGACGGCCTGCGTCCTGGTGTTCGGGGCGGCGGTACTCGGCCTGCTGTACGCGGGCCCCGGCCTCTTCGAGGAGGGGCGCACGCTGTGGGAGGAGTGGCCGAAGCCCTGGGACACTTGGGGTTCCTGAGGAACTCCCCTCCCCCTACGACTCTCTGACCCACCCTCACCGCTCCCTACTCACCCCCAGGAGGCTCTCGTGTCCGAGATCCCCGGCGGCCCCATGGCAAACCGCCCGGTGCACTTCATCTGGCTGCTCGACACCTCGTACTCGATGATCGGCGAGAAGATCGGCCAGCTGAACTACGCGATCCGCGAAGCGATTCCGGAGATGCGGTCCGTGGCGCACGACAACCCGGCCGCGCAGCTGCTGCTGCGGACCATCACCTTCTCGACCTTCGCGCGCTGGCACCACAAGGACCCCGTCCCCGTGGACGACTTCACCTGGCAGGACGTGCAGCCCGACGGCGCCACCAACCTCGGCGAGGCCCTGACCCTGGTCGCCGGCGAGCTGCGCACCCCGCCGATGCCCGAGCGGGCCCTCAAGCCGGTCATCGCCCTCGTCTCGGACGGCGCGCCCACCGACGACTGGCGCGCCGGGCTCCGGGCCATCGAGGCCACCCCCTGGGGCAAGAAGGCGGTCCGGGTCGCCATCGCCATCGGCTCCGACGCGGACCGGAGCGTCCTCCAGGAGTTCCTGGGCAACCCCGAGCTCCGCCCGCTCGACGCCAACAGCCCCAAGCAGCTGGCGGCGGCCATCCGCTGGGTGTCGACGGCGGCGGTCAAGGCGGCCTCGGCGCCGGTGGCCGGCTCGAACGACATCACCGCGAAGGCGGCCCCGTACGCGCCTCCCGTCCTCGACGATGACGACGACGAAGACGTCGTATGGTGAGCGCACCCCCGGACTGGGAGACGTTCCAGAAGAGCATCCAAGGCGTCAACAAGCCCAGGAATCAGGACCGTTGCCTGGTCCAGGGCAGCGGCACCGCCAGGGACCCGCTGATCCTCACCGTCGCGGACGGGCACGGCTCGGCCTCGTACCCGCGCAGTCACATCGGCGCGCAGTACGCGACCGAGCTGTTCGCCAACCGGGCCTACGAGTTCGCGACGTCGGTCGCCGACCGCGAACGGCCCGGCTGGCGCGGCCGGCTGCACGACTACGCCCGGATAGGGCTCCCGGAGCGGCTCGTCCGCGACTGGCAGCACGAGGTCATCGGCCACTGGATGCGGAACCGCACCCCGGACGAGGACCTGGACACCCCGGGCCCGATCCTCCGGCTGTACGGCGCCACCCTCATCGGCGCCGTACTCACCCCTGACCTGTTCGTGGCCTGGCAGCTGGGCGACGGCGAGCTGACCGTGGTGGACAACGACGGCCGCGTCAGCATGCCGTTGGCCCCCGAGTTCGTCGAACTCGGCGACGAGACCGCCTCGTTGTGCACCCGCCAGGCCTGGCAGCTGGTACGGGTGCACTGGGAGCCGCTGCCCGACCCGGCGCGGGCGCCACGGCTCGTGACCCTGTCCACGGACGGCCTGTCGAAGAGCTTCGTCGAGGTCGAGGGCTTCGTCGAGTTCGCCGCCGGGCTCCACCGGCGGCTCACCGAACGGGGCGTGGAGGGACTCACGGACCAGATCCCCCGGTGGCTCGCGGAGGCGTCCCGGCACTCGGGCGACGACACCACTCTCGTACTCGCCCGGCGGCCGGAGGAGACGGAGGCCGCGGAGCCGGAGCCGGAGGCCTTGAAGCCGGAGCCGGAGCCGGAGCCGGAAGCGGAACTGGCGGACCATGCGGAACCGGGTGCATCCGAGGCCGAGTCCGCCAGCAAGCCGACCGACGAGTCCACCGCCGAAACCACCGGCGAAACCACCGGCGACATCACCGACGAGACGACTGACGAGATCACCTCCGACGACAAGGAACGACCATGAGCGGCATGCTCGACAGCGGAGAGTCGCTGACCACCCAGCGCGGCGAGGCGATCGTCGTCGACCGCCTGCTCGGATCGGGCGGCCAGGGCGAGGTCTACCGGGTCACCCTGCCCGACGGCAGCGCCAAGGCCCTCAAGTGGTACTTCCCCGACAGCGCGACGCCCCGGCAGCTCGCGATCGTCGAGGACCTGGTCTCCCGGGACTTCGACGACGACCGGTTCCTCTGGCCGACGGACCTCGTCGTCGCCGGCGAGGGCCGCTTCGGCTACCTCATGGACGTGCGCCCCGACCGCTTCCGCGGCCTGCCCGAGCTGTTCCGCCGCACGGTGAGCACCTCCCTCCGGGCGCTCCTCACCGCGTGCCTGTACACGGTGGAGGCGTACCAGGCGCTGCACTCCAAGGGGATCGCCTACCGGGACATCTCCTGGGGCAACATCTTCTTCGACCCGGACACCGGCGAGATCCTGGTCTGCGACAACGACAACGCGGTGGTGGAGGGCGACTCCAGCGGGATCTCGGGGACGATGAACTTCATGGCCCCCGAGCTGGTCCGGGGCGACCCCGGCGCCATGCCGGGCACTCAGAGCGACCTCCACTCGCTGTCGGTGCTGCTCTTCATGTTCCTGATGAACCACCACCCCCTCAAGGGCAGGCGGGAGTTGGCGATCCACTGCCTCGACGACGCGGCGGAGCGCAAGCTGTACGGCAAGGACCCGCTGTTCGTCTTCGACCCGCAGAACCCGGACAACCGTCCGGACCCCACCGAGCACCCCACGGTGACGGCCCTGTGGCCGCTGGTGCCGGTCTCGCTGCAGAAGCTGTTCGAGAAGAACTTCACGGTCGGCCTGCACAACCCCTCGGCCCGGGTGCGCGAGTCGGAGTGGCGGGACGCGCTGCGGGCCGCCCGTGACTCCGTCGTGGAGTGCCCGACCTGCGGCAGGGTGAACATGACCGAGCCGCGTACGACGTCCCCCGGCACGTGCTGGAAGGACGGCAGCGCGCTCGTCCTGCCGCCCCGGCTCGTGGTGACCACCCCGCCGCCCCGGACCGAGCGGCACATCCTGCTCGGGCGGGCCGCCCAGGTCCACCGTCACCACCTGAGCCCCGAGCCCAAGCGGCACGACTACTCGGCGGGCCACCTCGTCGCCGAGCTCGTCGAGCACCCGCAGAAGCCGGGACGCTACGGTCTCGCCAACCGGTCCGCGACGTCCTGGACGGCCTCCCGGTCCGACGGCACCACCCAGCAGGTGGGCCCGGGCCAGACGGTGCCGCTGCGGTCCGGGCTCACGCTGGAGCTCGACGCCGGGGTACGGGCCGAGGTGCGGTCCAAGTAAGGCGAGGGGATCACCCGACTCGGCCGACTCAGCCGATGAAGCGGGTGATCCCTTCGACCAGCGCCAGGCCCCCGCTGCCGACGGCCACATAGGGCTGGATGACGTCGAGTGCGGCGCGGATGCGGCCCCGATCGGGGCCGCGCCCCTCGCGCTGGGCGCTCTCCAGCTCGCCGTGGACGATCACGGCCTGCTCGACGGCCCCCTGGGCGGCCTGCGCCTCGCGGAGCACCCGGACCAGCTGGGCCGCCATCGCGACGGCCCCGGTCGCGTCGGAGCCGTAGTTGTGGACCTGGCCGTTGTCGCCGAAGCTGCTTCCGGAGACCGGGCCGTTGATGTTGAACGTGCTCATGGGTTCCCTCTCTGTCTGGGTCAGGGCCGGGCCGGGGCCGGGGTCAGGGCCGGGGGCTGCCGGGCTGCCCCGGGCCTCCCGGCGGGCCGCCCTGCGGACCGCCGGGGTTGTTGCCCTGCCCGTAGTTGTGGATCGTGCCGCCGTCGCCGAACGTGCTGCCGGAGACCGGGCCGTTGACGTTGTACGTCTGGTTGCTGATGACCTGGACCGCCTGGTCGTACGAGCTCGTGTCCACGTTGTGCGCCTTGAGGAACTTCTCGGTGGCGATGAGGACACCGCCCTGGAGCCGGTAGAGGTAGTCCCGCGAGTCGGCCTTGTCGTTGGCCGTGACCTGCTTCCAGTCGGAGACGCTGTGGCGGATGCTGCCGGTTGCGCCGTAGTCGTAGATCAGCCGCCGGGCGGCGAGTTCCTTGCGCAGCTCGCGGAGGTCGCGCGCCCGCTTGCGGGCGCCCGCGCGGCGGTCGGCGTTGCGCCGCCGCGCGCTCCTCATGGTCTTCCCCCAGGCCTTCAGGCTCGTGCCGAAGAGCCGCCGGCCCCGCTCGAATCCGGGGCCGGGCAGGGTGGCGACCTCGCTGTAGACCGGACTCAGCGGCGGGATCGCGTAGACCAGGACCTCCCAGGAGAGGCTGGGGTGGTAGAGCCGGGCCCGCAGCATCATGGAGACGATCATCCGGCCGCCGTCGCTGATGCGTTCGAGGGTCAGGAAGGTCCGCATCCCGGCGCCGGGGCTGACCACCGCCGAGCGGACGATGTCGGCGCTGATCTGGGCGCGGGGGCGGCCCGGGGGTTCCAGGAGGTCGTCCGCGAGGAGCTGGACGTGGTCCCCGAGCACGTACAGCCGGTTCCTGGCCCGGAGTCCTTCGAGGCCGGCGATGTTCGCCATCTCCTTGGCGACGAAGGTGTGCAGGTCCACCGCGTCGAAGGGCTTGATCGTGAGCTTCCGCCCGGGGTTGGCGGGGTCGTCGGCCGGCCGGGAGACGTCGATCGGCTGCCAGACGACGTCCTTGAGCTGGGAGCCGCTGCCGACGAAGGGGTCGGTCGCGGCGGAGACCGTGTAGGGCACGACGTTGGCCTTGGCGAGGGCCGTCAGCCGGGCCTCCGCGTCCTGCTCGACGGGGTCGGCGAGGCTCTCGGCGGGCCGGTCGCCCCAGTACACGTCCTGGGCGGCGCGCCAGGAGCCGGAGAAGGCCGCCCGGACGATCCAGAAGGCGGCGACGGCGGAGCCGACGACGAGGGCGACCGCCAGGGTCAGGAGGAGGTCGTTGCCGCTGACCACGCCCCACACGAGGACGGCCCAGCCCGCCCAGAAGGCGAGGTTGAGGGGCGAGAGGAGCCGGTCGCGCCGCTCGGAGCGGCGGACCGCCTGCCGCGCGTGGCGGGCGAGGGCGACCAGATGGATGCCGAGCGGCAGCCCGAGGGCCGCCATCCGGTCGGCGGTGAGCTCGACGTCCACGTCGTGGGCGAAGCCCTCGTCGAGGTGGACGTGAGCGCACAACTGCCGCGTCACCGAGTCCTGACGGTACGTCGGCAGCGAAGGTAACGATCTACGAGCCATGCGGTCTCCCCCTGTGCGTCACCGCACACCCTAGGGAAGACCGCCGCCCCGCGTCAGCCCTCTTCGGCAGGCCTCTTCGTCAGCCCTCTTCCGGCTCCAGGCGGAGCGAGATGGAGTTGATGCAGTACCGCTGGTCCGTCGGGGTCGGGTAGCCCTCGCCCTCGAAGACGTGGCCGAGGTGCGAGCCGCAGCGGGAGCAGCGGACCTCGGTGCGGACCATTCCGTGGGAGCGGTCCTCGATCAGCTCGACGGCGGAGCTGTCCTTCGGGTCGTAGAAGGACGGCCAGCCGCAGTGCGACTCGAACTTCTCGTTCGAGGTGAAGAGCTCGGTGCCGCAGGCACGGCAGGAGTAGACGCCCTTCGTCTTCGTGTCCGTGTACTCACCCCGGAAGGCGGGCTCGGTACCGGCCTGGCGCAGTACCTGGTACTCCGCCGGGCTCAGCTCGGCGCGCCACTGCTCGTCCGGCTTCTCGACCTCGTACGCCATCGTCTCTCCACTCCCTCAGCTCGACAGGCGGGCGAGGATCTTCGGACCGAGGTCCGTGACGTCACCCGCGCCCATGGTCAGAACGAGATCGCCGGGGCCGGCCATTCCCGCGATGACGTCCGGCACGGACTCCTTGTCGTGGACGGCCGTGACGACGGCTCCCGCGCGCTCGGCGGCGGCGATGATCAGCTCGCTGGTGATGCCGGGGATCGGGTCCTCGCGCGCCGGGTAGATGTCGAGGACGACCGAGGCGTCGGCGAGCGCGAGGGCGTCGCCCATCTCCTTGCCGAGCTCCTGGGTGCGGGAGAACAGGTGGGGCTGGAAGACGACGAGGAGGCGGGAGGCTCCGGCGGCGCCGCGCATGGCCTCCAGGTCGGCGGTCATCTCGGTCGGGTGGTGCGCGTACGAGTCGATGACCTGCACGCCCTTCGCCTCGCCCTTGAGCTGGAGGCGGCGGCCGACGCCGGTGTAGGCGGTGAGGGCCTGGGCGAGCTCGGCCGGGTCGATGCCGACGCGGGCACCGGCGGCGAGGGCCGCGGCGGCGTTGTGCGCGTAGTGGCGGCCCGGGACGGAGACGGTGAAGGTGTGCTCGACGCCGTCGAGGGCGACGGTCACCTCGCTCTTCATGCCGTTCGGGACGATCTTGAGGATGCGGGCGTCGGAGTCCTCGGACTCGCCGACGGTGACGATCTCCAGGCCCTCGCGGTCCGCGACGCGGCGGGCGAGCTCGCGGGCGCCGGCGTGCTCGCCGACGACGAGGGTGCCGCCGGGGCGGATCTTGGCGGTGAAGGCCTCGAAGGACTCGTAGATCTCGTCCATGGAGGCGTAGTTCGCGTGGTGGTCCAGCTCGACGTTGAGGACGATCGCGACCTCGGGGTCGTACTTCTGGAAGCTGCGGTCGCTCTCGTCGGCCTCGGCGACGAAGACGTCACCGGCGCCGTGGAGCGCGTTGGTGCCGGGGCCCGCGAGGTCGCCGCCGATGGCGTACGAGGGGTCGAGGCCGAGCTCGGTGAGGGCGACGGCCAGCATCGAGGTGGTGGTCGTCTTGCCGTGCGTACCGGCGACGGCGATGGCGCGCAGGCCGTCCATGAGAGAGGCGAGGGCGTCGGAGCGGTGGACGACCGGGATGCCGAGCTCGGCGGCGCGGGCCAGCTCGGGGTTGTCGGCGCGGATGGCGCTGGAGACGACGACGGCGGAGGCGTCGTCGGCGAGGTGCTCGGCGGCGTGGCCGATGTGCACGGTGGCGCCGAGGGCGCGCAGGGACTCGGCGGTCGGGGACTCCTTGGCGTCGCTGCCCGCGACCTTCGCTCCGCGCTGGGCGAGGATCTTCGCGATGCCCGACATTCCGGCACCGCCGATGCCGATGAAGTGCGGGCGTTCCATGGCGGCAGGGATGGCGGGTGCCATGTGGATCTCTCCCCGGGGTGGTGACGGTCGGACACCCCAGCCTAGTGGCTCGGGCCGGCCGGCCCCGAAGGAGCACGGCCGTGTCCGCACCCCCTGCACGGGATGCGGACACGGCCCGCTCGTCACTCCCGGGTCACTCCTCGCTGTGCGCGAAGAGCTTCAGGACGGGCACGCCGACCTTGTGGCGGGCCCGGGAGGCCCAGTCACGGTGGAAGAACTCCTCCACGTAGTGCGGAGCGGTCAGGACGATCACCTCGTCCGCCTCCGCCTCCTCGACCACCGCCTTCATCTTGGTGAGCGGGTGGTCCTCCACGACCTGGCCGACCGCCTCGCAGCCGGCGTTCCTCAGGGCCTGGAGCGAGTGCTCCAGGGCCTGCTCCGCGGGGACCCGGGCGGCCTTGCCCTCCGGTTCGTCCCCCTCGCGCGCGGCTTCCTTCAGTTCGCCCATGGCGACGTCGTCGATGGCACGCAACAGCACATCGGCCTGGTCACCACGCGGCTGCATAAGGACGATGAAGGACACGCCCTCGTCGCCGTGCAGCGTGGTGACGAACTCCACGTCGACGGACGTCAGGGGCTTCTCGATCATCAGAACGCTTGTGAACACCTCAGGAGCCCTTCTGCGGAAACCATCCTTCCCCGTGCTCGCACGGGGTCTGCGACAGTAAGTGTGCCCAGCGGACGGAAAGCGGAACGACAAATTCCGCTGATTGTCAGATCCGACGGTAGCGGGTGAAGAGGAAGCCGTCCTGCTCCAGCACGGAAGCCACCGTGAAGCGTGTCGGGACGGCCACCGACGGGCCCCCGGCGATCCGCTGGGCGTCGCCCGCCGTCATCGTCGGCGAGATCGTCAGGCACAGCTCGTCCAGGGCCTCCGCCGCCACGAACTGACCGAGCAGCCGGGGACCGCCCTCCGTCAGCTGGCGGCGCAGCCCGCGCCCCGCGAGGAGCGCCTTGGCCCGGGCCGGGTCGACCCCGGCCCCCTCGCCCGCGAAGACCACCTCGACCCCCGCGTCCCTGGCCGCCTGGACGCGCGCGGCGGGGGCCCCGGCCCCGGTGAGCACCAGGGTCGGCACCAGCGGCTCCTGGTAGAGCGGCAGCGCGAAGTCCAGGTCGAGCGAGGCGGTGACCACCGCGATCACGGGTGCGGGCGCCTGCCCGGCCGCGGCCCGGCGGGCGGCGAAGGCCTCCCGCGCCCTGGCGGGGCGGTACCCCTCCAGGCGTACGGTCTCCGCGCCCACCACGACCACGTCAGCGAGGCCGCGCAGGGTGCCGAAGATCCGCATGTCGGCGTCGGAGGAGAGCGGCTGGGAGCGGCCGTCATGCTGGCCGGCGCCGTCGAGCGAGGAGACCATGTTGGCGCGCAGCCACGGAGTGTCGCCCTCCGGATACCCGTAGGCATCGGCGAGGGCGTCGAGGGACCACTCCTCGTTCCCGGGGTTCCCGGGTACGGCCCCGGTGTTCCCGGGTACGGCCCCGGTGGCGGCGGTCTCGGGGGCTGTCATGTCCGTCACAGGGAGCAGGCGTCGCATCCCCGCAGTCTGACATGGCGCTTACAGTGGATAACTGTGTCGACCCGTGCCCTCACCGAAGCGGCCGCCCTCGCGGCGGCCCCGCTCTCGCTCTGCTCCCGAGAGCCCCACGTCCCCGCCGACCGGCTCGTCGCGGAGATGGTGCCGCCGCCGCGCTTCGGCTCCGTGCGCTTCGACACGTACCTCCCGGACCCGAACCAGCCCAGCCAGCCGGCCGCGGTCAAGACCCTGAGCTCCTTCGCCGAGGGCCTCGGCGGCGCGCACGCCTCCGGCTCCGGCAAGCGCCGCTGGTTCGCCAAGAAGCCCGCCGCCCCGACCGGCCCCCGTGGCGTCTACCTGGACGGCGGATACGGCGTCGGCAAGACCCACCTGCTCGCCTCGCTGTGGCACGCGACCCCCGCCGAGCCCGCGCTGAAAGCTTTCGGCACCTTCGTCGAGCTGACCAACCTCGTCGGCGCGCTCGGCTTCCAGCAGACGGTCGCGACCCTCAGCGGACACCGTCTCCTCTGCATCGACGAGTTCGAGCTCGACGACCCGGGCGACACCGTCCTCGTCTCCAGCCTGCTCTCCAAGCTCGTCGAGGCCGGCGTGGCGCTCGCCGCCACCTCCAACACGCTCCCCGGCAAGCTCGGCGAGGGCCGCTTCGCCGCCGCCGACTTCCTCCGCGAGATCCAGGGCCTCTCCGCCCACTTCATGCCGCTGCGGATCGACGGCGAGGACTACCGCCACCGCGGCCTGCCGGAGGCCCCGGCCCCGTACACCGACCAGGTCGTCACGGAGACGGCGTACGCCACGCCCGGCGCCTCCCTCGACGACTTCCCGCACCTGCTCGACCACCTGGCCAAGGTGCACCCGAGCCGGTACGGCGCGCTCACCGACGACCTCAGCGCCGTCTGCCTCACCGACGTGCAGCCCGTCCCGGACCAGTCGACGGCCCTGCGGCTCGTCGTCCTCGCCGACCGGCTCTACGACCGCGAGATACCCGTGCTCGCCTCCGGCATGCCCTTCGACAAGCTGTTCAGCGACGAGATGCTGAACGGCGGCTACCGCAAGAAGTACTTCCGGGCGATCTCCCGGCTCACCGCGCTCGCACGCGACGCGAAGGGGCTGGTCGCGCAGTAGCTTGGGGGCCGTACCCGATGCGAAAGGGATTCACATGGCCACCGTGCGTCACGCCCACACCGTCTGGCAGGGCGACCTCCTCAAGGGCTCCGGCGTCGTCACGCTCGACTCCTCCGGTCTCGGCTCCTACGAGGTCTCCTGGCCGGCCCGCACCGAGGAGCCGAACGGCAAGACGAGCCCCGAGGAGCTCATCGCCGCCGCGCACTCCTCCTGCTTCTCGATGGCCTTCTCCAACGGCCTCGCGAAGGCCGGCCACGCGCCGGCCCGCCTGGAGACCAAGGCGGACGTCACCTTCCAGCCGGGCCAGGGCATCACGGGCATCCACCTGACCGTGACCGGCGAGGTCCCGGGCCTGGAGGCGGACCGCTTCCAGGAGCTGGCCGAGGACGCGAAGAAGAACTGCCCGGTCAGCCAGGCGCTGACGGGCACGACGATCACGCTGACGGCATCGCTCGCCTGACCGTCCATCAGATACCGTTGTGGCCCGCGGGGTTACCCGCGGGCCACACGTCACAGCTGTCACACCTGCTCTGTCCGCCAACAGGAAGTGGGTAGTTGCCGCATGTCCGCGACACGACGTCAGATCCTCTCCCGCACCGGCGCGTCCGCCGTCGGGATCGCCTTCACCGGCGCCCTCTCCGAACTCTTCGCCGGCGGCACGGCCACGGCCGCCGCGCCCCGGGGCGGCTACGGCCCCCTGATCCCCGACCCCGACGGCCTCCTCGACCTCCCCGAGGGCTTCCGCTACCGGGTCCTCTCCCGGCAGGGCGACCCGCTCCGCTCCGGCGAGGGGCTCGTCCCCAGCAACCACGACGGCATGGGCGCCTTCGCCGGCCGCCGCGGGCGCGTGCACCTCGTCCGCAACCACGAGAACCGCGTCACCGGGAAGATCGGCGTGCCGACCGTCCCCGGCCTGACCTACGACCCCGCCGCCAAGGGCGGCTGCACGGTCCTCGAACTCGACGGACGGAACAACGTCCTCGGCGAGCGCGTCGGCATCGCGGGCACCGCCGTCAACTGCGCGGGCGGGCCCACCCCCTGGAACACCTGGCTCACCTGCGAGGAGACCGAGGACCGCGCCGGGACCAACGGCTACACCAAGGACCACGGCTTCGTCTTCGAGGTCGACGGCGCCGACCCGCACCGCAGCGGCGCCGTCCCGCTCACCGCGATGGGCCGCTTCCAGCACGAGGCCGTCGCCGTCGACCCGACGAGCGGGATCGTGTACGAGACCGAGGACGCGTTCCTCCAGCCCTTCGGGCTCTTCTACCGCTTCCTGCCCGAGAAGCCGCTGGGCGGCCCGGGTTCGCTCCGCGCGGGCGGCTCCCTGGAGGCCATGCGGGTGCCCGGCGTCCCCGACCTCTCCGTCGTCCAGGAGCCGGGCACCCGCTTCGAGGGCGTCGAGTGGGTCCCCGTACCGGACCCCCTGGCCGCCGAAACCCCCATCCGCCTCCAGGACTTCGGCCCGAAGGGCATCACGCACGCCCAGAAGCTGGAGGGCTGTTACTGGGGCGGGCGGGCCGCAGGGGCCGGAGGCGCGGTCTACTTCGTCTCCTCCTTCGCCCGCGCCAAGGACGGCTCCGGAGCCACCCACTTCGGCCAGGTCTGGAAGTACGAGCCCCGCAGGCGCCGCCTCACCCTCGTCGTCGTCTTCGGCCCGGAGACGGACATCCGGCTCCCCGGCGAGTCACCCGACAACATCTGCCTCGCGCCGGGCGGCGGCCTGATGGTGTGCGAGGACGGGGACGGGGCCCAGCACGTCTTCGGGGTGAGCAGGGACGGCGAGGTGTACGCGGTCGCGCGCGGCGCGCACAACATCGGGACGCCGGAGGCCCCGGAGTGGGGCGAGTTCGCGGGCGTCACGTTCTCGCCGGACGGCTCCACGATGTACGTGAACTGCTACACGCCGGGGACGACGTTCGCGGTGACGGGTCCATGGTGCTGAGCTGAGGCCGCCCCGGGCGGCCGCGCCTCTCGTGTAACACACACGTAGCGCGGCCGCCCCACACCCTCAACGAACACTTGCGTGAATGCGCGCATGACCCTTCAGCCTGCTCATCCGGTCGACCAGCGGCCCGCGTTCGGGCGGCTCGCCGCCCTCGGCACGCAGCACGTCCTCATCATGTACACCGGCTGCGTCACCGTGCCGCTGGTCTTCGGCGCCGCCGCCGGCCTCGATCCGGCCGCGACAGCCCTGCTCATCAACGCCGACCTGCTGATCGCCGGGCTCGTCACCCTGGTCCAGAGCCTCGGTATCGGCCGGATCCTCGGCGTCCGGCTGCCGATCGTCACCGGCGCGACCTTCGCGGGCGTGACCCCGATGATCCTCGTCGAGCAGGAGTACGGCATGCAGGCCGTCTACGGCTCGATGCTGGCGGCCGGGCTCTTCGGACTCCTGGTGGCGGTGCCGTTCGCCCGGCTCGTACGGTTCTTCCCGCCGCTCGTCAGCGGCACCGTCATCACCGTCGTCGGCCTCTCCCTCATCGGGGTCGCGGGCGGGCTGATCACCGGCAACGACCCGAAGGCCCCCGACCACGCCTCCGGCGAACGCCTCGCGCTCGCGGCGGGCGTCCTGCTCTTCGTCGTTCTCTTCACCCGCTTCGCCCGCGGCTTCCTCGGCCAGGTGGGCATCCTGCTCGCCCTGGTGCTCGGCACCCTGGCCGCCGTGCCTCTCGGGCTCACGGACTTCTCCCGGGTCTCCGGCACCGACTGGGTGGGCCTCGCGGCCCCGTTCCACTTCGGGGCGCCGCAGTTCCCGCCGACCGCCGTGATCGCGATGTGCGTGGTGATGCTGGTGATCTTCACCGAGTCGACGGCCTCCATGCTCGCGGTCGGCGAGGCCACCGGCCGCCCGGTCACGGACAAGGACCTGGCGCGCGGCCTGGCGGCGGACGGGCTCTCCGGAGTCCTCGGCGGCGCGATGAACTCCTTCATGGACACCGTCTTCACCCAGAACGTCGGCCTCGTCGGCATCACGAAGGTCGCCAGCCGGTACGTCACGGCCGCCGCCGGCGGCATCCTCGTCGTCCTCGGCCTCCTGCCCCGGCTCGGCGCCGTCGTCGCCGCGCTGCCGGGCCCGGTCGTCGGCGCGGCGGGCCTGGTCCTGTTCGCGACCGTCACCATGGTCGGCGTGAACACCCTGCGCCGGGTCGACCTGGACCGGGGCCACAACCTGACGATCGCGGCGGTCGCCCTCGGCGTCGGCCTGCTGCCGGAGGTCGCCGACGGCATCTACGACGGCTTCCCCGCCTGGTCCCGGATCATCCTGGGCAGCGGCATCACGAGCGCCGCCCTCGCCGCCTTCCTCCTGAACCTCCTCTTCCACCACACGGGCGCGCGTGCGGGTGCGGGTGCGGGTGCCAGGGTTCCGTCGCAGGATCGGGAGAGGACGAGCGCCACGGCGGAAGGGGCACGAAGTGCCGAAGAAGGAAGAGAAGAAGAGGGACGAGAGGAAGAAGGACGGGAAGAAGGACGGCAGGAGGAAGCGGAACGCTCCGGAACCCGCACTGCGTGACGTCCTGAGGATTCCCGAGGGCGAGCGCCTCGACCTCACCTCGTACGACGCCAAGGCGATCCCCGCCGGTCCGGCCGACAAGGCCTCCGGTCTGGCCGCCACCGCCGCCCTCGCCCCGCGCCTCGCCGACCTCCAGGAACGCCTGTACGCGTCGAGCACCGCCGGCGACCGCCGGCGGCTGCTCCTCGTCCTCCAGGGCATGGACACCAGCGGCAAGGGCGGCACGGTCAAGCACGTCATCGGCCTCTTCAACCCGTCCGGCTGCCGCATCCGCGCCTTCAAGGCGCCGACCCCGGAGGAGCAGAACCACCCCTTCCTCTGGCGGATCATGAAGGCGCTCCCCCAGCCGGGCGAGATCGGCATCTTCGACCGCTCGCACTACGAGGACGTCCTCATCGCCCGCGTGCGCGAGCTGGTCCCCCGCTCGCAGCTGGGCCGCCGCTACAGCCAGATCATCCGCTTCGAGAAGTCCCTCGCCGACGAGGGGGTGACGGTGGTGAAGGTCTTCCTGCACCTCTCGTACGAGGAGCAGCGCAACCGGCTGCTCGAACGTCTGGACAACCCGGAGAAGCACTGGAAGTTCAACCCGGGCGACATCGAGGAGCGCGCGGTGTGGCCGGCGTACCAGGAGGCGTACGAGATCGCCCTGGAGCGCTGCTCGACGGAGGAGGCCCCCTGGTACCTGGTCCCCGCGGACCGGAAGTGGTACCGGAACTGGGCGGTCAGCAAGCTGCTCCTCGAACATCTTGAGGCGCTGGACCCGAAGTATCCGGCGGGTGACTTCGACGTGGCCGAGTGCCGGAGGCGGCTGCTCGACACCTGAGCGGTACGTGGCGGGCCGTACCGATCCGCTACTCGTAGGAACCCACCGGCGTCCCACCGCCCCCCGCGTCCCGGACGGATGTCGATCGGTTAGCTTCCGATCGTGAACATTCCTGTACGAAGGATGGCGGCGCTCGGCCTCCTCGGCGCCGTTCTGGCCGGTTGCGGTGGCGGCGGTGCTCCCGAGAAGCCGGCGCCCGCCACCCGTACCCCCGGCGCGAGCGCGAGCGCCAGCGCCCCCGCGCCCGGCCCCAAGGCCGACCCCGCCCGGCGCACGCCGACCGCCCCGCCCACCCTCGCCCCGGGGCCCGACGGGCTGACCCCCGTCTACAGCCGTCGCGCGCGGAAGGGCGGCGAGAAGGTCGTCGCGCTCACCTTCGACGCGGACATGACCGCCGATCAGGGGCCCAGGGCCGCGCGCGGCGAGCGGTTCGACAACCCGCGGCTCGTCGACACCCTCCGCCGGCTCAAGGTCGACGCCACCGTCTTCATGACGGGCCGCTGGGCGGAGGAGTACCCCGACCAGGCGAAGTCCCTCGGCAACGACCCCCGCTTCGAGATCGCCAACCACTCCTACAGCCACTACGCCTTCGCGTCCCCCTGCTACGGCCTCCCGACCGTCGCGGGCCCCGACATGGCGGCCGACGTGCAGCGCGCCTTCGACGCCTTCCGGGACGCCGGGGCCGTCAACGTCGTCCCGTACTTCCGCTTCCCCGGCGGCTGCTACGACGACGCCGCCCTCCGCGCGCTCGCGCCCCTCGGTGTGACGGCGGTGCAGTGGGACGTGGTCAGCGGCGACGCCTTCGCCAAGGACGGGGACGCCGTCGCCGAGCAGGTGCTCGATGGGGTGAAGCCGGGTTCGCTCGTCGTCATGCACTGCACGCGCAGCGCCGCCCCCGTCACCGAGCAGGCGATCCGCCGGATCGTCCCCGAGCTCCGGGCACGCGGCTACCGCTTCGTGAAGGTCTCGGAGCTCATGCGCTGAGCCGGCTCCCCGTCGCCCGGCAGGAGACCGCCGCCGTCGCCCCGGCGAGGAGCACCGCGCCGACCGCCGCCGTCCACGACGGCGGCGCCCCGGTGACCACGGCCGTCAGGGCGTGCTTCGCCGGGGACCCGGTGGTCACGAGGGCGAGGAGCGAGCCGAGGACCAGGGCCAGGACCGACCAGCCGGGGGCCACGACGAACGGGCGGCTCGCCAGGGCGCCGACCGCCGCGCCCGTCAGGACGCAGCTCGCCGTCACCAGGAACCCGGTCGCCAGGGCCGTGGGCGCGCCGGCCTCGCGCCGGTCGCCCAGCGCGGTCACGCCGAGGACGGCGGCCGTGCCGAGGAGACCCGGCAGGGCGGTGCCGGTGAGGAGCGCGGCGAGGTGGGCGCGGGCACGGCCGGCCGCCGCCGCGACGACGTTCCGGGCGGCGGGCGGTTCCTGGGTGAGGCAGATCCGTACGGACCAGGCCGCCACCGGCAGGAGCCCGGCCGCCGCGAAGCCGAGCGCGCCGAGCACGGGCTCGCCCGGGCGGACGCCGACGGCGAGGAAGGCCGCGTAGAGGAGGACCGGGGGCAGCCAGCGCTGGGAGCGGAGGAGCAGGCCCGCGTGGTACCCGAGCAGCGCCATCATGCCCGTACCGCCTCCTCCGTACGGAGTTGGCGGATGTGCCAGAACGCGGCGAGAAGCGTTTCGAGCAGGGCGTCGGAGTGGGCCTCGTGCACGGTGAAGACCAGGGTGTCGGGGGCCGGGGAGGGCTCGATGAGGGGCTGCCCGGGGAGGAGGACCGCCTCCGGGAGGGGCTCGCCGCCGGAGGCGGTGATACGGACCAGGGGCGCGCGGAGCGGCGCCCCGGAAGACGCCCGCGCCTCCTCCCGTACGGCTCCCGCCGCCTCCTCCCGTACCGCTCCTGCTTCCTCCCGTACCGCCTCCGGCACCACCCGTACCGCTCCCGCCTCCACCGCGTACACCGCGTCCGCCTCCCCCGCGAGGCGGCGCGGGTCGTGGTCGACGAAGAGGACCGTCCCGCCGTCGGCGACCCGTTCGCGGACCGCGCGGTCGAGTTCGGCGCGGGCGCCGGTGTCGAGGCCGGTCCAGGCCTCGTCGAGGACCAGGAGATCGGGCGCGGCCAGCAGGGCCTGGGCGACGGCGACCTTCTGGCCGGTGCCCTTGGAGAGGTCGGCGAGCGGGGTACGGGCGTACGCGGCGGCGCCGAACCGTTCCAGCCACTCCCCCGCGCGCGCACGCGCCGCCGCCCCGCCGAGCCCCTGGATCCGGCCGAGGTGGACCAGGTAGTCGACGGCCGTGAAGGGCAGGGCGGCGGGGAAGCGCTCGGGGACGTAGGCGGTGCGGGGCGGGCGGCCGGTGATCCGGCCCTCGGTCGGCGCGTCGATGCCCGCGAGAAGCCGGAGCAGCGTCGACTTCCCCGTGCCGTTGCCGCCGACGCAGCGGACGAGGGCGGCGGCGGGCAGGGCGAGGTCGACCCCGCGCAGGACCCACGGCCCGCGCGGCCCGTACCGCCGCCCCACCCGCTCGGCCCTCACGAGGACGTGTTCTTCTGCGGGGTGAGCTCGCTGGGACGGACGACGACGAAGCCCTGGCCCTCCAGCCTGAGCTGGACCGCCTCGCCCGAGCCGCCCCGGAGCATCGAGCCGAGGGACTGCGAGCGGTGCAGCGAGGTGGCCAGCTGCTCGCTCCAGCCGACGACGGCGTCGGTGTCGACGCAGACGGGCGCCCCGGGGGTGACGGGAATGACGATCGGGCTGCCCTCGCACATCAGGGCGACCTTGCCGTGGCCGGTGAAGACGGAGTTGAAGAGACCGCCGCCGGTCATCCCGGCGCCCTTCACCGTATGGATCTCGTAGTGGAGGGTGGGGTCGAAGCAGAGGACGTTGCGGCCGTTGACGGAGAAGGCGTCGCCCGGCTCGACCTCGATGATGAAGCAGTTCTGCGCCTCGTGCGCGAACCACGCCTCGCCCTGGCCGCGCACGGTCATGAGCGCCAGGCCCTCACCGGTGACCGCCCGCTTGAGCATGCCGCCGATGCCCTGGCTCTTGCGCTCGAAACGGAGATCGCCGCGGAAGGCGATCATCGATCCCTGGCGGGCGAACATCTCCCCGTTGACCGTGTACTTGACGGACTTCGCGTTCTGCAGGGTCATGCCGGGGAAGTCGGCCACCTCGGCGAGGTGTTCGCCGGCGAAAAGATCACTCTTCATGGGCAGCATCCTGACCTGCGGACCTCTGATCCCACAACAGCCCTCCGGGACGGCGGTGACCACGGTGGCAGACTTGCCGGGTGAGCAGTGACAGCAGCAACGACACCGACCCCACCGTCAGCGACGCCCGCGACGAGAAGCCGCAGTTCGTCCTCCCCCTGGTCGTCCGCATCGAGCGCGACGCGCCCCCGGCCCGTACCGACGCCCTGGAGACCGCCGCCCTCGCCGTGATGGCGATCCTCACCGACGAGCGCTCGCTCGGCGAGGGCGAGTGGGCGCGGGCCATGACCGACTGGGAGGACGCCCGGATCCGCAAGGTCGTGCGCCGGGCGCGCGGCGCGGAGTGGCGGAAGGCCGGGGCGCTCCCGGGGATCACCGTGACCGGCGAGACGGCGGAGGTACGGGTCTTCCCGCCGGTGCCGCTCGACGGCTGGCCCAAGGAACTGGCCAAGCTCCAGGTCTCGGGCACCGACCTCGACGACCCGGCCGAGCCCGGTCCCGTACCGGACGGGGCCGTGACGCTCTGGATCAACCCGGGCGTCGACATGTCGGCCGGCAAGACGATGGCCCAGGCCGGGCACGGAGCCCAGCTGCTCTGGTGGGCGATGCCGGACGCGGACCGCAAGGCCTGGCAGGAGGCGGGCTTCCCGCTCGCCGTCCGCACGGCGACGCCGGACCACTGGGCCACGCTGGCGGCGGACGACAGCGGCCTCCCGGTCGTCCGGGACGCGGGCTTCACGGAGATCGCGCCGGGCAAGACGGTCGTCTCCGAGGGCAGCGAACTCTTCGCTTCCCACCTGCGGTTGGCGCGGCCGTAGGACACTCGGGGGCATGAGGTATCACTTAGGCGGCAGACGCGGCGGTCGGCGCGCGGGCGATGTCGTGGGCTTGCTCCTCTTCTTCCTCCTGGCGGGGGTCGACGCGCTCGTCCGGCTCCCCGCCCGGGTGCGGGCCCGCGTGCTCTCCCGATCGGCCGAGGCCCGGCGCAAGCGGAAGCTCGCGGAGCGCGAACTGCGGGCACTGGCCGACGAGTTCGTCAGGGAGTCCCCCTGGGGGCCGCCCGTGCGGACGAAGCTCGTCGACCGGTGCTCCGCGGGCGGGGGCCGGAACTTCTTCGACCAGCACCGGGCGCCGCGACCGGTCCTGACCTGCACGATGCGACTCGACCTGCACTTCCTCGTCGACGGACGGAGGAGGGTCGGGTGGACCCACGCCGTGGACTACCACAAGGTGTGGGGGAAGGGGCGGCGGGGATGAGCGTCAGGGGTCACCCTGCGCCGCTCGGCCCTCCCCCCGTCCCTCACGGCACCGTCCCGCCCCCGCGGCCCCCTCGCCCCCGCGCTCCCCGCCCTGACCTGCTGAAGCCCTGCTTCCGGCCCCTCACCCGGCAGAAACCTCAAATGTTGCTCTGAACGTCCCCCTTCCTGGATTCGAACGTCTGCCTCCGGGTCATCACCCGGGTGACCGAGGATCGAACAAGGGGGACGGGTACATGGGGGACAGGACGGAGCTCGGCGTCGGCATCGGCTGGCGTCCCGAGATCGCGGAGGCGGTCGAGGCGCTGCCCGGGGTCGACTGGGTCGAGGTGGTCGCGGAGAACATCTGCGCCGGCCACCTGCCCGACTCGCTGACCCGGCTGCGCGAGCGCGGCGTGACGGTCGTTCCGCACGGCGTCTCGCTGGGGCTCGGCGGGGCCGACCGGCCGGACCCGGCGCGGCTCGCCGCGCTCGGCGAGAAGGCCATCGCGCTCGGGGCGCCGCTCGTCACCGAGCACATCGCGTTCGTGCGGGCCGGGGGGCCGCTCACCGCCTCGCCGCAGCTGGAGGCCGGGCACCTGCTGCCCGTGCCCCGGACCAGGGACGCGCTCGACGTGCTCTGCGAGAACGTGCGGATCGCGCAGGACGCGCTGCCCGTGCCGCTCGCCCTGGAGAACATCGCCGCGCTCATCGCCTGGCCGGGCGAGGAGATGACGGAGGGGCAGTTCCTGGCGGAGCTGGTGGAGCGTACGGGGGTACGGCTCCTCGTCGACGTCGCCAACCTGCACACGAACCACGTCAACCGGGGCGAGGACCCCGCGAGGGCCCTGGCCGAGCTGCCGGTGGAGGCCATCGCGTACGTCCACGTCGCCGGCGGTGTCGAGCGCGACGGCGTCTGGCACGACACCCACGCCCACCCCGTGCCGCGCGCGGTCCTCGACGTCCTCGCGGACCTCTCGGCGCGGGTCTCGCCTCCCGGGGTGCTCCTCGAACGGGACGACGACTTCCCGTCCGCCGACGAGCTGGCGGACGAGCTGGAGACGATCCGGGAGACGGTGATCAGGGAAGGCCTGATCCAGGAGAGCCTGCGGACGATCCGGGAGCCCGTGGAGCCTCCGCTGCTCATCGGCGCCGGGGCGCGGGTGTCGGGCGGGGCGATGCCGGTTCCGGCCCCTGCCCCGCCCCTACCCCTGCCCTCCGAGCCGGCCGAGGCTCCCGTCGCCACCGACGACGCCCGGCAGCGGCTCGGCCTCGCGCAGGCCGCCCTGCTCTCCGCGCTCGTCGCGGGCACCCCCGCGCCCGAGGGCTTCGACAGCCGGCGGCTCGGTGTGCAGAGCCGGGCGCTGGCCGCCAAGCGGGCCGGTGTCGTCGCCAAGGTCGCGCCGGAGCTGCCGGAGATCCTCGGTACGGGTTTCCGGCCGGCGTTCCTCTCGTACGCGAGGACCCGTCCCATGACCGGCGGCTACCGCCGGGACGCGCTCGACTTCGCCGAGCACCTGCTGCTCGCCGACCGCCCCGATGACCCGGCGGCCCGGCGGCGGCTCACCGAGTGGTGGCAGGACCGTTCCGGCAGCCGCCCGCCCGGCCGCGCCACCCGTCTGGTGCGGGCCGCCCGTCACGCCCTCGTACGGAGATGACCATGGAGACTCTGCTCGTCCTGTACTACGCGGCCGGCGCCGTCGCCATCGCGTTCCTCATCGCCCGGGTCGTCCTCTCGCGGCGCGGCCGGGGCGGCGGCCAGGCCGCTTCCGTCCACGACACGTACGAGGCGGCGTTCCTGCACGGCGGCCCCGCGCGGGTCGTCGACACCGCTCTCGCCTCGCTCCAGGCCGACGGCCGGATCACGATCGGCGGGCCGGGGATCGTCGCCGTCTCGCGGTCCGACGCCCGCGACCCGGTCGAGCGGGCCGTGCTCCAGGAGCTCGCGGCGGCCCCGCACGGCGCCCTGCACCACCTCCGGCTGGTCGCGATGCGGCACGCGGCGGTGCAGGAGATCGGCGACGGGCTCGCCGAGCGCGGCCTGATCGTCACCCCGGCGGCGCGGCGCACGACGCTCCGCTGGTGCGGCGGGATCGGCCTGTCGGCCTTCCTCCTCTTCCCGGTGGCCATCGCTCTCACGTTCGTCGACTTCACCTCCTCCCCGTTCGAGATGTCGGTGCCGTTCGTCTTCAAGGTGGTGCCGGCCCTGCTCGCCACCGGGGTCACGTCCATGGTGTGCGCGGCGGTCGCCGGGAAGCAGCTCACCGGTGCCGGGCAGCGGGCCGTCCTCGCGTACGTGCGCGCCCACGGGCAGGACGCGGACGCCGGGACCCTCGTGGCCTGCTACGGCCTGCGGGCGCTGCCCGACCCCGTCCTGCGGGAGCAACTCCTCGCGGCGGCCCGGGTGTACGCGCGCCCGGGGAACCGGGGGCGCGGGGGCCGACGGTCCTACGCCCACTCCTCTTCCTCGTCCTCGGCGGCGTACGTGATCGGCGGCGAGGCCGCCTTCTGGTGCGCGGAGAACAGCTCCTGCGGAGGGGGCGGCGGTGGGGGCGGCGGTTCCTGTTCCGGCGGGAGCTCGTGCTCCGGCGGAGGTTCCTGTTCCGGCGGCGGGTCGAGCTGCGGGAGCTCCGGCTCCGGCAGCTCCTGCGGGAGCTCCAGCTCCGGGAGTTCCTGCGGAAGTTCCAGTTCCGGAAGCTCCTGCGGCGGCGGCTCCAGCGGCTGACATGCGTGTTCGAGTGGCGAGGTGCCCGGACCTCCCGTAGAACCAGGACATGGTCTGGGTTCCCCTCTTCCTCGTCGCCTGCGTCGTCGCCGCCGTCGGATGCGCACGGCTGTGCCGGGCCACCCTCGCGGCGGCCCGGCCGCACGATTCCGCTCGCGGGGACGCCCGTCAGGACGGTCCCGAACTCACCGTCCAGGAAGCCGCCTACCTCGCCGGCGGGCCGCTGCGCGTCACCGACCTGACCCTCGTCTCCTTGCACCGGCAGCGGCGGCTGCTGCTCGCCCACACCGGCTGGGCGACCGTCGTCGACGCCCGGGGCGGCGACGGCGTGGAGGAGGCCGTGCTCGGGGCCATCGGCCCCGGCGGCCAGTCCCCGATCCCCGCCGTCCGGCCCGTGGTCGCCGCCGCCGAACCGGTGCGCTCGCTCGCGGAGCGGCTCGTCGACCGGGGGCTCGCCGTCTCCGAGACGGGCCGCCGGGAGATCGCGGCGGGGCTGCGCGCGGTGCGGTTCGCGTTCCTGCTCTCGCTCGGGCTCGGGGCGGCGGCGGCGCTGCTCGTGCCCGGGACCGAACGGACCCTGGTGATCGCCGCGTTCACGCTGCCGCTCCTCGCGTCCGGGCTCTGCCTGGCCATCGGCGGGATCGAGATCTACCCGTACACGAGCTGGGCGTCCCCCGCCGGGCAGCGGCTGCTCTCCGGGCTCGGCGGCCGCCGTGACGAGCCCGCCGACCCGCTGACCGCGCTCGCGACGCGCGGCCCCGCCGTCCTGGAGCCCGAACTCCGCGCGGCGCTCCGGGACCAACACGCTCCCGTGCGCCTCCCCTAGGTTCCTTTACTTCGCCTCCGTACCGCGCCGACGATCTCCCATGCCCTCCCCCGCGCTGTACGGAGCCCTCACCGCCCTCCTCCTCGCCTCCTCGCCGCCCCTGACCTCCCCGGCGCGCGACGCCCCGCCGTCCGAGGCGCGCGGGACCGGGCGCGCCGCCCGTGAGGCCGCCGCCGAGGGGATCGCCTGGGCCGCCTGCCCGGCCGCCGAACAGCTGCCGCCGTCCGTCCTCTGCGGCACGGTCCGCGTGCCGCTCGACTACGCCGATCCCGAGGGGCGGCGGATCCCGCTGACCGTCAGCCGCGTCCCCGCCTCGGGCCCCGCCGCCGGCCGGCAGGGCGCGCTGCTCTTCAACCCCGGCGGGCCCGGCGCCTCCTCGACGTACTTCCCGCTCGCCGCCGGGCTCCCTGAGTGGAAGCGGATCTCCGCCGCGTACGACCTCGTGGGCTACGCCCCGCGCGGGGTCGGCCGGTCGGCTCCCGTCTCCTGCGAGGACCCGGCGGGCCGCGCGACGGGCCCGACGCCCGCGCCGACGCTGCCCTCGGAGACGTACAAGAAGGAGCGGATCGCGCGGGCGCGGACGTACGCGGAGGGGTGCGCGCGCCGGACGGGCGCGGACCTGCGCCACTACCACTCGCTCAACAACGCCCGGGACCTGGAGGTCCTGCGGGCCGCGCTCGGCGAGCCGCGCCTCACCTATCTCGGGGCCTCGTACGGCACGTACATCGGCGGCCTGTACGCGACCCTCTTCCCGCACCGGGTGCGGCGGATGGTCCTCGACGCGCCGGTCGACCCGACGCCGGCGAAGGTCTGGTACGGCAACAACCTCGCCCAGTCCGAGGCGTTCGAGGGCCGGTGGCTCGACTTCCGCACGTGGGTGGCGAAGCACGACGCGGTGTACGGGCTCGGGGACACCGCCCGTGAGGTGGCCACGAGCTACGACCGGGCGCGGGCCGCGCTCGCCGCGCGTCCGGCGGGCGGACGGGTCGGACCCGGGCAGCTGCACGGGGCGATGCTGGCGGCGGGGTACGACGACCGGTTCTGGCCGCTGCGGGCGGCGGCGCTCTCCGCGTACCTGAAGGGCGATCCCGAGCCGCTGATCGCGCAGGCCGCGCCGTCGAAAACCCCGGCGCCGGACGCGGGCAACGGGCGCGCGGTCTACACGGCGGTGGAGTGCAACGACGCCCCCTGGCCGGAGGAGTTCGCCGTCTGGGACCGGGACAACACGGCCCTCGCCCGGCGCGCGCCCTTCGAGACCTGGGACAACGCGTGGATGAACCTGCCCTGCGCGTACTGGAAGGCGCCCCGGCAGCGGCCGCTGGACGTGCGGACGGGCCCGGGGGTGCTCCCGCCGGTGCTGATCCTGGCGGCGGAGCGGGACGCGGCGACGCCGTACGCGGGGGCGCTCGCCCTGCACCGGCGGCTCGCGGGCTCGGCGCTCGTGACGGAGCGGGGCGCGGGCACGCACGGGATCGCGGGCGGGCCGAACGCCTGCGTGAACGGCTATCTGGAGGGCTACCTGCTCAGGGGCGCGCTGCCGAGGCCCTCGCTCGACGACAGCACCCCGGAAATGACGCCGGTGCGGCGCGCTTCATGCGCGCCGCACCCGGAGCCGGACCCGGTGTCGCTGGAACGGGGGGCAACGAAGACGCCCGCCGTCTGATCTTCCGGATCAAGGGGTGACGTGTCCGGCCGGAAGCCGGACCGCCACCTGGTTCGTACGGCCTTGTCAGGCCAGGGCCCTGGTCAGGCCCGGTGGCCGTGTCAGGCCAGGCCCGCCACCAGCTCGGCGACGCTCTTGCGACGGCCGGTGTAGAACGGGACCTCCTCGCGGACGTGCATCCGCGCCTCGGAGGCGCGCAGGTGACGCATGAGGTCGACGATGCGGTACAGCTCGTCGGCCTCGAAGGCCAGGAGCCACTCGTAGTCGCCGAGCGAGAAGGAGGCGACCGTGTTGGCACGGACGTCGGGGAAGCCGCGGGCCATCTTGCCGTGGTCGGCGAGCATGCGGCGACGGTCCTCGTCCGGCAGCAGGTACCAGTCGTAAGAGCGCACGAAGGGGTAGACCGAGACGTAGTCGCGCGGGGTCTCGTCGGCCAGGAAGGCCGGGATGTGCGACTTGTTGAACTCGGCGGGGCGGTGCAGCGCCATGTTCGACCAGACCGGCACGAGGGCGCGGCCGAGCTTGGTGCGGCGGAAGAGGTTGTACGCCTCCTGGAGCTCGTCGCTCGTCTCGGCGTGCCACCAGATCATCACGTCGGCGTCGGCGCGCAGACCGGAGAGGTCGTACGTGCCGCGGACGGTGATGTCCTTGGCGGCGAGCTGGTCGAACAGCTCCTGGACCTCGTCGGCGTAACCGGCGCGGTCCTCGGGAAGGTTGTCGCGCAGCTTGAACACAGACCACAGGGTGTAGCGGATGACCTCGTTGAGGTCCTTCGCCTTCTTACCGGCGTTCGGGATCTTTTCGGGCGCACTCATACGCCTATTCTCGCCCGTCACGAGGAGTGCCCCGCACCGGGGTCGGTCCTTTTCGACGTGGCGATGATCTCGTCCGTGATCTCCCGCGCCAGATCGGCGGTGATCTCGTCGGCCGCGCGGTGCGCCGAGGCGATCGTGGCGGGGATGCCGACGCCGTCGTACGCGGCTCCGGCGACCCGCAGTCCGGGCAGTGCGGCGACGGCCTCGCGGACGCGGGCGACCCGGGAGAGATGGCCGACGGGGTACTGGGGAAGGCCGCCGATCCAGCGGGTGACGGTGGTGGCGACGGGGCGCGCGGCGAGGCCGGTGGCGGCGCCGAGGTCCTTGAGCGAGGCGGCCACGAGATCGCTGTCCTCGCGGTGGACCTGCTCCTCCTCGCCGTGGCGCCCGACGGAGGTGCGGAGCACGAACAGGTCGGGGGCGCCGTCGGCGATCCAGCCCCACTTCTGGCTGGCGAAGGTGGAGGCCTTGATGGTGTGGCCGTCGACGGGCGGCACGAGGAAGCCGGAGCCGGGCAGGGCGGGCAGGTCCGCGCGGCGGAAGGCGAGCGTGACGAGGGCCATGGAGGCGTACTCGACGGCGGCGAGCTCGGCGGACGCGGCGGGCGCGTGGTCGGCGAGGAGGGCGGCGGCGGGGCCGGCGGGGGTGGCGAGGACGACGGCGTCGGCGGCGAGGGCCCGGTCGCCCGTGCGGATCTCCCAGCGGTTCCGGTCGGTCCGGCGCAGGGCGGTGACGGGGGCGCCGGTGACGATCTCGCCCCCGGCCGCGCGGACGGCGTCGGCGACGGCGCCGGGCAGGGTGCCGACACCGCCCTCGACGCCGAGAAAGACCGGGGCGGCGGGGCCGGTGGCGGCGAGGCCCGTCCCGCCGCCGGCCGCGTCGACGGGGGCGGCGGCCGCCCCGGCCCGCTGGACGGCCTGGACGGCGGCGGAGAGCGTGGGGTGGCGGCGGGCGGCCTCGAAGAGGGCGGGGACGGCGGCCTTCATGGAGATGCGGTAGGCGTCACCGGCGTAGACACCGCCGAGGAGGGGCTCGACGAGCCGGTCCACGACCTCGTGGCCCATGCGCTCGGAGACGTACGCGCCGATGGCGATGTCCTCGCCGATCTCGGTCGGCGGGAGGTCGGCGTCGCGGCCGATCCGGCGGATGCCCTCCTCGGAGAGGAGGCCCTCGACGGCGGCGGCGTCGCCGGGGACGCCCATCACGTGCCCCTTGGGCATGGGGACGAGCTCGCCCCGGGACCAGACGGACGCGGTCGTCGTGGCCGGGGCCTGGAGCCGGTCGCCGAGGCCGACGGCCCTGGCGAGCGCGACCGCCTCGGGGCGGCGGGCGAGCAGCGACTCGGCGCCGAGGTCGCAGGCGGCGCCGCCGACCTCCCCGGCGCGGAGCTTGCCGCCGAGCCGGTCGCCCGCCTCCAGGAGGGTGACCCGGTGGCCCGCCCCGGTGAGCCGGTGGGCGGCGGCGAGTCCGGCGATGCCGCCTCCGACGACGACGACGTGAGCAGAGGGGCCCGAAGTGTCCGCGTTCATGGGACCACTCTCTCAAATCGCCCCCGCGCTCCCGTTCCGAGGCCGGACCGTGACCGCATCGCTACCCGGGAGCGCAACCCCGCCGCCAGGCTCGTACGTCCAAGGGGCACGTTCACCGACTCCCTGGGGGGATCACATGCGCGGTATCCGCACCACGACCAGATCGGCCGCCGCGGCGGCCCTGCTCACGGCCTCGCTCGTGCTGACGGGCTGCGGCGGGGCCGATTCGAGCCTCGACAGCGGGAAGGGCGGAGGGGTCGGCGCGCAGGCCGACGCCAAGGGCGTCACGGACGATTCCGCGGCCTCGAAGCCGGCCGAGGAGGCGGAAGGAGCCGAGGGGGCCGCGGGGAAGCCGTCGGACGCCAAGCCGGTCAGGCAGCAGCACGTCATCCGTACCGCCTCGCTCACGGTCGAGGTCGAGGACGCGACGAAGGCCCTGGTCACCGCCCGCCGGGTGGCGGCGGGCGCCGGCGGGCGGGTCGAGAGCGAGTCGACGGAGCGGCTCGACGACGCGTACGTCATGTCGCACGTCGTCCTGCGGGTGCCGCAGGAGCAGTACGACGCGGTCCTCGTCGAACTGGCGGGCACGGGCAGGCTCCTCAACCGGAAGGCCGACGCGAAGGACGTCACCGAGCAGGTGGTGGACGTCGAGAGCCGGATCGCGACCCAGCGGGCGAGCGTGGCGCGGGTGCGGGCGCTGATGGACAAGGCGGAGAAGCTGGCGGACGTGGTGACCCTGGAGGGCGAGCTGAGCCGCCGCCAGGCGGACCTGGAGTCGCTGCTCGCCCAGCAGGCCTCGCTGAAGGACAGGACCTCGCTGGCGACGATCACCCTGGAGCTGACGGAGAAGGAGAAGCCGGGGGCCTCCCAGGACCCGGAGGACGAGCGTCCGGGCGTCGGGGACGCGCTGAGCGGCGGGTGGAACGCGCTGGTGGGCGCGGTCGCGTGGGTCGTGGTCGTGCTGGCCGCGCTCGCCCCGTGGCTGGCGGTGGCCCTGGCCGCGTACCTCGTCTGGCGGCGCTTCGTCCGCCCGCGCCGCGCGGCGAAGGCGGCGGCGGAGGCCCCCGCCGTGGCGCCCGGCACCCCGCGCAACGCGGCGGGGGCCCCGATCGCCCCGGCGCCGAGCGGTACCGAGGCCCCGGAGGACCCCGCCGAGAAGTAGGCCCGCCGTCCGATCGTCGTATGTTCGTCGTATGACGGAGCGACTGGTGGTCATCGGTGGCGACGCGGCGGGCATGTCCGCCGCGTCCCAGGCACGCAGACTCAGGACGGCCGGGGAGCTGGAGATCGTCGCCTTCGAGCGCGGTCACTTCTCCTCGTACTCGGCCTGCGGGATCCCGTACTGGGTCGGCGGCAACGTGGGGACGCGCGACGAGCTGATCGCCCGCTCCCCCGAGGAGCACCGGGCCCGGGACATCGACCTGCGGATGCGGACCGAGGTGACCGCGATCGACGTGGCGGGCCGCCGGGTCCGCTCCCGTGACCTCGACGCCGGTACGGAGGTGTGGACGGGGTACGACAAGCTGGTGATCGCGACGGGGGCGCGGCCGCTGCGGCCGCCGCTGCCGGGAATCGACGCCCCCGGCGTCCACGGGGTGCAGACCCTGGACGACGGGCAGGCGCTCCTCGACTCCCTGGAGCTGACCGGCGGGCGGCGGGCCGTGGTGCTCGGCGCCGGGTACATCGGCGTGGAGATGGCCGAGGCGCTGCTCGCCCGGGGCTACGAGGTGACGGTCCTGACCCGGGGCGAGCAGCCGATGACGACGCTCGACCCGGACATGGGCCGCCTGGTGCACCGGGCGATGGACGGCCTGGGGATCACCACGGTCGTGTCGGCGACGGTCACGAAGATCCTGACGGGTGCGGACGGCCGGGTGCGGGCGGTGGCGACGACCGACGCCGAGTACCCGGCGGACGTGGTGGTCCTGGGCACGGGCGTCGTGCCGGAGACCTCGCTCGCCCGGGCGGCGGGGCTGCCGCTCGGCGAGTCCGGCGGGCTCCTGACGGACCTGGCGATGCGGGTACGGGGCCACGAGGACATCTGGGCGGGCGGCGACTGCGTGGAGGTCCTCGACCTGGTCTCGGGCCGGGAGCGGCACATTCCGCTGGGCACGCACGCGAACAAGCACGGCCAGGTCATCGGGGCGAACGTCGGCGGCGACTACGCCGTCTTCCCGGGTGTCGTGGGCACGGCGGTCTCGAAGGTCTGCGATCTGGAGATCGCACGGACCGGCCTGCGGGCGAAGGACGCCCGCGCGGTGGGGCTGCGGTTCGTGACGGTGACGGTGGAGTCGACGAGCCGGGCGGGGTACTACCCGGGGGCCGCGCCGATGACCGTGAAGATGCTGGCGGAGCGGCGTACGGGACGGCTGCTCGGCGTGCAGATCGTGGGCCGGGAGGGCGCGGCGAAGCGGGTCGACATCGCGGCCGTGGCGCTGACGGCGGGGATGACGGTGGAGGCGATGACGGCGCTCGACCTGGGGTACGCGCCGCCGTTCTCGCCGGTGTGGGACCCGGTGCTCATCGCGGCGCGCAAGGCGACGGCGGCGGTCAGGGCCGCGGGCTGAGGCCCACGGCCCTGACCGGGCGACGCCGGGGGCGTGGTCAGACGGCCGTCCGCGTGTGCACGTACTCGACGAGACGGCTCAGGGCGTCGGGGTCCATCGACGGCATGACGCCGTGACCCAGGTTGAAGACGTGCCCCTCCAGGTCCTTCGCGGCGGCCAGGACCTCGTCCGTCTTGGCCTCCACCGCCTGCTGCGAGGCGAAGAGGACGGCCGGGTCCAGGTTGCCCTGGAGCGCCTTGCCCGGGCCGACGCGGCGGGCGGCCTCGTCGAGCGGGACGCGCCAGTCGACGCCGACGACGTCCGCGCCCGCCTCGCCCATGAGGCCGAGGAGTTCGCCCGTACCCACACCGAAGTGGATGCGCGGGACGCCGTATCCGGCGACCGCGTCGAAGACCTTCGCCGAGGCCGGCATCACCGAACGGCGGTAGTCGGCCGGGGAGAGCGCGCCCACCCAGGAGTCGAAGAGCTGCACGGCGGAGGCGCCGGCCTCGATCTGCACCTTGAGGAAGGCGGAGGTGATCTCGGCGAGGCGGTCGAGCAGGTCCGCCCAGAGCTGCGGGTCGCTGTACATCAACGCCTTGGTGTGCTCGTGGTTCCGGGACGGGCCGCCCTCGACGAGGTAGCTCGCGAGGGTGAAGGGCGCGCCCGCGAAGCCGATGAGCGGGGTCTCGCCGAGCTCCTCGGTGAGCATCCCGATGGCCTCGGTGACGTAGTGGACGTCCTCGGGGGTGAGGTCGCGCAGCTGCGCCAGGTCGGCGCGGGTGCGGATCGGGTCGGCGACGACCGGGCCGACGCCGGGCTTGATGTCGAGGTCGATGCCGATGGCCTTGAGCGGGACGACGATGTCGCTGAAGTAGATCGCCGCGTCGACCTGGTGGCGGCGGACCGGCTGCATCGTGATCTCGGTGACGAGCTCGGGCCGCATGCACGACTCGAGCATCGGGATGCCCTCGCGGACCTTCAGGTACTCGGGGAGGGAGCGCCCGGCCTGCCGCATGAACCAGACAGGGGTGTGCGGCACGGGCTCACGCCGGCATGCCTTGAGGAACGCGGAGTCGTGCGTCCGCGACTGCTGCTTCGTCTGCTGGCCCTGCGGGCTGTCGTTGGCACTCACGCCCCGAATCTTCGCATGTGGCGGAAGCCGCTCGACCGGGCCGGGTGTCCCTCCCCGCACAGAGCCCCCGTTCCGCCTACTCTTCCCCGCATGGCTGCGGCTCAGGGACATTTTTCCGATCATTCCGACGGCAAGAGAGGGACAGGCGAAACGGGGGACAGCGGGAGCAGTACGGAGACGAACCCGGCGCCGCCCGCCTTCCGGCGCGCGGTGGAGGCGCTGCGGACGGCGCGGCCGAGAACCGAGATCGAGATCGAGCCGACCAGGCCCCCGCAGCGCCTGGCCCCGTACGCGTACGCGGTGGAGGCGGCCGTCGTCGACGGCGAGGAGGATCTCGCGGACGGACGGCTCGTGCTGCTGCACGACCCGGACGGCCACGAGGCCTGGAAGGGGAACTTCCGGCTGGTGACGCTGATCAGGGCGGAGCTGGAGCCGGAGATGGCGGCGGACCCGCTGCTGCCCGAGGTGTGCTGGTCCTGGCTGACCGGGGCGATGGAGGCACGCGGGCTCTCGTACGGGGAGGCCGGCGGGACCGTCACGATGGCGAGCTCCCACTACTTCGGCGGCCTCGCGGACCGCAGGCCGGCGACGCAGATCGAGATCAGGGCCTCGTGGACGCCGCGCGAGGGCCTCGGGGGCGTACCGGACACGGCGGCGCACCTGGCGGCCTGGGGCGATCTGCTGTGCCAGATCGCGGGGCTGCCGCCCGCGACGGTGGAGCCTCCGGCGGGGCAGGCGGGGACGGTGACGGGCGCGGGGGTCGTCTCGCTGCCTCAGCGACGGGGCCCGCAGCAGGTGTAGGAACCGCCCGCCACCTGACGGACTCGGGGCCCTTCCGGGTGGGAAATCCGGGAGGGCCGACGGGGTGTCGTGGCGGGGCCGACCGGGGGTCCGCTCGTAGGATGATCGATCACGCGTCCGAATTGCCCTAATTGTTACTCACCAAATCGTGATCTTTCCCTAAAGGCGGACGCCCCAGCTGCCGAAGGAGTCAGTGACCCCTTCACAGCACGGGTTCGCCCCCCGGCTTCATCCCCGAGCCGGATCCGTCCCGCATCCTTCCCCCCAGGAGGCCTGGTGTCCGTTCTCCTCGAGCAGCCCGCAAGCCTGGTCGCCTACCGCCCGAACAAGCCGACGGCCATGGTCGTCGTGGCCGACCCGCGCGTCCGTTCCACCGTGACCCGCCACCTGTGGGCCCTCGGAGTACGTGACGTGATCGAGGCTTCGTCCATCGCGGAGGCCCGTCCCCGCGTCGGCAACCCGCGCGACATCTGCGTGGCCGACGTCCACCTGCCCGACGGCAGCGGCCTGACCCTGCTGTCCGAGACCCGCGCCGCGGGCTGGCCCAACGGCCTCGCCCTCTCGGCCGCCGACGACATCGGCGCCGTACGCAACGCCCTGGCGGGCGGCGTGAAGGGCTACGTCGTCACCGGCACCCGGACCAACATCGGCCACCCCGGCCGGCCCGGAGCCGCACCCATCGGCTCCGCCGCCGCGCGGCTCGGCCACCGCCGCCCCCCGGGTGCCCCGAGCCACCCGGGCGGCTACCGCGAGCTCTCCGGCCGTGAGGTCGAGGTGCTCCGGCTCGTCGCCGAAGGCCAGTCGAACAAGGCCATCGGCGTCTCCATGGGCCTCTCCGCCCTCACGGTGAAGAGCCACCTCGCCCGCATCGCGCGCAAGCTCGGCACGGGCGACCGCGCCGGCATGGTCGCCGTCGCGCTGCGGACCGGAATCATCCACTGACGGCGAGCCGCCGGAAAGCCCACGGGTAAAGCCCACCGACCAGCCCACCAGTAAGCCCACCAGTAAGCCCGCGCCTGTCGACGGAACGTTCCGTCGACAGGCGCTTGCCGTTCACCGATACCCTTGACAGGTGACCGACGCCCAAGAGACCGCAGCAGACACAGCACTGCGCACCACCGGGGGCGGCCCCCCGGACGACGACGTCCCTGCGAACGGGCTTCCGATCCCTTTGCTGGCGCCCCGCGAGGGGGTTCCGCCCGTCGTCGAGACCGAGGACGCCCTCGCCGAGGTGATCGCCGCGTTCGCCGCCGGAACCGGCCCCGTGGCCGTGGACGCCGAGCGTGCCTCCGGCTACCGCTACGGACAGCGCGCCTACCTCGTCCAGCTCCGCCGCGAGGGCGCGGGCACCGCGCTCATCGACCCGGTCGGCTGCCCCGACCTCTCGGGTCTCGGCGAGGCCCTGACCGGCACGGAGTGGATCCTGCACGCCGCCACCCAGGACCTCCCCTGCCTGCGCGACATAGGCATGCTCCCCACCTCGCTCTTCGACACCGAGCTCGCCGGGCGCCTCGCGGGCTTCCCGCGGGTCGGCCTCGGCGCGATGGTCGAGTCCGTCCTCGGGTACGCCCTGGAGAAGGGCCACTCCGCCGTGGACTGGTCCACCCGCCCGCTCCCCGAGCCCTGGCTGCGGTACGCGGCCCTCGACGTCGAACTCCTCGTCGACCTGCGCGACGCGCTGGAGAAGGAGCTCGACCGGCAGGGGAAGCTGGAGTGGGCGCGCCAGGAGTTCGACGCCATCGCCTCGGCCCCGCCGGCCCCGCCGCGCAAGGACCCGTGGCGGCGGACCTCCGGCATGCACAAGGTCCGGCGGCGCCGCCAGATGGCGGTCGTACGGGAGCTGTGGACGGCCCGTGACAAGGTCGCCCAGCGGCGGGACGTCTCGCCCGGCAAGGTGCTGAGCGACGCGGCGATCGTGGAAGCGGCACTGGCCGTGCCCGTGAACGCGGCGGCCCTCATGGCACTGCCCGGCTTCGGGCACCGCATGAACCGCCGCCAGCTGGAGCAGTGGCAGGCGGCGATCGACCGGGCCCGCGCGCTCCCCGAGAACGAGCTCCCCCAGCCCGGCCAGCAGATCGCGGGCCCCCCGCCGCCGCGGGCCTGGGCGGACAAGGACCCGGCCGCCGCGGCGCGCCTGGCGGCGGCCCGCACGGCCGTCTCCGCCCTGGCGGAGGAGCTGAACCTCCCCCAGGAGAACCTGATCACCCCGGACACGGTCCGCCGCGTCTGCTGGGAACCGCCGTCCCCCGCGACCCCGGAGGCCATCGCCGCCGCCCTGACCGGCCACGGCGCCCGCCCCTGGCAGGTCGAACTGGTGACCCCGCTGCTCGTGAAGGCCCTGGCGGCGAGCGCGTAGCCGGTCAGGAAGAGCCCCCTGCCCCTCGGGGCGCAGGGGGCTCTTCGCTAGGGCGCCGCGCTGAGGTTGCCGGCGGTGTCCATGTCGAAGATCCCGTTGGTCTTGCCGCCGACCTTGAGGTGCTTCAGCCAGTGCTTCGAGAGCGCGTGCACGTTCCCGTGCTGCATCTCCCACGGCACGGAATGACCCGCGCAGGCCAGCTTGACCATCAGCTTGTGGGAGCCCGTGACGGCGTTGTAGAGCGCCGGGACGGAGAAGTTGAGTTCGGGATTGGGGTTGGCCGGTACCGTGTTCGCCTGCTTGTCGTACTCCCCGTACACGAGCAGCACGGGCACGCTTCCGCCGAGCACCCCGTCTTGCTTCGCCGTGGTCTCGTTCCACCCCCACCGGGTGAAGCTCCTGAACCGGCTGAGCCCGTCGATGCCTCCCCAGACGCTGCCGACCGGGTCGCTCTTCAGCAGCGCGTCCCAGACCACGTCGACGATGCCGTCCTCACGCTGACCCTCGCAGTGCAGCTCGCCGCCCCAGCCGGCCGGGGAGGACAGTCCGGCCTTCGTGCTCAGGTTGGTCGGGAATCCCGACACCGGCAGCGTGGCCGGCGGAGTCGAGCTGCCCTTGGCGGGGAAGATCGGCGCCAGCAGGAACAGGCTCTCGACCTTGCCGGGGTTCTTGACCGCGTACGGCCCCATCCAGAACGCGGCGGCGGACCAGCCGACGAAGGCGACCTTGTCCGCCTCGCACAGCTCGCGGACGAACTCCACGACGGTGTGCAGCTCGTCCCAGTCGCTGTACGAGGTGTTCAGCTGGTACGGGTAGTTCGGCTGGCCCGAGGTGAATCCCGGCGGCCTCGGCGTCAGCAGAGGCTGCTGGGCGGGGTTGACGTTGCGCGGGTCGTTCATCATGGGCCGGGCCGAGAGGCCGGAGCCCTGGAGGTCCATCATGAAGACGTCGTAGCCGGCCTGCGCCAGCGCCCCGGACCAGCTGTAGTCCTTGTACCGGAGGTCGAAGCCGGGGAGCGTCGGGACGCTCCGGCCGTGGAGCATGAGGACCGGCTTGCGCTTCTGCCCGGGGGGCGTGCCGTTCCTCTCCCGTACGAAGAGCTCGACCTCTTCGTCCTCGTTCGCGGGGACGGTGGACCTGTGCCAGACCCAGTGGTCGGTGGTGATGATCTTCGCCATGGGGAATCCGTTCTGTGCGTGTGGGGGGCCGGAGCCCTGCGCCCCGGCCCGGCCAGACTCCGTCCGCCCACGAACGGGCGCCACGGGACGGCCGCCGGTCCGGGTCCATCGGGGTTGCGGGACCCTCCGATCGGAGGGGCGCACCGGGGGCGCGCGGATGTGACCTTCGCCGCTTGGCCCTCAGGGACTGGGCAGCCCGGTTACCCGCAAGTAGCATGGAGGAAGCAAGCGCACGCTTAGGCGTGGGCCGACGCAGCAGTGCCATCCCGCACCCTGGAGGAGAGCCATCGTGCCTCGTACCGTCAGGGACGTCGTCTTCGTCGACGGCGTCCGCACCCCGTTCGGCAAGGCGGGCCCGAAGGGCATCTACCACGAGACCCGCGCCGACGACCTCGTCGTCAAGGCCATCCGGGAGCTGCTGCGCCGCAACCCCGGCCTCGACCCCGCCCAGATCGACGAGGTCGCCATCGCCGCGACCACCCAGATCGGCGACCAGGGCCTGACCCTCGGCCGCACCGCCGGCATCCTCGCGGGCCTGCCGCAGTCCGTGCCGGGCTACTCCATCGACCGCATGTGCGCCGGTGCCCTCACCGCCGTCACGTCCGTCGCCGGTTCCATCGCCTTCGGCGCGTACGACGCCGTCATCGCCGGTGGTGTCGAGCACATGGGCCGTCACCCCATGGGCGAGGGCGTCGACCCGAACCCGCGCTTCGTCAGCGAGAAGCTGGTCGACGAGTCCGCCCTCTTCATGGGCATGACCGCCGAGAACCTGCACGACCGCTACCCGAGCATCACCAAGCAGCGCGCCGACGAGTACGCCGTGCGCTCGCAGGAGAAGGCCGCCAAGGCCTACGCGGACAACAAGATCCAGCCCGACCTGGTGCCGATCTCCGTCCGCCGTACCGACGCCTCCACCGGTGAGACCGGCTGGGGCCTGGTCACCGCCGACGAGCCGATGCGCCCGGGCACGACCCTGGAGTCGCTGACCGGCCTGAAGACGCCGTTCCGCGTCCACGGCAACGTCACCGCGGGCAACGCGGCCGGTCTCAACGACGGCGCCACCGCCTCGATCATCGCCTCCGAGGACTTCGCGCGGGAGCACGACCTCCCCGTCAAGATGCGTCTCGTCTCGTACGCCTTCGCCGGCGTCGAGCCCGAGGTCATGGGCTACGGCCCGATCCCGGCGACGGAGAAGGCCCTCGCCAAGGCGGGCCTGTCCATCGAGGACATCGGTCTCTTCGAGATCAACGAGGCCTTCGCCGTCCAGGTCCTCGCGTTCCTGGAGCACTACGGCATCGCCGACGACGACGCCCGCGTCAACCAGTACGGCGGCGCCATCGCGTACGGCCACCCGCTGGCCTCCTCCGGCGTCCGTCTCATGACGCAGCTGGCCCGCCAGTTCGAGGAGAACCCGCAGGTCCGCTACGGCCTCAACACCATGTGCGTCGGCTTCGGCATGGGCGCGACGGTCATCTGGGAGAACCCCCACTGGGAGGGCAAGTGAGCACCACCGCCGAGCTTCTGAAGGGCGCCGCCGAGCTCTTCCCCGACGAGGTCGTCACCAGCGCCCACGTCCGTCACTTCGAGCTGCCCGCCGGGGTGGGCCGCTTCGCGCTCATCACGCTGGACAACGGCTTCGACCACACCAAGCCGACCACCTTCGGCCCGCAGTCCCTCGCCAACCTGAACGCGGCGATCGACCAGGTCGAGGCGGAGGCCGCCAACGGTGAGATCGTCGGCGTCGGCCTGACCGGCAAGCCGTTCATCTTCGCCGTCGGCGCCGACCTCAAGGGCGTCGAGCTGCTGAAGAAGCACGACGAGGCGCTCGCCATCGGCAAGGGCGGCCACGACGTCTTCAAGCGTCTGTCCGCGCTCGCCGTGCCGACCTTCGCGTACTACAACGGCGCGGCCATGGGCGGCGGCGTCGAGGTCGGTCTGCACTGCACCTACCGCACCGTGTCGAAGGCCCTCCCGGCCTTCTCGCTGCCCGAGGTCTTCCTCGGCCTGGTGCCCGGCTGGGGCGGCTGCGCGATCCTGCCGAACCTGATCGGCGCCGAGAAGGCCGTCTCGGTCATCATCGAGAACAGCCTCAACCAGAACCGCCAGCTCAAGGGCAAGCAGGTCTTCGAGCTCGGCATCGCCGACGCGATCTTCGAGGGCGCGGACTTCCTGGAGCAGTCGCTGCTCTGGACGGCCTCCGTCCTGAACGGCTCCGTCACCGTCGAGCGCCCCGAGATCGACCGCGGCGAGGGCTGGGACCAGGCCGTCGCCAAGGGCCGTCTCATCGCCGACTCCAAGGTGCACGGCGCCGCCCCGGCCGCCTACCGCGCCCTCGACATCATCGAGGCCGCCAAGGACGGGGACCTGCAGAAGGGCTTCGACGCCGAGGACCAGGCCCTCGCGGACCTGATCATGGGCGGCGAGCTCCGCTCCGGCATCTACGCCTTCAACCTGGTGCAGAAGCGCGCCAAGCGCCCCGCCGGTGCCCCGGACAAGTCGCTGGCCCGCCCGGTCACCAAGGTCGGCGTCGTCGGCGCCGGTCTGATGGCCTCCCAGCTGGCCCTGCTCTTCCTGCGCCGCCTGGAGGTGCCGGTCGTCCTGACCGACATCGACCAGGAGCGCGTCGACAAGGGCGTGGGCTACGTCCACGCCGAGATCGAGAAGCTGCTCGGCAAGGGCCGGATCAACCAGGACAAGGCCAACCGCCTCAAGGGCCTGGTCTCCGGTGTCCTGGACAAGGCGGCGGGCTTCGCGGACGCGGACTTCATCATCGAGGCCGTGTTCGAGGAGATGTCCGTCAAGCAGAAGGTGTTCGCGGAGGTCGAGGCGGTCGCCCCGGCGCACGCGATCCTCGCCACCAACACCTCCTCGCTGTCGGTCTCCGAGATGGCCTCGAAGCTCCAGCACCCGGAGCGCGTGGTCGGCTTCCACTTCTTCAACCCGGTCGCGATCCTCCCGCTCCTGGAGATCGTCCGCGGCGAGAAGACGGACGACGCCTCGCTCGCCACCGCCTTCGGCGTGGCGAAGAAGCTGAAGAAGACCGCGGTCCTCACCAAGGACGCCCCGGCGTTCGTCGTGAACCGCATCCTGACCCGCTTCATGGGCGAGATCCAGAACGTCATCGACGAGGGCACCTCGGTCGAGACGGCCGAGAAGGCCATCGAGCCGCTCGGTCTGCCGATGTCCCCGCTGGTCCTCCTGGAGCTCGTCGGCCCGGCCATCGGTCTGCACGTCTCCGAGACCCTGAACCGCGCCTTCCCGGACCGCTTCACGGTCTCCCCCAACCTGAAGGCGGTCGTCGAGGCTGGCAAGCGCGGCTTCTACGTCTACAAGCCGGAGAACGGCTTCAAGCCGGAGCTCGACCCCGAGGTCGCCGCGCTGCTCGTCCAGGGCGACTCCGTCCTGACCGAGGAGCAGGTCCGCGACCGCGTCCTCGACGCGGTGGCGCAGGAGATCGGCCTGATGCTGGAGGAGGGTGTCGTCGCCGAGGCGCAGGACATCGACCTCTGCCTGATCACGGGCGCGGGCTGGCCCTTCCACCTGGGCGGCATCACGCCGTACCTGGACCGCGAGGGCGTCTCCGAGCGCGTCAACGGCAAGCGTTTCCTGGCCCAGGGCCTGGCGAGCGTCCCGGCGTAACCACCCCTCAGGGCGTACGTGTACGGCCCCGGCACCTCTTCAGGTGCCGGGGCCGTTCGCGTACGGGCGGGGGGCGGGGCGGGCGGGGCGGGCGTCACCCTATGGAGCGCCAGCTTTCGAGGAGGAGGCCCTCGGCGCCGGTCTTCTGACGGGTGACGAGGACCCGGGAGCCGTCGACGAGGGAGGCGGCGACGAGCTTGCCGTCGAGGTCGCGGGTGAGGACGGTGTCCATCTCCTCGTGCGGGACGCCGGTCTCCGACCACTCGACCCCTGCGTCCTCCTGCTCGCTCGGGTAGGCGGCGATCGCGAGGCGGCCGCTCTCGGCGCGCTGGGTGAGGACCGTGCAGTCGTAGCCGTCGATCAGGCAGCGGGTCGCCGCGATGGGGCCGGTGCCGGCCGCGTCGGCGAGGGCGGTGGGCTCCAGGTCCCGGCCCGGGGACCAGGCGACGAGCTTGCCGTCCTTGTCGCGGTAGAAGAGCGTCACGTGCCCGGAGGGGCCGGTGACGGTCGCGAGGGTGTCGAAGGTGACCTCGGCGGGCAGCACGTCCTGACGGACGGGGCGGCCGCCGGGCTCCTCCTGGACGTACCGCAGGAGGCCCTTGTCGGTGGCGGTGTAGAGCTCGACGAGGCCCTTGCCGTTGGTCGCGGCGGCCGGGGACGGGTCGCTGCCCCAGCCGTGCAGGTCCCACCAGGGGTGCCAGCCGCCCGCGTCCTTCTGGGCGCGGCAGCTGACGCCGCCGCCGCCGTTGCGCACGAAGACGTGGGCGCGGCCCTGGGCGTCCACGGCGACGGCGGGGTTGCCCGTCCAGGCGGCCTTGCCGTTGGAGTGCCCGATGGAGCGCCAGGCGGCGGCCGGGCGGCCGGTCTGGAACTGGATGGTGTGCACCAGTTCGACGTGGCCCTCGCCGGTGTTGGTGGGGCGCAGGCCGACGAGGTGGACGTACCGGTCGGCTCCCTGCCCCACGGCGAGGAACGGTGCGAGGCCGCCGCCGTCGAAGGAGACGGGCCCGGTCCAGTCGCCGCCGGTCGACTCGGTCCAGCGCACCACCTGACCGTCCCGGGGGAGGTAGACGCTGAAGCGTCCCTCCTCCCCGCGGGTGATCCAGCCGCCCAGGAGGGTCGGCGAGGAACCGTGGGTACGGGTCGTGGGGGCCTGGGATCGATTCGCCATGAGGGATCCAGCACTCCGGTCGTCAGGAGCAAGTTCGGGTACGCCCTGACTGTAGTCGCCCGTCCCGTTCCTCCGGACAGGGGTCAGGCGTCCCCTAGGGAGCGTCCCGGCCCTGCTGGCGGAGCCCGAGTCTGCTGTGGCTCCGGCCGTAGAGGAAGTAGACGACGATGCCGATGACCATCCACACGGCGAAGCGGAACCAGGTCTCGCCGGGGAGGTTGAGCATGAGCCAGAACGAGGCGGCGATGGAGATGATCGGGAGGACGGGCACCCAGGGGGTGCGGAAGGCGCGGGGGAGGTCGGGGCGGGTGCGGCGGAGGACCATGACGCCGACGGCGACGATGACGAAGGCGAAGAGCGTGCCGATGTTCACCAGGGTCGCCAGCTCGTTGATGCTGGTGAAGCCGGCGACGACGGCGATGATCACGCCCAGGAGGATCGTCGGGCGGTAGGGCGTCTTGTACTTCGGGTGCGTGACGGAGAAGAAGCGGGGCAGCAGGCCGTCGCGGCTCATCGCGAAGAAGACGCGGGTCTGGCCGAGGAGCAGGATCAGACAGACGGTGGTGAGACCGACGGCGGCACCGAAGCTGATCACGCCCGCGTAGAACGGATGGCCCGCGGCCTTGAAGGCGTCGGCGAGGGGGGCGCTCACCGACAGCTCCGTGTAGTGCTGCATGCCCGTGACGACCAGGGCCACCGCCACGTACAGCACGGTGCAGATGAGGAGCGAGCCGAGGATGCCCCGGGGCATGTCCCGCTGCGGCAGCTTGGTCTCCTCGGCGGCGGTGGCGACCACGTCGAAGCCGATGAAGGCGAAGAAGACGATGGAGGCGGCGGTGAAGATGCCCATGACGCCGAAGTTGGTGGGCTCGTAGCCGAAGAGGAGCTGGACGAGCGGGGAGTCCCAGTTGGAGCCGCCGCCCTCGGGGGTGACGGCCGGCGGGATGAACGGCTTGTAGTTGTCGCCGACGATGAAGAAGAGACCGGCGACGATCACGATCATCACGACGGTGACCTTGATCGCGACGACGACGGCGGTGATCCGGGCGGAGAGCTTCATGCCGAGGACGAGGACCACGGTCAGCACGAGGACCAGCAGGAACGCCAGGATGTCGAAGGTGCCGCCCGGAATGTCGGGACCTTCGAGCGAGGCCGGCAGATGCCAGCCGATGTTGTCCATCAGCGAGCGGACGTACCCCGACCAGCCGACGGCGACCACCGCCGTGCCGAGCGCGAACTCCAGGACGAGGTCCCAGCCGATGATCCAGGCCGGCAGCTCGCCGATCGATGCGTACGCGAAGGTGTACGCCGATCCCGCCACCGGGACGGTCGAGGCGAACTCGGCGTAGCAGAGGGCGGCGAGGGCGCAGACGATGCCGGCGGCGACGAAGGCGAGGGCCGTGGCCGGTCCCGCGTTCTCCTTCGCGACCTTGCCCGTCAGGACGAAGATGCCGGTGCCGATGATCACGCCGACGCCGAAGACGGTCAGATCCCAGGCCGACAGGGATTTCCGGAGCGCGTGCTCGGGTTCCTCGGTGTCGCGGATCGACTGCTCGACCGACTTGGTCCGGAACATGCCGGAGTTGGCTCGCGGCCCCCGGTCGCGTGACTGCTGGTCCGTACTCACGGTCGTACCTCCTTGGACAAGGAGCTGCCCGCTCTACAGCCAGAATGCACGCGAAAGGGCCGGTCGACACTCCGAAGAGTGAGCCGACCGGCCCCAAGGTGACGCAGGGTGACGGTGTTCCGTCAGTCGCGGGCCGGTTCCACGGCCTGCGGGGTGCTCTCGAAACGGCCGTCGAGACGCGAGACCAGGCCGGTGACCTGGCGCGCGATGTCCGGCGCGGTCAGCCCGATCTCGGCCATGACCTCGGCGCGCGAGGCGTGGTCGAGGAAGCGCGGCGGGATGCCGAAGTCACGCAGCGGTACGTCGACACCGGCGTCGCGCAGGGCCTGCGAGACGGCCGAGCCGACACCGCCGACGCGGCTGTTGTCCTCGACGGTGACGACGACCCGGTGCAGCTCGGCGAGCGGGGCGAGGGCCTCGTCCACCGGCTTGACCCAGCGGGGGTCGACGACGGTGGTGGAGATGCCCTGCTTGTCGAGGAGGTCGGCGATCTCCAGGCACATGGGCGCGAGCGCGCCCACGGAGACCAGGAGGACGTCCGGCCGGTCGGTGCCGGGCTCGCGGAGCACGTCCATGCCGCCGACGCGGCGCAGGGCCGGTACGGCGGGGCCGACGGCGCCCTTGGAGAAGCGGACGACGGTCGGGGCGTCGGTGACCTCGACGGCCTCGCGCAGCTGGGCGCGGACCTGGTCGGCATCGCGCGGGGCGGCGAGCCGCAGGCCGGGGACGACCTGGAGGATCGACATGTCCCACATGCCGTTGTGGGAGGCGCCGTCGGTGCCGGTGACGCCGGCCCGGTCCAGGACGAAGGTGACACCGCACTTGTGCAGGGCCACGTCCATCAGGACCTGGTCGAAGGCGCGGTTGAGGAAGGTCGCGTAGACCGCGAAGACCGGGTGGAGGCCGCCGGTGGCGAGGCCGGCCGCGGAGACCGCGGCGTGCTGCTCGGCGATGCCGACGTCGTAGACCCGCTCGGGGTAGGCCTTGGCGAACTTGTCGAGGCCGACGGGCTGGAGCATGGCCGCCGTGATGGCGACGATGTCCTCGCGCTCCTTGCCGAGCGCGACCATCTCGTCGGCGAAGACGCCGGTCCAGTCGGCTCCGGAGGAGGAGATGGGCAGGCCGGTGTCCGGGTGGATCTTGCCGACGGCGTGGAAGCGGTCGGCCTCGTCCTGGAGCGCGGGCTGGTAGCCGCGGCCCTTCTCGGTGAGGCAGTGCACGATGACCGGGCCGCCGAAGCGCTTGGCGCGGGTCAGCGCGGACTCCAGGGCCTCGATGTCGTGGCCGTCGATGGGGCCGACGTACTTGAGGCCGAGGTCCTCGAACATGCCCTGGGGGGCGATGAAGTCCTTGAGGCCCTTCTTGGCGCCGTGCAGGGTCTCGTACAGCGGCTTCCCGACGACGGGGGTGCGCTCCAGGATGTCCTTGCCGCGGGCGAGGAAGCGCTCGTAGCCGTCGGTGGTGCGCAGGGTGGCCAGGTGGTTGGCGAGGCCGCCGATGGTGGGCGCGTAGGAGCGCTCGTTGTCGTTGACGACGATGACGAGCGGGCGGTCCTTCGCGGCGGCGATGTTGTTCAGCGCCTCCCAGGCCATGCCGCCCGTGAGGGCCCCGTCGCCGATGACGGCGACGACGTGGTCGTCCTTCTTCAGGACCTCGTTGGCCTTGGCGAGGCCGTCGGCCCAGCCGAGGACCGTGGAGGCGTGCGAGTTCTCGATGACGTCGTGCTCGGACTCGGCCTGCGAGGGGTAGCCGGAGAGGCCGCCCTTCATCTTGAGCTTCGAGAAGTCCTGGCGGCCGGTGAGGAGCTTGTGGACGTAGCTCTGGTGGCCGGTGTCCCAGAGGACCTTGTCCTTCGGGGAGTCGAACACGCGGTGCAGGGCGATGGTCAGCTCGACCACGCCGAGGTTGGGGCCGAGGTGTCCGCCGGTCTTCGAGACGGCGTCCACGAGGAACGTCCTGATCTCGTCGGCCAGCTGGTCCAGCTGCTCCGGGGAGAGCCGGTCCAGATCTCGCGGTCCCCTGATACGGGTCAGCAGAGCCACCCGTTCCTCCTTGCGTTTGAGCTGGTCGAGCTTGCCGGTTTGTCGAGTCTAATGTTCCGTCTTGGATCGCGGGCATCCGGTCAGGGGGTGAGGCATCACCCGTACGGCGGACACCACGCTGATCTGTACGGTCCTTCTGTCTCTTGACGCACGGGAGCCCGGCCCGGGTTTCCCCGGGCCGGGCGGTGTGACGGTTCTTACGCGCGCTAGGCGCGTCCCGCCGACTTCTGCGTGCGGCGCGAGACCGAGTCGATGATCACGGCGATGAGCAGGACCGCTCCGGTGATCATGTACTGGATCGCGTTCGAGGACAGGTTCATCTGGTTGAGGCCCTGGACGATCGACTGGATCACCAGGATGCCGAGGAGCGCCGACCATACCTTGCCGCGTCCGCCGAACAGGGACGTACCGCCGATGACCGCGGCCGCGATGCACATCATCAGCTGGTTGCCGCCGCCGAGGGAGCGGTCGGCGCCGCCGGTCGCGGAGGCGAGGAAGAGGCCGCCGATCGCGCCCATGGTGCCGGAGATCATGAAGACCGAGATCCGGATCCAGGAGACGTTGATGCCGGCGCGCCGGGCGGCCTCGATGCCGCCGCCGACCGCGAAGACCTGGCGGCCGTACGTGGTGCGGCGCAGGACGAAGTCGGTGACGAGCAGGATGCCCAGGAAGATGACGAGCGAGAGCGGGAGGCCCTGCTCCTGGTTGAAGCCGTAGGCGGCGACGAGGACCAGGACGGCGAGGACGCCGGTGCGCAGCAGGATCTCGCTCTGCGGGCGGTGCGGGAGCTCGGCGGCCTTGCGGCGGCGGGAGTCGCGCAGCTGGGCCAGGTAGAACGCGGCGATGACGGCGATCGCGAGGCCGTAGGCGGCGGCGACGTCGGAGAAGTAGTACTTCGTGAGGTCGCCGACGAAGCTGCCGATCGGGGTGGGGATGGTGGACCGCTCCCCCATCACCCAGGTCTGCAGACCGGCCCAGCCGAGGAAGCCGGCGAGGGTGACGACGAAGGCGGGGACGCCGATCTTGGCGAAGACCAGGCCGTGGAAGGCGCCGATCAGGGTGCCGGAGAGGATGCCGAGGAGGATCGCGAGGCCGTCCGGCATGTCCGTGCCGAGAACACCCCAGACCGCGCCCGCGAGGCCGGCGACGGAGCCGACCGCGAGGTCGATCTCGCCGAGCAGCAGGACGAAGACGATGCCGACGGCCATGATGCCGGGGCCGACCGCGTACAGCGTGATCTGGTCGAGGTTGTACGAGGTGATGAAGTTGCCGGTCAGCGCCTGGAAGACGATCCCGATGACGAGCAGGCCGACGACGACGGGCAGCGAGCCGATGTCGCCCGAGCGGATCTTGCGCGCGAACTCGTCCACGTACCCCTTGACGCCCTGCTGGCGGACGAGGAGACGGGGGTCGACGGCGGGGATCGCGGCGGCGCCGGTCTCCACGCTCGTACGGGGCTCGGGCACGGTGTCCTCGGAGGTACGGGGCGTGGTGCTCACTGGGCTGCCTCCGCGTTGCGGGCCTGGCGGCGGGTCACCGCGTTGTCCGTGGCGCCGGTGATCGCGGCGATGATCTCTTCGTGGGTGGTGGTGGCCACCGGGAAGGTGCCGTTGTTCCGGCCGAGGCGCAGCACGGCGACGGTGTCGGCGACGGCCTTCACGTCGGCCATGTTGTGGCTGATGAGGATCACGCCGAGGCCCTGCTCGCGGAGGCGCTCGACGAGGTCGAGGACCTGCGCGGTCTGCTCCACGCCGAGGGCGGCGGTCGGCTCGTCCAGGATCACGATCTTGGGGTTGCCGACGAGGGCGCGCGCGATGGCGACGACCTGCCGCTGGCCGCCGGAGAGGGCGGCGACGGGGATGCGGACGCTGGGGATGCGGATGGAGAGGGTGGAGAGGAGGTCCTTGGCCCGCTTCTCCATGGCGACCTCGTCGAGGACGCCGCCCTTCTTGATCTCGCGGCCGAGGAACAGGTTGGCGACGACGTCGAGGTTGTCGCAGAGCGCGAGGTCCTGGTAGACGGTCGCGACGCCCAGGTTCTGGGAGTCGTGCGGGCGGTTGATCTCGACCCGCTCGCCCTCCCACTCGATGGCGCCCTCGTCGATGGGGTGCACGCCGGCGATCGTCTTGACGAGCGTCGACTTGCCCGCTCCGTTGTCGCCGACGAGCGCGACGACCTCTCCTGCGTGGACTTCGAGATCGACCCCGGAGAGGACCTGAACCGCTCCGAACCGCTTGAAGATCCCGCGCAACGCCAGCACGGGCGTCTGGGACACGTGAACCAACTCCTTCGCCACCGGTACGGCGGCGGGCTCGGCGCCGCCGCGCGGGGCGGAGCCGGAAATCTCTGGGGGGGCTTGCACGTCCGGCTCCCGGCCCGACAGCGGGGTTGGGTCGGCCGGGAGCCGGACGGCGCGGGTGGGGACGGTCAGCCTCGCCCTTTCGGGCCTTCACCTCTTGTACGAGGGGCGGGGCGGGGTTCCGTCACCTGAGGGGTGATGCCGTGTTACTTGATGCCCAGCTCGGCGCACTTGGCGGCGAGGTCCGCGGCGCAGATCTCGGACGCGCGGTAGATGCCGTCCTTGACGACCGTGGACTGGATGTTGGTCTTGTCGACCACGACCGGCGCGAAGAGCGTCGACGGCACGCCGTCGGTCGCGCCCTGGGCGCCGAGCTCCTTGCCCTTCAGCAGGTTGACCGCGAACTTCGCGGCCTCGGGGGCCAGCTGGAGCGGGGACTTGTAGATCGTGAAGGTCTGCGAGCCCGCGATGATGCGCTGGATGCCCGCGGCCTCCGCGTCCTGGCCACCGACCGGGACGTTCTTGACGCCGGCGTTCTCCAGGGAGGTGATGATGCCGCCGGCCATGCCGTCGTTGGCGGAGTAGACGGCGTTGATCTTGTCCTTGCCGACCGAGGAGATCGCGGCGGACATCTTCTCGCCGGCGACCTTCGGGTCCCACTCGCCGGAGGCCTCGAAGGCGATCTTGCCGACCTTGCCGTCGAGGGCGGTGTGGGCGCCCTTCTTGAAGAGCCCGGCGTTCGGGTCCTTCTCGTCGCCGTTGATCATCACGACGTTGGCGGTGGCGGCCTTCGGGCCGAGGGCCGCGAGGAGGGCCTGGCCCTGGAGCTCGCCGACCTTGTTGTTGTCGTGGCTGACGTAGGCGTCGGCACCGGCGACGGCACGGTCGTACGCGACGACCTTGACGCCCTTGGCCTTGGCGTCCTTGACCCAGCCGGCGGCCTTCTCGGCGTCCACCGGGTCGAGGGCGATGACCTTGACGCCGTCGGCGATGAGCTGGTCGAACTGCTGCTTCTGCTTGACGACGTCGGAGACCGCGTTGTTGTACACGACCTCGCAGTCGCCGCAGGCGGCCTGGACGGCCTTCTCGAACTGGGGCTTGTCCAGGGACTCGTAGCGCGAGGTCTTGTTCTCCGGCAGGAGCAGACCGATCTTCGTCGAGCTGCCCTTGTCGGCGCTGTCGTCGCCGCCGGCCTGGCCGCAGGCGGCGAGGGAAAGGGCCATCGAGACCGCGGCCGTGGCTATGACGGCACGACGAGTCACTGCGTTCATGTGGGGTTGCCTCCCTGACGAGGCCGCGACGGTGCGGCCGAGGTGGCTTGAGTCAACTCGGCGGCGACGCTGTCGTCAAGAAGTAAATTATTAACGAGATGGCAACGACGTTGTGCGTTCTCTAAGTGAAGGCAAGCGTCGAGGCCGGAGCGGCGGCCGGAGGCACGTGCACAGAGCCCTGCAAAAGGGTTGAATCGCCCATCTCGTTGAGGACGAGGGCCAACGCGCCGAGCACCTCGGCCCGCTGGCCGAGCGCCCCCTGCACCAGCGAGAGCCGGCGGGCCGCGCTGGGGATCGCGTACCGCGAGACGGAGTCCCGGATGGGCGCGAGGAGCAGCTCGCCCGCCTCGGCGATGTCCCCGCCGAGCACGACACGGCTGGGGTTCAGGAGGTTGCAGAGGTTGGCGATGCCGCTGCCGATGTGCCGCCCGACATCGGCGATGACCCGGCGACAGCCGGGGTCCCCGCCCCTGGCCAGCTGCACGACCTTTTCCATCGTCAGATCCGGTCCGTGGCTGGGCTGGAGGAGCGGCAGCACGTACCGCGCGGCGGTGAAGGTCTCCAGGCAGCCGCGGTTCCCGCAGCGGCAGACGGGACCCGACTCGTCCAGGGTGATGTGCCCGATCTCGCCCGCCGTGCCCCCCGGGCCCCGGTAGACCCGGCCGTCGATCACCAGACCGGCGCCGACGCCGCTGGCCACCTTGATGTACGCGAGATCCTTGACGCCCCGGCCGCTGCCCCAGACCAGCTCGCCCAGCGCGCCCAGATTGGCGTCGTTGTCGACGTGCACGGGGACGCCGAGCCGGCCGGCGAGCTCCTCGGCCGGGTTGATGCCGCTCCATCCCGGCAGGATCGAGGTCGAGCCGAGCGTCCCGGAGGAGACGTCGATCGGTCCCGGTACGCCGAGACCGACGCCGATGACCTTGTCGCGGCCGACCCCGGTGGCCCCGATCAGCCGGTTGACCAGCTGTTCCGCCCGGTCGAAGCCGTCCGCTGCGGAGGCGTCCACGTCGAGCGGCTCGGCCTCCTCGGCGAGGACCTGGTGGGCGAGGTTGCCCACGGCGACCCGCAGGTGGGTGTGGCCGAAGTCGACGCCGATCACGACGCCGGCGTCCCCGGAGAGCGAGACGCTGCGGGCCCTGCGGCCGCCCGCGGAAGTGGGGGTGACCTCGACGGTGCCGCCGTCCTTCAGCTCCCGGACGATGTTGGAGACCGTCGCGGCGGACAGGCCCGTCGCGCGCGCGATCTCCGCCTGGGTCAGCGATCCGGCCATCCGCACCGCGCGGACGACCCGTTCGAGATTGGCCCTGTGCAGCGACGTCTGCGACCCCGGAGTCTCCATCGACCCACTCACTCCCACCGATTTCTCCAACATGTGAACTCTAAGGGGACGCTTTCGGTGAAGCCCCCGTCAAGACCTCGCGAGGCCGACGGCGAGTGTCACATGGCACGGAACGGTGCGGTTGGGCATGCGCGAGGGCCCCGGCGCGTGCTGCTCCGGGGCCCTCGCGGAGAAAACTCGCGGAGAAAAGACGGCTCTACTTCACGGCTCCGGCGGTGAGGCCGGCCACCACCTGACGCTGGAAGATCACGTACGCGGCGAGGACCGGGAGCATCGCCATCACCAGACCGGCGAAGAGCCCCGACCAGTCGCCCTTGTACCCCTGGCTGACGGCCAGCTGCACGAGCCCCTGCGAGAGCACCTTCTTCTCCGGCTCGGTGTTGAGCACGGTCGGCAGCAGGTACTGGTTCCACTGGCCGAGGAAGTTGAAGATCCCGACGCTGATCAGGCCCGGCTTCGCCATCGGCAGCATGACCTGGAAGAACGTCCGGGTGTGCGAGGCGCCGTCCACGAAGGCCGCCTCCGCCACCGAGGTGGGCAGGGTGCGGAAGAAGGCCGTGAGGAAGAAGACGGTGAACGGCAGCGAGTACGCGATGTAGACCAGGATCAGGCCGTGCTGGGTGTTCAGCAGGGCCATGTTCTGCATGACGTAGAAGAGCGGCACGAGCGCCAGGATGATCGGGAAGCTCATTCCTCCGATGAAGAGGAAGTAGAGGAAGCGGTTCCCGGGGAAGTCGAAGCGGGCGAGCACGTACGCCGCCATCGAGCCGAACAGCAGGGTCCCGATGAGCGAGCCGCCGACCACCACGATCGTGTTCAGGAAGTAGTCGCTCATGTGCGCCTCGGTCCAGGCGCGCGACCAGTTCTCGAAGTGCAGCGTGTCCGGGAACGACCACGGCGAGGTGAAGATCGCCTTGTCGGTCTTGAAGGAGGTCATGACCGCCCAGAGCAGCGGCATGACGACCATGATCGCCCAGATGATCAGGACGCCGTGCGAGAAGACGTTGAGGGTCGCGCCCTCGGCCTTGGCCGTCCGGCGCTTCTCGGACGGGGCCGGCTTGACCAGGGTGAGGCCGGAGCCGCCCGGGGCACCGGGGGTCTCGACGCCGGTGGAGGCAGTGTCGGTCGTCTTCATCAGAACTCCAGCCGCTCGCGCCGGCCCAGCTTCATGACGACGGCCGCGAAGGCCAGCGTGACGAGGAGGAGCGCGACACCGATGGTCGTTGCGTAGGCGGCCTGACCGTCCCGGAACGCCTTCTGGTACACGTACAGCGGCAGCACGATGGTGGAGTAGTCGGGCCCGCCGCCGCTGGGGCCGATGGTCATGATCTGGACCACGGCGAAGGACTCCGCGCCGAGCGCGAGGATGCCCATGTAGATCCAGCCGGACTGCACCGTGTCCCAGAGCAGCGGCAGCGTGATCTTGAAGAAGGTCGTGAACCGGTTGGCGCCGTCGAGCAGCGCCGCCTCGTAGAAGTCCCGCGGAATGGACGCCATGCCGGCCGAGAACAGGACGACGAAGAATCCGACCGTGGACCAGACGAGGACCACCATCACGCAGATGAGGGCGAGATCCGGATCACCGAGCCAGTCCGGCTGAATACTGCCGAGACCGACGCCCTTCAGTACGGAATTGATGGCTCCGCTGTTCGGGTTGTACGCGAACTGGAAGAGCAGCGCGACGATCGCGATCGACAGCACCTGCGGGAAGAAATAGACGATCTTGTAAAACGACGATCCGCGCACGCCCGCGATGGCAGCGCCTCTGCGGCGCCGACCGCCGACATTCAGCATGAACGCGAAGAACAGCGCTATTCCGACGGTCACCAGCGGAAGGACCACCGCGAAGGTCAGGCTGTGCTGGAGCGACTTCCAGAAGATCTCGTCGTCGAGCAGCCTGCTGTAGTTGTCGAATCCGACCATCCGGAATTCGGGGCTCAGTCCGGTCCAGTCCGTCAGCGAGTAGTAGATGGACTGGATGAACGGCCAGATGACGAACAGCGCGTAGAGCGCGAGGGGGGCCGCCAGGAACCCCACGATGAAACGGTACTTGCCGTGTTGCATTCCTACCGACCCCGATCTGTCCCGCGCCGGGCGCGCCGCCGGTGCTGCGCGCCAAGGGGCCGGGGCCCGCTCCCGGTCGGCGGGAAGGGGCCCCGGCAGTGCCTCAGTGCTTGTAGTGCTTGATGCTCGAGTCCTGGGCCGCCTCGTCGGCGAACTTCTGGATCTTCTTGATCGTCTCGGCCGGGGTGGCGCGGCCGGCCATCAGCTCGCCGAGGCCGGCGACGCCGATCTTCTCCTTCTGGAGAGCGACGTACCAGTCCTGGAGACGCGGGTTGACGACGTTCTGCCCGGCCTTCTCCAGGGCCGCGACACCGGACTTGAGACCCGGGGAGAGCTCGATGCCGTCGGTGCCGCCGTTGAGCGCGGTCAGGGACTTCACCGACGAGGTGAAGTTCTTGGAGGAGGCCTCGCTGAGCATGATGCGCAGCTGCTCCATGCCGCCCTCGGGGTTCTTCGCCTTGGCCGGGACGATGAAGGGCTCTCCGCCGGCGGCCCAGATGGTGCCGAAGGGCATCTTGTCCGAGGCGTCGAGGCCCGTCGGGCCGGAGACGGCGAGACCGAAGTCGGCCGGCATGGTCTTCGCGGCCTCGTTCTCGACCCAGGAGCCGTTCGGGATGAACAGCGCCTTGCCCTCGGTCCAGGCGGTCTGCGACTGGATGTGGTCGAGGCCGGGGGTGCCGTTGAGGATGTACCCCTTCTTGACGAGCTCGTAGTAGGCCTCGAAACACGCCTTGACGGCGGGGTGCTCCCAGGCCTTCGGCTCCAGGTTGTCGATCGCGTCGAGGACCTCACGGCCGCCGACCTTGGCGATCATCGGGTAGAGCGAGAAGGGGACGTAGTACGGGTGCTTGCCGGCGTACGTCCAGGCCGCGATGTTCTTCTTCTTGGCCTTCTCGCACAGGGCGATCATCTCGTCCCAGGTCTCCGGGTACTTCGCGTCGAGCGAGTCCAGGAGCTTCTGCGAGTACCAGACGCCGTAGACCGTGTAGGCGTAGTTGAGGATCCAGCACTGCTCGCCGTCGAACTGGCCCATCTCGATGATGCCGGGGCGCAGGGTGTCGCGGACCTTCTTGCTCGGGTCGTCGATCGACGGCGCGTCGAGCAGCGGGGTCAGGTCGGCGAGCTGCTTCTGGCCGACGAGGACACCCATGTCCATCTGCTCGGCACCGGAGTTGTCGATGAGGTCCGGCGGGGTGCCGCCGTTGAAGCGGGGCTGGAGCGTGGTGGTGATCTTCTGGGTCGGGGTGAACTTGACCTTCGCCTTGGGGTAATTGCCCTCGTAGATCTTGACGGCGTCCTTGGCGTACTGCTGTCCGAATCCGCCGTCGAAGAGGACGAAGTCGAGCTCGGCCGACTCGTTCACCCCAAGGGGGTTCTTTTCGGACTTCGTGCCCTTCTCGACCTTTCCGTTGCCACCGCTGTCGCTGCTCGCGCAGGCGGAGAGGAAGCCCATCGTCGGTACGGAGATCAGACCGAGAGCAGCGGAACGCTTGATCAGATCGCGACGGCCGAGGCCCTCACCGTTGTGTGCGGAGGTGGATCCCATGCTCAAGTCCTCGCCTTCATTCAGGACTCAGGCGGTGTGCCGGTCGCCCGTAACTCGTCTCGCCACAGGCGAAGGGCCCTGCCACCGCGGTCAATTGCAGAGGGTCGTGCACGTGCCGGTCCGCCGTTCGGAGCAATCCGATGAGCACTCCGACTGGCTGGACGCCGACAGGTATAGTCCACTTGCCGCTGCCGGAGCAAGATCGAATGCGACTTTCACCAACCATCTTTCCCGAGTTGAGACCTCCGGGATAAGCACGCGGAATCTACGGCGTTTCGTCCAACCGTCGGACCTGTAACACCCTTGACAGGGACTCAAGGGGGCGCGTACTGAGGGCCGTTGAGCTGAGCTTTTCTCATCATCGCGGCGCAAATGCGGACATACGTCCGCTACTGAAACAGTTGTGTCACAGAGCCCCATCAGATGAGAATTCCCTGAGGATGATCCGGGAACATGTACCTGTCACCGGTGCCCGTACCCGCGAGGGAGGGCGCGGTGAACCTGTCTCGTTCCCTGAGCATTTGGAGTATTACGTGGCGAAGTCTTCTCGCCTGAACCGTACGAGCGTTCTCTCCCGCGTGACGGTCGCGGCGGTCACGGCCGCCCTGCTCGGTACGACGACGGCGGCCGTCGCGGCCGACGCGCCCAAGCCCACGCTCGCCTCGACCAAGCAGGCGACCTCCGGTGCGAGCGCGTTCTCGGCCGACGCCGCCACCGCCAGGGCCCAGGTGAACTACCTGCAGGGTGTCAACAGCGCGGGCATCATCTGGCGTTACGAGCCGGTCGGCGGCGGCGCCATCCAGCGTCTCGCCTCCAGCTCCGGCTCGGGCTGGCAGTACGACAAGCACTTCTCGCAGGCCGACCTGGACGGCAACGGCAGCGCCAACGGCATCTACACCGTCAACGCCGGCCGACTGCTCTACACCCCGTACGGCGGCTCCCCCCGCTTCATCGCCAACGGCTGGGGCGGCTACAACGAGGTCCTCTCCGCCGGCAACACCGGCGGCGGCGTCGCCGACGACATCCTCGCCCGCGACAGCAGCGGTGTCCTGTGGCACTACCTGGCCTACGGCAACGGCTCGCTGACCGGGCGCAAGCGCGTCGGCGCCGGGTGGAACCAGTACACCCAGATCGCCGGCAAGGGCGACATCACCGGCGACGGCAGGGCCGACGTCGTCGCCAAGGACCGCAACGGGTACCTGTGGCTCTACAAGGGCACCGGCAGCCACTCGGCGCCCTTCACCGGTCGCGTCCGCATCGGCACCGGCTGGAACTGGTTCAACCTCCTCGTTTCCCCCGGTGACCTGAACTTCGACGGTCTGGCGGACCTCGTCGCCCGCGACAAGGATGGCGGCCTGTGGCTGTACCCGGGCCGGGGCAGCAGCACGTCCCCGTTCAGCCCCCGCAAGAAGATCGGCAACAGCGGCTGGAACAGCTTCCGCGAGATGTTCTGATCGGCTTCCGCGTAACGATCACCGGTTAACGCAAGGGCCCCGCTCCTCTTCCGAGGAGCGGGGCCCTTGTCGTACCAGCCGTGGTGCTTAGCCGCGGATCAGGTTGCGGAGCACGTACTGCATGATGCCGCCGTTGCGGTAGTAGTCCGCCTCACCGGGGGTGTCGATGCGGACGACCGCGTCGAACTCGACACCGGTGTCGGTGGTGACCTTGACCGTCGACGGGGTGGTGCCGTTGTTCAGCTCCGTGACGCCCTCGATCGAGAAGGTCTCCTCGCCGGTCAGACCGAGCGAGTCGGCCGACTGGCCGGCCGGGAACTGGAGCGGGAGGACGCCCATGCCGATGAGGTTCGAGCGGTGGATGCGCTCGTACGACTCGGTGATGACGGCCTTGACGCCGAGGAGCGCGGTGCCCTTGGCGGCCCAGTCGCGGGACGAACCGGAGCCGTACTCCTTGCCGCCCAGGATGACCAGCGGGGTGCCGGCGGCCTGGTAGTTCTGCGAGGCGTCGTAGATGAACGACACCGGCGCGTCGGCCTGGGTGAAGTCGCGGGTGAAGCCGCCCTCGGTGCCCGGCGCGATCTGGTTGCGCAGGCGGATGTTGGCGAACGTGCCGCGGATCATGACCTCGTGGTTGCCACGGCGCGAGCCGTAGGAGTTGAAGTCACGACGCTCCACACCGTGCTCGGTGAGGTACTTGCCGGCCGGGGTGTCGGCCTTGATGGCACCGGCCGGGGAGATGTGGTCGGTGGTGACCGAGTCGCCCAGCTTGGCCAGGACGCGGGCGCCGACGATGTCGGTGACCGGGGTGGTCTCCATCGTCATGCCCTCGAAGTACGGGGGCTTCCGCACGTAGGTGGACTCGGCGTCCCACTCGAAGGTGTTGCCGGTCGGGATCGACAGGGCCTGCCACTGGGCGTCGCCCGCGAAGACGTCCTGGTAGGACTTGTTGAACATGTCCTCGCCGATCGCGTTCGCGACGACGTCGTTGACCTCGGCCTCGGAGGGCCAGATGTCGGCCAGGTAGACCGGCTTGCCCTCGGTGTCCGTGCCGAGGACGTCCTTGGTGATGTCCACCTTCATGGAGCCCGCGATGGCGTACGCGACGACCAGCGGCGGGGAGGCCAGGTAGTTCATCTTGACGTCGGGGTTGATACGACCCTCGAAGTTACGGTTGCCCGAGAGCACCGAGGTCACGGCGAGGTCGTGCTCGTTGACGGCCTTGGAGACCTCCTCCGGCAGCGGGCCGGAGTTGCCGATGCAGGTGGTGCAGCCGTAGCCGACGAGGTTGAAGCCGACCTTGTCGAGGTACGGGGTCAGGCCCGCCTTGTCGAAGTAGTCGGTGACGACCTTCGAGCCCGGGGCGAGGGTGGTCTTGACCCACGGCTTGCGGGTCAGGCCCTTCTCGACGGCCTTCTTCGCGACGAGCGCGGCGGCGACCATCACGTACGGGTTCGACGTGTTGGTGCAGGAGGTGATCGCGGCGACGGTGACGGCGCCGTGGTCGATCGTGTACGTCGAGCCGTCGGGGGCGGTCACCTGGACCGGCTTCGACGGGGCGCCGTTGGGGTGGTTCGCCGGGGCGTCGGAGGCCGGGAAGGACTCCAGGCCGGCCTCGTCGTCGGCGTCGACGTAGTTGCGCACGTCCTGGGCGAACTGCGCGGCGGCGTTCGCGAGGACGATGCGGTCCTGCGGGCGCTTCGGGCCGGCGATGGACGGGACGACCGTGGAGAGGTCGAGCTCCAGCTTCTCGGAGAAGTCGGGCTCGGCGGCCGGGTCGAGCCAGAGGCCCTGCTCCTTGGCGTACGCCTCGACGAGCGCGACCTGCTGCTCGGAGCGGCCGGTGAGCTTGAGGTAGTTCAGGGTCTCGCCGTCGATCGGGAAGACCGCGGCGGTGGAGCCGAACTCCGGCGACATGTTGCCGATGGTGGCGCGGTTCGCGAGGGAGGTGGCGGCGACGCCCTCACCGTAGAACTCGACGAACTTGCCGACGACGCCGTGCTTGCGCAGCATCTCGGTGATCGTGAGGACGAGGTCGGTGGCGGTGGTGCCGGCCGGGAGCTCGCCGGTCAGCTTGAAGCCGACGACGCGCGGGATGAGCATGGAGACCGGCTGGCCGAGCATCGCGGCCTCGGCCTCGATGCCGCCGACGCCCCAGCCGAGCACACCGAGGCCGTTGACCATGGTGGTGTGGGAGTCGGTGCCGACGAGGGTGTCGGGGTAGGCCTGGCCGTTGCGGACCATGACCGTGCGGGCCAGGTGCTCGATGTTCACCTGGTGGACGATGCCCGTGCCCGGGGGGACGACCTTGAAGTCGTCGAAGGCGGTCTGGCCCCAGCGCAGGAACTGGTAGCGCTCCTTGTTGCGGCCGTACTCGAGCTCGACGTTCTCGGCGAAGGCGTCCTTCGTACCGAACTTGTCGGCGATGACGGAGTGGTCGATGACCATCTCGGCCGGGGAGAGCGGGTTGATCTTCGCCGGGTCGCCGCCGAGCGCGGCGACGGCCTCACGCATGGTGGCGAGGTCGACGACGCAGGGCACACCGGTGAAGTCCTGCATGATCACGCGCGCCGGCGTGAACTGGATCTCCTGGCTCGGCTGGGCCTGGGAGTCCCAGTTCCCGAGCGCCCGGATGTGGTCGGCGGTGATGTTCGCGCCGTCCTCGGTGCGGAGCAGGTTCTCCAGGAGAACCTTCAGGCTGTAAGGGAGGCGCGCGGAGCCCTCGACCTTGTCCAGCTTGAAGATCTCGTACGACTCGTCGCCCACGCGCAGCGTGCTGCGGGCGTCGAAGCTGTTCGCCGACACGACAGTCTCCTTCATCAATGTGCGCGTACTACCGTCATGCTGCCGCCACGACCTCGCGCGGATCCGCTAAGGTAAGGCTAAGTTAGGTAACCCTTACCGAGTGGCGGCCACGGTGCGCCGTAAGCAGTTATCTCGATGTCGAGATAACTCTAGTGCATGGCCGCCGCTCGGTCATGCCCGGCCATGCCGAGTTTTGCCGCGGGGGTCCTGTCCGAGCTGCGCCTCACGGTCCGACGACGAGCCGGCTGAGGCGCGTCGCGAGCCACGGGCGGCGCCCGCCGGCCCGCATCCGCCCGCGCGCGACCGCCTGCCACAGGGGTACGCGCCGGAAGGCGACGAGCAGGAAAGCGGTCGCCTCCACCGTCAGACGGCAGTCGTACGGGCGCGGCGGGGCGTCCCGCGTGACGGTCATGGCCCCGCCGTCGACGAGGACCGCGAGGCGCGGCCCTCCCCCCTTCACCACCAGGTCGAGGGCCATGGAGACCCCCCGCGCCCGCTCGGCGTCCAGGGCGAGCCCCATCATCACGGGCATCGACTGCCCGATGACGAGGCCCGCCTCCTCCGGGCCGATCGCCCAGGGGAGGCGGGCGCCGCGCGCGATGTCGAGGCCGTGGACGAGGGTCTCGCTGAGCATGAGCCCGGTGACCGCGGCGAGCGTGAGCGTGACACCGGGGCCGTACCAGGGAGTGGGGACGGGGGTCTCGGGCGCGAGTCCCTCCGTACCCCGCAGGAAGGCATCGCCCCGCTCGGTGAGCAGGGCGCCGGGGCGGGAGCGCTCGCCGGGGCCGGAGAGAGTGAGGACGGTGGCGTTCATGCCGGTGATGCGTTCCACGAAGGAGGGGTCACCCCCGGGAAGGAGCGCGTCCCAGTCGACCGGCTCCCCGACGCCGACGGCGGAGCCGAAGGCGAGGTAGGCGGCGGCGAGGTGCGCGGCCACGTCGCCGACGGACCAGTCCGGCAGGCCGGAGGCGGCGTCGAGGTCGGGCACCTCTTCGAGGAGGCGCGCGATCCGGGGCACGGTGGCGGCCAGGGCGGCGCGGGCCCTGGCGTGCTCGGCGACGGGATCGTACGAGGGCGACGACGTGACGGCGGTACGCATGACCACTCCCCCACACAAGGGTGCGCCTCGCCGGCGACCGGCGAGGCTGCTGACGAGCCCGCAGATTACCGCCGAGTAGCAAGCGCCGAAAGGGGGAAGGCGCAACTCGATCAGCCCTCCCGGACCCCTCCCACCGAGCTGACAAATGCCCAGAGATCCGACAATCGGACCATGTTCAGTGGCGCGCATGTGATTCTCTACACGCAGGACGCGGAGGCGGACCGCGCCTTCCTCAAGGACGTCGTCGGCTTCGACCACGTGGACGCGGGACGCGGTTGGCTCATCTTCAAGCTGCCGCCCGCCGAGATCGCCGTCCACCCCACGGAGGGCGAGCCGAAGCACGAGGTCTACCTCATGTGCGAGGACGTCACGGCGACCCTGACGGCCCTGGAGGACCGGGGCGCCGAGATCTCACGCCCCATCACCGACCAGGGCTGGGGCCTGGTGGCGGCCGTACGCCTCCCGAGCGGCACCGAACTCCCCTTGTACGAGCCGCGCCACCCCACCGCTCACACCTAGAGCCCGTCGGGAGGCATCCGAAGCCATCCGAACGGCGGTCCCCCGAACGGCCTACCCCCTGACGATCTCCATCTCATATCTGAGATAACGTGACGCCATGGCAGACGACTACCTCGTACGCATCGGCAAGCTCATCCGTGACGCCCGTCAGCACCGCGGCTGGACACAGACGCAGCTCGCCGAGGCGCTGGCCACAAGCCAGAGCGCCGTCAACCGGATCGAGCGCGGCAACCAGAACATCAGCCTTGAGATGATCGCCCGCATCGGCGAAGCCCTCGACAGCGAGATCGTCTCGCTCGGCTACGCCGGCCCGATGCACCTGCGGGTGGTCGGCCGCCGCCGCCTCTCCGGCGCCATCGACGTCAAGACGAGCAAGAACGCCTGCGTCGCGCTGCTCTGCGCCTCCCTCCTCAACAAGGGCCGCACGGTCCTGCGCCGCGTCGCCCGCATCGAGGAGGTCTTCCGGCTCCTGGAGGTCCTCAACTCCATCGGCGTCCGCACCCGCTGGATCAACGACGGCGTGGACCTGGAGATCGTGCCGCCGGCCGAGCTGGACATGGAGTCCATCGACGCCGAGGCCGCCATCCGCACCCGCTCGATCATCATGTTCCTCGGCCCGCTGCTGCACCGCATGGACCGCTTCAAGCTGCCGTACGCCGGAGGCTGCGACCTGGGTACGCGCACGATCGAGCCCCACATGATCGCGCTGCGCCGCTTCGGCCTGGAGGTCACGGCGACCGACAACCTGTACCACGCGCAGGTCGAGCGCTCCGTCTCCCCCGACCGCCCGATCGTCCTGACCGAGCGCGGCGACACCGTGACCGAGAACGCCCTGCTCGCGGCGGCCCGCCACGACGGCACCACGGTCATCCGCAACGCGTCCTCGAACTACATGGTCCAGGACCTGTGCTTCTTCCTGGAGGCCCTGGGCGTACGGGTGGACGGCATCGGCACCACCACCCTCACCGTCCACGGCATCCCCCACATCGACGTGGACGTCGACTACTCCCCCTCGGAGGACCCGGTCGAGGCGATGAGCCTCCTCGCCGCGGCCGTCGTGACGGAATCCGAACTGACGATCCGCCGCGTCCCCATCGAGTTCATGGAGATCGAGCTCGCGGTCCTGGAGGAGATGGGCCTCGACCACGACCGCTCCGCGGAGTACGCGGCGGACAACGGCCGCACCCGCCTGGTCGACCTGACGGTCCGCCCGTCGAAGCTCGAAGCCCCGATCGACAAGATCCACCCGATGCCGTTCCCGGGCCTGAACATCGACAACGTCCCGTTCTTCGCGGCGATCGCGGCGACGGCCCAGGGCAAGACCCTCATCCACGACTGGGTCTACGACAACCGCGCCATCTACCTCACGGACCTCAACCGCCTCGGCGGCCGCCTCCAGCTCCTGGACCCCCACCGCGTCCTGGTCGAAGGCCCCACCCGCTGGCGAGCCGCCGAAATGATGTGCCCCCCGGCCCTCCGCCCCGCCGTCGTCGTCCTCCTCGCGATGATGGCCGCCGAGGGCACGTCGGTCCTCCGGAACGTCTACGTCATCAACCGGGGTTACGAGGACCTCGCCGAGCGCCTGAACTCTGTGGGCGCCCAGATCGAGATCTTCCGCGACATCTGACGTACTGGTGCCGCCGCACCCCTCCCCCCTGCCGTTCGGCGGGGCAGGGAGGGGTGCGGCGGCTTTCGTATGGGCGGAGGTAGGTCGTCCGGCTTGTTCGGACGGTGTGTGCCTCTCCGTGACTCTTTGGTCACCCCCTGGACGCTTCACCTGTACAGTGTGACATTGCACAGCCAATCCGGCTGTGAAGTACTCAGGGGAGGACCCCTCTCGTGTCTCGCAAGTTACTGCTCGCCGCTGGTGCCGTCGGGCTCATGCTGACCGCCGTCGCGCCCGCCACGGCAACCGCCCAGACCGCCGCCGCCACCACCACCACGGTGTGCGGTGCGTCGGGTCTGCAGGCCGGTCTCAGTACCCGTGTCTGCGCCGACATCACCGGCGACCAGGTCGAGGTGTACGGCCGCGTCTCGCTGGCCGGACCGCCCAGCCCCGGCAGCCCTTCTCCGTTCGGGCAGGAGCTGTTCACCACGCTGACCGCCGAGGCGCCCGCGGGGACGCTGAACCGGTCGGTGATCTTCAACTCCTCGATCGTCGAGGTCCGTGGGATCTCCGGGACCGTCGCCTGCGGCTCGACCGTGAAGGCGAGCTTCGCCGTGGCGAGCTACCCGTGGTCGCCGCGACCGGTCAGCCTGGAGACCACCGTCCCCTGCTGACGCGCACATGCGCAGGCCTGGCTCGCCCTCTCTCCGGAGGGCGGGCCGGGCCTTTCGCTTCTCGGGCTCTGTTCCCCGTTCCCCGCGCGGGCTCACCCGCCCGGCATCACCCCGGTGCCGCCCTTCAGGCGTTCCAGGTCGGAGGCGCGGACCTGGATGACGAAGACGGCTATGAGTGCGGCGGCCACGGCGAAGATGGCGGCGGTGACGAAGCCGGCGGTGACGCCCGAGGTGAGGACCTGGTCGCCCCAGGGGGGCGGGAGTTGGCCCGTCTCGGCGAACTGGGCCTTCTGGGCCTCGGTCGCCTGGGCGAGGAAGGCCGGGACCTGGGTTTCCGCCTCGTTGCGGCTTGCCGTGCCGAAGACCGTGACCAGGATGGAGAGGCCCAGGGAACCGCCCACCTGTTGGGTGGCGTTGAGGAGGCCCGAGGCCGCGCCCGACTCCTGGGGTTCGACGTTCGAGAGGGCCATGATGGTCAGCGAGACGAACATGAAGCCCATGCCGAGGCCGAAGACGAGGACCGGCCCGAGGATGCTGCCGACGTAGGTCGAGTGCACGTCGGTCAGGGTCAGCCAGGACAGGCCGGCCGCGGCGAGGATCGAGCCCGTCACCATGAAGGGCTTCGGGCCGTAGCGCGGCAGGAGGTTGGAGGTCAGGCCGGCGCCGACGCCGATGATCGCGCTGATCGGGAGGAAGGCGACGCCTGTCGCCAGGGGGCTGAAGCCCAGGACCTGTTGGACGAAGAGCGTCAGGAAGAAGAACATCCCGAAGATCGCCGCCGCCAGGCAGAGCATGATGACGTACGTGCCCGATCGGTTGCGGTCGGCGAACATGTGCAGCGGGGTGATGGGCTGCTGCGAGCGGCGTTCGATGAAGATGAACAGGGCGAGGAGGACGACCGCCGCCACGAACGAGGCGATCGTGTACGGGTCGCTCCAGCCTTCCTGGGCCGCGCGGATGAATCCGTACACCAGCGCCACCATGCCGAGCGTCGACGTCAGCGCGCCAGCCAGGTCGAAGTGGCCGGGGTGGCGTTCGGATTCCTTGACGTGGCGGGGCGTCAGGACCGCGATGACGATCGCGATCGGGACGTTCACGAAGAAGATCCAGCGCCAGTCCAGCCACTGGACGAGCATGCCGCCCGCGACGAGGCCGATCGCTCCGCCGCCCGCCGAGACTCCCGCGAAGACGCCGAACGCCCTGTTCCTCTCCGGGCCTTCGTCGAAGGTCGTCGTGATGAGGGAGAGGGATGTGGGCGAGGCGATCGCGCCGCCCACGCCCTGGAGGGCGCGGGCCGCCAGGAGTTGCCACTCGCTCTGCGCCAACCCGCAGAAGAGGGAGGCGAGTCCGAAGAGCAGGACACCGAAGATGAAGACTCTGCGCCGGCCGAGGATGTCGCCCGCCCGTCCACCGAGGAGCAGCAGGCCGCCGAACGTCAGCGTGTAGGCGTTGACCACCCACGACAGGCTGGTCGTCGAGAAGTCCAGCGCGGTCTGGATGTGTGGCAGCGCGATGTTCACGATGGTGATGTCGAGGACCACCATCAGCTGACAGGAGGCGATGACGAAGAGGGCTATACCCTTGCCGTCCCCGTCGCTCTTGCGGGGCGCCGCCGCCGCTGTCGTCGGCTTCGGGTTACTGGTCATGGCTGCTCATGGCGCATCGCGCCTCACCTGAGGGACCCGTGGGCCGGTCAGTCCACCTTTCGACCCTAAGCCAGGCCCCAGGGCGTCACCAGTTGATCAAGCGGGGGCGTGGTCGTCCAGGACCGCGAAGCCGTCCAGTTCCACCCGCGCCTGTTCGTCCCAGAGGCGTACGACTCCGACGACGGCCATCGCCGGGTAGTCCCGTCCCGCCAATCTCCGCCACACGGAGCCCAGTTCGGCGGCGTGCAGGCGGTACGCCTCCACGTCCGTCGTGTAGACGGTCACGCGCGCCAGGTCCGCCGGGGTTCCGCCCGCGTGGCGGAGTGCGGTGAGCAGGTTGCCCAGGGCCGTCGCGAACTGGTCGGGGAGCGCCTCGCCCACGACCTTGCCCTCCGCGTCCAGGGCGGTCTGGCCCGCCAGGAAGACGAGTCGGCTGCCGGTGGCCGTCACCGCGTGGGAGAAGCCGGTGGGAGGGGAGAGTTCGGCCGGGTTGTGGCGGTGCAGGCTCATGCGGTCGGCTCCTTCAGGCTCACGTCCGGGCTCACGTCCGGGCTCGCGTTCGGGCTCACGTTCGGGCTCGCGTCCGGGCTCACGTTCGGGCTCCCGTTCGGGCTCCCGTTCAGGCTCGCGTACAGCTCCTTCGCGATGATCGTGCGCTGGACCTCCGTCGCCCCCTCGTAGATCCGGGGTGCGCGGACCTCCCGGTAGAGGTGTTCGAGGAGGTGGCCGCGCTGGAGGGCGGCGGCGCCGTGCAGTTGGACGGCGCCGTCCACGACGTACTGCGCCGTCTCCGTGGCCAGGAGCTTCGCCATGGCCGAGCGGCGCGGGACGTCCGGGTCGCCTTCGTCGTACGCGACGGCCGCCGCGTACACGAGGAGGCGGGCCGCCTCCGTACGGGTCGCCATCTCGGCGACGCGGTGCGAGACGGCCTGGAGGTCGGCGAGGACGCCGCCGAAGGCGGGGCGGCCGGCGGTGTGGGCGAGGGCCGCGTCGAGGGCGGCCTGGGCCATGCCGACGGCGAAGGCACCGACACTGGGGCGGAAGAGGTTCAGGGTGTTCATGGCGACCCGGAAGCCCCGGTCGGGCTCGTCGAGCAGGTCGTCCGGGCCGACGGGGACGCCGTCGAAGGTGAGCGAGCCGAGCGCGTGCGGGGAGAGCATGTCGAGGGCCTCGCCGCCGAGTCCCGGGCGGTCCGCCGGGACCAGGAAGGCCGTGACGCCCCGGGCGCCCGCACCCCGGGTGGTGCGGGCGAAGACGGTGGCGAAGTCGCACTCCGGGGCGTTCGAGATCCACCGCTTCTCGCCGTGCAGCAGCCACCCGCCGCGGCCGTCGGGGACGGCGTCGAGGGCGAGCGCGGCGGCGTCCGAACCGGCGTCCGGTTCGGAGAGCGCGAAGGCGGCGACGGCCCGCCCTGCGGTGGCCTCGGGGAGCCAGCGGGCGCGCTGGGCCGGGGTGCCGAAGGCGGCGACGGGGTGGGTGCCGAGGCCCTGGAGGGCGAGGGCGGTCTCCGCCTCGGTGCAGACCTGGGCGAGGGACTCGCGCAGGAGGCAGAGGTCGAGCGCGCCCGAGTCGAAGAGGCGGGCGAGCAGGCCGAGCTCGCCGAGGGCGGCGACGAGGGGGCGGTTGACGCGGCCGGGGGCTCCCTTCTCGGCGAGGGGGACGAGCCGTTCGGCGGCGAGGGCGCGGAGCTCCGCGCACCAGGTGGTCTGTGCCGGATCGAGCGAGAATGCGGGCATGCGGCCCCTCCCGGTGCGGTGTCCTTCGGCGCTTCCTAAGCGCTTCCTCGGCGCTCCGCGGCACCCTTTCTCCCTTTGTCGCGGACCGTTGACTGTCGTCACGAACACGATACGCTCGATGGGCGTTGAGTGACCCCGTAGTGCCGTAGTGGCACCCCGTAGTGACCCCATCGCGACACACCGAGCGCCCCACCACGACAAGGGGACGGACTCATGGAGCTGACGCCCTCGGCCCACCTCGACACCTTCGCCCGCGACCATCTCCCCCCGCCGGAGCGCTGGCCGCACCTCCTCTTCGAGCTCCCCGAGCTCGCCGCGTACCCCGACCGGCTCAACTGCGGCGCCGAGCTCCTCGACCGTACGGTGGAACGATTCGGCGCGGACCGGCCCGCGTTCCTCGACGGCGAGGGCGGGGTCTGGTCGTACGGCGAGCTCCTCGACCGCGTCGACCGCATCGCCCACGTCCTCACCACCGACCTCCGCGTCCGACCGGGCAACCGCGTCCTCCTGCGCGGCCCCACCACCCCCTGGCTCGCCGCCTGCTGGCTCGCCGTGATGAAGGCCGGGGCCGTCGCCGTCACCGTCCTGGCCCAGCAGCGCGCCCCCGAGCTCGCCGTCATGGCGGAAGCGGCCCGGTGCACCCACGCCCTCTGCGACGCCCGCGTCCTCGACGACCTCCACGCCGCCGCGATCCCCGGCCTCCGCGTCACCCCCTTCGGCGGGGACGGCCCCGAGGACCTGCTCGCCCTCACCGCCCGCCACCCCCACCCCTACAAGGCCGTCGCGACCGCCGCCGACGACGTGGCGCTCATCGCCTTCACCTCCGGCACCACCGGACGGCCCAAGGGGTGCGTCCACTTCCACCGGGACGTCCTCGCCGTCGCCGACACCTTCTCCGCGCACGTCCTGCGCCCGCTCCCCGAGGACGTCTTCGCCGGTTCGCCGCCGCTCGCCTTCACCTTCGGCCTCGGCGGGCTCGTCGTCTTCCCGCTGCGCGCCGGGGCGAGCGCCGTCCTCCTCGAACAGGCCGGGCCCAAACAGCTCCTCGCCGCGATCGAGCACCACCGGATCTCGGTCCTCTTCACCGCCCCGACCGCCTACCGCGTCATGCTCGACGAGCTCGCGCCCGGCGACGCCGCCGACGGCACGGCCCCCGACATCTCCTCCCTCCGGCGCTGCGTCTCCGCCGGCGAGAACCTGCCGGAGGCGACCTGGTCCGCCTGGTACGCGCGGACCGGCGTGCGCCTGATCAACGGCATCGGCGCGACCGAGCTCCTCCACATCTTCATCTCCGCCGCCGACGGCGACATCCGCCCCGGCACCACCGGACGGCCCGTCCCCGGCTGGCAGGCCAGGGTCGTCGACCACGAGGGCCGCGAGGTCCCCGACGGCGAGGAGGGGCTGCTCGCCGTGCGCGGCCCGGTCGGCTGCCGCTATCTCGCCGACCCCCGCCAGGCGGAGTACGTCCGCGAGGGCTGGAACGTCACGGGAGACACGTACGTCCGCCGCCCCGACGGCTGGTTCCGTTACGTGTCCCGGGCCGACGACATGATCATCTCGGCCGGGTACAACATCGCCGGGCCGCAGGTCGAGGAGGCGCTGCTCGACCATCCGGACGTCGTCGAGGCGGCGGTCGTGGGCCAACCGGACGAACTGCGGGGGCAGGTGGTCGTGGCGTACGCGGTCGTACGGGACGGGGTGGCGCGCGACTCCGCCACCGCCACCGCGCTGCGGGCCTTCGTCCGGTCGCGGCTCGCCCCGTACAAGTCCCCGCGCCGGATCGTCTTCCTGGAGGCGCTGCCGCGCACGCCCACGGGGAAGCTCCAGCGCTTCCGGCTCCGCGACCCGGCGTGACGGCCTGGCCGCCTGTCCTCTCCCCCGCACCCCCGCACCCCCGCACCCCCTAAAGTGATCACGTGGCCGAGCAGCACACCCCCCGTTCCCTGATCGTCTCCCTCTACGGCGCCTACGGCCGGGGGCCCGACGACTCCCCGATGCCGGTGGCCGCGCTCATCCGGCTGCTCGGGGTGCTCGGCGTGGACGCGCCCTCCGTGCGCTCGTCGGTGTCGCGGCTCAAGCGGCGCGGGCTGCTGCTGCCGCGCCGGACGGCCGACGGGGCCGCGGGGTACGCCCTCTCGGAGGACGCCCGTCGGCTCCTCGACGACGGCGACCGCCGCATCTACGCCCGTACGGAGCCGAAGCTCTCCGAGGGCTGGGTCCTCGCCGTCTTCTCGGTCCCCGAGGCCGAGCGGCACAAGCGCCACCTGCTGCGCTCCCGGCTCGCCCGCCTCGGCTTCGGCACGGCGGCGCCGGGCGTCTGGATCGCGCCCGCGCGGCTGTACGAGGAGACGCGGCACGCCCTGGAGCGGCTCGGGCTCTCCCCGTACGTCGACCTCTTCCGCGGCGAGCACCTGGGGTACGCGGCCACGGCCGAGGCGGCGGCCCGCTGGTGGGACCTGCCGGCCATCGCGGGGCTCCACGAGGAGTTCCTCGCGGCCCACGAGCCGGTGCTGCGGTCCTGGCGGTCGGCGCCGGGCGGCGCGGAGGACGCCTACCGGGCGTACCTCCTCGTCCTCGACTCCTGGCGTCGTCTGCCGTACGCGGACCCGGTCCTCCCGGCCGAACTGCTGCCCGGCGACTGGCCGGGACGGCGCTCGGCGGAGGTCTTCGCCGCCCTCCACGAGCTGCTGTGGGAGCGCGGCGCGGAGTTCGTCCGGCCGTACGTCTCCGGGGCGGACGAAGCGGTCCCGGAGACGCCCTAAGCGGTACGGCCTGTCGGCGGCGGGCGGTTGCCGGCGCGGTACGGGGCCGGCCAGGGCGCCGCCTCGCCCTCGTAGCCCTGCTCGGCCGCCGCGTGGAGGGTCCAGTGGGGGTCGTACAGGTGCGGGCGGGCGAGGGCGCAGAGGTCGGCGCGGCCCGCGAGGAGCAGGGAGTTGACGTCGTCCCACGAGGAGATCGCGCCGACGGCGATGACGGGGACGCCGACGGTGTTGCGGATCCGGTCGGCGTACGGCGTCTGGTACGAACGGCCGTACTCGGGGCGCTCGTCGGGGACGACCTGGCCGGTCGAGACGTCGATGGCGTCGGCGCCGTGCGCGGCGAAGGCGCGGGCGACCGCGAGGGCGTCCTCGGTGCTCGTGCCGCCCTCGGCCCAGTCGGTCGCCGAGATCCGGACCGTCATGGGGCGGTCGTCGGGCCACACCTCCCTCATGGCGTCGAAGACTTCGAGCGGGAAGCGCAGCCGTCCCTCGACGTCGCCGCCGTAGGAATCGGTGCGGTGGTTGGTGAGCGGGGAGAGGAACCCGGAGAGCAAGTAGCCGTGGCCGCTGTGGAGTTCGAGGAGGTCGAAGTCGCAGCGCAGCGCGCGCCGGGCGGCGGAGACGAACTGCTCGCGGACGGCGGTGAGTCCGGCGCGGTCGAGGGCGGCCGGGGTCTGGTTGACGCCGGTCCTGTACGGGAGCGGGGAGGCGGCGACGAGCGGCCAGTTCCCTTCGGGCAGGGGCTGGTCGATCCCCTCCCACATGCGGCGGGTGGAGCCCTTCCGGCCGGAGTGCCCGAGCTGGACGCCGATCGCGGTGCCGGGTGCCCGGTCGTGGACGAAGGCGGTGACACGGGCCCAGGCGGCGGCCTGCTCGTCGGTCCAGAGTCCGGCGCAGGCGGGGGTGATGCGGCCCTCGGGGCTCACGCACACCATCTCGGTCATGACCAGTCCGGCGCCGCCCAGGGCCCTGGCGCCGAGGTGGACGAGGTGGAAGTCGCCGGGGACGCCGTCCTCGGAGACGTACATGTCCATGGGCGAGACGACGATCCGGTTGCGCAGGGTCAGGCCGCGCAGGCGGAAGGGGGTGAACATGGGCGGGGTGCCGGGCGGGCAGCCGAAGTCGTCCTCGACGGTGGTGGCGAAGGCGGGGTCGCGCAGGCGCAGGTTGGCGTGGGTGACGCGGCGGCTGCGGGTGAGGAGGTCGAAGGCGAAGCGGCGGGGCGGGCGGTCGACGTGGTCGGCGATCTCCTCGAACCAGCGGAGGCTGGCGGCGGCGGCCCGCTGGGTGGACTCGACGACGGGACGACGGGCGGCCTCGTAGGCCGCCAACGCCTCGGGAAGGGTGGGGTGTTCGCCGCCGAGGGCCGTGGCCAGGGCCAGGGCGTCCTCGACGGCCAGTTTGGTGCCGGAGCCGATGGAGAAGTGGGCGGTGTGGGCGGCGTCGCCGATGAGGACGGTGTTCCCGTACGACCAGCGCTCGTTGACGACCGTGCGGAACGCGGTCCAGGAGGAGTTGTTGGAGCGGAGCTCCCGGCCGCCGAGCGCCTCGGCGAAGATCTTCGCGCAGCGGGCGGCGGACTCGGCCTCGTCGAGCTCGTCGAAGCCGGCGGCCCGCCAGACCTCCTCGCGCATCTCGACGATGACGGTGGAGCTGTCGGCCGAGAAGGGGTAGGCGTGGAGCTGCATCACGCCGTGCTCCGTCTCGGCGATCTCGAAGCGGAAGGCCTCGAAGGCGAGGTCGGCGGCGAGCCAGATGTAGCGGCAGCGGTGGGTGGTGATCCGGGGGCGGAAGTGGTCCGCGCGGTCCTCGCGGGTGCGGCTGTGGACGCCGTCGGCGGCGACGACGAGATCGTGGGTCGCGGCCAGCTCGGCGGCGGGCGGGGCCTCGGCGCGGAAGCGGAGCCGTACGCCGAGCTCGGCGCAGCGCGCGTGCAGGAGCTCCAGGAGACGGCGGCGGCCGAGGGCGGCGAAGCCGTGGCCGGTGGAGGTGGTGCGGTGGTGCCGGTGGACGACGTCGATGTCGTCCCAGCGGACGAGCTCGGCGCGCAGGGCCTCGTACACGACGGGGTCGGCGTCACGGATGCCGCCGAGGGTCTCGTCGGAGAGGACGACGCCGAAACCGAAGGTGTCGGTGGGGGCGTTCCGCTCCCAGACGGTGACCTCGCGGGCGGGGTCGAGCCGCTTGAGGAGGGCGGCGGCGTAGAGGCCGCCGGGGCCGCCGCCGATGACGGCCACGGTACGCGGCCCCGGGCCCGGGCCCGTCACCGTCAGCACCCCCGCCACTTCGGGGGCCGCTTCTCCGTGAAGGCGGCGTGGAACTCGGCGTAGTCCTCGCCGTGCATGAGGAGGGCCTGGGTGGCGGCGTCCATCTCGATGGAGGCGGCGAGCGGCATGTCGAGCTCGGCGGTGAGCAGCGCCTTCGTCTGGGCGAGGGCGAGCGCGGGGCCGTCGGCGAGGCGGCGGGCGAGGGCGGCGGCGCGGGTGTCGGCGGCGCCCTCCTCGGTGAGCTCGCTCAGCAGGCCGATGCGTTCGGCCTCGGCCGCGTGGACGGGTTCGCCGAGCATGAGGAGGCGGGTGGCGTGGCCGAGGCCGACGACCCGGGGCAGGAGGTAGGCCGCGCCCATGTCGCCGCCGGAGAGGCCCACCCGGGTGAAGAGGAAGGAGAAGCGGGTGGTGGGGTCGGCGACGCGGAAGTCGGCGGCGAGGGCGAGGACGGCCCCGGCGCCGGCGGCGACGCCGTGGAGCGCGGCGACGACCGGGAAGGGGCATTCGCGCAGGGCCCTGACGACCTGGCCGGTCATCCGGTTGAAGTCGAGGATGCGGGCGGTGTCGAGGGCGAGGGTGGCGCCGATGATCTCGTCGACGTCGCCGCCCGAGCAGAAGCCGCGGCCTTCGCCGCCGAGGACGAGGGCGCGGACGGAGCGTTCGCGGGAGAGCTCGGCGAGCAGGTCGCGGAGGTCGGCGTAGGCGCCGAAGGTGAGGGCGTTGAGCTTCGCGGGGCGGGCGAGGGTGACGGTGGCGACGCCCTCGTCGATGTCGAGGCGCAGGTGCCGCCAGCGCTCGGTGCGGGTCGCGGATCCGGTAAAGGGGCTCATGCGGAGAGGCCTCCTTCCTCCGATCGGAGGGTATCACCGTACTGTGACTGTCGTCACGAGAGCGCGATAAAGGCTTTGTCGGACCAGCCCCCGGAAGGTCCCTCCAAGATCGTGACCGAAGTCCCTGGCGGGGAGGGAGGGGTGCCCTGGGAACAGGATTTTGCACCTCGTAAGGTTGAAACCAGGACGTCTCGGGATGCCTCCACCCCACTCGCCCACCCCGCCCCCACACGGTGAAGGGAGCCTGCCTTGCCCGAAACCACCGACAACCCTGACCCTGCCAGCCCCACCGGCCCTTCCGGAATCGACGGCACCGCCACCTCCTGGCGTATCCGCCTGCCCCACACCACGGCCGCCGTGCCGATCGCCCGCGCCCTGATCCGTACCGCGCTCAACGACATCGAGTCCGGCACCGGCTCCCTGCCCGACAGCGACACGGCCGAGCTGCTCACCGCCGAACTCGTCGCCAACGCCGTCGAGCACACCGCCGGCAAGGGCCCCATCGAGCTGGTCGTCGAGCTGCTCGCCGCGCCGGGCGGCTGTCACGTCGAGGTGCACGACTCCGAGCCCGCCGGCCCCGGCGAGCTCGTCTGCCCCGACCCGGCCGAGGAGATCGACCCCTGGCAGGAGCACGGCCGGGGCCTCCTCCTCATCCGCGCGCTCAGCAGCGACTGCGGCCACCGCCCCACCGCGCACGGCAAGGCGGTCTGGTTCACGCTCCAGGGGATCCCGGCACAGCGGCGTCATCGGGAGCCGTGACGAGCCGCGAGTGGCGGCGCCCGTAGAACGCGTACACGAGGGCGCCGACCACGAGGAAGACCGCGAACTGCACCCAGGTCGACCAGCCCGTCCCCCAGATGAGGTACAGGCAGAAGCCGATGCCGAGGATCGGGCTCACCGGGTAGAGCGGGACGCGGAAGGAACGGCGCAGCCCCGGCTCGCGGCGGCGCAGCACGATCACCGCGAAGTTGACGACCGCCATGATGGCGAGGGTGCCGATGGTGGTCAGGTTGACGACCACGTCGAGCGAGGCGAAGGCCGCCGGGACCGCGAAGACGGCGGCGACGATCCAGGTGTTGGCCACCGGGGTCGCGGACTTCGGCGAGACCCGCTCGAAGACGCGCGGCACGAGCCCGTCGCGGGACATCGACAGCAGGATGCGGGTCTGCCCGTACATCACCGCGAGGACGACGGACGCGATGGCGACGACCGCGCCGAAGGCGATCACGCCGCCGCCGATCGAGGAGCCGGTGACCTGGTCGACGACGACCGACAGCGCGGCGGGCTGGTCGGCGACCGCCTCGGCGCCGAGCGCGCCGATCGCGGAGAGCGCGACGGCGCAGTAGAGCAGGGTGACGAGGCCGATGCAGATGAGGATCGCGATCGGGATGTTCCGGCGCGGGTCCTTCACCTCCTCGCCGGCCGTGGTGATGGCGTCGAAGCCGATGTACGAGAAGAAGGCCACCGAGGCGCCCGCGGTGATGCCGCCCATGCCGTGGGTGGCGAACGGCGAGAGGTTCCCGGCCTCGAAGGCGGAGAAGCCGATCACGCAGAAGACGATCAGGATGCCGATCTTGAGGACGGCCATGGCGGCCGTCGCCCGCGCGCTCTCGCGCACCCCCCGGACGAGGAGGGTGGCGGCCATCAGGATGACGAGCACGGCGGGGACGTTGATCACGCCGCCGTCGGCCGGGCCCGCGGAGAGCGAGGCGGGGAGCTGCCAGCCCGTCAGGCTGTCGAGGAGCTCGTTGAGGTACTGGCTCCAGCCGACCGCGACCGCCGAGACGGAGACGCCGTACTCCAGGAGCAGGCACCAGCCGACGAGGAAGGCGGTCCGCTCGCCGAGGCTCGCGTAGGCGAAGGAGTACGAGGAACCCGAGACCGGGATCGCGCCGCCGAGCTCCGCGAAGGAGAAGGCGGTGAAGACGCAGGTGATCGCGGCGAGGACGAAGGAGATCACGACGGCCGGGCCGGCCTCGGAGACGCTGTCCGACAGACCGACGAAGATGCCGGTGCCGACGATCGCGCCGATGCCGAAGCACACGAGCTGGAAGAGGCCCATGGTGCGCTTGAGGCCGTGGCCTTCGAGGTCGGCGCCTGACTCGGCGATGAGCTGCTGCGGGGACTTGATCCGCGAGGGCATGCGGGGGTTCTCATCTCTGGTGGCGCATGGTGCTGCATGGGTGAGGGGGTCCGGGCATGTATGCCCGAACCCCCCAGAAGGATGCGATCGTAAGCCTCTTATCGCATATTCACCCAATCAGGCGTAAAGCTATGCCGCCGTCTGCGCGGAACCGGCCAGCGTGGCGACGAGGACCGCCTTGATCGTGTGCATCCGGTTCTCCGCCTCGTCGAAGACGACCGAGTGCGCCGACTCGAAGACCTCGTCGGAGACCTCCAGCTCGGTCAGGCCGTGCCGGGCGTGGATGTCGCGGCCGACGGCCGTGCCCAGGTCGTGGAAGGCGGGCAGGCAGTGCAGGAACTTGACGTCCGGGTTCCCGGTGGCGCGGAGGACGTCCATGGTCACGGCGTACGGGGCGAGGGCGGCGATCCGCTCGTCCCAGACCTCCTTGGGCTCGCCCATGGAGACCCACACGTCGGTGGCGACGAAGTCGGCGCCCCGGACGCCGTCCGCGACGGACTCGGTGAGGGTGATCGTGGCGCCGCTCGCCTCGGCGAGCTTGCGGGCCTCGGCGACGACGGTCTCGGCGGGCCAGTACGCCTCGGGGGCGACGATCCGGACGTCCATGCCGAGCAGGGCGCCGGTGATCAGGTAGGAGTTGCCCATGTTGAAGCGGGCGTCACCCAGATAGGCGAAGACGATCCCGTCGAGCGGCTTGTCGGAGTGCTCGGTCATGGTGAGCGCGTCGGCGAGCATCTGGGTGGGGTGCCAGTCGTCGGTGAGCCCGTTGAAGACGGGCACGCCGGCGAAGGCGGCCAGTTCCTCGACGGCGGCCTGGCTGTCGCCCCGGTACTCGATGCCGTCGAACATCCGGCCGAGCACGCGGGCGGTGTCCTTGACCGACTCCTTGTGGCCCATCTGGGAGGCCGAGGGGTCGAGGTAGGTGGTGGAGGCGCCCTGGTCGGCGGCGGCCACCTCGAAGGCGCAGCGGGTGCGGGTCGAGGTCTTCTCGAAGATCAGCGCGATGTTCTTGCCGCGCAGCCGCTGGACCTCGGCGCCCGCCTTCTTGGCGGCCTTGAGCTCGGCGGAGAGCGCGACCAGGCCGCGGAACTCCTCGGCGGTGAAGTCCAGCTCCTTGAGGAAGTGGCGGCCGATGAGGTCTGTGGCCATGGGACGCGCTCCTGGGGTACGGGTGGGGTGGTCGACGGCCGGGGGAACGACGGCGGTCGCTGACCTTTGGAAGTCTATACGAGAATAGGCATTTATATACAGAGCTTCGGGTGAGGCCGCCGGGCGGGCCCTCAGTCGGCGTCCCGCTCCACCGGGCAGCTCATGCACCGCGGCCCGCCCCGCCCCCGCCCGAGCTCGCTCCCCGGGATCTCGATCACCTCGATGCCCTGCTTCCGCAGATGCGTGTTGGTGGTGACGTTCCTCTCGTACGCCACGACCACCCCGGGCTCCACCGCGAGCACGTTGCACCCGTCGTCCCACTGCTCCCGCTCCGCCGCGTGCACGTCCTGTGTCGCCGTCAGCACCCGGATCTCCTGGAGCCCGAGCGCCGCCGCGATCGCGCTGTGCATCTGCTCCGGCGGGTGGTCGGTCACCCGCAGGGACTGCCCCTCGTCACCCGGCTCGATCGTGTAGGACCGGAGCATGCCGAGCCCGGCGTACTGCGTGAACGTGTCGTGGTCCACCATCGTCATCACCGTGTCCAGGTGCATGAACGCCCGCCGCTTCGGCATGTCGAGCGCCACGATCGTGCGCGCCGAGCCCGCCGCGAAGAGGCCGCGGGCCAGCATCTCCACCGCCTGCGGAGTCGTCCGCTCGCTCATCCCGATGAGCACGGCGCCGTTGCCGATGACGAGGACGTCCCCGCCCTCGATCGTCGACGGGTAGTCCCGCTGCCCCTCCGACCAGCGGTGGAAGGGGCCCGCGTCCGGGCCCGTGAAGAGCGGGTGGTGCCCGTAGATCGCCTCGAAGTGCACGGTCTCGCGCTGCCGGGCCGGCCAGCGCATCGCGTTGATCGAGACGCCGTCGTAGATCCAGGCCGAGGTGTCCCGGGTGAAGAGGTGGTTCGGCAGCGGGCCGAGGACGAAGTCGTCCAGGTCGAGCGCGTGGAAGCGGACGGAGGTCGGCTCCCGGTGCGCCGCGAGGAACTCCCGCTTCGTCATGCCCCCGACGAGCGCCTCGCCGAGCGCGGCCGCGTCCAGCGAGTCGAACGCGGCACGCAGGTGGTCGGCGGCCAGCGGCCCGTACTCCTTCTCGTCGAAGACCCGGTCGAGGACGAGCGCGCGGGCGGCGGGCACCTCCAGGGTCTCCCGCAGCAGGTCGCCGAAGAGATGCACCTCGACGCCCCGGTCGCGCAGCACGTCGGCGAAGCCGTCGTGCTCCTGGCGCGCTCTGCGCACCCAGAGGACGTCGTCGAAGAGCAGGGCGTCCTTGTTGGACGGCGTGAGCCGCTTCAGCTCCAGATCGGGGCGGTGGAGGATGACGCGGCGCAGCCGGCCGGTCTCGGAGGCGACGTGGAAGGCCATGGGCCCATCCTGACGGAGCCGGACGCCCGGGGCCCGCCTTTCGGGCATCAGTACGGGTGGTGGCGGGGGCTCGTCGCACCGCGACGGGCCCCCGCCGCCCTCACAGCCGCGGGTCCACCGGCTCCGACTCCAGCGCGAGGACCGCGAACACCGCCTCGTGGACCCGCCACAGCGGCTCCCCGTCCGCGAGCCGGTCCAGCGCCTCGAGGCCGAGCGCGTACTCCCGCAGCGCGAGCGACCGCTTGTGGCCGAGGAAGCGCTGCCGCAGCCGCTCCAGGTTCTCCGGCCGCGTGTACTCGGGGCCGTAGATGATCCGGAGGTACTCGCGTCCGCGCACCTTCACGCCCGGCTGCGCGAGCCGCCCCTTGGTGTCGTGGACGAGCGCGGCCAGCGGCTTCACGACCATGCCCTCGCTGCCCGCACCGGTCAGTTCGAGCCACCAGTCGGTGCCCGCGCGGACCGAGGTCTCGTCGCCGGTGTCGACGACCAGCCTGCGGGTGACCTGGAGCAGCCCGGTCGGGTCGTGCTCCACGAGCCGGTCGAGCCAGGCGAGCTGCCCGTCGTGCGGCACACCCGCGAGCGAACGTCCGCGCGCCGCGAGCAGTTGGAAGGGCGCGAACCGCACGCCCTCCAGGCCGTCGGTCGGCCAGCAGTACCTGCGGTACGCCTCCGTGAACGCCGCCGCGTCCTCCTGCCGCTCGCGCTGCTTGGCGAGGAGCCCGTCGAGCCCCTCGACCCCGCGCGCCGCCGCCCGTTCCAGGGCGTCGACCGCGCCGGGCAGCGCCGCCCCGGAGGCCGCGCCGACCGCCGCGTACTGCGAGCGGAGCAGCCCGGCCGACTTGAGCGACCACGGCATCAGCTCGCCGTCGAGCAGCAGCCAGTCCGTGCCGAGCTCGTCCCAGAGCCCGGCGGCGCCGATCGCGGTCCGCAGTCGGCCGAGGACCTCCTCGGTGACGGCGGGGTCGTCGAAGAACGGCCGTCCGGTACGGGTGTGCAGGGCCCCGGTCGGCACCGCGCCACCGCTCAGGCCGAAGCGCTCGCGGGCGGCCTCCTCGTCACGGCAGACCAGGGCCACGGCACGGGAGCCCATGTGCTTCTCCTCGCACACGACCCGGGCGACGCCGTCCGCCCGGTACTGGGCGAAGGCCTCGGCCGGGTGCTCCAGATACCCCTCCTCCTTCGAGGTGGCGGTCGGGGCCATGGTCGGCGGCAGGTAGGCGAGCAGCCGCGGGTCGATGGCGAAGCGGCTCATCACTTCCAGGGCGGCCGCCGCGTTCTCCTCCCGCACGGCCACGTTGCCGAGCTGCCGGGTCTCCACGATCCGCCGGCCGTGCACGTCCGCCAGGTCGAGGGGACGTCCCTCGTGGCCACCGGGCGCGGCGGCCGCGAGCGGCTTGACCGGCTCGTACCAGACCTTCTCGGCGGGTACGTCGACGAGCTCGCGCTCCGGCCAGCGCAGCGCGGTCATCCGGCCGCCGAAGACGGCACCGGTGTCCAGGCACAGGGTGTTGTTGACCCAGGAGGTCGTCGGCACGGGTGTGTGGCCGTACACCACAGCCGCCCGGCCGCGGTACTCCTCCGCCCACGGGTAGCGCACCGGGAACCCGAACTCGTCGGTCTCGCCCGTGGTGTCCCCGTACAGGGCGTGCGAGCGCACCCGGCCGGAGGTGCGGCCGTGGTACTTCTCCGGCAGCCCGGCGTGACAGACGACGAGGTCGCCGCCGTCGAGGACGTAGTGGCTGACGAGTCCGTCGATGAACTCCCGCACCTGGTCGCGGAACTCCTGGCTCTCGCCCTCCAGTTGCGCGACGGTCTCGGCGAGTCCGTGGGTCTCCTGGACCTTCTTCCCCTTCAGCCGGCGGCCGAGCTTGTTCTCGTGGTTGCCGGGGACGCACAGGGCGTCGCCCGAGGCGACCATCGCCATGACGCGTCGCAGGACGCCCGGGGAGTCGGGCCCCCGGTCGACGAGGTCGCCGACGAAGACGGCCGTACGCCCTTCGGGGTGCGTACGCCCTTCGGGGTGGTCTCCGTCCACGTACCCGAGCCGCCCGAGCAGCGTGTCGAGCTCGGAACGGCAGCCGTGGATGTCGCCGATGATGTCGAAGGGGCCGGTGAGGTGCCGGAGGTCGTTGAAGCGGCGCTCCAGGACGACCTCTGCCTCCTCGACCTCCTCCACCGACCGCAGCACGTGCACCTTGCGGAAGCCCTCGCGCTCCAGGCCGCGCAGCGAACGGCGCAGCTCCCGGCGGTGGCGCTGGATGACGTGCGCGGGCATGTCCGCCCGGTCGGGACGGCCGGCGTTGCGCGTGCGGCAGACCTCCTCGGGCAGGTCGAGGACGATCGCGATGGGCAGCACGTCGTGCTCGCGGGCGAGCCGGACGAGCTGACGCCGGGCCTCCTGCTGCACGTTGGTGGCGTCGACGACGGTGAGCCGCCCGGCCGCGAGGCGCTTGCCGGCGATGTAGTGGAGGACGTCGAAGGCGTCCCTGCTCGCCGACTGGTCGTTCTCGTCGTCGGCGACGAGCCCCCGGCAGAAGTCGGAGGAGACGATCTCGGTCGGCTTGAAGTGGCGTCGGGCGAAGGTGGACTTGCCGGAGCCGGTGGCACCGACGAGCACCACGAGGGACAGGTCGGTGACGGGCAGCGTGCGGGTCATGCGGCGGCCTCCTTCGAGGGCTCGTCGGTGAGGGTCTCGGTGTCGGTACGGGTGAACACGGCCATCTGGGTGGGCGGACCGACCTCGGGGTCGTCGGGTCCGACGGCGACGAGGTCGACGCCGTACCCGTACTGTCCGGCGACCGAGGCCGCCCACGCCCGGAACTCCTCCCGGGTCCACTCGAAGCGGTGGTCGCCGTGCCGGACGTGCCCGGCGGGCAGCGTGTCCCAGCGGACGTTGTACTCGACGTTCGGCGTGGTCACGAGGACCGTACGGGGCCGGGCGGCGCCGAACACCGCGTACTCCAGGGCAGGCAGCCTCGGCAGGTCCAGGTGCTCGATCACCTCGCTGAGCACGGCCGCGTCGTAACCGGCGAGCCGCTTGTCGGTGTACGCGAGCGAGCCCTGGATCAGCGAGACCCGGGCGGCCTGCCGCTCCCCCATCCGGTCGAGCCGGAGACGGCGCGCGGCGACGTTCAGCGCCCGTACGGACACGTCGACGCCGACGATCTCGGTGAACCGGACGTCCTTGAGCAGGGCCTGCACCAACTGGCCCTGTCCGCAGCCGAGATCGAGCACGCGGGCGGCACCGGCGGCGTGCAGCGCGGCGAGGATCGCCCCGCGCCGCTGCTCGGCGAGCGGCGCGGGCCGCTCCTCCGTGTCCGCAGTCTCGTCCACGGCGTTGTCGACGTCCTCCACGTCGAGCTGCTCCGCCTCGGCGAGGCGGACGAGTTCGAGCCGGTCCGTCGCCTCACGGGTGAGGCCCCAACGGCGGGAGAGGTAGCGGGCGGTGATCAGCTGCCGCTCGGGGTGCCCGGCGAGCCAGCCGTCACCGGCGCGCAGCAGCTTGTCGACCTCGTCGGGCGCGACCCAGTAGTGCTTGGCGTCGTCGAGGACGGGCAGCAGCACGTACAGCTGGTTGAGCGCGTCCGCGAGCCGCAGCTCGCCCTCCAGGACCAGGCGCACGTACCGGGAGTCGCCCCACTCGGGGAACTCCGGGTCGAGCACGACCGGCGTCGCCTCCACGGAGTCCCAGCCCAGCGGCCCGAACAGCGCGCGCACCAGGCCGGCGCCGCCCCTGGCGGGGACCGCGGGGACCTCGATCCGCAGCGGCAGCGGCGCGGCGGCCCGCTCGGGCATGGTCTGGCACACGCCGTGCAGCGCGGTCTTGAAGACCTTCGCGAGCGCGACCGCGAGCAGCGAGGACGCGGCGTAGGGCCGGTCGTTCACGTACTGGGCGAGCGCGGCGTCCGGGGCGCCGCCCCGGCCCTTGCCCTTGCCGCGGCGCACCAGCGCCACGGGGTCCACCTCCAGGAGGAGCGCCGCCGTGCACCGCTCGGCGCTCGCCTCGGGGTAGAGGACGTGCGCGGTGCCGTGCGAGGTCGAGAACGCCTGCGCCCGCTCGGGATGCTTGTGCAGCAGGAATCCGAGATCGGTCGCGGGTCGCTCCGGGTTGCCGTAGGTGCTGATAGTCAGGAACACACGCCCGAGTATGAACACCCCGGCACCCGGTCAACCAGGCATTTTCCACCCGCCGGCCGGGTGGTCTCAGCCCGCCGAACCCCCGCCGAGCGCGGCGATCGTTCGTGGGCCGACCCGGCAGCAGCCGCCGATCAGGCGGGCTCCGGCACTCGCCCAGCCGGCGGCCAGGGCGACCGCCGACCCTCCCGCCCCCTCCCCCTTCCCCTCTCCCTCTCCCTCTTCTTCGGCCGGGCCGAAGACGGCGGAGCCGTACCAGCCGCGCGCCTCCGCGTCCCACAGCTCTCCGCTGTTCGGGTAGACCACGACGGGCTTGCCCGTCACGGCGGCGGCGAGCCCGACGGCGGGGCCGGCCTCCCCCGGGTCACAGCAGTTCACGCCGACCGCCACGACCTGGTCGTTCCCCGCGGCGAGGGCGAAGGCCTCCGCCAGGTCCTGGCCGGCCCGCGTCCGGCCGCCCTCGACCGTGTACGAGAGCCACACGGGCACCCCGCACCCCTCGACCGCCCGCAGCAGCGCCTCGGCCTCGTCGGCGTCCGGCACGGTCTCCAGGGCCAGGACGTCGGGCCCCGCCGCGGCGAGCGCCTCGATCCGCGGCCGGTGGAAGCGCTCCAACTCCCGTACGGAGAGCCCGTACCGTCCCCGGTACTCGCTCCCGTCCGCGAGCATCGCCCCGTACGGACCGACCGACGCGGCGACCCAGACCTCCTCGGCCACCCGGCCGGACGCCAGCCGGGCGAGCTCCACGCTCCGGGCGAGGAGCCGCTCCGTCTCCGCCCGGTCCGCGCCCCGCCGGGCGAACCCCTCGAAGGTCGCCTGGTAGCTCGCGGTGGTCACCACCCGCGCCCCGGCCCGCACGTACGCCGCGTGGGCCGCCTCGATCTGCTCGGGGCCGTCGTCAAGGAGCCGTGCGGACCAGAGCTCGTCGGAGAGGTCGCATCCCTGCGCCTCCAGCTGGTTGGACAGCCCGCCGTCGAGGACGAGCGGCCCCTCGGCGAGGGCCTCGGCGAGCGTGCGGACCGGCTTCATCGTCGCCCCCCCCTCAGCCCAGCTGCGACTGGACCTGGGCGGAGATCAGCTCCAGGTGGTCCAGATCGTGCAGGTCGAGAACCTGGAGGTACACCCGCGAGGAGCCGAGGGCCGCGTACCGCCCGAGCTTGTCGACGACCTCGGCCGGCGAACCCGCCAGACCGTTCGCCTTGAGCTCGTCCACCTCCCGTCCGATAGCGGCGGCCCGCCGCGCGACCTCCGCGTCGTCCTTGCCGACGCACACGACCAGCGCGTTCGAGTACACGAGGTCGTCGGCGGAACGGCCCGCCTCCTCCGCGGCGGCCCGCACCCGGCCGAACTGGAGCTCGGTCTCCTCCAGTGAGCCGAACGGCATGTTGAACTCGTCGGCGTACCGCGCGGCGAGCCGGGGCGTGCGGCTCGCGCCGTGCCCGCCGATCAGGACCGGGATCTTCTCCTGGAGCGGCTTGGGCAGCGCGGGCGAGTCCGTGAGCCGGTAGTGCTCGCCCTCGTACGAGAACGTCTTGCCGAGCTCGGTCCCCCACAGGCCGGTGACGATCGCCAGCTGCTCTTCGAGGCGCCCGAACTTCTCCTTCGGGAACGGGATGCCGTACGCCTTGTGCTCCTCCTCGAACCAGCCCGCACCGAGGCCGAGTTCGATCCGGCCGCCCGACATCCGGTCGACCTGGGCGACCTGGATGGCGAGCACACCGGGAAGCCGGAAGGTGCCCGCGGTCATCAGCGTGCCGAGACGGATCCGGCGGGTCTCCCTGGCGAGACCGGCCAGGGTGATCCACGCGTCCGTCGGGCCCGGCAGCCCGTCGGCCGAGCCCATGCTGAGGTAGTGGTCCGAGCGGAAGAACGCGTCGAAGCCGAGGTCCTCGGTCGCCCGGGCGACCGTGAGGAGCGTGTCGTAGTCGGCCCCCTGCTGGGGCTCCGTGAAAATGCGAAGATCCATACCTCCATCCTGCACCGTCGGGTGCCCGCCGCCCGTCCATCGCGCCGTGTCAACCTCGCCGTCAGCCCACGGGCCGCTCCGGCCCGGTCGGGTGAAATATCCGACCCCCTGGCGGGACGCGTCCGCCCCGGCCAGTGACCGTGGACGGGACCCGTCGTTGGCTCGGGCGGAGCCGGACCGCCCGGCCCACGTGCCGGCGGCCGCTGCCGGTGCGTCGCTCTCACCCGCGTCCCGTCCACGGTGACGGGGTCCGGGCCGAGGAGGCCGCCATGTCCCAGGAAGCCGCGCCGGAGCGGGCCGTGCCCGAGCAGTCTGTGCCCCAGCCCGGCACCCCTGCTCCCAAGGGCCTGCTCCAGCAGATGGAGGAGCTGATGGCGGCGCTCTCCGCCGACCTCTCCCAGCTGGACGCCGACATCCAGTCCTCGGCCGACCGCACGGACCAGGAGCAGCCGCAGCACCGCGAGAACACCCCGTACGACTCCACGCGCCACGACTCCACGCGCCACGGCCGCACCCCGCACGACGGCGCCCCTTCCCCCTTCTAGCTCCCCCGCCGTCACCCGTCCGCCCCCGGCCGAGCGCCGTCCGCCGTTCACGTCGGACCCTGGCCGGGGCCCGCCCGTCCACGGGCCGGGTCGGGCGGGCGGGCCCGCTCCCGGTCCCGGTCCCGGACCGCCAGTCGCCGCAGCATCCCGCCCACCCGGTCGTTCGACTCGTCGACCGCGTCGATGGCCTCGATGCACTGCCAGTACAGCCCCTCCTCGTCGGTGGCGCAGGCCACCCCGACGAGCGCGATCCCGACCTCCCCGAGGAGCGCGCCCAGCGCCGTCAGCGCCGCGCCCGGATCTCCGACCTCCGTCAGCCGGCCCGCGCGCGGTCCCGCCGCGCCCCACGCCGGATACTCCCCGGTCTCGCTCAGCCCCCTCGCCTCGCCGCGCACCTCCAGCGGTCCGCAGAGAGCGAGATGACTCCCTATCGCCTGGGCGAGGGCCTGTGCCTGCCAGGCCTCCGCCACGATGTCCTGTGCTGTCCCGCTCCCCGCCAGCGCTTGCCGCCCGGCCGCGATGAGCCGTTCCGCCTCCATCAACGCCGCCCCCGTTCTTACGACTTACTGCCCACTCATTCCACTACCCAGAGTGAGGCCGCCTGAGCCCCGACACCAGAGGAATTCGGAAATCTGTGGACAGTAAGCTCGATGGGGAAAACGCGATCACTCCGAAGAGTGACGAGCCCCGCCATCCCGCCGCCGGACCGGGAACCGCACCTCGTTCCTGTCGATCTTCGCCGCGAGCGCGACCAGCGGATCGACCCCGAGCACCTCGCAGAACTGGAGCAGATAGGCGAGCACGTCGGCCACCTCGTCCTCGACCCGGTGCGCCGTGCCGGGGTCCTCCATCACCCGCCCGGCCTCCTCGGGCGTCAACCACTGGAAGATCTCCAGGAGTTCGGAGGCCTCCACACTGAGGGCCGCCGCCAGGTTCTTGGGCGTGTGGTACGGCTGCCAGTCGCGGGCCGCCGCGAAGGCGGCCAGCCTGCGCTGGAGCGCCGCCAGGTCGCCGCGGCCGGACGTGCTGTCACCGGTCTCTTTCTCTGTCACCCACCCAGGTCTACCACTGTCACCCCGGGCGTCCGCCGCGCCTCCTCCGTCGACCGCTCCCCCACCGCCCCGACCAGCCGGACGTGCCCGTCGGCCGCGATCTCCGCCGCGAGGCGCAGCAGTTCGCGCACCTGCCGGCCGTCGAGCCCCCGGTCCAGGCCGTCGGTGAGCAGGGTCAGGCTCTGCATGGCCTCGGGCACCTCGGCGATCCGGTCCATCGCGAGCACACCGGGGCCCGTGAGCAGGGTGAGCGCGAGGGCGAGGTAGCGCAGTTCGCCGTCCCCGAGGCGGCCGAGCGGGGTCGGCGTCCGCTCGCCCCTTTCGAGGACGGCGCGCACGGTGCCGTCCGGCAGTTCCTCCACGCCGATCCCCGTCACAAGCCCCACGCAGCCGGCCTGCGCCACGGCCGCGAGGCGGTGGTGGCGGCGCGGGCAGTCCGTGTGGGTGCGGTGCAGGACCTCGGCGAGGTTGGCGCAGCCGCGCCGGAGCCGTCCCTCGCCCGGGAGCACCGGGGTCCGCATGGTCCCGGGCCCGGGGTCGCAGGGGAAGACGGACCGCAGGGCGATGACGACCTGTTCGGCGGCGGCCAGGACCTCCAGCTGCCCGGGGGTCTTGCCCGCGACGCGCAGCGGGAGCAGGGCCGTACCGAGCAGGTCGTCGGGCAGTGGTGCCCGTGTGACGGGTGTGGCGCCCGCGGTGTGCCACTCGGCCTGGACGGTGGCGCGTCCGGGATCGCGGAGGGCGGTGGCGAGCAGGACGCGGCCCCGGCCGGTGAGCCGTTCACCGACGATGCGGAGCCGGGGCTCGACCTGGACGGCGAGGTCGAGGTGGACCGGGCCGGCCGGGCCGTCGACCGTGCACCCGATCCGGAAGCCGCGCCGCCCCTGGGCGTCGGGCCGGGCGCGTTCGGGTACGTGGTCGACGGCGGCAGGGAAGACCTCGTGGAGCGAGTCGCCCGCACCGAGCCTGGCGAGCGCCTCGTACGCCCGCAGGGTGGTCGACTTGCCGCTGCCGCTCGACCCGGCGAAGAGCGTGACGGGCCCGAGGGGATGGACGGCGCCGCGGTGACCGGCGAACGCGGAGAGGCGGAGCTCGGTCACGACGGGCCGGGCGGTCCCCCGCGCGGCTTGCGACGGAACGGCGCCCCCGGAGGGCGTACGGCCCTGAGGCGTACGGCCGGAACGGGGGCGGCCGAGGGAGTCGATGTCAGAGGAGGTATCGCCAGAGGCGGGAGGGCCGGATGGGGCGGGAGGGCCGGATGGAGCGAGTGGGATGGATGGGGTGGGCGAGGGAGCAAGGTGGGTGCGCGCGAGCATGCTGCCGCCGGTGAGATCCATGCCCGGACCGTATGCGGCACATTCCCTGACGAACCGTTACCTCGGAGCGACCTTCCTACGATCGAGGGACGCCGGTCCGGCGGCCGCCCTCGGCGTCACTCCCGTACCTTCCCTCGTACCTGCCCTCGTACCTCTCCTCGTACTCCTCCGTGCCCCCGTCCTCGCCCATCACGCCCTCGACCTCCGTGCCGGCCGGCGCGAGGAGGAAGACGTTCCGGTCGACGCGGTGCATGCCGCTGCCGAGGCCGAAGACGACGCCGCTGCTGAAGTCGAGGATGCGCTTGGCGACATCGGTGTCGGCGCTCGTCAGGTCGAGGAGGACCGGGATCTGGGCGATGAGGTACTCGGCGACCTCGCGGGCGTCGGCGAAGACCTGGACCCGCAGCACGACCATGCGGCGCTGCTCTTCGGACTCGTACTGCTCGGGGATCGTGCGGTGGTCGACCCTGGACGGCCATTCGTCACGGCCGCGCAGGGGGACGACCTGGGCGAGGCCCTCCCACTGCTCGTCGGTGACGTCGTACCTCTCGTACCTACTCATGCGCCCATCCTCCCGCCCCTCACCCGTTCGGCCCAACAACGACACGAGCGGATGCCGAGAGGTTGGTGGGCGGACGGCGGACGGACAGCGGGCGCGCCCACCTGCCGACGGCTCAGGCGAAGGCCTTCGCCAGCCTGCGGAGCCCCTCCCGGATCTCGTCCGGCGCGTGCGTGGTGAACGCGAGCCGGATCGCGGCCGGGTCCGGCTCGCCACTGTAGAACGGCGCCCCGGGCACGTACGCCACCCCGTGGCCGACGGCCGCCTTGAGGAGCGTCGTCGCGTCGTGGCCCGCCGGGAGGGTCGCCCAGACGAACATGCCGCCCTCCGGACGGTTCCAGGCGCTGCCCTTGGGGAGCGCGCCGGGCAGGCCCGCGAGCATGGCGTCCCTGCGCTCCCGGTACGCGGCGGCGATCGTGGCGACGTGAGCGTCGAGGTCGTTGTCGCGCAGGTAGCGGGCGGCAGCGACCTGGTCGACGGTCGAGGTGTGCAGGTCGGAGGCCTGCTTGGCGATCACGCAGGCGCGGCGCAGTCCCGCCGGGGCCCGGAGCCAGCCGAGGCGGAGGCCGGGCGCGAGGATCTTGGAGAAGGAGCCGAGGAGGACGGTGCGGTCGGCGGCGACGGCCTCGCCGGCGATCCAGGGGACGTGCTCGCCGTCGTAACGGAGTTCGCCGTACGGGTCGTCCTCGACGATCCAGAAGCCGTGCCGTGCGGCGGCCTCGGCGACGGCGGCGCGGCGCTCGGCGGGGAGGGTGCGGCCGGTGGGGTTCTGGAAGGTGGGGACGACGTAGAGGAGGGTGGCCTTCTCGCGGGCGGCGATCTCCTCCAGGGCGGCCGGGACGATGCCCTGGTCGTCGGTGGGTACGGGGACGACGCGGGCGCCCGCGAAGGAGAAGGTCTGGAGGGCGGCGAGATAGCAGGGGTCCTCGACGAGGACGACGTCCCCCGGGGAGACGAGCGCGGCGGTGAGCAGCGTCAGGGCCTGCTGCGAACCGGTGGTGATCAGTAAGTCGTCGGGGTTCGTGGGCAGTTCGCGGTGCCCGAGGCGGTCGGCTATCGCCGCGCGCAGCTCGGGGTCGCCCTCGGTGGTCGAGTACTGGAGCGCCCTGCGTCCGCTGTCGGCGAGGACGCCGTCGTACGCGGCCCGGATTCCCTCGACGTCGAAGAGTTCGGGGGCAGGCAGACCGCCGGCGAAGGAGATCATGTCGGGGCGTGCGGTGAGGGCGAGGATCTCGCGTACCGGCGACGCCTCGACGCGGGCCAGGCGGGCGGCGACGGGGGGTACGGGCGCGGGAGCCTCAAGTCCGTTGCCGGAGGCGGGAGTAGAGGCGTCGTCGGCGAGATACATGGCCGTAGCATATGAATGCGCCCGCCTCTGTCAAGGGGCGGGCGCATGTGACGGCGGCGCGAATCAGCCAATTCGACTGCGCTAGGGGGTCGTTGACTCCCTGGGCCCTCCGATGGCGACCGGTTCGTTCCGGGAGTCGGCCCAGAGGGAGCGGACGTGGCCGAGGTGGCGGCGCATGCACTCCTCGGCGCCACCGGCGTCTCCGTCGAGCATCAGGTCGAGGAGTTCGAGGTGCTCCTCCGCCGAGGAGACCAGCTTGCCCGCCGCGTCGAGGCCCGTCAGGCCGTACAGGCGGGAACGCTTGCGCAGTTCACCCACCGTCTCGACCAGGCGTTCGTTGCCGGAGAGGGCGAGCAGCGCGAGGTGGAAGCGGCGGTCGGCCTCCAGATAGCCGATGAGGTCGTGCTCCCGCGCACGGGAGACGATCTCCTCGGCGACCGGGCGGAGTTCCTCCAGCTGCTCGCGCGTGGCCAGGCGCGTCACGCGGGCGATGGTGGGGACCTCGATGAGGGTGCGCAGCTCGGTGAACTGGTCGAGGTCGCGCTCGCTGACCTCGGTGATGCGGAAGCCCTTGTTGCGGACGGGCTCGACGAGGCCCTCGCGGGCCAGGTCGAGCATCGCCTCGCGGACGGGGGTCGCGGAGACGCCGAGGTCGGCGGCGAGACCCGGCGCCGAGTAGACCTGCCCGGGGCGGAGCTCGCCCGCTATCAGGGCGGCTCGGAGGGCATGCCCGACCTGGTCGCGGAGCCGCTCCTGGGCTCTCACGAGGCCGTACTGTTTCAGGTCACCCATCGCGCGTCCTCCGAGATCTCACGGAGGAGCATCGTACAATGTCACGTTTCCCTGGCGACCCGCCCTGCACGGGGTCAGAGCAGGAACCCCGCGGGGAAGGGGTCGTCCGGGTCGAGGAAGTACTGGGCGGTGCCGGTGATCCAGGCGCGGCCGGTGACGGTGGGGATGACGGCGGGCAGGCCGCCGACCTCCGTCTCGCCGACGAGGCGTCCGGTGAACTCGGTCCCGATGAAGGACTCGTTGACGAAGTCGGTGTCGAGGGGCAGTTCGCCGCGGGCGTGGAGCTGGGCCAGGCGGGCGCTGGTGCCGGTGCCGCACGGGGAGCGGTCGAACCAGCCCGGGTGGATCGCCATCGCGTGCCGGGACCGGGTCGCGTCGGAGCCGGGGGCGGCGAGGTAGACGTGCTTGAGTCCGGCGATCTCGGGCTGCGTCGGGTGGACGGGCCGGTGGTCGGGCGAGGCGTTGATGGCGTCCATGACGGCGAGTCCGGCGGCGAGGAGGTCGTCCTTGCGTGCGCGGTCGAAGGGCAGGCCGAGGGCGTCGAGGTCGACGAAGGCGTAGAAGTTGCCGCCGAAGGCCAGGTCGTAGGTGACCGTGCCGTAGCCGGGGACCTCGATCTTGCGGTCCAGCGCGACGCTGAACGCCGGCACATTGGTCAAGGTCACGGACTTCGCCGCGCCGTCCTCCACGCGGACGTCGACGCTGACCAGGCCGGCCGGGGTGTCCAGGCGGACGGTGGTGACGGGTTCGACGACCGGGACCATGCCCGTCTCCACCAGCACGGTCGCCACGCCGATGGTGCCGTGGCCGCACATCGGGAGGAGACCGGAGACCTCGATGTAGAGGACGCCGTAGTCGGCGTCGGGGCGGGTGGGCGGCTGGAGGATCGCTCCGCTCATCGCCGCGTGCCCCCGGGGCTCGTACATCAGGAGCGTACGGAGGTGGTCCATGTGCTCGATGAAGTGCAGCCGCCGCTCGGCCATCGTGGCACCGGGGATGACCCCGACACCGCCGGTGATCACGCGCGTGGGCATGCCCTCGGTGTGCGAATCGACGGCGTGGAAGACATGACGCGTACGCATGGAAGTCCCTTCCTTCGTAGGTGGATTGCCCGCTGAGGGCTGTCGGCGGTGAACGTCGTGACGTCGGTGACCGTCAGCGATGACCGTCGGCGATGACCTTCTCGGTCGCGGCACGCACGACGGCGTACTGCTCCGGGGTCAGCGGCGCGCGGGGCGGCCGGGTGGCGCCTCCCTGGCGTCCCGCGAGGTCCATGGACAGCTTGATCGCCTGGACGAACTCGGTCTTGGAGTCCCAACGGAGCAGCGGGTGGAGGGACTTGTAGAGCGGCAGCGCCGTCTTCAGGTCCCCCGCGACGGCGGCGTGGTAGAGCGTGGCGCAGCTGTCCGGGAGGGCGTTGGGGTAGCCGGCGATCCAGCCGACGGCCCCGGCGAGGGCGAGTTCGAGCAGCACGTCGTCGGCGCCGACGAGGAGGTCGAGCCCGGGGGCGAGCTCGGCGATCTCGTAGGCGCGGCGGACGTCCCCGCTGAACTCCTTGACGGCGACGATGGAGCCGTCCTCGTACAGGCTCGCGAGCAGCGCGGGCGTCAGGTCGACCTTGGTGTCGATCGGGTTGTTGTACGCGACGACGGGCAGGCCGGCCCGGGCGACCTCCGCGTAGTGGGCGCGTACGGCAGGCTCGTCGGCGCGGTAGGCGTTCGGGGGCAGGAGGAGGACGGAACCGGCACCGGCCTCGGCGGCCTGCTCGGCCCAGCGACGGGACTCGGCGCTGCCGTACGCGGCGACACCGGGCATGACTCGGGCACCGTCACCGGCGGCGGCGACGGCGGTACGGACGACCTGGGCGCGCTCGGCGTCGGTGAGGGTCTGGTACTCACCGAGGGAGCCGTTGGGGACGACACCGTCGCAGCCGTTGGCGATCAGCCAGGCGACGTGCTCGGCGTAGGCGTCGTGGTCGACGGAGAGGTCTTCGCGGAGCGGGAGGGCGGTGGCGACCATGATGCCGTGCCAGGGGTGGGCGCGGTGCGCCGGGACGTGCTCGCGGGTCATGAAAGGTCTCCCTCGAATGGTGTGTGACATTTCACCATTGCCCTTCTGGTAGCCACAAGAGGCCACAAGAAACGACACCGGGAGGGAGCAGCCTCGCTCAGGGAGCCGTGACCGGTGCGCGTCCCGCGTCGGCGCGGGCGACGATCACCGTGGCGTCCAGCTCGTCGTCCGTGGCCACGCGCGCGTGCAACCCGGCGGCGGTGGCGGCGGCCACGGCCTCGTCGGACTGCCGTTCGCTCGTCTCGAAGAGCAGGACCCCGCCGGGCGCCAGCCACGCGGCGGCCTCGGCGACGACCCGGCGCAGGACGTGGAGTCCGTCGGCGCCCCCGTCGAGCGCGACCCGGGCCTCGTGGTCCCGGGCCTCGGACGGCAGGAGGTCGATCTCCTCGGTGGGCACGTACGGAACGTTGGAGAGCAGGACGTCCACCCGCCCCTTCAGCCCCTCGGGAAGCACGGAGAAGAGGTCGCCCTCGTAGACGAGCCCGCCGACCGGCGTGACGTTCCGCCGCGCGCAGCGGACGGCGGCCGGGTCGACGTCGGCGGCGTGCAGCTCGACCTCGTCGAGGGAGGCGGCGAGCGCGACGCCCAGGGCGCCGGAGCCACAGCACAGGTCGACGACCACCGCCCGGGCGGGCGCACACCGGGCGGCCTCCCGGACGAGCGCCTCGGTACGCCGCCGGGGCACGAACACCTCGGCGTCGACCTCGATGCGCAGCCCGCAGAACTCCGCGTACCCGACGACGTGCTCCAGCGGCAGGCCCACGACCCGGCGCTCGACCATCTCCTCCAGCTCGGCGGCGTCCCCGGCGGCGGACATGATCATCCGCGCCTCGTCCTCGGCGAACACGCAGCCGGCGGCGCGGAGGCGGGAGACGACGGCGGACTCGGAGTGGTCGAGCGAGGTGGACGGGATCGACATGAAGGCCTTTCGCCACGGAGGGGAGGGCGGAGAAGAGAGAGGACGACTCGTCACACTATCGGCATCGGCCCTCGCCCTCACCTCGGTATTCACCGGCGGCGGGGCCAGGTGGGGAGAACCTCGCGACGGCTCAGGGTGCCGGCCGCAGCCGGATCGTGAGGATCTGGAACGGGCGCAGTGTCAGAAGCACCTGCCCCTCGGCCGTCATCCGGACGGTGTCGGGCCGCCCGCCGTCGCTGTCGGCGATCGGGCGTTCCAGAAGGTCGGTCACGGTGGCCGCGGCGGCCGGGAAGCCGAGCGCCATCAGGGCCGTCGCCCGCCCGCCGTGCGCCTCGTAGAGGCGGACGACGAGGTCGCCGGAGCGGTCGTCGGCGAGCTTCACCGTGTCGACGACGACGGCGTCGGCGTCCGTGGCGACCAGAGGGACGATCCCCGCCGGGCTCCCGGTGACGGCGCGCTCGGGCACGTTGAAGCCGTACCCCTCGCGCACCGCGTCCGCGATGTCCGCGCCGATCACGAAGCCGTACCGCAGGTGGTGCCTGCCCCGGTCGGCGTCCGGGTCGGGGTAGCGCGGGGCCCGGAGCAAAGTCAGCCGGACGGTCGTGGTGGTGCCGCCGTCGGGGCGGACGTCGCGGGTGACCTCGTGCCCGTAGGTCGAGTCGTTGACGAGGGCCGCGCCCCAGCCCCGTTCGCCGACGTGGAGGAAGCGGTGGGCGCAGAACTCGAACTTGGCGGCGTCCCAGCTGGTGTTGGTGTGGGTGGGGCGCTGGACGTGCCCGAAGGGGATCTCGGCGCTGGAGTGGTCCGCGCGTACGTCGAGCGGGAAGGCGGCCTTGAGGAGCTTCTCCCGCTCCTGCCAGTCGATGTCCATGTCGACGTCCAGGCGTCGGGAGCCCGCCCGGAGGGAGAGGAACTGCTCGATCCGGGAGTCGCCGAAGGTCCGCGTGATCCGCACGCCGTCCGGCTCCGCGCGTACGGACTCGGCGTCGACGAGGTCGAGCACGGTGTTGCGGTAGAAGGCGTCGATGTCCCAGGCGTCGTACTGGTTGGGGAAGTCCTGGTGCAGCTGGAGCAGGTTGGCCGTCGCGCCGGGGGCCAGGGCCTCGCGGCCCGCCGTGAGGTCGTACGCCGAGGTCACCAGGCCCCGGGCGTCGACGCGGATCCGTACGAGCCCGTTGTCGAGGACGTGACCTCCGTCCTCGACCGGTACGGGCGTGACCGGGCGGGCCGGGTGAGCAGGATGGCCCGGGGGCTCGACGCGCGCGGCTCCGAGGGCCGGGACGCCGTCACGGCTGTAGGGGGAGGCGTTGAAGACCACCCGTTCCCCGCCCTCCCCCGCCAGGGCGCGCTGGGCCGCGCCGACGATCGTCTCCAGCTCGGCGGTCACGGCGGCGTAGGTCGCCTCGGCCTCGCGGTGGACCCAGCCGATGGAGGAGCCGGGCAGGATGTCGTGGAACTGGTGGAGCAGCACCGTCTTCCAGAGACGCTCCAACTCCTCGTACGGGTAGGGGAATTCGGTCCGCAGTGCCGCGGTCGCCGCCCACAGCTCGGCCTCCCGCAGCAGGTGCTCGCCGCGCCGGTTTCCCTGCTTGGTGCGCAACTGGCTGGTGAGCGTGCCGCGGTGGAACTCCAGGTAGAGCTCGCCCACCCAGACCGGGGCGTCGGGGTACTCGGCGTGGGCGCGCTCGAAGAAGGCGGCCGGGCTCTCGACGGTGACCTTCGGCGAGCCTTCGAGGTCCCGCACCCGGGCGGCGCGGGCCAGCATCTCGCGGGTGGGGCCGCCACCGCCGTCCCCGTACCCGAACGGGAGAAGGGAGGTGCCGGCGGCCTCCTTGTCCTGGAAGTTGCGGACGGCGTGGGCGAGTTCGGCTGCGGTGATCTCGGCGTTGTAGGTGTCGACGGGCGGGAAGTGGGTGAAGATCCGGGTGCCGTCGATGCCTTCCCACCAGAAGGTGTGGTGGGGGAACTTGTTGGTCGTGTTCCAGGAGATCTTCTGGGTCAGGAACCAGCGCACGCCGGCCAGCTTCATCAGCTGGGGCATGGCCGCGTTGTAGCCGAAGGTGTCGGGCAGCCACATCTCCGTCGTCTCGACGCCGAACTCGTCGAGGTAGAAGCGCTTGCCGTGGATCAGCTGCCGGGCGAGCGCCTCGCCGCCGATGATGTTGGTGTCGGGCTCCACCCACAGGCTGCCGACGGGCAGGAACTGCCCGGTCTTCGCCTTCTCCTGGACGCGGCCGTAGACCTCGGGGCGGCGCTCCTTGAGCCAGGCGAGCTGCTGGGCCTGGGACATGGCGAAGCGGAAGTCCTCGTGGTCGTCCATGAGGTGGGTGACGTTGGAGAGCGTCCTGGCGACCTTGCGCACGGTCTCGCGCAGCGGCCAGAGCCAGGCGGTGTCTATGTGGGCGTGTCCGACGGCGGACATGCGGTGGGCGCTGGGGGCGGCCGGCGCGGCGAGGGCGGGACGGAGCACCGCGCGGGCGGCCGGGGCGCTGCCGGGGACGTCCTGGAGGTCGACGACGTCCAGGGCCCGTTCGACGGTCCGCTGGAGCTGCCAGCGGCGCGGCTCGGACTCGGGGAGTTCGCGCATGAGTCCGCCGAGGACGTCCAGGTCCTGGGCGAGTTCCCAGACCTCGTGGTCGAAGACGGCCAGGTCGGTGCGGAGGACCTGGTAGATCGGGGCGCCGGGGGTCCCGCTGTCCGTACCGGTGAGCCAGGGCGGGAGGTCGCCGGTGTGGCTGGGGAGGTGGTCGTCGTTGAGGTTCGGGTTGGCGGCGGCCTCGACGTAGTACGTGAACTCCTCGCCGCCGACGGCCGGGTCGGCGACCGGGATGTAGGCGTTGCGGGGATTGAGGGCCTTCACGACGGTGCCGTCGGCGCGGTGGACCAGGCCCTCGCTGGAGAAACCCGCGCCGGTGTGGTTGAAGCCGATGTCGACGACGGCCTCGACCCGGCGCCCGGCCCACTCCTCCGGGACCCTGCCGCTGATCCGGAACCAGCTCGTGGTCCACGCGGGCCCCCAGCGGTGGCCGATCGCGACCGGCTCGTACGGGGCGGCGATTCCCTCGGCGACGGGGACGGGTTCACCGGTGACGTTCCAGATCGCGAGGGAGAGCGGGACGGTGCGGGCGTGGACGGCGGGCCTGATCCGCTCGTCGAGGACGCGGGCGAGCCGCTGCTCGGTGAGGCGCTGCCTGCTGTGCATGGGAGTCTCCGGAGTCGTACGGGGTGAGGTCGGCGTGCCGGTCGGCGGGCCCGGTCGTCAGACCGTCCACCACACGGTGGTGTGCGCGGGAAGGACGAGAACCGGGTCGGGCCCGCCTTCGACGTCGTCGACCGGGGAGCTGGAGAGCAGCGGGCGGCCCGTCGCGGGGACGATCAGTGCCCGGTCGGTCGTGTTGGCCGTGCAGACGAAGCCGGGCCGCCGGAGGACGAGGACGCCTTCGGGGGCTTCGTCCCACTCGACGGTGTCACCGGCGCCGAGGCCCGGGTGCGACCGGCGCAGGGCGAGCGCCGCCCGGTACAGCTCCAGCGTCGAGGCCGGGTCGCCGGTCTGGGCCTCGACGCTGAGCGGGCCCCAGTCGCCGGGCTGCGGCAGCCAGCTGCCGCCCGTGCCGAAGCCGTACGAGGGGCCGGTGACGGTCCAGGGCAGGGGCACCCGGCAGCCGTCGCGGAAGCCGTCCGTCTTCCCGCTGCGGAGGAAGGTCGGGTCCTGGCGGGCCTCGTCCGGGAGGTCGACGACCTCGGGGAGGCCCAGTTCCTCGCCCTGGTAGAGGTACGCGGAGCCGGGCAGCGCGAGCATGAGGAGCGTGGCGGCGCGGGCCCGGCGCAGCCCGAGGACGCGGTCGCCCGCCCGCGGGGGCTCGCCTCCCGGCTGCGGGCCGGCGAACCGGGTGGCGTGCCGGGTGGTGTCGTGGTTGGACAGCACCCAGGTCGCCGACGAGCTCACCTCGCGTACGGCTTCCAGCGAGGTGTCGACGACCCGCCGGATCTCCTCGGCGTCCCAGGAGACGCCCATGAGGTCGAAGCCGAAGGCCTGGTGCAGCTCGTCGGGACGTACGTACAGGGCGGTGCGCTCCGGCGTCGGCGCCCACGCCTCGGCGACCGCCATCCGCTCCCCCGGGTACGCGTCGAGGATCCGGCGCCACGCGCGGTAGATCTCGTGGACGCCGTCCTGGTCCCAGTACGGCGTGGGCTCGGTGCCGAGCATCCGGCGCTGGTCGGTGCGGTGGACGTCGGGCAGTCCCCCGGCCTTGACGAGGCCCTGGGCGACGTCGATCCGGAAGCCGTCGACGTCCCGGTCGAGCCAGAACCGCAGGACGGAGTGGAAGTGCTCCCGTACGGCCGGGTGGTCCCAGTCGAAGTCGGGCTACTCGGGGGCGAAGAGGTGGAGGTACCAGTCGCCGGGGGTGCCGTCCGGGTTCTCCGTACGGGTCCAGGCGGGGCCGGCGAAGACGGAGGTCCAGTCGTTCGGGGGCAGCTCCCCCCGCTCGCCCTTGCCGGGGCGGAAGTGGAAGCGGTCCCGGTACGGCGAGCCCGGCCCCTCCGCGACGGCGCGCCGGAACCACTCGTGCTGGTCGGAGCAGTGGTTCGGCACGAGGTCCACGATCACCCGCATGCCGAGCGCGTGGGCGTCCCGGACGAGCCCCTCGGCGTCCGCGAGGGTGCCGAGCACGGGCTCGACGGCCCGGTGGTCGGCGATGTCGTAGCCCGCGTCGGCCTGGGGCGAGGCGTAGAAGGGGTTCAGCCACAGGGCGTCGACGCCGAGCTCCTTCAGGTACGGGAGCCGGGCCCGGACGCCGGGGAGGTCGCCCATGCCGTCGCCGTTCCCGTCGGCGAAGCTGCGGGGGTAGACCTGGTAGACGACGGCTTCCCGCCACCAGGACGGGGCCGGGCTTTCGGGAGCGTTCGTGGGGGTCATGGGGGCTTTCAGTCCTCGGTGATTCCCAGGTCGGGCGTGCCGCGCAGTTCGACGTTCCGGGTGGTGGAGCCGTGCAGTTCGAGGACGGTGATCTCGTTGCGTCCCGCGCGCAGCACCGGGGCGGGGACGTACAGCGTGGTCTGCGGGCCGCGTGACCAGTAGCGGCCGAGCGCGAAGCCGTTGACCCAGGCCAGGCCCTTGGTCCAGCCGTCGAGGGCGAGGAAGCCGTCGGCGGGCCGGTCGAGGTCGAGGTGGCCGCGGTGGAACGCGGGGCCGACCGGGGGTGCCGAGGGGTCGAGAGGTGCGTAGGCGGGCGCGTCCGGATCGTCCATGGGCAGGGGACGGCTGTACCAGTCCACGAGGGGAAGGCCGTTGGCGGTGACGGCTCCGAGCAGGCCCTTGCGGTCGTGCATGGCGGGGCCGTAGTTGACCCGGCCCTGGTTCTCCACCAGGACGGCGAGGTGGGCGCCCGCCCGGGGGACGAGGAAGGTGAGGGCGCGCTCGTGGTTCTCCCGCTCCAGTACGCCGACGGGCTGGCCGTCGACGAAGACCTGGGCGCGGTCGCGGACTTCGTCCACCCGGAGGACGGCGGGGCCCGCGTCGGGGAGGACCGTCTCGTACAGGACGAAGCCGAAGGACTGGCCCAGCTGCTCCATGGTCAGCGGGCGGTCGGCGTGGGCGGAGGGGCCGCCGATCCGCTCGACCTGGTTCAGGAGGCTTGCGCACAGGTCGAGTTCGGCGACTGTGTCCTCGACTTTGGGGGCAGGCGCGGGGACCGGTTCGTCGGGCACGGGGGCGTACCGGGCGATGACCTCGCGGAAGGCCGCGTACTTGGGTCCGGGGTCGCCCGCCTCGTCGAGAGGGGCGTCGTAGTCGTAGGAGGTGGCGGTGGGGCGGTACGTGCCCTTGTCGTTGGCCCCGTTGGTGAGGCCGAAGTTGGTGCCGCCGTGGAACATGTACAGGTTGACCGAGGCGCCGGCCGCGAGCAGCCGGTCGAGGTCGGCCGCCGCGTCCTCCGCGCTCCGGGTGATGTGGGTGCCGCCCCAGCGGTCGAACCAGCCGATCCAGAACTCGGAGCACATCAGCGGGCCTTCGGGCTGCTGGGCGCGGAGCTCGGCGAGCCCCGCGTCGACGCGGCTGCCGAAGTTGACCGTGCGCAGGACGCCGTCGAGTCCGCCGCGCTTGAGGTCGGAGGGCTGGTCGCAGGTGAAGAGGGGGACGTCGACGCCGTGCCGGTGGAGCAGTGCGGCGAGGTCGGCGAGGTAGCCGGAGTCGTCTCCGTAGGCCCCGTACTCGTTCTCCAGCTGTACGGCGACGACGGGGCCGCCCCGGGTCGCGAGGTACGGGCCCACGGCCGCCATGAGCGCTTCGAGGTAGCCGTCCACCGCCGCCAGGTAGCGGGGGTCGCGGCTGCGGAGCGCGATGTCCTCGTCGGCCAGCAGCCAGGAGGGGAGGCCGCCGCCCTCCCATTCGGCGCAGATGTACGGGCCGGGGCGGAGCAGGACGTGCAGCCCTTCGGCGGCGGCGAGGTCGAGGAAGCGGGGAAGGTCGAGGCCGCCGTCCACGTGGAACTCGCCGCGCCGGGGCGCGTGCAGGTTCCACGGGACGTACGTCTCCACCGTGTTGAGCCCCAGCAGCCGCGCCTTGTGGAGCCGGTCGGCCCACTGCTCCGGGTGGACGCGGAAGTAGTGCAGTCCGCCGGAGATGATGCGGAACGGACGGTCGTCGAGACGGAAGCCGTCTGCGGCGATCTCCAGTCGAGGCATGGCTGTGGTGCTCCTAGGTGTGTGCGCCGAGAGGTGCGGATGCGCGGAGTCGTGCGGGTGCGCGGTGCGGTGCGGGTCAGCTCAGGGGGCGGCAGAGGAGGGCGTCGGGCGCTCCGCCGTGCTGCCACTTCCAGGTGTAGGCGACGCCGGCGAGGTACTCGTCGTCGCGGCACTGGCCCTTGTAGGCGCCGGGCGCCCAGTCGCTCCTGACGGAACCGCCGGTGGCCGGACGGTTGTCACCCTGGTCGAACCAGAGCAGCCGGTTCGTGGTGGGCAGCGGCGCGGCGGAGGGGGCGCAGAGCAGGGCGGCCATGGCGTTGCCGTTGACGCTGTAGCCGACGGCATAGGTGTTCCTCGGGCATTCGAGCTTGTTGTAGCCGCTCGCCCAGTCGCCGTTCTTGACGTAGCGCTCGTCGATGACGGTGATCCACATGCTGTCGGCCTTGGCGAGCCCGCCGCCGGCGTCGGTGCACAGTCCGCGGTTGTTGCTGCGGGCGAGGGCGACGAGCCGCTGGCTGTCGGGACAGTTGCCCTTGCGGTTGCCGACGCTCCAGTCGGCCTGCTGCCGCATGGTGGCGGAGAGGTTCTGGTCGGCGAAGTCGAGGTTCACCATGTTCCAGTGGTCGACCCGGGCGACCTGGCCGGTCTTGCCGGGAGCGTTGACCAGCTTGTTCCAGGCGGTGGCGCGCCAGTCGCCGGAGTCGTTGACCGCCTGTCGCCGGCCGTCGGCCTCGTAGCTGATCAGCGCCCAGTTGTCGTTGATCCTGCCGCCGGTGCTCCAGCCGACCAGCGGCCACTGGGCGAAGTCGGTGTCGTTCGCGACCAGGATGTCGGTGAACCGGTTGAACCAGTCGATCTCCTTCTGGTCCGTCTGACCGCGTCCGCCGGTGCCGAACTCGCTGACCCACACGGGGGCGGTGAAGTGCTGGCCCTCCTCCGTGACGAACAGGGCCTGGTCGCGGACGACCCGGACGAGGTCCTCGGGCGAGAGGTCGCGGTAGCGCGGGTCGTTGGTCTCACCGTTCTGCCAACCGCCGCTCGCGCCGGTGTGGTTGGGTCCGGTGAAGCCGTAGAAGTGGGCCGCGTAGACCAGCTTGCCGGAGTTGATCAGGGTGTTGGAGAGGTTGCGGACCGGGGTGAGCGTGGGCCGGCCGTGGGGGAACATGCCCTGCGGGATGCCCTGCCAGTTGATGCCCTCCATGATGACGAGCATGTCCGGGTCGGCTTCGAGGATCCGGTTCCCCGCCAGCTGGTAGGCCTGGTAGAGGTCGTGGTCGTTGCCCCAGCCCCAGTTTGGGTCGTCGGTCGTGTTGCGGCGGACCTCGTTGCGCAGGTCCGCGCCGACGACTCGCTTGTTGGACTTGTAGCGGTTCACGAGGAAGAGCCAGTTGTCGATCCACTGCTGGGTGGACTGGCTCGTGTTCCAGCGCTCGTTGCCGTCGAGGGAGCAGCAGAAGCGGTAGGTGGTGGTGTGGTTGTTGAGGATGACCGCGAAACCGTCGGCGGTGAGGGCGGCGACGACCGCGTCGTACACCTGGAGCGGGGTCTTGCCCGTGAGCTGCGGGTTGGCCGCCACGGCCGCGTCCGGTACCGGCGTCCGGTCGGCGATCATCGCGTCGGCGTACGGCAGCCGGATGGAGTTGAGACCCAGGGCGTGGAAGTCGGCGAGGATCCGGCTGATCGGGGTCCGGTCCAGGCCGAGCGGGATGTTGTTCGACTTCTGGTCCGCCTGGTGGTTCGCGACGTCGTTGACGTCGCCGCTGCCCTCCCAGGTGCCCTGGGCGCCGGCCCAGTTGCTCGCCTTCAGCTTGAAGCGGTCGCCGTCGGCGTCCACGATGTACCGGCCCCGGGTGCTGAGCGGGCCGGTCCAGGACGCGGCCAGCTGCTCGCCGGTCATCGGGACGGGGGCGCCGGTGACGACGGCGGGGGCGAGGGGGGCCGCGGTGGCGGGGAGCGCGCCGACGAGCAGGGCGCCGGTCGCCAGTGCGGTGGTCAGGGCCCGGGTGACGGTCCTCGCGAGGCCGCCTGCAGGCATGCGTGATCTCATGGTGCTGTCCTCCAGAGCGTGGGAGTGAAGGAGGTACGGCGTTCCGGACCGGCTGTCCGAAACGTGGGGTGAAGAGCCGAAGAACGGCCGTCAGCCCTTGAGGCCGCTGTGGGCGATGCCTTCGACGATGTAGCGCTGGGCGACCAGGAACATGACCACCAGAGGGGTGATGGTCACGACGGCGCCCGCGAAGAGACCGGGCAGATTGACGGTCTGCGCCGTCAGGAAGGTGGACAGGGCGATCTGCGCCGTCCAGGCGGTCGGGTCCTGGCCGATGACCAGGGGCCACAGGAAGGCGTTCCAGCTGTCGATGAAGGCGAGCGCGCCGAGGGAGGCGAGCATGGCGCCGGAGGACGGCAGGGCGATCCGGCGGTAGATGCCGAGCCAGCCGAGGCCGTCCAGGCGGCCGGCTTCCTCGATCTCGCGCGGGAACTGCAGGTAGAAGTTGCGGAACAGCAGGACCGCGAAGGGGTTGAAGAGCGCCGGGGCGATGATGCCCCACAGGGTGTTGATCCCGCCGAGCGAGCCGACGACGACGAAGGTCGGCACGAAGGTCGCCGAGCCGGGGATCATGAGCGTCGCGAGGACGAGGCCGAGGACGACCCCGCGACCGGGTACGGGGATGCGGGCGAGCGCGAACCCGGCGGCGGAGGCGAGCAGGGTGGACAGCGGGGCCGTGATCGCGGCGATCAGCAGGGAGTTGGTCAGGGACCGGCCCATGTTGACCATGGGGTCGCTGAACAGGGCGGTGAAGTTCTCCCAGTGCGTCGTGGAGGGCCACCAGGTCCACTCCGGCGACGTCAGGGTCTGCGTGTCCATGAGCGCGTTGCGCAGCATGAGGTAGAAGGGGGTGAGGAACACCACCATCAGGACTCCGGCCAGCAGGCCGCGCGCGGGGCGCCGCAGGGCGCGCGCTCCGACTCGTACGGTCGACAGGGTCGACACGCTCGACTTGGTGGTCACGGTCGACTCGGTGGTCACGGTCGACTCGGTGGTCGCGGTCGTCACCGGGCTCACTCCTCACTCTTTCCGAAGCCGGTGAACCGCCCCTGGAGCAGGGTCACTCCGACGATCAGGGCCGTGAGGACGAAGGCACCGGCCGAGCCGAGGCCGTAGTTCTGGACGCCCATCGCGGTGTCGTAGAGGTACATCAGCGGGGTCTTCACCGGGACGGTGCTCGTGCCGGAGAGGCCGCCGGCGAACAGGTTGTAGAACTCGTCGAAGGCCTGGAAGGCCGCGATGAAGAGCAGCATCAGGACGGCGACCGAGGTGTTGCGCAGCATCGGCAGGGTGATCCGGCGCAGCAGGCGCAGCCCGGTGGCCCCGTCGAGGGCGGCGGCCTCGTACACCTCCTTGGGGATGGCCTGGAGTCCGGCGAGGAACAGCACCATGTAGAAGCCGACCTGGAGCCACAGGCGCAGGGTGACCAGGGCGATCCAGTACAGCGGGGGGTCGCCGGCCTGGAGCCAGGGGGTGGTCTCCATCCCGAACCAGCCGCCGATCATGTTGGCGATGCCGGCCGGCATGCCGCTGAACAGCGACATCTTCCAGAGCAGCGAGGCGGCGACGTACGAGACGGCCGCGGGGATCAGGAACGCGGTCCGCAGGACGGCCCGGCCCCGTCGGATCCGGTGCACGAGGAGCGCGAGGCCGAGCGAGGCGGCGAACGTGACCGGCACGATGACCACGGTGAACAGCAGGATCTTGACCAGGGAGTTCCGGAAGACGGCGTCGCCGAGCAGCTGCCGGTAGTTGTCGAGCCCGACCCAGTCGCCGAGCGCGATGGTGCCCTGGGCGTCACTGAAGCTGAGCAGGAGGCTCCAGCCGATGGCGATGTACTTGAACAGGCCGAGGCCGATCAGCATCGGCAGCGTGAGCAGGGCGAACGCGCCCCAGGAGCGCCAGTCGGCACGGCGGGCGCGGGCGCGGGTGCGGGCGGGGCCCCGCGGTGTGTCCGCGGGGCGCCCTGCACTCTCGGAGCGAGGCGCGGAGTGCGTGGTGGCGTTCATCAGGACAGCTGCTTGTCCACGGCGAGCTGGGCCTGCTCGGCCGCTTCGGCCAGCAGCTTGGCGGCGTCTCCCTGACCGGTGACGAACTTCGAGACGGCCCCGCCGAACGGGGCGCCGGAGGCGTTGTCCCAGGTGTTCGGGTTGCTCCGGCCGTACTTCGCGGCGAGCTCGACGGCCTCCTTGGCGGTGCCCTTGCCGAGCTTGGTCGCCGTGGCGGCGACGGACGTACGCGGCGGGACGTGGAAGCCGTAGCCCTCGGACCAGTCCTGCTGGAGCTTCTTCTGGTCGATCCAGAGCCACTTGACGAACTGCTTGGCCGCGTCCACGTTCTTGCCCTTGGCGTTGACGCAGCTCGTCCAGCCGCCGACGCGCAGGACCGGGGTGCCGCCGGCCTTGAACGCGGGCCACGGCAGGATGCCGAAGTCGTCGCCGAGCGCGCTCTCGATGGCGGGCATGGCCCAGAGGCCGGACCACTGCATGGGCACGACGCCCTGGACGAGGGCCGAGGGGTCCCACCAGTCGGTGGTGAAGCCGAGCAGCAGGGACTTGTCGTCGTGCAAGCGCTTGAGGCCGGTGACGGCCTCGACGGCCTGGGGCGCGGCGAAGGCGATCTTGCCGTCGGCCACGAGTTCGCCGCCGTTGGAGAACACCGAGAGCGCCGGGGTCTCGCCGATTCCGTCGTTGGCGACGAACAGGCCCTTGGTCTTCTTGGTGGTCAGCGCCTTGGCGGCGGCGACGAGCGCGTCGAAGGTGGTGGGCGGGGCGATGCCGGCCTTGGCGAGGACGCTCTTGCGGTAGTACAGCATCTGGACGTCGTCGATCATCTTGACGCCGTACAGCTTCCCGTCGACGGTGACGAGGCCGCGGGCGCCCTCGTTGAAGTCGTCCTTGGCGCTGCCGTACTCCGCGTCGAGCGCGGCGACCTGGCCGCGGCGGGCGAGGCCCTGGGTGAAGTCGCCGTGCTCGAAGACGTCGGGTGCGGCTTCGGTGAGCAGGGAGGCGTTCAGCTTGGCCGTGTAGTCGCCGGGCACCCAGGTCACCTTGACCGCGATGTCCGGGTTCGCCTTGGTGAACTCGGTGGCGTAGCGGGTCAGGGCCTGCTGGGTGCCGGCCTCGCCGTAGGCGTGGGACCAGACGTTGAGGGTGGTCTTCGCCCCGTTCGAGGAGTCACCGGTCGGGCTGGTCGTACAGCCGATCGCCGTACCGGCGACGAAGAGGAGCGAGCCCCCGAGGAATCCTCTGCGGCTAAGCTGGGTTCTCTGTGCGCTCATGGCGTTTCCTCGCATGGTGATGTGGGCGTGCGGGTTGCGTAGGCCGGCGGGGCCGGTGTCCGACGTTCACGGCTGGCAGGCGGTGACGGACACCGGTCACGTCGGTGACGTGGACCGGCGACCGGGGGCGACCCGGTCACGCGGGGTTCGGGGGGTGGCGGTCGGCGGGGCGGCGGTCGGCGGGGCGGCCTTTCGCGCCGTCGCGGGTTGTCACGGGAACAGGGCCTGGATGCTGATGACGGACGCCGCGCGCGCCCAGTCCTCCCAGGCGAGGGGCCGCAGGGTCAGCGGGCACTTCGCGGCCGCCTTGAAGCAGTGCGCGGCGTACGCGTCCTTGATGTGGACGCCGAAGAGGTCGTACGTGTCGAGCCCTTCCCCGGTGACGACGACCCGTTCGGGTCCCAGGAGGCTGACGAGCGTGGCGATTCCGACGCCGATGGCCCGTCCCGCCCGGGTGAAGGCCTCCCGGGCGGAGGGGTCGCCGTCGCGGGCGAGCCGGACCGTGCCGTCGAAGTCGAGGTCCGTGCGGCCGGTGGCCCGGCGCACGGAGGCGAGGATGGCGTCGCTGGACGCGATCGCCTCGACGCAGCCGACCGAGCCGCAGTGGCAGCGCGGGCCGGCCGGGTCGACGCTGAGGTGGCCCATCTCGCCGGCCACGCCGTAGGCGCCGTCGACCAGTTGGCCGTTGACGACGATGCCGGAGCCGATGCCCGCGCCGATGGTGACCAGCGCGAAGTACCCGGTGCCGATGCCGTCGCCGAACCAGTGCTCGGCGACGGTCAGGGCCTTGACGTCGTTGGCGATGGTGACGCTCAGGCCGGTGGCGTGGGCCACGGTCTCGGCGAGCGGCACGTCGCGCCAGCCGGGGAGCACCGAGTAGCGCACCCGCCCGCCGGGCCGGTCCACGTCGCCGGAGACGGCGATGCCCATGCGGCGGGTACGGTCCCGGAACTCCGGCTGCATGTCGAGGAGTTCCTCGACGAGGTCGGCGATCAGGGCGCAGACCGCCGCCGGTCCGCGGTCGGCCAGGGGGCGGCTCGCGTGGACGCGGGGCCGGGACCGCAGGTCGCACACGGTGCCGTACAGATGGTCGGCGCTGATCTTCACTCCGACGAAGAACTCCCGGTCGGGGGTGACGGACAGCGGGTTCACCGGGCGTCCGGCCCCTGGGGCGGTTCGTTCCGGGGGGAGTTCGTGCAGGTAGCCGTCGTCGAGCAGCGGCCGGGCGGCCTTGGTCACCGCGGTCGACGACAGCCCGGTGCGGCGGGCCAGTTCGACCCGGCTCAGCGGGCTCTCGGCCAACAGCAGGCTCAGGATGGCGGTTTCGGCCGGGGCGGTGACCAACGGCCTTGTCTGGTTCGGAAACACGGCGGCAACGTACCGGTAAATAAATAAGTTCGTCCAGTATTGATTTTCACGAACCGTCAGCCCTACTGTCGGGTCACTTACGCGCCCGGTTCGGCGTCGCAGCCACCCGAACCCCCCTATGGCGTACCGCATTTGACGCGCCACGCTCCCGCACCCGACCTCCCCTGGGACCACCCGTGCCTCGAACGACCTCGCCCGTCTCCTTCGACCGCGCCCTCGGACTCGCGGTCCTCCGGACCCCCCGCTCCTCGTACGCCGTGCGCGTCGGATCCGACGGCAGTCCCCGGCACCTGTACTGGGGACCCGCCCTGGACACCGAGGAGATCCGCGTGCTGCCCGGCGCGGCCTCCCCCGCGGACAGCAGCTTCGAGGCCGACGCCGCGCCGGACGAACTGGCCCCCCAGACCGGGGCGCGGTTCGGTCCCGCGGGCCTCCAGGTCCGCTTCGCCGACGGGACGAGGGGTGCCCAGTGGCACCTGGCCGGCCACCACGTCGACGGCGGTGAGCTGCGCCTTCGCCTGACCGACCGGCACTACCCGCTGGCCGCCGAGCTCTGCTACCGGGTCCGCACCGACAGCGACGTCGTCGAACGGTGGACGGAGATCACCCACACCGGGCCCGAGGGTTCCGGACCGATCACGGTCGACCGGTGCGACTCCGCCTCATGGACGGCCCCCGCCCTCCCCGACTACCGGCTCAGCCACCTCGTCGGGGGCTGGAACAGCGAGTTCCAGCTGCGCCGCGACCGCCTCCCGGTCGCCGAGACCGTCCTCACCAGCCGCCGCGGCCTCACCAGCCACCACGCCAACCCGTGGCTCGCCGTCGACGACGGCACCGCGAGCGAGGAGTCCGGCGAGGTCTGGAGCACCGCCCTCGCCTGGAGCGGGAGTTGGCGGGTCACCGTGCACCGGGACCCGGTCGGCCGCGCCACCTGGACCGGAGGCTTCGGACACGAGGGCGTCAGCTGGACGCTCGTCCCGGGCGAGACCCTGCGCACCCCGGTCTTCGCGGGCCTGTACACCGACGGCGGCTTCGGCGCCGCGAGCCGCGCCTGGCACACGTACCTCCGTACCCACGTCCTGCCCGCGCCCGACCGTGACCGGCCCGTCCTCTACAACTCCTGGGAGGCCACCGGATTCGCCGTCGACCACCCCGGGCAGCTGCGCCTGGCCGGCCTCGCCGCCCGGCTGGGAGCGGAGCTCTTCGTCGTGGACGACGGCTGGTTCGGCGCGCGCACCAGCGACCGGGCGGGCCTCGGCGACTGGACGCCCCGGCCCGCCGCCTTCCCCGACGGCCTGCGGCCGCTCGCCGACGAGGTGCGCCGCCTGGGCATGGAGTTCGGGCTGTGGGTCGAGCCGGAGATGGTCAACCGCGACAGCGACCTCTACCGCGCCCACCCCGACTGGGTCGTCCACACCCCCACACGGGACGCCACCGAGCTCCGCAACCAGCTGATGCTCGACTTCGGCCGCCCCGAGGTGGAGGCGTGGGCGCTGAAGACCCTGGACCGGCTGGTCCGCGACCACACGGTCGACTGGCTCAAGTGGGACGCCAACCGGGTCGTCACCGAGGCCGGCCGGCCGGGACACCCCGACCCCGACCGGCTGTGGATCGACCACACCCGCGCCGTGTACCGCGTCATGGACCGCCTGCGCGCCGACCATCCCGGACTCCGGATCGAGGCCTGCGCGGGCGGCGGCGGGCGCGTCGACCTCGGCGTCCTCGCCCGCACCGACCAGGCCTGGACCTCGGACAACACCGACCCCGTCGACCGGATCGGCATCCAGCACGGCTACAGCCAGCTGTTCCCCGCGCAGTCCATGGCCGCCTGGGTCACCGACAGCCCCAACGTCACCACGGGCCGCACCACCCCGCTGCGCTTCCGCTTCCACGTGGCGATGGCCGGGGCGCTCGGACTCGGCGGGAACCTCACCCACTGGCCGGAGGAGGACCTGACCGAAGCGGCGGCACTGGTCGCCCGCTACAAGGAGATCCGCCCCCTCGTCCAGCACGGACACCAGCACCGCCTGACCGGCCCCGGCGGCGTGACCGCCGTCCATTACGCCTCCGAGGACGGCACCGAACACGCCGTACTCGCCTGGCGCCCCACCACGCGCTTCGGCCACGCGCCCACGCCACTCCCCCTGCCGGCCCTGACCCCCGAGGCCCACTACCGGGACCTGGACGAGGACACCACCCACAGCGGCACCGCCCTGACCCGCCGAGGCCTCGACCTGAACCTGCCCCCCGGCGACTACGCCAGCCGACTCGTCCGGCTGCGCCGGACGACCTGAGAAGAGCGGGGCTCCGGCCACCGGCCGGAGCCCGGGAGACCGGAGCCCGGGAGACCGGAGCCCGGCGCGGACTCGTCCTACTTGGCCGGCTCCCGGATCGCCACGCACTCCACGTGGTGCGTCACAAGAAACAGATCTATGCAAAACAGGTCGAAGAAAACCGCAGGCAGGCTGCCCGCATGACGCAAATCGGACGCAAGATCAATGTGCATGATGGGCACTGCGGGCACTACGTGCGGACGTTCGACGCACACCCAGCGCCCCAGCGGCCCGGACGCCCGCCCCTGACAGGGGATCTCACTCTGGCGTCGGCCGGTCGGCGCGAGCGGAACAAGCAGGTCAAGCTCGACCGCATCTCCGCCGCGGCCTGTGAGCTGTTTGCCGATCGCGGCGTCGACGAGGTCTTCACCCAGCAGATCGCCGACGAGGCCGACATCGGCACTGGCACGTTGTTCCTGTCTGCCAAGACCAAGGGCGCTCCTGCTGCTCATTCAGAACTCTCTGCACACCGAAGCTCTGGCGCAAGGCCGGGCGGACGCCGAGAATGCCCCCCGACGCTCTGGGTGCGGTGATGGCGATCGCCCAACGGGTCGTCACACGCAACCGGGCCCATGTCGGCAACGGGTGCGTCTGCCTGCGCGAGATGGTCTTCGGCGACCCCACTGAGCCCCGTCACCAGCAGGCCCTGGCCATCACCGCGCGCACCGAGGAGGCCGTCGCCCACATGGGCCGCACCGGGCGGCTCAACGAGAGCGATGTCGCGACGCTGGCGCGCGTCGTGTCCGCCGTACTCTTCCTCGCGAGGGCCGCGAGCGTGAACGCGACCGCGAGCGTCGACGAGATCCCGCGTGACATCCGAGACCAGCCGACGGTCGTACTGCCGCGCTGACGTCGGTGACGCCCCGGCTGGCAGCGCTATCACCGATGGGGGGCGATCGCAGCCCCCTCGCGGGCGCCCGCGGTGGTTCGACGGTGGGTGCGACCGGCGCGCACGCGCCGCGCGGTGCCAGGGGCCTTGGCCCCGGTCAGCCGGCTTCCGTCAGGGCCGCGTGCGCGGCGGTGAGGATCTCCTCGGAGAGTGGGGAACCCGCGGTGGCCCGGGACAGCACCAGCGCACCGAACAAGGTACACAGCCGGGCGATGCCGTCCTCGCCCTCCCCGGCGGCCCCGACCGGGGCGAGGAACGCGGCAAAGTCGGCCACCCCCTCGGTGTAGGTGCGACGGGCCTCGCAGCCCTCATCCCCGCGTGCGACGTCGACGGCGAGGGCCGCGACCGGGCAGCCGCCCGCCGGGTCGTCACGGTGCTCGACGGAGAGGTAGGCGTCGATCAGGGCCCGCTGAGCGGTATCCCGCTGCCCGTCGTACTGCTCGAGCCCGGCCGTATGACGCCGGGCGAGCTCAGCGAAGGCGTGGGCGGTCGCCTCGTCGACGAGCGCCTCCTTGGAGGCGAACTGCTTGTAGAAGCCGCCGTGGGTCAGCCCGGCCGCCTTCATGAGGTCGGCGACGCTCACCTGGGTGCCCTGCTCCCGGAACAGCCGGGAGGCGGTGTCCACCACCCGCCTGCGGTTCTCCTGCGCCTGCGCCTGCGATACGCGGCCCATGGCCACCTCCCATTTGGATGTCGACTGGCATCTATCGTATCCCCATGTTTAGATTGGATGCGTAATCTAAACATGGGGCGTGCGACTCGACGGCGCCCGCCGAAGACCAGGAGCAGGCATGGAACTGAAGAACGCGGTCGCGGTCGTCACCGGCGCCAACCGGGGCCTCGGACGGCACCTGGCCGCCCAGCTCGTGGAGCGCGGCGCGAAGGTGTACGCGGCGGCCCGCCGCCCCGAGACGGTCGACGTGCCGGGCACCGTCCCGCTGCGCCTCGACGTGACGGACGAGGCGTCGATTCGGGAGGCCGCCCGCATCGCGTCGGATGCGACCCTGCTGATCAACAACGCGGGCATCTCCACCGGCGCGACGCTGATCGAAGGCGACACCAATGAGGTGCGCCGGGAGATGGAGACCAACTTCTACGGCCCGCTCGCCGCGACCCGCGCCTTCGCCCCCGTCATCGAGGGCAACGGCGGCGGCGCCGTACTCAACGTCCTGTCCGCCCTGTCCTGGTTCCACCCCGCCGCCCTCGGCTCCTACGCCGCATCCAAGGCCGCCGCCTGGGCACTGAGTGACGCGACCCGCGACGAGCTGGCGCCCCGGGGCATCGCCGTCTCGGCGCTGCACGTCGGCTACATGGACACCGACATGGCCGCCGGCGTGCCCGCCGACCAGAAGGTCGCCGCCGCCGACGTCGCGGCCCAGGCCCTGTACGGCATCGAGACGGGCCTGCCCGAGATCCTCGCCGACGAGACAAGCCGGTACGTCAAGCAGAGCCTGTCCGCGGCACCCCAGCCGAGCGCAGGCTGACGCTCACCCCGCCACCGCGGCGCGCCCCCTTCCCGCCCCTCGTGCAAGGACCTTTCATGCGTTGTACGACCTTCGGGCGCCGGACCGGACTGCGCGTGTCCGAGTACGCGCTCGGCACCGCGAACTTCGGCACCGGCTGGGGCGCGGGCGCCGAGCCGGACGAGGCACGCCGGATCTTCGACCGGTTCGCCGAGGCCGGCGGCACCTTCCTCGACAGCGCGGACGGCTACCAGTTCGGCGAGTCGGAGGAACTGACCGGAAAGCTGATCTCCGCCGACCGCGACCACTTCGTCCTGGCCACCAAGTTCGCCCTGGGCTCCGCTCCGCAGCCGGACATCTCCAAGACGGGCAACAGCCGCAAGAACATGGTCGCCTCGGTGGAGGCCAGCCTGAAGCGCCTGGGCACCGACCACATCGACCTGCTGTGGGTGTACTGCACTGACGAGCTCACTCCGATGACCGACGCGCAGTACACCCGACTGGCCGAGGTCAGCGCGGTGCCGCTCGGCGCGCCCCATGACGGGATCGGTGCCTCCCTGCACCGCCTCCAGGGAGGCGCAGCCGACCGCGTCACCGCCCCTGTCGTGCCGGTGGCCTGACGGGTGAACGCGGCTGAGGACGCGGTGCGCCCAGCCGCAGCCAGGAAACAACACAAGCTATCTCGTACCGGGAGAAGCCCGGGATGAGCACAGACCCCGCCCCCTTCCACGAACGGGACGCGGAACGGAGACGACGATGAGGGCCTTCACGGTCGAGAAGTACGGTGACGCGACCGGGATGCGCGCCGCCGAGATGCCCGACCCCCAGGTGGGCGCCGACGACGTCCTGGTCAAGATCCACGCAGCGAGCGTCAACCCGCTGGACATGAAGATCCGCAACGGTGACCTCAAGGCGATCCTGCCCTACCGTCTCCCGCTCGTCCTGGGCAACGACCTCGCCGGGACCGTCGTCCGCGTCGGATCATCCGTCGATCGCTTCGCCGTGGGCGACGAGGTCTGGGCGCGGCCCGACAAGGACCGCATCGGCACCTTCGCCGAACTCCTCGCCGTCCACCAGGACGACCTGGCGCCCAAGCCCGCCACGCTCACCATGACCGAGGCCGCCTCCCTCCCCCTGGTCGCGCTGACCGCCTGGCAGGCCCTGGTCGAGCGGGCGAACGTCCAGCCGGGCCAGAAGGTCCTCGTCCACGCGGGCGCCGGCGGCCTGGGATCCATCACCATCCAACTGGCCAAGGCGCTGGGCGCGCACGTGGCCACCACCGCGAGCACCGCCAAGGTCGGCCTCGTCAAGGAACTCGGCGCGGACGAAGTCATCGACTACCGCACGCAGAACTTCGAGGAGATCCTCGACGGCTACGACGTCGTCCTGGACTCCCTCGGCGGCGAGAACCTCGCCAAGTCCCTGCGCATCCTCAAGCCCGGCGGCCTGGCCATCTCCGTCGCGGGCCCGCCCGACCCGGCCACCGCCCGCGAACTCGGCTCGAACCCGGTCCTGCGTCTGGCCATCACCGCCCTCAGCGCCAAGACCCGGCGCCAGGCGAAGCGTCTCGGTGTGACGTACTCCTTCCTGTTCATGAAGGCCAGCGGTGACCAACTGCGCGAACTCACCCCCCTCATCGACACCGGGAAGATCCGCCCCGTCGTCGACACCGTCTTCCCGTTCGACGACACCCTCCACGCCATGGAGTACGTCGAAAAGGGCCGGGCGAAGGCCGGCAAGGTCGTCGTCTCCATGACGTAGGTCGGCAGGGCCGTCATCAGCCCCAGCGGACCCGCCACCACCCCGCGGCGGGCGACCGGAAACACACCGGGAGAAACCACCATGAGCAGCACCGGCACCCCGAACGAACCCGTCATCACCTCGTACGCCCACGCCCCGACCCGCACCATCACCGCCGGCGGCGTCACCTACGCCTACCGCGAGCTGGGACCCGAGGGCGGCATCCCCGTCGTGCTCTTCGTGCACCTCGCCGCGACCCTGGACAACTGGGACCCGCGCATCATCGACCCCATCGCGAAGGGCCGTCACGTCATCGCCTTCGACCAGCGCGGTGTCGGGGCCTCCACGGGCCAGGTGCCGGACAGCATCGAGGCGATGGCTGATGACGCCTACACCTTCATCACGGCGCTCGGCTTCGACAAGATCGACATCTTCTCGTTCTCCCTCGGTGGCATGATCGCCCAGGCCCTGGTGGTGAAGCACCCCGAGCTCGTCCGCAAACTCGTCCTCACCGGCACAGGCCCCAAGGGCGGCAAGGACATCGACAAGGTCGCCGCCATCACGTACTGGGACATGCTGCGCGCCACCCTGACCCGGTCGGACCCCAAGGAATTCCTATTCTTCAACCGCAACACCCCCGGCAAGCTCGCCGCACGCGCCTTCATCAACCGGCTCGAGGAACGCACTGCCGACCGCGATGCGAAGATCAAGATCAAAGCGTTCCAAAAGCAGCTGAAGGCGATCAAGAAATGGGGGCGCTCCACCCCCGACGACCTGTCGCAGCTCGCCCAGCCCACCCTGATCGCCAATGGCGACAACGACCGCATGGTGCCCTCGGTCCTCTCCGAGGACCTGCACCGACGCATCTAGGGCAGCGAGCTGATCATCTACCCCGACTCCGGCCACGGCGGCATCTTCCAGCACCACCAGCAGTTCGCTCCCCTCGCGGTCGAGTTCCTCGCCCGTTGATCTCTGACGAACTCCACCACTGCACGTTCGGCGACCAGAAAGAGAAGAGCAGCACCATGAGCGCCTCACTGTCCGCCGCTCAGCTGGGCGTGGAGAAGAATCACCTCACTTCCTCGATCCTGCTCTGGGTACGCGCCGACTAAGCAGACGAAGCCGGCCCACGCCGACGAGATCAACGTGTTCCGCCGCACCCTGCTCTACGCCGGCCCGCCGAACTCCTCCCGCTGGTACGACGTCGCCGGCCCCGACGAGGCGGTCGGTGCCCGCACCCTGATCCACCTGCGCCGCAGAGACGGGGTCGGCGCAATCGAGTTCCGGAAGTTCGTCAACCAGCAACTCGTTCCCGCACTCGCCGACGCCGCAGCGTTGAAGGAACTGCGCACGCAGACGTGCCCGCCCTGGAGCGAAAAGCTCTGGGACACCCCGAACGTCGCCCACGACAACCCCCTGATCAGCGAGTTCATGCCTCCCTCGTGCTCGGGTTCAGCGACAGCGCAGCAAGGGGCGCGTTCTTCACCGGCAACGCGATCGAGGGCCTGACCACCAGCTGGCACCGCTCGCCTCCGCGATCCACGCATACGACGTCGCCGCCACCTTGACCTTCGTCAAGAACGGCGACACCCTTCCGCGCTACCAGGAGTGAACGGCCGGCCAGAGCATGGAGCAGATCCGACGGACCGGCTGAGCAATCACTCCACCTCCCTGACCGGGCGCTACCCGGTGCTCGGGAACATGGCTTGTCTCGAATGACGCCCGCTGCCAGCTGGGGTGGATGTGGTCGGCGAAGATGGGACGGAACGCCTTGGGCTCGGCAACGGGTGCGATGAGGCGGGCCGGCGTTCCGCGTACCGACGGACCATCCACGTTCCGACCGTCGTTCGTCGCGTCAGGCGGTGCGCGGCATTCTCAAGGGGGCTCCCGCGGAGTGGAGGCTGGCGAGGGTCTGGCGGTAGGAGTCGGCCAGGCTGGTCTCCAGGTAGCTGACCCCGATCTCCTGGCAGTACCTGCGGACGATGGTCTGGGCCCCGCGCAGATGCGGGCTGGGCATGCTCGGGAAGAGATGGTGCTCGATCTGGTAGTTGAGACCGCCGAGGACAATGTCGGTGACCCGGCCTCCGCGCACGTTGCGGGAGGTCAGGACCTGACGCCTCAGGAAGTCGGGGCGGTCGGCGCCTCGCAGGATCGGCATGCCCTTGTGGTTCGGGGCGAAGATCGAGCCGAGGTAGACGCCGAAGAGGCATTGGTGGACGAGGAGGAACACGACCGCCTTACCGGGCGGCAGCACCAGGAACAGTGCGCCGAGGTAGGCAGCGAAATGCGTGGCGAGCAGAGCTCCCTCCCACGTGCGGTGCTTGAGCGAGCGGTCGATCAGTGATCGCACCCCGGACACGTGCAGGTTGAACCCCTCCAGCGTGAGCAGGGGGAAGAAGAGGAACGCCTGCGAGCGGCCGAGCAGCCGCGGCAGTCCCCTGGCCGCACGGGCCTGGTCCTGCGTCCAGACGAGGATGTCCGGGTCGAGATCGGGGTCAAGGTCCTCGTGGTTGGGGTTGGCGTGGTGGCGGGTGTGCTTGTCTTGCCACCAGCCGTATCCCATGCCGATGCCGAGGTTTCCGGCGACGCGCCCGGACACCTCGCTGGCCTTGCGCAGCCGGAAGACCTGCCGGTGGGCGAGGTCGTGCGCGAGCAGAGCCACCTGTCCGAACACGAAGGCGAGGAAACCAGCTGTCAGCAGCGTCCACCACGTATCACCGATCAGGACGAAGGTCGTCCATCCGGCGGCGTACAGGGCCGTCACGACCGTGATGCGCAGGGTGTAGTAGCCGGGGCGCCGGTCCATCAGGCCGGCCTCCTGGATCTTCCGGGAGAGCCGGGCGAAGTCGCTTGCCCTACTCGCCCGCCCGGGAGGGGGACGCACCGTCTGTGAGGAGTTCATGATCAGAAGTCGCTTTCCGTGATCGTCAGGTGGCTCGGCATGTCGCATGCCCTGTCAGGCTTCACTCAGGACGTGGGTGAACTCCCAGCACTGCCCCTACCCGGAATCCCGGGATTGACGTACGGCTCGGGGACCGGCGCTTGTCTGGAAGGGCACGTTCCCTCTGTACAGCGAGCCGCGCAAGACACACGCTGCCAGCGGCTCCTGGCCGCTACGGCTTGGAAGCCCTCGGGCTGACACTGACACGCGGAATCAGGTCACCGACGAGGTCATGACACCGCACCACGGTCCCAGATGATGCGGCATGACCGTGGCGAAACGGGGACGGTACACGTCCGCACACCCCGTCACCAGAAGGGCTCCTCCAAGCGGGAACGGACCCGCCGAGGCACGGCGGGGCGCGCACCGTCTCAGGCCGCGGCCGGCGGGTCGGCCTCTTGGGCGGCGCGGCGGTATTCGGCGTTGATGCGCTGCGCCTCTTCGAGCTGGTCTTCGAGGACGATGATCCGGCAGGCGGCCTCGATGGGAGTGCCCTGGTCGACGAGTTCGCGGGCGCGGGCGGCGATGCGCAGTTGGTAGCGGGAGTAGCGGCGGTGGCCGCCCTCGGAGCGCAGCGGGGTGATCAGACGGGCCTCGCCGATGGCCCGGAGGAAGCCCTGGGTGGTGCCGAGCATCTCGGCGGCCCGGCCCATCGTGTAGGCAGGGTAGTCGTCGTCGTCGAGACGGCCGTACGAGTCGTCTGCTGTCATCTGCACCTCTCTCGGGAACGCGTAGAGGGGCCCTGGTGCCGTACTGGCACCAGGGCCCCGAAGGAACTTCTACACCACGTGCCGACCCTGTTACCGCGCCGGCCTTCTGTGTCCGCCTGCCCGACCCAGTCGCTGTCGGGAGTGCGGGGATCGCGGTTGCTTGACCGGAGACCACCTCACTGTCGATGTCCTGCGGTACCCGGACTCGAGACTTCCGTCCGGGCGATCCTGATGGTGCTTCGTTCCTCCGTTCTTCCCTCGGTGATCAACTTCCTACCATCGGGGTACTGCGGGTGATGCGTACTGCTGAGCGACCTGCGACAGCGTCACTCTTCGGCAGCCAGCCCCGTTGCCCGTCCTGCGTCTTCCCTGGCTTAGAACCCCACTGCCGAACTTCCCGGTGCGCGCGTCCGCAGCCGACGCCTTCACCGGGGGTACCGCTCACTGACTGCTGGGTACTGCGCACTGCACTCACGGGTACCGCACCTGCCATGACCGCGGTCCCGCTGCGGCGGCCCCTGATCACTGCGGGCCACCCGGTCCGGCCGTCAGTCCCGTCGCCGTCCTGCAACATCCCTGGCTTCGGAACTCCACCGCCGCACCGTCCTGCGAACTGCAACTACCTGTACTGCTGGTACCGCGTGCCGGCAGTTCGTCTCTGCCAGGCCCTGCTATCTCTCTGGGCTACGAGAGAAACCATAACCACGCCACCACTCAATGTCTACTCCGGCCGACATAGATTTTCGCGTGTCCGGTGGAGAGGTAATCGACCTCGAACAGTGAGGCGAGTGGGGGCACAGCGGGGTCGCGCTGGGTTAACCGCCGCTTGTCGGGGCACATGCGGCGGACGGGGAGAATCAAGCATGGGCGATCCTGAGACCAGGGGGACCTGAGGGAGACGATGAGCGTCGCCGTCGCGACCGACCGCCCTGCAGGTTCCGTTGCCGTTGCACGCGACAGCGCCCGGTCCTTCCTCGAAGGGCTCGTGCCGGCGCGCGCATCCGAGGCCGCCGACACCGTGGTCCTGGTGGTCTCGGAGCTCGTCACCAACGCCCTGCGCCACGGCGGCGGCACCTGCACCCTGGACCTGACCGCGCACCCGAACAGCATCGAGGTGGCCGTGCACGACCACAGTCCCCGTGCCCCGCGCATGCGCACCCCCGACGTCGGCGCCGGAGGCTTCGGCTGGCCCCTGGTCAACCGACTCGCCGCGTCGACCGCGGTCACCCGGCGAGCCTCTGGTGGGAAGACGGTGTCTGCCCTTCTCATGCGGTAGCAGGACGGGGTGAGGGGACGGGACGACCCGTGAAGAGGATCGACTTCCATGACGAAGCTTGACGATCTGCGTGTCGGCGGGGCCGCGCTGATGGAGTCCGGGCAGAGCGATCAGATGTCCCTGACCGTGGTCACCCGTGGCGCTGTCATCACTTGTCGGCCGGCCCCCGAGGCGGTGTGGAGGCAGCGGGTGTCAGAGGTCCTGGCGGGCTCAGCCGCTTGGGAGGCTTCTCCGCCGTCTTCGCCGCCACGACGCGGGGGCCCCGCCCGCCCATCTGCACTTCCACATGGCGCGGATCCTTCAGGGCACGGTGGGGATATCGGAGACAGGCGGGATGTACCGCGTCTCGATCGCGGACGTCAACGCTTGGACCGTGGGCGACTTCAGCTACTCCGATCATTGACCTCGCGCCGGTGGGGAAACCGACCCACCGATACGCGAGAGGGCCCGACCGGCGTGTGCCGGTCGGGCCCTCTTGGCTGTTCGGGCGTCAGCTCACGTCCGCCCGTGGGTGACGGTCAGGCCGCCACGGGGGTGCCGAGCAGCGCGGAGCCGTGCCGGACCGGGTCGAGCCCGCGGACGGGCGCGGTGGCCCGGGGAAGGGTGCGGCAGGTGAAGCCGAGCTTGGCCATGGCCCGGAGGACCTCGCCGACGCTGAAGTCGCGGCGGTCCTGACGGGCGATGACACAGCGCATGATGCCTCACAGGGAGAAGAAAGGGATGGTTCCGCCGTGGTGACGCGGTTCACGCAAGAACGAGGGCGGGCGCGGGGACGCCAGGGGTGCCGTCCTGTTCACCCGCGCCGGACGGGGTGACGTGGCGCTCAGGCCGCCGCGTCAACAGCGGAACGCCGCGCGCCGGCACGCCTCGCCGCCGCGGCGGGGCCGCGCCGACCGCGGGTGGTCGTGCCGCGCTTGCGCGGCTCGGGCGCCGGCGCGGTGATCGTCACCGGGATGCCGGAAGGGGTCCGGGCACCGGTGATCCGGTGCAGCGCCTCCTCGCCGGAGCGGACCTGGGTGGTCTGGGGCACGATGCCGGCGGCCGTCATGAGGCGGGTCATGTCGCGGCGCTGACCGGGGGTCACGGGGGTGACGACGCTGCCGGACTCGCCGGCCCGCGCGGTACGGCCGCCGCGGTGGAGGTAGTCCTTGTGGTCGGTCGGCGGATCGACGTTGACGACGAGGTCGAGGTTGTCGACGTGGATGCCGCGCGCGGCGACGTTCGTCGCGACGAGGACGGTGACGTGCCCCGCCTTGAACTGCGCCAGGGTGCGGGTGCGCTGCGGCTGGGAGCGCCCGCCGTGCAGGGCGGCGGCCCGCACACCACTGTCGAGGAGGTCCTGGGTGAGGCGGTCCACGGCGTGCTTGGTGTCCAGGAACATGATCACCCGGCCGTCGCGGGCGGCGATCTGCGTCGTCGTCCGGTGCTTGTCGGCGCCGTGCACGTGCAGGACGTGATGCTCCATCGTGGTGACCGCGCCCTGGGAGGGGTCCACCGAGTGGACGACGGGGTCGGTGAGGTAGCGGCGGACCAGGAGGTCGACGTTGCGGTCCAGGGTCGCGGAGAACAGCATGCGCTGGCCCTCGGGGCGGACCTGGTTCAGGAGCGCGGTGACCTGGGGCATGAAGCCCATGTCGGCCATCTGGTCGGCCTCGTCCAGGACGGTGATGCCGACCTGGTTCAGCCGGCAGTCGCCGCGGTCGATGAGGTCCTTGAGGCGGCCGGGGGTGGCCACGACGACCTCGACGCCGCTGCGCAGCGCGTTCGCCTGCCGGCCGATCGGCATCCCGCCGACGACGGTGGCCAGGCGCAGCTTCACGGCGCGGGCGTACGGCGTGAGCGCGTCGGTGACCTGCTGCGCGAGTTCCCGGGTGGGGACCAGCACCAATGCCAGCGGCTGACGGGGCTCGGCACGCTGTCCGGCCGTACGGCCGAGGAGGGCCAGGCCGAAGGCGAGGGTCTTGCCCGAGCCGGTCCGGCCGCGGCCGAGGACGTCACGGCCCGCCAGGGAGTTCGGCAGCGTCGCGCCCTGGATGGGGAACGGCACGGACAGGCCCTGCGCGGTGAGCGAGGCCAGGAGCTCCGCCGGCATGTCGAGGTCGGCGAACGCCTCGACGGCGGGCAGCGCCGGAGTGATCGTCTTCGGCGGTGCGAACTCTCCCTGCACTGCGGCGGGACGCCGTCCGTAGCCGCCGGAGCGGCTCGGCGCGAACGAACGGCTCGGCGCGGACGAAGCGAAGCGGCTGCTCCGGGGTGAACCTGCGGTGGAGCCGTATGCGCGGCCGCCGTTGCTGCGGGTGCGGGAGGAACGGCTGTTCGTGCGTGTGGGGTTCATTCAGAACCTTCCTTGATACGGCGCGTATCGAGGAATTCCGGCAGCGAATGAAAAGCGTCGGGAATCACTGGCACGGGCCGAATGAAATGTGAACGCAAGCGGCTTGAACCGGGCCGAAATGGCTGTCGACCCGCAAGCGGGCGAGCGAAAGAAGTGAGGGTGGCGCAGGTGCAGGTAAAAGACCTGCGAAATGCGCGCAGCTGGGGCCCGCACCCCGGAGGATGCGGGCCCCAGCTACGTATTACGCGTCAGCGTCAGGCGGAGACGATGTTCTCGGCCGTCGGGCCCTTCTGACCCTGCGCGATGTCGAAGGTGACCTTCTGGCCCTCCTGGAGCTCGCGGAAGCCCTGGGCGGCGATGTTCGAGAAGTGGGCGAACACGTCAGCGCCGCCACCGTCCTGCTCGATGAAGCCGAATCCCTTTTCCGCGTTGAACCACTTCACGGTGCCAGCAGCCATGTCATTTCTCCTTTGGGCAGTACGACGGAATCCGTACCGTACGGACGCCGTGTCGCCGCGATGATGCCCTGCCCGGAAAATGACCGGAAATACAAAGCGCTTCCGCACGGCATGTGGCCGGCAGGAGGCGCCCGAAGTTTTTGGGTACCAAAACTGCAACTGAGATCGACAGTAGCACGTCGCCGCATCCCGTGTGCGTCGAATATTTCTCCCTGCGCATCGCTGGCAAAAACTCTCTCAGCGACGGTCGTTAAATTCTCAGGCCGCGAGCACAGGTATTTATGCACTCCGAGTGCAGTGCCTCGGAAGCCGCACTTCGCGTACGGGGGCAGGCGCAGCGTGGCGTCGATGTGCAGCAGCCTGTGCAGCTCCTCCATGCCATAGCGGGAGAAGGTCCTGGCGCATCGCTCGGCCAGCGCCCGGCGGATGATGCCGGACGGCTCGACGCCTGGGGTATCGGCGATACCGTTGCGAGCGGCCAGCGTGGCACGGACCCGCTGCAGGCATCGAGCGGCACGCCAGAAGCTCATCCACTGTGCAGCCGCCATGGAAGAAACCCGCGTCCAGTACGCCCAGGCGTACCGCGTCCGGCACTTCGAGGCGCGGGATGCGGCATGGCGTCACGCCGCCCGACTGACCGAATACGTGAGCGCCGTACGCACCCGAGTCGAGGCCAGCCCCGCAGGTCAGGCCAGGACCGAAGCCGAAGGATGGATCGACTGGGCGGCAGCCCGCGTGGAGCGCCTCGACCCCCTGAACGCACCGCCCCGGCTGCTGACATCCCCGAACCGCGAGCCGACGACCTCAGGCCCATTCTCGGGCGCTGGGGCCCCTACGGCCCCTGACACCACACACACCGGGCACCACACCTAGCGCCACGGAACGTCACTACCGAGAAGCGGATGGGGCAGGGACAGCTCGGCAGCCGATGCCCCAGCCACCTCAACGTGCCTACGGCCACACAGCTGAGGACTCCATTCGGCGGTCGCCATTCATGCATGGCGACCCATCAGAAACAGCGCCGTCCGTGCGTCAAACGTGCGTCACGTGCGTCACGTGCGTCAGATATGCGTCAAGATATCGCCCGTAACGCACGTAGCGCCCATAATGCACACTCAACAAACCCGCAGTTCAGCGGCCCTTTTCAGCAGGCTCAAGGATCGCGACGCACTCCACATGGTGCGTCATCGGGAAGAGGTCGAAGGCGCGGAGCGTGCGGACGCGGTAGCCGCGTTCCATGAAGTAGGAGAGGTCGCGGGCCAGGGCGGCCGGGTCGCAGGCCACGTAGGCGATGCGGCGGGCGCCGAGGGCGGCCAGGTGGTGGACGGTCTGCTTGCCGGCGCCGGCGCGCGGGGGGTCGAGGACGATCAGGTCGACCTCGGTGATGCCGGTGCGCGGGAGGACCTGCTCGACCTTGCCCTGTTCGATGCGGACGCGCGGGAAGTCGGCCAGGTTGTGGCGGGCGTCCTCGACGGCGCGCTTGCCGGACTCGATGCCGAGGACCGCGCCCTGGTCGCCGACGCGGTCGGCGAGGGCGCCCGCGAAGAGGCCGACGCCGCAGTAGAGGTCGAGGGCGGTCTCGCCCTTGCGGGGGGTGAGGCCCTGCATGACGGCGAGCATGAGGGTCTGGGCGGCCTTCGGGTGGACCTGCCAGAAGCCGCCGCTGCCGACGCGGTGGGTGCGCTCGTCGGCGCGCTCGCGGACGAAGGCGCGGCCGTGGACGCGGTGGACGCCGCCGTCCTTCTCGTCGACGCGCATCACCGAGACCGGCTTGTCGAGCTCGACGAGGGGCAGGCGGGCGCCGGGGCGGGGGGTGAGGATGACCTGGCGGTCGCTGGAGCCGGAGGCCGCGATGGCCTCGACGGATTCCATGCCTTCCCAGGTGCGCTTCTCGATGCCGAGTTCGGAGACGCCCGCCGCCGCGATCATGCAGTGGTCGACGACCTCGACCTCGTGCGAGCGGTGGCGGCGCAGGCCCGCGTGGCCCTCCGCGTCGATCGCGTACTGGACGCGGGTGCGCCACTGGGGGACCTCGCCCGCCGGGAGCTTGTCGCCCTCGGCCGGCATGACGGTGCCGTCCCAGCCCGCCTCCTCGGGGGTCAGGCCGGCCAGGCGCAGCAGCTGCTCCGCGATGACCTCGCCCTTGAGGCGGCGCTGCGCGCCCGGCTTCGCGTGCTGCCAGTCGCAGCCGCCGCACTTGCCGGGGCCCGCGAAGGGGCAGGGGGCCGGGACGCGGTCCTTGGAGGCGTCCAGGATCTCGACGGCGTCCGCGCGCAGGAAGCGGGACGTCTCCTCGCCCTCCGTGACCCGCACCCGGACCCGCTCGCCCGGCAGCGCGTGGCGGACGAAGAGGACCCGGCCCGCCTCCGTACGGGCGATGCAGTGGCCGCCGTGGGCGACCGGGCCGACCTCGACCTCGTACTCCGCCCCGACCAGAGACGTAACGGGGGTGTTCTGCATGAGTCAGGGCTCCAGAGCGAAAGGGGGCTGCCGTCGTTTTTCCGACGGCAGCCCACCAGTCTAGTTGCTCTTTCCGGCCGTTTCCTTCTGGCCCTTCTCGACCGGGCCGCGGCGCACCGAGCCCGGCGCGTTCCACTCCTGGCGCTTGCGCGCCCGCTTCTTCGCGGCCTCGGAGGACTGGAGCTGGTACGGGACGGACGTGACCATCACGCCGGGCGTGAAGAGCAGGCGGCCCTTGAGGCGGAGCGCCGACTGGTTGTGCAGCAGGTGCTCGTACCAGTGGCCGACGACGTACTCGGGGATGTAGACCGAGACGGCGTCGCGCGGGCTCTCGCGGCGGATGTTCTTCACGTAGTCGATCACCGGGCGGGTGATCTCGCGGTACGGGGAGTCGAGGATCTTGAGCGGTACGTTGATGCCGCGCCGCTCCCACTCCTCCCTGAGCGCCTTCGTCTCGACCGGGTCGACGTTGACGGTCAGCGCCTCCAGCTCGTTCGCGTGCATGAGCTTGGCGTACGCGAGGGCGCGGAGGGTGGGCTTGTGGAGCTTGGAGACGAGGACGATGGAGCGGACCCGGGAGGGGCGCACGTACTCGTCGGGGCGCTCCTCGGCGGCGGCGATCTCGGCCGCGACGGAGTCGTAGTGCTTACGGATCGCGGTCATCGTCCCGTAGAAGATCACCATGCCGAGCAGGGCGACCCAGGCGCCGTGCGTGAACTTGGTGGCGAGGACGACGACGAGGACGAGGCCGGTGAAGAAGGCGCCGAAGGCGTTGATCGCGCGCGAGCGGATCATGTGGCGGCGCTTGGCCGGGTCCCGCTCGCTCTTCAGGTGGCGGTTCCAGTGCCGGACCATGCCGATCTGGCTCAGCGTGAACGAGACGAAGACGCCGACGATGTAGAGCTGGATCAGCTTCGTCGAGTCCGCTCCGTAGATCACCACGAGCAGGGCGGCGGCGCCCGCCAGGAGCACGATGCCGTTGGAGAAGGTGAGGCGGTCGCCGCGGGTGTGCAGCTGGCGCGGCAGGTACCGGTCCTGGGCGAGGATCGAGCCGAGGAGCGGGAAGCCGTTGTACGCGGTGTTGGCGGCCAGGAAGAGGACGAGGGCGGTCGCGGCGGCGAGGACGACGAAGAAGAACGTCCCGTCGCCGAAGACGGCGGCGGCGACCTGGGAGATCACCGGGTCCTGGACGTAGCCCTCGCCGACCGGCACCCCGTTGTGGATGAGGTCTTCGGCGGGCTTCTCGGCCATCCGGACGTCGGTGGCCATGGCCAGGAAGATGATGCCGCAGAACATGGTGACCGCGAGGGCACCCATGAGCGTCAGGGTCGTGGCGGCGTTCTTCGACTTCGGCTTGCGGAAGGCGGGGACGCCGTTGGAGATCGCCTCGACGCCGGTGAGGGCGGCACAGCCGGAGGAGAAGGCGCGGAGCAGGAGGAAGACCAGGGCGAAGCCGGCCAGGCCCTCGTGCTCGGGCTTGATCTCGAAGTCGGCCGTCGGGGCCTTCATCGTCTCGTCGAGGACGAGCCCCTTGTAGGCGCCCCACATGATCATGATGAAGACGCCGGCGACGAAGACGTACGTCGGGATGGCGAAGAGGCTGCCCGACTCCTTCACGCCGCGGAGGTTCATCACGGTGAGGAGCACGATGACGGCGACCGCGCAGGCCACCTTGTGCTCGACGACGAAGGGGACGGCCGAGCCGAGGTTCTCGATGCCCGAGGAGATCGAGACGGCGACGGTGAGGACGTAGTCGACGAGCAGGGCGCTCGCGACGGTGAGTCCGGCCTTCGGCCCGAGGTTGGTGTTGGCGACCTCGTAGTCGCCGCCGCCGCTCGGGTACGCGTGCACGTTCTGGCGGTACGAGGCGACGACCGTGAACATCAGGACGACGACCGCGAGCGCGATCCAGGGGCTGAAGTGGTAGGCCGACAGGCCCGCGACGGAGAGGACCAGGAGGACCTCACCCGGGGCGTACGCCACCGAGGACAGCGGGTCGGAGGCGAAGACGGGGAGGGCGATCCGCTTCGGGAGGAGCGTTTCCCCGAGCTTGTCGCTGCGCAGGGCCCGCCCGATCAGGATCCGTTTGGGCACGTCGGTCAGTTTGGACACGGAGAGGATCGTAAGCGTTCGAAAACCGCCACGCCCACCGGCACCCCCGATCGGCACCGAATCTCCCTGAGTACCACCTCGGATGCGGTCCCCGCCACCGTTGCCGCATAAGCTCGGACCGGGCAACCCGTCAGGGCGTTGCCCGCCGCGGCCCGGGCCGAACGGGCGACGAAAGTTGTGAGCAGCGTGTTTTCGCAGGTCAGCAAGGCGATCAGGAGTGCGGGGTAAGGGGACGTGCACATCGTCATCATGGGCTGCGGGCGAGTGGGAGCCGCTCTCGCGCAGACCCTCGAACAGCAGGGGCACACCGTCGCCGTCATCGACCAGGACCCCACGGCCTTCCGCCGGCTGGGATCGGGTTTCGGCGGGCGTCGGGTCACGGGCGTGGGCTTCGACCAGGACACGCTGCGTGAGGCCGGTATCGAAGAGGCCGGCGCCTTCGCCGCGGTGAGCAGCGGCGACAACTCGAACATCATCGCGGCGCGGGTCGCGCGCGAGATGTTCGGCATCGAGAACGTGGCGGCGCGGATCTACGACCCGCGTCGCGCCGAGGTCTACCAGCGCCTCGGCATCCCGACGGTCGCGACGGTCCGCTGGACCGCCGACCAGATGCTGCGCCGCCTGCTGCCGTCCGGCGCGGAGCCCCTGTGGCGTGACCCGAGCGGCGGCGTGCAGCTCGCCGAGGTGCACACCTCCCCGGCGTGGATCGGCCACAAGGTCAGCCGCCTCCAGGAGGAGACCGGCGTGCGTGTCGCCTTCCTCACCCGGCTGGGCGAAGCGATTCTGCCGACCTCGCAGACGGTGCTCCAGGAAGGCGATCTGGTGCACGTGATGATGCGTACGGACGAGATCGCGAAGGTCGAGGAGGCCTTCGCCGAGGGTCCCGAGGAGGGCGGTCACTGATGCGTGTCGCTATTGCGGGCGCGGGTGCGGTGGGCCGTTCCATCGCGGGCGAGCTCCTGGAGAACGGGCACGAGGTCCTGCTGATCGACAAGGCGCCGACCGCCATCTCGGTGGAGCGGGTGCCGCAGGCGGAGTGGCTGCTCGCCGACGCCTGCGAGATCACGTCCCTCGACGAGGCGGCGCTCCAGCGCTGCAACGTGGTGATCGCGGCGACCGGTGACGACAAGGTGAACCTCGTCGTCTCGCTGCTCGCCAAGACCGAGTACGGCGTGCCGCGGGTCGTCGCCCGGGTGAACAACCCGAAGAACGAGTGGCTCTTCAACGAGGCCTGGGGCGTGGACGTCGCCGTCTCCACCCCGCGCCTGATGTCGGCCCTGGTCGAGGAGGCGGTGAGCGTCGGCGACCTGGTCCGGCTGCTCCGCTTCAGCCACGGTGACGCGAACCTCGTCGAACTGACGCTCCCGCCGGAGTCGGCCGTCGCCGGCACCGCCGTCGGGGACGTGGCCTGGCCGCAGGACACCTCGCTGGTGACGATCATCCGCGGCTCGCGGGTGCTCACGCCGAACGCCGAGGAGACCCTGGAGGCCGGCGACGAGCTCCTCTTCGTGGCCGCGCAGGCCCGCGAGGAGCAGCTGGAGGACCTGCTCCAGGTGCGCCGGGAGCCGACCGACTCGTAGGAGGCGGTGGCGGTACGCGGAAGGGCCCGGGACTCGTGACGAGTCCCGGGCCCTTTCCCGTACCGCTTCTCAGGCCTCCGGGGAGGTACGCGCTGCCGCCGCCTTGCGCTCCTTCTCCGCGCGCTCCTCCGCCTCCATCTCGGCGAAGACGTCGATCGGCGCCGGGGCCTTCGCGAGGAAGATCCAGGTCAGGTAGACCGCGAGCAGGAACGGCGGGATCTTCAGCGCGACGGAGACCCAGCCGAACTTGGTCGGGTCGGCCCACCAGTACAGCGGGAAGAGGATCGCGCACTTGCCGAGCAGGATCAGGCCCCAGGCCAGGCTGGCCTTCGTGTACGCCTTCTTGCGGCCGGGGTTGCGGGTGCGCCAGGAGAGGTTCTCCTTGAAGACCGGGCCGAGGATCAGGCCGATCAGCGGGACGCCCGCGAGGGCCGTGACGATGTACGCCAGGGCGAGGCCCAGGGTGTACAGCATGCCCGGCAGGTAGAAGTCCTTGGCGTTGCCCGTCATCATCGCGAAGACGACGCCGAAGGCGACGCCGAAGACGCCGCTGAAGGCGTGCTTCACGGTGTCGCGGCGGATCAGCCGGACGGCGACCAGGACGAGCGAGACCGCGAGCGCGGCGATGGCCGAGACCTGGAGGTTCTTGTTGATCGTGAAGATCGTGACGAAGAGCAGACCGGGCACGATCGTCTCGATCATGCCCCGCACTCCGCCGAACGCCTCGGAGAGCGCGGCCTCGGTCACGGCCTTGTCGGCCTGGGCGTCCTGGTCCGGGATCGACGGGTCCGGAATGGACTGGTCGGGAACGGACCGGCCCTTGTCGAGGGACGTCACCGGCTACTCCTGTCCGAGCGGTCGGAGCTCGTATTTGGGGTTGAAGAGGACCCGCCGGCCGTGGCTCATGGAGATCCGGCCGGAGGCGATCAGCTTGCGGCCCGGCTCGATGCCCACGATGGAGCGGCGACCGAGCCAGACGACGTCCAGCGGTGCCGTGCCGTCGAAGAGCTCGGCCTCCAGCGCGGGCACACCGGCGCGCGGGCGCAGCGTGACCGTGCGCAAGGTACCAGTCACCTTGACTATCTGGCGGTCGGAGCAGTCAGAGATGCGCGTGCACCCCGAGGCCTCGGCGTCCTCCTGGAGCTCCTCCGACTCCAGGTCCTCCGGGGTCGAGGAGAGCCGGTCGAGCATCCTGCGGAACCGTCCGGCCGGCTTCTCTGTACGCGGTGCAGCACTCATACAGAAAGCGTACCGGCCCCCACCGTCACCGGAACGGGTGTCGCCCGACCGGGCTGACGCACGGCCTCCGTCTCACCGTTCGAAGCGGTAGCCCATGCCCGGCTCGGTGACGAAGTGGCGCGGGTGCGAGGGGTCCGCCTCCAGCTTGCGCCGCAACTGCGCCATGTAGACGCGGAGGTAGTTGGTCTCCGTGCCGTACGAGGGTCCCCAGACCTCCTGGAGCAGCTGCTTCTGGCTGACGAGCCGGCCGCCGTTGCGGACGAGGACCTCCAGGAGGTGCCACTCGGTGGGGGTGAGCCGGACGTCACGGCCGTCGCGGTGGACCTTCTTCGCGGCGAGGTCGACGGTGAAGCCCTCGGTCTCGACGACCACGACGCCGTCCTCGGCGCCGCCGACCGGCTCGGCGCGGCGCACGGCCGCGCGCAGCCGGGCGAGCAGCTCGTCCATCCCGAAGGGCTTGGTGACGTAGTCGTCGGCGCCCGCGTCGAGCGCCTCGACCTTCTCGTCGGAGGTCTGCCGGGCGGAGAGGACGAGGATCGGGACCCGCGTCCAGCCGCGGAGGCCCTTGATGACCTCGACGCCGTCCATGTCGGGGAGGCCGAGGTCGAGGACGACGACGTCGGGGTGGCGGTCGGCGGCGAGCCGGAGCGCGGTGGCGCCGTCGGGCGCGGCGTCGACCTCGTACTTCCGCGCCTTGAGGTTGATCACCAGGGCGCGGACGATCTGTGGCTCGTCGTCGACCACGAGGACCCGGGTCATGGAGGGGGACCTTCTCTCTGTCGGCAGGGGTGGGCAGGTCATGCGTGGCTTACGGAGACGGGCTCGTGTCGCGGACCGCCGGGCGCGGCCCTGAGGGTGAGGACCATGGTCAGCCCGCCGCCCGGGGTGTCCTCGGCGCCGAGCGTCCCGCCCATGGCCTCGACGAAGCCGCGGGCGACCGCGAGCCCGAGGCCGACCCCGGCGCCGCGCGGGGCGTCGCCGAGGCGCTGGAAGGGCTCGAAGATGCCCTCCTTGCTCTCGTCGGGCACGCCGGGTCCGCGGTCGACGACGCGCAGCTCGACCCGCTCCCCCAGGGTGCTGGCGGCGACCGTGACGGGGACGCCGAAGGGGCTGTACTTCACGGCGTTCTCGACGATGTTGGCGACGGCCCGCTCCAGGAGGCCCTTGTCGACCTCGACCATGGGCAGGCTCTCGGGGATGTCGAGCTCGGCGCTGCCGTCCGGTACGCCCCCGAGGGCCATGGGGACGACCTCGTCGAGGTCCACCGGGCGGATGAGCGGCGTGACCGTGCCGGTCTGGAGGCGGGACATGTCGAGGAGGTTGCCCACGAGGTGGTCGAGCCGGTCGGCGCCGGCCTCGATGCCCTCCAGGAGCTCGGCACGGTCCTCGTCGGACCACTCGACGTCGTCGGAGCGGAGCGAGGAGACGGAGGCCTTGATGCTCGCGAGCGGGGTGCGCAGGTCGTGGCTGACGGCGGCGAGCAGGGCCGTACGGATCTTGTTGCCCTCGGCGAGCTTGCGGGCCTCCTCGGCCTCGCCGACCAGGCGCTGCCGGTCGAGGACGACGGCGGCCTGGGCGGCGAAGGCGCCGAGGACGCGCCGGTCCTCGGCCGGGAGGACGCGGCCGGAGAGGGCCAGGGCGAGGTGGTCGCCGACCGGCATGTCCACGTCGGCGTCGTCGGGCCGTACGGCCGGGTGGGGGCCGACGCTCGCCGCCTGGGTCCACGGTTCGGCCCCGTCGGTCCGCTCCAGGAGGGAGACCGACTCCATGGAGAAGGTCTCGCGGACCCGTTCGAGGAGGGCGTCGAGGCTGGTCTCGCCGCGCAGGACGCTGCCGGCGAGGTAGGAGAGCACCTCGGACTCGGCGCGGAGCCGGGCGGCCTGGTGGGTGCGGCGGGCCGCGAGGTCGACGACGGAGGCGACCGCCATGGCGACGCCGAAGAAGACGGCGATGGCGACGATGTTCTTCGGGTCGGCGATGGTGAGCCGGTGGACCGGCGGGGTGAAGAACCAGTTGAGGAGGAAGGAGCCGACGGCCGCCGAGGCGAGCGCCGGGAGGAAGCCGCCGAGCAGCGCGGAGCCGACGGTCAGCGCGAGGAACAGCAGCATGTCGTTGGCGAGGCCGAGGTCCGCGTCGACGTGCGTGAGGACCAGCGCCAGGGCGAGGGGCCCGCCGACGCCGACGAGCCAGCCGCCGAGGATCCGGGGGCGGGCGAGGCGCGCGCCGCGCGCGACGGGCAGGCCGCGGCCCTTGGCGACCTCGCCGTGCGTGACGATGTGGACGTCCAGGTCGGGGCCGGAGTCGCGGGCCACGGTCTGGCCGACGCCGGGCCCGAACACGTACTGCCAGGTGCGGCGGCGGCTGGAGCCCAGGACGATCTGGGAGGCGTTGACCCCGCGGGCGAACTCCAGGAGCGCGGAGGGGATGTCGTCGCCGACGACGTGATGGAACGTTCCGCCGAGGTCCTCGACGAGCGTCCGCTGGACGGCGAGCTCCTTCGGCGAGGCGGAGGTGAGGCCGTCGCTGCGCGAGATGTAGACGGCGAGGACCTCGCCGCCCGCGCCCTTCTCGGCCAGCCGGGTGGCCCGGCGTATCAGGGTGCGGCCCTCGGGGCCGCCGGTGAGCCCGACGACGATCCGTTCGCGGGCCTGCCAGGGCGAGCGGATGTTGTGCTCGCCCCGGTACTCCTGGAGGTACTCGTCGACCCGGTCGGCGGTCCACAGGAGCGCGAGCTCGCGCAGGGCGGTGAGGTTGCCGGGGCGGAAGTAGTTGGACAGGGCCGCGTCGACCTTGTCGGGCGTGTAGACGTTGCCGTGGGCCATCCGGCGGCGCAGGGCCTGGGGCGACATGTCGACCAGCTCGATCTGGTCGGCCCTGCGGACCACCTCGTCGGGGACGGTCTCCCGCTGCCGTACGCCGGTGATCGCCTCGACGACGTCGCCGAGGGACTCCAGGTGCTGGATGTTGACGGTCGAGACGACGTCGATGCCGGCGGCGAGCAGCTCGGCCACGTCCTGCCAGCGCTTCGGGTTCCGGGAGCCGGGGACGTTGGTGTGGGCGAGCTCGTCGACGAGGGCGACGGCGGGTCTGCGCGCGAGGAGCGCGTCCACGTCCATCTCGGTGAAGACCGAGCCCCGGTACTCCAGGGTCCGGCGCGGGACCTGTTCCAGGCCGTGCAGCATCACCTCGGTGCGCGGGCGGCCGTGGTGCTCGACGACGGCCACGACGCAGTCCGTGCCGCGCTCCACCCGGCGGTGCGCCTCGGAGAGCATCGCGTACGTCTTGCCGACGCCCGGCGCAGCGCCGAGGTAGATCCGAAGCTTGCCGCGTCCCATGGCACGACCATACGTCCAGCCAATCGGACATTCCGCACGCGGGCGGGAACCCCCGCCCGGTATTGACGTGATCCTGATGCGTGCCGGGTGATCAGTCCTGGCCGGTCTCGGCGATCTCGCCGTCACGCAGTTCGAGGACCCGGTCCGCGAGGCCCAGGAGCTGCGGGTCGTGGGTGGCGACCAGCGCCGTACAGCCCTCGCTGCGCACCACCGCGCGCAGCAGCTCCATGACCGCGAGCCCGGTCTCGGCGTCCAGCTGGCCGGTCGGCTCGTCGGCGATCAGGAGCGCCGGCTTGTTGGCGAGGGCGCGGGCGATGGCGACGCGCTGCTGCTGGCCGCCGGAGAGCTCGCCGGGCCGCTGGTTGGCGTGGTCGGCGAGGCCCACGAGGGAGAGCAGCAGGGAGACCCGCTCCTCCCGCTCCTTCGGGTCGGTCTTGCGCAGCCGCAGGGGTACGCCGACGTTCTCGGCGGCGGAGAGGATCGGGAGGAGCCCGAAGGACTGGAAGATGAAGCCGATCCGGTCCCGGCGCAGCTCCAGGAGTCCGCCCTCGCCGAGCGTGGAGAGGTCGGTGCCGTCGATGACGATCCGGCCGCCGTCGGCGCTGTCGAGGCCGCCCACCAGGTTCAGCAGGGTGGTCTTGCCGGAGCCGGAGCGGCCCTTGAGGGCGACGAGCTCGCCGCGCGGGATGGTGAAGGAGACCCCGCGCAGGGCGTGGACGGCGGCCTCGCCCGTACCGTACGAGCGCCGGAGGTCCTCGACCACGACCATCGGGCGGCCCGCCGGGTCCTCGGCCACGGCCGTCGCGGTTCGCGTGCTGCTCTCACTCACCCTGTGCTCCCCCTCCTCGAACATGTGCGCCCGCCAGTATGGTCCGCGGCCGGGCGGCTGGCCAGAGCCGGAGGGCCCACCCGGGGGCGCCGCGGCCCGGAAACGGCCGGTGGGCCGTCCCCCGTACGTGGTGTACGGAGAACGGCCCACCGTTCGTGAAGCGGTCGCGACGGCCTCGGCTCAGCGGATCTCGGAGATCTCCGGGCCGCGCTGGAGCTGGCCCATGCCGCCGGAGAAGCGCGAGCTCGCCTGCTCCTCCTGCTGCACGCCGTCCGGCACCATCTGCGCGTCGTTCGGCAGCTTGAGGACGATCGGGTCGCGCGGGGCCATCGGGCCCTCGCCGCGGACGACCACGGTGTCCCGCACGATCTGCTCCAGGACGCCGGCGGCCTCCGGCTGCACCGCGCCCTGGCCCGAGATCACGCCGCGCAGGAACCAGCGCGGGCCGTCGACGCCGACGAAGCGCACGAGCTGCACGCCCCGGTTGCCGTCCGGCAGCTGGACCGGGACCTGCGCGCGCAGCTCCCAGCCGAGGGGGCCCTCGACCTCGTCGATGACACCGCCCTGCTGGACGATGCCCGTGGCGATCTCGTCGCGGACCTCGCCCCAGATGCCCTCCTTCTTGGGGGCGGCGAAGGCCTGGAGCTGGACGGCGCTGTCGCGCAGGACGACGGTGGCGGCGACGATCGCGTCACCGGCCACCTCGACCCGCAGCTCCATGCCCTCGACTCCGGGGACGTAGATGCCGCCCAGGTCGACGCGGCCCTCCTCGGGCTCGCTCACCTCGGAGATGTCCCACGGTCCGTCGGGCCGGGGCGCCGGCGGAAGGTTCACGCGACGCGGCGCCTCCGCCTCCTCGTCGGTGCCGACCTCGTCGACGACCTGCTCGTCCGCGCCCGCCACGTCCTCGGCGGCACCGCTCTTCTTGCGACGTCCGAACACGTCACTGTCCTTCCCGGTCGGATACGACCGAAGCGTATCGATTCCCACCCGCCCCGCCGTCCACGGCGGCATGGCCGCCGGTGGACCCGAAGCCCCCCTCGGCCCGTGCCGAGCCGGGAAGCTCTTCCACCTCGTGGAAGCGCACTTTCTCGACCTGCTGGACGACCAGTTGGGCAATCCGGTCGAACCGCTCGAACCGCACGCTCTCGCGCGGGTCGAGATTGACCACGATCACTTTGATCTCTCCACGGTACCCGGCATCCACCGTCCCCGGGGCATTCACGAGCGCGACTCCGCACCGGGCGGCGAGACCCGAGCGCGGGTGCACGAAGGCCGCGTAGCCGTCCGGCAGCGCGATGGAGACGCCGGTGGGCAGCACCGCGCGCTCCCCGGGCGCGAGGACGGCGGCCTCGGTGGTGACGAGGTCGGCGCCGGCGTCGCCGGGGTGCCCGTACGCGGGGATCGGCACCTCCGGGTCCACTCGCCGGATCAGTACGTCGACAGGGTTGCGCATCAGGGGTTCACCTCGAAGGCGCGGGCGCGCCGGACCTGGTCGGGGTCGGACATGGCGGCCTGGATCTCCTCCGGCCGGCCGTTGTCGATGAAGTGGTCGACCTTGACCTCGATGAAGAGGGCGTCGGCGCGGACGGCGACGGGGCCGTCGGGCCCGCCGATCCGGCCGACGGCGGTCGAGAAGATCTTGCGGCCGAGCACGGCGGTGACCTCGGCCTCCAGGTGGAGGACGGTGCCGACCGGCACGGGCCGGGCGAAGTCGGTCTCCAGGCGTCCGGTCACGGCGATGACCCGCAGCAGCCAGTTCAGGGAGCCGATGGTCTCGTCGAGCGCGGTGGCGAGCACGCCGCCGTGCGCGAGACCGGGAGCGCCCTGGTGGTCGGGGGTCACGGTGAACTCGGCGGTGACGGTCACGCCCTCGCCCGCCCTGGCCTCCAGGTGCAGGCCGTGGGACTGCCCGCCGCCGCACCCGAAACAGTGCTCGTAGTGCGAACCGAGCAGCTCGCCGGGGGCCGGGGCATCGGGGTGGCGTACCGGCGGTATGGCCGAGGGCGGCGGGGTGAGGGCGGGAGATGTTGCGGTCACAGGCGCAGACCTTACCCGCGCGGAAGGACCCAGGTCGCGCCGTGCCAAGCTTGGAGCCATGCAGCCTTCCGCCTCGTCCCCCGCTCCCTCCTCCGAGCCGTCGTCCGAGCCCTCGTCCACGGCGCCGGCCGCGCCGCGCTTCGACGAGCGGCTGACGGCGCCCCGATCGTGGTGGCTGATCGCGGGCCTGCTCGGTCTCTCCGGCGGGCTGATCATGTTCCCGCTGGGTACGGTCCCGACGCTCGGCGGCCTGATCGGCGCCGCGCTCCTCGCGGGCGCGGCGGTCTCCTCGTACGGCTCCGCCCGCGTCCGGGTGGTGGCGGGCTCGCTGGTGGCGGGCGACGCGCGGATTCCGGTCACGGCGCTGGGGGCGCCCGAGGTGCTGGACGCGGAGGAGGCGCGCGCCTGGCGCACGCACAAGGCCGACCCGCGCGCCTTCATGCTGATGCGCAGCTACGTGCCGCGCGCGGTGCGGGTCGAGATCACGGACCCGGCCGACCCGACCCCGTACGTGTACCTGTCGAGCCGCGAGCCGGAGGCCCTGGCGGCGGCCCTGGAGGCCGCGCGCGCGGAGGTCTGACGGCGATCCGGAACGCTCCGGGTCGCCAGGGCCTGTCCGACCCTGATCCGCGGGACAGGCCCTAGAAGCCCAGCTCCTTGGGGGTGACGGGCTCCTGGGGCTGCTCCAGCGGGGGCAGCTCCTGGAGGGCGTCCCAGGGGACCTGGCGGGCGCGGAGGTCCTTGCGGACGTGCGCCGCGAGCTTCTTGGTGTCGCGCCGGTTCATGACCGCGCCGACGGCGGCGCCGATCATGAAGGGCATGAGGTTCGGCATGTTGCGCACCATGCGCTTCATGATCTGCTGGCGCAGTTCGCGCTTGAGCTGCCCGCCGAGGGCCGCGTTGACCGTGGTGGGCTTGGCGGGGTCGATGCCCCGCTCCTCGGCCCAGGAGGTCAGGTAGGCCGTCGAGCGCTGGGTGATGCGGCCCGGGGGGCGCAGTCCGTACACCTCGTGCAGTTCGGCGATGAGCTTGAGCTCCACCGCGGCGACGCCGGTGATCTCGGCCGCCAGTTCGGCCGGCATGGCCGGCGGTACGGGGAGCATGGCGGCGGCGCCGACGCCCGCGCCGACGGTCGAGCTGGCGTTCGCCGCGCCGGTGACGAGTTTGTCGGCGATCTCCTCGGGGCCGAGCCCCGGGAACTGCTTGCGCAGGGTCGCCAGGTCGCGGACGGGGATCCGCGGGGCGAGGTCGATGAGACGGTCGGCCAGATAGCCGATGCCGGCCTTGGCCCCGTCGCCGCCGCGCCGCATGCCGTCCTTGACGCCGCGCGTCACACCACGCCGGACGGCGTCGATCCGGTCGGTGTCGATCTTGATTTTGTCCAGCTGGGCCCGCGCGGGGTCGGCCAGCCGTTTGACGGCGCCGAAGCGCCCGTGGCGCGCCAGGTCGGCGGACTCGCCCGTGGGCTCGCCCGCGGACTCCTCGCGCTCGGCGGGGAGCCGCGTCCCGGTGACCGCCTCGATGTCGGCGACGACCGCTTCGAGCGAGGCCGAGGGGCCCCGCTCGTCGTCACGTGCGCCGAGGGAGGGCAGAGGGGCGGCCCGCACGGCGTCAGGGGCCTCCTGGGCGCCCTGTGCCGGGCTCTTGCCGCCCTTGCGCGTCTCCGAGCTCCCGGGAAGCCGCAGACGCCGCTTCCGGGACGGTGTGTCGCTGCCTGCCACGGCCGGACTGCCTCAGTCGCAGTCGCGGCAGATCGGCTGACCGTTCTTCTCGCGGGCCAGCTGGCTGCGGTGGTGCACGAGGAAGCAGCTCATGCAGGTGAACTCGTCCGCCTGCTTGGGCAGGACCCGGACGGCCAGCTCCTCGTTCGAGAGGTCGGCGCCGGGAAGCTCCAGGCCTTCGGCGGCCTCGAACTCGTCGACGTCGACGGTCGAGGTCGACTTGTCGTTCCGGCGGGCCTTCAGTTCCTCAAGGCTGTCCGAGTCGACGTCGTCGTCGGTCTTGCGTGGGGTGTCGTAATCCGTTGCCATGTCGCTCTCCCCCTCTGGGTAGTTGCGGGTGTCTCAGCGCACGTAACGCGTGAGAGGTCGGACTTGTGCCCGACCTGAGGCGGAGATTTTGCCTCACATCAAGGTCTGTTACTCAATCGACACCCGTCGTGCCCTCTCGCGAGGGCTCGGCTTCGGGTGGCGAACCGGACCGTACACGGTCCGCGGGGCATCCCTCGCGGGTGCCACCCCGTGTACTTCCCGTCAATCAGGGCCCCGGAAACCCGGACTTTTCCAGGTTTTCCGAGGGATTTCCCGGTCACGGAGAGTGGAGATCCGGACACCCGCTCCTGTGATCGATCACACATGGGCGTCTCAGGATCGGGGCCCCGGAATTCCGCGCAAAGCGAACGGAACCGGTCGGCTCGTGCAGTGTGTCAGATCGGCAGAGTGACGCGCATCACGAGGCCACCGCCCTCGCGGGGCTCCGCGATGATACGGCCGCCGTGGGCCCGGGCCACGGATCTCGCGATCGACAGGCCGAGGCCGACGCCCTTGTCACTGCCCGTGCGCTCCTGCCGGAGCCGTCGGAACGGCTCGAAGAGGTTGTCGATCTCGTACGCGGGAACCACCGGACCCGTGTTCGAGACGAGGAGCACCGCCTGACCGTCCCTGACCTCGGTGCTGACCGAGACCCAGCCGTCCTCCGGCACGTTGTACCGGACGGCGTTCTGGAGCAGGTTCAGGGCGATCCGTTCGAGCAGGACGCCGTTGCCCTTGACCACGGCGGGCGCGCGCTCGCCCCGGATCTCGACGCCCTTGGCCACGGCCTCGCCGTGCGTCTGGTCGATCGCCCGGGAGGCGACCTCCGCGAGGTCCACGGGCTTGCGCTCGACGATCTGGTTGTCGCTGCGGGCGAGCAGCAGCAGGCCCTCCACGAGCTGCTCGCTGCGCTCGTTGGTGGCGAGCAGGGTCTTGCCGAGCTGCTGGAGCTCCACGGGCGCCCCGGGGTCCGAGAGGTGGACCTCCAGGAGGGTGCGGTTGATCGCGAGCGGGGTGCGGAGCTCGTGCGAGGCGTTGGCGACGAAGCGCTGCTGGGCGGTGAAGGCGCGCTCCAGGCGGTCCAGCATCTCGTCGAAGGTGTCGGCGAGCTCCTTGAGCTCGTCGTCCGGGCCGTCCAGCTCGATGCGGCGGGCCAGGTCGGAACCGGCCACCTGGCGGGCGGTCCGGGTGATCCGGCCGAGCGGCGAGAGCACGCGGCCGGCCATGGCGTAGCCGAAGGCGAAGGCGATGATGCTGAGGCCGAGCAGGGCGAAGAGCGAGCGGCGCAGGAGGTCTTCCAGGGCCTGGTCGCTCTGGTAGCGCAGACAGACCGAGACGGCGTCGTTGAACTGCTCGCCGGTGCCCTGGACGGGCAGCTCGCACCAGGAGGTGGTGGGCTGCACCTTACCCTCGACGATCTTGAACGGCAGGTGGGCCGCGCTCTCCCCCAGCGTCTGCGCCGTGAAGAGGTAGATGATCGAGAGCAGCAGGATGCCGGCGATCAGGAACATGCCGCCGTACAGCAGCGTGAGCCGTATGCGGATGGTCGGGCGCAGCAGCGGTCTGACCGGGTCCCGGGGGTCCCAGGTCGGTTTCGGGGGCGCCTGGGGATGCGGCGGGGTCGTGGGCATCGGGGTCAGATCCGGTACCCGGAGCCGGGCACGGTGACGATGACCGGGGGCTCGCCGAGCTTGCGGCGCAGGGTCATGACGGTGACGCGGACGACGTTGGTGAACGGGTCGGTGTTCTCGTCCCAGGCCTTCTCCAGGAGCTGCTCGGCCGAGACGACGGCGCCCTCGCTGCGCATGAGGACCTCCAGGACCGCGAACTCCTTCGGCGCGAGCTGGACCTCCTTGCCCTCGCGGAAGACCTCGCGGCGGTTCGGGTCGAGCTTGATGCCGGCGCGCTCCAGGACGGGCGGGAGCGGGACGGTGGTGCGCCGGCCGAGCGCGCGCACGCGCGCGGTGAGCTCGGTGAAGGCGAAGGGCTTGGGCAGGTAGTCGTCCGCGCCGAGCTCCAGGCCCTCCACGCGGTCGCTGACGTCGCCAGACGCGGTCAGCATCAGCACGCGCGTGGGCATGCCGAGCTCGACGATCTTGCGGCAGACGTCGTCGCCGTGGACGAGGGGCAGGTCGCGGTCGAGGACGACCACGTCGTAGTCGTTCACCCCGACCCGCTCCAGGGCGGCCGCGCCGTCGTACACGACGTCGACGGCCATGGCCTCCCGGCGCAGTCCGGTGGCCACCGCATCGGCGAGCAGCTGCTCGTCCTCGACGACGAGTACACGCACGTCGTTGTCCTTCCCTAGAGCCCCGGTCCGTGGGGGACCGGATCGAAAGCCTGAGCACTGACTGTGCGTGTCCATCCTGCCCCGAACGCGCGTAAACCGGCTGTAAGACGGCCCTCGGCCGGGGCCGCGGAAGGGCGCCCGGCAGGGGGCGCGAAAGAATTCACCTGATTCGCGGGCCAGTTGAGGTTTCTGTGAGGAACGGGGTGGGGAGGACGACTGCACACCCCGTGATCACGCCTGTATGCGGCGCGCCACCTGCCGCCCTCTGTCCCTCAGAGGCAGCCGTGTGTGATCCACCCACCCTCGGCACGAACCGTGCCACCGGACCCACGACGAGGGGGCGCACGATGGACGCTTTCACCGCAGGACTGCTGCACCGGATCAAGGCCGCCCAGCACGACCTCACGCACGCTCGTGAGACGGGCGACGACTTCCTTGCGGACGTCGAGCTGGCGGAGCTGGAGGACCTGCACCGCCTGGCCGCCGAGCACGGCGTCCAGATCGCGGTGCCAGGAGCCTGCACGGGCGCCTGACCCGTACGCGTACCCGAAGAGCCCCGGCGCCGAGTGCGGCGCCGGGGCTCTTCGGTGTGTGCACCACCGAGCCGGCTAGTCGTGCCAGGCGCCGAGCTCCTCCAGGAGCTCCTGGAGGGGCGGGAAGAGGCCTGGCGAGGCCGCCAGCGTCAGTTCCCCGGACTCGGGCTGTCCAGGTCGCCCGCCGGTCAGCGCGCCCGCCTCGCGGGCGATGAGGGCTCCGGCGGCCAGGTCCCAGGGGTTGAGTCCGCGCTCGTAGTACGCGTCGAGGCGGCCGGCCGCGACGTCGCACAGGTCGATCGCGGCCGAGCCGCCCCTGCGGATGTCCCGGACGCGCGGGATGACCCGCTGGGCCACGTCCGCCTGGTGGGCGCGGCGGGCCTGGACGTACCCGAAGCCGGTCCCCAGGAGGGCCTGGTCGAGCGGCGGCGAGGGCTGCCGCACGGAGAGCGTCCGCTCCCCCGCGTACGCGCCTCCGCCGAGGACCGCGCGGTAGGTCTCGCCGCGCATGGGGGCCTCGACGACGCCGACGACGGTCTCGCCGTCGCGCTCGGCGGCGATGGAGACCGCCCAGGTGGGGAGGCCGTAGAGGTAGTTCACCGTGCCGTCGAGGGGGTCGATGACCCAGCGGATGCCGCTGGTGCCGGGGCTGGAGGCGCCCTCCTCGCCGAGGAAGCCGTCCTGCGGGCGGTGCTCGGAGAGGAAGCCGGTGATCAGCTTCTCGGCGGCGATGTCCATCTCGGTGACGACGTCGATGGGGCTGCTCTTGGTCGTCGCCACGGCGAGGTCGTCGGGCCGGCCGTCGCGCAGCAGCTCTCCGGCCCGCCGGGCGGCCTCAAGGGCGAGGTCCAGCAACTCGGTGAGCAGGGGGTCGGTCGCGGGGGTGCCGGAAGCGGGGGTGTCGGTCACGAGGAGCTCCTTCACGCGTACGGGCTGTCGGCGCCGGCCGCGGCCGGCCGCTCCGCCCTGGCCGGGCAGCAGCCGATCGGGCACAGGTCGTGCGAGGGTCCGAGGGCGCCGAGGGCGCAGCGCTCCGTCCGGGTCCCCCGCTCGTTGGCCGCGCGCTCCAGGACGAGCTCGCGGACGGCGGCGGCGAAGCGCGGGTCGGCGCCGACGGTCGCGGAGCGGCGGACGGGCAGGCCGAGCTCGGCGGCCTTGGCGGTGGCCTCCGTGTCGAGGTCGTACAGGACCTCCATGTGGTCGGAGACGAAGCCGATGGGGACCATGACGGCGGCGGAGACGCCGGCGTGGTGCAGCTCCTCCAGGTGGTCGCAGATGTCGGGTTCGAGCCACGGGACGTGCGGGGCGCCGCTGCGGGACTGGTAGACGAGCTTCCACGGGTACGCGACGCCGGTCCGCTCGCGGACGGCCTCGACGATCGTCTCCGCCACGTCGAGGTGCTGGCGCACGTACGCCCCGCCCTCGCCGTGCTCGGCGACCGGTCCGGAGCTGTCGGCGGCGGAGTCGGGGATGGAGTGGGTGGTGAAGGCGAGGTGGGCGCCCTCGCGCTCGGCCGGGTCGAGGTCGGCGAGCGAGGCGAGCACGCCCTCGATCATGGGTTCGATGAAGCCGGGGTGGTTGAAGTAGTGCCGGAGCTTGTCGACGCGGGGCGTCGGAAGCCCTTCCGCTTCCAGGGTGGCGAGCGCGTCGGCGAGGTTCTCGCGGTACTGGCGGCAGCCCGAGTAGGAGGCGTACGCGCTGGTGGTGAGGACGGCGATGTGGCGCCGGCCGTCCTTGATCATCTCGCGGAGGGTGTCGGTGAGGTACGGCGCCCAGTTCCGGTTTCCCCAGTGGACGGGGAGGTCGAGACCGGCCTCCGCGAAGTCCGTCCGCAGCGCGTCGAGCAGCGCGCGGTTCTGGTCGTTGATCGGGGAGACGCCGCCGAAGAGGAAGTAGTGCTGCCCCACTTCCTTCAGCCGTTCCTTCGGGATGCCGCGGCCGCGCGTCACGTTCTCCAGGAACGGGACCACGTCGTCCGGACCCTCGGGTCCACCGAAGGAGAGCAGCAGCAGGGCGTCGTACGGGGCGGGATCGTGCTGATCGGACATGGGCCGATCCTCCCACTCGCGGGAGGCGGTACGGATCACGGTCCGCCGGTGACCGGCCTGTCCCGTGTCGTCCGGGAACGTACCGCCCGGACGACACATCCGTCCGGAAAAAGGGGGATGACCTATCGAGTTCAACACCGTAGGCTTTAGCTGTTAATTACACGTGCCCCCCGCCACGTCACCTGCCCGGAGAACCTCTTGCCCAGCCCCTACCGCGCGATCTTCGCCGCGCCCGGAACCACCGCGTTCTCCGTCGCCGGATTCCTCGGCCGCATGCCCTTGTCCATGATGGGCATCGGCGTCGTCACGATGATCTCCCAGGTCACCGGCCGGTACGGACTCGCCGGCGCCCTCTCGGCCACGCTCGCGATGTCCGCCGCCGTCCTCGGCCCGCTCGTCTCGCGCCTCGTCGACCGCCACGGACAGCGGAAGGTGCTGCGGCCGTTCACCCTCGTCTCGCTCGTGGCCGCCGCCGGACTCCTCCTCTGCGTGCAGCAGGACGCGCCGGACTGGACGTTCTTCGTCTTCACGGCGCTGATCGGCTGCGTACCCAGCATCGGGGCGATGACCCGGTCCCGCTGGGCGGCCCTCTACCGGGGCGACGAGCGGCGCCTGCACACCGCGTACAGCTGGGAGTCGATCGTCGACGAGGTGTGCTTCATCTTCGGCCCGATCCTCTCCATCGGCCTGTCCACGGCCTGGTTCCCCGAGGCCGGTCCGCTCTTCGCGGGCATGTTCCTCGCCGTCGGCGTCTTCTGGCTGACCGCCCAGCGCGCCACCGAGCCGGTCCCGCACCCGCAGGAGCACGGCGAGAAGAGCGCCTCCGCGCTCCGCTCCCCCGGCCTCCAGATCCTCACCCTCGCCTTCGTCGCGACCGGTGCGATCTTCGGCTCGGTGGACGTCGTGACCGTCGCCTTCGCCGACGAGCAGGGCCACAAGGCCGCCGCCAGCCTCGTCCTCGCCGTCTACGCGCTCGGCTCCTGCCTCGCCGGCGCCGTCTTCGGACTCCTGCACCTCAAGGGCGAGCCGTCCCGCCGCTGGCTGCTGGGCGTCTGCGCGATGGCCGTGAGTATGATCCCCCTCCTACTGGCCGGGAACTTGCCGTTGCTGGCCGTGGCGCTCTTTGTCGCGGGCCTGTCCATCGCGCCGACGATGGTGACCACCATGGCCCTCGTCGAAGCGCACGTACCGCGCACGAAGCTGACCGAGGGCATGACCTGGACGGGTACCGGGCTCGCGATCGGCGTGGCGCTCGGCTCCTCCGCCGCCGGCTGGGTGGTCGACGCGTCCGGGGCCGAGGCGGGGTACGTGGTGCCCGTCGTCTCGGGCGCGCTCGCGGTCGCGGTGGGTCTCCTCGGACACCGCCGGCTGCGCAGGCCGGCACCTGATCGGGAGGGGCAGCGTGAGCGGGACGAGCGGTACGAGGACAGCGGGGTCGGCGAGCAGCGGGACGGCGAACGCCCCGTGGCGTAACTGGGCGGGGAACGTCACCTCCCGCCCCGCGCGGGAGGCGAGTCCGGCCTCGGCCGAGGAGCTCGCCGAGGTGATACGCCGGGCGGCCGAGGACGGGCTGCGGGTGAAGACGGTCGGCACCGGCCACTCCTTCACCTCGATCGCGGCGACGGACGGCGTCCTCGTCCGGCCCCACCTCCTCACCGGGATCCGGCGGATCGACCGCGAGGCCATGACGGTCACGGTCGAGTCGGGCACCCCGTTGAAGCGGCTCAACGTGGCGCTGGCCCGGGAAGGCCTGTCGCTCACGAACATGGGCGACATCATGGAGCAGACCGTCGCGGGGGCCACCTCGACCGGCACGCACGGCACGGGCCGCGAGTCGGCCTCGATCGCCGCGCAGATCCGCGAGCTGGAGCTCGTGACGGCCTCGGGACAGCTGCTCACCTGCTCCGAGAAGGAGAATCCCGAGGTCTTCGCGGCGGCCCGGATCGGCCTCGGCGCGCTCGGTGTCGTCACCGCCATCACCTTCGCCGTGGAGCCGGTCTTCCTGCTCACCGCGCGCGAGGAGCCGATGACCTTCGACCGGGTCGTCTCGGACTTCGACGCCCTGCACGCGGAGAACGAGCACTTCGAGTTCTACTGGTTCCCCCACACGGACAACTGCAACACCAAGCGCAACAACCGCAGCCAGGGCCCGGCCGCCCCCGCCGGAAAGATCAGCGGCTGGATCGAGGACGAGCTGCTCTCCAACGGGATCTTCCAGGTCGCCTGCTCGCTCGGCCGCGCGGTGCCGCCGGTCATCCCGTCGATCGCCAAGATCTCCAGCCGGGCGCTGTCGGCCCGTACGTACACCGACATCCCGTACAAGGTCTTCACCTCGCCACGCCGGGTCCGCTTCCTGGAGATGGAGTACGCGCTGCCGCGCGAGGCGGCCGTCGACGCGCTGCGGGAGCTCAAGGCGATGGTGGAGCGCTCGCCGCTCAAGGTGAGCTTCCCCGTGGAGGTGCGCACGGCCCCCGCGGACGACATCGCGCTGTCCACGGCCTCGGGGCGGGAGACCGTGTACATCGCCGTGCACCTCTACAAGGGCACGCCCCACCAGGCCTACTTCACGGCGGTGGAACGCATCATGACGGCGCACGGGGGGCGCCCCCACTGGGGCAAGGTCCACACCCGTGACGCCGCCTACTTCTCCGAGGTCTACCCGCGCTTCGCCGAGTTCACGGCGCTGCGCGACCGTCTCGACCCGGACCGGCGGTTCGCGAACGACTACCTGCGGCGGGTGCTGGGCGACTGACGGCCGGTCGACCGGCCGACCGGCTGACGGTCACTCGGCTCCCGAGCCGGTGTCAGCGCCGGTGCCGGTACCGGCGCCTGCGCCCGTGCCGACCGTGGCCGGGGTCGGGGCCTGGGCGGGAGGGGCCGCCGGGTCGGCGGCCCCGGTCGTCGGGGCCTGGGTCGGCTCCTTCGTCGGTTCCTTGGTCGGCTCGTTCGTCGGCTCCGTCGTGGGCTCCGTGGTGGGCTCCGTCGTCGGGTCGGCGGTCGGGTCGGCCGCCGGATCCTTCGACGGGTCGCCGCTCGGCGTGGGCGTCGGCGTCTGCGTCGCGCCGCCGTCGGTGGAGTCCGGGGAGCCGCTCTTCTCCGGGTCTGGGGTCCCGGTCCCGTCGTCCTGCTTCTGCTCCTCGGAGGTCGCGGGAGCGGGGCTCTCGTCCTTGTCGGGCGTCTGGTTCCCGGAGTTCCCGGGGAAGACCGAGCGGACGGTGGTCGTCCCCGTGGTGCCGCTGAAGTCCTTGCCGGAGACCAGCTCGTACGCGGTGATGCCGCCCATCGTGACGCCGAAGACGAGCGCCGCCGCGACGACCGGGCGCTTCCAGCGCTTCCAGCCGCGCACACTCCGGCCGTGGGTGGTCGCCTCACCGAACTCCTCGTCGTACGGGAGCGTGCCGTCCGGCGCGGCGTACGAGACCGTCCCGAGCATCATCGTGTGGCGGTCGCCGCCCCGCTCGCCCCGCTCGCCCTGCTCCTGGCGCGCGGCCGGGAACGGCACCTGACGGGCCTTCGGCTTGGCGGCGGCGGTCGCGTCGCGCATCTGCTCGCCGGTGCGCTTGAAGAAGTACTGGAAGAGCGGACCGCCACAGGTGGCGATGACGCTGATCACGCCGGCGCCGAGGATCGTGCCGTACACGCCGAGACTGGAGGCGAGCTTGGCGGCGATGACCGCGGCCACGGCGCTGCCCGAGACCTGGGCGACGCTCAGGTCGATCCTTCTCCTGCCGCCGCCGTCTCCCTTCGTCTCGCGCTCCTCCATGACGGTGCCTGTGTGGGCCTCCGTGCCGGTCTCCGGCGTGTGCCGCATCTCCAACCCCTGATGGTTCATCCGTTCGCCTTGCACCCAGAAGGGACAAATGGGCGAAGGGAATAGTTCCGCTTCCGCCGGTTCTGTGAAGAGGGACACGTGAGGGCCAAGATCGCGGAGACTCAACTCCCGTACCGCCCGAGAAGTTGGGCGGCGCGCCGGTCCACCCAAGTGGCCCGAATGGAGTACATTGGCGAACCCTGGGTCCGGACGCCCTCACGGGTGCCCGGGATCGGGGAGGGGGCCGAACATGGCACTCGAACCGGCGGCGCCACGGCATCACACGGGAACCCGTCGCACAGAGTGACCATTGGTCACCCTGAGTGGCGAACCGGTAACCGTGCCATAACGGCGCCCCAGGGTCCATGCCCGACACGCCGGGCAACTCGGCAAGGTAGTGGCAGGCTGCACCCGGGCAGGCCACACTCGACTAGCGGAAGCAGCGACGCACGTGACGTCGGCAGGCACCACCCGGGAGGTCCCCATGCCCGAACTGCGTGTCGTGGCCGTCTCCAACGACGGCACACGACTGGTGCTCAAGGCTGCTGACAGCACGGAGTACACACTTCCGATCGACGAGCGGCTCCGCGCCGCCGTGCGCAACGACCGCGCGCGCCTCGGACAGATCGAGATCGAGGTCGAGAGCCACCTCCGCCCCCGTGACATCCAGGCGCGGATACGAGCCGGTGCCTCCGCCGAGGAGGTCGCCCAGCTCGCCGGCATCCCCGTCGACCGCGTCCGCCGCTTCGAAGGCCCCGTGCTCGCGGAGCGCGCCTTCATGGCCGAGCGGGCCCGCAAGACCCCCGTCCGCAGGCCCGGCGAGAACAGCGGCCCGCAGCTCGGCGAGGCGGTACAGGAGCGGCTGCTGCTGCGCGGCGCCGACAAGGACACCGTGCAGTGGGACTCGTGGCGGCGCGACGACGGCACCTGGGAGGTGCTGCTCGTCTACCGCGTCGCGGGCGAGGTCCACACCGCCAGCTGGACGTACGACCCGCCCCGGCGGCTCGTCCAGGCCGTGGACGACGAGGCGCGGGCGCTGATCGGCGAGACCGACGACACGATCGCCGCGTCGCCGGAGCCCAGCTTCCCGTTCGTGCCGCGGATCGCCCGGCTGCCCCGGGACAGGCCGCTCGACCGCGCCCTCGACCGCCAGCTCGACCGTCTGGCCCCCGCGCCGGTCCCGGCTCCCGAGCCGGAGGAGGAGCGGGACTCCCTCACCAGCCTCCTGGAGGCCGTGCCGAGCTTCCGCGGCGACATGGTCGTGCCCGAGGCACCGGAGACGGAACCCTCCGACATCGACGAGACCGAGGTGGAGGAGCCGCCGGCGCCGGCCGCGTCGGCGGGCGCGGGGGCGGCGTACGCCGACGTGCTGATGCCACGGGCGGTGTCGGGACACCGGGACCGACTGCACGGGGCGACGGACCGGCAGGCCGAGGCGGACGGGGTACGGCCGGGGCGGCGGGCGGCGGTGCCGAGCTGGGACGAGATCGTTTTCGGCACGCGCCGGAAGAAGCAGGAGTAGCGGGTCGGGGTGGCCCGGCGCGGGGCCCGGCGCGAGTGCGGGGCCGAGCGCGGGTCCGAGCGCGGGTGCGGGTGGGGTGCCCTGCGGGGCCTTCTCCCCCACCCCGCCCCTTCCCGAAACCGGGGCGCTGCCCCGGCCCCCGCGCCTCAGACGCCGGCGGGGCTGAAGTACGGGGCTCGGCCCCACGCCGCGGGTCCTCAGACGCCGGACGGGCTGAAGCATTCGGGGCTCCGCCCCGGACCCCGCGCCTCAAGCGCCGGCGAGGCTGGATTTCCGCCCGCAGGGCGGGACATCTCAGCCCGCCCGGCGATTGAGGGCACGGCCGCCAGGCCGTACCGGGGTCCGGGGCGAAGCCCCGCCACCCCAGCCCCGCCGGCGTTTGAGGCGCGGGGGTTCGGGGGCAGCGCCCCCGGTATTTCAGCCTGTCCGGCGTTTGAGGACCGGGGTCCGGGGCAGCGCCCCGGTTTCGGGGAGGGGCGGGGTGGGGGAACTGGCCGGAACGGACGCCTACTGCGGGTCCGGGCCCGTCGCCACCGGGCGGGTCGGGTCGCTTGACCATTCCGACCAGGAGCCTGCGTAGAGCGATGCCGGGATGCCCGCAAGGGCCAGGGCCAGGATCTCGTGGGCGCCTGAGACGCCCGAGCCGCAGTAGACGCCTACCGGGGCCTCGCCGGTCGCGCCGAGGGCGGTGAAGCGGGTGCGGAGGGTGTCCGCCGGGAGGAAGCGGCCGTCCGCGTCCACGTTCTCCGTCGTCGGGGCCGAGACCGCCCCGGGGATGTGACCACCCACCCGGTCGATCGGCTCCACGTCGCCCCGGTAGCGCTCGCCCGCGCGGGCATCCAGGAGGAGACCGGTGCGGGCCAGCGCCGCCGCCGCGTCGGCGTCCAGGAGGCCGAGGGCGCCCGGTTCCGGACGGAAGTCGCCCGGCTCCGGCTCGGGGGTCTTCTCGGAGAGCTCGCCCGTCCAGGCGGGGAGGCCGCCGTCGAGGACCCGCACGTCCGGGTGGCCCGCCCAGCGGAGCAGCCACCAGGCGCGGGCCGCGCCCCAGCCGAGGCCGCCGTCGTAGACGACGACCGGCCGGTCCGCCGAGACACCCGCTCGGCGCATCGCCGCGCCGAAGGCCGCCACGTCCGGCAGCGGGTGGCGTCCGCCGTTCCCGGGCGGGCCCGCGAGTTCCTCGTCCAGGTCGACGTAGACGGCTCCGGGGATGTGCCCGGCCTCGTACAACGGCAGTCCGGGGGGTCCCGCGAGGGTCCACCGGACGTCCAGGATGACGGGCGGCCGGTCGCCCGCCGACTCGCTGAGGAGTTCGCTTGCGGAGATGATGGGCTTCATGGGGGCCATCCTCGCGCAGCCGTGCCCCGAGGACCGCGAGGACCGCGAGAACGCGCCACTGCCAAGGAGCGTGTAGACGATGACCGAGGCTACTCGGCGCCCACCCGGTACTCCGTGCTGGGTGAGTCTGATGGTGCACGGACTCGAACCGACCCGGGAGTTCTACAACGCCCTCTTCGGCTGGGAATTCGTCCCCGGTCCCCAGCAGCTCGGCCCGTACGCCCGCGCGCTGCTCGACGGCCGCGAGGTGGCCGGAATCGGCCAGCTGCCGCCCGACCGGAGCCTGCCCATCGCCTGGACCACCTATCTGGCCACCGACGACGCCGACGAGACCGCCGAGACCATCCGCTGCTGCGGCGGCACGGTCGCGGTGGGCCCGCTCGACGCGGGCGAGGCCGGGCGGCTCGCCATCTGCTCCGACCCCTCCGGCGCGGTCTTCGGCGTCTGGGAGGCGGAGGCGCACCACGGCACGGCGACGGCGGGCCCGCCGGGGACTCCGGTGTGGAACGAGCTCCTCACGTACGAGACCTCCTCGGTCGGCAAGTTCTACCGGTCGGTCTTCGGGTACGAGGTCGAGCCCGTCGTCTCGGCCGACCTGGACTACGCCACGCTCCACCTGGAGGGGCGCGCGGTCGCCTCGCTGCACGGCGTCGGCAACGAGCTGCCCCGGGACCGGGGCGCGCACTGGATGACGTACTTCGAGGTGGCCGACACCGACCGGGCGGCCCTGCTCGTCACCGAGCTCGGCGGCCGGGTGCTCCGGCCGCCTCGGGAGGGCACGGCCGGGCGGCTCGCCCTGGTGGCGGATCCGGAGGGCGCGGTGTTCACCCTGGTCAGGTCCGCCGGCGCGTAGGGCGTCCCTCAGTCCTTTCGGGCCTCAGTCCTTTCGGGCCTCAGCCCTTGCGGGCCCTGGCCAGCGTGCGGAGGAAGCGGGGCGCGGGCGCCGCCGCCACCGGCTCGTGCCGCGGTTCGGGCGCAGTGTCCGGCGCCTCGTCCGTTTCCGGATCCGGGAGGCCCGGCAGGTCCAGCTGCCTGAGCCGCAGCGGTGTGAAGTGGTGCGCGATGCCGGGGTCCGCGGCGTGTTCCGCCAGGAAGAGCGCGGCCTCCTCGCGGAGTCCCGGGTGACTCTTGTGCCGCATGCAGTAGCCGACCGCCCGGACGAGCGGCGCGAGCGAGGCGGGTGCCTCGCCGGGGACGGCCGGTTCCTCGCCTTCCTCCAGGTCGGCGACGAGGTGGTCGACGACGGTGAGCGGGATGCGGTTGCTGTTCTCGAAGGGGGTGAGCCGTTCGAGGACCTCGACCGTGCCGACGCGGGCGATCGGGATGCCGTAGTAGACGGCGGCGGTGAGCATCGCCGTGGAGAAGCAGCCGACGACCAGCCGCGGCCGGCAGCGCTCGTAGAAGGTCTCGGCGAGCAGCGGGCCGTCCAGGACCGTGAGCCGTACGCCGAGGGTCTCGGCCTCCTCGTCGAGCGCCTCGAAGTAGCGGACGGGTGCGGTCGGGTGCGGCTTGAAGACGATGGAGCGGTGTCCGGCTCCGGCCGCGCCCCGGAGCATCCGGAGGTGCAGCTCCTCTTCCTCCTCGGCGGTGAGCAGGCCGAGCGCGGCGAGGTACTGGCCGAGGAGGAGCGCCGTGGGTTCGGCGGCGGCCGCCCGTGCGAGGGGGGTGTCCCCGGTCTCCGCCGCCCGTGAGGCCTCGGCGATCTCGGCGAGCACCGCGCGGAAGGCCTCGTCGGGTACGAGTTCGGGCTCGACCCCGTACTCGCTGAGGAGCAGCGGGCGCAGGCCCGGCACGAGGTCGAGGTGGAGCACCCGGCGGATGCGGATGCCGATCGACTGGGCGAGGTCGGAGCGGGTCGGTCCGTAGCTCATGAGCCCGTCCGCGTACACGTGGACCGTGCTCTCGGGGAAGACCGCGCAGAGCGCCTTGGCCGGGTTGACCTGGATGGACTCGACGACCACCTCGACGCGGGCGGTGCCGAGGTCCCAGGCGGTCCGCAGCACGCGCTGCCAGAGCGGGGCCTCCTCGGGGCGGGGCGCCCAGGTGGCCGGGTGGTACGGGTGGATCGTCTCGTTCCAGTCGAGGACGCCGTCGAAGCGCGCGGCGATCCGGTCGTACCCGGTCATCGACTGGAGGCGCAGCGAGGTCTCGGGGATCTCGGCGTTGTGCGAGATCAGGAGGAGCCGGCGGGCCTCGTCGCGGGGGCCGAACTGTCCGGCGTCGAGGGCGGCGGCGAGGGTGGCGGCGCCGTAGAGGGTGGAGACCTGGAAGATCTGGACCCGGGGGCGGCCGGGGGCCGTGGCGGAGGTCGTGGGCCCGGTCGCCATGGCGGGGTGGGTGTCGGGGGCCATGGTTCAGGCGGTCCTTCCGGTGTCGCGCAGGCCCCGGAGGAGGGTGCTGCGCGGGACGTCCATGGTGGCGAGGGTCTCGTCGAGAACCTCCTGCGGCATGCGGAGCAGCGCGTCGGCTACGTCGGCGCGGAGCTGTGCGGCGACCTCGGGCTCGTACTTCTTCGCCTTGCCCATGTGGAAGGCGATCATCGCGCAGTAGGTGCGGACCGCCTTCGGGAGGAAGCGGTCGGCCTCGGGGTCCCGGGAGACGTCGTCGAGCAGCAGGTCGTAGGAGGAAAGGAAGTCCAGCTGCCGGTTGTCGGAGATCTGCGTGAGCGAGGTGGTGACGCCCCGCCGGTAGAAGACGCCATGCAGGGAAAGCGCGGCGAAGGTGCGCGCCTTCAGATGGAGTCGCCAGATCCAGAGGCGGTCCTCGGCGGTGCGGAGGCGGGTCTCGAAACGCGATTCCCCGTTTTCGAAGAGCTTTCCGCTGTAAATCCCGAAGGGGACGAAGGGATAGTCGACCATCGTCACCATGCTGGCCGGCGAGATGCCGTCCCGGGGGTCCATGACCGCGTCACGGACCCGGGCGGGGGCGTACTTGACCTGCCGCTTGCGGCCCTCGGCGAGGACGTGGTCGGTCCGGGCGAAGTCGCAGCCGAGCTCGGAGATCCCGGTGACGGCGGCCCTGAGGTGGCCGGGGGCGTACCAGTCGTCGCCGTCGAGGAAGGTGAGGTACTCGCCGCGGGCCGCGTCGATGCCGGTGTTGCGGGCCTGGGCGACGCCGAGGTTGGTCTCGTGCCGGATGACGGTGGCGTTCGGCAGCCGGTCGCGCCAGTGGTCGAGGATTTCCGGGGTGTCGTCCGTCGAGCAGTCGTCGACCAGCAGGAATTCGAATTCCGGGTCCGCGTTGTTCGCGAGACTGCGCAGGGTGTCGGGCGCATAGGGCCCGACATTGTGGAACGGGACGACGACGGACAGTTTTGGCACGCGGAATCCCCACACTGAATCGAACAATTAAACGCCGCTACGGCGGGCAGAGTATCCGTCCGTTTTTCCGCGCGAACGATCCGCGGGTGCACTCCGGGTGAACTCTTGCCGTCCCCGGCGGAAACCCGCGTACCCGACCAGCGCCAGGGCGAGGAGGGCGACGCCTCCGACGGCGGAGCCGAGACGGAGGCCGGGCGGCTGGAACGCGCAACTGATCGTGGTGTCCCGGCCGTTGAGGGGGACGGCGACAAGTCCCTGGTAGGCGGCGGCGGGTGCGAGGGGCGCGTCGCCCGTCGCGCAGCGCCAGCCGGAGATGCGCGGGACGGCGAGGACGGCCAGTCCCGTGCTGCCCGGGGGCAGTTGGGCCGTGATGGTGTGGCCGCCGGTCTCGACGCGGGTGGCGCCGGTGGCGGTGAGCCGCCGTACGGCGGAGTCGAGCCGTTCCTTCACGAGGCAGCCGACGGGCTGTTCGGGCAGCCTGATCCCGGTCTCGGTCGCCAGATCGATCCGCACCTCGCCGGTGGCGGGGACGTACCCCAGGCTGCGCAGGGGCGCGCTGACGGCGGGCGGCCTGCCGTCGAAGTCGACGAATCCGTAGCCGGCGAGGGTCGCCGAGCCCTTGTAGTCCGGTGCCCAGAACCAGACTTCGGAACCGGCGGGGCAGTGGGCGGTGAGGGTGGCACCGCCGAAGGCTGTACGGCGTTGCGCTCGCGGCAGCTCGTACACCGAGGCGCCGAGGAGGAGTTCCTGCCGGACGAAGGCGGAGTCCCGGGGGCTCGGGTCGCGTTCCGCGCGGGGGCGGACGGTCACGAGGGGCGGGACGGGGGTCGTGGTGGCGGTGACCGTGGCCCGGGGCGGGGCGTCCCGCCGGACGGACTCGGCGGGTTCGGAGCGCAGGCGGGTGCCGACGGAGAAGAGGGCGTCGGTCACGGGGTTGTCGAGGGTGACCGGGTGGCGGCCCTTCGCGTAGTAGCCGAAGCCGAGGTCGGTGAGGGTCGCGGCGGTCACCTTGGCGGTGAGGCTGCTGTAGTACTCGGCGCCCTGGCCTCCGACGAGCAGGGGGTCGTTGCCGCCGGGCATCTCGCCGGGGTCCGTCCGGTGGCGCGGCCAGGCGTCGGCGCGCGCGACCTCGCGGGCCGCGTCGGCGTGCCACGGACCGGTCCGCGGCGACCAGGCGACGTCCTCGCGCTGCCGCTCCTCGATCCGCTTCGCCGTCACGACGGTCTCACCGGCCTGGGCGGTGAGGAAGAGGAGGACGGCGAGGGCGGCGGCGAGACCTGTGGCGCGGCCGGACGACGAGGCCCGTACGGCCAGGAGTGCCGCGGCGAGGGCCAGTCCGGCCGAGGCCAGGAAGGCCGGGAAGGTCCACGCGTCGGTCTCGGGGCTCCCCCGGCCCACCCACGCCGTCGCCGCGAGGAGCGCGCCGGCGGCGAGAAGCGCGCGCGGCCGGGGCACGCCCCCGGCGACGGAGAACCAGGCGGCGATCAGCAGCAGGCCGCAGAGCACGAAGCTCTGGCGGTACGGGATGCCGTTCGGCGAGGCGCCCGCGTGCCAGAGCAGATGGGTGGGCTCCCACTGGAGCGAGAGCGTGACCAGCACGATCGCGGCCGTCCACCCGATCCGTACGCGCGCGGCGACGGCCCGGTTGAAGGGGAGGGTCAGGGCGAGCGCGAGGGCGGGCGTGCCGATGAAGAGGGCGGGGCTGTCGGTGCTCGCGGTGGCGGGCAGGAAGCGGGCGAGGAGGTCCGTCCAGGGGGCGCGGGCGAAGGCGGTCCCGGGGGTGGGGTCGGCGGTCCTGGTGCCGAGGAAGACGACGGCGACGAGGGGGGCGGCGAGGCCGATGCCGATGAGGACGGAGCGGGCGGCACGGACCGCTCCGGCGACCCTGTCGCGTACCGCCGCCGCCTCCTCCGCCGTGAGCAGGCGGACGGCGAGGAAGACGGCGGCGCCGAGGGTGGCCATGTAGGCGGTGTAGAAGTTGGCGGTCCAGGCCAGGGCCACGACGAGCGGGCCGAGGGCCGGGCGGCGGGCCGTGCGGGCCCACTCCCCCACGAGGCAGAGCAGCGGGAACGCGGCCAGGCCGTCGAGCCACATCGGGACGGTCGCGCCGAAGTTGAGGGTCCAGCCGCAGAGCGCGTACGCGGTGCCGAGCACGGCGGCGAGCGGCCACGGCCCGGGCCGCAGCCTGAGGAGGAGCAGCGCGGCGGCGGCTCCGGCGGCGGCGATCTTGGCGGCGGTGACGACGTAGAGGGCGAGCTCGATCCGGTCGGCGGGGAAGAGGACGACGAGCAGGTCGAAGGGGCTGCTCAGGTACGTGCCGATGTCGCCGAGGAAGTTGGCGCCGAAGCCCGAGTTCCAGTTGAGGAAGGCGTCGCCGTGCGTGTCGCCGAGGAGGAAGGCGCGCCAGTAGGCGTGGAAGGGCAGGTACTGCTGGCCGAGGTCGACGATGTTCCTCGTCACGGGCCCGAAGGGGTACGTGCGGGAGAGCGCCGTCGCGAGGCAGAGCAGCGCGGAGCCGAGGAGGGCGGCGGCGAGGGGCGCGGCGACGGCCGGGTTCCGCGGGCGCCACGCCCGGGAGGCCGGGCGGTTTCCGGGATCGCCTCCCCCCTCCTCGCCGTCGACCTCGTCGAGCACGGTCTCGGCGGCGGGGGGCACACGTCCTCCAGGGGTGCGGTGAGCGAGGGAACGGCCCGGATTCCGTCGCTTGACGACCTTGACGACTGCCGGGCCGACCGCCATTACCGCCGAGGCGGGCGACCCGGAGAGGTTCTTCAGGCGGTTTTCCGGTACATCCCGGGTGAACTCCCGGTGCACGGACCGCGGTTTTCGCTGATCAGGAGGCGGGGACCAGGGCGACGAGCTCGTCGACCGTGCGCGCGACCGTGCCGAAGAGGTCGGAGACGGTCGTCAGGCTCGCGGTCTGGAGGGCCTCCGAGGTGACGAGGGTGCCGTCCGGGGCCAGGAGCGGGCGGGTGGCGGTGGCCTCGGCGACCACGGTCGGGCGGTAGCCGAGGTTGAAGGCGCCCTGCGCGGTGAAGAGGACGCACATGTGGGTCATGAACCCGGCGATGACGAGCGAGCCGCCCTCGGCCCCGGCCTCCTGGAGGATCTCCTCCAGGTCCGTGCCGTGGAAGGCGTTGGGGACCTGCTTGACGACGACCTTCTCGCCCTCGGCCGGGGCGACTTCGGCGCTGATGGCGCCGATCTCGGCGCGGATGTCGTACGGGGTGCCCTCGCCGCCGTCGTTCATGACGTGCACGACGGGCGTGCCGGCGGCGCGGGCGGCGGCGAGGAGGCGGGCGCCGGCGGCGAGCGCCTCCTCGGCGCCGTCGAGCTTCATGACGCCGGTCCGGTAGGTGTTCTGGAAGTCGATCAGGAGCAGGACCGACTCGCTCAGGCGGGGCAGCTCCTGGGGCAGGCCGCTGAGGTCGCGCAGGGTGGTGGACGCGGTCATGACGGTTCCTCTCGATGGTCGGCGAGGGTCCGAGGACCCCCGGGTGATTCACACGCTAACACGATTCGTAAGCGTTGATCACGGGGATCTGTTAGCGCTGTTATCGTGGTGACCATGTCGACGGCACGAGAGCGCATCCTGGAAGCCACCGAGGAACTGCTCGCGACCAAGGACGCCCTGGCGATCTCGACCCGGGCCATCTGCGACCTCGCCAAGGTCGGCATGCCGGAGATCTACCGGCAGTTCGGCGACAAGCAGGGGCTGCTCACGGCGGTCGCCGACATCGGCTTCGCGCGCTTCCTCGAAGCCAAGCGGCGCAATCCCCTCACCGAGGACCCGGTGGCGGACCTGGCCACGGCCTGGGACAGCCACGTCGCCTTCGCGCTCCGCAACCCGTACCTCTACCGCCTGATGTTCACGCCGACCGGCGACGCCAAGCCGCGGGCGATCGTCGAGGCGCAGGCCATCCTCCTGACCGCCGTGGAGCGCTGCCGGGACGCCGGGCGGCTGCGCATGGCCCCCGGGCTCGCCGGACAGGCGATCCTCTCCGCCAACGTGGGCGTCTGCATGATGGCGCTGTCGTTCCCGGACCTCTTCGGGGACGCGGAGATCTCGCGGGCGGTACGGGACGCGGTACTCGGCAAGGTCACGGGCGACGAGCGGGAGGACGGCCGGATCGGTACGGCGACGGTCCTGGCGCAGACGCTGCTCGGCACGCTGACGGGAACGACGGCCGTCGACGCGGACGCGCTGGCGCGGCTGACCGGGGCCACGCGCTCGGAGCCGTAACGCCCGAGCCGTCGCGGCACCCCGGAGCCGTAACGCCCGAACCGTCGCCGCACCCCCGGAGCCGAAACGCCCGAACCGTCGCCGCACCCCCGGAGCCGTAACGCCCGAGCCGTCGCCGCGCCCCCGGAGCCGTAGCGCCCCGTCGGGGTCACCGTCGACTTGACGTCCGAATTCCGCCAGCACGGGCGCGGGGCGGAGAGCAGGGTGATCGAGGGCGGCGATCTTCCCTCGCACGCGCCGCCCACCGGCAAGAAAGGCGGTGGGCCCATGACGGTCCGACCCTCGGGCGACGCGCAGGAGACAGCCCTCGAGTACTTCGTGGCCGACCGGCGCACCCCGGCCGAGCGGGTCGGCTCGGCCGACTGGAAGCGGCTCGGCGACGAACTCGACCTCCACGGCTGCGCGCTGACGCCTCCCCTGCTCACCCCGGACCAGTGCCGGTCGATCAGCGCGCTGTACCAGGAGGCCGGACTCTTCCGCTCCACCGTCGACATGGCACGCCACCGCTTCGGCTCCGGGCAGTACCGGTACTTCGACCGCCCCTACCCCGAGCTCGTCGCCGAGCTGCGCGAGGCCCTCTACCCGCGGCTGCTGCCCGTGGCGCGGGAATGGGCCGAGCGGCTGCGGCGGCCCGCGCCCTGGCCGGACACCCTGGAGGAGTGGACGGCCATGTGCCACGCGGCCGGCCAGAACCGGTCCACGGCGATCCTGCTCCGCTACCGCGAGGGCGACTGGAACGCGCTGCACCGGGATCTTTACGGGGATCTCGTCTTCCCGCTCCAGGTGGTCATCGGTCTCGACGAGCCCGGGGTCGACTACACGGGCGGCGAGTTCCTCCTCGTCGAGCAGCGGCCCCGGGCGCAGTCCCGGGGCACGACGGTCACCTTGCAGCAGGGGCACGGGCTCGTGTTCACGACCCGGGACCGGCCGGTGCGGTCGGTGCGGGGCTGGTCGGCGGGGCCGGTGCGGCACGGCGTCAGCACGGTGAGGTCCGGGCTGCGGCACGCGCTCGGCCTGGTCTTCCACGATGCCGAGTGAGCGGCGGGGCGGAACCTCCGGGGGCACTTCCGGGGGCGCCACCGGGGGCGCCACCGGGGGCAGCTCGCTGGACCCTGCTGGGCCGGGACGGGCTGCCGTACCGCAGCGCGGCACCGGGGACGCTGGGCGGATACCGCCGGGGCCGGACCCGCATCTACGGTCTCCTGGACTGCCGTTCGGCGCTGCGGGCGATCGCGGCCGGCGGCTACGTCCGCTACCGGGTGTTCTTCCTGGACGAGGGCGTGGCCGTGGCGGCGGGGTACCGGCCGTGCGCGGTGTGCCTCCCGGAGCCGTACGCGCGATGGAAGACCCCTGGCGCGATTTCGCCGCCCCGCGAGGCCGAACGCCATGCCCATGACAGCACTCCGTGATCACCGCGGCGCACGGAGGGGCGGAATCGTTCATTCCCTGTCACTCAAGGTGAAAAACGGAATCCCGACGGGAGACCGTCCGAATTGCGCCACCGTCACAAACCGTCCGGTAGGCACAATTCCATGTCGCCTACAGTTACCGACGAGAAATCCCACGTACGCCGACCAGTGCGCCAGCAGAACCCTTGTCCGGTGATCAGCCTTGTGATCTACTCTGGCTTCGAAACGGGGTAGCGCGAGAAATAAAGACTTCCCGGTCTTCTTTTCCGCGTCTTTGCATGGTGAGCGAATCACTCGCTACACATCTATTCGCGCCACTGGATTCCTAAATGAGGGAAGGCCGTGCAAAGCAAGATTGCAAACTTCGATGACATCCTCCCTGTCGGCAATGCGCCGCTCGACATGAACAGGCTGCTGCTCGCCTCCCTGCGGGCGAGCGCGGCGGAAGTCGCCCGGATGTCGACCGCGATCGGCGAGACGGTCGCCGCCGTGACCGACCACTCGCCCTCGGCCGGGCGCCTCGCCGGCTCCCTGGCCCAGAACCTCGTACCGCGCTGGCACTTCGCCATGCTCAACGACATCGAGCGCAACGAAGCCCTGGCCACCGCGATCGAGCGCCAGGTCAAACCCGGCGACCACGTCCTCGACATCGGCGCCGGCACCGGGCTTCTCGCGATGCTCGCCGCCCGCGCCGGGGCCGCCCGGGTCATCAGCTGCGAGGCCAACCCGGTCATGGCGGAGATCGCCACCCAGGTCGTCGCCTCGCACGGCCTGTCCGACGTCATCCAGGTCGTCCCGCGCATGTCGTCGGACCTGGTCGTCGGGCGCGACCTGGAACGTCCGGCCGACGTGATCGTCTCCGAGATCGTCGACTGCGGCCTGATCGGCGAGGGCATCATGCCCACGATGCGGCACGCCCGTGCCCATCTGCTCGCCCCCGGCGGCGTGCTGATGCCGCCCTCCGCACGGGTCTACGGCACGCTCGTGCAGAGTCCCGTGATCGCCAACCTCAACCGCGCCGACCGGGCCGCCGGCTTCGACATCGGCCTGATCAACGCGATGTCCACGGTCGGCCACTTCCCGGTCCGCCTGCACACCTGGCCCCACACGACGCTCTCCGCCACCACGGAACTCGTCGCGTTCGACTTCGTCGACGGCTCACTCGACGACGGCGGTACGAAGGTGAACCTGCCGGTCACCGCGGACGGCACCGCCCACGGGATCGCGGCCTGGTTCGAGATGGACCTGGGCGCCGGCGTGACCCTGCGCAACGCCCCGGACAACGTCAGCTCGCACTGGATGCAGGCCTTCATCCCGTTCGACGCGCCCCTCCCGGTCGCCGAGGGCCAGGACCTCGCGCTCGAACTGCGCTGGCAGGACGGCCGGTTCACGGTCGCCTGACGACGTCCCCGTACCACGCGACGTCCCCGCACCACCGCAATTCCGCACGACTCGAAATGCCGCACATCTCGAAAAAGGTGAGGAATGAGCCACGCCCTTCCGGACCACAAGCCGTTCGAGCTGACCCCGGAACAGCTCAAGGAATACGTCGTCCAGTACGCGACGAATCCCATTTACCTCGACAACGAGGAATGGGAGAACGACGACAACCCGTACCACCGGCAATTGCGGCCGCAGGTCCTCCCTTATCTCGATTTCAGCCGCGTCCTCCCGCGGAAGGAAATCCTGAACTACGAGGGACTCGCCGCGCAGCGCATTCTCACCAGCATCTACGAAGCCGACCTGATGTTCCTCCCCAAGGGCGGACTCAAGGAGAAGTGGAACGACTTCAAGGCGTACTACAACCCGAGCAACCGGGTGCTCGGCGAGATCATCCGGCCGTCCCTGGAGAAGTTCGCCTTCGGCTTCCTCGACGAGGAGGTCGAAGTCTCCGGCCAGTGGACCAAGGCCGACCTGGAGACGTACCTGCGGGCGCTCCAGGACAAGGACCTCACGCAGCCCTCGCTCTCCGAGCTCGCGATCAGGAAGTCGGCGGACCCGGTCCGCGCCGCGAAGACGTGGCTGATCCAGTTCGCGCCGGACTTCCTCTCGGAAGCCTCGCCGATGCTGCGCAACGTCCTCGGCTACTACGGCGCCGCGCAGTCCGAGTGGTTCAAGATCATCATCGACGAGTACGGCTACGGGGTCCACGAGACCAAGCACAGCCACCTCTTCGAGCGGACCATGGAGTCCGTCGGCCTGCGCACGGACGTTCACCACTACTGGCAGTACTACCTGAACAGCAGCCTCATGGTGAACAACTACTTCCACTACCTGGGGAAGAACCACGAGCTGTTCTTCCGCTACATCGGCGCGCTCTACTACACCGAGACCGCCCTCGTGGACTGGTGCCGCCGCGCCGCCGACCTCCTCACCGAGGTGTTCGGCCCGGACGTCGACGTCGAGTACTTCACCGAGCACGTCGGCATCGACCAGCACCACGGCAAGATGGCCCTGGAGAAGCTGATCCTCCCGCTGGTCGAGGAGCACGGCGAGGTGATCATCCCCGAGATCGTGCGCGGCTTCGAGGAGTTCCAGCTCATCTCGGACATCGCCGACCGCGACTTCGCGACGCAGATCGCGTGGATGGACGACGGCCCGAAGAACCGGGAGCTGCACGCCCCCGTCTGGGACGCCATCTCCAGCGGCCGGGTGTCGCCCCCGGTCGCGAACATCGTGGAGCCGTACCGCGAGCTGTCCAACACCCACTGCCACGACGGCGACGAGCTGTGCCACATCGTCTCCGGGACCATGAAGTTCGTCGCCGGCTTCGAGTCGTACCAGATCCTGGAGGCGGGCGAGGGCACGGTCATCGAGCGCAACCGGCTGCACGGCGCGATCATCGAGTCCGAGGAGTGCGTCTACGAGATCCACTCCGTGGGGGACTACCGCGCATGCCTGTAGTCACCTTCGCGGTCGAGGGCCGCGACAACTGCGTCGTCCTCGGCGACGACAGCTACGTCTACGCCCGCACCGAGCACGGCGCGTTCGTCCTCGCGGCCAAGTGCCCGCACCGGGGCGGCCCGCTCAACCTGGCCTCGTTCGAGGAGGGCGGGCGCGGGAACCGGCTCGTCTGCCCCTGGCACGAACGCGCCACCTCCGTCACCAAGGCGATCAGGGCGGGGATCCCGGCCGTGCGCCACGGCGACCGGGTGACGGCCGTCCTGCCGGAGCCCGAGGCAGTCGCCCCGGACGCGGCGCCGGGCTCGTACGAGCTCCGGCACCGGCCGCTCTCCCCCGCGCTGCGCGCGGACGCCTGACGCACGACCGGCCGGCGGGCCGGCCGGCCACCCCGCCGGGCCCGCCGGTCCGCCACCCCCGCACCACGCACTTCCAGGAGACCTCGATGACCACCCATCCTCACCCGACCGGCGAGGACAGCGACAAGCCGCTGATCATCCTCGTCAGCAGCGGCTACCACCTCTACCGCGAGTACCTGCTCGACCTGGTGTCGGGGGCGGGGCGCGTCTGGCTGTTCCTGACCCAGGAGCCGACCTGGGAGAAGCGCTACATCGTCGGCCACACCGTGGTCGACACGCTGGACGTGGCGGCCATGACCGCCGCCGCCAAGGACCTGAACAGCCGGCACGCGGTCTCCGGCGTGCTCTGCTGGGACGAGGTGCGGATGGTCCAGACCGCCGAGCTCCAGCAGGCCCTGGGCCTTCCGGGCGCGCTCCCCGAGGCCGTCGGCCGCTGCCGGGACAAGCACCGCACCCGTACCGCCCTCGCCGCGGCCGGCGTCCCGCAGGCCGCGTCCGTCCTGGTCTCCTCCCTGGAGGAGGCGCGCGAGGCGGCGGCCGGCATCGGCTACCCGGTCGTCCTCAAGCCCCGTGCGCTGGGCGCCAGTTTCGGGGTGAACGCCGTCGCCGACGAGGCCGGGCTCGAAGCCGGGTACGCGGAGGCGCGCGGCGCCGAGGAGGACGGCGTGCCGTTCTACGAGGCCGGGGTCCTGGTGGAGGAGTACCTCGTCGGCGACGAGATCAGCGTGGACGCGGCCCTGGTCGACGGCGAGCTGCTGCCGCTCTTCGTGGCCCGCAAGATCTCCGGCTTCGACCCGTACTTCGAGGAGACCGGTCACACCGTCGACGCGGACGACCCGCTGCTCACCGACCCCGCGCTGCTCGACGTCCTGACGCGGGCGCACGCGGCGACCGGCTACACCACGGGCATCACCCACACCGAGGTCCGGCTCACCGCGAGCGGCCCGAGGATCATCGAGATCAACGCCCGGCTCGGCGGCGACCTCATCCCGTACGTCGGCTCGGTGGCCACCGGTGTCGACCCCGGCCGGGCCGCGGTCGACGTGGCCTGCGGGAAGCGCCCCGACGTCACCCGGACCCAGCGCCGGGTGGCCGCCATCCACTTCCTGTACCCGGAGACGGACGGCGTGGTGAGCGAGGTCGTCGTCGACGAGCCCGCGCTCGCGGCCGCGACGAACGCCTCGGGCGTCCTGGCCGGACCCGGACAGGAGCTGCTGCTCCCGCCGGCGGGGCACGTCACGAGCCGGTACGGATACGTGGTCGTCGAGGGCGCGTCGGCGGCCGAGTGCGAGGCGGCGGCGGAGACCGCCCGCCGGGCCATGAGCGTGCGCGTGGCGGCGGCCTCATGACCTCCGCACCCGACGCCGGCGCCCCGCCGGAAGTGGACGTCCCACCCAACGCCCCCACCGCCAAACGGGACTTCGCGCTGCTGTGGACCGGCCAGTCGGTCAGCCTCTTCGGCGACCAGTTCATGACGCTGGCCCTGCCGCTGCTCGCGGTGACGACCCTCGGCGCCTCGCCCGCGCAGGCCGCGCTGCTCAAGTTCGCGCTCTTCCTGCCGTTCCTGCTGCTCGGTCTCCAGGCCGGCGCGATCGTCGACCGGCTGCCCCGGCTCGCGACGATGATCGGCGCGAACACGATCCAGTTCTTCTCCTTCGGCGCGATCTGGCTGCTCGCCGCGGTCGACTCGCTGTCGTTCGTCACCCTGTTCGCGCTCATCACGGTCAGCGGCGTGGCCGTCGTGTTCTTCCAGGTCGCCTACACCTCGTACCTGCCCGACCTGTTCAAGAACACCAAGGACCTGCACCGGGGCAACGCCCGTCTCGCGCTGTCCGAGTCGACCTCCCAGGCGGTCGGCCCGATGGTGGGCGCCCCGGTCATCGCCTTCCTGGGCCTGGTCGGCGCCGTGGCGGCCAACACCGTCGGCTTCGCCGTCTCCGTCGTGACGCTGATGGCGATGAAGCACAAGGAGCCGCCGCGCGCGAAGACCGAGCGCGAGCGCGGCTGGATGCGCAAGGCCATCGGCGAGGGCCTGACCTTCGTGCGCAGCCACCCGATCCTCCAGCCGATCATGCTGTGCGGCACGACCTACACGCTGTTCCTCACCATGGTGACGACCAGCCTGGTCCTGTACTGCAAGATCGAACTGGGCCTGTCCACGCAGTGGATCGGCGTCGTGGTCGGCGCGGCCGCGGCCGGCTACCCGATCGGCAACATGATCTCGGCCAGGCTCGGCGAGCGGATCGGCTACGAGAAGGCGCTGTTCCTCTCGGCCACCATCTCCGTGACCGGCATCCTGCTGATGCCGGCCTTCGGCTCGCTCGGCGGCATCCCCGGAACCGTCGGCCTGATCTTCGGCTCCATCTTCCACTGCGTCGGCGAGGGCTCGTACTCGCCCACGTCGCTGACGCTCCGCCAGATGGTCACCCCCTCCGAGCTGTTGGGCCGCGTCGGCTCCGTCCAGCGGTTCCTGATCTGGGGCATGATCTCGCTCGGCAGCCTCCTCGCCTCCATCGCCACCGCCCTGGTCGGCCTCACGGGAGCCATGTGGATCGGCGCCGTCGGCACCGTCCTGTGCCTTCCCGCACTCCTCCGGCGCGGCATGCGTGCCGCCGTCCTCACCACCGCAGAACCCAAGGGAGACCGATGATGTACGCGCCGGGAATCGAGGAGTTCGTCTCGCGCAGCAACGCGGCGATGCCGCCGGACTTCTACCTGAAGCCGGTCGAGGAGCAGCGCGCCCTCTACCTGGGGCTCGGCGAGGAGTTCCCGTACGAGGTGCCCGAGGGCGTGGACATCAGCGACGACGCCGTCGAGCACGAGGGGCTGCGGGTCCCGGTCCGGGTCTACCGTCCGGCCGAGCGCAAGGGCCGGGGCGTGCTGCTGTACATCCGGGGCGGCGGCTTCGTCGTCGGCTCGCTCGACACGCACCACACGGTCGCCGCCGAGCTGGCCGTGAACTCCGGCCTCACCACCGTCGCGGTCGACTTCCGGATGGCCCCCGAGAACCCGTTCCCCGCCTGCCTGGAGGACTGTTACGCCGCACTGTGCGGGGTCGTCGCCGCGGCGGACCGCCTCGACGTCGACCCGGAGAAGGTCGTCATCTGCGGGGACAGCTCGGGCGGCAACATGTCGGTCGTCCTGTGCATGATGTCCCGCGACCGCCAGGGCCCGAAGATCGCCGGCCAGGCCCCGATCAGCCCGGTCCTCGACTTCTCCCGCTGGCGCGAGGGCGGCGACGACGCCCCGCTGCTGACCGGCGGCGAGATGGAGTACTACACCGCCTGCTACTGCCCGGACGCCTCCGACGTCCTCGACCCTTACGTCTCCCCGCTGGTGCGCGGCGCGTTCCACGGCCTCCCGCCGGCGTACATCATGGGCGCCGAACTCGACTCCCTCGTGGTGGACTCCACGACCTACGCCGACCTGCTGCGCGAGAACGGCACCGAGGTGGAGCTCGTCGTCGAGCCGGGCCTCGTGCACGCGGCCGTACGCGCCCGCCAGCTCTCCCCGAACGTGATGGACGCCTGGCTGCGGTACTGCGCCGCCGCCGCCCGCCTGACAGGAGTCGACGCATGACGCTCTCGAACCCCACCGGCCCGGCGGTCATCGTCGACCCCTTCTCGTCCGGCGGCATGTACGCGCCCGCCTTCAAGGAGGCGGGGGTCCCGGTCGTGGCCGTCCTCTCCGGCCCCGACATGCCGGAGGTCTACCGCGCCTCCTTCCACCCCGAGGACTTCCCCGAGGTGATCGTCTTCGACGGCGACCTCGACGCGGTCGTGGCCCGGCTGCGGGAGCTCGCGCCCCGCTGCGTCCTGCCCGGCGCCGAGTCCGGTGTGGAGCTCGCCGACCTGCTCGCCGAGCAGGTCACCGAGGACCTCGCCAACGACCCCGAGCTGCGCCTCGCGCGCCGCCACAAGGGCGAGATGGCGGCGGCGGCCCGCCGGGCCGGACTGCCGGTGATCCGGCAGATCTGCACGGCCGACCCGGAGGAGGTCGCCGCCTGGATCGAGGCCGAGGGCCTCGCCGGGCGCGACCTCGTCGTGAAGCCGCCGAAGAGCGCGAGCACGGACGGTGTCACGCGGGTACGGGACGACTGGCGCGAGGCCTTCACGGCGCAGCTCGGCCGCCCGAACCAGTGGCAGATCGTCAACGACGTCATGCTGGTCCAGGAGTTCGTGACCGGCGACGAGTACGTCGTCGACGTCTTCAGCCACGACGGCGTCCACACGGTCACCGACCTCTGCCGCTACAGCAAGGTCGACAACGGCACGCACATGGCCGTCTACGAGGCCATGGAGTGGATCGCGCCCGACGCCCCCGAGGTCGCCGAACTGGTCGCGTACACCCGGACGTTCCTCGACTCGGTGGGCTTCCGCAACGGCGCCGCGCACGTCGAGGTGATGCTCACCGCGGAGGGCCCGCGCCTGATCGAGCTCAACGCCCGCCCGCACGGCGGCGGTCAGCCGCGCTTCTGCCGCGCCGCGACCGGCGACAGCCAGATCGACCGCGCGGTGCGCCGCTTCACCGGCGGCGACCTGCCCGAGCACTACCAGCTGCTCAACCCGACCCTGGTGGTCTTCCTCATCAGCCGCAGCGCGGGCATCGTCCGCAACGCCGACTGCCTGGAGGAGATCGGCAAGCTGTCCAGCCACTACGCGCACGTGGTCGGTGTGAAGGACGGCGACCGCCTGGAGGTCACGAAGGACCTCCTGAACACCCTGAGCCTCGGCTTCGCGGTGCTGAGCGGGCCCGACCGGGCGCAGATCGAGGCGGACTACGCGGAGGTCCGGCGGATCGAGGCGGGGCTGATCGTCACGGAGGACCCGGCCTGATGGACGACCTCACCGGTGCGGCCGGCGACCGGGTGACCGAGCGGTACCTGCGGGACTGCCTCACCCCGGACAGCCGGCTGCTCACGGCGATGAGCGACGCCGCACTCCCCCCGCTGCTCGCCGCAGACTCCGGCCAACGCCTCTTCCCCCGGCCGCTGTTCGTCGAGGAGGCGCAGGTCCGCTCCTTCGCCGAGGACATCGCGGGCGTCTTCGACCTCTTCGCCTCGCTGCCGTCCCGGCTCTTCGGCGGCGACCTGGAGCGGTACTGCGCGGCGCTCTCGATCGGCGAGCGCCGGACGCGGATGATCACCCGCCTGGGCGGGGCGACACCGCCGAGGTACGGCCGGGCCGACATGTACCACGACGGTACGGCCTTCCGGCTCCTGGAGTTCAACATCGCGAGCGAACTCGGCGGCATCGAGCGCTCCGGCGAACTCCCCCGGCTGCTCCTGGAGGTCGAGGCCTTCGCGCGGTTCGCGAAGGAGCACGACCTCGCGTACACGGACACCGGCCGGATGGTGGCCGACACGCTCCGCACGGCCGGCACCGAGGTCGCGTCCGGCCGCGAGCCGGTGATCGCCCTCCTGGAGGCACCGGGCGGCCTCGGCGCGTACGGGGGCGCCTGGCGCGCCTTCGAGGAGCTGATGCGGGGCTTCGGTCTCGACTTCCACATCGGCGAGATCGACGACGTACGGGCGGAGGGCGACCGGATCCTGCTCGACGGGCGGCGGCTCGACGTGATCCTGCGCTGCTTCTCGGCCGACGAGATGCTCGAACTGCGGGATGGGGAAGCACTCCTGGAACCGGTCTACCGGGCGGTGGCGGCCGGGACGCTGGCCTTGTGGACGCCGATGGAGTCCAACCTCTTCAACAACAAGGGCTGTTTCGCGATGGTCTCCGACCCGCGATTCCAGTCCGACTTCACCGCGGCCGAACGCGCCCTCGTGGAGAGGGTGGTGCCGTGGACGAGGGCGATCGGCGGCGACTCCGGCCACGACACCGGTGCGCTTCCGGACGAATTCATGGACCGACGGGCCGAGTTGATCCTGAAGCCCAACGCGCTCTACGGCGGCGTCGGTATCGTCGCGGGCTGGGAGGCAGACGAAGCCGCCTGGCGGCGGGCCCTGGAGTCGGTGGACGCGGCGGGCGCGATCGTGCAGCAGCGCGTGACACCGCGGTACGAGCCGGTGGTCGACCCGGAGACGGGCCGCCTGGAGCGGTGGCAGGCGGCCTGGGGGATGTTCCTGACCCCGCAGGGCTACGCGGGCACGTACGCGCGGGCGCTGCCCGCCGACGAGAGCGCCGTGATCGGCATCGGCAGCAATGCGAAGACCAGGACCGCCGGGGTCTTCACGTTCGACAAGCACAACAGGCACGACGAGCACGACAAGCAAGAGATCCGAGAGGCAATCTGATGACGACTCAGCAGCAGGGCAACGGCGGCATCCACCACCCCGAGGGGCGGCACTACGAGGTGCGCGGGCGCCGGCTGTGGGTGGAGACGGAGGGCAGCGGCGAACCGGTGCTGCTCCTGTCCGGGCTCGGTCCGGCCGGTTCCCACCTGGTCTTCCACCCCTTCTTCTCGGCCCTGGCCGAGACCCACCAGGTGGTCTACGTGGACCTGTACGGGCGCGGCCGCTCGGACGCCCCCGGCGAGCTCTCCGAGATCACCTTCCAGGAGGACGTGGCCGACGTGGCCGCCCTGATCGAGGAGCTCGGCCTCGGCCCGGTGCACGTCTACGGCTTCTCGTACGGTGGCCTCCTCGGCCAGGCGCTCGCGCTGGACCACGCCCACCTCGTCCGGACGCTCGTCCTCGCCAACAGCCTGCACAGCCCGGAGATGTGGCAGCTCAACCACGCCAACATCAACCGCGAACTGGCCAACCAGGCCCCCGAGGTGTGGGCGCGGATCCAGGAGTTGAAGGCTCAGGGCCTGGTGTCGACGGACGAGGCGCTGCGCGAGCAGTTCGCGGCGGCGACCAAGCTGGTCCGCTTCTACCACCCGGACAACGCCTCCCGGCTCCTCAACGAGCCGGGCGCGCGGAACATGGAGCTGTACCCGGTCTTCGTCGGCGCCGACGTGGACTTCGTCATCGGCGGCGAGGTCGCGCGGATCCCGGACTTCCGTCCCCGCCTGAAGGAGATCACCGCGCGGACGCTGGTCCTCGCGGGCCGGTTCGACCGCGCGCTGTACCCGAAGCTCCAGCACGACTTCGTGGTCCACGCGCCGCAGTTCGAGTTCCGGATCCTGGAGCGCAGCGGCTCGTTCGGCCACGTCGAGGAGCCGGAGACGCTCTTCGCGCTGCTGCGGGAGTTCTGGAAGGCCGGCTGACGAGAGGTGCGGAACCGATGATCAGTGGCATCTTCCTGGCCAGTTCCCTGCTGGTCATCGTCGTGCCGGGACCGGACGCGGCGCTGATCACCCGGCTCGCGCTCGGCGGGGGCGGCCGGGCGCGGCCGCTCTCCGCCGCCGCCGGCATGATCACGGCGGGCGCCCTCCAGGCGGCCGCCTCGATCCTCGGGGTCTCGCTGCTGCTGACCACGGACAGCACGCTGTTCCGGGTCGTGCAGTGGACGGGCGCGGCGCTGCTCGTCTACTGGGGCGTACGGGCGGTGATCGGAGCCGTACGGACCCCGGCGACTTCCGCACCGCCGACTTCCGCACCGCCGACTTCCACGCCGACGGCTTCCCCGCCGCCGACACCGGACGAGCCGTCCCCGCCCCGGAGCCTCGTCCGCACCTACCTCCACGGCCTGGCCTGCACGGGAACCAACCCGAAGGTCGGGCTCTTCCTGCTCGCCTTCCTCCCCCAGTTCGTCCCGGCGGGCGAACCCCCCGGCCGCTCGATGGCGGTCCTCGCGGCCGTCTACCTGACGATCGGCGCGCTCTGGCTGGTCGTCCTCACCGAGGCGATGGTCAGAATCGGCACGGCCCTCGACCGCCGCCACCCGTCCGGCCGCACCTCGGTGACCCGCTGGGTGGAGCTGGGCCTCGGCCTGGTCTTCATCGGCTTCGGGGTGCGGCTGGCGCTGGGGGTGTGAGCGGGGCGTGCGGGCCCTCGGACCAGTCCACGAGGAGCCCGGACAGGGCCGCGACCGCCCGCGCGGTCTCGGCCCCGCCGCTCCTGACCTCCGGCGCGAGCTCGGCGTGAAGGAACGTCACTCCCCGGCGCTTGGCCGCCCGCCCCTGGACGTTCGTCGTCCCTTCGAGCGGGCACCGGTCGGCCCACCCCCGGCAGACGCGCAGGTCTCCGCCGTCCATGCGGTCGGCGAGACGGACGACCTCGCCGGGCGCGGTCCGCGCGGCGCCGGTGGAGAGGATCACGTCGTGGGGGCGGTCCGGCGTGCGCGCGAAGCCGTGCACCTGGATGCCCGGCACACCCCGCTCCTGGAGCTCCGAGACGATCGCGTGGAAGACGCTGTCGGTGCGGTGGGCGACGTCCGCCGCGTCCCCCCGTCCGGCGGTGCGGTGCGCCCCGGCGAGGACGAGCGCGCCCCCGGGGGTGCCTTCCAGGAGCCGGGCGCCGACGGCTTCGGTACCCCGGTCGGCGACGGGGTGCGGCACCTGCACGCTCCAGCGGACCCGGGCGTCGGCGGTGACGTACAGCCGCCCCCAGCGGGCCTCGGCCCCGGTGCCCCGCGCGGCCACCTCGTCGTAACGGCGGCCGGAGACGGTGTCCGTGAGCGCGGTCACCCGGAACCCGGCCGCGCCGAGGTCGCGCTCCGCCCCTTCGGCGTCACCGTCGAGGAGCCGGCCGACCCCCTGGGCGAGCCGCTCCCGCTGGGTGCGGCTGGGCGGGGTGTAGGGGGTCCCGGGCCTGGCCTGTCCGGCGTACGCGACGATCCGTTCGCCGATATCGACCAATTCGCGGTGATTGGCTCGCCCTGATTGACCCTCATTTCCGCCTATCACCTGACAAGCGGCAAGAAGGAATGCCGCGCTGAGGACCGCGAGAATGTGGAGAGAATGTGATGCTGTCGTGACGCCGCATTCATAGTTGATCTTGAAATGCGTGCGAGCATCTGCCGGTGGCATTCTGTGAATCTCTCCCCATGGGTCGCTGGGCAACAGGGCTGGCGGTCCTCGCCGTGCTCGTGTCCGGCTGTGCGCCGACCCCCTCCGAGCCACAGAGCAAGCCGGGCGGGCGCGTCTTCACCGTCGCCGCCGCGGGAGATGTTCTCATCCACCCCGAGCTGGTGGAACAGGCCGCCAAGGACGCCAAGAAGACCGGCCGCGGCAGCGAGGACCTGGACTTCGGTCCGCTCATGGCGGGCGTGAAGCCGGTCATCAGCAAGGCCGATCTGGCCATCTGTCACATGGAGACCCCCGTGGGCGAACCCCGGGGTCCGTTCGCCGGATACCCGGAGTTCCTCGTACCGCCACAGATCCTCACCACCCTGAAGGACGTGGGATACGACACCTGCTCGACCGCCTCCAACCACACCTACGACCACGGTCTGAAGGCGGTCCGCCGCACCCTGGACACCATGGACCGGGTGGGGCTCGGCCACAGCGGCTCGGCACGCACCCCCGAGGAAGCGGACGACATCAACATCCGCGACGTCAAGGGCGTGAAGGTCGCGCACCTGGCCTACTCCTGGGAGTCCTTCCTCAACCCGACCCCCAAGAAGGAGCACTGGGCCTTCAACCGGATCGGTACGGAGCAGATCAAGGCGGCGGAGATCCGCGCCCGCAAGCAGGGTGCCGAGGTGGTGATCCTCTCCCTCCACTGGGGCCTGGAGCACTACAACGAGCCGAGCGTCCCTCAGCTCCAGCTCGCCGAGCGCATCACCAAGGAGACCGGGATCAATCTCGTGATCGGCCACCACGCGCACGTGGTGCAGCCGATCCAGAAGGTGAACGGCACCTGGGTCGCGTTCAGCCTGGGCAACCAGGTGGCCCGCCACTCCTCGCCCACCGGGCTGACCGAGGAAGGTGCCATCGGCTGGTTCGAGTTCCGGGAGACCGCGACCGGATGGGACGTCGCCGCCCGGTACCGCACCACCCTCGTGGACATCCCGCCCGACCTGGAGCCAGGCGAGACACCGCCGGCCGGCGCCGTCCGGGACCACCGGCTCGTGGACGTCAGAGAAGCGCTCGACCACCCCGGTGACCTGCCCGCGGACCGGCTCGCCCGGTACCGCCTCGCCGCCGAGCGGACCAGCGGCTACCTCTTCAACCGGGGAGCCCCCGGCGGCGACGGACTGGCCGAGCTCTCCCTGCGGGACTGAGCCGCAGCCGAAGACATCAGGAAAGAACCCCCGTGACAACGAGAAAAGCCGCGTACTCCGTGCGCGGAGGACGGCGACGGAGCCGTCGGCGCGCGGACATGCCGCTCCTCGGCGGCATCCGGCCCCCGATCGCCGTGCTGTGCGTGCTCGTCCTCGCCCTGGCGGGTCTGACGGCGAAGGTGCTCGGCCCCGGCAAGGAAGAGGCCGTACCGGAGGCGGTGCTGACCTCGCAGCAGTACTTCGCCGAGGACGGGGCCATCGCCCTGCGCGCCTCCATCGACGAACGGCTCACGGACCTGGAGCGCACCGCCGCGGCGCTGAGCGCCCGTCCGCCGGTGAAGCCCGAGCGCGTCCTGTCGGACCTGGGGCGTACGTACCAGAAGTGGACCGGCACCACGGTCCTCGACCTGGAGAGCGGAGAGGTCCTCGCCGCGCGCGGCGAAGCCATTCCGCTCAGCTGGCTGGACAAGGGCGTCGTCATCGGCGACCAGGCCCTCACCCCCCGTATGGTGCGGCTGGCCACCGGAGACGTACGCCTGATGACCACGGCCGTCCTGGACTGGAAGGACCGGCCGCAGCAGCTGCTCATCGCCTCCAGCAGCCTGTCCGTGCCCGCCATCAACCTGGGCCCGTTCCGCTCCATGGCGGTCGTGGCCGAGGACGGCGAGGTCCTCGGCACGGCCGGTTTCGAACAGGCGGAGGCGCTCAACTCCGACCAGGAGCGCCAGGAGCTCACCTTCCTGCAGAAGCAGATGGGCCGACTGGCCGACCGGGCGGCGACGCGGACCGAGGAGCACCCCGTCCGCGCCAAGGAGCCCGGCTCGCGCGGCTACCCCGGTGTCAGCGGCACGCTCGTCGGCGGCGAGTACAACGGCCGCGTGGCCACCGCGGGGTACGCCTCGCTCGCGTCCTCCGATCCCGAGGACAAGGAGAGCGTGGCCGCCGGGCTCGGCCTGACCGTCGTGGCCATGCTGCCCGTCGTCCAGCAGCAGGCCACCGACCAGGGACGCGAGCTGTACGGGCTCGTCGCCGCCGGCGCTCTCGTGCTGCTCGGGCTGCTGGCCGCGGGCGTGCTCTGGGCGACCGTGCAGCGGCCCCTGCTGCGGCTCTTCCTGGAGTCGCGCCGGATCGCCCGGGGCGACCTGATCCGCCCCGTCACCTCGCCCCGCTGGGGCGAGGCCGCCCGCGTCGGCTCCGCGCTCGAACGCCTGCGCGCGCAGCTCGGCGGCGGGGGCCACGGCCAGGCCACCACCGCCACCGCCCGCCGCAGGAGGTTCCGCGTCGGCAGCGGAGGACCGCTCCTGGTCACCGCCGCTCTGCTGCTCCTCTGGTGCGTGCCCGTCGGCCTCCTCCTGAACCGGACCGACGCCTCCGTCAGCGTGCCGACCACCATGGTCAACGACCAGCGCGACCGCACCGACCTGATCGCCGACCGGGTCCGCCGGGCACTCAACGAGGCGCAGGCGGACCTCGTCTCCACCTCCCGCCTGCTCGACGCGGGCGGCCCGGAGGACAGCACCCGCCTCCTCGAAGAAGCGCTGAAGCAGCACACCCGCTACCAGGCGCTCTACGTGCTCGGCGCCGACGGCCAGGTCGGCGCCCGCGCCGGCACGGAGCCCCACGCCTGGAGCCGGGGCGACGAGGAGCAGCCGCTGGTCCGGGTCTCCGGCCAGGGCGGCAAGGAGCCCGTGCTCCAGGCCGGAGCCCCGGTCCCCGGAGCCGAGGGCGCCACTCTCGTCGGCGAGATCCGGGTGGAGTTCCTCAACTCGCTCCTGGCCCGGCCGGGCCTCGGCGAGGTCCGTGTGGTGGACTCCGCCGCCCGGACGCTCGCCGCGAGCGACGGCTTCCTGGCGTTCGAGGAGCTGCCCGGCGACGTCCTGCCCGACCTCGTGCGGGCCTCCAACGTCCGGGTCGGCGCGGGCCCGGTCGAGAACGCCCTGCTCCTCCGCGAGGGCGACGCCGTCGACGTCGTCGCGGCGGCCCCGTTCTCCGGCGGCGGCGTCGCGGCCGACATCGGCTGGACCGTCGTCAGCCGCCAGGACGCCGAGCGCTTCCGGATCAGCCCGTACGAGCGCGAGGACCGCGCCGTCCTGGCCGGCATGCTCGGCCTCGCCGCGATCATCTTCTGCCTCGGGTGGATCCACCTGGTCGTCGTGCGGCCGCTGCGCGCCCTCGCCTCCTCCGCCGAGAAGCTCGCGGACGGCGACCTCAAGACCGTGCTCTACCCCCGCTACCAGGACGAGGTGGGCGCGGTCGTCCGCAGCCTCGAACTGCTCCGGCAGCAGTCGCAGGCCCTCAGGCAGAACCAGACGCGCCGGTTCGCGGAACCGCGATCCGATGCCGGTGCCGGCGTGGGCGCCGACACCACGGGAAGGTGACAAGGACGTGCTCTACCTCTACTTCGTCCTGCTGACCGGCGGGCTGTTCCTGCTGATCGCGGGCATCGTCGAACAGCGCAGGCACTACGCCGCCCTGCACACCATCCCCACCCGGGTCCTCGTCAACGGCATCCGCGGCAAGTCCTCCATCACCCGGCTCTGCGCGGGCGCCCTGCGGGGCGGCGGGCTCGTCACGGTGGCGAAGACGACGGGCACCGCCGCGCGCTTCATCCACCCGGACGCGACCGAGGAGCCGGTCTACCGCAAGTTCGGCATCGCGAACGTCGTCGAGCAGATCGGCATCGTCCGCCGTGCCGCGACCTACCGGCCGCACGCGCTCGTCATCGAGTGCATGGCCGTCATGCCCGCACTCCAGGAGGTCAACCAGAGCAAGCTGATCCGCTCCACGATCGGCGTCCTCTGCAACGTCCGCGAGGACCACCTCGCCGAGATGGGCCCCACCCTCGACGACGTCGCCCGGTCCCTGTGCCGCTCGATGCCGGAGGGCGGCATCTGCGTCACGGCGGAGAAGGAGCGGTTCGCCATCCTCCAGGAGGAGGCGGACGCCCGCGACTGCACGCTGGTCTACGCCGACCCCGACACGGTCAGCGACGCCGAGCTGCGCGGCTTCAGCTGGTTCACCTTCAAGGAGAACGTCGCCATCGCCCTGGCCGTGGCGGAGCTCCTCGGCATCGACCGCCAGACCGCCCTCCAGGGCATGTACGACGCTCCGCCGGACCCGGGCGTCCTGTCCGTCGAGCGCTATGTCACCCCGGAGAACAAGCGGCTCGCCTTCGCCAACGTCTTCGCGGCGAACGACCCCGAGTCCACGCTGATGAACGTCAACCAGCTCCTCGACCTGGGGGCGGTCAGCCGTCCGCTGAACGTCGTGATCAACTGCCGGCCCGACCGTGTCGAGCGCAACGGGCAGATGGGCGAGATCATCCCCGACCTGCGGCCGGACAACGTCTTCGTCATCGGCCACCCCACCAAGAGCGCCATCGACGCCATCCCGGCCGAGTGGCGCGACCGGGCTGTCGACCTGGGCGGCGAGCGGCGCCCCGCCGAGGACTTCATGCCGGCCCTGCTCGGCCGCATGGGCGACGGCTCCTCGCTCGTCGCCATCGGCAACATCCACGGCCAGGGCGAGGAGCTGCTCGAATACCTCGCCGAGCTTCCGGCCGACGACAGCGCGTCCGAGTCCGTGACGGGTTCGGAGTCCGGCGGCATCCCCGTCCAGCCCACCCACCTGGACCCGTACGCCGCCTATCCCCTGGCCCGCGAGGAGCGGTACCAGGACTCGCGGACCCTGGAGATCCCCCTCGTCCGCGTTCCGGTCCAGCCGGCCGACGAGCGGCGCACGCCGATGCCGACCGCGCCGATGTCCCCCGCACCGATGCCGTCCACGGCGTGGCGGGAGCCGGAGGACGTACGGGGAAGCACGCCCCCGGCGACGGAGCCGTACGGCGGCTGGTTCCAGCCGACCGCCCGCGAGGGCGACCACCGGCCCCCGCACTCCTGACCCGGCAGCCGACCGCTGCGCCACCGATCACCCCTCCCCTTCTTCCCCGCGCCCGGAGCACCCCGTTGACCACCGCCGCCCTGACTCCCGAGATGGCCGCCCTGGGCATCGCCATAGGCCTGCTCTTCTCCCTGCTGTGCTACCTCACGACCAACCTGTCCCCCGGCGGGATGATCACCCCGGGCTGGCTCGCGCTGACCCTCATCGAGGACCTCCAGCGGGCGGCGATGGTCGTGGGCGTCACCGCCCTCACGTACGCGGGCACCAAGCTCATGCAGCGGATGGTGATCCTCTACGGCAAGCGGCTGTTCGCGGCGGTGGTCCTCCTGGGCGTACTGCTCCAGGCCACGGTGATGATCGTCCTGTCGATCGAGTTCCCGCTGATGTACGGCAACCAGACCCTCGGGTTCATCGTCCCCGGTCTCATCGCCTACCAGCTGGTGCGCCAGCCCAAGGGCCCCACCCTCCTGGCGACGGCCTCCGTCTCCCTCCTGGCCTACATCGTCGTCGCCGCCGGCCTGCTGCTCGGCGTCATGCCCGCCGCCTGAGAATCGAGGAAGAACGTCATGGCAGCGAAGAAGAAGACCCGTCCGCTCGTCACGGGCCTCGTGCTCCTCGGACTCGTCACGGCCTCCGGCTACCTCACCGTGGAACTCCGCAAGCAGGAGGACCCGGGCGTCACCCGGATCCGGAACGCCGGCGTGCTCGGCGGCGGGGCGGCCACGACCGGCCCGGCCGCGGACGCCACCGGCGAACGCTGGTCGCGGATGGAGAACCCCGGCCGCAGCGTGCTGCGCGGCACCGACGGGCAGATCAAGGCCGTCCTGACCGACGGAGCGCGCACCGCACGGCTGACTGGCCCGGCCCGGGTCTTCGCCGAGCCCACCTCCACGGCGTCCAAGGTCTCCACCACGGACTGGGTCCGTCTGCTCCCCGAGCCCTGGGTCAAGGGCGCCGAGAAGCAGAAGTGGTTCACGGACTGGTACGAGCAGTACGCCACCAGCAAGGAGGACGACCTCTTCGCCATCGCCTTCCAGTACGTGGCGGGCGCGCCGCAGCGGAAGGACGAGAAGGGCCTCGCCTTCGCGGGCGACGCGAACTTCGGGCCGCTGAACACCACGGGCGCCGAGGGCGGCGACCTGCGCCTCGAACAGTCCGACTTCTACGACTACCTCGGCGTCCCGTACCCCTTCCGGGACGGCTCCGTCGGCACCCCGGAGGCCTTCCGCGCCAGGTCCCTGGACTGCTCGGGCTTCATCCGCATGGTCATGGGCTACCGCGCGCGTTTCCCGCTGATGGCCACGGACAAGTCCGGCGACGGTCTGCCGCGCACCGCGAACGGCATGGCCCGCTCGAAGCAGGGCGTGGACGTACTGCCGCTGACCGGCGTGTCGGCCAAGGACCGCCCGGCGACCATCGACGAGCTCCAGCCCGGCGACCTCGTCTTCTTCAAGCTGGACGGCCGCACCGCCCAGCGGCTCGACCACGTGGGCATGGTCCTCGGGTACGACACCGAGGGGCACCTGATCTTCGTGTCGAGCCGCGAGGAGGTCAACGGCCCGACCATCGGCGACATCGGCGGAGTCTCGCGCCTCGACGGCAACGGCTACTACGCCAAGTCGCTGCGCAGCGCGAAGCGCCTCTGAGGGGGCTTAGCGACTCCGCCCGGGTGGGGCGTCAGGCCTGGTTGACCGGAAGGACGTCCGGGGAGAGCGCCCCGGCGCGGGCCGCGGCGGAGGTCATCCGGCGGCGGTGGTGGCGCCGGCAGAGGACCTCGTAACCGATCTCCTCGGCCGGCCGGTTCACGTCCCCGACGACGACCTGCTCGCCCTCGACGACCATCTCGCCGCCGACCGTGCGCGCGTTGTGGGTGGCGCGGGCGCCGCACCAGCACAGGGCCTCGACCTGGAGCTGTTCGATGCGGTCGGCGAGCTCGATGAGCCGCTGCGAGCCGGGGAAGAGCTTCGTCCGGAAGTCGGTCGTGATGCCGAAGGCGAAGACGTCCATGTCGAGGTCGTCGACGATCCGGGCGAGCTGGTCGATCTGCTCGGGGGCGAGGAACTGCGCCTCGTCCACGATCACGTAGTCCGCCTTGCCGCCCTGGGAGAGCTGGCCGACGAGGTACGCGTACAGGTCCATGCCCTCCCCCGCCTCGACGGCCTCGGTCACCAGGCCGAGCCGGGAGGAGAGCTTGCCCTCGCCCGCCCGGTCGTCACGCGTGAAGATCACGCCCTGGAGCCCGCGCGCCGAACGGTTGTGTCCGATCTGGAGGGCCAGGGTGCTCTTCCCGCAGTCCATGGTTCCGGAGAAGAAGACCAGCTCGGGCATGACGGGTCGGAGACCTTTCGGGGTGTCAGGGCAGGGGAGAACGCGTGCGCGGAGGCTGCTAGGAGCGGACTTCGAGCAGCGGGACGAGCTGCTCGGCGGCGGTCATGGAGCCGTGCATGCCGGCCATGGCCGACTCGTGGGGCTCGTTGACGGAGGCGGTGATGGCGACGTCGTCGTGCGCGGCGGCGACGACGTCGCCGATCCGGCCGTACACCCGCTCGTCGATCTCGTCACCGAACCAGCCGAGGGCGATGGCCTCGTCGCGGCTCGCCACCCAGAACTGCTCGCCGACGACCTCGCGCCAGCAGGTCAGGACGTCCGCCTCGGCGCCGGGCACCGCGTAGATGTGGCGGGCGCGGCCCTCGCCGCCGAGCAGGGCGACGCCGGCGCGCAGCTCCCAGTCCTCGTCGAAGTCGATGCGGTGCTGCTCGTCGAAGGGGATGTCGACCATGCCGTGGTCGGCGGTGACATACAGCGCGGAGCGGGCGGGGAGCTGCTCGGCGAGCCGCTGGACGAGCCGGTCGACGAACATGAGCTGGCCGCGCCAGGCATCGGAGTCGACACCGAAGCGGTGTCCGGCGCCGTCGAGTTCGCTGTAGTACGTGTAGACCAGCGAGCGGTCGCCGGCGGCGAGCTGCTCGGCGGCGAAGTCCATGCGCTCCTCGCCGGAGAGCCGGCCGTGGAACGTTCCGCCGCTGAGCGCGATCTGCGTCAGCGGGGTCTGCTCGAAGATCGGGGAGGAGACCTGGGCGGTGTGGATCCCGGCCTCGTGGGCGAGCCCGAAGACGGTGGGGTACGGCTGCCAGGCGCGCGGCGCGGTCCACGGCTTCCAGCGGAGCTGGTTCATCAGCTCGCCGGTCGCGGGGTTGCGGACGGTGTAGCCGGGCAGTCCGTGCGTGCCGGGGTAGCGGCCCGTGCCGACCGAGGCGAGCGAGGTCGCGGTGGTGGCGGGGAAGCCGGCGGTGATCGGGCGGCCCGTGCCGCCGCGCGAGGAGCCGAGCAGCGAGGTCAGATAGGGCGCCCAGTCCGGGTGGGCCTTGATCTGCTCCCAGCCGAGGCCGTCGATGAGGAAGACGCAGTTCCGGTCGGCCGGGGAGAGCTCGGCGATCCGCCCGTCGAAGCCGGGGACGCCCTGGCCCGCGACGAGGGTCGGAAGCAGGTCGCCGAGCGAGCCGGAGCCGTACTCGGGCACCGGCGCGGTGTCGAGGGCCAGCGGAACCGGGTCGTCGGGCCAGCCGTGGGACACGGCGGTCGGCTGCGCCATCAGCGCGTGGTGGCGGCGGTGGCCGCGATGGCTTCGGAGAGCGCCTGGGCGAAGGCCAGGGTCTGCTTGACGGTGTCCGGGCCGTCGCCGGCCTCGCTGACCCGCAGGCTGAGGTCGTCGGCGGTGGCGTTGCCCGTGTAGCCGTGGTCGGCGTCACAGTTGGCGTCGCCGCAGGCGGCGGGCTCCAGGTCGATCCGGGAGACGGCTCCCCAGCCGATGGTGAGGACGACCTCGCGGGGCGGGGTGCCCGGCGTGTAGGACTCGGGGTTGGAGACGACGCGGGAGACGACGACGGAGGCGATCCGGTCGAGTTTCACGGACTCGGTGGACGTCGTGGCGTACGGCGTCGGGGAGCTGGAGTCGGCGGCCTGCTCGTCGGTGTGGCTGACGATGAAGCGGTGCGGCGTCAGGACGAGGACGGTGACGTGCCGTCGGACCTCGTTCGCGTCGAAGGTGGTCTCCTGGTGCACCACGTACGACGAGACGGCGTCCCCGCCGACAGCGGCCTCCACCGCTTCGGCCACGAGGGCCGGGTAGTAGCCGCTGCGCTCGATCGCCGCGCGCAGCCCCTGGGTCGTCGTCCCGCTCTTTGCCATGGACTCCATGGTACGGGGCCGTGGGCGCCGCTCGGGCCGCCCCGTCGGCTCTCTCCCTCAGGCGTCTCCGTAACTCGGCAGGCGGCGCGGGCCCAGGTCGGTGCGGGGCGGGGGCGGGGCGAGGCGGACGGTGGCGTCGAGGACGGAGAGGCCGCCGGGGGCGACGACGACCGGTTCCAGGGAGACCGCGACGACCTCGGGGTGGTCGTCGACGAGCCGGGAGACGCGGAGGAGGAGCTCTTCGAGCGCCGGGGTGTCGACGGGGGCCGAGCCGCGCCAGCCGAAGAGCAGCGGGGCGGTGCGGATGGAACGGACGAGCTCGGCGGCGTCCCGGCCGGTGGCCGGGACCAGGCGGTGGGCCGTGTCGCCGAGGAGCTCGGAGGCCGCGCCCGAGAGGCCGAAGGAGAGGACGGCGCCGACGGCGGGGTCGATGGCGGAACGGACCAGGGTGTCGACGCCCCGGGGCACCATCGCCTGGACGACCGGCTGGAGCTCCTCGGGCTTGCCGAGGACCTCGGTCAGCTCGGCGTACGCGGTACGGAGCTGCTCCTCGGTCGCCAGATCGAGCCGTACGCCCCCGAGGTCGGGGCGGTGGCGCAGGTGGGGCGCGGTCGTCTTCAGCGCGACCGGGTAGCCGAGGCGGCGGGCGGCGGCGACGGCCGCGTCCGGGGTGGGCGCGGGGAGCGTGGGCCGGACGGTGATCCCGTACCGCGCGAGCAGCTCACCGGCGTCCTCGGCCCCGAGGGTCACGCCCCGCGGGTCCGCCGCGTCGGCACCGAGCACGCGCGCGATGAGCGCGGCGGCCCCCGGCTCGTCGATGTCCTCGTACTCGGGCACCCGCCCGGGCTCCGCGGCCTGCCGCCGCCACTGCCCGTACCGCACGGCCTCGGCGAGCGCCCGGACGGCCCGCTCGGCGGCGGGGTAGGCGGGGATGGTGGTGTGCGGACTGGCGGCGGGGGTGCCGTCCTGGGCGCCGCCCGGGATGCGGTCCTGGGCGCCGCCCGGGATGCGGTCCTGGGCGCCGCCCGGGATGCGGTCCTGGGCGCCGCCCGGGATGCGGTCCTGGGCGCCGCCCGAGGCGCCGGCGACCGCGTCGCCGGAGCCGTCGCCGTCGCGGTCGCGGTCGCGGTCGCCGTGGCCGACACCGGGCACGGAGCCGGAGCCGGAGGCGGGCCCAGCTGCGGCGACGGGCCCAGCTGCGGCGACGGGGCCGCTGGTCGGAGCGCCGCTGGAGGCGGGCGCGAGCCCGCGCTCGGAAGCGGGGGCGGGGTCGCCGCCCGGGCCAGGGGCGGAGGCGTGCGCGCTGCCGGCCGCGGGCGCGAGCCCCGAAGTGGCGCCGGAGGCGGGGGCGGAGCCCGAGGCGGGCGCGGAACCCGAGGCTCTCGGGGTCACCGGCGCGGGCGGTGCCGGGCGGGTGCTCGTCGCGACCGCGAGGGCCTCCGCGAGGCCGCCCATCTCGACGTGGACGACGACGACCGGCTTCGCCGAGGTCGGGGCGGAGGCGACGGCCTCGCGCAGGGCGGCGGCCAGGACCTCCCCGTCACCGGACTCGGTGGCGCCGTTCTCCCCCACCCACGGGATCGCGGTGACGACGACCGCGTCGGAGGTCTCGTCCGCCAGGGCCGCCGCGAGCGCGTCCCGGAAGTCGGCCGGGCCCGCCGCCGTCGTCAGGTCGAGCGGCCGCAGCGGGCGCAGTCCCTCCGTGAGGCAGGCGTCGTACGTGAGGAGGCCGAGCGACTCGGAGTTGCCGAGGATCGCGACGCGGGGCCCGGCGGGCAGCGGCTGGGCGGCGAGGAGGAGTCCGGCGTCGACGAGCTCGGTGACGGTGTCGACGCGGATGACCCCGGCCTGGCGGAGCAGCGCGGAGACCGTGGCGTGCGGGATGCGGGTGACGGGGACGCGGTGGCCGGGCGGGGCGCTGCCGCTGTGCCGGGCGCCCTTGACGACGACGACCGGCTTGACGGCGGCGGTGCGGCGGGCGAGCCGGGTGAACTTGCGGGGGTTGCCGATCGACTCCAGGTAGAGGAGGACGACGTCGGTCCCGGGGTCGTCGTACCAGTGCTGGAGGAAGTCGTTGCCGGAGACGTCGGCGCGGTTGCCGGCGGAGATGAAGGAGGAGAGTCCGGCGCCGTGCCGGTGGAGCCCGGCGAGGAGCGCGATGCCGATCGCGCCGGACTGGGTGAAGAGCCCGATCTTCCCGGCGGCCGGCATCTGCGGGGCGAGGGAGGCGTTGAGCCGGACGCCGTCGGCGGTGTTGATGATGCCGAAGGCGTTGGGGCCGATGATCCGCATGCCGTACGAGCGGGCCTGCCGCAGCAGCGCGCGCTGCCGCTCGCGGCCCTCGGTGCCGCTCTCGGCGTACCCGGCGGAGAGGACGACGAGGCCCTGGACGCCGTGTTCGCCGCAGTCGGCGACGACCTCCGGGACCCGTTCGGCGGGGACGGCGACGATCGCGAGGTCAACGGGTTCGCCGATGGCGCCGACGGAGGGGTGGGCGGGGACGCCGCCGATGGTGCCGGTCCCGTCGGTGAGCGCCGCGTTCACCGCGTACACCCGGCCGGTGAATCCGCCGTCGAGCAGGTCGCGCAGGACGGTCCTGCCGACCCCGCCGGGCGCGCGGCCGGCGCCGACGACGGCGACGGACCGGGGGGTGAGGAGCCGCTGGACGGACCGCGCCTCCGCGCGCTGTTCGCGGGCGCGCTGGACGGCGAGGGAGCGGTCGGTCGGTTCGAGGTCGAGGTGGAGGCGGACGGAGCCGTCCTCGAAGCTGCGCTTCTGGGTGTACCCGGCATCCGTGAAGACCTTGATCATCTTGGTGTTGGCGGGCAGCACCTCGGCGGCGAAGCGGCGGATGTCCCGCTCGCGGGCGACGGCCGCGATGTGTTCGAGGAGTGCGGAGGCGACGCCGCGGCCCTGATGGGCGTCCTGGACGAGGAAGGCGACCTCGGCCTCGTCGGCGGGTCCTGAGGCGGGCATGCCCCGGTCGTCGATGCGGTCGTAGCGGACGGTGGCGATGAACTCGCCGCCGACGGTCGCGGCGAGGCCGACGCGGTCGACGAAGTCGTGGTGGGTGAAGCGGTGGACGTCCTTGGCGGAGAGCCGCGGGTAGGGCGCGAAGAAGCGGTAGTACTTCGACTCGTCCGAGACCTGCTCGTAGAAGCTGACCAGCCGGTCGGCGTCGTCGGCGGTGATGGGCCTGATCCGCGCGGTGCCGCCGTCCCGGAGCACCACGTCGGCCTCCCAGTGATCGGGATAGGCGTGCTCCGACTGCTCCGAGGCGCTCTGCATGAGGTCAGCCTAAGGGCGGTACGGCTTGGCGGCATCGGTCGCGTCGCGCGTGCGCGACGGGCTGACGACGGGCAAGGTGGGGAGGGCCGAAAGGCGGTCCGATCCGGGCCGAAGGTCGGCATGAGCACCGCGCATCCCGTGAGAGACTGGTCTAGACAACCCGCTTGAGACTCGAAGGGCAACACCATGGCTGAGCGCCGCGTCAACGTCGGCTGGGCCGAGGGCCTGCACGCCCGCCCCGCGTCCATCTTCGTCCGTGCCGCCACGGCTTCCGGCGTGCCGGTGACGATCGCCAAGTCCGAGGGCACCCCCGTGAACGCCGCGTCCATGCTCGCGGTGCTCGGCCTGGGTGCGCAGGGCGGCGAGGAGATCGTTCTCGCTTCCGACGCCGAGGGTGCCGAGACCGCCCTCGACCGCCTCGCGAAGCTGGTCGCCGAGGGTCTGGACGAGCTCCCCGAGACCGTCTGATCCGGACTTCGCACGACGAATGGCCCGGCCGCCGGAATTCCGGCGGCCGGGCCATTCGCATTTCACGGCACCGTTTTCAGGCAGCAGGAAAAGACCGGCGCGAATAGCGGTCCGATCACTCTTCTTTGTATACGGCGCACACGTTAATTCCGACCGCTCGCCGTGTTGACGGCATGTTGCGAAACCCTCACACGGCCGTCTTCCGGCTTTTTGAGCCGGTGCAGCCCGAGCGTGCGTTCCGCGTGCAGCGCGGTCAGCGCCCTGGCCCGTTCGGCGTCGCCGCGCGCGACCGCGTCCACGATCGCGCCGTGCTCCGCCCAGGCCTCCACCGGCTTGGCCGGCTGGTCGACCGCGTACATCCAGGCGATCTTGTGCCGCAGCTGGGTGAGCAGCGCCGTCAGGGCGGGGCTGCCGGAGGCCTGCGCGAGCGTCTCGTGGAACCAGGCCCCGAGCGCGCGCAGATCCTCGCCCTGGCCGCGCCTGGCCCGCTCCTGCCCCAGCCTGACCAGGCCCCGCAGCACCTTGAGGTGCGCCTCCGTACGCCGCTGCGCGGCTCTGGCGGCGCCCAGCGGTTCGAGCAGCGCCCGCATGTCGAGGAGGTCGGCCGCCTCCTGCACGGTGGGTTCGGCGACGTGGGCGCCGGCGTGCCGCCGGGTGACGACGAAGCCCTCGGACTCCAGGGTGCGCAGGGCCTCGCGGACCGGGACACGGGAGACCCCGTAGCGGCGGGCGAGCTGTTCCTCGGTCAGCCGACCTCCCCGCTCGAAGACGCCCGAGACGATGTCGTCCCGGATCGCCGTGCATACCGATTGCGCGGGAACGCGCATGACCGACCTCCGCTTTCTTCCGCGAGAGTCCGACTCTATTGCAGCGGAGCGGAAATTCCGATGCCCCCTGTGAATTCAAAAAGCCCCGGCTCGGTACGAGCCGGGGCTTTCGTGACGCGGAACGCGCGAGGTGTCAGAGGCTGACGCCGCGGGCGCGGAGGTACGTGATGGGGTTGATGTCCGAGCCGTACTCGGCACCCGTCCGGGCCTCGAAGTGGAGGTGCGGGCCGGTCGAGTTGCCGGTCGAGCCTGAGATGCCTATCTGCTGGCCCGGCTCGACGGTCTGGCCGACGTAGACCCCGATGGACGAGAGGTGCCCGTACTGGGTGTACGTGCCGTCGTTCATCTGGATGACGATGTTGTTGCCGTACGCGCCGCCCCAGCCGGCCTCGACGACGGTGCCGGAGCCGACGGAGACGACGGTGCTGCCGTAGGCGGCGTGGAAGTCGATGCCGGAGTGGCTGCCGGAGGACCAGAGCGAGCCGCCGGTCTTGTAGCCGGTGCTCACGTACGAGCCGGCGACGGGGAGCTGGAAGGTGGCGAGGCGGCGGCGCTCGGCCTCGCGGGCGGCGCGCTCGCGCTCCTCGCGGACCTCCTTGGCGCGGGCCTCCGCCTTGCGCTTGGCCTCGGCGCGGGCCTTGGCCTCGGCCTTCGCCTTGGCGACGGCCTCGAAGGCCTCCTGCTCCTGGGCGGCGGCCTGGGCGTTGATCCGGTCCGCGAGGGAGTCCTCGGTGACCACCTGGGTCAGGCCGGTGTCCTCGGCGGAGCGGTTGTTCCCGTCGGCGGCGAGTGCCGGGGAGGCGAGGGTTCCGATGACGCCGGTGGTCGCGAGCGTCGCGACGCCCGCTATCCCCGCGCTGCGGCGAGCCATCCGGCTCGTCCCACGATGCTTCCCGGTGGCACGGGTGAACGCCAAGGCTGTTCCTTTCCTTCCTTCTCGCCTACCGGGTTAGCTGACGGGTTCGGAGCAGGAAGGTCTCCTACGAGCCCCTCCGTCGGTGACGAAGGCGCCCGATTCACCCCAGGGACTGTGGGTCCCCGGCTCCCCAGGCTCGCGCCTGACGGGGACTCGGCGATGACTGTCCGTCGCCGCGGGTGCGGCACGTACTACTGCCGGACAGCCGTCCCGACGCTATGCGGACCGTCTTCCCCGCACCAAACAGACACGCCTGTTTGTAAGACATGCCACAGGTCATACTGTCGACTTGTTCCCTATTCGGACATAACGGAAGGCCCCGACGGAACCAGGTCGAAACCAGGGCGTCGGGGCCTCCGTTGGCCGTCCGGCGAGCGAGCTGTCAGCCCGTCACCACCGTGACCTCGCCGATCCCGAGCGCGCGCACCGGCTCCGCGATCCGCGCCGCGTCGCCCACGAGGACGGTGACGAGCCGGTCCACCGGGAAGGCGTTGACCACCGCGGCGGTCGCCTCGACCGTGCCCGTCTCGGCCAGACGCGCGTACAACCGGGCCTGGTAGTCGTCCGGGAGGTGCTGCTCGACCTGGTCGGCGAGCGTCCCGGCGACCGAGCCGGCCGTCTCGTACTTGAGCGGGGCCACGCCCACGAGGTTCTGCACGGCGGTCTCGCGCTCGCCGTCGGTGAGGCCCTCGGCGGCGAGGGTCCGCAGCACCTTCCACAGGTCGTCAAGTGCCGGACCCGTGTTGGGGGTGTCGACCGAGCCGCTGATCGCGAGCATCGAGGCACCGCGCCCCTCGGCGTCGGAACGCAGCACCTGCCCGAAGGCCCGCACGCCGTACGTGTAGCCCTTCTCCTCGCGCAGGACCCGGTCGAGCCGGGAGGTGAGCGTGCCGCCCAGGCAGTACGTGCCGAGGACCTGCGCCGCCCAGGCGCTGTCGTGACGGTCCGGACCGATCCGGCCGATCAGCAACTGGGTCTGGACCGCGCCGGGCCGGTCCACGATGACGACCCGTCCGCTGTCGTCGGCGGTGATCGGCGGCATCGGCAGCGGCTCGCCGGGCCCGCCCGTCCAGGCGCCCAGCGTCTCGGCGAGGAGCTTCTCCAGGTCGACACCGGTCAGGTCGCCGACGATCACTGCCGTGGCGGTGCTGGGCCGGAGGTGGGCCTCGTAGAAGGCGCGGACCGCGGCGGCGTCGATCGCCTTGACGGTCTCCTCGGTGCCCTGGCGCGGCCGGGACAGCCGCGACTCGGCCGGGAAGAGCTCCTTGGAGAGCTGCTTGGCCGCGCGCCGCGCCGGGTTGGCCGCCTCGTGCGGGATCTCGTCGAGCCGGTTGGCGACGAGCCGCTCGATCTCCTCCTCCGGGAACGCCGGGGAGATGAGCGCCTCGGAGAGCAGCCCGAGCGCCTTGGGCAGCCGGGAGACCGGGACCTCCAGGGAGACCCGTACGCCCGGGTGGTCGGCGCCCGCGTCGAGCGTCGCGCCGCAGCGCTCCAGCTCGGCCGCGAACTCCTCGGCGCTGTGCTTGTCCGTGCCCTCGGAGAGCGCGCGGGCCATGATCGTGGCGACGCCGTCGAGACCGGCGGGCTCCGCGTCGAGCGGGGCCGGCAGGAAGATCTCCACGGCGACGACCTGCTGGCCGGGGCGGTGACTGGTCAGCACCGTCAGGCCGTTGGGCAGGCTGCCGCGGTCCGGGGCCGGGAAGGCCCAGGGCCTGGCCTCGCCGGGCGTCGGCCGCGGGTGGAAGTCCATGCTCGTCAAAGACGTGGCGGCGTCGGTCACTGGTCCGCTCCTTCTTCCTCGGCTGCGCCGTCCTCGTCGCTCTGTTCGGTGGCCACCGGCTCGTAGACCAGCACCGCGCGGTTGTCGGGGCGCAGCTTGGCCGCGGCGACCTCGCGCACCTCGTCGGCGGTGATGTCGAGCACCCGGTCGACGGCGGTGAGGGCGAGCTGCGGGTCGCCGAACAGGACGGCGAACCGGCACAGTTCGTCGGCGCGGCCCGCGACCGTGCCGAGCCGGTCGAGCCACTCGCGCTCCAGCTGCGCCTGCGCGCGCTCCATCTCCTCGGGCGTGGGGCCCTCGGCGGCGAAGCGGGCGAGCTCCTCGTCGACGGCCGCCTCGATCTGCGGGACCTCGACGCCGCCGGACGTCTTGACGTCCAGCCAGCCCAGCGAGGGCGCCCCCGCGAGCCGCAGCAGGCCGAAGCCCGCGGCCACCGCCGTACGGTCGCGGCGGACCAGGCGGTTGTGCAGCCGGGAGGACTCGCCGCCGCCGAGGACCGTCAGGGCCAGGTCGGCGGCGTCGCACGCGCGCGTGCCGTCGTGCGGCAGGCGGTAGGCGGCCATCAGCGCGCGGGCCGGGACCTCCTCCTCGACGACCTCACGGAGCTGCTCGCCGATGGTCTCGGGCAGCTCGCCGGAGCGCGGCTCGGGCTTGCCGTCGTGGCCGGGGATCGAGCCGAAGTACTTCTCGACCCAGGCCAGGGTCTGCTCCGGGTCGATGTCGCCGACCACGGACAGCACCGCGTTGTTCGGCGCGTAGTACGTACGGAAGAAGTTCCGCGCGTCCTCCAGCGTCGCCGCGTCGAGGTCGGCCATGGAGCCGATCGGCGTGTGGTGGTACGGGTGGCCCTCGGGGTACGCGAGGGCCGTCAGGCGCTCGAAGGCCGTGCCGTACGGCACGTTGTCGTAGCGCTGGCGGCGCTCGTTCTTGACGACGTCCCGCTGGTTCTCCATGGACTCGTCGTCCAGGGCCGCGAGCAGCGAGCCCATGCGGTCGGCCTCCAGCCAGAGCGCCAGCTCCAGCTGGTGGGCGGGCATGGTCTCGAAGTAGTTGGTGCGCTCGAAGCTCGTCGTGCCGTTGAGCGAGCCGCCCGCGCCCTGCACCAGCTCGAAGTGGCCGTTGCCGTGGACCTGCTTCGAGCCCTGGAACATCAGGTGCTCGAAGAGGTGGGCGAGGCCCGTGCGGCCCGCGACCTCGTGGCGCGAGCCGACGTCGTACCAGAGGCAGACCGCGGCGACCGGGGTCAGGTGGTCCTCGGACAGCACCACGCGCAGGCCGTTCGCCAACCGGTGCTCGGTCGCTGTCAGGCCGCCGGAGCCGGCCTCGGCCGTGGCCGTGTGACCCATGGGCATGTACGTCCCTTCGATCGCGATGTGAAAAAGTCCTGCCACTGTATGCAAGCGCGCCGACACCTCGCGAAGTTCCCGTACGGACGGGATGTCCCTCTTCCGGGTCGCGGTCGGCGTTGTCGGTGGCACGGTCCACAATGGTCCGCGTCAGATCAACCATGTTGGTGAAGGAGCCGCAGCCGCGATGGCCCGCCGCAGCACGAAGACACCGCCGCCGGACGACGCGTTCGAGGAGAGGATCCTCGACATCGACGTCGTCGACGAGATGCAGGGCTCCTTCCTCGAGTACGCGTACTCGGTGATCTACTCGCGCGCGCTCCCCGACGCCCGCGACGGCATGAAGCCCGTCCAGCGACGCATCGTCTACCAGATGGGCGAGATGGGGCTCCGTCCCGACCGCGGATTCGTCAAGTGCGCCCGCGTCGTCGGCGAGGTGATGGGCAAGCTCCACCCGCACGGCGACGCGTCGATCTACGACGCCATGGTCCGCATGGCACAGCCCTTCTCCATGCGGCTCCCCCTCGTCGACGGCCACGGCAACTTCGGTTCCCTCGGCAACGACGACCCGCCGGCCGCCATGCGGTACACCGAGTCGCGGATGGCCCCGGCCGCCCTGCTCATGACCGAGTCCATCGACGAGGACACGGTCGACTTCTCGCCGAACTACGACGGCCAGGAGCAGGAGCCGGTCGCGCTCCCCGCCGCGTACCCGAACCTGCTGGTGAACGGCGCGTCGGGCATCGCGGTCGGCATGGCGACCAACATGCCGCCGCACAACCTCGGCGAGGTGATCGCGGCCGCCCGGCACCTGATCCGGCACCCGAGCGCCGACCTCGAGACGCTCATGCGGTTCGTCCCCGGCCCCGACCTGCCCACCGGCGGCCGGATCGTCGGCCTGTCCGGCATCAAGGACGCGTACGAGTCGGGCCGCGGCTCCTTCAAGATCCGCGCCACGGCGACCGTGGAGAACGTCACGGCGCGCCGCAAGGGCATCGTGGTGACCGAGCTGCCCTTCACGGTCGGCCCCGAGAAGGTCATCTCCAAGATCAAGGACCTCGTCGGCTCCAAGAAGCTCCAGGGCATCGCGGACGTCAAGGACCTCACCGACCGCAACCACGGCCTGCGTCTCGTCATCGAGATCAAGAACGGCTTCGTGCCGGAAGCGGTCCTGGAGCAGCTCTACAAGCTGACGCCGATGGAGGAGTCCTTCGGCATCAACAACGTGGCACTGGTCGACGGCCAGCCGCTCACGCTCGGCCTCAAGGAGCTCCTCGAGGTCTACCTCGACCACCGCTTCGACGTGGTCCGGCGCCGCTCCGAGTTCCGCCGCACCAAGAAGCGCGACCGTCTCCACCTGGTCGAGGGCCTGCTCGTGGCGCTCCTCGACATCGACGAGGTCATCCGGATCATCCGGGAGAGCGACAACTCCGCGCAGGCCAAGGAGCGCCTGATGGAGCGCTTCTCGCTGAGCGAGATCCAGACGCAGTACATCCTGGACACCCCGCTGCGCCGCCTCACCAAGTTCGACCGCCTGGAGCTGGAGACCGAGAGCGACCGGCTCAACGGCGAGATCGACGAGCTGACCGGGATCCTCGACTCCGACACCGAGCTGCGCAAGCTGGTCTCGGCGGAACTGGCCGCGGTCGCGAAGAAGTTCGCCACCGACCGGCGCACGGTCCTGCTCGAATCGGCCGGCGCGCCCGTCGCCGCCGTCTCCCTCGAAGTCGCCGACGACCCCTGCCGCGTCCTGCTCTCCTCGACCGGCCTCCTGGCCCGTACGGCGACGGGCGAGCTCCCCGCCGCCGACGAGGACGCCAAGCGCAGCAAGCACGACGTGATCGTGTCCGCGGTGGCGGCCACCCAGCGAGGCGACGTCGGCGCGGTGACCTCCGCGGGCCGGCTGCTCCGCCTGGCCGTGATCGACCTGCCGCAGCTCCCGGACACCGCGAGCGCACCGAACCTCGCGGGCGGCGCGCCGCTCTCCGAGTTCCTCTCCCTGGAGGCGGACGAGACGGTGGTCTGCCTGACCACGCTCGACGAGTCCTCCCCCGGCCTCGCGCTCGGCACGCTCCAGGGCGTGGTCAAGCGCGTGGTGCCGGACTACCCGGCGAACAAGGACGAGCTGGAGGTCATCACCCTCAAGGACGGTGACCGGATCGTCGGCGCGACCGAGCTGCGCACGGGCGAGGAGGACCTGGTCTTCATCACCTCCGACGCCCAGCTCCTGCGCTACCAGGCCACGCAGGTACGGCCCCAGGGCCGGCCGGCCGGCGGCATGGCGGGCATCAAGCTGACGGCGGGCGCCGAGGTGATCTCGTTCACGGCGGTGGACCCGGCGGCGGAGGCCGCGGTGTTCACCGTGGCGGGCTCCACGGGCACGCTGGTCGGCGCGGAGGGTACGTCGGCGAAGCTGACGCCCTTCGACCAGTACCCCCGCAAGGGCCGCGCGACCGGCGGTGTCCGCTGCCAGCGCTTCCTGAAGGGCGAGGACGTCCTGATCCTGGCCTGGGCGGGCGCCACGCCGGCCCGTGCCGCGCAGAAGAACGGCACCCCGGTCTCCCTCCCGGAGCCGGACCCGCGCCGGGACGGCTCGGGCACGCCGCTGCCGCACCAGGTCGACGTGGTGGCGGCCCCGCCGAACTGACCGAGCGGGACCCCTGCGTTCCCCGGCCGTGCGGCCGGGGTCACGCAGGGGTCTTCGCGTTCCCCGGCCGCGAGGTCAGAAGAGCATGCCGTCCGGGCCCTCCTGCTGGTCGGTCTCCCGCACGTACCGCAGGACGCCCCACATGGCGTGCTCGTCGGGGGCGTCCTGCGGCCCGTTCTGCTCGCAGGCGGCGAGCTCCTTGCGGAGCCCGGCGGCGTCGATGCCGGAGCCGATCAGGACGAGCTGGGTGATCCGCTCCTCACCGGCGGGCCACGGCTCGGGGTAGAAGCGCAGGAAACGGCCGACCGCGTGCACGGCGTACCGGTTCACCGGGTCGGCGGCGCCGAAGTCGACGAAGCCCTTGATCCGGTAGAGCCCCTCGGGCCGGGAGTCCAGGAACGCCATCAGCCGACGCGGGTGGAGCGGGGCGGAGGCCGCCAGCGAGACGGTCTCGTACGCCGCGTGCGGGTGGGCGGCGTGGCCGTCCTCGTCATCGGAGCCGTACAGGATGTCCTCGATGGACATCTGGCCCTCGATCTCGCCCTCGGGGACGACCCGGTCGAAGAGCAGCTCCGGGTCGATCCGCCCGTGGGAGGCCTCGACGACGGCGGCCTTCCCGACGAGCCCCCCGACGGTCTCGCGCACGTCGAGCAGTGCCGCTTCCCCGACCCGGTCGGCCTTGTTCACGACCACGAGGTCGGCGATGGCGAGGTGCCGGTCGGTCTCGGGGTGCCGTCGCCGGGTGTCGTGGAACTCGGCCGCGTCGACGACGAGGACGAGCCCGCCGTAGACGATCCGCTCGTTCTCGCTGGCGAGCACCATCCGGACCAGCTCCTGCGGCTCCGCGAGCCCGCTGGCCTCGATGACGATCACGTCGAGCCGGGACTCGGGGCGGGTGAGGACCTCCAGGTACTCGTCCAGCTCGCTCGCGTCGACCGCGCAGCACAGACACCCGTTCCCGAGCGACACGGTCGACCCGACCTGCCCGGCGACGGTCATCGCGTCGATCCCGATGTCCCCGAAGTCGTTGACCATGACCCCGATACGGGTCCCCCGGGCCTGGCGCAGCAGGTGGTTGAGGAGTGTCGTCTTCCCGGCCCCGAGAAACCCGGCGAGGACGACGACGGGGATCTGCTGCGTGGTCAAGGGTGGCGCCTCCGGTAGAACGTTCCTCCCCACGGGGGTGGAGAGGGAAGGCCCCAGGATAGGCGGGCCCGCCCGGCGATCCGGGCGCGCATTTCCGGTCACCGCCTCCGGCCGCTTACCGTTTCCGCCATGAACCCCGCGCAGACCACCACCACCGCCGCCGCGCGCCCCCGCGCGCGCCGTCGGCGGTTCGGGTGGCCCCGGCGGGTGTTCTCGCAGGTGCTGCTGATGCAGCTGGCCATCGCGACGGGCGTGACCGTGCTCGCCACGGGGCTCTTCCTCGCCCCGCTCAGCGCCCAGCTGGACGACCAGGCGATGCGCAGGGCCCTGGCCATCGCGCAGACGGCCGCGTCGCCCCGCCTCGCCGCCGACCTCGCCGGAACGAGGCCCTCCGCCGTGGGTCCGGTGCAGCTCGCCGCCGAACGCGTCAGGACCTCCACGGGCGCCGAGTACGTCGTCGTCATGGACACGCGTGGCGTGCGCTGGTCCCACCCGGACCCCGCCCAGCTCGGCCGCCGCGTCTCCACCGACCCCAGCGCGGTCCTCTCGGGCCGCGAGGTCATGGAGATCGACAGCGGCACCCTCGGCCGCTCGGCGCGCGGCAAGGCCCCGCTGCGCGACGCGGACGGCGCCATCGTCGGCGCGGTCTCCGTCGGCATCGCGTACGACAGCGTCCGCGACCGTCTCCTCGCCGCGATCCCCGGCCTCCTCGCGTACGCGGGCGGGGCGCTCGCCGTCGGCGCCCTGGCCGCCTACCTGATCTCCCGCCGCATCCAGCGGCAGACCCACGACCTGGCCTTCTCCGACATCTCCGCGCTCCTCGCCGAGCGGGAGGCGATGCTGCACGGCATCCGCGAGGGCGTCGTGGCCCTCGACCGCTCCGGCTCGGTCCGGCTCGTCAACGACGAGGCCCAGCGCCTCCTCGGCCTCGGCCCCGAGGCCGCCGGCCGCCCCCTCGACGAGGTCCTCGGCCCGGGCCGTACCGCCGACGTCCTGGCGGGCCGGGTCACCGGCGACGACCTGGTCACCGTCCAGGGACACCGGGTCCTGATCGCCAACCGCATGCCGACCGACGACGGCGGCGCCGTCGCCACCCTCCGCGACCGCACCGAGCTGGAGCGGCTCGGACGCGAGCTGGACTCGACGCGCGGCCTGATCGACGCCCTGCGCGCGCAGGACCACGAGCACGCCAACCGGCTCCACACCCTCCTCGGCCTCCTGGAGCTGGAGATGCACGAGGAGGCGGTCGCGTACGTCACCGAGGTGGCCGGGGTCCACCGGGCCACCGCCGAGCAGGTCACCGAGAAGGTCCGCGATCCGCTGCTCGCCGCGCTCCTGGTCGGCAAGGCCTCCGTCGCCGCCGAGCGCGGGGTGTCGCTGCGCCTCTCCCCCGGCTCCCTCCTCCCGGACCGGCTCGTGGACCCCCGCGAGCTCGTCACCGTCGTCGGCAACCTCGTCGACAACGCCCTGGACGCCGTCGCCGGCACTCCCGCCGCCCGGGTCGAGGTCGCGTTCCGCACCGAGGGCCGGGCGGTCGTGCTCCGGGTCACGGACAGCGGTCCCGGCGTCCCCGAGGAGCACCGCGAGCTGGTCTTCACGGAGGGCTGGTCGACGAAGGAGCTCCCGTCGCACGGCAAGCGGGGCCTCGGCCTCGCCTTCGTCCGCCGCCTGGCCGAGCGCCGGGGCGGTACGGCCCTGGCGGCAGCGGCCCCGGACGGCGGAGCCGAGTTCAGGGTCGTCCTCCCGGACGCGCTGACCGACCCCGAAGGGGACGCCTGATGATCGATGTCCTCGTCGTCGACGACGACGTCCTCGTGGCGCGGATCAACGCCGCGTACGTCGCCAAGGTCCCCGGCTTCCGGGTCGCCGCCACCGCCCACTCGACCGCCGAGGCGCTGGCCGCCCTCGACGAGCATCCCGTGGATCTGATCCTCCTCGACCACTACCTGCCGGACGAGAACGGCCTCGCCGCCGTACGGGAGCTCCGCGCACGCGGCCACCAGTGCGACGTGATCATGGTGACGGCCGCGCGCGACGTCGCCACCGTGCAGGCGGCGATGCGGCACGGCGCCCTCCAGTACCTGGTCAAGCCCTTCACCTTCGCCGGGCTGCGCACCAAACTGGAGGCGTACGCGACCCTCCGCAGCGCCCTGGAGAGCGGCGGCGAGGCGGAACAGGCCGAGGTCGACCGGATCTTCGGGGTCCTGGCGGCCGGTGCCGTGGCCCCCGACCTGCCCAAGGGGCACTCCCCCACGACGGCCGAGCTGGTCCGGCAGGTCCTGCTCGCCGCCGAGGGGCCGCTGTCCACGCAGGAGATCGCCGACCGGGCCGGGGTGAGCCGGCAGACCGGCCAGCGCTATCTGAAGCTCCTCGAACGCACCGGCCGGGTGCGGCTCTCGCTCCGTTACGGCGAGACGGGCCGTCCCGAGCACCGGTACACGTGGGCTCCGTCGCAGCAGCCCTGAGCGGGTCCTGAGCCGTACGGCTCAGGCCGCCCCGGCCCCCGTCAGCGCCCTGACCTCGGTCTCCGCGTGCCGTGCCTCGTCCGGCGGCTCGGCCGAGGTGACCGTACCGAGCCAGCCCGCGAGGAAGCCGAGCGGGATCGAGACGACGCCGGGGTTCTGCAGCGGGAAGAGCTGGAAGTCGACGCCGGGGAAGAGCGCCTCGGGGCCGCCCGAGACGACGGGCGACAGGAGGACGAGCAGGACGGCGGGGACGAGGCCGCCGTACACCGACCAGACCGCCCCCCGGGTGGTGAACTTCCGCCAGAACAGCGAGTAGAGCAGCACCGGCAGGTTGGCGGAGGCGGCGACCGCGAAGGCGAGACCCACGAGGAAGGCCACGTTCAGGTCGCGGGCGAGCAGTCCGAGGCCGATGGCGGCCGCGCCGATCCCGGCGGCGGCGAGCCGCGCCACGGTGACCTCGCTGTACTGCCGCTTGGCGTGCCGCCTGCGCAGCGAGCTGTACAGGTCGTGGGCGACGGATGCCGAGGAGGCGAGCGTGATCCCGGCGACAACGGCGAGGATGGTCGCGAAGGCGACGGCGGCGACGACGGCGAAGAGGACCGTGCCGCCGGTGGAGCCCGCCCCGCCGCCGAGGTCGAGGGCGAGCAGCGGAATGGCCGTGTTCCCCGAGGCGTTGGAGGCGCGGACCTCGGCGGGGCCGATCAGCGCGGCGGCGCCGAAGCCCAGCACGATCGTCATCAGGTAGAAGCTGCCGATGAGGCCGATGGACCAGACGACCGACCGGCGGGCCGCGCGCGCGGTGGGCACGGTGTAGAAGCGCGACAGGATGTGCGGCAGTCCGGCCGTGCCGAGGACGAGGGCGATGCCGAGGCTGATGAAGTCGAGGCGCGAGGTCCAGTCGCCGCCGTAGCGCAGGCCGGGGGCGAGGAAGTCCCGTCCGTGGCCGCTGCGGTCGGCGGCGGTGGCGAGCAGGCTGTTCACGTCGCCGTGGAAGCGGATCAGGACGAGGACGGTGAGCGCGACGGTGCCCGCCATGAGGAGGACGGCCTTGACGATCTGGATCCAGGTGGTGGCCCGCATGCCGCCGAGCGACACGTAGATCACCATGAGCGCGCCGACGCCGACGACGGTCCAGGAGCGGGCCGCCTCGCCGGTCCCTCCGAGCAGCAGGGCGACCAGGCTTCCGGCGCCGACCATCTGCGCGACGAGGTAGAGCACGGAGACGGCGACGGAGGAGGTTCCGGCGGCGATCCGCACGGGCCGCTCGGCCATCCGCGCGGCGACGACGTCGGCGAGGGTGAACCGGCCGCAGTTGCGGACGAGTTCCGCGACGAGCAGGAGGACGACCAGCCAGGCGACGAGGAAGCCGACGGAGTACAGCATGCCGTCGTAGCCGTAGAGCGCGATGAGGCCGGAGATGCCGAGGAAGGAGGCGGCGGACATGTAGTCGCCGGCGATGGCGAATCCGTTCTCCAGGGGCGAGAAGAGCCGGCCCCCGGCGTAGAACTCCTCGGCCGATCCGTGCCGGTTGCGGCTCACCCAGGTGGTGATGCCGAGCGTGACGGCGATGAAGACGCTGAAGAGCACGAGCGCCAGGGTCTGGTGGTCGCGGGTCATCGCTGCTCCGCCCCCCGGGTCATCTCCTGTGTGTCCCAGCGCAGTTCCAGGGCGGCCCGGTCACGGCGCAGCCGGGCGTGGCGCGCGTAGGCCCAGGTCAGCAGGAAGGTGGTGAGGAACTGGCCGAGTCCCGCGATCATCGCCACGTTCACCGCGCCGGCGACCGGCCGGGCCATGAGCTGGGGGACGGCGGTGGCCGCGACGACGTAGGCGAGGTACCAGAGCAGGAACGCGAGGGCGGCCGGGAAGACGAAACGGCGGTAGCGGCGCCGTACCTCCTGGAAGGCCGGACTGCGCTGGACCTCCAGGTAGATCTCCGCCGCGCTGGGGACGCGCTCCACGCGCCCTGCCTGTCTGTCCACCGTCTCCACCGGGCAACTCTCCTTGTCAGCGAACCGTTTCGGCCGCGTGCCCAAGGATGGACAGAGCAGGAAGATCCCGGACTCTTCTCTTCCCGGTCTTCACCTGATCAGGTGACTCTTCGGCGGGGTGGCCCGGCAGGGCGGTGCGGATGTGCGTACCGCACGGCCCTGCCGGGACCGGGGTCAGGCGTCGATGCGCGAGCGGTCGAGGGTCGCCGCCGAGCTGGTGATGAACTCCTTGCGGGGCGCGACGTCGTTGCCCATGAGGAGGTCGAAGACCGTCTCCGCCGAGTCCAGGTCGCCGATGTTGATCCGGCGCAGGGTGCGGTGGCGCGGGTCCATCGTGGTCTCCGCGAGCTGGTCGGCGTCCATCTCGCCGAGACCCTTGTAGCGCTGGATGGCGTCCTTGTAGCGGACCCCCTTGCGCTGGAACTCGAGCAGGGTCTGCCGCAGCTCGTTGTCCGAGTACGTGTACACGTACTTGTCCTGGCCCTTCTTGGGCTGGACGAGCTCGATCCGGTGCAGCGGCGGTACGGCGGCGAAGACGCGCCCCGCCTCGACCATGGGCCGCATGTACCGCTGGAAGAGCGTCAGGAGCAGGCAGCGGATGTGGGCGCCGTCGACATCGGCGTCGACGAGCAGGACGATCTTGCCGTAGCGGGCGGCGTCGATGTCGAAGGTGCGGCCCGAGCCGGCTCCTATGACCTGGATGATCGCGCCGCACTCGGCGTTCTTGAGCATGTCCGAGACCGAGGACTTCTGGACGTTGAGGATCTTGCCCCGGATCGGCAGGAGCGCCTGGAACTCGCTGTTCCGTGCGAGCTTCGCCGTACCGAGGGCGGAGTCCCCCTCGACGATGAAGAGCTCGCTGCGCTCCACGTCGTCGCTGCGGCAGTCGGCGAGCTTGGCGGGCAGCGAGGAGGACTCCAGCGCGGTCTTCCGGCGCTGCGCCTCCTTGTGCTGGCGGGCCGCGATACGGGTACGGGCGGCCGCGACGGCCTTCTCCAGGACCGCGCGGGCCTGGGCCTTGGCGTCCCGCTTGGTGGAGGTCAGGAAGGCCTTGAGCTCCCGGGCGACGACGGCCGCGACGATCCGGCGCGCGGCCGAGGTGCCGAGGACCTCCTTGGTCTGGCCCTCGAACTGCGGCTCGGCGAGGCGGACCGTCACGACGGCGGTGAGCCCCTCCAGGGCGTCGTCCTTGACGATGTCGTCCTCGGCGACGCGCAGCATCTTGGTCGAGCGGAGGACCTCGTTCACCGTCTTGGTGACGGCCTGCTCGAAGCCGGAGACGTGGGTGCCGCCCTTGGGCGTGGCGATGATGTTGACGAAGGACTTGACCGTCGAGTCGTAGCCGGTGCCCCAGCGCAGCGCCACGTCGACGGCGAGCTCGCGGGTGACCTCGGTCGGGGTCATGTGGCCGCGCTCGTCGAGGACCGGGACGGTCTCCTTGAAGGTGCCCTGGCCGGTGAGGCGCTGGATGTCGCAGACGGCCTTGTCCGCGGCGAGGTACTCGCAGAACTCGCTGATGCCTCCGTCGAAGCGGAAGGTCTCCTCGCTCTTGCCGATGCCGGCGAGGTCCCGCTCGTCGCGGACGACGATGGTGAGGCCGGGCACGAGGAAGGCGGTCTGGCGGGCGCGCTGGTGCAGCGTCTCCAGGGAGAGCTTGGCGTCCTTGAGGAAGATCTGCCGGTCCGCCCAGTACCGCACGCGGGTGCCGGTGCGGGTCTTCGGGACGCGCTTGGTCTTGCGCAGGCCGTTGCCCGGGTCGAAGGGGCTGTCGGGGCCCTGCTCGGTGAAGATGCCGGGGACACCGCGCCGGAAGCTGATCGCGTGCGTGGAGCTGTTCCGGTCGACCTCGACGTCGAGGCGGGCCGACAGGGCGTTCACCACGGAGGCGCCGACACCGTGCAGACCGCCGGAGGCGGCGTAGGAGCCGCCGCCGAACTTGCCGCCGGCGTGGAGCTTGGTCATGACGACCTCGACACCGGAGAGGCCGGTCTTCGGCTCGACGTCGACGGGGATGCCGCGGCCGTTGTCCTTGACCTCGACGGAGCCGTCGTCGTGGAGGACGACCTCGATGTGGTCGCAGTAGCCGCCGAGCGCCTCGTCGACGGAATTGTCGATGATCTCCCAGATGCAGTGCATCAGGCCGCGGCTGTCCGTGGACCCGATGTACATACCGGGGCGCTTGCGGACCGCTTCGAGCCCTTCGAGTACGAGCAGATGCCGCGCGGTGTAGTTGGAAGCGTCACGGTCTGCGGTCAGCAGCGCACTGGACGGCACGGACGTTTCGGCGGTCACGCGGTTCGCTCCTCGCTGAATTTGAAAACTGGCCCAGTGGGGTAAGGCCCGGCGTCATTCACCGCTCAGAGGGTACCGATGCCTGGTAGAGCCGTGTTCACACCACCCTCCCCGTTTCCTCATGCTAGTCCAGCGTCGCATGAATGTTCGATCCCTCGATGGGGTGACGCGAACATCACGTTCCCTTCCAGGCATGAACCATTTAGGCTCCGGGCACGTCCTCATCAACAACCGGCACCCGCCGGGAGGACGCAACGAGACAAGCAACGCGAAATCCGTAGAGCGACGCAATACGGCTCATTCGCCGCCAACCGGTAGCAGACAGCCACCTTCGGAAAAAGTTTCAAGGAAAAGCCGCGAGCGGGAACGTTTTCGGCCTGGTTGGATGTTGACCCTGGTACGACAGCTCGTCGAGCTAGAGAAGAGGCGACGTGACTACTGTTCTGACCCCCGCGAGCCCCCTGACGGCCGCTGACCGCTGCGACCGCTGCGGCGCCCAGGCGTACCTGCGTGTCGTCCTGACCAGCGGAGGTGACTTGCTCTTCTGCGCCCACCACGGCCGCAAGTTCGAGCCGGAACTCAAGAAGATCGCCGCTGAGATACAGGATGAGACGGACCGACTCACCGACGTGCCGTCCCGCACGCAGGGCGAGGACCACGCCTAGGAGTCGGGCTACGACGAGCCCAGGGCCGGCAGTCGATCCAGCGGATCGCTGACCGGACGACGGGCGGCCACCCCCGCAATCAGGGGGGGGTGGCCGCCCGTTCTCGTACGGTCACCGGAATCGGCCCCGTGACCATACGCGTACGGAGCGTCAGAAATGCTCCGGCAGCACCGCGGAGACCCGCGTGTAGACACCCGGGTTCTCCGCCTGCCCGCAGCCGCTCCCCCAGGACACGAGGCCGACCAGCAGCCCGTTGGCCACCAGCGGCCCGCCACTGTCCCCCTGGCACGCGTCCTTGCCGCCCTGCGGGTCGCCCGCGCACAGCATCGTGTCAGCCCGGTAGGGCACCCCGAAGCCGCCCGGGTACGCCCGCTCGCACGCCGTGTCCGGCAGCACCTGCACCCGCGCCGTCCGCAGCGCCGAGGCGTACGTCCCGGTGCCCGTCGTGTCGCCCCAGCCGTAGACGTCCGCCGCCGTCCCGGGCTCGTACGCGGCGTCACCGGTGCGTGCCACCCCGATCACGTACGACTGCGGCAGCGCGCTCGCCAGCGTGAGCACCGCGAGATCGCCCGAGTTCGTCGTCGGGTCGTACGCCGGATTGACCCAGGTCCGCTCGATCCTGACCTCCTGCCCGCCCTGCCCGCGCAGCGCGGCGCGCCCGGCGATGACCACGAAGTCGCGCAGCTGCCACGGCTCGCCGCCGAGCACCTCGCGGCCCAGGCAGTGGGCCGCCGTCAGCACCTTGGTCGGCGCGACGACCACGCCCCCGCAGAACTGTCCCGCCCGGGTACCCCCGAACCGGTCACGGCTGGACAGCGCCACGGCCCAGGGCGCGTCGGCGGTCAGGGCCTGCCGGCCCCCGACCACGACGCTGTCCGCCGCGGCGGGCGCGGCACCTGCCACCTGCCCCACCGCCGCCGTGAACAGGCCCAGGGCACCCGTCAGCGCGCGGGTGAAGGGACCTCGCATGGAGCCTCCTGACTCTCCGGTGATGTCGGTTCACCCAGAGTCCTGCACGTGTCCACCCGGTGCACCCGCGCACACGCGAAGGGCCCGGTTCCTCCTTCTCGGGGAACCGGGCCCTTCACCTCAGCTGTCGGACTGTCAGTCCAGGTAGTCGCGCAGGACCTGCGAACGCGACGGGTGACGCAGCTTCGACATCGTCTTCGACTCGATCTGACGGATGCGCTCACGCGTCACGCCGTAGACCTTGCCGATCTCGTCCAGCGTCTTCGGCTGGCCGTCGGTGAGACCGAAGCGCATGGAGACGACGCCCGCCTCACGCTCGGAGAGCGTGTCGAGCACGGAGTGCAGCTGCTCCTGGAGGAGCGTGAAGCTCACCGCGTCGGCCGGCACGACCGCCTCGGAGTCCTCGATGAGGTCACCGAACTCACTGTCGCCGTCCTCACCCAGGGGGGTGTGGAGGGAGATCGGCTCACGGCCGTACTTCTGGACCTCGATGACCTTCTCGGGGGTCATGTCGAGTTCCTTGGCCAGCTCCTCCGGGGTGGGCTCACGGCCCAGGTCCTGGAGCATCTGACGCTGGACGCGCGCGAGCTTGTTGATGACCTCGACCATGTGCACCGGGATACGGATGGTGCGGGCCTGGTCGGCCATGGCGCGGGTGATCGCCTGACGGATCCACCAGGTGGCGTACGTGGAGAACTTGTAGCCCTTGGTGTAGTCGAACTTCTCGACCGCGCGGATCAGACCGAGGTTGCCCTCCTGGATCAGGTCCAGGAAGAGCATGCCGCGGCCGGTGTAACGCTTGGCCAGCGAGACCACCAGTCGGAGGTTGGCCTCCAGGAGGTGGTTCTTGGCGCGGCGGCCGTCCTCGGCGATGATCTCCAGCTCGCGCTTGAGCTTCGGAGCGAGCTTGTCCGAGTTCGCGAGCTTGTCCTCGGCGAACAGACCGGCCTCGATGCGCTTCGCGAGCTCGACCTCCTGCTCGGCGTTGAGCAGCGGGACCTTGCCGATCTGCTTGAGGTAGTCCTTGACCGGGTCGGCGGTGGCACCGGCGACGGCGACCTGCTGCGCCGGCGCGTCGTCCTCGTCCTCGTCGGACAGGACGAAGCCCTTGCTCTCGCCCTCGGTCTCTTCCTCGTCACCCTTGCCGGGCGCGACGTCGTCGAGGAGCTCTTCGCCCTCGGCGAGCTCGTCGGCGTCCTTCTTGGACGCGGTCTTCTTCGCCGTGGCCTTCTTGGCGACGGTCTTCTTGGCCACCGTCTTCTTGGCGACGGTCTTCTTCGCGGCGGCCTTCTTGGCGGGGCTGCCCGCCTCGTCGGCCGACTCGTCGCTGTCCGCCGCGGAGGCGGCCGTGGCCGTGACGGTGGTCTTCGTCACGGTCGTCCTGGCAGTGACGGTCTTGGTGGCGGTCCGCTTGACCGGGCTCTTCGCGGCGACGCTCTTGCGGGCGCGCTTCGGCGACTCCGCTGCACTGACCATCAGCGTCACACCCTCTTCCTCGAGGATCTGATTGAGGCTGCGCAGAACATTCTTCCACTGGGTTGGCGGAATCTGGTCGGCTTCGAAGGCCCGACGCACGTCGTCGCCGGCGATCTGCCCATCAGCCTTTCCCCGCTCGATGAGCGCCATCACAGACTCGGACTCGGCGATCTCCGGCGGGAGCGTACGGGATGTGCTGGCCGACACGAACAACCTCTCGGAACGATGGAAACGGCTTCCGGCCCCGCCCTGGATCGAGCTGGAGCCGACGACCGTCGGCGGGACATGTGCCGACGGCGCGGGCTGGACCGGGGAACTGCACAGCGCCTGAAGCGGCTGCTGTATTCCTTCCTCGGCTGTCACCTCTTAGGTCATCGCACGGCCCGGAGGAGTGTTACGCCCAATCTTCGTGGCCCGAGTCACACCTCATACGCGGCGAAACGGCCGAAGCGTTACATCATGGCACATTCGCGCCGCCGGAACCCTGGCGCCATCCGGGGAAACCCTGCCGGGTCCCCGGACCGCGCTCGGACCCGGCGGCATGCGAGGTGTGCGCCGCCGCGCTCCCGCCCACGACTCGCGGTCAGTGTTCGCGCGGGGCGGGGACGACGCGCTCCACCTCGGGGTGGACGGTCAGCAGCTGGCGCATGGCGCTCTCGGCGCCCTGGGCGTCCCCGGCGGCGAGCGCGTCGACGATCCGGGCGTGGTGGGCGAGGCAGCTCTCGCTCGGACGGTCGCAGCCGGTGACGGGGCCGCCGGAGACCTGGAGCGCGGAGCCGACGATGCCGGAGAGGTGCTCCAGCATGCGGTTGCCGGCGAGCTGGATGAGCAGGGAGTGGAACTCGGTGTCCGCGCGGGAGAAGGTGACACCGTCGCCCTGGGCGTACGCGTGCCCCATGATCTCCACCATGTCGGCGAGGCGCTGCTGGACGTCCTCCCGGCCGTGCCCGGCGGCGAGGCGGGCCGCGAGGGGCTCGATCGTCCAGCGCAGCTCGTTCAGCTCGCGGCGCTGGTCGTCACGCTGCGGACCGAAGGCGCGCCACTCGATGATGTCGGGGTCGAGCAGGTTCCAGTCGCTGACGGGCCGGACCCGGGTGCCGACGTTCGGGCGGGCGCTGACGAGGCCCTTGGCCTCCAGGACGCGCAGGGACTCGCGGACGACGGTGCGCGAGACCTCGAACCGCTGGCCGATCTCCTCGGGGACGAGGGGGCGGTCGGCTCCCAGGTCGCCGGAGACGATCATCTGGCCGAGCTGCTGGACGAGCTGTCCGTGCAGCCCCCGGCCCCGGCTTCCGGCCGTCCGGCGGCCGACGCGGCCCAGGTCGGTGTCCACGCCCTCCCAGGAGGACGGGGTCACGCGGCCGACGCCGGGCGTCTCCGCGTAGGGGTAGCGGTCGAGGTCGCCCGGGGCGCCGAGGCCTGCGTCGACGGGGCGGGCGGCGGTCATCATGGTGTGCGCAAGGGTACTCACGCATCCTTTGTCGGCGTTGCCTCCGTGACCCTTGAGGTCTTTGGTGAAAAGCACACGAAAGGGTGATCGGCGCCCCCTACACAATTGACGATTATTCGGACATAGTGGGCGCCACTCAAGGGAGTTGACCTTGAGTCAAATCCTTTTCGTCCAGAAGTGATCACCAACGGACACTCCGGCGAAGCCCGGTGAGCACATAGGCGCACAGCAGACCCGTCAACACCAGGGTGAGCGCCACCCCCACGGGCTGGGCGACGACCCGCAGCGCGCCCGCCACCCAGCGGTCGACGCCCGGGGACCACTGGGGTCCGAGCAACTCGCGCAGCCGCGCGGGAAGTCCGGCGGCCGAGCGGACCGCGGGACCGGTCAGGACCGTCCCGAGAATCGGAACCAGGGCGACCGGTACGAAGAGGACCGCGGCCACTCCGGCCGCCGCCGCCCGGAACACCCCGGCTCCCAGCACCCCGGCCCAGGCGCACCCGACGAGCAGACCGGACCAACTCACCGCAAGTGAGAGCCAGTTCTCCGGTACGGGAATCAAGTCGGCTCCGTAGACCGCCCGCAGGGCCCCCAGGTCCGCCGCCACGACGAGCGCCCCGAGGACCAGGGCCACCGCCGCCGCCACGACCAGTTTGGCCAGGAGCAGACCGAGCCGGCGGGGGACGGCGCCGCGCCCCGCGGTGAGCGCGGGGTAGCGGTACTCCTCGCCGAAGGAGAAGGCGCCGATCAGCCCGGCGCCGAGGGCGGCGGGCGGCAGCGGGGCGAGCGCGGGCCAGCCGGCGAGGACGACGGGCAGGTCGACGGCGCCCCCGCGCCCGAGGAGCAGGGCGCACGCCACGGACACGAGCAGGACCGTCCCCGCGACGAGCGCGGTGCTCGGCACGCCGAGGAGCCGGTGGAGCTCGTATCGCAGCGGACGCGAGGGCGATCGGGGCGGCTTCCGGGCGGACGGCCGCTCCCCGGTGGGCTCGGGCGGGCGTGGAGGTGCGGAACCGGACTCGTCCGCGGGTACGGGTACGGGTGCGGGTACCGGCGCCGGCACGGGCGCGGGCGCGGCCGTTCGGGCGGGGGCCGTGTCGCCGGTCTCGTCGGCGAGGCGGTGGATCACGACGCCGTGCCGGAACGCGGTGTCGCCGACGGCGGCGCAGTCGCTGCCGTAGACCGACAGCAGATTGCCGTCCTCCGCGACCACCTCGACCGGCCGCCGGGCGGCCCGCGCCTCCTGCGTCACGGCGGCGGCGAGGCGCGCGACATGAGGGGTGCGGACGGCGACCCGGGGCCGCAGCCGGGTGCGGGCGAACGCGCTCGCCTCCTGGTCCGCGACGACCCGGCCGCCGTGAAGCGTGACGACCCGATCGGCGTTGCGTGCCGCGTCCTTGGGATCCCGGGTGGTGTAGAGGACCGTCCCCCCGTCGGCCGCGTGCGCGCGCAGGAGTTCGTAGAGCCACGCGCTGTCGGCTACGGCGAGACCGGCGGCCGGATCGTCGAGGAGCAGCGCGTGCGGAGCGGCCAACAGGGCGCACGCGAGACCGAGTCGGCGGTCGGCTCCGCGCGGAAGGCCGCCGATGCGCCGGCCTTCGAGGCCGGCCAGGCCCACGGCCCTGATGACGGCGTCGGCCCGCGCGACGGGAGTTCCGGACGCGGCGCAGAGCATCCGGAGTTGGCCCCGGAGTGTCCGCGACGGGTGCCCCGGAACGTCCCCGAGGAACACCCCGACCTCGCGGGACGGGTGGGCGGCGCGCTCCAGCGGCCGGCCTCTGAAGTACGTGAAGCCGCGCCCCGGGTCGAGTTCGAGCATGAGGCGGAGCGCGGTGGTCTTGCCGGAGCCCGCGGGGCCGAAAAGCGCGGTCACGGCGCCCGGCCGGGCCTCGAAGGTCAGATCGTCCACCGCCGGCGGTTGATCGCGGCGGGGAGTGCTGGTCAGTCCGATTGCCTGGAGCATCGCTTCTCTCGCGGTAGGTGACACCGCTCCGCGGCAGGGCGGCGCTACCGCAGCAAGATAACGCTACATATCGGACTTCTTGCGGAGGGTCGGCGCCCTGGGGCGCCGGAACCCCGGAACGGTCAGACCTCGGGGCGCAGCATCGGCGGGTTGAGGAGGGTGGCCCCACCTGCTCGGAAGAGCTGGGCGGGCCGTCCGCCCTGGCGGGTGGTGGTGCCTCCGGCGGGAACGAGGAAGCCGGGCGTGCCGGTCACCTTGCGGTGGAAGTTGCGCGGGTCGAGCGCGACGCCCCAGACGGCCTCGTAGACGCGGCGCAGCTCGCCGACCGTGAACTCGGGCGGACAGAAGGCGGTGGCGAGGGAGGAGTACTCGATCTTCGAGCGGGCTCGCTCGACGCCGTCGGCGAGGATGCGGGCGTGGTCGAAGGCGAGGGGTTCGGCTCCCCCGCCCCCGCCCTTCGTCTTCTCTGCCTCCGCGCCGGTGGGGCCGGTGGGGCCGTCCTCGCCGAGGAGGTCCTCGACCGGGGACCAGCGGGCGCTGTTCGCGTCCCCGCCGGCGCGCGGCGCGGGCAGGTCCGGGGCGAGCGCCAGGTGCGCGACGCTGACGACCCGCATCCGGGGGTCCCGGTCGGGCGCGCCGTAGGTGGCCAGCTGCTCCAGATGCGCGCCGTTGCCGGTCACGGGCGTCGGGGCGCCCGGGTCGTGGGCGCTGAGCCCGGTCTCCTCGACCAGCTCGCGGGCCGCGGCGGCGCCGAGGTCCTCACCCTCCCGGACGAAGCCGCCGGGCAGTGCCCAGCGTCCCTGGAACGGCGGTTCCCCTCGTCTCACGACCAGAGTGCAGAGCGCGTGGCGCCGCACGGTGAGCACGACCAGGTCGACGGTGACAGCGAAAGGCGGAAAGGCCGACGGGTCGTAGGGAGGCATGCCGCGATCATAGTCGTCTTCCTGACGATAAACACGCCCCGGGAAGTGATCAGCCCTGACTTCTTCCCCGCGCCGGGCCGCTTCCACCGGATCCGCACCAGGCATTCCGTCACACACCCAGCTGAAGGCCCTCGGCGGCCTCCTCGACCATACCGAGACCGAGCCGACCGACCCGTACGGCGAAGGGCTCGCCCGCCACCACCAGCCCCGACAGCCGGATCGCGCCCAGCGGCGCCGAGGGCATGGGGTGCACCGCCACGGAGCGCCCCGGGGCGTCGGGCCTGATCCCGGCGAGCGCCACGACGGCCTGCACCGCCCCTGCGGCGGCGACGGCGGCCGGCCGGCACGCGGCCGGGTGGGGCACCGGACGCGCTCCGGCCGTCCGCTGCTCGCCCGCGTACATCTCGGGCAGCCGGTGGCCGAAGGTCTCCGCCGCGTCGAGCAGCCCGCGCAGCAGGGCGGCGGCCTCCTTCTCGTGCCCCGCGGCGGCGAGACCGGCCACCGCGACGGCCGTCTCGTGCACGCGCACCGCCCCGGCCCGGTGGCCGAAGGGGTTGTAGCCGGGCTCCTTCACTCCGAGGCCGCGCAGTCCCCAGCCGGAGTCGAGGGCCGGGGTGGCGAGCAGCCGGGCGACCTGTTCGGTCTGGGCCTTGTCGAGCAGACCCTGCGCGTACCGCCCGCCATCGAGCAGTCCGGTGTCGAGGAGGTGCGCGGCCCAGCCCCCGAGCTGAGACCGGGTCCCGCCGTCCGGGGTGCGGGCGACGGCGGGCCGGCCTCCGGCCAGGTCGTCGAGCCAGAACTCCCGGCGGAACCGCTCGCGCAGGCTCCGGGCGCCTTCGCGCAGGGCGTCCGCCCCGGGCCTGCCGCAGGCGTCGAGGAGGTCGGCGCCGAGCAGGGCCGCGCGGTGGGCGTGGGCCTGGGTCTCGGCGCGCCAGGGCCCGGCGGGCCCCGGGTCCGGCACGTACCCGTCGCGTTCCGCGGTGCGGCGGAGCCAGTCGAGGCACCGCTCCGCGACCGGGAGCAGCTCCTCCAGGTCCGCGGCGGGCAGTCCCCAGCGGCGGGCCTCGGCGAGCACGACGGGGAAGGCGAGGGTGGCCTCGACGCCCGTGCAGCGGGGCGGGAGACCGGGCCCCGCGTCCCGGAGAGGCCCGGGAACGCGACCCGATTCCGGTCCGGTGCCGCGGAGTTGGGTGCGTCCGAGGCAGCGGAGTGTGGTGACGGCGAGCCTGGTCCCGAGGGGCAGGGCCATGCGGGCGGCCCAGAGGGCCTCGGCGGTGACCGGTCCGCAGCGCCAGGGGACACCGGCCGCGAGATGGACGTCCGCGGGCTGCGCGGGGTCGCGCTGGAGGAGGGCCCGGAGGTCCTCCACGGAGGTGCGCAGGAGCTCTCCGGGGCGCGGGTCGTCGCCCTCGGCCCGCGCCTCCGCGAGGAGGTGGCCGCCGGGCCGCCCGGTGCCGGCCCCCGAGGAGGCGGCGGCGCCGGTCGCGCGGTCCGCCCGTACCCGGAGCTGGATGGTGTACGGGGCTCCGGGCGGGAGTTCGGCCTCCCAGCGCAGGACTCCGGCCGCCGCCAGGGAGTCCACGGGCGGCGGGTCCGCGGTGACGGCGACGGACCATCCGTCGCCGGAGGCCCAGCGCAGCCCGGCGCCGTGGACGCTCGGGGCGAGTTCGGGCCCCGGTCTGCCGGACGCGACCGCGCCCAGGTCCGCGAGATCCGTGCCCAGAGCGATTTCCACCGGGAAGCGCAGGGGGCGGGCGGTGGCGTTGCGCAGGGTGACGCGCTCGGTTCCGTCGGCGCTCCGCGTGCGCTCGACGGAGAGTCCGGGGTCGGGTCCCACGTCCCCGGGGACCCGCAGGACACCGAGGAAGACCGCCCGGTCGACGGCCGCGAGGCGTCCCTGGAGGGCGACGGGTTCCCGTCCGGCCACCCGCAGGACGCAGCGGGACAGGATCCGTCGTCCCGCCGTGTAGACCCCTTCGGGGCCCTCGCCGGTGAGCTGGCCGTGCTCGGCGCAGACGGCGAGGGCGGGCAGGGCGACGCAGAGGAGGGCGTCGTGCACCGAGGGCAGCTCGCCCGGCCGTGCCCCTCGGGGCGGAGCGGCGCCCGTGCCGGACGGGTGTCCGGGGGCGAACCCCTTCGGAGGGTGTCCGGCGGGTCGTCCGGGGGCCGGGAGGGGGCTGAGGGCCATGGCGGGTGTGAGCTGCTCTCTGTGCGGTCCGGGCGGCCGGCGGGGTGCCGGCGGCGCGGTGCGGCCGCCTCCGCCAGAGAGGTGAACGCGCGCGCGGGCGGCCGGGTCACGGCCGTCATCGTCCGCTCCTGCTGCCGGGCTTCCCGTCGTGGCGTGCGGCCCGGCTCCCCGGCCCGGTCGTGGCGGGGCCGCCGGGCCTGACGCCCGCCGCCGTCCCGCGGTTCCTGCCGCCGGTCTGGCGACCGGGCTTGCCGGCGCCGAGCCGGGCTCCCTGCGGGCGGGTGGTGCGGACCCTGACCCGCCGGGACGAGGCCGGTGCGATCTGTTCGGTGGCGCGCGCGTCCCGTTCGCTCCGCAGACAGGACCGCAGCGACTCGGGGTCGAGGCCCTCGTTGCAGGCCTGGTGCAGGAGGCGGGCGAAGACGTACTCGGAGTCGGCTTCGAGGGCGAGTCCCAGGGCGACCCGGGCGGTCGGCTCGTCGCCCGTGGACCAGGCCGCCCAGCCGGCGAGTGTCAGCGGCGCGGCGGCGTGCTCCTGGTAGGGGGCGACGCAGCGCCTGGCGAGGACTCGCCAGAGCCGCAGGGCCGCGGCGCCTTCCCAGCCCTCCATCCATTCGGCGGCGCGGTCCCGGGTCGCCCGGTCCTGGAGACCGATGATGATCGCGGCCGCCTCCTCGACCCCGACGAGGGCGTCGTCGGCCGCGTCTGTCGCCGCGACGCCGCCGACGTTCCGCACGGGGGTCTCCACCCCGGAGTCCGAGATCCGTACGGGTCCGTCCCCGGCGCGGGCCGTCGAGGCGGTGATCGCCGAGGCGCCGGGCCCGGGCGGGTTGGCGAACCGTCGGAGGATCTCGCGGGCGGTCCGCAGCGTCTCCGTCCGTACCTTCTCCCTGCCTTCCCCGGGAGCGCCTTCGACGATGCGGGGGACGATCGCGGCGGCAGCCGCGTCGAGGGCGGCGCGCTGTCGCTCGTCGGCGGCCGTGCCGTACGGCCTGAACCGGGCCTCCATCTCCCGGAGCGAGCCGGGCGCTTGGAGCCCCGAGAAGGCCGCGGTCGCCGCCATCACCGACGTACCGCCGAGAGCGAGCGGGGTGCCGTCGGCCGGGCAGCAGAGCGGGGCCGGGCAGCAGTAGGAGAAGTAGAGCCCGTCGGAGATGCAGAGGGCTTCGCAGACGGGGATGTCGAGGGCGCCGCAGGCGGTCCGCAGGCGCTGGGCGAAGGGGCGCAGCCGCTCCATGACCGCCCGGCCCGTCTCGCCGGGGGCGGGGTCCTGGCACAGGAAGACGACGATCCCATCCGGCCGGGCGCCGTGCCGGGCGCCGCCCTCGACGAGGCACTCGGCGAGGTGGTCGGCGGTGGACGCCCATTCGTGGGGCGAGCGGGGGATGCCGAGCCTGACGCGGCCGCCGAAGCGGCCGTGTTCGCCGTGGAGGGCGACCAGGACGACGGAGTCGGTGGGGTGGAAGCCCAGCATGAAGGGGAGCGCGTCGGCGAGCTCGGCCGGGCCGCGCAGGGTGATGCGCTGGGTACGGGAAGGTCCGCTGGTTTCGCGGTGATTCGCGTTCATGGTCAGGACGGTCTCGTGATCTCCCGATTTCCGAAACCCCTGTGGATAACTCCCGATACGCGGCATCGCCGACCCGGCGGAGTTATCCACAGGGTCGGCGTCCGACCTGCCGAATCCCCCTATGCTCGGGGGTGATTGACGTGCCGACAGCTCCTAGCCGGCCGCGGCCAGGACCAGCGGAAGAACCTGCCCTGCCCCGGCTCGCCGGAGCAGGCGGGCGGCGACCGCGAGGGTCCAGCCGGAGTCGGTGCTGTCGTCCACGAGCAGGACCGGGCCGGGCGAGGCGGTCAGCGCCTCGGCCAGTTCCGGAGGGACGACGAGGGCCCCGGAGAGCGCCCGGAGGCGTTGGGCGGAGTTGCTGCGGCGTGCCGCGTGCGCGCCGTCCGGGCCGGTGTAGGCCAGGGTTCCGAGGAAGGGGAGGCGGCCGATGGTGGCGATGCCGTGGGCGAGGGAGCCGACGAGCTGCGGCCTGGTGAGGGACGGCAGGGCGACGACGCCGACGGGGCGTGCGATCGCGTCGGCGACGTTCGGCGCCCAGCCGCCGGGCGAGCGCGCCCAGTCGGCGAGCACGGCCACGGCGGCCTTCAGGACGTCGTCGGGCACCGGGCCGTCCGGCGCGTTGTCGGCGAGCAGCGGGCGCAGCCGGTTGCCCCAGCCGATGTCCGAGAGACGTCCGAGGGCCCGGCCGGTAGAACACTGCTCGCCCGCCGGGATGCGTCCTTTGAGGTCGACGCCGAGGGCCGGCATGCCCGTCGGCCACATCCGGCGCGGCTCGATCTCGACGCCCGGGCGGTCGAGCTCCTGCGTGGCCCCGGTCAGCGTCTCCGCCGAGACGGAGGCGTCGGCCCAGGGCCCGGCGCAGTTGTCGCACCGGCCGCACGGGACGGCTCCCTCGTCGTCCAGCTGACGGCGCAGGAACTCCATACGGCACTCGGACGTGCCGACGTAGTCGCGCATGGCCTGCTGCTCTGCCGCGCGCTGGCGCGCCACCCAGGCGTACCGCTCGGCGTCGTAGCTCCAGGGCTGCCCGGTGGAGGCCCAGCCGCCCTTGACCCGCTTCACGGCCCCGTCGACGTCGAGGACCTTGAGCATGGTTTCGAGGCGCGTGCGGCGGAGGTCGACCGCCGCCTCCAGAGCCGGCACGGACAGGGGTCGCCCGGCGTCGGCGAGGGCCGCGAGGGTCTGCCGCACCAGGGATTCTGGCGGGAACGCGGTGTCGGCGAAGTAGCGCCAGATCGCCTCGTCCTCCTTGCCGGGCAGGAGCAGCACGTCGGCGTGCTCGACGCCGCGGCCGGCGCGGCCGACCTGCTGGTAGTAGGCGATGGGGGACGAGGGCGATCCGAGGTGGACCACGAAGCCGAGGTCGGGCTTGTCGAAGCCCATGCCGAGCGCCGAGGTCGCCACGAGCGCCTTGACCCGGTTCTCCTGGAGGTCGGTCTCGGCCTGGAGGCGGTCGGCGTTCTCGGTACGTCCCGTGTACGAGGCCACCGTGAAGCCGCGCTGGCGCAGGAAGGCGGTGGCCTCCTCGGCCGCGGCGACGGTGAGCGCGTAGACGATCCCGGAGCCCTGGAGGTCGTTCAGGTGCTCGGCGAGCCAGGCGAGCCGGTGGGCCGCGTCGGGCAGGCGGACCACGCCGAGGCGGAGGCTCTCGCGCTCCAGGGTGCCGCGCAGGACGAGGGCCTCACCGGCCCCGGTGCCCAGCTGCTCGGCGACGTCGGCGGTGACCCGCGCGTTGGCGGTCGCGGTGGTGGCCAGGACGGGGACGCCGGGGGCCAGCTCGGCCAGCATGGCCCGCAGGCGGCGGTAGTCGGGCCTGAAGTCGTGGCCCCAGTCGGAGATGCAGTGCGCCTCGTCGACGACGAGGAGGCCGGTCGTGGCCGCGAGCTTGGGCAGGACCTGCTCGCGGAAGTCCACGGAGTTGAGGCGCTCGGGGCTGACGAGGAGGACGTCGGTCTCGCCGCGCTCGACCTCGTCGTAGATGGTGTCCCACTCCTCCGGGTTGGCCGAGTTGATGGTGCGCGCCTGGATGCCGGCGCGCGCCGCGGCCTCGACCTGGTTGCGCATCAGGGCGAGGAGCGGAGAGATGATCACCGTGGGGCCCGCGCCGCGCCGCCGCAGGAGGGCGGTCGCGACGAAGTACACGGCCGACTTGCCCCAGCCGGTGCGCTGCACGACGAGGGCGCGTCTGCGCTCCTCCACCAGGGCCGCCACCGCCTGCCACTGGTCCTCGCGCAGCCGCGCGGAACCCCCGGGCGCGCCGACGAGCTCAGCGAGGATGGCATCGGCTTCGGCACGGAGCTCCTGGTTGTCCATGACCCCATGCAACCCGATGGCACGGACAATCGCCCAACTCACTCAGCGTGACGTTTCCCTCGCAGGTCGTCCGCCCCGCACGCGGTGTGTCGAGGGCCCGGTGGACCGGAAGGGATGTTTCCGTTGGTGCTACCCGGCCAGGGGTGAAACAGGGGAGGAAACGGGGAGTGAACAATGGGCGACGGGGCAGGGATATGAGAGGCATACCGCCGCATTCCCGTCAGCGACTTCAATTGCTCATTGCCGGTCCCCCGCAGGCCAAGCAAGAATTGGAGCACCGCCCCACACGGCCCGTCTGCGGCCTTGAAGGACCGTGCTGTGGTGCGCCCTCACCCGCCCCTTGCCCGCCTCGCGGGCGCGTATCCGAAGGGAGGACCATGACCCTCGGATTCGCTCCGTCCGCAGGCACCTCGACCCGTTCGTCGCCCGGGTCCGCCAGCCGCCTCGCCCGGATACTCGAACCGGCCGAGTGGGCGGCGGCGGGGATTCCGCTGCTCGGCAATCCGCGTGAGGTCGTCAGCGGGCTGCACTCGCGCCACGCGCCGACTCCGTCGACGGCGGTCGTGGCGATCCTGGACCACGAGGAACGGCTCGCCGCCAGCGCCTCGTTCGTCCCCCGCTCCCTTCCGGCCGACGGCTGGGAGTTCCGGAACGCGCTCCTGGCGCACCTCCGCCGGGTCCTTCCGCACGACCTGCGACGCCGCGCTCCCGTACGGACCGCGGTGCTGCTCTACTGCCGCGAGGGCGACGAGCGCTGGACGGAGGAGGACGGGGCCTGGATGTGGGGGCTCCGCGACGCCTGCACGCTCCACGGACTCCGCTGCGGCGCGTACATCACGCTGACCCGAGGGGGTTGGCAGGTGCTCGGCGACGGCCGCGGGGGCCGCCGTCCGAGCTCCGACTCCCACCCGGTCCCGCTCGGCACCGAGGCGGCCGAACCCGGCCGCCTCGCTCCGAGAACGGCGAGCGGAGCGGCCGAACCGCTGCGCCGCGCCGCGGCACGCTGACAGGACCCACGCCGTACGACGCGTACTCCCGCCCACCCGGTAACGGGCCGACGGGAGGGAATCGCGCGGAACGGAGCGGTCAGACCCCGGCGCCGACGAGCGCGGCCACGCGCTCCGGGTCGCCGCAGACGACGAGCAGCGCACCGGCGCGGGCCATCGCGAGCGGCAGCGCCCGGGCGGCGGTCTCGTCGCCGCCGCCGTTGACGGCGAGGATGACGACGGGCCGGCCGGCGGCCCGCTCCACGGCGGCGGCGTCCGCGAAGAACACGTCGTCGCCGGTCTCCTGCTGGGCCCAGTAGGCGGCCTCGCCGAAGGACAGCTCGTGCGCGGTCCACGGGTGCTGCTCGCCGGTGGTGAGGACCAGGACCTCGCCGGGCGCGCGACCGCTGTCCAGGAGCAGGTCGAGGGCCTCCTCGGCGGCGTCGAGCGCGCCGTCGGCGGGGGCCGGGATCACCTGGAGCTGCGGGACGGACGGCTCGCCGGAACGATTCTCCTGGCCGACGGCCGGGGACTGCGCGGCACCGGGCTGCGGGCGGGGGGCCGACGGAACGGGCCTCGGGCCGGGCACCGGACGCCCGGGACGCGGAGAGGCCGCGGAACGCGGGCCGGGTACGGGAAGGGGGGTCGACGCGGGACGGCCGGCGGCCGCGGTGGCGCGGGGACCCTGAGCGCTCTCGTGAATCTGAGGCTCCTCGGGGGTGAGAGGCATGGGTTGATGTCTATCAAACGCCGCTGCGCGGGGCATCGGCGGGTGGCGCACAGGTGCGCCCGGCCGGCACGGGCGACCTCGGGAAGGAGGGCCCGGCAGCCGGAAGTTCAGAAGTCGAAGCCGAGTTGGCCCCCGCTCTCCAGCGCGGCCGCCTCCGCGGAGAGGCGGACCTTTTTGAGGTGGCGCCACTGGGGCAGCGCGTCCAGATACGACCAGGAGAGACGGTGGTACGGGGTGGGCCCCAGCTCTTCCAGAGCGGCCTTGTGGACCGGCGAAGGGTAGCCCGCGTTGGCCGCGAAACCGAACGCGGAGCACCCCCCGGCCTCGGATTCGAGCTCCGCCATGACCGCGTCGCGGCGGACCTTGGCGATGACGGAGGCGGCGGCCACGGCGATGCAGGACTGGTCGCCCTTGATCACCGTACGGACCTGCCAGGGGCTGCCGAGGTAGTCGTGCTTGCCGTCGAGGATCACGGCGTCCGGTCGCACGGGAAGTCCTTCGAGGGCCCGGACCGCCGCGAGCCTGAGGGCCGCGGTCATTCCGAGCTCGTCGATCTCCTCGGGGGAGGCGTCGCCGAGCGCGTACGCCGTGACCCACTGCTCCAGCTCCGCGGCGAGCTCGGTGCGGCGCTTGGGGGTCAGCAGCTTGGAGTCGGTGAGTCCGGCGGGGGCTCGGCGCAGACCGGTGACGGCCGCGCAGACCGTGACGGGTCCGGCCCACGCCCCGCGCCCGACCTCGTCGACCCCGGCGACGATCTTGGCGCCGGTGGTCGCTCGGAGCGAGCGCTCGACGCTGTGGGTGGGAGGTTCGTACGGCATGGCGCAGCCAGGTTACGCCGACCGGTGCCACGCGCGATACCCGGATTCCCCCGACGCCTCCCGGCCCCGTCCTCGGGCCGTCCTCAGGCCCGTCTCCGGGCCCCATCCTCAGCTCGCCCTCAGCCCGCCCTCAGGACCGGATCAGCGGCATCATCACGCGGTCGATCATGTCGCCGACCTCACCGTCGGGCCATTCGCTCCCGCGCACCTTGGACCGGTACATCATCAGCGCGGGGATCACATCGAGGACGAGGACGTCGACCGCTTCGGCCCGCACCTCCCCCCGCGCGACGCCCCGGCCCAGTACCTCCCGGAAGAGCCGGGCCGACGGCTCGGTCACCCCGCTGGCGATCAGCCCGTGGAAGCGCTCCGCCGCCTCCGCGTCGCATTCGTGAAGGACGGCGCGCAGCGCGTGGCCGGGCCGGGAGAACATCACGTCCCGGAGGCGGACGCACAGCGCGTACAGGTCCTCACGGACACTCCCCCGGTCCGGCGCCTCGTCGAAGTCCGGAAGAGCGGCCCGGAGGGCGTCGGCGACGAGGTCTTCCTTCGACGGCCAGCGCCGGTACACCGCCGCTTTGCCGGTCTGCGCACCGACCGCGACACCCTCCATCGTCAGACCGTTCCAGCCGACGCTGCCGAGCTGTTCGAGCGTCGCCTCCAGAATCGCCCGTTCCAGTACGGGGCCACGGCGTCGCGGCGCCGCTCCTTCCGGCCGGGCGGCGGCCGCGGAGCGCGAAGTAGCCATCTGGGTCTCTCCGTTGGGGCGGGATCGAAGGACGAGTGAACGCTTGCGTTCACTGACGGGGACTCACTACCGTGGAAAACAGGGAACGGTTGCGTTCACTAATTCTTCCGTGGGGGACCCATAGTGACAACTTCTCCGGTGGACACACAGACCGAGGACGGACGCGCTCGCGCCGGAAACCGGCCGGGAATCGCCCTGACCGTCATCGCGGCCTGCCAGTTGATGGTCGTTCTCGACGCCACGATCGTGAACATCGCGCTGCCGCACATCCAGGACGCGCTCTCCTTCTCGACCACGGACCTCTCGTGGGTCCTCAGCGCCTACACGCTCACCTTCGGCGGGCTGCTGCTCCTCGGCGGGCGCGCGGGCGACATCCTGGGCCGGCGCCGGGTGTTCATGACCGGCATCCTCCTCTTCACCCTCGCCTCGCTGCTCGGCGGTTTCGCCCAGGAGCCCTGGCAGCTGCTCGCCGCGCGCGCCCTCCAGGGCGTCGGCGGCGCCATCGCCTCGCCCACCTCGCTCGCGCTGATCACCACGACGTTCCCCGAAGGCCCCGAGCGGAACCGGGCGTTCGGCGTGTTCGCCGCCGTGTCGGCCGGCGGTGGCGCGATCGGGCTCCTCGCCGGCGGCATGCTCACCGAGTGGCTCGACTGGCGCTGGGTCTTCTTCGTCAACGTGCCGATCGGCCTGCTCATCGCCTTCCTCGCCCCGCGCTACATCGCGGAGTCGGAGCGCCACCCGGGCCGCTTCGACATCGCCGGCGCGCTCACCTCGACGCTCGGCATGGCGGCGCTGGTGTACGGGTTCATCCGCGCGTCCGAGAAGGGCTGGAAGGACTCGCTGACCATCGGCTCCTTCATAGCGGCGGTGGTCCTGCTCGCGGCCTTCGCGCTGGTGGAGTCGCGGGCGAAGGAGCCCATCACCCCGCTCCGCATGTTCGCCGAGCGCAACCGCTCGGGCACGTACGTGATCATGCTCAGCCTGTCGGCCGCCATGTTCGGCATGTTCTTCTTCATCGTCCTGTGGGTCCAGGGCGTGCTCGGCTACAGCCCGATCAAGTCGGGTCTCGCCTTCCTGCCGGTGACCCTCGCGATCGTCACGGGCGCGGGTCTCGCCCAGCGGCTGCTGCCGAACCTCGGCCCGAAGCCGTTCATGGTGGCCGGTTCGGCGCTCACCGGAATCGGCCTGTTCTGGATGTCGTTCATCGAGCCCGACAGCAGCTACGCCGGAGCCGTCCTCGGCCCGATGGCCGTCTTCGGCTTCGGCATGGGCCTCAACTTCGTCACGCTCACGCTCACCGCCGTCTCCGGCGTCGCCCCGCACGAGGCGGGCGCCGCCTCGGGCCTGCTCAACGCGACCCAGCAGGTCGGCGGCTCCCTCGGCCTGTCCATCCTCGTCACCGTCTTCGGTACGGCGAGCCGCGAGGAGGCCACGCAGCAGGTCCCGGCCTTCCTCGCCTCCGCCACACCCGAGCAGCAGGCCGCGTTCGCGAAGACGCACGAGCTCCCCTCGCCCTGGGGTGACATCGTCCTGACCTCGGGCATCGCCTCGGCCTTCACCGTGGCCGTGGGGATGGCCCTGATCGCCCTGGCCACGGCGGTCCTGGTGATCCGGGTCCGCAAGAGTGACCTCGAAGCGCTCAGCGGCCGCGCGGAAGCGGCCGGTCCGGTGGCGTGACCCCGCGATCCGGTGACGTGACCTGCGGTCCGGTGGCATGACCCCGCGGGCTGGTGACGTGACCTCCAGGCCGCCCGGCCTCGTACCGTACGAGAAAACGCCCCCTGGGCCCGACACCGGGCTCAGGGGGCGTTCCTCACCTGCTCTCTCAGACCTTCCCGGCCCCGGCCGGGAGCCACTCCGGCAGCTCCTCGGTCTGCCGCAGCCACGCGTCCGGCGGCGCGCCGTTCGTCGAGGAGGCCACGACGCCTCCGGCGATGGCACAGGTCGTGTCGACGTCGCCGCCGACCTGCGCGGTCGTCCAGAACATCCGCTCGAAGTCGCCGAGTGCCCGCGCCGCGGACCACAGGGCGAAGGGGACGGTGTCGTGCGCGCTGGTCCGCCGGCCGCTGCCGAGGACCGCGGCGACGGTGCCCGCGTCCCCGTAGTCGAGCATGTCGCGCGCCCTGCGCAGCCCGGCACCGACGGCGCTGCGCGGCACGAGCGCGATGACGCCGTCGAGGAGCGCCTCGGGCGTGGGAGGGCCGGTCGGATCGGCGGCGAGAGCGGCTGCCGCGGCCACGGCCATCGCGCCGACGACGGCCTCGCGATGCTGGTGGGTCGTGTACGCCGAGATCTCGGCCTGGTGCGTCGCCTGCTCCGGGTCGTCCGCGTACCAGGCGCCGAGGGGCGCGATCCGCATCGCGGCGCCGTTGCCCCAGGAGCCCTGCCCCTTGAAGAGCGCGGCGGCGAGTTCCCGCCAGTCGCCACCCTCACGGATGAGCCGAAGCATCCGGTTGACCGCGGGCCCGTAGCCCCGGTCGAAGTCGTGGTGCTCCGCGAAGGACCGGGCGAGGGCGTCCTGGTCGATCCGGTCGTGGTCGGCGAGGACGGCCAGGACGGAGCAGGCCATCTCGGTGTCGTCCGTCCACTGCCAGGGGCCGGGCGGCAGCTCGCGCCGCTTCAGCAGGGGGTAGTGGGCGGGTACGAAGTACTGGGAGCCCAGGGCGTCTCCCACGGACAGCCCGCGCAGGCTGGCCAGGGCGCGGTCGAAGCGCCGTTCGAGTGAGAAGTCAGCGGTCATCGCTCCACCACTCTATCCGGTGTGCCCGTACGGCTCCGGGGTACGCCAGCGTTCGAACGGCCGGTCAAGGCGGTACCGGCCGTCCTCGCCGAGCAACAGGGTGCGCGTCTCGGCGTTGCCGGGGTTCGACAGGGACTCGAAGTCGGCGACCGTCCAGTGGAACCAGCGCATGCAGAACAGGCGCATGGTCAGGCCGTGGGTGACGAGCAGGACGTTCGGCGGGTGGTCCGGGGCCTCGAAGCTGCGGTAGAGGCTCTCCAGGAACGCGCCGACCCGGTCGTAGACGTCCGCCCCCGACTCGCCCTGGGCGAAGCGGTAGAAGAAGTGCCCGTACGCGTCCCGGTACGCCTTCTGCAGGCGCACGTCCTCGCGCTCCTGCCAGTTCCCCCAGTCCTGCTCGCGCAGGCGCGGCTCCTCCCGCACCCGCACCTGCTCCGCGGGCAGCCGGAAGGCGCGGAGGGTCTCATGGGTGCGGCGGTACGGCGACACGTAGACGCTGACCTGTTCGTCGCCGAACGTCTCCCGCAGCCGCTCCCCCGTCGCCTCGGCCTGCCGCCAACCGGTCTCGGTGAGCCGGAGGGCGTGGTCGGGCTCCCGCTCGTAGACCGTGTCGTCGGCATTGCCTTCGGACTCTCCGTGCCGTACGAGAACGATGCGCCGCGGTCGTGACATACCCCGACCCTAGTTCGACCGCTCCGAACAGGCTCGGCCAAGGGGGTCACGGGGAGCCGTACGGGCGGGCGTCAGACGGTCCAGGCCGCTTCGAGCCGTACGACGTCCCCGGCGAGGGCCGCGACGTCCGCGTCGGTACGCGCCCGCAGCCCGAGCCGCTCCACGCGCTCCACCCGGTACTTGCCGTGCTCCGCGTCCGACCGCCACATCGAGAGCACCAGGAACTCGCTGCCCGGCGCCTCGCCGAACAGGCCCCGCAGCATGCCCGGGGAGCCGGCCATCGCGGGGTTCCACACCTTCTCCTGCATGAGCGCGAAGTGCTCGGCCCGGTCCTCGTGGACACGGCAGTGCGCGACCCGCGCCACGTCGGCGTCGGAGAACCGCGGCTCGAACCCCGTCTTCACGTCGAAGCGGTGGTCGAACAGCTTGACCTGGGCATCCCTGTACGTGCCCACCTGCGAGGCCGCCAGACGATCGTGCGACCGGGCCATGAAGGAGTCGTAGAACGCCCGGCTCTCCCAGAACCCGAAGATGTGGGCGACATCCGGCCGAGTCCGGCTCCACCCGCCGCCCTGGCCCCGGAATCCCGGCTCACCGAGCAGCCCCGCCCATTTCCGCTGCCCCCGCTCGAACCCTCGACGGTCCACCACGGTGCAGCGAATCCACTTGACCAGCACCGCGCCATCGTACGGGCCCGGGCGGCGCCCCGGCAGTACGCATTCCCCACCCCAACGTCCCTCACCGGTCCGAGAGTTCCCCCCTTCCCACCTGCTTCCTGATCGATTCGAGCCACGGAAGGGGCGAGATCCGGCACGTCACACCCCCGTACCCGCATCCGGCACCCGTCCACCGGGTCCACTGTCAGACCCCCGTGACACCATGAGCAATCTCCCCGCAGCCACGGGCTCTTGAGGGAGGGTGACGGTCGAGGCGAGGCGCGCGCGGGGGCGTGCGCGGAGAGGGGAAGCGCCGTGAGCGGACTCAACAAGGGCGTGGCGAAGGTCGAGGTCACCCTCAAGTGGGACCCGGCCCCGAGCGGTGCGCCGGCCCACGACCTGGACCTCGTCGCCGGGGTCTTCACGACCGACGACCCGTACGGAGCCCCGGCCTACCTGGTGCACTTCGGCAGCCGCTCCCCCGACGGCACGATCACCCTCCACCGCGACAGCCGTACGGGCCAGGGCTTCGGGTACGACGAGGCGATGACCCTGGAGCTGGACCGACTGGCCCCGGCGTACGCGCGGGTGGTGGTCGGGGTGACCGTCCAACAGGGTGCCGGGAGACTGGTTTTCGGTGACATAGCGGGCCCGGGCATACGTGTCCGCGAGGGCTACACCGACCTGCTGTCCCACGACTTCGCGGATGTTCCGGAGGCCTTGTCGGCGACGGTCGTGGAGTTCACGCGCGACGGCGCGGACGGCTGGTCGTACCGCGCGATCAGCCGCGGCTTCGACGCCGACCCGCAGGCCTTCGGCGCACTCCTCGGCTCCCGCCCGTCCTGACGCGAAGAGGGTGCCGGCCACCGGCCGACACCCTCTCTCACCTACTGCTCAGTGCTCAGCTGCAACCGCTGGTCGAGCCGCAGCCCTCGCAGATGTAGCAGGAGCCGGCGCGCTGCATCTTCGTCCCGCAGGAGAAGCAGAGCGGGGCGTCGGCGCTGATGCCGAGCTGCATCTCGACGAGCTCCGCCGAGGTGTGCGCCTGCTTGGGGGCCGGGACCTCGGCCTTCGGGGCCGGGGTCGCGACGACCTTCAGCTCCTGGGCGCGCGGGGCGGACTGGGCGAGGGTCTCGATGTCGAGCTCCTCGTCCTCGGCCTGCTCGTACGAGCCGGTGTCGAGGTGGCGCTGACGCTCCTCGGCGGAGTGGATGCCGAGGGCGGAGCGGGTCTCGAAGGGCAGGAAGTCCAGCGCCAGGCGGCGGAAGATGTAGTCGACGATCGACTGCGCCATCCGCACGTCCGGGTCGTCCGTCATGCCGGCCGGCTCGAAGCGCATGTTGGTGAACTTCGAGACGTACGTCTCCAGCGGGACGCCGTACTGCAGACCGACGGAGACGGCGATGGAGAAGGCGTCCATCATGCCGGCGAGGGTCGAGCCCTGCTTCGACATCTTCAGGAAGACCTCGCCGAGACCGTCGTCCGGGTAGGAGTTGGCGGTCATGTAGCCCTCGGCGCCACCGACGGTGAAGGAGGTGGTGATCCCCGGGCGGCCCTTGGGGAGGCGCTTGCGGACCGGGCGGTACTCGACGACCTTCTCGACGGCCTCGCGGATCGTCGCCTCGGACTTCGCGGTGACCTCGGCCTTCTCGTCCTCCTTCTTCTTGGCGGAGAGCGGCTGGCCGACCTTGCAGTTGTCGCGGTAGATCGCGAGCGCCTTGACGCCCATCTTCCAGGCCTCGAAGTAGACCTCCTCGACGTCCTCGACCGTGGCCGTCTCCGGCAGGTTGACGGTCTTGGAGAGGGCGCCGGAGATCCACGGCTGGATGGCGGCCATCATGCGGACGTGGCCCATCGCGGAGATGGAGCGCTCGCCCATGGCGCAGTCGAAGACCTCGTAGTGCTCGGTCTTCAGGCCGGGGGCGTCGATCACGTTGCCGTGCTCGGCGATGTGGGCGACGATCGCCTCGATCTGCTCCTCCTGGTAACCCAGGCGGCGCAGGGCCTGCGGGACGGTGCCGTTGACGATCTGCATCGAGCCGCCGCCGACGAGCTTCTTGAACTTGACCAGGGCGAGGTCGGGCTCGAGGCCGGTGGTGTCGCAGGACATCGCGAGACCGATGGTGCCGGTCGGGGCGATGACCGAGGCCTGGGCGTTGCGGAAGCCGTTCTTGGCGCCGAGGCGGATCACGTCCTGCCAGGCCTCCGTGGCGGCGGCCCAGATCGGCGAGTCCAGGTCGTCGAAGCGGACGGCCTTGGTGTTCTCGTCGGCGTGCTGCTGCATGACGCGCTGGTGCGGCTCGGCGTTGCGGGCGTAGCCGTCGTAGGCGCCGACGACACCGGCGAGCTCGGCGGAGCGCTTGTACGAGGTGCCGGTCATCAGGGAGGAGATGGCACCGGCGAGGGCGCGGCCGCCGTCGGAGTCGTACGCGTGGCCCGTCGCCATCAGCAGGGCGCCGAGGTTGGCGTAGCCGATGCCGAGCTGGCGGAAGGCGCGGGTGTTCTCGCCGATCTTCTCGGTGGGGAAGTCGGCGAAGCAGATGGAGATGTCCATCGCGGTGATGACGAGCTCGACGACCTTGGCGAAGCGCTCGACGTCGAAGGACTGGTTGCCCTTGCCGTCGTCCTTGAGGAACTTCATGAGGTTGAGCGAGGCGAGGTTGCAGGACGTGTTGTCCAGGTGCATGTACTCGCTGCACGGGTTCGAGCCGTTGATGCGGCCGGACTCGGGGCAGGTGTGCCAGTGGTTGATCGTGTCGTCGTACTGGATGCCCGGGTCCGCACAGGCCCACGCGGCCTCGGCCATCTTGCGGAAGAGCGCCTTGGCGTCGACCTCCTCGATGACCTCGCCGGTCATGCGCGAGGTGAGGCCGAACTTCCCGCCGGCCTCGACGGCCTTCATGAACGTGTCGTTCACGCGGACGGAGTTGTTGGCGTTCTGGTACTGGACGGACGTGATGTCGTCGCCGCCCAGGTCCATGTCGAAGCCCGCGTCACGGAGGGCGCGGATCTTCTCCTCCTCCTTGACCTTGGTCTCGATGAAGTTCTCGATGTCGGGGTGGTCGACGTCGAGGATGACCATCTTGGCCGCGCGACGGGTGGCGCCGCCCGACTTGATCGTTCCCGCGGAGGCGTCGGCGCCGCGCATGAAGGAGACCGGGCCGGAGGCGTTGCCGCCGGAGGAGAGGAGCTCCTTGGAGGAGCGGATGCGGGAGAGGTTCAGGCCGGCGCCGGAGCCGCCCTTGAAGATCATGCCCTCTTCCTTGTACCAGTCGAGGATGGACTCCATGGAGTCGTCGACGGACAGGATGAAGCAGGCGGAGACCTGCTGGGGCTGCGGGGTGCCGACGTTGAACCAGACCGGCGAGTTGAAGCTGAAGATCTGGTGCAGGAGGGCGTAGGCCAGCTCGTGCTCGAAGATCTCGGCGTCGGCCGGGGAGGCGAAGTAGCCGTAGTCCTCGCCGGCCTTGGTGTAGGTCTTCACGATCCGGTCGATGAGCTGCTTGAGACCGGTCTCGCGCTGCGGGGTGCCGACGGCCCCGCGGAAGTACTTGCTGGTGACGATGTTGACCGCGTTCACCGACCAGAAGTCGGGGAACTCGACGCCACGCTGCTCGAAGTTGATCGAGCCGTCGCGCCAGTTGGTCATGACGACGTCGCGATGCTCCCACGCCACCTCGTCGTACGGGTGCACTCCGGGGGTGGTGTGGATGCGCTCGATACGCAGGCCCTTGCTCGCCGACTTGGATCCCTTGGTGCGGGAACCACGTGCCGGGCCGCTCGCCGTCTCTGTCATGCCGCCTCCCATATACGGGCAAAACACACTTTGGCACCCAGAAAGTCCCAGGGCACCGTCTTCAGGTACACGTTCTGTACTGCTGCCACAGGGACCTCGAAGGGGTCACCCGGGGCACGTTCAGGGGGCCGCTCGACGGCGGCCGGTCGCCGGACCCCGCAAGGGCCCGGACCGCCGATCAGTCGGCGGTGGCGACGGGAACGGGGGCCTCGGAGGCCGCACCGGTCCCGCCGTTCTCAGCGGGAGACCGCTCGCGGAGTTCCACGATGGCGGTCTCGAAGTCTTCGAGGCTGTCGAAGGCCTTGTACACGGACGCGAAGCGCAGGTACGCGACGAGGTCGAGTTCCCGCAGGGGGCCGAGGATGGCCAGACCCACGTCGTGGGTGGTCAGCTCGGCGCTGCCGGTGGCGCGCACCGCCTCCTCGACCCGCTGGCCGAGCTTGGCGAGGGCGTCCTCGGTGACCGGTCGCCCCTGGCACGCCTTGCGGACGCCGGAGATGACCTTCGTACGGCTGAAGGGCTCGGTGACACCGGACCGCTTCACGACCATGAGCGAACACGTCTCCACCGTGGTGAAACGGCGGGAGCAGTCGGGACACTGGCGACGGCGTCGGATCGACGTCCCGTCGTCCGTGGTGCGACTGTCGACGACACGGCTGTCGGGGTGCCTGCAGAAGGGGCAGTGCATGGCTTCCGACCCTCCCTCACGGCACGACTGATGAGCCTCACGGGGCATCTGAGGCCCCTGCGAAGCGACCTCCAGCATAGGCGATGGCAGCGGTTCCGGCAGACCGGGACCACTACCCCTGGGCGGTCGGTGCCATCCAACCACTAGATCTTGGGTTGGGGACGATTTCGCCGCCTGCGCGTGTCGCGGGCCGTCCACCCCCGGGATTCCGGGCCTCGGATGCGAGACTGGAGGGGCGCCGCGAGGCACCCCGACGCTCGGCGATCCCGCCGCGAAGGCTAGCGTAATGCCCGAATTGGGAGGACGCGGGGCGCCGGAGTGACGGTACTCATACACCCCCGCACGTGCACACGTAAGGCGATCTGCGATTTTTCACTCGAACGTGTGTTTGGCGCAACCTTTCGAAAGCCACTACCGTTGTGCCAGCCAGGGAGACACTTTCGAGAGGGGCCGACGACGTGACCACCACCGCAGACAGTGCCACCATCACCGCCCAGGACCGCTCCCAGGGCCGACTCGAGCCGGTGCACGCCATGAATGACGCAGCCATGAACGGCGAGGAGCCCGGGCGACCCGCCCGCGCCCTCCCCGGGCGACCTCCAGGCATCAGGGCGGACAGCTCCGGCCTCACCGACCGGCAGCGCCGGGTCATCGAGGTCATCCGCGACTCCGTCCAGCGCCGCGGCTACCCGCCGTCGATGCGCGAGATCGGCCAGGCGGTAGGACTCTCGAGCACCTCCTCGGTGGCTCACCAGCTGATGGCACTGGAGCGCAAGGGCTTCCTGCGTCGCGACCCCCACCGCCCCCGGGCGTACGAGGTCCGCGGCTCGGACCAGCCCAGCACGCAGCCCACGGACACCACGGGCAAGCCCGCCGCGTCGTACGTCCCCCTGGTCGGCCGGATCGCGGCCGGTGGCCCCATCCTGGCCGAGGAGTCCGTCGAGGACGTCTTCCCGCTCCCCCGGCAGCTGGTCGGCGACGGCGAGCTGTTCGTCCTCAAGGTCGTCGGCGACTCCATGATCGAGGCCGCCATCTGTGACGGCGACTGGGTCACCGTCCGCCGCCAGCCCGTCGCGGAGAACGGCGACATCGTCGCCGCCATGCTCGACGGCGAGGCCACGGTCAAGCGCTTCAAGCGCGAGGACGGCCACGTCTGGCTGCTCCCGCACAACGCCGCGTACCAGCCCATCCCCGGCGACGAGGCCACCATCCTCGGCAAGGTCGTGGCGGTGCTCCGGCGGGTGTGACGCCCTCACCGGCCCCTGATCGGGCCCCGGGACCCTCTGCGCCGGTCCCGGGGCCTTGCCGTGCCCGCGGAGGCACGGCAAGGGATCAGTTGTTCTCCGCCTTCGACGCGGCGTCGATCGCCGCGAGCGACTTACGGACCTGATTGCGGTCCGTGGTGTACCAGAAGTTCGGCAGCGAGGCCTTCAGATAGCTCCCGTACCGTGCGGTCGCCAGCCGGGGATCGAGCACCGCGACGACACCGCGGTCGCCCGTCGCGCGCACGAGCCGACCGGCACCCTGGGCCATCAGCAGGGCCGCGTGAGTCGCCGCGACCGCCATGAAGCCGTTGCCACCCGCTTCCTCGACCGCCTTCTGCCGGGCACTCATCAGCGGGTCGTCCGGGCGCGGGAACGGGATCTTGTCCATCACGACCAGCTGGCAGCTGGGTCCGGGGACGTCCACGCCCTGCCAGAGCGACAGCGTGCCGAAGAGACAGGTCTTCGGGTCCGCGGCGAAGTTCTTGATCAACTCACCGAGGGTGTCCTCGCCCTGGAGCAGGATCGGCAGCTCCGGGTTCCGGCTCCGCAACTCCTCGGCAGCCTGCTGCGCCGCCCGCATCGAGGAGAACAGGCCGAGCGTGCGCCCGCCGGCCGCCTCCATCAGTTCGGCGAGCTCGTCCAGCATGTCGCCGCGCTCGCCGTCCCGCGCGGGGCGTGACAGGTGCTTGGCGACGTACAGGATGCCCTGCTTCGGGTAGTCGAACGGAGAGCCGACGTCGAGGCCCTTCCAGACCGGCAGGTCGTCACCCTTCGTGCCCTCGGGAGCGAGACCGAGCGAGGCCCCCACCCCGTTGAAGTCGCCGCCGAGCTTGAGCGTCGCCGAGGCGAGCACCACGGACCGCTCGGTGAAGAGCTTCTCCCGGAGCAGGCCCGAGACGGTGAGCGGCGCGACCCGCAGCGAGGCGCCGAAACGGTCGTGGCGCTCGTACCAGACCACGTCGTACTCGGAGCCCTGGGTGATCCGCTCCGCGACGCCGTGGACGGTCTCCACGGAGGCCATCGCCTGCTTGCGGACGGCGTCCTCGTCCTGCACGGACCGGTCGCGCGTGTTCCCCAGGGCCGTGATCACCGCGCGGGCGGCGTCGCGCAGCGCCATCAGCGCGTACGCCAGATCCTCCGGAATCTGCTCCAGGCGACCCGGAAGGGCGAGCTCCATGACCCGCTCGAATCCCTCGGCGGCGGTCTGGAGCTGGTCGGCGACCTTCTCGTCCACGAGCTTCGAGGCGCGGCGCACGGCACGGTTGACCTGCCCCGGCGTGAGCTCGCCCGTGGCGACGCCGGTGACCCGGGAGACCAGCTCGTGCGCCTCGTCGACGATCAGCACCTCGTGCTGCGGGAGCACCGGGGCGCCCTCGATCGCGTCGATGGCGAGCAGCGCGTGGTTGGTGACGACGACGTCGGCGAGCTTGGCGCGCTCCCGGGCCGCCTCGGCGAAGCACTCGGCCCCGTACGCGCACTTGCTCGCACCCAGGCACTCGCGGGAGGAGACCGAGACCTGCGCCCAGGCCTTGTCCGAGACGCCCGGGGTGAGATCGTCCCGGTCGCCGGTCTCCGTCTCGTCCGACCAGTCCCGGAGCCGCAGCAGGTCCTGGCCCAGCTTGCTGGTCGGCGCGGCGGCCTCGAAGGGGTCGAACAGGCCGTCCTCCTCTTCCTGCGGGACCCCCTCGTGGAGCCGGTGCAGGCAGAGGTAGTTCGACCGGCCCTTGAGCATGGCGAACTGCGGCCGACGCCGCAGCTGCGGGTGGAGGGCGTCGACCGTCCGGGGAAGATCGCGCTCGACGAGCTGGCGCTGGAGCGCCAGGGTGGCCGTGGCCACCACGACCCGCTCCCCCTGGGCAAGGGCCGGCACGAGATAGCCGAGCGACTTGCCCGTGCCGGTGCCGGCCTGGACGAGGAGGTGGGAATTGTCGTCGATGGCCTCGGCCACGGCCTCGGCCATGGCGACCTGGCCGGGGCGCTCCGTGCCGCCGACGGCGGTGACGGCGGCGTGGAGGAGCTCGGGGAGGGATGGCTTCGTCATAGCGCTTCCAGCCTACGGGGCCGCACCGACAGCCCGGGCCCCGCGCGCCTCATGCGAGCGGGTTGGGGACGGTCTCGTGGACGGCCGCGTGGGGGCGCTCGGGCCGGTCGCGGTAGCCGTCGAGGTGCAGCCGGTTCCGGTTGAGGCAGAGCCGCTCGATCCGCGGGGTGAGGAGATCGAACAGCTCGAACCGTTCCTTCAGCTCGGGGAAGCGCGCCTGGTGGCGGAGGATCTCCGCGCGGACGAGGTCCCAGAATTCCGTCTCGGACACGCCGAGTTGGTCCTCGCAGAGCGGCGCCAGATAGCGGAAGACGCCGACGAAGAGCCCCGAATGGATGAACTGGGTGAGGAAGGCGGGCTCCTCGGTGAGGAGTACGTCGCGGACGTCGTCGGGCATCGCTTCGTGCTCGGGGAGCGGCCGGCGGCTGATGTTCACGTCGTCGACGAAGTCCTTGATCGCGAGCCGTACGGGGACGTCCTCAGTGTCGTAGACGACGATCGCGTTCTCGCCGTGCGGGGAGAAGACCGTGCCGTACCGGTAGAGGAAGTGCAGGAGCGGGGGCAGCAGCGCGGCGAAGAGGTGCTGGAGCCAGACGGCGGGGGCGAGCCCGGAGCGTCCGACGAGCTCGGCGACGAACGCCCGCCCGTCCGGGTCGACGTGGAGCAGCGAGGCGAGAGTGCGGGCGCGCTCCCCCGGGGGCACTCGGAGCGGCTCGCGCCAGATCGCGCCGAGGAGTTCCTTGTACTGGTACGGGACTTCGGGCAGCCGGTCGTAGAGAGGGTGCTCGACGGTGACGGAGGCGACCTCGCCGAGGAGGATCACTCCGCACTCGTCCCGCAGGAAGGGGTCGGCGTCGCGCAGGCCCTGCACCCAGGCCGTGACGGCGGGGGCCGCGAGGGTCCGCTCGGTGGGCAGTCCGCGCCAGACGAGGGTGTTGAGGACCGAGAGCGGGAGCTTGACGGTGTGCCGTTCGGGTCGGCTGGTGTTGAGGAAGGTGCGGACGGACTGCTGGGGCAGGCGGAGGTCGCCGTCGGTGAAGAGCGGGACGACGGCGCCGGAGGCGACGGCGGGGGCGTAGAGCGGGAGCAGGACCTCGTCCCACTGCCAGGGATGGACGGGCAGCAGGAGGTAGCCGTCGGGGTCGTGACCGCGGTCGGCGAGGGCGGCGCGGAAGGCGGCGTGGGTCTCGGGGTCGAGTTCCCGGCCGTAGAGCCGGTCGGGGGTTTCGAGGCCGGTGACGCCGCGGTAGGCGGCGATGTCCTTGCTGACGGCGATCCACGGGAGGCGGGTGGCGCGGCGGGCCTCGGGGGCCCAGCGGGCGGCGTCGGAGGCGGAGAAGCCGATGCGGCCCTTGTTGAGGACGATCCAGGGGTGGCCGGTCTGGTGTCCTTCGAGTTCGGCGTAGGACAGGTCGGCGAGGCGGTCCGCCGTGACGGCCGTCATGTCGAGGCGGGTGTCGGCGGCGAGGGTGGCGGAGAGCTCGCGGATGAGATGGCCGAGGGTCGCGCCGTCGAGGCGGAGGAGGTTCCGGGCGCGGAGCAGGAAGTCGAGCGGGTCGGTCGCGGGCCGGCCCTCGTGGGCGATCGAGTCGGCCTCGACCCGCCAGCTGCCGTAGGCGCCGCGTCGGGCACGGAACGTGAGCGTGGTGGCGTCGTCGAGCCGGAGCTCATACCGGTCGGGGTCGTCACCGCCGGCCGGGGCGGGGAGGACGATCTCCTCGTACGCGAACTCGGCGAGGGCCTTGGCGAGCAGGCGGGACGAGGCCTTTTCCCAGGCGGCGGCCGACAGCTCGGGGGGTGCGAGCAGTGGTGCGGAGTCGTGGGGTGCAGGGGACATCGACACGAAGGACTCCTCGAAGTGGGAACCATGACGGTTCGAGCGACGTATAGAGGGCATAGATTGCTCACGGAGAGTGACGAAGGGCCCGCTCGCGGACCATGAGCGCGGCACGTTTGTCGGGGAGGTCGACTTCCGCGGTGCGGTGGAAGCCGGCTCCGAGGAAGGCGGAGACGGAGGGGGTGTTGCGGATGTCGGGTTCGGCGACGATCCGGGTGCAGTGGGGGCGGCGGTCGAGGGTGAGGTCGGCGACCGCGCGCAGGAGAGCGGTGCCGACGCCTCGGCCGCGGTCGGTGGCGCCTCCGATCAGCAGATGGATACCGGTGTCGTGCGGGCGGGCCGGGTAGTACCGGGCCAGCGGGTCGAGGTCGGCCCGGTAGATCTCGAAGTAGCTCATCGGCACGGAGTCGAGGACGCCGAGGCAGGGCACGCTCCGGCCGTCGCCCTCCAGTTGGGCGCGGAGGTGCTCGGCGGTCACGGTATCGGGGCCGGCGAGCTCCCAGTAGGCGGCGACGGCGGGGTCGTTCATCCACGCGGTGAGGAGCCGCAGATCCTTGTCGGGGCGTACGGGGACGAGCTGGAAGTCGCCGAAGGGGGTCGGGGTCCGGCCCCAGTCGGCGACGGAGTCGAGGAGGTCTCCGTCGGCGTGGTCGCCGCCCGGTGCGGGGGGCGGGGTTCCGGCGGCGAGAAGGGCGACGAGCTCGTCGACCCGCAGGTCGACGGTGTCGTCCCCGGCCCGGTCGGCGGGGGTCTGGTGGGGCGGTGGCACGGTGTCGCTCTCCTCGACGGGCGGGCTTGCGGGCAGGCGGGCTGGTGGGCAGATGGACGGGCGGGGCCGCTCCGGCGACGGGGTCAGGGCCGGGGTCGGGCTCAGGGCAGGGGTCGGGGTCAGGTGCGGAGGGGGTTGGTGACGGTGACGTAGACGGACTGGGTGTCGACGGGGCCGACGAGTTCGTCGAGGCCGTGGAGGCGGGTGAGGAGGTTGGCCTTGGTGCGCAGGGTCGCGGCCTCCAGGAGGCGGTGCGGGAGGGGGGAACCGAGGCTGGTGGCGGAGGTGAGGAAGCTGCGGAAGGCCGCGAGGAGGACGCGCTCGTCGGCGAGGCGCTGGGAGCCGAAGGCGCCGATCAGTCCGAGGACGTTGTTGATGCCGAGGTAGTAGGCGAAGCGCTCGTCGGTGACCTGGTCGGAGACGAAGGTGTCGCTCCGGGCGCCGATGCCGGGGAGACGGTGCTCCAGCTCGGCGCGGTGGGACTCGCGGAAGTAGTAGCCCTGGTTGTCGCGGTAGCGGCCTCCGACGGGCCAGCCGTCCGCGTCCAGGAGGACCAGGGTGTTCTGCTGGTGGGCCTCCAGGGCGATGCCGGCGTGGCCGTCGAGCCAGAGGACCGGGCGGACGACCTGGTCGAGGTAGCGCAGGAACCACTCGGCGGCGACGGCCGTCGTGGGGCGGCCGGTGCGGGCGGAGAGCCGGCCGATGACGTCGGAGAGCCGGGAGCGCAGGGTCGTGCTTCCGGGCCAGGGACGGGGGGTGGTGAGGGAGGCGATGCAGACGGCGTCGTCGCCGGGGCCGAAGGGGTTGTGGCGGATCATGACGTCGAGTCCGGGCACGGGGGTGCCGTCGGGGTTGTCCACGGCGATCCAGGCGGGGTCGCGGACGATGTCGAAGCCGGGGTGCGCCGCCTGCCACTCGTCGACGAGGCCGGTGCGCAGCAGCCGGTGGACCTCGACCCCGCGGTGGAGCTCCTTGCGCAGGTTCTCCCGGCGGGAGTTGGTGATCCGCAGACCGAGGGAGAGCTTGAGCATCGCCCGGGCGCCGGGGCGGTGGACCGTACGGACGGAGGAGGTGGGGTGCCAGGGGCTGCCGTGGAGGCCGAGGTCGTGGAGGAGGCCGGCGTCGAGGAGGGCGCGGACGTCGGGGCGGTGGAGGAGTTCGCGGGCCTGCCAGGGGTGGAGGGGCAGGGGTGCGGTGCCGGCGGGGAGGGCGAGGCCCTCGGCGAGGCCGGTGGTCAGCTGCTCGGCGGTGACGTGGCGGCCCTGTTCGGTCCAGGCCGAGTCGGCGGCGAGGACGGAGGGGTCGACGGCGATCCAGTGGAGGGGGAAGGAGCCGTGGAGTTCGGGTGAGTAGAGGCGGGCCTCGGCCTCGGAGAGTCCTTCGCGGCTCTTGGGGGTGGGGTGGAGGGGGTGGCCGAGGAGCAGGGCCTGTTCGGCGGCGAGGAAGAGGTCGGCGTCCGGGTGGGGCTGGGGGCTGAGGCGGCGTTCGGCGAGGAAGTCGGCGGTGCGGCGGGTGGAGTCGGCGACCCGGCCGACGAGTTCGGTGCCTTCGGGGCGGCCGGTCTCCCGGCTGAGCAGAGCGGCGACGGTGACGGCGTCGACGGGAGGGGCGGAGGCCGGGAGGCCTTCGAGTGCGGGGGTGCCGAAGCGGTGCCAGCCGGTGGCGGACCAGTAGTGGACGGGGACGAGGAGGGCGGTGCCGCTGGCGTCGAGGGGGACGCGCAGGGTGGTGGAGTCGGGGGCCGGGAGGTTGCGTTCGCGGATCCAGCAGCGGAGCAGGTTCTCAATGGCGGCGACGTCGGCGGCGCGCCGCGGGTCGGGGTCGTCGAGGGGGTCGGGCGCGTCGGCGGCGGTGGAAGCCGGGCGGGCGGGCCTGAGGTCGTACGGGCCGATGTGCTGGCGCGGGACGAGGTGCTCCTCGACGGCGTGGGGCGCTGCGGTGTCGGTCGCCTGGGAGATCGGGGTGGCGTTCACGGGGCTTCCTTGGAGTGGGGCCGGGGGCGGTCCGGGGGCGGTCCGGGGTCAGAGGACGGTCCGGGGGCGGGGGGACGGTCCGGGGGTGTTCCCGGGAGCGCCGGTCGCGGGGGTGTGGGCCCGCTCGGCGGCGGCCAGGGCGTCGGCGAAGCGGTCGAGGACGGCGGTGGCCTGCTCGTCGGTGAGGGTGAGCGGGGGCAGGAGCCGGACGACGGCGGAGTGACGACCGCCCAGTTCGACGATGAGTCCGCGGGCGAGGCACTCCTGCTGGACGGCGAGGGCCAGGGCGGGGGCGGCGGGTGGGACGGGGTCGTCGGGGCCGGCGGCCTCGGGGTCGACGAGCTCGACGCCGATCATCAGGCCCCGGCCGCGGACGTCGCCGACGCAGGGGTGGGCGGCGGCGAGGCCCTGGAGCCGGCCCAGCATGCGGGCGCCGAGCAGGCCGGCCCGTTCGGCGAGCCGGTTCTCGCGGACGTAGGCGAGGGTGGCCGTGCCGGCGGCCATGGCGAGCTGGTTGCCGCGGAAGGTGCCGGCGTGGGCGCCGGGTTCCCAGGCGTCCAGTGCGGAGCGGTAGACGACGACGGCGAGGGGAAGGGAGCCGCCGATGGCCTTGGAGAGGACCATGACGTCCGGGACGACACCGCTGTGTTCGACGGCCCAGAAGGCGCCGGTGCGGCCGACGCCGGTCTGGACCTCGTCGACGATGAGCGGGACGGAGTGGTCGGTGGTGAGGCGGCGCATCCGGCGCATCCAGTCGTCGGGGGCGGGGATGACCCCGCCCTCGCCCTGGACGGCTTCGACGATCATTCCGGCGGGGCTGGGGACCCCGCTCTTGGGGTCGGTGAGGACGCTCTCCGTCCAGCGGGCGGCGAGCTCTGCGCCCCGCTCGCCCCCGACGCCGAAGGGGCAGCGGTACTCCTGCGGGTACGGCAGCCGGGTCACCCGGACGTCGGTCGCGCCGCCGGAGGCGGCCAGGGCTCCGGCCGTCATGCCGTGGTAGGCGCCCGAGAAGGCGAGGAGGCCGTCGCGGCCGGTGGCGGTGCGGACCAGTTTGAGGGCCGCTTCGACGGCGTCGGTGCCGGCGGGACCGCAGAACTGGATGCGGGCGTCGTCGGCGAGTTCGCGCGGGAGCGTGGAGAACAGCTCCGAGGTGAAGGCGTCCTTGACCGGGGTGGCCAGGTCGAGGACGTGGAGCGGGGCGCCCGAGTCGAGGACCTTCCTGATCGCCTCCAGGACCACGGGGTGGTTGTGGCCGAGGGCGAGCGTCCCCGCGCCGGAGAGACAGTCGAGATAGCGGCGCCCGTCGGCACCCTCGATGGTCAGTCCCCTGGCCCGGACGGGGACGATCGGCAGGGAGCGGGCGTAGGTGCGGGCGGCGGACTCGCGCTGCGACTGGCGGCGCAGGATGCCCTCGTACGCGCGCCGCCGGTCGGTCGCGTCGTCCGCCCCGTCGTCCGGGTTCTGCGTCCGCGCGGCCGGCGTGACGGCCGGAGCTGGTTCGGTCACGGCCACGGCTCGGTGTCCTCCCGCTGTAACAGTTGCGTTGCACATCGGGGCGGTGCGGAGCCGCCGCAAGGGCCGTCCTGAACGCCGCCGTTGTGTCCCCCGTACGTACCAACGACGAGAACTGCCGGGGATCACGGGCCCGGCGGAAGGAAGTTGGCGTGTCCCGGATCACGGCATGGCAACGGCCGTACGGATTCGGAACCGTCGCCGGGGCGGGTACCGTCCCCTCCGGCACCGGCATAGTGGAGGGCCGTCGGTCGTCTCCCGCGAGGACACGGCCGCCCGTTCACCCATGCACACGTTGATGTAGTCCCAGGGGGATCACGAGATGCGATCGATTCGTCCGCTGCTGACGGCGGCTTCCGCCGTCGCGGTGCTGACGCTCACCGCGACGGCCTGCGGGCCGACCGAGGAGAACGCGGGAGACAAGCCCGGCGCGCCCGCGAGCCAGGACCCGTCGAACCCGGCGAACCCGGCCGACAAGATCCAGATTCCGGCGGACCTGAAGGACCGCCTCAAGGAACACGGGATCGACGTCGACAAGTGGCGGAACGGCGAGTGGCGCAACTGGGACCGCGACAAGTGGCTGCGTGAGGCCAAGGACTTCGTCAACCCGATCATCGAGGACCTCTGGGACCCGGACCGCATGCGGGACGCCGAGCGTCCCGACAAGCCGGTCGAGGAGGAGGACATCTCCGGCGACGAGGGTGTCACCGACCCGACGCCGGACGCCGTGAAGGCGAAGGCCGTCGCGCCGAAGTACCACGCCAACGCTCCCGAGTCCGGCAAGGTCTTCTTCGACGGCCCCGAGGGCTCGATGGTCTGCTCGGCGACCGTGGTGAAGGACCCCGCCCACCCGGGCAAGTCCAACCTGGTCTGGACGGCCGGGCACTGCGTCCACAAGGGCAAGCTGGGCGGCTGGTACCGCAACATCGCCTTCGTCCCGTCGTACAACGACGCCGCGCTGCCGACCTCCGACCTGGAGAAGGCGACGCGCGAGCAGATCGCGCCGTACGGCGTGTGGTGGGCGGACTGGGTCAAGACCTCGGACCAGTGGATCGCCCAGGGCGCTGCCACGGGCGGCGCGGGTGCCCCGTACGACTTCGCGGTCATCCAGGTGACCCCGGAGAAGGGCGGCAACGGCAAGTCGCTGGAGGAAACCGTCGGTTCGGCGCTTCCGGTGGAGTTCAACGCGCCGGCCGTGCCGAAGATCGCGAGCCTGACGGCCACCGGCTTCCCGGCGGCCCCGCCGTACGACGGCCAGAAGATGTTCCAGTGCCAGGACAAGCCGGGCCGCCTGTCGCTGAAGGCGGAGCAGCCGACGATGTACCGGATCGGCTGCACCATGACCGGCGGTTCGTCCGGCGGTGGCTGGGTGGCCAAGGGCCGTGACGGCAAGCCGGCGCTGGTGTCGAACACCTCGATCGGCCCGTCGACGGCCGGCTGGCTGGCGGGTCCGCGACTCGGCCCCGAGGCCAAGGCCATCTACGACGAGGTCAGCAAGAAGTACGCCGGGCGCTAAGGCGCGGCGCGGAGGCGGGGCCCACCCGGGGTCCCGCCTCCTCTCATGTCTCACAGGGGGAGCACGACATGCGTTCCGTACGACTGATATCCACCGCCGTCGGCGTGGCCGCGGCGCTCGCGCTGACGGCCACGGCCTGCGGCCCGAGCGAGGCTCCGGAGGCCGACAAGCCGGCCGCCGGGGCGAGCGGTTCGGCTTCGGCCACCGCCGGCTCGGGTGCCGACGACGCCGGCGGCGACCTCGCGAAGGATCTCGCCGGAAAGCTCAAGGAGCACGGCGTCGACCTGGAGAAGTGGAAGGGCGGCGCCTGGAAGGACTGGGACCGGGAGACGTGGCTCCGTGAGGCCGAGGACTTCGTCAACCCGGTGATCGAGGGCCTCTGGGACCCGAGCCGCATGCAGTCGGCGAAGAGCCCGGACCAGACGATCACCGCGCAGGCCGGGACGGGCGGGACGGACCCGACGCCGCGGCCGGTCAAGGCGCAGCGGGAGAAGACCCCGTACCACAACAACGCGGCCCCGGTCGGGAAGCTCTTCTTCGACTCCCCCCAGGGCCACATGGTCTGCTCCGGCACGATCGTGAAGGACCCGCGCAGGCCCGGGAAGTCGAACCTGGTCTGGACGGCCGGTCACTGCGTCCACGCGGGTGGCGGCGGCGGCTGGTACCGCAACCTCACCTTCGTGCCGGCGTACAACGACCTCGGCAAGTCGGCCTCCGCGCTGCGGAACGCCCAGCCGCACGAGATCGCGCCCTACGGGCAGTACTGGGCCGACTGGGCCGTGACCTCGGGCGAGTGGATCCAGCGCGGCGGGTCGAACCAGGCCTGGCCGTACGACTACGCCGTCCTGCACGTGCAGCCCGAGCGGGGCGGCAAGTCCCTGGAGGAGACCGTGGGCGCCGCGCTCCCGGTCGACTTCTCCGCGCCGACGGCCGCGCGGGCCGGGACGATGGGTGCCTGGGGCTACCCGTCGGCGCCGCCGTACAACGGCCTGATCATGCACAAGTGCCTGGACCGGCCGACGCGGCTCACCACGGCCCCGGCCACGCCGACGATGTACCGGATCGGCTGCACGATGACCGCCGGTTCGTCGGGTGGTGGCTGGTTCCGCGTCCTGCCGAACGGGAAGACGGCGCTCGTGTCGAACACCTCGATCGGCCCGGCCGGCGGCAACGGCTGGCTCGCGGGACCGCAGCTGGGTCAGGGCGCCAAGGCCGCCCACGACATGGTCAGCAAGAAGTTCGCGCGCTGACCCGAGGTCGGCACGGCGGAACAGGCTGAACACGGCTGAACACGACAGAGGGCGCTGTCCTCCTCCCCCGAACGGGAGGAGGACAGCGCCCTCCGGCTTGGTGCCGTGGCTCAGTGCGTGGCGGGGACGTACGGCGCGAGCAGCGCCGCCAGCTCCTCGTGCACCCGGGCCTTGAGCAGGGTGCCCTCCGGGGTGTGCTCCTCGGACTCCACCTCGCCCTCGGCGTGCACCCGCGAGACGAGTCCGCCGTGCGTGTAGGGCACGAGGGCCTCGAGCTCGACCTCGGGGCGCGGCAGCTCGGCGTCGACGAGCGCGAGCAGCTCGGCGATGCCCTGGCCGGAGCGGGCGGAGACCGCGATGGAGTGCTTCTCCGTCCGCAGGAGACGCTGGAGCACCAGCGGGTCCGCCGCGTCCGCCTTGTTGACGACGACGATCTCCTTGACGTTCACCGCGCCGACGTCCCGGAAGACCTCGCGCACGGCGGCCAGCTGCTCCTCCGGGGCCGGGTGCGAGCCGTCCACGACGTGCAGGATGAGGTCGGAGTCCGCGACCTCTTCCATGGTGGAGCGGAACGCCTCGACCAGGTGGTGGGGCAGGTGCCGGACGAATCCGACGGTGTCGGCCAGGGTGTAGATCCGGCCCGTGGGCGTCTCGGCCCGGCGCACGGTCGGGTCGAGGGTGGCGAACAGCGCGTTCTCCACCAGCACGCCCGCACCGGTGAGGCGGTTGAGCAGGGACGACTTGCCGGCGTTGGTGTATCCGGCGATGGCGACCGACGGCACCTTGTTGCGACGGCGCTCCTGCCGCTTGATGTCGCGGCCGGTCTTCATCTCCGCGATCTCCCGGCGCATCTTCGCCATCTTCTCGCGGATGCGGCGCCGGTCGGTCTCGATCTTGGTCTCACCGGGACCACGGGTGGCCATGCCGCCACCGCCGCCGCCACCCATCTGACGGGAGAGCGACTGACCCCAGCCTCGCAGTCGCGGCAGCATGTACTGCATCTGCGCGAGCGCGACCTGCGCCTTGCCCTCTCGGGACTTGGCGTGCTGGGCGAAGATGTCGAGGATGAGGGCGGTCCGGTCGACCACCTTCACCTTGACGACGTCTTCGAGGGCGATGAGCTGGCCGGGGCTGAGCTCGCCGTCGCAGACGACGGTGTCGGCGCCGGTCTCGATGACGATGTCGCGCAGCTCGCGCGCCTTGCCGGAGCCGATGAAGGTCGCCGGGTCCGGCTTGTCACGGCGCTGGATCACGCCGTCGAGTACGAGGGCGCCCGCCGTCTCGGCGAGGGCCGCGAGCTCCGCGAGGGAGTTCTCCGCGTCCTGCACCGTCCCCGAGGTCCAGACACCGACCAGCACGACGCGCTCCAGGCGCAGCTGGCGGTACTCGACCTCGGTGACGTCCTCGAGCTCGGTGGAGAGGCCGGCGACACGGCGCAGGGCCGCACGCTCGGAGCGGTCGAACTGCTCGCCGTCCCGCTCTCCGTCGATCTCGTGGCTCCAGGCGACGTCCTCTTCCATCAGGGCATCGGCCCGAAGGCTCTCGGTACGGCTCGTCTCCGCGAAGCGCTGCTCGTCCTGGGAAGGGGAAGAAGAGGAGGTCATTGGGTCCTTACGTCAGATGAAGCGATGAATCCTGGTGCGGGGGTCCTGGTGGGACACCGGGATACCTCCGCCTTGTTCGTCGCAACGCGTGACGGCTCCGGAAGATTCCCGGATCCGGCCGCGTCGCCGACCCGACGATGGTGGCACGGTCCCGCCCGGCCCGTCACGCGGGTTTCGGGGCCGACCGCACGGCCCGGACCGGGCCGGACCGCCAGTCGGGGTGCCCGGGCATGGGCGGGGTCTTCTCGGCGTACAGCCACGCGCGGAAGAAGGCGGTGAGGTCCTTGCCGGAGATCTCGGCGGCCAGGGCCGTGAAGTCGGCGGTGTTGGCGGTGGCGTCCCGGTGGTCGGCGACCCAGCGGCGCTCCAGGCGGCGGAAGGCGTCGGTCCCGATCTCCTGGCGAAGGGCGTAGAGGACGAGGGCGCTCCCGTCGTAGACGACGGGCCGGAAGAGGCTGATCTTGTGGCCGGGCGAGGGCGGCTCGGGGGCGGCCGGCGGTCCGCCGTCGGCACGCCAGGCGTCGGAGGCGGTGTACGCGGCCTTCATGCGGCGCTCCAGGGACGGGCCGCCGTTCCCCTCGGCGTACAGCGCCTCGTACCAGCTCGCGTGTCCCTCGTTGAGCCACAGGTCGGACCAGGTGCGGGGCGAGACGCTGTCGCCGAACCACTGGTGGGCGAGCTCGTGGACCATGACCGAGTCGACGTACCACTCGGGGTAGGCGGGCTCGGTGAAGAGGCGGCGCTCGAAGAGGGAGAGGGTCTGCGTCTCCAGCTCGAAGCCCGTGTCGGCGTCGGCGACGAGCACGCCGTAGGTCTCGAAGGGGTACGGGCCGACCTGGCGCTCCATCCATTCCAGGTGGCCGGGGGTCTTGCGGAGCCACGGTTCGAGGAGTTCCCGGTCGGCGGTGCGCACGACGTCCCGTACGGGCAGGCCCCCGGGACCCGTGCGGTGGACGACCGAGGAGGCGCCGATGGAGACCTGGGCGAGCTCGGTGGCCATGGGGTGGCGGGAGCGGTAGCTCCAGGTGGTGGTGGCGCCGTGGGTCTCGCGGCCGGTGGGCAGGCCGTTGGCGACGGCGGTGAGGCCGTTGGGGACGGTGATGCGGAAGGTGAAGTCCGCCTTGTCCGCCGGGTGGTCGTTGGAGGGGAAGACCCGGTGGGCCGCGTCGGCCTGGTTGGCCATGGCGAGGCCGTCGCCGGTGCGGACCCAGCCGCCGGTGTCGGCGGGTCCGGTGGGGTCGCTGGTGTGGGTGACGGTGATCTCCACCCGGTCTCCGGCCTCGACGGGGACGACGGGGGTGACGATCAGGTCCTCGCCGCTGCTCTCGTACGTGGCCGGCAGGTCGTCGACCGTGACGGCGGAGACCTTTCCGTGGGTGAAGTCGAGGTTGATCCGCTCCAGGTCCTGGGTGGCGAGGGCCTCGATGCGGGTCACGGCCGCGAGCGGCCGGGTGTTCTCCCCCGGATAGGTGAGGTCGAGCTCGTACGCGAGGACGTCGTAACCGGGATTGCCGAGGTGCGGGAAGAGCGGGTCGCCGATGCCGAGGGGCGCGGGGGCGGGCAGCGCGGCGGCGAGGAGTCCCGTCGAGGCGGCGACGAGGACGGCGGCGCGCAGCCATCGCGCGCGGGACGGCGGGTTCTGGAGGAGCGGCATGGGCCAGGCCTTTCCGGAGGACTGGCCCTACGGCTACCAGGGCTTCCCCCGCTCCCCCGGGCGGCGCGCTCGCCCGCCACCCGAAGGAGGTCACGCGGAGGGCTCCGCCTCAGACATCGCGCGGTTCGGCGGGGCCGCGGCGGCGCGCGCGGTTCACGTCGTACACCCCGGGCACGTCCTTCATGGCCCGCATCAGGGCGGGCAGCCCGGCGGCGTCGGGGAGGTGGAGGGTGTACGTGTGGCGGACCCGCTGCTCGCTCGGCGGCTCGACGGTCGCGGAGACGACGGCGGCCCCGGCGGTGGCGATGGCCTCGGTGAGGTCGGCGAGGAGCCGGGGCCGTCCGAAGGACTCGGCGACGAGGGTGACGCGGCACTGGGCGGCGTCGCCCCAGCGGACGGCGACCGGCTCGCGGCCCACCTCGCGCATGGTCGCGACGGCTTCGCAGCCGGCCCGGTGGGCGGTGACGGACCCGCCGCGGACGCGGAAGCCGGTGATCTCGTCGGGCGGTACGGGGGTGCAGCAGCCGGCCGGGCGGACGGCGACGGGCGGCCCGCCGTCGAGGTCGGCGTGGAGCTCGGCACCGGAGCGCCGGTCCGCCGGCACGCTCGTCCGGGGCCGGGGCCCCGCGTCGGCGGGGGCCGCGGCGGCCTCGGGATGGTCCTGGAGCCATCCGGTGATGGCGATCCGGGCCGCGGGGGTACGGGCGTGGTCGAGCCACTCCGGAGAGGGCCCGGAGACGGTGTCCTGGGCGGTGTCCTGGGCGAGCAGCAGCTGTACGGCGTCCCCGTCGGCGAGCACGGTGCTCAGGGGGGTCAGGCGGCCGTTGACGCGGGCGCCGAGGCACCGGTGGGCGTCCTCGCCGTGCTGGGCGTAGGCGGCGTCGACGCAGCTGGCGCCGACGGGGAGGCTGATCGCGCCGGGGGCGCCCGGATCGGCGGGGAAGACGGTGATCTCGTCGTCCTCCGCGAGGTGGGCGCGGAGCGAGGTCCAGAAGGTGTCGGGGTCGGGGGCGGACTGCTGCCAGTCGAGGAGCCGGGAGAGCCAGCCCGGCCGGGTGGGGTCCACGCGCTCGCCGTCCTCGGGCCCCGGAGCCGGGAGGGACGGCCCGGGGGCGCCCGGGGCCGCCCGGACGGTGTCCGGTGCCCCGCCCTCGTACGGGTTGCCGAGGGCGACGACCCCGGCCTCGGCGACCGTGTGCATCCGCTGGGTCCTGATGAGGATCTCGGCCACGGCCCCGTCCGGGGCGGCGACGGCCGTGTGCAGCGACTGGTACAGGTTGAACTTGGGGGCCGCGATGAAGTCCTTGAACTCGGAGATCACCGGGGTGAAACAGGTGTGGAGCTCGCCGAGGACGGCATAGCAGTCGGCGTCCTCGGCGACGAGGACGAGGAGCCGCCCGAAGTCGCAGCCGCGCAGCTCGCCGCGCTTGAGGCGGACGCGGTGGACGGAGACGAAGTGCCGGGGCCTGACGAGGACCTCGGCGCCGATCCCGGCCTCGCGCAGGACGGCGGCGACCTGGTCGGCGACGGCGCCGAGGGCGTCCCCCGCGTGCGCGTTCGCGGCGACGAGCGCGCGCGTGGCCTCGTACTCCTCCGGGTGGAGGATCGCGAAGACGAGATCCTCCAGCTCGGTCTTGAGGGCCTGGACCCCCAGCCGTTCGGCGAGCGGGATGAGGAAGTCGCGGGTGACCTTGGCGATCCTGGCCTGTTTCTCGGGCCTCATCACGCCGAGGGTGCGCATGTTGTGGAGGCGGTCGGCGAGCTTGATCGACATCACCCGGACGTCGTTGCCGGTGGCGACGAGCATCTTGCGGAAGGTCTCGGGCTCGGCGGCGGCGCCGTAGTCGATCTTCTCGACCTTGGTGACCCCGTCGACGATGAACGCGACCTCGTCGCCGAACTCCCGGCGCACCTGATCGAGCGTCACCTCGGTGTCCTCGACCGTGTCGTGGAGCAGAGAGGCCGTCAGTGTCGTGGTCTCGGCGCCGAGTTCGGCGAGGATGAGGGTGACGGCGAGCGGGTGGGTGATGTACGGCTCGCCGCTCTTGCGGAACTGGCCGCGGTGCGAGGACTCGGCGAGGACGTACGCCCGGCGCAGCACCGCGAGGTCGGCCTCGGGGTGGTGGGCCCGGTGCGCCTCGGCGACGTGACTGATGGCGTCGGGCAGCCGGTCACGGGGGGCCGGCCCGGCGGTGGCGCCGAGGAGGGCGGCGCGGCCGAGGCGGCGCAGGTCGATACGGGAGCGTCCGCGTCTGCGGGCGGTCGTGTCGGTGACGGCGGCGTCCGCCGCGCTCACAGGGTTGGTGGCCTCTGCGCTCATGGGGCACCTCCGGCAACGTCGACCGGCGGTGGGCGGGCCAGGCGTGCCCGGGGGGCCGGTGCTTGATGCTACCGACCCCACCACGTGGCGCAGTCACGCTCTCGCTCAGCGTGAATCGGATCACCCATTCGAGCGACAAATCAGTCGTTGACTGTTTCGATTTCCCGGCTTCCGGCAGGGGCCGCGAGCCACGCGGGGTCGATGGCGCCCTCGGCGACGATGACGGCGGGGCCGGTCATGTCGATCTCGCCGTCGGGGTGCTCGGTGATGACGAGGGTCCCGCCGAGGACGTCCACCGTGTACGTGACGGGGGTGCCGGTCACGGCGGGGTCGGCGCCGTCCCGGCGGGCCGTGGCGACGGCGACGGCGCACGCGCCCGTGCCGCAGGAGCGGGTCTCGGAGGCGCCGCGCTCGTGGACGCGCATGGCGACGTGGCGGGGGCCGCGGTCGGCGACGAACTCGATGTTCACCCCGTCCGGGTAGACGGCGGCCGGCTCGTAGGGCGGCTCGTCGTAGAGCGTTCCGGCGTGGCCGAGGTCCTCGACGAAGGCGACCGCGTGCGGGTTGCCCATGTTCACGTTCCGGGCGGGCCAGCTGCGGCCGTCGACCGTGACGGTGACGCCGGCCTCGGGCAGGGCCGCGCGGCCCATGGAGACGGTGACGGAGCCGTCCTTGTCGAGGTGGACGCGCTTGACGCCGCCGCGGGTGGCGACGGCGACCTCGCCGGCGGTGACGTGTCCGGCGTGCTCCAGGTAGCGGGCGAAGACCCGGACCCCGTTGCCGCACATCTCGGCGACCGAGCCGTCGGCGTTCCGGTAGTCCATGAACCACTCGGCCTCGTCGGCGAGGTGCCGCACCTCGGGGTGGGCGGCGGTGCGGACGACGTGCAGCACGCCGTCGCCGCCGATCCCGGCCCGTCGGTCGCAGAGCCGGGCGACGACGGCCGGGCTCAGCTCGACGGCGTTGTCGGCGTCGGGGACGATCACGAAGTCGTTCTCGGTGCCGTGGCCCTTGAGGAAGCGGAGCGGCGCGGACGAGGACGACGACAGGGACGAGGGCGAGGTCTGCGTGCTGGTCACGCGGTCAACTGTACGGGGCGGGTCCGACGCCCGGCACGGTTGTCCACAGGGCGGGCCGCGCCCGGTCGTCCACAGGGGCCCCGCTCAGCGGAGGCGGGCCACGCGCCAGACGGCCAGGGCGACCAGGGCGCCGATCGTCGCCACGTACAGACCGAGGACACGCCAGTCGGGGCGCTCGCCCGAGCCGCGCTGCGGCAAGCCCGGCCACGTGTAGCCGACCCGGCGGGCCGCCATCACGCCCCAGCCGGCCGCGCAGGAGCTGATGAGCAGTCCGAGCATGGCGAGGACGGCTCCGCCGTCGCCCGAGCCGAAGGCGAGCGGGAACGCGAACATCAGGGAGCCGATGGCGGCGAGAGCGACGATCGGGGCGATCTGCCAGATCCGCAGGCGTCGCTGCGGCCTGAGCTCGACCTCGACCTGGCCCGCGTCCACCTGGACGGCGGTGCCTTCCGCGTCGTCGGGTCCGTCCGGGGTCAGGCCCGGCGCCCCGATGCGGGCATCGCCGGGCGTGCCGCCGAGGACGTCGTCCTGCTGTTCCGTGTCACGAGGGCCGGCCTCCATCGCCACGCGCCCTCCCCACTCGGACTCCACTTGGTCGATCGATGCTCGATGATGGCACGCTCCCGGCCGCCGGAATGACGACCGGGGCGTCCCGATGCCATCACGTGATCAGGCTGTAACCGCTCGTTCGACCAACGACAGCGCCTCCCGCGGGAGTTCCCCGCGGTGGTCGGCGGCTCCGCTGAGCCAGTGCACGCGCGGGTCGCGGCGGAACCACGAGTCCTGGCGGCGGGCGAAGCGCTTCGTGGCGCGCACGGTCTCCACGCGCGCCTCCTCCTCGGTGCACTCCCCCGCGAGGGCCGCCAGCACCTGCTGATACCCGAGGGCGCGGGCGGCCGTACGGCCCTCGCGCAGCCCCTGGGCCTCCAGGGCGCGGACCTCGTCGACGAGGCCCGCCTCCCACATGCGGTCCACGCGCGTGCTGATCCGCTCGTCCAGCTCGGGGCGGGCCACGTCGACGCCGATCTGGACGGTGTCGTAGACGGAGTCCGGGCCGGGGAGGTTGGCGGTGAAGGGCTTGCCGGTGATCTCGATGACCTCGAGGGCACGGACGATCCGGCGTCCGTTGCTGGGCAGGATCGCGCGGGCCGCCTCGGGGTCGGACTCCGCGAGCCGGGCGTGCAGGACGCCGGAGCCGCGCTCCTCCAGCTCGGCTTCGAGCCTGGCCCTGACGGCCGGGTCGGTGCCGGGGAACTCCAGGGCGTCGACGGCCCCGCGGACGTACAGACCGGAGCCTCCGACGAGGACGGGGGTGCGGCCGGCGGCGAGCAGACGGTCGATCTCGGCGCGGGCCAGTCGCTGGTACTCGGCGACGCTGGCGGCCTCGGTCACGTCCCAGATGTCGAGAAGGTGGTGCGGGACACCGCCGCGCTCCTCCAGCGTCAGTTTCGCGGTACCGATGTCCATCCCGCGGTAGAGCTGCATCGAGTCGGCGTTGACGACCTCGCCGCCCAGCTGCTGGGCCAGGAATACGCCCAGATCGGACTTTCCGGCCGCGGTGGGACCGACGACGGCGATGACCCGCGGGGCGGGAGCTGCACTTCTCACCGCACCAGTCTCGCAAACCTCGGGGCCCGTCCCCGAACGAGCTACGTGACGACCCCCTGTCGCCTTCGTTGCCTGTTGCGAGGTTCCGGCCGTCGATCACCGCCGAGGCCCTCTCATCCGAGTACGCTATGGAGTGAATATGGGCGTTTTTGCAGTCTTTCGCCGTAAGAAGAAGGATGTGGCCGAGGTCTCGCCGGACGAGGCGTCGGCCGTGCCGGATGCCGAGGTGGACTCCGGGACCGGGGCCGAGGCAGGGGTCGAGGCGGAGGCGGAGGTCTCCGTAGGGGCCGAGGCCGAGGCCGCGACGGAGACGACGGTCGCCGCGAGCACCGAGGTCGCCGACGGTGACGGTGAGGACGCCGACGCACCGGCGGCCGCGCCCGTCGACGTGGTCGAGATCCCGAAGCAGCAGTCGGTCGAGGCCGCGGCGGACAACGAAGCGGACGAAGGCGCCCACAGGTAGGCAGGACAACGGAGCACGGACTCCCTCGGGGGGTCCGGCGGAGGGAAGGTGCCCCATGGGTCTCCTGGATTCGCTGAAGGCCAAGATCGCCCCGGCCAAGGACAAGGTGGCCGACCTCGCGCAGCAGCACGGGGACAAGATCGACCACGGTCTCGACAAGGCCGCGAAGCTTGTCGACGAGAAGACCAAGGGCAAGTACAGCGACAAGATCCAGTCCGGTACCGGCAAGGCCAAGGACGCGCTGGACCGGATCGGTCACAAGGACGACGGCACGCCGGGGAACGACGGCGGCACGACGCCGCCGCCGGCCGCCTGACGTCTCGCGCCCGATCGTCCCTCCGCACGGCGGACGGCCGCGGAGCATCGCGCTCCGCGGCCGTCCGCCGTTTTCAGGACCGGCTCAGGGCCGACTCAGGACCCGCTCAGGACCAGGCCGCCACGATGTACTCCACCCCGTACGGAGCGTCCTCGTGGAGGAGCCGGCCTTCGAGGCCCGCGCCCTCCGCCGCGCCCGCGAGGACCTGCCAGGGCGCGCGCCCGGCCGCCTTCAGTTCGTACGCGAGCTCCGCGTCGAGCGCGAGCAGCGCGGGCACGTCGGCGGTGCCGAGCGCGCGGGCCGCCTCCGCGTCGAAACCGGCCGCCCGCTCGTCCAGGTAGCCGGGGGCCTTCACGGTCCGGCATGCACTGCCGTCCCCCATCACCAGGAGCGCGACGCGCTCGGCGGAGGCGGCCAGGCCGCGACCGGCCGCCGCGAGCTCCCCGACCGCCGCCCCCTCGTCCACGGCGAGTCCCTCGACGGGCGCGTCGGCCCAGTCGGCGCGGCCGAGGAGCCAGGCGCCGACGGCGAGACTGGCGGGGAGGGGACGCGCGGGGGTGTCCGCGGACTCGGCGGCCTCGCCGAGGCGTACGGAGAGGTCGACGCCGAAGCCGTCGAAGGAGCCGGTCGATCCGGCCGGGAACACGCCTCCGCCGCCCGGCCCGACCACGTACAGCCGGTCGGGGCGCGCGGCGGCGAGCAGTCCGAGGGCGTCGGCGCAGGCGACCCGCGCGGCCTCCAGCTCGGGGGCGGCGCCGGTCGCGACCTCGGGGACGAGGAGCGGCGGGCAGGGGCAGACGGCTGCGGCGACAAGCATGATCCGCACCCTACTGCCCAGGAGGCCGGTCCTCCGGGGTGTCAAGCGCGGCCGGTGTCCTAGGACCTGTCCGGCGGGAATTGTCAGACAGGCCCTAGGCCTCCGCCGCCGCCTCGACGGCCGGGTCGGCGGAGTCATACACCATCTCGGCGATGGTCAGCGTGACCTCGTTCAGGCTCGCGGCGCCCTTGACGATCACGAGGTAGCTGTCGCCGCCGGGGAGGCGGTACACCTCGCGCCACTTCTCGCGCAGGGGCGCCCGGCACGTCCGGGTGGCCGCCCGCATGGCCTCGCGGGCGTCCTCCCGGGTGCCGGTCACCCGGGCGACGAACTCGGTCCGGTACGTCTCACCGGACCCGTACTGCGCGAAGACGACCCACTTCCCCATCGGTCCCCCCGAGGTGTGACGAGTGTTCTCTGTCAGTGGCTGCCGCAGGCCGGCGCGTCCACCGCCGGGAGCGGCTCCGGAACGCCGATCTTCGGAAGGCCGAGGAGCACGCCGGCCGGCTTCGCGGCCGCGGCGGCGGTGCGCTTCTCCCAGGCGTCACCCGCGCGCGTACGCCGTACCGACGTCGTCGGGCCCTCGGCGAGCAGGTGGTGCGGGGCGGCGTACGTGATCTCGACGGTCACGACGTCGCCGGGACGGACGTCCTGGTCCGGCTTGGTGAAGTGGACGAGGCGGTTGTCGGGGGCGCGGCCGGAGAGGCGGAGGGTGGCGCCGTCCTTGCGGCCCTCGCCCTCGGCGACCATGACCTCCAGGGTGCGGCCGACCTGCTTCTTGTTCTCCTCCCAGGAGATCTCCTCCTGGAGGGCGACGAGGCGCATGTAGCGCTCCTGCACGACCTCCTTGGGGATCTGGTCCTCCATGTCGGCGGCCGGGGTTCCGGGGCGCTTGGAGTACTGGAAGGTGAACGCGTTCGCGAAGCGGGCCTCGCGGACGGTGTGCATCGTCTGCTCGAAGTCCTCCTCGGTCTCGCCGGGGAAGCCCACGATGATGTCGGTGGAGATGGCGGCGTGCGGGATGGCCGCGCGGACCTTCTCGATGATCCCGAGGAAACGCTCCTGCCGGTACGAGCGGCGCATCGCGCGCAGGATCGAGTCCGAGCCGGACTGGAGCGGCATGTGCAGCTGCGGCATGACGTTCGGCGTCTCGGCCATCGCCGCGATCACGTCGTCGGTGAAGTCGCGCGGGTGCGGGGAGGTGAAGCGGACCCGCTCCAGGCCCTCGATCTGGCCGCAGGCGCGCAGCAGCTTGGAGAAGGCCTCGCGGTCGCCCAGGTCGGAGCCGTACGCGTTGACGTTCTGGCCGAGCAGGGTGATCTCGGAGACGCCCTCGGCGACCAGCGCCTCGATCTCGGCGAGGATGTCGCCGGGACGGCGGTCCTCCTCCTTGCCGCGCAGCGCCGGGACGATACAGAAGGTGCAGGTGTTGTTGCAGCCGACGGAGATCGAGACCCAGGCGGCGTACGCGGACTCGCGGCGGGTCGGCAGCGTCGAGGGGAACGCCTCCAGGGACTCGGCGATCTCGATCTGCGCCTCCTCCTGGATGCGGGCGCGCTCCAGGAGCACCGGCAGCTTGCCGATGTTGTGCGTGCCGAAGACCACGTCGACCCAGGGGGCCTTCTTGACGATGGTGTCGCGGTCCTTCTGGGCGAGGCAGCCGCCGACGGCGATCTGCATGCCCGGGCGGGTGGTCTTCATGGGCGCGAGCCGGCCGAGGTTGCCGTACAGCTTGTTGTCGGCGTTCTCACGGACCGCGCAGGTGTTGAAGACCACGACGTCGGCGTCGCCGTCGGAGCCCTTGGGGGCCTTGACGTAGCCCGCCTCTTCCAGCAGACCGGAGAGCCGCTCGGAGTCGTGCACGTTCATCTGGCACCCGTAGGTGCGAATCTCGTAGGTCTTGGATCCTTCAACGCTCACTGCGGGACTCCGGTCGCTGCTGCTGGTCATGGTGACCAGGGTAGGCGGTCCCGGGAGTGCCGGTGCGGGGTCCGGTGGAGCGGACAGGCGGAGCGGACCGGCGGAGCGGGTGGGGCGGGTGCGGGGCGTGGGTGCGCCCGGTCGCGGTGCCAGGGGCGGACAGGGGACGGTCCTCAAGATCACCGAGCGCGCTCCGACGCTAGCCGGAGGGGCCGGGGCGCTCCCGCAGGACACACGGCACGCGCGCGTGCTTCCGGAGCCGCTCACCGCTTCGGCGCATCCGGCGCCACGTCTCAGGTCACACCCGTCCTCCCCCGTCGTCCCTGGCCAGCCGCCGAGGTGAGCTGGCAGGATCGCCCCATGCTCACCTCGCTCTCCCGCGCCGCGCGCCGCCGCCTCCTGGCGCTGTCGGCCGCGCTGCTCGCGCTGTGCGGGGTGCTGGTGTGGTGGCTCGTCCCCTTCGGCTCCCCAGTCCCCAGCGGCTCGGTCACCTTCAGTACGGGCGTCAACACCGGCGTCTACCAGATGTACGGGGAGCTCCTGAAGGGCGCGCTCGCGGAGGATCTGCCCGAGGTCTCGATAACGCTCAAGAACAGCGAGGGCTCCCAGGAGAACCTGGCCCGGGTGGCCACGGGCAAGGCGGACTTCACCGTCGCGACGGCCGACGCGGTCGCCCAGTACGTGCGCGAGCGCCGGCCCGGCTTCGAGCGGCTGCGGGGCTGCGCGCGGCTGTACGACGACTACGTGCAGCTCGTGGTGCCCAAGGGCTCGCCGGTGCGGAAGCCGCAGGACCTGCGGGGGCTGCGGGTCGGCGTCGGACAGCCGGGTTCCGGTGTGCGGCTCATCGCCGACCGGGTCCTCGCGGCGGCGGGCCTCGCGCCCGTACGGGACGTGGAGCCGGTCTCGGCGGGGATCGACACGATGCCGAAGCGGATGGAGGACGGCGACCTCGACGCCTTCTTCTGGTCGGGCGGCCTGCCGACCACGGCCGTGCAGACGCTCTCCGGGCGCTTCGAGATCCGGCTGATCCCGCTGGACACGGCCCTGGTCGACCGGCTGCACGACGTCGGCGAGTCGACCCGCCACTACCGGTCGGCGACGATCCCCGCGGACGCGTACCCGGAGGTGCAGCACGGCGACCCGGTCGAGACGCTCGCCGTGGCGAACCTCCTCGTCACGACCGTCGAGGCCGATCCCGACCTGGTGGAGGGCTTCACGCGTACGGTGATCGGGAGCCGTGACGTGATCGGCGCCCAGGTCCACCCGGCCCAGCTCGTGGACCTGCGGACCGCGGTCTACACCGACCCCCTGCCGCTCCACGAGGGCGCGCGGCGCTACTACCGCTCGGTGAAGCCCTGAGCCGTACGGTCTCGCCGCGCGGCCGTCGGCGACACGACGCCCGTTGCCGGAACGACGCCCATCGTCGACACGACGCCCGTTGCCGGAACGACGCCCATCGTCGACACGACGCCCGTCGCCGGCACGCTCACGCGTACCGCTGGCCGTTTCGCCGCTTCGGGGCCTGACGGGGGACCGTCACGGTCACCCGCAATCCGTGCGGCTCGTTCGGGGCGAAGGAGATGCCTCCGCCGCCCGCCGTCAGCAGCACGCGCGTGATGGAGAGGCCGAGGCCCGATCCCTTGATGTTCTGGTGGCGGCCCGAGCGCCAGAAGCGGTCGCCGACGCGGGTGAGCTCGTCCTCGGTGAGGCCGGGGCCCAGGTCGGCCACAACGACGCCGACGGTCTTCCCGTCCGGGGCGGCCGAGACCGTGACCGTGACCTCCTCGCCGGCCGGGGTGAACTTCAGCGCGTTGTCGATCACCGCGTCGAGCGCGCTGGACAGGGCCACCGGGTCCGCCCATCCCGTGACCGCCCCGCACGTGCCGGTCAGCCGGACGCCCTTGTCGTCGGCGACCGGGCGCCAGGACGCGACCCGCTCCTCGGCGAGCGCGCCGACGTCGGTGATCCGCAGCTCGGCCGCCTGGTGCTCGGCGAGCGCCAGGTCGAGGAGGTCGTCGAGCACCTGGGCGAGGCGCTTGCCCTCGGTCCGCACGGAGGCGATCTCCTCGTTCCCCTCGGGGAGTTCGAGCGCGAGGAGCTCGATGCGGAGGAGGAGCGCGGCCAGCGGGTTGCGCAACTGGTGGGAGGCGTCGGCGACGAAGGCCCGCTGCTGTTCGAGGACGTCCTCGACGTTGTCGGCCATCTCGTTGAACGAGCGGGCCAGGCGCTGCAGTTCGGGCGGCCCGCCGGCCGCGGCGACGCGGGAGTTCATGCGGCCGGTGGCGATGTCGTGGGTGACCGAGTCGAGGACGCGGACCGGCCGCAGGACCCAGCCGGTGAGCCGTACGGCCGCGCCGACGGCGACCAGCATCGCGACGGCCTCGCCGACGAAGATGACGAGCCAGCCGCGCAGGATGCGCGAACGGAGCTGCCCGGTGGGCGAGTCGGTGACGACGACGGCGACGACGTCGCCGTCGCGGACGACCGGCGACGCGACGATGAGCCGCGCGTCCCGCTGCCAGGGCCACACCTGCGGAGGGTCGTGGCTGCGGCGCCCGAGCAGCGCCTCCTGGAACGCGCGACGGCCCTCCCCCTCGTACGGTACGACCCAGTCCTCGGGTGAGGCGGCCATCGCACGGTTGTTGCGGTAGAAGATGCCCACACGAATGTCGTAGACGTCGTGGTAGCTGGCGAGTTCACCGTCGAGGGTGGCCTGCCGCTCGTCGAGTCCCGGGTTGCTGTCGCCGACGAACTGGGCGAGCGCGGCGAAGCGCGCGCCGTCGTCGAGCCGGTCGACGACGACCCGCTGCTGCTCGGACGCGGCGAGGCTCGCGGCCAGCGGGAAGCCGAGGGCGAGCAGGACCCCCGCCATCAGGATGATGAGGAGGGGGAGGAGTCGGGTGCGCACGGGCGGGCCTGCCGGGGGTTACGCGGCGGGGGCGACGAGGCGGTAGCCGACGCCCCGCACGGTCTCGATCAGGGCGGGCATCCGCAGCTTGGAGCGGAGGGAGGCGACGTGCACCTCCAGGGTGCGGCCGGTCCCCTCCCAGCTGGTGCGCCAGACCTCGCTGATGATCTGCTCGCGGCGGAAGACGACCCCGGGGCGCTGGGCGAGGAGCGCGAGCAGGTCGAACTCCTTGCGGGTGAGGGCGACGGTCTCGCCGTCGACGCTGACCCGCCGGGTGGGCAGCTCGATGGTGACGGAGCCGAGCCGCAGCAGGTGACCCTCGGCCGCTCCGGTGGCGCCCGCCGCCGTCTCCTCCGTACCGCCGTGGCGCCGGCTGACGGCGTGGATGCGGGCGAGGAGTTCACCGGTGTCGTAGGGCTTGACGACGTAGTCGTCGGCGCCGAGGTTGAGGCCGTGGATCCGGGACCGTACGTCGGCACGGGCCGTGACCATGATCACCGGGGTGGTGGTGAGCTTCCGGATGCGGCCGCAGACCTGGTAACCGTCCTGGTCGGGGAGACCGAGGTCGAGCAGGATCACGCCGTACGAGGGCCGCTCGCCCTGCGCGGTGGGCAGGACGGCCTGGAGCGCCTCCTCGCCGTTGCGGGCGTGGGTGACGGTGAAGCCGTGGCGGGCCAGGATCGCGGAGAGGGCGGCGGCGACGTGGTCGTCGTCCTCGACGAGCAGCAGTCGCATGGCTACCTCCTCCGGTGATGTCGGGCGCTTCGGCGCTTCGGGTCTCTTTGTGTACCAGGTGGTACCAGGGCATGAACGCCGATCATCACCGTCACAGTCAAGTCTCCCCCTGTGACCCCGGCGTTTCCGTTATCCACCCGGTACGGCCCGCACACGACCTTCACGCAGTGTGCCCGGTTGCGACCGGATCGTTATCCTCAATTTCCGCTCAGATGTGATGACGGTCGTCTCGTCGGGTCTCTAGTGTCCTCCCCAACCGAGCAGGACGGAGCAAGAGGCCCATGAGCGGAGTGTCAGTGTCCAAGGGTCCCGAGGACGCCCCGCGCGGCGCGGACGACCTGGTCGTCCTCTCCGAGGTGAACAAGCACTTCGGCGCGCTGCACGTCCTCCAGGACATCGACCTGACGATCACCCGCGGCGAAGTCGTGGTCGTCATCGGGCCTTCCGGGTCCGGCAAGTCGACGCTGTGCCGCACGATCAACCGCCTGGAGACCATCGACTCCGGCACCATCACCATCGACGGCAAGGCGCTGCCCCAGGAGGGCAGGGAGCTCGCCCGGCTGCGCTCCGACGTCGGCATGGTCTTCCAGTCCTTCAACCTGTTCGCGCACAAGACGGTGCTCGAAAACGTGATGCTGGGTCAGATCAAGGTCCGCAGGACGGAGAAGAAGGCCGCCGAGGCCAAGGCCCGCGACCTGCTGGACCGGGTCGGCGTCGGCTCGCAGGCGGACAAGTACCCCGCGCAGCTCTCCGGCGGTCAGCAGCAGCGCGTGGCGATCGCCCGCGCGCTCGCGATGGACCCGAAGGTCATGCTCTTCGACGAGCCGACCTCGGCCCTCGACCCCGAGATGATCAACGAGGTGCTCGAGGTCATGCAGCAACTCGCCCGGGACGGCATGACGATGGTGGTCGTGACGCACGAGATGGGCTTCGCCCGCTCCGCCGCCAACCGCGTCGTGTTCATGGCCGACGGCCGCATCGTCGAGCAGGCGGAGCCCGAGGAGTTCTTCAGCAGCCCGCGCAGCGACCGGGCGAAGGACTTCCTCTCCAAGATCCTGCACCACTGAGCAAGATCCTGCCTTAATGGGCGAGTTGGGGATTCCCTCGCCTCGACTCACATCTACTCGAAGGACTTTCCTCCATGAAGCTGCGCACCACCGCCACCGCCTCCGCGGCCGCCGTCGTCCTCGCGCTGACCGCCACCGCCTGTGGCGGCGGCTCCGACTCGGGCAGCAACGGCGACAAGATCACCGTCGGCATCAAGTTCGACCAGCCCGGTCTGGGCCTGAAGACCCCGGACGGCTCGTACGCCGGCTTCGACGTCGACGTCGCCAAGTACGTGGCCAAGGAGCTCGGTTACTCCGAGGACAAGATCAACTGGAAGCAGGCGCCGAGCGCCGAGCGCGAGAACCTGATCAAGAACGGTGACGTCAAGTTCGTCGTCGCCAGCTACTCGATCAACGACAAGCGCAAGAAGGAGGTCGACTTCGCGGGTCCGTACTTCCTGACCCACCAGGACCTCCTCGTCCGCTCCGACGACAACTCGATCACCAAGGTCGAGGACCTCAACTCCAAGAAGCTCTGCTCGGTCACCGGCTCGACCTCCGCGCAGAACGTCAAGGAGAAGCTCGCCCCGGAGGCCGACCTCCAGCAGCTCGGCGGCTACTCCGAGTGCCTCACCGGCCTGGAGAACAAGGCCGTCGACGCCCTGACCACGGACGCCTCCATCCTCGCGGGCTACGCCTCGCAGAAGGAGCACCAGGGCAAGTTCAAGCTCGTCGGCCTGAAGATGAGCGACGAGAACTACGGCATCGGCCTCAAGAAGGGCGACGACGAGCTCCGCGGCAAGATCAACACCGCCCTGGAGAAGATGGTCTCCGACGGCACGTGGGAGAAGCTCGTCAAGCAGCACTTCGGCCCCTCGGGCTACAAGTACGAGCCCGCGCCGGCCGTCCAGAAGTAACGGCGACCGGGGTCGATCCGGCCCCGCCCCGCCGTGACGGCCGCTCCTCGCCCGGAGCGGCCGTCACGGCGGCACCGGCCCACGCCCACGCGTCGGCCTCCCACCGACCGACCACCAGGGGAGAGCGCGGAGCATCGTGTTCGACTTTCTTGATTCCGGGCAGTACGACCTGCTCGGCGCCTTCTGGGTGACGGCGAAACTCACCCTCTACTCGGCCATCGGCTCCCTCATCTGGGGGACGGCGCTGGTCGCCATGCGGGTCAGCCCGGTCCCGCTGATGCGGTCCTTCGGCACCGCGTACGTCAACATCGTCCGCAACACCCCGCTGACGGTCGTCATCGTGGCCTGCTCCCTCGGCCTCAACCAGACCCTCGGCGTCACGCTGGGCGGCGAGCGCTCCGACGAGATCGGGTTCCGGCTCGCGGTCCTCGGCCTCATCGCGTACACCGGCACCTTCGTCTGCGAGGCGCTGCGCTCCGGCATCAACACCGTCCCGCCCGGTCAGGCGGAGGCGGCCCGCGCGCTCGGCATGAGCTTCACGCAGGTGCTCTCCGTGATCGTGTTCCCGCAGGCCTTCCGCGCCGCGATCACCCCGCTCGCCAACGTCCTGATCGCCCTCACGAAGAACACCACCGTGGCCTCGGCGATCAGCGCGGCCGAAGCGGCGTTCCTGATGAAGGCGATGATCGAGAACGAGTCGGACGCGCTCTTCGCCGTCTTCGCCCTCTTCGCCTTCGGCTTCATGGTCCTCACCCTCCCCACCGGCCTGCTGCTCGGCTGGGCCGCCAAGCGTCTGGCGGTGAAGCGATGAGCTCCGTCCTGTACGACACCCCCGGCCCGCGCGCCAAACAGCGGAACGTGATCTACACGATCGTGTTCCTCGTGGCGATGGCCGCGCTCGCCTGGTGGGTTCTCGCCGCCCTGGCCGAGAAGAACCAGCTGGACGCCGCCAAGTGGACGCCGTTCGTCACCGACTCCCAGGTCTGGACGACGTACCTGCTGCCCGGCCTGGTGGAGACCCTCAAGGCCGCGGGCCTCTCCATCGTGATCGCGCTGCCCCTCGGTGCCGCCCTCGGCATCGGCCGGCTCTCCGACCACCGCTGGGTGCGGGTGCCCGTCGGCGCGGTCGTGGAGTTCTTCCGCGCCATCCCCGTCCTGCTCCTGATGATCTTCGCCTCGCAGTTCTACTCGCAGTTCACGCCGGTCAGCTCCGACTTCCGCCCGCTGTACGCCGTCGTCACCGGCCTGGTGCTCTACAACGCCTCGGTCATCGCCGAGGTCGTCCGGGCCGGCGTGCTCTCGCTCCCCCGGGGCCAGGGCGACGCGGCTGTCGCGCTCGGCATGCGCAAGGGCCAGACCATGCTGTACGTCCTGCTGCCGCAGGCCGTGACCGTCATGCTCCCGGCCCTGGTCAGCCAGCTCGTCGTCATCGTCAAGGACACCGCGCTCGGCGGCGCCATGCTCGGCTTCGGGGACCTGCTCAGCCAGAACCGGCAGATCACCGCCAACTACGGCGCCAACACGATCGCCACGCTCACGGTGATCGCGCTGATCTTCATCGCGATCAACTTCGCCCTGACCACGCTGGCGAGCCGGCTGGAGAAGCGGCTCAGGCAGGGCAAGAAGTCCGCCGCCGTGAACCCGACCGCCGTGCAGCAGACCGTCGCGGCGGAGATGGGCGGGGCCTCCGGCGCCGCCTGATCCCGTCCCGGCACGGCCGGGAACGGGTTCCGTACGACAACACGGGTGGGCCGGAGCGGTACTGACCACAGGTCAGACGCACCGCGCCCACCCCGTCACTTGACGCAAGCACCCTCAGTGGGTTGCATACGGTCTGTGATCAACCACCGGGCTCGTGCCACACTCAGCTGTGCTGCCCCCATGACCGTCCGGCCGTCAGGAGCCGCGCCGTGGACCCGGTGATCATCGTGGGTGCGGGGCCGGTCGGCCTCGCGCTCTCCCTCGCCCTCGCCGCCCAGGGCGTGCCCAGCGTCGTGCTCGACGAAGGGTCCGGCAAGGAGGACCCGCGCCCCGCGCGGTCGGTCGTCCTGCGCGCCGACACGGCCGCCATGGTCGAGCGCCTCGGCTGCGCCACCCTCCGTGACGAGGGGCTCCGCTGGATCGGCTGGCGCAGCCTCCGCCGCCGCCAGGTGATGCGCCACACCGCCCTCGACCTGGGCCTCGGCGGTACGGAGGAGTGGGCGGAGGACCCCGACTCCCCCGCGTCCCCGGCCGCGCCGCTCCACATCCCGCAGCACGCCCTCGCGCGCGGGCTGCGCGACGCCATCGCCCACCAGAAGCTCGTCACGGTCGTCCCCGAGGCCCGGCTCGACACGATCGAGCAGGACCGCGACGGGGTCACGGCGCACACCCGGGGCCCGGACGGCACCTGGTGGCGCGGCAGCCACCTCGTCGGCTGCGACGGGGCCCGGTCGACCGTCCGCAAGCTCCTCGGCATCCGCTTCCCCGGCCGTACGGCGGTGGAGCGGCACGCGGTCGCCGCGCTCCGCACCGAACTCCCCTGGCCCGGCGAGGCCCTGCTGCACCGTCAGCCCCCGTGGCGGGGCAGCGGCGAGGAGATCACGGCCCGCCCGCTGCCCGACGGCGTGTGGCGGATCGACTGGCTGCTCCCGCCGCGCGGCGACCTCGTCACCCCGGACGCGCTGGTCTCCCGCATCCGGGAGACCCTGGCCGGCTGGTGCGACGGGATGACCCCGCCGTACGAGCTCATCGACACCGGCGTCCACACCCTGCACCACCGGCTCGCCCGGCGCTGGCGCGTGGACCGGGTGCTGCTCGCGGGTGACGCGGCGCACCTGCTCGGCGCGGTCGGCACCCAGGGCCTCGACGAGGGGCTCAGGGACGTCGACAACCTCGCCTGGAAGCTCGCCCACACCTGGCACCACGGCGGCTCGGAGCGGCTGCTCGACAGCTACCAGAGCGAGCGGCGGACGGCCGTGGCCACCCGGCTGCGCGCGGCGGACCAGTCGCTGCCCGTGCTGCGCGGCGGCGGTGGCCTGCGGGCGTACCTCCTGGGTGCCTCGCGCGGGCACGACGCACTGCTGACCGACGGGCACGTGGGGCGCGGGCCGCTCGGCGCGCCCGCCGCCTACCCGCACTCCCCGCTCGCGCCCGAGGGCACCGAGGGGCGGATCCCGGTGGGCACGCCGGAGGGCGCGCCCGTGGAGGACGTACGGGTGACCGCGCCGGACGGCTCGACCGTACGGCTCAGGGACCGGCTCGGTCAGGGCCGCCTCCTGGTCCTCCTCGTCGCGCCCGGCACCGGGGTGTGGGACCGGCGGCACTGGCAGAGCGCCGGCATGATGCCCCGGCTCGAAGAGGCGGTGCACGCGCTGCCGATGAAGGCCGAGGTCCTGGTCACCGAGGCCTATCCGGGTGCGCAGGCCCACGCCGTCCTGCTCGTACGGCCCGACGGGCACCTCGTCGCCGCCTTCTCCGGCGTGCGGCCGGAGGAGCTGTACGCGGCGGCCGACGCGGCCCGCGGCGGCTCCCTGGCGGCGGAGACCGAGGCGGCCGAGGCGGCTGAGTCTCGTGAGTCGGCAGGGGCCGACGGGGCCATCGAGACCGACGAAGCCGCCGATGCCACCGAGGGCGCTGAGGCCGGGGAGGCCGGCGAGGTCGCCGGGGCTGTCGAGGTCGCCGGGGTCGCCGTTCCGGCCCAGGAGACGGAGTCGTCGGCGGAGGCGTCCGCCGATCGGGACCGTACGGCGGACATGCATTGATTCCGCGCGGAGGCGCGTGATGTACTCCGAAGCGTGATCGACACCGATGTGCGCCTGTGGCGGAGGGTCCATATGGACCTGGTCCGCTACGCGGGCTGCGTGTGTCGCCCCTCCTGCTGACTTCGCCCCTTTCCCCGCGCGCGCCCCGCCGCTGACGCATGCCGTCCGCGTGCCCGATGCCGCCGCGCGCGCTTCGCGAACCCACAGGACGGTCCACCCGTGCCCCAGCGCGTCTCCATCCCTCCCGTTTCCCCCACCCCCACCCCCACCCCCACTCTCCCCGTCGCGCCCTCCGCGGCGCCGACCTCCGCCGAGCTGCTCGACTTCGCCCGCCGTACGGCCGCCGACCGGGCACTGGTCGACTCCCTGCCGCTCGATCCCGAGGGCCGTACCTGGGTACGGCTCGACGGGCCCGGCGGCAGCGAGGCCTGGCTCATCGGCTGGCCGCCCGGTACGGGCACCGGCTGGCACGACCACGCCGAGTCCCTGGGCGCCTTCGCCACCGCGCGCGGCACGCTGACCGAGCACGCGCTCGCGGTGCGGCTGCCGGCCGGCGGCTGGAAGAACCTGGAGCTGGCCGACGGCGTCGACCGCTCCCGCCGGCTCGCCGAGGGCCAGGGCCGGGCCTTCGGCCGGCACCACGTGCACGAGGTGCTCAACGAGTCCCCGGACACCCACGCGGTGTCGGTGCACGCGTACTACCCGCCGCTCCCGCTGATCCGGCGCTTCAGCCGGACGGGCGCGGTACTCCGTCTTGAGCACGTCGAGCGTCCGGAGGACTGGCAGTGAGCGAGGAACGCGAAGAACGTGTGGGGATCGACGAGCTCCTCGAACGGGTCAGGCAGGAGATCCACCGGATCGAGCCCCGCGCCGCGCACGAGGCGTACGAGGCGGGTGACGCGCTCCTCGTGGACACCCGCTACGCGGCCCTGCGGGACCGGGACGGGCTGATCCCGGGCGCGCTGGTGGTGGAGCGGAACGAGCTGGAGTGGCGGCTCGACCCGCTGGGCAGTCACCGCGCGCCGGAGGCGGACAGTCACGACCTGCGGGTGGTGGTCCTCTGCAACGAGGGCTACGCCTCGTCCCTGGCGGTCGACTCCCTCCGCCGCCTGGGCCTGCACCGGGCGACCGACCTCGTCGGCGGCTTCCAGGCCTGGAAGGCGGCGGGTCTTCCGGTCCTGCTCCCGGCCGCCGCCCGCGACTGACGGGCACGACTGAGGGACGCGACTCACGGGCGCGAGCCGAGTCCTTCTGACTCCCCCCCCGGGCTGTCAGAAGGGCTCGTCGAGCCCGTCCGTTTCCTCGCCCTCGGCCTCCAGCGCCTGGCGGACGACGCGGAGGGCCATGCCCTCGGGATAGCCCTTGCGGGCGAGCATCCCGGCGAGCCGCCGCAGCCGCTTGTCCCGTTCGAGACCGCGCGTGGCGCGCAGCTTGCGGGCGACGAGGTCGCGGGCCGTGGCCTCCTCCTGCTCGGAGTCGAGCTGGTCCACCGCCTCCTGGACGAGGGCGGGCTCGACTCCCTTGGTGCGCAGCTCCCTGGCGAGGGCCCGGCGGGCGAGGCCTCGCCCGTGGTGGCGGGACTCCACCCAGGCCCCCGCGAACGCGGCGTCGTCGATGAGACCGACGTCCTCGAAGCGGGAGAGGACCTCCTCCGCCACGTCGTCGGGGATCTCCCGCTTGCGCAGGGCATCGGCCAGCTGCTTGCGCGTGCGGGGGCTTCCGGTGAGCAGGCGCAGACAGATCGCGCGCGCCCGCTCGGCCGGATCCTGGGGTGACGGCTCCTTCTCGGCCCTCGACGAGTCGGGGCCGTCACCCGGCCATTCGGTGCGACCGGTCACCGGTTCAGCTCTTGGCCGCGGTGGCCTTGGTCGCCTTCGCGGTCTTGGTCGCGGGTGCCGGGACGGTCTTGGACGCGTCGTCCGCTCCGGCCGCGTCGGCGGCACCGGCCGCCGCGTCCGCGCCGGCCTCGGCCGCTCCGGTCTGCGGCCGGACGCCCACGCCGAGCTTCTCCTTGATCTTCTTCTCGATCTCGTCGGCGAGGTCGGGGTTGTCCTTCAGGAAGTTGCGGGCGTTCTCCTTGCCCTGGCCGAGCTGGTCGCCCTCGTACGTGTACCAGGCGCCGGCCTTGCGCACGAAGCCGTGCTCCACGCCCATGTCGATCAGGCCGCCCTCGCGGCTGATGCCCTGGCCGTAGAGGATGTCGAACTCGGCCTGCTTGAACGGGGGCGCGACCTTGTTCTTGACGACCTTCACGCGGGTGCGGTTGCCGACCGCCTCCGTGCCGTCCTTGAGGGTCTCGATGCGGCGGATGTCGAGACGCACCGACGCGTAGAACTTGAGGGCGCGGCCACCGGTCGTGGTCTCCGGCGAGCCGAACATCACGCCGATCTTCTCGCGGAGCTGGTTGATGAAGATCGCGGTGGTCTTGGACTGGTTGAGCGCGCTGGTGATCTTCCGGAGCGCCTGGCTCATCAGCCGGGCCTGGAGGCCGACGTGCGAGTCGCCCATCTCGCCCTCGATCTCCGCACGCGGGACGAGCGCGGCGACGGAGTCGATGACGATCAGGTCGAGGGCGCCGGAGCGGACCAGCATGTCGACGATCTCAAGAGCCTGCTCACCGTTGTCCGGCTGGGACAGGATGAGGTTGTCGATGTCGACGCCGAGCTTCTTGGCGTACTCGGGGTCGAGGGCGTGCTCGGCGTCGACGAAGGCGACCTGGCCGCCGGCCTTCTGCGCGTTGGCCACGGCGTGCAGGGTCAGGGTCGTCTTACCGGAGGACTCCGGTCCGTAGATCTCCACGACACGGCCGCGCGGCAGGCCGCCGACGCCGAGCGCGATGTCGAGCGCGGTCGATCCGGTGGAGATCACCTCGATCGGCTCCTGGGTACGGTCACCCATGCGCATCACGGCGCCCTTGCCGAATTGGCGTTCAATCTGTGCGAGCGCGGCGTCGAGCGCCTTCTCGCGGTCGGTTCCTGCCATGGGTTCCACCCGGTTTGCTTGAGTCGATCGCTTCATGTGAAAGACGCTAACCCCTGCCACTGACAATGGGCCCCGACGTCCCCTCCGACCTGTGGACAACTCGTCGGCGAACCGCCGGCGAACCCCTGTTTTCCCAGGGCCGGACCTCCATCAGAATGGATGTTCGATTTTAGTGTCAAGCGCGCCACGCGCCCCCCGGCAAACCCGGTCAGACCGCCGCCACCGGCAGCAGCTCCGGGCGCTTGGCCCGACGCCCGTCCCCCGAGGAGCGTCCCCGCAGGCGCCGTCCCAGCCAGGGGCCGAGGAAGATCCCGGCCCAGCGCAGCTCGGCGCCGACCGCGCGCAGCCCCGTCGGGGCCGGGCGGGACGGCGGGGGCAGCGGGCGGGTCCAGGCGTCGTCGCTGCCGGGCAGCTCCAGCGCCTGGGCGACCGCGGCGGCGATCCGCGCGTGCCCCAGCGGACCGGCGTGCAGCCGGTCGGCGCTCCACAGCCGGGGATCGGTGACGACCGGGTGGCCCGAGGTCTCCACGACGGTCACCCCGTGCGGCCGCGCCGCCTCCCGGATGCGCCGGTTGAGATCCTCGACACGTGATCCGAGCGGCCTGGCCAGCGGGATCAGCCGGCTGACGTCGGGGAACGTGAGCGTCGCCACGCGCGCTCCCTGACCGGCGAGCGCCGCGAACATCGCCTCCAGGTGCCCCGCCGTCGCGTCGGCGTCGAAGCCGGGCCGCATCAGATCGTTGACCCCGGCGACGACCGTGGCGAGGTCGGGCCGCAGCGCGAGAGCCGGAGCAAGCTGCTCCGCGCGCACCTGGCCGGCGAGCCTCCCCCGTACGGCGAGGTTGGCGTACGTCACCTCCGGGTCCACGCCTGCGAGGAGCTCGGCGAGCCGGTCCGCCCAGCCGCGGAGGCCGACGACGTCGTCCCCGTCCCCGACCCCTTCGGTCTGGCTGTCCCCCAGCGCGACGTACCGCCGATACGCACCGCCGCCACCGTCCGACACGGACCCCACCCCCATCGACGACCCCTCGACCTATTAACTTTTTTGACTGTACAACCCGGGAAGCCGGACGGTGGCGACCAGACCGCCGGCGTCCCCGGCGACGAGATCGAGCGACCCCTCGTGCGCGCGGACGACGCTGTGCGCGATCGCCAGCCCCAGCCCGACCCCGGCGTGCTCGTCGGTGCGCACGCGGTCCGTTCCGCGCCGGAAGGGCTCGGTGAGGGTCGGGAGCAGTTCCGGCGGGACGGGCGGGCCGGTGTTCTCGACCCGGAGGACGCTCGCGCCGCCGCGCTCCCCGGTGTGAACCGTCACCGCACCGCCCGCCGGGAGGTTGTGCACGACGGCGTTCTGGACGAGGTTCACGACCATCCGCAGCAGCAGCTCGTACGAGCCGCTGGTCCGCGCCGCGCCACCGGTGACGTCGAGCGTGATCCCGCGCTGCTCGGCGAGCGGCAGGAGGTCCTCGGCGGCCTCCTCGGCGACGAGGGAGAGGTCGACCTCCTCGCGGGTGAACGTCCCCCGGTCGCTGCGGCTGAGCAGCAGCAGGGCCTCGGTGAGGCCGATCGCGCGCGTGTTGACGGTCTGGAGCCGCCCGAGCAGATCGTCCCGGTCCGCGGCGGGATCCCTGCGGGCGACGTCGATCAGCGCCTGCGAGACGGCCAGCGGCGTCCGCAGTTCGTGGGAGGCGTTCGCGGCGAACCGCCGTTCCTCGGCGACGTGCGATTCGAGTCGGTCGAGCATCGAGTCGAAGGCGTCGGAGAGTTCGCGGAACTCGTCCTGCCGCCCGCCCATGGCGATCCGGTGCGACAGCGACCCCTCGCCGGCGGTCCGGGCCGCGGCGGTGATCCGGGCGAGCGGCGCGAGCATCCGCCCGGCGAGGAACCAGCCGCCGACGAGACCGAAGACGAGCAGGAAGGCCATCGCCAGCGCCGCCGCGGGGGCGAAGGTCCGCACCAGGAGGTAGCGGTTGGGCGAGACGCCGAGGAGGCCCTGCGAGGTGTCGGGGACGTACCGCAGCAGGAATCCCCACACGACGGCGAGGAGAAGCGCTCCGGCGAGGGCCAGGAACCCGGCGTAGCTGAGGGTGAGTTTCAGCCGGGCGCTGAGTCCCGGGCGTCTACGCACGCGTGCCGCCCGATTCGGTGTCGATCCGGTAGCCGACGCCCGGGACCGTGGCGATGGCCCACGGCTCACCGAGCCGTTTGCGCAGCGCCGAGACCGTGATCCGTACGGCGTTGGTGAACGGGTCCGCGTTCTCGTCCCAGGCCCGGGCGAGCAGCTCCTCGGCGCTGACGACCCCGCCCTCGGCGGCGACGAGGACCTCCAGGACGGCGAACTGTTTACGGGTCAGGGCGACGTAGCGGCCGTCGCGGAAGACCTCGCGGCGGAAGGGGTCGAGCCGCAGTCCCGCGATCTCGCGGACCGGCGGACGCGCGTACGCGCGCCTGCGGTCGAGGGCCCGCAGGCGCAGGACCAGTTCCCGCAGCTCGAACGGCTTGGTGAGGTAGTCGTCGGCGCCCAGGGCGAAGCCGGAGGCCTTGTCGTCGATCCGGTCGGCCGCGGTGAGCATGAGGATCGGGATGCCGCTGCCGGAGGCGACGATGCGCCGGGCGACCTCGTCGCCCGAGGGCCCGGGGATGTCGCGGTCGAGGACCGCGATGTCGTAGGCGTGGACGCCGAGCAGTTCCAGGGCGGAGTCGCCGTCGCCCGCGATGTCGGCGGCGATGGCTTCGAGCCGCAGCCCGTCCCTGACCGCCTCCGCGAGGTACGGCTCGTCCTCCACGATGAGTACGCGCATGTCCGAAGCCTAGGACTGGTGGCCGACGGCGGTCGGGGCCGTGCGCCACCAGCGGCGCGAGGCGAGTCCGGCCAGTACGGCTCCGGCGGTGTTGACCAGGACGTCGTCCACGGAGGACACCCGGTCCAGGCGCAGCGCGTACTGGGCGACCTCGACGAGGAGGGAGCAGCCCGCGCCGAGTGCCAGCAGGCGCGGTACGGACGCCACGGCGGCGAACCGGATCGGGGCGAAGAAGCCCAGCGACGCGAGGACGAGCAGGTTGCCGACGATGCCGAGCGGCCCCATGGTGACCAGGTCCCGCAGCGGCACCAGGCTCACCCGGCCGGGGACGACGCCCGCGCCGGCGCCCGGCATCATCGTCAGCCAGAGGAACGGCACCGTCCCGTAGACCATGCCCACCTCGGCCAGCGACGTCCGCCAGGGCGAGGGGCGACGGCGCCGGGCCAGGACCCAGGCCACGCCCAGGGCCGGCGGCAGCCCCACCAGGGTCATCAGGACCACGCCGTTGAACGTGTCGAGGCACCCGTGCCACTGTCCCGCCGCGCACCGCGGCGCGGACATCATGAGCGGCCGCCGTACGACGTACAGCGCGCCCGCCAGGCCGAGGACCAGGAGGCCGGCGAGCGCCCTCGCGCGCGTGAGGCGGAGCGAAGGCGACCGGGGTGCGGTGGTGTTCATGCCGTCATCGCACCCGACGGGCCGTTGCCGGGGCGTATGCGGTTTTCGATACGCCCGCGATACACCGGACCAACGGCAGGGCTCAGGTGGCGTCCTTCTTGTGGTGCAGGGCCTTCTGCAGCCGGGCCACGACCGCCTCGCCGTACCGGCGGTGGCCGTGGACGCGCGGGTCGTCCGTCACCGCGTACCGCTTCACGTACGCCCCGAGGAAGGCCTGCAGGGTCGCGACGGCCGGGATCGCGATCAGCGCGCCGACGGCCCCGAGCAGCGCCGTCCCCGCGATCACCGAGCCGAAGGCCACCGCCGGGTGGATGTCCACGGTCTTGGACGTCAGCTTCGGCTGGAGCACGTAGTTCTCGAACTGCTGGTAGACCACGACGAAACCGAGCACCCACAGCGCGTACCAGGGGTTGACGGTGAAGGCGATCAGCATCGGCAGGGCACCGGCGAGGTAGGTGCCGATGGTCGGGATGAACTGCGAGACGAGACCGACCCAGACGGCGAGCGCCGGCGCGTACGGCACACCCAGGATCTCGAAGAGGATGAAGTGCGCGATGCCCGAGATCAGTGCCATGAGGCCGCGCGAGTAGAGATAGCCGCCGGTCTTGTCGACCGCGATCTCCCAGGCGCGCAGGACCTCGGTCTGCCGGGCGGGCGGGAGGACGGAGCAGAGCGCCCGCCTCAACCGGGGCCCGTCGGCGGCGAAGTAGAACGAGAACAGGAAGATCGTGAGGAGCCGGAAGAGGCCGCCCAGGACCGTGGCGGAGACGTCGAGCACGCCCGCCGCGCTGTTCTGCACGTACTTCTGCAGCCAGTCGGAGCTGAGGACGCTGTCCTGGACCTCGACTCTGGACAGGTCGGTGTGGAAGCTCTCGTTGATCCACTTGATCAGTGAGTCGAGGTACTTGGGGAAGTTCTCGACCAGGTCCACGATCTGCCCGGCGAGCATCGAGCCGAGGAGGGCGACGAAGCCGACGCTGACGATCAGGGCGCCGAAGAAGACGAGGAAGGTGGCGAGACCCCGGCGCATCCCGCGCGCCGCCATGCGCCCGACCGCCGGCTCGATGGCGAGGGCGAGGAAGAACGCGAGCAGGATGTTGACGAGGAGTCCGACGAGCTGGTGGAAGGCCCAGCTGCCCAGCAGGAAGCAGGAGTAGAGCGCGAGGGCCAGGACGAGCGCGCGCGGCAGCCAGCGCGGCATGCGCGCGGGCGGTCCGGCCGGGGCCGGGTGGGCCGGTCCCGTCGGACCGGAAGGGCCGGGGGGACCGGAGGGGTCGAAGGGACCGGAGGGACCTGACGGACCGGACGGTCCGGGCGGCCCCGACGGTCCTGGCGGGTCCGTCCGGCCGGTCGCGGGCGTCTTCGTCGTGGTGTCGGGGTCGGCGGTGTCGGTGTCGGTGCCGGTGTCGGCGGTGTCGTCAGTCGGGTCCACCCCGCCAGTCTCGCTCACCGCACGGACATTCCACCCGGGACCCCGCACATCCCCGCTTGTCACCCCATCGTCAACCGGTCGTTCACCGCTTGTCGGCCGGTACGTCCATGGCCGCGCACACGGCCCGCCACACGTCCTTCGCCTCCCAGCCGGCGTCCAGCGCCTCGCGCACGGTGCGCCCGCCGAGCTCGGCCATCACGTGGTCACGCGCGAAGGACTCGGCGTAGGACCCGCCGAAGTGGTCCGCCATCCGCTCCCAGAAAATCGTCAACCGCATGACACCAGTATCCCGCTCCCAAGAGTGCAGCCCTCGCCTCAGACCTTGTCACCGCGATTTTCCGCCCTACGGTCGGAGCATGGCCGAAAAACCCCTCCCCTCGCCGTCGACCCCCCTGGCCCGCGCAGAGCGCTTCGTCTGGCTGACGGCCCGCGTCCTCGAACAGCACCGGTTCGCCTACCACTTCCTGCGCGGTGGGGCGGACCAGGTCGAGACCGCCCTCGCCGCGTACGGGAACGAGGACGGCGGCTACGGCCACGGGCTCGAACCCGATCTGCGCGGGCCCGTCAGCCAGCCCCTCCCCACCGCGCACGCGCTGCGGGTCCTGGACTCGATCGGCCGGTGCGGCGGGATGCGCGTCGAGCGGATCTGCCGCTACCTCACCGCCGTCTCGACCCACGAGGGGGCGCTGCCGACGGTCCACCCGTCCCAGCGGGGCTACCCCTCGGCGCCGTTCGTCCCGGTCGTCGACTCCCCGCCGGGCGAGCTCCTCGCGACCGGCCCGGTGGTCGGCCTCCTCCACCGGAACCAGGTCTGGCACGCCTGGCTCTTCCGGGCCACCGAGTTCTGCTGGGCCGCGGTCGAGTCGCTGGAGAAGTCCCACCCGTACGAGATCCAGGCCGCCGTCGCCTTCCTCGACGGGGTTCCGGACCGCCCGCGCGCGGAGGCGGCGGCCGACCGGCTGGGGCGGCTGGTGCGCGAGCGGCGGCTCGCCCTCCTGGACCCGGACCGGCCGGAGGAGTACCCGGTCGCTGACGGGTACGCGCCCGGCGAGCACCACTTCCCGCACGACTACGCGCGCGTGCCGCACTCTTTGGCGGCCCGGTGGTTCACCGAGGAGGAGATGGCCCGCTCGCTCGACGGACTCGCGGCCGAGCAGGAGGAGGACGGCGGCTGGCCGGTCCGGTGGCGGGCCTGGGCGCCCGGGTCGGCCCTGGAGTGGCGTCCGATCGTCACGATCGAGGCCCTGCGCACGCTCCGGGCGCACGGCCGCGCGGTCGACTGACGTCGGCGGCGGTACGGGAACGGGGCCCCGCCCCGGTACCCGTACCGCCCCGTCTCACCAGCCCAGGGCCCGTACCCCCGCCGTCACGACGACCGCGGCACCCACCACGACGAGGAACGGGGCCCGCAGGATCAGGGCGACCGCCGCGGCGGCGAGCCCGGCGGCACGGGCGTCCAGGGCGAGGGCGCCGCCCGTGCTGAACGTCTGCTGCGCGGTGAGCGCGGCGAGCAGTGCGACGGGGAGCAGGGCCGCGAGCCGCTGCACGAGGGGCCGTTCCAGCGCCCCGGCGGGCACGAGCAGGCCGAGGAGCTTGACCAGATAGCACCCGGCGGCGGTCAGGCCGATGGCGATCCACACGTTCATCGGGAGCCCGCCTCCCGTCCGGCCGTCGGGCCCATGCGGCGGCCCTGGAACCAGAGCACGGCGGGCGCGGCGAGGGCGGCGGCGAGCACGGGCACGCCGGCGGGCAGCACGGGCAGCAGCCCGAGGCCGAGGAGGACGGCGATGCCCGCGGTGGCCCGTTCGGTCGCCGACTTCAGCATCGGGGCGAGGAGGGCGAGGAAGACGGCGGGTCCGGCCGCGTCGAGCCCCCAGGCCTCGGTGGAGCCGATCGCCTCGGCGCCGAGCGCGCCGAGGAAGGTGGTCAGGTTCCAGAGGACGTACAGCGAGAGCCCGGTGAGGGTGAAGCCGAGACGGGCGGCCCGCCGGGACGGCTGGGCGAGCGCGACGGCGGTGGTCTCGTCGATGACCCAGTGCGCGGCGAGCGGCCTGACGGCCTTCGGGAGGGCGAGGAGCTGGGAGAGCCGCAGGCCGTAGAAGGCGTTGCGGGTGCCCAGGAAGAAGGCCCCGGCGGCGGCCGTGAAGGGGTTGCCGCCGGCGGCGAGGGCGCCGACGAGGGCGAACTGCGAGGCGCCGGTGAAGACGAGCAGGCTGAGCGCGCAGGTCTGGAGGAGGGTCAGGCCGGAGCCCGCCGAGGTGACGCCGAAGGCGAAACCGGAGAGCCCGACGGCGACGCCGACGCCGAGCGCGTCACGGACGACGGCCGCGTCGGACGTCGCGACGGCTTCGGACGTCGCGACGGCTTCGGACCGCGCGGGCGCGGCGGTGGGCCCGGCCGTGTTCGCGGCCGTGACCACGGCCTGGGCGTCGTCGGGGGCGTCGGCCGGTATGTGCGGGGGCGGGGGCGGGGGTGCTGTCTGTTCTGCCACGTCAGGCACGGTACGGCAGGTTCCGGAAGCGGGCGTCGGGTGTCCGAACGGTGTCAGAGATGCGGGGAGGCGGGGGCGCCGCCGAGGCGGAGGTCGCCCACGCCGTCGAGGATCTTCTCGGCGGAGGCGACGTGCCGTCCGGCCGTGATCAGGTCGCGCAGGCAGCGGTCGAGCGGCGTGCGCTCGCTGTAGACGGCGGCCGATCCCACGGCGTCGTACAGCAGCTGCACCGCCTCCCGGCACGCCCGGTGGGCGAACCGGCGGGCCAGCGCGGCCGTGCCCCGTTCGGGTTCCTCGCCGGCGGTCCGCGCCTCCCACGCCTTCGCGAGCGTGGCGTACACGTACGCCTCCGCCGCGCCGATCAGGGACTCGGCCCGCGCGAGGTCGGCCGGGACCCCCGGCCACGGCAGTGCGGAGCGCCGGGCGGAGAGGAGCTCGCGGGCGCTCTCCAGCGCGGCCGTGCCGATGCCCAGGGGGACACCCGCCATCTTGTGCGCCAGGCCGTCGGCGCGCAGGTGGGGCGGTTCCCCTCGCTCGCCGGGCGGCGGGAGCGTGAAGGTGTGGTGCTCGGGTACGAGGAGGTCGGTGGCCTCGACGTCGTGCGAGCCCGTGCCGCGCAGGCCGGTGGTGTGCCAGGTGTCGGCCACCCGCAGGCGCGCGGTGTCGAGGACGGCGACCCTGGCCGTGCCGTCCGCCGTCCGGAAACCGGCCAGCAGCCGGTCGGCGTGGGTGATCCCGCTGGCCTGGGCCCACCGGCCCGACAGGAGGTAGCCGCCGCGCCCCCGCCGGACCGCCCGCCCGGTCGGCGGCAGGACGGTGGCGGTGATCATGCCGGGGTCCGGGAACAGCTCGCCGAACACCTCGTCGGGGAGGGCGACGGAGGCCAGCGCCCCGTTCAGCGCGACGGCCGCGCACCAGGCGACCGAACCGTCCCCCCGCGCCAGCAGCTCCACCGCCCGCGTGATCTCCGGGACCGTCATCGCCACGCCGCCCCGGTGGAGCGGGAGTGCCGCGCGCAGCAGCCCCGTGGCCCGCAGGCCGTCGACGACGTCGTCGGGGAGCCGGCCCAGGCGCTCGATCTCGGTCGCGCGGGCCGGGAGATCCGCGGCGTACGCCCGTACCGCGTCCAGGATCCGCGCGGCGGTGGCCGGGGGCGGCGCGGCCGTCGGTGCCGACAGGGAGCGGAGGTGGCGTTCCACGATGGTCATGCGGTGCTCCCCGTTCGGATGTCTCCACCACCGGTCCGGTCGCGATCGGTGTGCGGCTGTGCGAGGTCTTCCAGGGCCTTGCCGAGTTCGGCCGCCAGGGCCTGGACGTTCGGCCGGCTCATGACGCTGTAGTGGTCGCCGGGCACGTCGCGGCTCTCGGCGCCCTCGCCGAGCAGCGTCAGCCACTGGCGGGTGGTCCCGGCGGTGGCGCCGTCCATGGCGCGCAGGACCCGGACCCTGCCCCCGTACGGGGTGGGCTCGTGCGCGGCGAGCGCGCGGGCGAGCCGCAGGAAGCGGCCCGCGAGGCGTTCCAGGGTGGGGGCGTCGACGTCCTCGGGCAGGACGCCGGCGGCCCGGGCCCTGACGAGGAGTTCGCCGGTCGGGGACCCGCCGTCGCGGGGTCCGAGGTCGGCCGGGTCGGGTGCCCAGTCGCTGCCGGCGAGCCCGGCCAGGTCGCGGGCGAAGCGCGCGAGGAGCTCCGCTTCGGAGGGCGGTTCCGTGCGGCCCGGGGGTTCGAGCAGGTCGACGGCGGCGACGAGTTCGACCGTCCTGCCCCGCTCGGTGAGCAGCCGGGCGGTCTCCAGGGCGATCACGCCGCCCATGGACCAGCCGCCGAGCCGGAACGGGCCTTCCGGGAAGCGGGCGGTGAGCACGTCGGCGTAGTGCGCGGCGAGGCCGGCGACGGTGGGGTGGGCGAGGGTGGGGCCGGAGTCGGCGTCGGGATCGGGGTCGGGGTCGGCGTCGGCGTCGGCGTCGGCGTCGGCGTCGGCGTCGGCGTCGGCGTCGGCGTCGGCGTCGGGGTACTGGAGGGCGTGGAACGGCTGGTCGTCGTCGAGGAGGGCGCCGAGCGCGGCGTAACAGAGCACGTCGCCGCCGACGGGGTGGACGAAGACGAGCGGCGGCCGTGTTCCGCCCTCCCGGATGGTGACGAGGCTCGTGGTCCGGCCGGTGTCGTCGTCGTCCGGGCGCTCGCGCAGCACCTCGGCGAGGGCCGCGACGGTCGGGCGGGCGAGCAGGGTGGCCACGGGGAGCGACCTGCCGGTGTGCTGCCGGACGCGGGCCATGAGCCGTACCGCGAGGAGGGAGTCGCCGCCCAGCTCGAAGAAGTCCGCGGTGACGTCGACGGCGGCTGCGGCCGTAGCTGTTGCCGGGGCCGGGGCGGTGGCCGCGGGGCCGCCGGTCGGGGGGAAGAAGTCCGCCCAGATGCCGGCGAGGAGCCGTTCGGTCGCGTCGCGCGGCGCGGTCGCCCGGGCCGGGCGCCGCGGCGGCTCGCCGGGCGACGGGAGACGGCCCCGGTCCACCTTGCCGTTCCCGGTGAGCGGGAGCCGGTCGAGGAGGACGACGCGCGCGGGCACCATGGCGCCGGGCAGCTCCTCGCGGAGCGCCTCGCGGAGGGCGTCCTCGGTGCCGCCGGGCGCGACGGCGTACGCGACGAGGCGCCGCGGGCCGCCGGGCGCGCCCTCGGCGGTCACGGCCGCGGCGCGGACCTCCGGGAGGCGCAGCAGCGCCGCCTCCACCTCGCCGAGTTCGATGCGGTGGCCGCGGATCTTCACCTGGGTGTCCACCCGGCCCAGGAACTCGACGGTCCCGTCCGGCAGGTAGCGGCCGAGGTCGCCGGTCCGGTAGAGCCGTTCGCCCGTGACGGGGTGGCGCGGGAAGGCCGTACGGGTCTTCTCCTCGTCGCCGAGGTAGCCGCGGGCCAGGCCGGCGCCGGAGATGTACAGGTCGCCGGGGACGAGGGCCGGGCGGGAGCGCAGTGCCTCGTCGAGGACGTGGAACCGCTGGTTCCGTAAGGGTGTTCCGTACGGGACGCTCGTCCACTCCGGGTCCACGCGCGTGATCGGGTGCTGGATGGACCAGATCGCCGCTTCGGTGGCGCCGCCCAGGCTCCAGGTCCGCGCGTGCGGCAGCGCCGAGGCGATGGCGCCGGGGAGGGTGACCGGGATCCAGTCGCCGCTCAGCATCACCAGGCGCAGCGACGGCGGGCCGCCGAGGGCGCGGACGTGCTCGACGAACATGTCCATCAGGGCGGGGACGCTGTTCCAGATCGTCACCCCGTGCCGGTTCACGAGGTCCAGCCAGGCGGCCGGCTCCCGGGTGTCCGACGGGTCGGGCAGGACGAGGGCGCCGCCGGCCGCGAGCGGGCCGAACAGGTCGTAGACGGAGAGGTCGAAGTGGAGCGCGGACAGGCCGAGGACCCGGTCGTCCGCGGTGACGCCGTACCGGTCGTTGACGTCCTGGACCGTGTTGAGCGCCGCGGCGTGCTCGATCATCACGCCCTTGGGGGTGCCGGTGGAGCCCGAGGTGAAGATGACGTACGCGAGGTCGTCGGGGCGGGCGGGGCGCGGGGGGCCGTTCCTGCGCAGCGGGGGCTCCGGTTCCCGTACGGGGGTGTCCGCTCCGCCGTCGACGCGCAGCGCGACGGTGCCGTTCGGGAGGACGGGGGTGGGACCGTGGTCCGGGCCGTCGGCGTCCGGCGCGCGGGTCAGGACCAGCCGTATGCCGGCCGTCTCCATGATCGACCGGAGCCGGCGGCCGGGCATGGCCGCGTCGAGCGGTACGTAGGCGGCGCCCGCCTTGAGGATGCCGAGGGCCGCGACGACCTGTTCCCAGCCCTTGTCCATGACGATGCCGACGAGCGTGCCCGGGCCCGCGCCGTGACCGTTCAGGCGGCGGGCGAGGAGGTCGGAGCGGCGGTGCAGTTCGCCGTAGGTGAGGGTCCAGGAGGGCGTGATGACGGCGGGCGTGTCCGGCCTGGCCTCGGCCTGCCGCAGAAACCCGTCGTGGAGCAGCCCGGCGGGGAGCGGTCCGTCGGTGGCGTTGGCGGCTCGCCGGACCTCCAGGTCGGCGGCCGGAGCCGGCACGGACGGCGGGCGCCGCCAGGCCGCCGCGCCGCACAGGTCCCGCACCAGCTCCCGGTACGCGGCCCACATGCCGTCGACGACGCCGGCGGGGAACATCTCCTCCACCACGTCCCAGTTGAGGACCAGTTCCCCGTCCTCCTCCAGGGCCTGGTGGTCGAGCCACACCTGGGGCGTCCGCACGGAACTCGACACGGTCCGGCCGGCGGTGCCGAGACCGGTGAGGGCGGTGAGCGCGCCGGGTCCGGTGTCGCTCCGCCCCGAGAAGCCGAGCGTGCTGGTGAAGACCACCGGCATGCTCGCGAGTCCGGTGCCTCCCCGGGTGCGGTTGAGCTCGCGCAGTACCTCGACGCCGGTGACGTACCCGTGTTCGAGGTCGTCGAGGAGCTGGTCCTGGAGTCTTCGCGCGCCGGAGGCGAAGGCCTCGGCCGGCACGGCGTCCACCTCCAGGAGGGTGGTCGCGCTGAGGTTTCCGACGATCCGGCCGGCGTCCTCGTGCAGGGGCCGCCGCTGGAACGCCAGGACGTTCAGCGTGAAGCGGGGTACGGCGCTCCACGCGGCGATGACCTGCGCGTACGCGGCACACAGGGCCGCCGAGGAGGAGACGCCCGCCGCGGTGGCGTGGTCCTTGAACCGCTGCCAGGCGGCGGCGTCGACGCGGGCCGTGCGGTGGGTGAAGGCCGGGCGCCGGGGTGCGGGGCCGGGGCGGAGCGGCAGCGCGGGGGCGGGCGGCAGCGAGTCGAGGCGGCCACGCCAGTAGGCGAGGGACTCGTCGCGGCGCGCGGTGTCGGCGTCGGCCGCGGCCAGGACGTAGTCCCGGTAGGTGAGGGCCGGGGCGGGCGCGGCGGGTGTGCCCGAGCGGTACGTCTCCGCCCACTCGCGGAAGAGGATTCCGGAGCTCCGGCCGTCGATGATCAGCGCGTCGAAGGAGAGGTGCAGCCGGGTGGTGCGCGCGTCGAGGAGGGTCGCCCGGACGTCGAACAGCGGCCAGACCGCGGTGTCGAAGACCTGGTCGCGCATCTCCTCGTGGATCCCGGCAAGCCGCCGGGTCCGCTCGTCCTCGTCGTGGTCGCGCAGGTCGACCGTGGCGATCCGGTACGCGGGGACCTCGGGCAGCACCCGCTGCCGGCCGTCCGGGGAGACGACGGCGCGAAGCATGTCGTGACGGTCAATCAGATGGCGGAGCGCGGCGGAGAGCCGGTCGGTGTCGGTGTCGTCGAGGTCGACCTCGACGAGGAAGGAGGTGGGGACGCCGCCGAGCTCGAAGGCGTCGGTTCTGCCGACCAGGTAGGCCTGTTGGAGGGCGGTGAGGGGGAACGGCTCGTGTCGGGCGGCGGGGTCGGGAGTGGCGGGCGTGGAGGGTGTGGCGGGCGTGAAGGTTGTGACGGGCGCGTCGGCGGGCTGGACCGCCTGGACGGCGCGGGTGAGGTCGTCGACGCTCCGGCCGTCGAGGAGGTCGCGCAACGGGATGTCGACGCCGAGGCCGCGGACGAGGGCCTGCCGGATGTCCATGGCGATCAGCGAGTCGACGCCGATGTTCCGGAGGGGCAGGTGCAGTTCGTCACCGGTGACGGCGGCGCCCCGCGCGCGCCCGACGACCTCGGGGACCGATTCCCGCACGGGAACGGGCTCGGGACCGGGAGCGGGAACGGGCTCGGCTTCGGGGTGTACGCGTTCGGTGCGGGAGGCGCCTGTCGGGAGCCAGTACCGCTCACGCTGGAAGGGGTACCCCGGGAGGGGCACGGGTGCGCCGCCGGGGTCTCCGTGGACCCGTACCCAGTCGATCCGGGCGCCCCGGGCGTAGAGAGCGCCGAGGCTGTCGAGGAGGGTGCGGCGGGGTTCCTCCCCGGCACGGAGGGACGAGAGGAAGACGGCGGGGCCGGTGGGAGCGGTCGCGCGGAGCCCGTCGAGGAGCGGCGAGGCGGGCCCCAGCTCCACGAAGCCGCGCGGGCCCTCGCGCAGGAGCGCGGCAACGTCGGCGGCGAACCGCTCCGAAGCGGCGGTGTCGGCGGCGGGGCTCAGGGGCGGGGCCGTGACCACGGCCCGCCAGGCCTCCTCCAGGCTCATCCGCCCCTGGAGGCACGCGGCCACCGGTGCGCCGACGCCGTGGCCGAGTACGGCGGCGGGCTCGACGCCCCACGAGCGCCAGAGTGCGGCGAGGGCGTACGCGACGGCGAACGGCGCCCCCCGGTCTGCGCCGACCGCCGCGCACCGCGCCAGGGCGTCGCGGACGACGGGCTCCGTGACGGCCAGTCCGTCGAGCGCGTCGGCGTACCCCGCCTCCGCCGGGAATCCCATGACGAGGAAGACCGGCCCCCGGTCCGCCTTCGGCGGCCTCGTCCCGGTGCGGACACCGGCCGGCGGCTCCTCGTCCGGGCGCGTCCGGGCGAGGAGCCCCCGCAGTTCGGCCCGCGAGGAGGCCACGGCCGCGATGCGGTGCGCGAAGTGTGCCCGCCCGAGGCTCGTGCTCCGGCAGATCGCCGCGAACGTGCCGCCGTCGGCATCGGCACCCGGGCTGCCGTCACCGTCACCGTCACCGTCACCGTCGCCGTCGCCGTCGCCGAGCACATCGACGTACCGCGCCGCGAGTTCGGCGAGCGCCGCCGGGGTCTTCGCCGACAGGGTCAACAGGTGCGGTCGGCCCGCCTCCACGACCGCCGGGAGCTCGGCGGGGACCGCCGGAGGTTCCTCAAGGATGAGGTGGGCGTTCGTGCCGCTGATGCCCTGGGAGCTGACCGCCGCTCGGCGTGGGCCCCGCGTGGGGGGCCAGGGGGAGTCCTGGGCCACCGGCTCGATGCCCGCCGACCAGTCGACGTGCGGGGTGGGTTCCGTCACGTGGAGGGTGGCCGGGAGGCGGCCGTACCGCATCGAGAGGACCGTCTTGATGACGCCGGCGACGCCGCCGGCCGCCTGGGTGTGGCCGATGTTCGACTTCACCGAGCCGAGCCGCAGCGCCCGCTCGCGACCGGAGCCGTACACGGCCAGCAGCGCCCGTGCCTCGATCGGGTCGCCGAGCTCCGTGCCCGTGCTGCCCGCCTCCACCACCTGGATGTCCCCGGGCTCCAGGCCCGCGTCCTCCAGCGCCCGCCTCACGACGCGCTGTTGCGCGGCCCCGTTGGGCGCGGTGAGGCCGTGGCCGGCTCCGTCCTGGTTGACGGCGCTGCCGCGGATCACGGCCAGGACCGGATGGCCGAGCCGCCGGGCGTCCGACAGCCGTTCCACCAGGAGCATGCCCACGCCCTCGGACAGGCCGCTGCCCGAGGCCCCGGCCGAGAAGGGGCGGGACCTGCCGTCGGGCGACAGGCCGCCCATGCGGGTGAACTCGGTGAACAGCCGGGGGGTCGACATGACGGTCGCCCCGCCCGCGAGCGCCAGCGCGCACTCGCCCCGGCGCAGCGACTGGACGGCGAGGTGCAGCGCGACGAGCGAGGACGAGCAGGCCGTGTCCACGGTGAGGGCCGGGCCGCGCAGGCCGAGGGTGTACGAGATACGGCCGGAGGCGACGCTGCCCACCGACCCCGTCGTCAGGAAGCCCTCCGCCTCCTCCGGCACCTCGCCGCCGCCCTGCCCGTAGTCCTGGCAGGACAGTCCCGTGAAGACGCCGGTCTCGGTGTCGCGTACCGCGTCCGGATCGATCCCCGCGTCCTCGAACACCTCCCAGGCCGTCTCCAGGAGCAGCCGCTGCTGCGGGTCCATGGCCAGGGCCTCGCGCGGGCTGATGCCGAAGAAGCCCGCGTCGAAGTCCGCCGCGTCCCGCAGGAACCCGCCCGAGCCGCTCAGGCTGCGGCCGCCGCCCTCGGGGGCGTACAGACCCTCGTCCCAGCCCCGGTCCCGGGGGAACGGGCCGACGGTCTCGCCGCCCTCGGCGAGCAGCCGCCACAGGGCGGCGGGCGAGTCGATCCCGCCCGGGTAGCGGCACGCCATGCCGACGATCGCGATCGGCTCCCGGCCGCCACCGCCCGCCTCCTCCGCCTCGCGCAGCCGCTCCCGTGTGCGGTGCAGGTCGAGGGTGAGGCGCTTGAGGTAGTCGAGAAGTCTCTCGTCCGTTTCCGATGCCATGACGAATCGGTCCTTCGCGGGGTCAGGAGCCGGAGAGCTCACGGTCGATGAAGTCGAGGAGTTCGTCCGCGGTCGCGTTCTCGACGAGCGCCGTCACGGAGGGCGGGGAGGGGGGCTGCGACACCGGGACGGCCTCCTCCCGCCGGTCGCCGGGCGCGAGTTCCGCGTCGAGGACGGCGACGACCTCCGGCGGCGTCGGCGCCTCGAAGAAGAGCGTGACCGGGAGCCGCAGTCCCGTCGCCGCGTTGAGGCGGTTGCGGAACTCCACCGAGGTCAGCGAGTCGAGCCCGAGCTCGCCGAAGGGCCGGTCGTCCACGATCTTCTCGGGGCGCGTCCCGAGGACGGCGGCCATGTGCGTACGGACCAGGTCGGCGAGGACCTCCGCCCGTTCCGCGGCGGCCAGTCCGGCGAGCTCCTCCCGAAGCGGCCGCGACACCCGGGCGCGGCCCGGGTCTCCCCCGGGCCCTCCCGCCCCGGCGGCCGCCACCTCGCGGAGGATCGGCGGGAGGTCCGCCGCCAGTGCGCGCAGCGCCTCGCGGTCGAACCTGGCGGGGGCGAGGACGGCGTGCGGGGACGGCAGCGCCGCCTCCAGAAGCGCAAGGCCGTGGTCGGGCGCCATCGGTACGAGTCCGGCCCGGGCGAAACGGGCGCGGTCGGCGTCGGTGAGGGCGCCGATCATGCCGTCCGGGTCGTCCCAGAGGCCCCAGGCCGCCGCGAGGGCGGGCAGGCCGTGCGAACGGCGGTGGTGGGCGAGCCCGTCGAGGAAGGCGTTGGCGGCGGTGTAGCCGCCCTGGCCGGCGCCGCCGAGGGTCCCCATGACCGAGGAGACCAGGACGAACGCGGTCAGCGGATGACGGGCGGTCAGTTCGTGCAGGTGCCAGGCCGCGTCGGCCTTGGCCCGCATCACCCGGTCGATCTGCCCGGGGGTCAGCGACACCACCGGCGCGTCGTCCACGACGCCCGCGACGTGCACGACGGCGGTCAGCGGGTGCCGTGCGGGTACGGAGTCGACCAGCGCGGCGACGGCCCGCCGGTCGCCGACGTCGACGGCCGCGATCCGCACCTCGGCGCCGAGGCCGGTCAGTTCCGCCACGAGAACGGCCGCGCCCGGCGCGTCGCCGCCGCGCCGGGAGGCCAGCAGCAGCCGTCGTGCACCGTGGGCGGTGACCAGGTGGCGGGCCAGTGCCCGGCCGACGGCGCCGGTGCCTCCGGTGACGAGGACGGTGCCGTCCGGGTCGAGGACCGGCGGGACGGTGAGGACGACCTTGCCGACGTGCGCGCCCTGCCGCAGCAGCCCGAACGCCTCGGGCGCACGCCGGACGTCCATGTCGGTGACGGCGGGCCACGTGAAGGCGCCCTCGGCGAAGAGCTCCACCACCCGCTTCAGGAGCCGGCCGAGGTGCTCGGGCGGCAGCCGGAGGAGGTTGGGGGTCAGGTAGCGCGCGCCGGAGTGGGCGGAGGCCACCTCGGCGGGGTCCCTCGGGTCGGTCCTGCCGAGTTCGACCAGGAGGCCGCCGGGGCGCAGGAGGCCCAGCGACTCGTCGAGCAGTTCGCCGGTGAGGGAGTTCAGGACGAGCGCCATCCGGCGGGGGTGGGCGCCGGGGCCGGCCGGGTCCGGATCCCCGGGGGCTCGGCCGGCCGCGCCGAAGCGGGCGCCGACGTGCGCGCCGAAGTGAGCGCCGAAGTGAGCGCCGAAGTGAGCGCCGAAGCCCGGTTCCCGGGAGGAGGCGATCCTGTCGTCGGTCAGGCCGAGGGCGCGCAGCGCGGGCCACTTGGCGGGACTCGCGGTCGCGTGGACGTCGGCGCCCAGGTGCCGGGCCAGTTGCACCGCCGCCATGCCGACGCCGCCCGCACCCGCGTGGATCAGGACTGGGTCGCCCGCGGCCGTGCGTCCGAGTTCGGTCAGGGCGTGCACGGCCGTCATGTGGGTGACCGGGACCGCGGCGGCCCGGGTGAACGACCAGCCCTCCGGAATCCGGACGAGGGTGCGGTGGTCGGCGTGCGCCTCCGTGGCGAACGCGCCCGCGAACAGGCCCATCACCCGGTCGCCGACGGCCAGGCCGGTGACGCCCGGGCCGGTCGCGGTCACCACGCCCGCGCCCTCCAGGCCGAGCGGGCCCGGGTCGCCGGGGTGCATGTCGAGCGCGCCGAGGACGTCGTGGAAGTTGAGCCCGGCGGCGCGGACCGCGATCCGGACCTGCCCGGGACCCGGATCGGCGGCCGCCTCGGGGTACGGGCGGATCTCCAGGGCCGTGAGGGTGCCGCGCTCGGGGATGTCCAGGCGCCAGGCGGGCGCGTCCTCGGGCAGGGGCAGGGCGGTGGGGCCGTCGGCTTCCGCCGCCTTCAGGCGGGGCACCAGGAGCACGCCGTCACGGACCGCCAGTTGGGGCTCGTCCGAGGCCGTCGCCCCGGCCGGGACCTCGGTGGTCTCCGGGCCGAGGTCGACCAGGACGAAGCGTCCCGGGTGCTCGACCTGCGCCGTCCGCACCAGGCCCCAGACCGCCGCCTGCGCGAGGTCGGTCACGGTCTCGCCGGGCCGGACGGCGACGGCGCCCCGGGTGACGAGGACGAGCCGGGCCCCGGCCGGCCGCTCGTCGCCCAGCCACCGGGCCAGCAGGTCGCGCGTCCGGCGGACCGCCTCCCTGGCCGCCGCCGGCACGTCGGACGACGCGTCCGAGCCGCCGGGACAGGCGACGACGGTGACCGGATCCAAAGGGAGTTGGTCGTGGTCCGCCGCGTGCGGCGCGGCCGACGCGGCCGGTGCGTTCGGCCCCGTCTGCGGGGTCACCGGCAGCGGCTCCCAGGCCGGCGCGAACAGGGAGTCCCGGGCGACGGCGGGGTCGAGGGCGGGGGCCGTCGTGACCGGCAGGAGCTCCACCGACTCGACGAGGGCCACGGGCGTTCCGGCGGGGTCGTACAGGGTGAGGGCGGTTCCCCCGTCGTCGGCGGGCCGCGCGTACGCCCGCGAGGAGGCGTGTCCGCCCGTACGGAGCAGGGTGACGCCACGCCAGCGGCGCGGCTGCACGGGACGGCCCAGGCGGCCGAGTGCCGCGGCGGCCGGACCGTGCAGGGAGGCGTCGAGCAGGGCGGGGTGGAGGTGGTACTCCTCGGCGTGCCGGTGCTCCGGCTCGGGGAGGCCGGCCTCGGCGTACCACTCCTCCCCGTGGCGCCAGGCGGCCCGGAGCCCCCGGAACACGGGCCCGTACCCCTGACCGCGCAGGGCGAGGTCCTCGTACACACGCGGCACGGGCACCGACGTCACGCCCTCGGGCGGCCAGACGGCGGCAGCAGCCGCGGCTGGAGCCGGGGCCGTGGTAGCGGCGGCCGACGGGGCCAGGGTGCCCCGGGCGTGTTCCGTCCACGGGCCCTCGGGCGGGCGGCTCGACACCCGGCAGGACCGTCGGCCGGCGGCGTCCTCCGCCGACACCCGGACGCGCAGGTCCACGGCACCGTCCGGGGGCAGTTCCAGCGGCGCGGAGAGCGTCAGCTCCTCGACGCCCGCCGTCCCGCCGGCCGTCGTGGCGGCGTGCAGGGCCATCTCCAGGAACACCGTGCCCGGCACGACGACCCCGCCCGCGAACGTGTGGTCGGCCAGCCAGGGATGGGTGCGGGTCGAGAGCCGGCCGGTGAACACCGTCTCGCCGTCGCCGAGGTCGACCGCCGCGCCGAGCAGCGGGTGGCCGGCCGGGGACTGGCCGAGTTCGGCGGTGCTCGCGGGCCCGGCGGCCACGGGCGCGAGCCAGTGGCGGCGGTGCCGGAAGGGGTACGTGGGGAGGGCGAGGAGGTCGGCGGTGCCCGTCACCGGGCCGGTGAGCCGTTCCCACGCCACGGGCACGCCCTGGACGTACGCCTCCGCCGCCGAGGTCAGGAAGCGGCGCAGGCCTCCGTCGTCACGGCGCAGGGAGCCGGTCACGATCCCCTCGGCCCCGGCCTCTTCGAGGATCTGGCCGAGCGCGTTGGTGAGCACCGGGTGCGGGCCCGCCTCCACGAACGTCGTGTGGCCGGAGGCGATGAGCGCCCGCGCCGCCTCCTCGAAGCGGACCGTGCGCCGGAGGTTCCCGTACCAGTAGGCGGCGTCCAGGGCCCCGCCCTCCTGCCAGTCGGCGGTGACCGAGGACATCATCGGGATCTCGGCCGCGCGCGGGGACAGGGGCGCGAGCCCGGCGAGGATCCGTTCGCGGATCGGTTCGACCGCCGGGCTGTGCGAGGCGAACGCGGCGGGGATGACCCGGGCGTTGACGCCCTCGGCCCGGTAACCCTCGACGAGCGCGGCGAGCGCCTCCGGCGGGCCCGCCACGGCCGTGGTGGTCGGTCCGTTGACGGCGGCGACGCTGAGCTGGACGCCGAGGCGTTCCCGTACCCGCGCGGCGGGCAGCGGGACCACCGCCATGCCCCCCTTGCCCATCAGGTCGACGGCGACGGCGCTGCGCAGCGCGATGGCACGGGCGCCGTCGTCGAGGGAGAGGGCACCGGCCACGACGGCGGCGGCGATCTCGCCCTGGGAGTGGCCGATCACGGCGTCCGGTACGAAACCGGCCGACCGCCACAGTGCGGCGAGGGACACCATCACGGCCCACAGGGCGGGCTGGACGACGTCGACCCGGTCGAGCAGCCCCTCGCCCCGGGAGCCGTCACGGGCGCCGTCACGGGCGCCGTCACGGGCGTTGGCCTCCGGGTCGGTCTCCGGGTCGGCCAGGACGTCCGCCAGCGACCAGTCGACGTACGGGGCGAGGGCGCGCTCGCACTCGGCCAGACGGGCCGCGAAGACGGGACTCTCCGCGGCGAGCCGAGCCGCCATGCCACGCCACTGGCCGCCCTGGCCGGGGAAGACGAGCACGGTCCGGCCGGGTTCGGCGGCCCGGCCGGTGACGAGGCCGGGGGCCTCCTCGCCCCGGGCCAGAGCCTCCAGAGCGCGGACGGCCTCCTGCCGGTCGGCGGCGATCACCACGGCCCGCTCTTCGAGGGAGGTCCGGGTGGTGAGGGCGGGTGCGGCGCCGACCGGATCCACGGCCCCGGCGGCCAGTCGCCGTGCCTGCTCCCGCAGCGCGTCCCCGGTCCGTGCCGACAGAACCACCGGGGCGACGGGGGCCACGGGCGTCCGCTCCTCGGCGGCGGCAGCCGTGTCCGGCACCTCGGACGGCGGCGGTTCGGCCAGGATCACGTGCGCGTTGGTGCCGCTGATCCCGAACGAGGACACGCCCGCACGACGCGCGGCCCCGGTCCGCGGCCAGGGGCGGGAGCCGTGGAGGAGGGCCACCGCTCCGGAGTCCCAGTCCACGTGCGGGGACGGTTCCTCGGCGTGCAGGGTGGCGGGCAGGGTCGCGTGGCGGAGGGCCTGGACCATCTTGATGACGCCGCCGACGCCCGCCGCCGCCTGCGCGTGGCCGATGTTCGACTTCAGGGAACCCAGCCACAGCGGCCGGTCGTCGTCGCGGTCGCGCCCGTAGGCGGCCAGCAGGGCGTTCGCCTCGATGGGGTCGCCGAGCGCGGTGCCCGTGCCGTGCGCCTCCACGGCGTCGACCTGACACGGGGTCAGTCCCGCGTCCGCCAGGGCGTCCTCGATGACACGCTGCTGGGCGGTGCCGCTCGGGGCGGAGAGGCCGTTGGAGGCGCCGTCGGAGTTGACGGCGCTGCCGGCGATCACCGCGAGGACGGGGTGGCCGAGGCGCCGGGCGTCGGAGAGGCGTTCGACCGCGAGCATGCCCGCGCCCTCGGCCCAGCCGGTGCCGTCGGCGCGGGCGGAGAAGGCCTTGCAGCGGCCGTCGGCGGCCAGGACCCGCTGGCGGGAGAGCTCCACGAACATGCCGGGGGTCGCCATGACGGTGACCCCGCCGGCCAGGGCGAGCGCGCACTCTCCCCCGCGGACGGCCCGTACCGCCTGGTGCAGCGCGACCAGCGACGCCGAACACGCCGTGTCGACGGTCAGCGCGGGCCCGTTCAGGCCGAGGACGTAGGCGATGCGGCCGGACACCACGCTCACGCTGGTGCCGGTGAGGAGGTGGCCGGCGACGCCGGGCCCGGCGGCCTCCATGCCGGGCCCGTAGCCGGAGTGCATCGCTCCGACGAACACTCCCGTGCGGCTCCCCCGCAGCGATGCCGGGTCGATCCCGGCGCGCTCCAGCGCCTCCCAGGCGACCTCCAGGACGAGCCGCTGCTGCGGGTCCATGGCGAGCGCCTCGCGCGGGCTGATCCCGAAGAACTCCGCGTCGAAGCCGGCCGCGTCCCGCAGGAACCCGCCCTGGCGCACGTACGAGGTGCCGACGCGTTCGGGGTCCGGGTGGTGGAGGGCCGCCAGGTCCCAGCCCCGGTCGCCGGGGAAGTCGCCGATGGCGTCGGTACCCCCGGCGACCAGGTCCCACAGGTCGTCGGGGGACTCCACCCCGCCGGGGAAGCGGCAGGCCATGCCGACGATGACGACGGGGTCCTCGTCGGGGTCCTCGTCGGGGTCGTCGTCGGGGTCGTGCGTACGGGATGGGGCCTGGGTACGGGAAAGGGCCTGGGTACGGGGCGGGGCGGGCGGCTCCGTCGCGGCGCCCGGACCCCCGTCCCGTAACGCCTCCGACGCGATCGCCGTGGCCGCGGCGGACGGGCTGGGATGGTCGTACAGGAAGGTGCTCTCCAGCCGGAGCCCCGTCGCCGTGGACAGCCGGTCGCGCAGTTCGAGCGTCATGGCCGAGTCCAGGCCCAGTTCCCTGAAGGTCAGGTCGGGGCGGACGTCGGCGGCCGAGCCTTCGCCGAGCACGACGGCGGTGAGGCTCCGGACCTGTTCCAGGACCGCTCGCGGGTCACCGGAGAGGGGCCCGGCCGGGGGCACAGCCGGGGTCTCCGCCGCCGGCTCCGGCGTCCCGGCCGTCTCGCCCGTTCCCGGCAGCCCCGCCGGCCAGAAGGAGCGGCGCTGGAAGGGGTAGGTCGGCAGGTCGACCAGGGGCGCGGCCGGGGGCAGCAGCGAGGACCAGTCGACGTCGACGCCGTGCACGAACGCCTCGGCCGCCGCGGCGAGGAACCGGCCCCTGCCCCCGCGGTCGCGGCGGAGCGTGCTCAGCGCCACGCCGTCGCCGCCGCGCAGGTCGATCGCCTGGCGGACGGCCGTCGCGAGGACGGGATGCGGGCTGATCTCCAGGAACGTCCTGTGGCCCGAGCTCAGCAGGCTCTCGACGGCGGAGGCGAACCGCACGGGTTCGCGCAGGTTGCGGTACCAGTAGGCGGAGTCGAGGCCCGCGGTGTCGAAGGGTTCGGCGGTGACGGTGGAGAGGAAGGGCACGTCGGCGGAGCGCGGGGCGACCCCGGCGAAGGCGGCGAGCAGTTCGTCCCGCAGCTCCTCGACGGCCGCGCTGTGCGAGGCGTAGTCGACCGGGACCGTACGGGTCCTCACCTGGCGCTCCCCGTAGTGGGCGGCGAGCGCGGCGAGCGCGGCGGCCGGTCCGGCGGCGACCGTCTGCGCGGGGCCGTTGACGGCCGCGACCGACGCCGAAGGGGCGACCGCGCGGAGGTCCCGCTCGACCTGTCCGGCCGGTGCCTCCACCCACAGCAGCCCGCCCCGGCCGGCGATCCGGCGCAGGATCCGGGCACGCCGCGCCACGATCCGCGCGCCGTCGTCGAGGGAGAGGGCGCCCAGGGCGGTGGCCGCGGCGATCTCGCCCTGGGAGTGGCCGATCACGGCGGCGGGTTCGACGCCGGCCGACCGCCACAGCTCGGCCAGGGCCACCATCACCGCCCACAGGGCGGGCTGGATCACCTCGTCGCCCTCCAGCGGCGGCGCGCCGGGGGTGCCGCGCAGGACGTCGGTGAGCGACCAGCCGGTGTGGGGGCGCAGGGCCTCGTCGCAGGCGGCGAGGCGGGCGGCGAAGACCGGCTCGGTGTCGAGGAGTCCGACGCCCATGCCCGCCCACTGGGAGCCCTGGCCGGGGAAGACGAAGACCGGCCGGACCGGCGGCCCCTCGTGGCGGCCCTCGGTCACGGCCGCCGACGGCCGGCCGGCGGCGCGGGCGGTCAGTCCGTCGAGGAGGCCCTCGCGGTCGTCGGCGACGACGACGGCGCGGTGGGCGAACGTCGTACGGGTGATGGCCAGCGACCGGCCGACGGATCCGGCCCCGAGCTCGGGGCGGGCGTCGATCCGGGTGCGCAGCCGTTCCGTCTGGTCCCGCAGGGCGGCTTCGTCGCGCCCGGACAGGACCCAGGGGACGGGCCCGTCGGCGGGCCGTCGGCCGTCGGCACGAAGCTCGCCGCCGGTGCCGAGGTCGGCGTCGGCGTCGGCGTCGGCGTCGGCGTCGGCGTCGGCGTCGGCGTCGGCGTCGGCGTCGGCGTCGGCGTCGGTACGAAGCTCGCCGTCCCGCCAGTCCGTGAGGATCACGTGGCAGTTGGTGCCGCCGATCCCGAACGAACTGACCCCGGCCACGAGCGGCGCGTCCGGCGCCGGCCAGGTCCGGGTCTCGGTGTTCACCCGCAGGCGCAGCGCGTCGAGCGGAATCCGTTCGCCGGGGCCGATGTGGTTCAGGCTGGGCACGAGCGCGCGACGGCTCACGCACAGGACGGTCTTGATGAGGCCGGCGATGCCGGCGGCGCCTTCCAGATGGCCGATGTTGGTCTTCACCGACCCCACCAGGAGGGGCGTCCCGCCGGGGCGGGCCGAGCCCAGCACCGTACCGAGCGCGCCCGCTTCGACGGGGTCGCCGACGCGTGTGCCGGAGCCGTGGAGTTCGACGTACTGGATCTCGCCCGGCGCGATGCCGGCGTCGGCGCAGGCGGCGCGCAGGAGCCGTTCCTGCGAGGCGCGGCCGGGGGTGGGGAGGGTCTCGGTGGCGCCGTCGTTGTTCAGGGCGCTGCCGCGGATGACGGCGTGGACGCGGTCGCCGTCCCTGACGGCGTGTTCCAGGAGCTTGAGGGCGACGATCCCGCCGCCCTCCCCGCGTACGTATCCGTTGGCGCGGGCGTCGAAGGTGAAGCACCGGCCGTCCGCGGAGAGGGTTCCGGCCCGTTCGAGGGTCAGGGTGCCGCGCGGGGAGAGGATGAGGTTGACGCCGCCGGCGAGGGCGAGGTCGGAGGTGCCGTCACGCAGGCTCGCGCAGGCGAGGTGCACGGCGGTCAGCGACGAGGACTGGCCGGTGTCGACGACCAGGCTCGGGCCGGTCAGGCCGAGCACGTGGGAGATGCGGTTGGCGGTGATGCCGCGCTGCACTCCGGTGAGCGTGTGGCCGGTCACCGCGTCGGGGCCGAGGTCGTGCAGGAGGGTGGCGTACTCGTCGGCCATCACGCCGAGGAACACGCCGACGGGGGCCGTCTCCAGGCGGCGGGGCGGGATCCTGGCGTCCTCCAGGGCCTCCCAGGCCAGTTCGAGCGCCAGCCGCTGCTGCGGATCCATGGCCACGGCTTCCCGTGGGGAGATGCCGAAGAAGTCGGGGTCGAAGCGGTCCACGTGGTCGAGGAAGCCGCCGCGGGCGGGCCCGCGGCCGCCGGCGGGGCGGTCGGAGACGGCTTCGCGGCCGTCGTGCAGCAGCGGCCAGAACGCTTCGGGGCCGTCGGCCCCCGGGAACCGGCAGCCGATGCCGACGACGGCGACGGCTCCTGGGGGGAGGTCGTACCCGCGCCCGCGCCCGTGCTCGTGCCCGCCCCGGTCGGCTTCGTCCCTCATCGCTCCCCCTCGCGTTCCCCTGACCATCAGACAATGGATGAACATAAGAGCTCTTACATCATCCGTCAATGGTGAGTCAGCCCGCTTGTGCACATCAGACCTCTTATATAAAGTCAGTTCCGGATTACCGTCAGCAAGTGGAGGGTTGAAAGTTCCATGACACTGCCTGCCAAGCAGCTCGGCACGACCTCGATGACCATCAGCCGGACCGGCTTCGGGGCCTGGGCCATCGGTGGCGGGGGCTGGCACTACGCCTGGGGTTCCCAGGACGACGCCGCCTCGGTCGCCGCCATCCGGCACGCCGTCGAGGCCGGCGTCAACTGGATCGACACGGCCGCCGTCTACGGCCTGGGACACTCCGAGGAGGTCATCGCCAAGGCCATCGCCGACTTCCCCGAGGCCGATCGCCCCTACGTCTTCACCAAGTGCGGTCTCGTCTGGGACGACAACGACCCGACCGCCCCGCCGCGCAACTCGATGCGGCCCGAGAGCGTCCGCCGCGAGGTCGAGGGCTCCCTGCGCCGGCTCGGCGTCGAGAGCATCGACCTGTACCAGGTGCACTGGCCCGACACCGGCGGCGAGGCCCTCGACTACAACGACCCGCAGCAGGCCCAGGCGGCCGCCCAGGGCGCCACTCCCCTGGAGGAGTACTGGCAGGTCATGGCCGACCTGAAGGCCGAGGGCAAGGTCCGCGCCATCGGCCTCTCGAACCACTCCCCCGAGCAGGTCGCCGCCGCCGAGCGGGTCGCCCACGTGGACGTCGTCCAGCCGCCCTTCTCGGCGATCAACCGCTCGTCCGCCGGGCTCATCGCGCAGGCGAAGGCGGCCGGCACCGGCGTCATCGTCTACTCGCCCATGCAGTCGGGCCTCCTGACCGGCGCGTTCTCCAAGGAGCGCGCGGCCTCCCTGCCGGACGACGACTGGCGCAAGTCCCACCCGGACTTCACCACCGGCCTCGACGCCAACCTCGCCCTCACCGCCGCCCTCGTGCCGGTGGCCGAGCGGCACGGCGTCTCCACCGGCGCCGTCGCCGTCGCCTGGGCGCTGGCCTGGCCCGGCATCGACGGCACGATCGTCGGCGCCCGCACCCCCCAGCAGGTGGACGGCTGGATCGCCGCCTCGACGCTGGAGCTGACCCCGGCCGACTTCGCCGAGATCACCCGCGCGATCGAGACCACCGGCGCCGGCGAGGGCCCTTCCGCCGCCTGACCCCGTGTGGGGCCGCCCGTTCCCCCGCGGGCGGTCCCACACCTTCCCCACCAGGGCCGGGACCCGAGGAATCGCCCCCTCCTCGGGACCCGGCCCTGTCGCGCACCCGGACCACGCCCGGACCCGGCCCCGCACCCGGACCACGCCCGGGCCGCACCCGGGCCGCGCCCGGACCGCACCCGGACCCAACCCAGCCCGCACCCGGTCCGGGCACCGCTCACCGGCGTCCGCCGCGCCGGGCGAGGGTCCGCAGCCGGGCGCTCTCGTCCCCGTCCAGCCGCAGGACGGCGGACAACTTCGCGCAGAGCGCCTCGGAGGCCGTACGGACCCGGCCCTGCTCCAGGCGGGCGTAGTAGTCGACGCTGACGCCCGCGAGCACCGCGAGCTCCTCGCGGCGCAGACCCGGCACCCGACGAGGTGTCACCCCCGGAGGCAGGCCGAGTTCCGCCGGACCGATCGCCGCCCGCCGCGCGCGCAGGAACTCCCCCAGCTCCCCTGAACCTGACACACCCATCAACCCTCTCACGGTCATAAGACATCGAAGAGATATCAGTAAACTGCATATCGCCGCAGAGGGAGCCGCAATCGCGGCGACAGAGAGGAAACGAGCATGCGCACCACCACTCTCGGACGCACCGGCGTCACGGTCAGCCGTGTCGCGCTCGGCACGATGATGCTGGGCGCCTGGGGAAACCCGGACCACCAGGAGGCCGAGCGCCTCATCCACCGCGCCCTGGACGCCGGGGTCACCCTCCTCGACACCGCGGACATGTACTCCGCGGGCGAGTCGGAGGAGATCGTCGGCAAGGCACTGAAGGGCCGGCGGGACGAGGTGGTCCTGGCGACCAAGGTCCACTTCCCGATGGGCGGGGGCGGGCTGCGACAGGGCAACTCGCGCCGCTGGATCCGGCAGGCCGTCGAGGACAGCCTGCGCCGCCTGGACACCGACCGCATCGACCTCTACCAGGTGCACCGCCCCGACCCGGCGACCGACATCGACGAGACGCTGTCGGTCCTCTCCGACCTGGTCCGCGAGGGCAAGGTCATGGCCATCGGAAGCTCCGACTTCCCCGCCGAGCAGATGGTGGAGGCCCGCTGGACGGCCGAGCGCCGCGGGCACGTGCCGTTCCACACCGAACAGCCGCCCTACTCCGTCCTCATGCGGGGAGTGGAGCGCTCCGTGCTGCCCACGGCGCGGAAGTACGGCGTGGGGGTGCTCACCTGGAGTCCGCTGGCCAGCGGCTGGCTGACCGGCCGCTACCGCCGCGGCACGCCGCTCGAACTCAACGCCTTCCGGCGCGACCTGATCTCGCACAAGTTCGACCAGCGACTGCCGGGCAACGCGCGCAAGTACAAGGTCGTCGAGGGCCTGATCGCCCTCGCCGAGGAGGCGGGGCTGCCCCTCACCCACCTGGCGCTCGCCTTCGTCCTCAGCCACCCGGCCGTCGACAGCGCCATCATCGGCCCGCGTACGGTCGAGCAGCTCGACGACCTCCTGGCCGCCGCCGACGTCGAACTGGACGACGCGATCCTGGACCGGATCGACGAACTCGTCCCGCCCGGCACCGACCTGAACCCGTCGGACGCCGACTACACACCGCCGCACCTGGCGGACGCGTCACTGCGTCGCCGCTGATCAGCGGCGTGCGCGCAGCATCGGAACGACGGTGTACATCTGAAATAAGACTGTTCTCAGATGGCGTGCACCAATAAGAGATATGCGGGTAACCTTCGAGTCATGGCGTCATCGGCGATGGAAGAACGCATCGGAGACCGCATCAAGCGGGTGGAGCAGGAGCTCACCTCAGCGAAGCATGCCGCACTCCGGCAGTTCAAGATCAATGTCCCGCAGTACAACGTACTCCTGGCCCTGCAGCAGCAGCCGGGACTGTCGGGAGCGGCCCTCGCGCGCCGCGGCATGGTCACACCGCAGACGATGTCGTCCGTCCTCTCCACCCTCGAAGGCCGGGGCCTGGTCGAGCGCCGGCCCCACCCGATCCACCTGAACATCCTGGAAGCCCACCTCACCCGGACCGGGAGCACGCTGGTGCGCCGCGCCGACGAGGCGGTCAAGGAGGTCGAGGGCCTCCTGGCCGACTGCTTCACGCCGGACGAGGCCGCGGAGTTCCTGGCCCGCCTCGACGCGTGTTCGGCGGCGCTGGCCGGCTTCAAGCCCCCGGCCGCCGCCAAGAAGTAGCACCACGTCCGGCCCCCGCCCCGAATCCGGGGCGGGGGCCGGATTCGCTTGTTATGTAAGACATCTTATATAAGACTGGAGTCGTATAGATATCAGATGTGCGACCCTTCGACCCAAGGAACCCTCATGTCCGCGAGCACCGCGAACACCGTGAACTCCCTCGACCTGGACCCGGCCTTCGCCCTGCACCGCGGCGGCAAACTCGCCGTCACCCCCACCGTCAGCGTCGACGACCACGAGCAGCTGGCCCTCGCCTACACCCCCGGCGTCGCCCGCGTGTGCACCGCCATCGCCGAAGACCCCGACCTGGCCCAGGACTACACCTGGGCCGCCCGCACCGTCGCCGTCGTCACCGACGGCACCGCCGTCCTCGGCCTCGGCGACATCGGCCCCCGGGCCGCCCTGCCCGTCATGGAGGGCAAGGCCCTGCTCTTCAAGCAGTTCGCCGACGTCGACGCCGTGCCGGTCTGCCTGGACACCACGGACGTCGACGAGATCGTCGAGACGGTGATCCGGCTCGCCCCCGGCTTCGGCGGCGTCAACCTGGAGGACATCAGCGCGCCCCGCTGCTTCGAGGTCGAGGACCGTCTGCGCGCGGCCCTCGACATCCCCGTCTTCCACGACGACCAGCACGGCACCGCCGTCGTCGCCCTCGCCGCCCTGCGCAACGCCGCCCGCCTGACCGGGCGGGAACTCGGCGAGCTGCGCGCCGTGGTCGCCGGAGCGGGCGCCTCGGGCATCGCCGTCAGCCGCATCCTGAAGGAGGCGGGCATCGGCGACATCTCCGTCGCGGACAGCAAGGGCATCGTCCACGCCGGACGGGACGACCTGAACCCGGCCAAGGCGCACCTCGCCCTGTGGAGCAACGCCGCCGGCTACACCGGCTCCGTCGAGGAGGCGCTGCACGGCGCCGACGTGTTCATCGGCCTGTCCGGCGCCACGATCACCGAGAGCGCCGTCGCGGCCATGGCCGACGAGGCGATCGTCTTCGCCCTCTCCAACCCCACGCCCGAGGTGGAACCGGCCGTCGCCCGCCGCCACGCGCGCGTGGTCGCCACCGGCCGCAGCGACCACCCCAACCAGATCAACAACGTGCTCGCCTTCCCCGGCATCTTCCGGGGAGCCTTCGACGCCCGCGCCACCGCGATCACCGAGGGCATGAAGCTCGCGGCCGCCGACGCCATCGCCGCGGCCGTCGGCGACGACCTGCGGGACGACTTCATCGTGCCGAGCCCGTTCGACCCGCGCGTGGCGCCCGCCGTCGCCGCCGCGGTCGCCGAGGCGGCCCGCCGCGACGGCGTGGCCCGCGCCTGACGCGTACGGGCGAGGGGCGGGGCCCTTGTTCGCGGCCCCGCCCCTCGCCCGTACGTCCCGTACCCCCGTACCCCGCAACCCCATCCCCCGTACCCCTCACCCCTTCCGAAGCGAGGACCCCACCATGTACACCGTCGCCGTCTCCTTCGACGTACCGGCCGCGCGGCGCCAGGACTTCGTCGACGCCGCGCTGGAGGACGGGCGCCAGTCGCTCGCCCACGAGCCCGGCACCCGCGCCTTCGACCTCGTCGCCGACGCGGAGAACCCCGACCGCTTCTACCTGTACGAGGCGTACGACGACGAGGCCGCGTTCGACACCCACTGCCAGGGGCCGCACTTCGCCCGCTTCTTCGAGATCGTCGGAGCGTGGGCCGAGGGCCCGACCTGGCTGCTGCGCGGAACGAGCGTGCAGGCGTAGCCGTACGGAGAAGAGCGGGGCGGGCCACCGGGCCCGCCCCGCTCTTCCGCGTGCCGTCTCACCCCCACATCAGGTCACCCAGGAGGAACCCGTTGACGGCCAGCGCCGCCGCCACGACCGCCGAGGCCGCCACGGTGGTGGCCCAGTGGTTGACGGCACCGCCCATCAGCGAACGGCGTGCCGTCAGGCGCGTGAGCGGTATCAGCGCGAACGGCACGCCGAGGGAGAGGCCCACCTGGGAGAGGACCAGCAGCCGGGTGGTGTCGAGGTCGGCCGCGAGGAGCAGGACCGCCGGGGCGAGGGCCGCGAGGCGTCGCGCCCCGGCCGGGACGCGACGGCGGATCAGGTCCCGCATGGCGATGTCGCCCGCGTGGGTGCCGACGGCGGTCGACGCGAGGCCGGAGACCAGCAGCGCCAGGGCCAGGGCGAGGGCCGGGAGGGCGCCCAGGACCGTACCCACGGTGGCGTGGACGCCTTCCAGGGTGAGCGGGCCCGTACCGGAGGGCAGTGCCGCGGCGGTCAGCAGCAGGGCCGCGTTGATCGAGCCGGCGAGCAGCATCGCCCCGACCACGCCCCTGCGGGTGGCCGAGAGGACCTCACCCGTGGCGCCCGACGGGAACCACCCGCCGGCGCGCAGCCGCGCACCGCTGTCCCGGCTGAGCGAGGAGTGGACGTAGACGGCGTGCGGCATGACGGTGGCGCCGAAGATGCCGGAGGCGAGGAAGACGGCCTGGCTGTCGGCGAGCACCGGCCGCATGCCGCCGAGCATCCCGGCGGCGGTGGGACCCGCGAAGACCGCGCAGGCGACGAAGCCGCAGGCGATGAGGGCCAGGGCGGCGGCGACCGTCACGGCGAAGGCGTGGTCGCCCTTGGTGGTCCGCAGGTGGAGGAGGGCCGTGGAGGCCGCGGCGACGGTGATCGCGCCCGCCCACAGCGGGAGCCCGAAGAGCAGTTTCAGGGCGACCGCGCCGCCGACGACCTCGGCGATGTCGGTGGCGACGGCGACGAGTTCGGCCTGGATCCAGTAGGCGACGCGGGCGCGGGGGCCGACGGCCGCGGCCACGGACTGGGTGAGCGAGCGGCCGGTGCACGCGCCGAGTTTCGCCGAGAGGTACTGGATGAGCCCCGCCGCCACGGTGGAGCCGACCACGACCCACAACAGGCCGTACCCGTAGGCGGAACCGGCGCTGAAGTTGGTGGCGACGTTGCCCGGGTCGACGTAGGCCACGGCGGTGACCAGGGCCGGAGCGAGGCCGAGCGAGGCACGGGCGGCGACCCGGCCCGACCGCGTCCGCGGGCGGACGTCCGGGCGGGGCAGTACTTCCGTCACGGGAACTCCTCCAGAGCTCAACGAAGTCTTACGTTCATCAGATCTCTTATGATTACATGAGATCGTACAGCCGGGGGCAGCCCCGGCGCAGCCCACCCACCGCCGTTGAGGAGAGAGCACTGTGTGCGGAACCTGGGTCATGAAGTCCGTGTTCGGCGAGTCGTACACGGCCGAGGACGACCACATCCACGCCCACCAGGCCAACCGGCCCGAGGAGAGCGTCAAGTCCGCCGCCGAGGTGCGCCGCGCCGCGTCCGGCCCCAGCCGCCGCAAGATGCTGGGCATGGCCGGCGCGCTGAGCGCCACCGTGGCGGGTCTCGGCATGATCGACGCCAAGCCCGCGAGCGCCGCCACCACGGGCGTCGACACCGCCCGCCTGCTGGGCGGCAGCCGCCGCATCGTCGACATGAGCCACGCCTGGGGCGCGGACTTCCCCGTCTTCCGGCCGTTCGTCGAGCCCGCCCGCTTCGAGCAGGTCGCCTCGGTGGAGAAGGAGGGCTACAACACGTTCATGATCACCATGGACGAGCACAGCGGCACGCACATGGACGGCCCCAAGCACTTCGACAACGGCCAGCTCGCCACCGACGAGATCCCCGCCGAGAACCTGATCGCCCCGCTCGTCGTCGTCCGCATAGCCGACCGCGCGCAGAAGGACCTCGACGCGCTGCTCACCTACGACGACCTGCGCAAGTGGGAGAGCCGCCACGGCCGCATCCCGGACGGCGCCGTCGTCGCCCTGGACAGCGGCTGGTCCTCCCGCATCAACGACCCGGACCGCATCTTCAACCGCGACTCCGCCGACAAGCCGCACTTCCCGGGCTTCGGCTGGGACGCGGCCGAGTTCCTGGAGTCGCGCCGCAACATCGTCGGCGTGGCGACGGACAGCCCGAGCCTGGACTCCGGCGCCAACAACTACCTCGACCCGCGCGCCCACAAGATCCTGCTCACCACCGGCCACTACGGCATCGAGTGGGCGGCCAACGTGGACAAGCTGCCCGAGGCCGGGGCCGTGACGGTCATCGGCCTGATGAAGCACAAGGGCGGATTCGCCGGCCCGGTGCGGATGTTCGGCCTCTACTGATCGACGGAACGACAGTGGGCCGGCGGGGAATTCCTTCCCCGCCGGCCCACTGTCGTGTGACACGGCTGCCGCCGCCTGTCGTGTGACGCCGCTACCGCTGCGGCAGCAGCGCCCGGCCGGACAGGTCGATCCCGTCCGGGCCCACGGTGCCGGACGCGCTCTCGCCGGTCGCGGCGCTCAGCTCCAGGGCGTCGCCCCGGAGCGTGTAACGCCCCTGGTACGCGTTCTCGGTGCCGTTGTAGTCCTCGCTGAACGTGCCGTCCGTGCGCAGGGTCAGGCGCAGGAAGCCGTCCGAGGACGCCCACACCCCCGCGACCGTCCGCGAGGCCGCGTCAGTGGCGGCGCCGGCAGACGGCCGCGACGACGTGCCGGCCTCAGCCGTCGGCACGCGGTCCGCCGCCCCCGTCGTCGCCGACGACGCCGAGGACGCCGGAGTCACCGACGACTCCGCCGACTCCGGCCGCTCTCCGCCGGAACAGGCCGCCAGGGCCGCGCAGAGCAGCATCGCCGCTCCCACCGCTCCCCTCGCTCCCGGTGACAGTCGAAGCCTTGCCATCCTGGTCTCCCCAATCCGATATGACCGTGACGAGCAGCCGATGGCGCAACTGGCCGAGGGCCGCGCGGGCAGGCACGCGGCGGGGCGCCGCGTGCCTGCCGTGACTCATCGCGTACCGCCCGGATCCGCCGCCTGCCCCAGGGGCTGGCGACCGGTCGCCGGTCCGGTCCGCTCCTCGCCCAACAGCCGTTGGACGAGGGTCTCTTCGAGGGCGCGGCGCAACCGTTCGCGCCGACGCCTGGCGACGTACTGCTCCATCAGCCGCAGGAGTTCGGGATCGTTCGCGAGTGACGGAGCCGCCTCGGTGACGGGTGCGGCCATGGCTCAGACCACCGCCGAGAGTTCCTGCTCCCGAGGCCGGGCGAAGGCCGTCGGCGCCCACCGGGTGAGTACCGCGCCGACGGTCATCCCCCCGCCGAAGCCGGCCATGAGCACGGTCTCCCCGTCGGCGAACTCGCCCTGCCGGTGCGCCACGTCGAGCGTGACCGGCACCGAGGCGGAGCCGGTGTTCCCGTACCGTTCGAGCGCGAGGTGCATGGTCGCCCGGGGCAGCCCGATCTCCGGCCACACCTCCCCCAGCATCACCCCGTTGGCCTGGTGCGGGACGAAGTGGCGCACCTGTTCGCGGTCGACCCCGGCCCGGTCGAGGAGTTCGTGCAGGGCGGAGGGCAGGTTGTCCTGCACGAAGGAGCGCACGCCGCGGCCGTCCATCGTGAAGAAGTGGGCGCCCTCCCGGAGGGTGCGGTCGTTGGCCGGCATCCGGCTGCCGCCCGCCGGGACGCTGATCAGGCGGTACTGGTCGCCTCGGGTGAGCAGGCTGGTCTCCCGGATGCCGCAGGACTCGGGCACCGCGCCGAGCAGGACCGCGCCGGCGCCGTCGCCGAAGAGGATCGCGGTCTTGCGGTCGGAGTAGTCCAGGATGCGCGAGTAGATGTCGGCGCCGATGACGAGGGCGTAGCGGCCCTCCTCCTCGGCGGCCCGCAGGAGGCGTTCGGCCACGGTGGTGGCGTAGACGAAGCCGCTGCAGACCGCGTTGATGTCGAAGGCCGCCGCGTTCACGGCGCCGATGAGGTGCTGGACGATGCTCGCCGTGGCGGGCTGCGGGTGGTCGGGCGTGGAGGTGGCCAGGACGATGTACGCCACGTCCTCGGGACTGACCTTCGCCTGCTCCAGCGCGGCGAGCGCGGCGCGGGCGGCGAGGTCCGACGTGGCGTCGCGGTCGTCGGCCCTGCGTCGCTCGCGTATGCCGGTCTTGCGGACGATCCACTCGTCGCTCACCCCCGCCCCGCGTGCGATCTCCTCGTTGCCGACGACGGTCTCGGGCAGATACGAGCCGGTGGCCACGATGCCGATGCGAGTCAAGAAGCCCTCCCCTGTTCCTGGGCGGACCGCGGGATGCGGCCCGCCGGTGGCGCCGGCGTCCTGGCTGGGGACCCGGCGGTTGTCATCGCCGTACGAGCCCGGCGGATCGTCGCCGCACGAGCCCGGCGAAGCGTCGCCGTACGCGTCGCGCGGCTCATCGCCGTACGAGCCCGGCGGACAGCCGGGCCCATCCCGGCGCGGCCGCGTGAACGGCCAGCTCCGGGTCGTCGCCGACCACGACCGGGTGGCCGACGGCCCGCAGCATCGACAGGTCGCTGCTGTGGTCGCCGTACGCCCAGCTCGCCGCGAGGTCCACCCCGGCGACCGGCGCGGCGAGGCGGACGGCGCGCCCCTTGGTCTCGCCGATCATCGGCGCGAGGACCTCTCCGGTGAGGTCGCCGCGGCGGACCACCGGGCGGGTGGCGAACACCGCCTGGGCGCCGATGTCCGCGGCGATCGGATCGAGCGGCGCGAAGAAGGATCCCGAGACCAGGATCAGCGCCCGGCCCGCCTTGCGGTGGGCGAGGAGGGCCTCCTCGACGTCCGGGAGGTACAGCCCGTCCGGCTGCTCCTCCCACTCGGCGGAGAACCACCGCCGGCCCGCGGCCGCCAGGCGGGTCGCGCTCTCGCCGCGCAGCAGCCGGTAGTAGTCCCGGTTGATCTCCTGGCGGGGCGCGCCCCGCAGCGCCGCCTGCCGCAGCTCGCCCGCCAGCCGTTCGTAGGTGGCCGGGGGTTCGCCGCGCAGACGCAGGTAGAAGTCGAGGAAGCGGAACATGCTCTTGACGCGGATCAGCGTCTCGTCCACGTCGGAGAACGCCGCACCGCGTGCCGTACGGGTCGTCATGGTGTCGCTCCTGGGGTCGGCGTCGCGCGTGTCATGCCGGTATGCGGGTGAGAGTGAAGGCGAAGGAGCACAGCTCCTCGCCCTTCTGCGTCGCCTCGACCCGCACCTTCAGGTCCTCGGAGCGCCAGGCGCCCTCGCCCACGCGCTCGTGACCGTCCTCGTCGGCGCCGGTGAGGATGCCGCCGAGGGTGTAGAGGGTGTGGTCGGCGGGGTCCTCGTACGGGCGGACCGGGCCGCCGAGCTCGCCGACGACGGCGCTCAGGACGGTGTCGTCCTCCAGTTCGCCGAAGCGGGTGAAGCGCACGTCGAGCGAGGTGACGAGCGTCTTGGAGGTGGACAGTCCGCGGATGTCGAGCGCGGCGAAGAGGGCGAGCTGACGCGCGCCCTCGGCGATGACCATGCCGGGCAGGTGGTCCTGCGGGTGGTCGAAGAGGCTGGCGTGCCGGGCGGGGATCCGCAGCAGCGCCTGGGCGCTGTCGCCGACGACGACGCCGTCGAGGAGGACGACGTTGTCGGGGTTGGCGCGGCCGACCAGGTGCGGGGCGACGGGCGCGCCGGGGGTGCCGGACGGGTAGGCCGCCGAGGAGGGCAGGGCCATGCCGTCGCGGTTGTTGAGCCGCAGCGTCAGGTAGCCGCCCGGGTCCTTGAACCGCAGGCCGACGGAGGCCGTGCCGAACGCGGCGCCGGTGCCGGAGGACAGGGTGATGTCGTAGTCGAGCCCGGTGACGCGGCCCGCGCGCTCCCGCCGGCTGCTGATGCGGACCCGCATGGCGAGACGGAGGGGCGAGGACCCCACGAACACGGCCTGCGGTTCGTCGATGCGCAGGGTCAGGTGGGTGAGGATGAACTTGTTGTCGGCCGGGACACCGAAGAACCGGTGGGCGCCCGCGAGCGCGGCCTGGCGGCAGGTCTCCAGGATGAGCAGCGGGTCGTGGTGGGCCGGGCGGAGCAGGTGGTCGCCGTAGTAGGCGTGCGAGCGGGGCAGCTGTCCCGCCGCGGCGTAGCTCTCGTCGTCGATGGGCTGGAGGTCGGTCAGGAAGACCTCGCCGAGGGCGTCGCGGTGCACGAGGAGCCGGTCGACGGTGCGGGTGTAGTCCAGTTCCGGAAGCGCCTGGGTGGCTGCTTCGGGGGCAGTGGTCATGGCTGGGCCTGGCTTTCTGGTCGCGGTGAGGGTTCCTGTTCGCTGTGATGGCGCGGACCGCCGCGGGTGCGGCACGACGGGTGGAGGGACGACGCGAGCGGTCGCCCCTCCGTGGCCGTGCCCTGGGCCCGCGGGGCGGGCCGGAGGTGGGCGATCAGGCCGGGTAGACGTCGCCGGGCTCCTTGCGGTCGGCGCCGACGGTGCCGATGTGCCAGTACGGGTACGGGGCCTCGGTCTCGCTGACCTTGTCGAGGCGGGCGAGCTCGTCCTCCGTCAGCGACCACTCCATGGCCTGGAGGTTGTCGGCGAGCTGGTGCGGCTTGGTGGCGCCGACGACGGCCGAGGTGATGGCGGGCTTGGCGAGCACCCAGTTGAGGGCGACCTGGGCGACGGTGGCGCCGCGCTCCTCGGCGATCTGGGCCATCGTGTCGACGATGTCGTACGCCTGGTCCTCGTTGGTCAGCGGCGCGGACTCGGCCGGCGTGCGCTGGGAGAGGCGGCTGCCCTCGGGGCGGCCCTCGCCACGGCGGTACTTGCCGGTGAGGAAGCCGCCGGCCAGCGGCGACCAGGCGGTGATGCCGACCTTCTGGTCGACGGCGAGCGGCACGATCTCGTGCTCCAGGTCGCGGGCGGCGATGTTGTAGTAGCCCTGGTAGCAGACGAAGCGGCTGAGGTTGCGGCGGTCGGAGACCGACAGGGCCTTCATCAGCTGCCAGCCGGCGAAGTTGGAGACGCCGATGTAGCGGATCTTGCCGGAGCGGATCAGGTCGTCGAGGACGCGGAGCGTCTCGTCGAGCGAGGTGCGCGGGTCGAAACCGTGGATGTGGTAGAGGTCGATGTAGTCCGTGTTGAGGCGGCGGAGGCTGCCCTCGACGGCGGCGTAGAGGTGGTGGCGGGTGGCGCCGATGTCGTTCGGGTCGTCGGTGATGCGCCACCGGCCCTTGGTGCCGATGATGACGCGGTCGCGGACCTTGCCGAGGGTGCGGCCGAAGAACTCCTCGCCCATGCCGTTCTTGTAGACGTCGGCGGTGTCGAAGAAGTTGATGCCGGCGTCGAGGGCCTGGTCCATCATCCGCGCGACGTTCGCGTCCTCGACGGTGCCGAACTCCGACCAGTTGCGGTCGGCGGCGCCCAGGAAGGAGGCTCCGCCGCCGAAGGTCATGGCGCCGAAGCACAGTTCGGAGACGGACAGACCGGTGTCGCCGAGGTAGCGGTATCGCATGTTCTCCTGCTTTCGGTTGTGTGGGGTGGTTTCTGCTGACTGACTGACGGGCTGTGCGTGTGGGGGGCGTGGGGGGATGTGGGGGTATGGGGATGCGGCGATGTGGGGGGGCAGGGGGAAGGGAGGGAGCGCCCGGGGCGGGGGTTTGATCCGGACGCTCCCCGTCCGTGGGGGACGCCTCAGCCGGCGTCCTTGAGCTCCTTGTCCTTGACGAGGAGGAAGGTGACGAGCGCTCCGGCGCCGGCCAGGACCGCGAGGGCGATGAAGGCGACGTGCATGCCGGAGGTGAGGCTGGTGGCGACCGCGTCCAGCGCCTCGGGGCGCCGGGCGGGGGCGACGGCGGCGAGCGCGGCGTCGAGGCGGCCCTGGGTCGCCTCTCCGGCGAGCCGGGGCGCCTGCTGGGCGAACTCGGGTGAGCTGCTGGTGAGTTCGGCGCGAGCGTAGGAGGCGAGGAAGCCACCGGCGGCGGCGACGGCGACGGTCTCGCCGGCGATGCGCATGGTGTTGAAGATGCCGGAGGCCATGCCCGCTCGCTCGACGGGTACGACGCTGACGGCGGCGTTGTCCATGGCGCCGAACGCGGAGCCGACGCCGAGCCCGAAGACCAGGAGCGGGCCGACGAGTTCACCCCAGGGCTGGCCCGGCTCCAGGATGACGAGCCACACCGAGCCGATGGCGATGAACAGCGAACTGAGGGTGAGCAGGACGCGGGGGGAGATGCGGTCCCCGACGAGACGGCCGATCAGCAGGGGCAGGACGAAGATCGGCAGCATCAGCGGGAGGAGGAGCACGCCGGACTGGGTGGCGGTGTAGCCGCCGACGCCCGTGAAGTACGGGGGCAGGAAGTTCAGCAGCACCACGAAGCCGAAGGTGATGGTGAACGGCTGGCAGACCACCACGACGAACGTGGGGTTACGGAACAGGGAGAGGTCGAACATCGGCCGCTGCACCCGCTGTTCGATCACCACGAACGCCGCCATGAAGAGGGCGAACCCGACGAGGGACCCGATGGTGGCGGGGTGGCCCCAACCCCGTTCGCCGGCCTCGACGAAGCCGAGGGCGAGCAGGAAGAGGCTGCCGCTGAAGGCGCTCAGGCCCGCCCAGTCGACGCGGGTGGCGTTGGGGTCCTTCGACTCGCGGATGCGGGGCATGAGGAGCAGCGCCGCGGCGCCGACGACGAGGTTCACCCAGAACACCCCGCGCCAGCCGGCGAGTCCGACGAGGGCGCCGCCGAGGACGGGGCCGAGGGCGAGGCCGGCACCGAAGGAGGTGCCGAGGACACCGAACGCCTGGATGCGGCGGCGGCCGGTGAAGGAGGCGGCGAGGATGGCGGCGCCGCTGGTGAGGACGCCCGCGGCGCCGATGCCCTGGAGGCCGCGGGCGATGTCCAGGACGAGGATGTCCGTGGACAGGGCGGCGACCAGGGACATCGCCATGAAGACGACGGTGCCGACGGCGAGGACGCGGCGGCGGCCGAACTGGTCGGCGAGGGTGCCGGCGGCGAGCATGCAGGCCGCGAACGTGACGCCGTAGGCGTTCTGCACCCACTGTCCGCCGGCGACGTCGGAGGCGAGGTCGACGGTGAGGTCGGGCATCGCCACCGCGGGGGCGGTGATGGCCAGCGGGAGAAGGACGCTGGCCAGCGCGACGGCGACCATCACGAGGACCGACCCCTCCTCCTCCCTTCGCTCCGGCACCGGCGTGAGCCGGGTGTCGGTCTGGATCGTCATGACTCCTCTTTCCTTCTGGTCGCCGTGACTTGACGGCCACATATAAGATTACTGAGCATCGTAAGAGATCTGATGACTATCGTCAACGAGAGGCAGAACGGACCCATGCCGAACCCGCCCGAGACACCGCGCAAGACCCCGTCGCCCCAGCCGGCTCCCGAGCCGTCCCCCCAGCCCTCGCCCGAGCCGTCTCCCCGGACTTCGCCCGAGCCCTACGACGTCCTCGTCGTCGGGGCCGGGCCGACCGGCATGGTCGCCGCGTGCGAACTGCTGCGCCGCGGTGTGCGCGTACGCATCGTCGACCGGGCCCCCGAGCCCTCGCCCTTCCCCAAGGCCCTGCTCGTCTGGCCGCGCAGCATCGACCTCTTCGAGGACCTGGGCGTGCTCGGCGAGCTCCGCGAGGCCGGCATCCAGATCAACGCCTTCAGCTACTTCTCCGAGCGCCGGCGCCTCGCCAGCTTCGCCTTCCCCCAGGACCTCAGCCCCGTCTGCCTGCCGCAGAACGAGACCGAGCGGATCCTGCGCGACCGCCTCGCCGCCCTGGGCGGCAAGGTGGAACGGGGCGTGCGGCTGCTGACCCTGGAGGGCGTCGACTTCTCCGGGCGCATCGACGGCGCCGCCGACGTCACGGCCGTACTGGAACACGCCGACGGCCGCGTAGAGCGCACCCGGGCCCCCTTCGTCATCGGCACCGACGGGGCGGGCAGCGCGGTACGGGCCCAGCTCGGCGGCGGGTTCACCGGCAGCACCTACGAGAGCGCCTTCGCCCTCGTCGACGCCCGGATCAAGGGGTTCCTCCCGCCCGACCAGGCCCTCTACTACCAGTCGGCCGCCGGCGCCCTGGTCGTCGTCGCCCTCCCCGACGGCGTCTTCCGGTTCTTCTCCAGCCTCCCCCCGGGCGAGAAGGTCACGGTCGAGCGGATGCAGGCGATCGTGGACGAGCGCGGCCCGAGCGGCGTCCGGCTGAGCGACCCCGTCTGGGTCTCCGACTTCCGCATCCACGCCCGCCACGCCAGCGAGTTCCAGCTCGGACGGGTCTTCATCGCCGGCGACGCGGCCCACGTCCACAGCCCCGCCGGCGGGCAGGGTCTCAACACCGGCATCCAGGACGCCCACAACCTCGCCTGGAAGCTCGCGGCGGTACTCCACGGCGAGGCCCCCTCCGACCTGCTGCGCAGCTACGGTCCCGAACGGGCCGCCGTGGCCCGCCGGGTCGTGCGCGACACCGACATCCAGACCCGCGGGTGGATGGTCCGCAAGCCCGCGGCGATCACCGCCCGCGACGCCGCCTTCCGCGTGGCCGACCGCAGCGGTCTCTTCCGGCTCTACGCCCCGGTGATGGCGGGCCGGCGCCTCTCCTACCCGGCCGTGCGCGAGACCCAGCTGCCCGCCGGGCGCACCTCGTGCCGGCTGCGGGCGAAGCTGCCCGGCGGCCTCACCGTCGGCGGGGTCTTCCCGCGCGAGGTGGCGCTTCCGCACGGGGTCGCGGGCCCGGGCGGCCGTCCGGCCGGCTGGACCCTCTTCGTGACCTGCGCCGGCGACGGCGCGGCCTGGCGCGCGGAGACCCGCGCGATCACGGCCGCCTGGCCCTCGATACGTACGGTGGACCTGGCGTCCGGCTCCGTGCGCCGGACGACCGGCTGCCGGCACCAGGGCTACTACCTCGTACGGCCCGACGGCCACATCGCCGCCCACGGACACGGCGGCGACCTGGACCGGCTGCACACGGAACTCGCCCACTGGCTGGGCCCGGTGAGCGCGACCACGACCTCCTGACGGAGGCCGGACAACGCCATGGGGGGTGCGGCCGGTGGCCGCACCCCCCATGAGCGTCGTGGTCAGGCCGCGACGTGACCGGCGTGCCGCGCGGGGGCGAACGCCCCCAGGGACAGCTCGCCGGTGGTCATCAGGTCGAGGAGCTGGGCGAGTTCGCGGTCCTCCGGCGTCGCGGTGCGGAAGACGAAGTGCCGCAGGCCCGCCTGCTCCGGACCACCGAAGAACTGGAAGAAGCCGATGTCCACCCGGTGCGCGGCGAAGCTCTCGTAGAGGTAGACGGTGCCCCCGTCGGCCGCGAGCCCCAGGCCCGCGGCGTTCGAGGTCGCCTCGGCCGCCTCGTAGACGATCTCGTACGAGCCGCTGACGTCGGCCACGTCCGTCATGACCCGGGCCGCGCCCCGCCGCACCGCGACGGCGGCCTCGTCGGCCTCCGACACCACGGCGGTGACCTCGGCGTTCAGCGCCGCGAGCAGCTCCACGAGGAGGAGCCCGATCCCCGCGCCCGCGCCGGTGACCAGGACGCGGCGCCCCCGGACGGGGCCGGCGCCGCGGACCAGGCGCAGGGCGGTGAGGACCGCCACGCGCAGCGCCGCCGCCTGCTCGAAGCTGACGTGGTCGGGCAGGACGGTCGCGTACTCGGTCGGCAGCGCCATGCACGTGGACCAGTCGGTGCCCGTCGCCACGCCCACGACCCGGTCACCGGGCTTCGGGCTGAAGCCCTCCGGCGCCGCGCGCATCACCACGCCCGCCACGTCCCACCCCGCGAGCCAGCCCTCCGGCAGCGGCTCCGCCTTGATCATCTCGTCGAGCTCGGGAGCCACCGCGCGGACCGCGACGAGGATCTCGTCCTCCGCCTGGGCCGTGGTCGCGTGCTGCGCGGAAATCAGCTGATCGGACATGACAATTCCTCTCGTACGTATGACGGTTTCCTTGTGCGATGCGTCCGGCATGTTCAGAACTCCTCGGACACCAGCGTGGACGGACCGGACAGCTCGTCCACGGAGATCACCTCGAAGGCGTCCGGCTGTTCGCGCACGCAGGCGGCGAGCGCGAGGTGGCTTTCCAGCACCCGGAACCGGATCCAGGCGTGGCTGTGGTGGTCGTCGAGGACGCCGGGCGCGAGCCGGACCCGCAGCTGGATCCGCTGGTCGGGACTGACCGCGACCTGCGCGTCGGTCACCTCGTCGTGGGAGGTCGCCAGGTCGACCAGTTCCCTGGCCGAGACCGTGCGTCCGTGGAGGCGGAAGTACGGCGGGCGGGCACCGAGCACCCGGACGGCGGGCCCGGGGCGGCCGCACGCGCAGTGCGTGAACTCGCCGTGTTCCAGGGTGTCGTAGCGGATGAGCGGGGGAAGCCGGGACGTCGTCATCGTCGTCACGAGCAGCCGCCCGTCGACCACCTCCACGTGCTGGTGGGACAGGGGGTGGTAGACGTCCGCCAGGCACTGCGGGCCGCGCTGGCCGACGACCCACGCCGCCGGCGTGCCGTACAGACGCCAGACGTCGGTGTACGGGAAGCGGGAGGCGAGCAGTCCGTCCTCGGTGGCGTCGTGGAACGCGCCGCCGAGGAGCAGGGTGCGCAGCCAGGGCACGGGCCGGCCCGCGGTGCTCGCCCCCAGGAGCCGGATCACGGCCTGCGGGGGCGCGGCGACGGCGGTCACGTGGTGGCGCGCCAGGAAGGCGAGCCAGTCGTCGTCGGGGTCCTCGGGGAGTCCGCCGACCGGCAGGACGGTGGCGCCCGAGGCGGCGGCGAAGCGGTTGAAGAAGTAGTGGTCGGGCTGCATCCGGCCGGCCGGGTGCAGGTTGGCGACGACGTCGGCGGGGCCCAGCGGGTTCCAGTCGTCACGGATCCGGGAGGCGAACATCTCCTGGGGCAGCAGGCTCAGCCCGGGGACCTCCAGGGTCCCGCCGTGCGCCCAGAGCATGCCACCGCCCAGCCCCAGGGCGAGCGCCTCGGCGGTCGCGGTCTCCAGCTCGCTCCGGGTGAGGACCGGAAGGCCGTCGAGCGTCAGGGGTCCCCGCCCCAGCTGCCGCTCGTACTTCGGGGCGAGGGACGGCAGACGCATCGCCTGGCGCACCACACCCTCCAGGGCGGGCAAGGACTCCCGCGCCACCTGCTGCCGTTCACCGGCCACTCCCTTCACCAGGGGCCCCGCGCTCAGTAAAGGCGCCGGTCGGCACGTCCGTGAAACCATCCGGGCTTCCCCCTATCGCTCTAGTGCGGCCGTGGTGTGCGCGGTGCCGTGCGGCATCCGGCGCATCCGTCGGCCACGAACCATGGCAGGACCATAGTCCTTTATTGACCTGGGGTACGAGTTTTAACCATAGGTCACTTTGGGAGGAGAGTGCATCCGTTCCCGCGATCGAGTTCCCCGGCCGCCCGGTTCCACGGAGCCGCCACGGAGCCTCCCCGGCCCCCACGCCCCGCATCGCCCCAGCTCAGCCGACCCGCACCCGGAACGCCGGCGCGCAACCGGCACCCGGGAGCAAGGAGCGACGGAGGGATGCCTTTCAGCCAAAGATGCACTTTCGGCCCATCCTTGGCCTGGCGTACAGAATTGAACTACGATCACATCTCGGCGCTGCGGGGGCAGCGTTCCGGCGCGCACTGGCCGCGCCGGGACTGATCTGAGGGGGACTTTGAGATGGGTTCGATCAAGGGAAAGACAACGATCGCGGTCGTCGGCATGGGGTGCAGATTCCCCCAGTCCCGCACCGTGGACGAGTTCTGGGACAACCTCGTCGCGAACAGGGACTCCGTCACGCCCGTGCCGCCGGAACGTTTCGACATCGCGTCCTTCTGGTCCGAGGAGTCCGGCGTCCCGGGCCGCACGGCCAGCCGCCACGGCGGGTTCCTCGACGAGCCCTTCCACTTCGACGCCGGCTTCTTCGGGATCTCCCCGGCGGAGGCCGCCAGCATCGACCCGCAGCACCGCCTGCTGCTGCCGGTGGTGCGCGAGGCGCTCGACGGCGCGGGGATACGCCCGTCCTCGCTCGCGGGGACCGCCACCGGCGTCTACATCGGACAGGCCACCTCCGACTACGGCCGCGACAACACCTCCGAGAGCAACAGCCTGCGCGAGACCACCGGCAGCCACCTGCGCGCCATGGCCTCCGGGCGGGTGTCGTACGACCTCGACCTGCGCGGGCCCAGCCTGATGATCGACACCTCCTGCTCCTCGTCCCTGGTCGCCGTCCACATGGCGCGCCAGAGCCTGCTCACCGGTGAGACAGATCTGGCCATCGCCGGCGGCGTCAACATCATCCTGTCGCCGATGGACGCCATCGCCTTCTCCCAGGCCGCCATGCTGTCGCCCGACGGCCGCTGCAAGTTCGGCGACACCGGCGCGAACGGCTTCGTCCGCAGCGAGGGCGTCGGCGTGGTCGTCCTCGCCCGGCTCGACGACGCCGAGCGGGCCGGATATCCGGTGCTCGCCCTGTTACCCGGCAGCGCCGTCACCAACGACGGCCGCAGCAGCGGCTCGCTCATCAAGCCCGCCGTCGCCGGCCAGGACGCCATGATCCGCCGCGCCTGGCGGGAGGCCGGCGTCAAGCCCTCCGACCTCTCCTACGTGGAGGCGCACGGCACGGGCACCCCGGTCGGCGACGGCGTCGAACTCCAGGTGCTGGCCACCGCCGCCCGCGAGCGGGCCCCCGAACGCGGGCCCCTGCTCTGCGGCTCCGTGAAGTCGAACATCGGCCACGCCGAGGCCGCCGCCGGCATCGCCGGACTCATCAAGGGCGTCCTCGTCGCCCGGCACCGCCTCGTCCCCGCCTCGCTCCACCTCGACGACCCGCAGCCGCTGCTCGCCGAGGAGGCGAACCGGCTGAACGTGGTCACCCGTAACGCACCGCTGGACACCGAGCACCCCGCCGTCATCGGCGTCAGCTCCTTCGGCCTCTCCGGAACCAACGCGCACGTCGTCGTCGCCGAGGCCGGCCACCGCCCGGCCGCGCCCGAGCACGGCCGCACCGAACTCCCCGCGCACCGGCCCACCCACCTCCTCGTGCTCAGCGCCCGCTCCGAGCCGGCGCTGCGACGGCTCGCCGCCTCCTGGTCCGAGCACCTCTCCCCGGGAGGCGCCGGAAACCGGACACCCCTGTGGGACCTGTGCGCCACCGCCGCCCAGCACCGCGACGCCCACCCCTACCGGCTCTGGGCGACCGGAGCCGACCACGCCGAACTCGCCACCGCCCTGCGGGACGTCGCCGAGGGCCGGGCCACCGACCGGGCGGGCACCGGCGAGGCCGGATTCGGCACGGACAAGCGCACCGTCTTCGTCTTCCCCGGCCAGGGCTCCCAGTGGCCGGGCATGGGCCGCTCGCTCACCGCCGCCCTGCCCGCCTTCGCCAACGCCCTCGCCGCCTGCGACACGGCCGTCCGGCGCGAGACCGGCCGCTCGGTACGAGAGACCCTCGACGCCGTCACCGATGCCTTCCCCGACGAGGTGGCCACCGTCCAGCCCGTGCTGTGGGCGAGCCAGGTCGCCCTGGCCGCCGCATGGCGCGACATGGGCGTCGACCCCGAGGTGTGCGTGGGCCACAGCATGGGCGAGACCGCCGCGGCGGCCGTCACCGGCGCCCTCTCCCTCTCCGACGCCGCCGCCGTCATCTGCCGGCGCAGCGCGCTCATGCAACGCTCCGCGGGACAGGGGGCGATGATGTCGGTCGACGTCTCGCCCGAGCAGGCCGCGGAGCTCGTCGCGGGCGAGGACGCCGTCTGCGTGGCGGCCGAGAACTCCCCCACCTCCACCGTGCTCGCCGGGGACACCGCCGCCCTGCGGCGCATCGGCGAACGACTGGAACGCGAGGGCGTGTTCCACCGTCTGGTAAGGGTGAACGTCGCCTCCCACTCCCCCGCCATGGACCCGCTGCGGGACGACCTGCTCCACGCCCTCGCCGACCTCGCCCCGCGCGACGGCGACCTCCCGCTGCACTCCACGGTCCGCGGCACCGCCCTCACCGGGGCCGAGCTCGACGCCGCGTACTGGATGGAGAACCTGCGGCAGCCCGTCCGGTTCCTCGACACCGTCCGCGGCCTCGTCAAGGAGGCCGACAACGTTTTCGTCGAGATCAGCCCGCACCCGCTGCTCCGGACGGCGATCGAGGAGACCGCCCTGGAGTCCGGCGGCTCCTCCGCCGCCGTCGCCTCCACCGTGCGGCGCTCCCCCGACGAGGCCCTGACGCTCGCCCGGTCCCTCGGCGCCTTCCACGCCCAGGGCGGCCGGGTCGACTGGACCCGCTGGTTCGGCGGTACGGTCCGCCCGGTGCGGCTGCCCGCCTACCCGTGGGACGCCGAGGTGCTGCGCCGGACGCTGCCCTCCACCGCGCCCGCCGCCCGCCCCGCGACCGTCACCCTGGTCCGTACCGAGCTCGCCGACTCGACCGTGAGCCTGCGCGGCCTCGCCCCCGTCCCTCCCGTCGTCCACATGGCCGCCCTCGACGAGGCCGTCACCACCGCCCCCGCGCACGGCGCCGCCTTCGCCGCGCCCGGCACGGTCCTCCTGGAGGACGTACGGGTCGTCGACCTGATCGAGGCGCCGGACGACGGCGGCCTCACCCTGGAGGTGTCGACCGAGGAGGCCGGGGGCACCCTGCGGGCCGAGGTCCGCACCCCGCGCCGGCCCGGCCTGAGCGACCTGACCGGTCTGACCGCGCGGGTCCGCGTCGACCCCGGACCGGCCGTCGCCCCCCAGGCGCGGGACCGCCTCGACGCCGCCCTCGACCGGTGCACCACCCACCTGACCCCGGCCCGGTTCCTGGAGGGGCTCGCCCGGCGCGGCTACACGCCCGGCCCGAACCTGCGGACGGTCCGGCACGTGTGGCGCACCGACGGGGAGGTCGTCGCCCAGCTCGACCGGCCGACCGCCTCGCGCCACGCCGCGTGGGAGGGCTGCCTGAAGCTCCTGCTCGCCGCCCTGCCCGCCTCGCTCCCGGCCGACGGCGCCTACGCCGTCTCCTCCTTCGACCGCGTCCGCTTCCACGGCCCGCTCAGCGAGGAGATCTGGGTGCACGCGACCCTGTCCGCCCCCCGCCCGGACGGCACGGCCGTCGGCGAGGTCGTGGTGACCGACGCCCGGGGCGAGGTCCTCGCCGAGTTCCAGGGCATCCACCTCTTCCGGCTCTCGGGCGGCGAGGCGGCGGACACCGGCGGCGCTGCCGGCGCCGGTATCGGTATAGGGGCCGGCATCGGGAGCGTGCTCACCGACCGGCTGCCGACGGGACTCGTCGAGTGGTCGGCGCGGCGGCTGTCCGACATGGCCCGCCTGCCGCTCCAGGTGCTCTCCCGGGCGGCGGACCGCCTCCCGGCGCCGTCGGAGCCGACGCCGCAGCCGACCCCCCGGCCGACACCGGTCCCGATCCCTGCCCCGACCGCGGCCCCGGCGGTCATCGCTCCCGCCCCGGCCCCGGTCCCGGCCCCGGCCCCGGCCCCGGCCCCCGCGGCCGCGGCGGACCAGGCCGCCGTCGCCGAGCAGTTCCTCGAGGAGACGGCCCAGGTGCTCGGCATGGCCAGGGAGCGCCTCGACCTGCGCCGCCCGCTGCGCGACTACGGCGTGGACTCGCTCGTCGCGGCCCAGCTGCGGGCCCGTACCCGCCGCCGCACCGGCCGGGACGTCTCCCTCAACCGGCTGCTCGGCACGGAAAGTCTCGGGGCCCTGGCGACCGCGGTGACGGACGCCCAGCCCCTGAACGGCTGACCGCCGACAAAGACCCTGGTGGGAGCGGTCCCGGACCGCTCCCACCGGACGTCTACATCACGACTCAAACATGAACTACTGAACATTCATGCATCGTGATACAAGTGAAGAGGCTGCCGGCGGACCGTACGGCCCAGCCCACCGCGCGCGACAGGAGTACGCACACATGGAAGACACGTCGGCCATCACCGTGGCACAACCGCAGGGCCGCAGGGAGCGCAACAAGCTGCGCGTGAAGAACCGCATCTACGAGGCCGCCGTGAAGCTCTTCACGCAGAAGGGGTACGACCAGACCTCGGTCGACGAGATCACCGAGGCGGCCGACGTGGCGCGCGGCACCTTCTTCAACCATTTCCAGCGCAAGGAGGACCTGATCGCCGAATGGGGCGAGCACCGGCGCCTCCGGCTGCGCGACGGACTGGAGGCGGAAGGCATCCCCGGCACGCCGGTCAAGGACATCCGCCTCGCGCTCTCCCAGTGCATGAGCATCCTGGCCGCCGTCAGCCTGGAGGACCCCGCCGAGACCAAGGCCATCCTGACGGCCTGGGTGCGCGCCGGTTTCCCCCTCCAGGAGGAGCCGTACCTGGCCCACATGTTCAGCGGGTTCATCGAGGCGGGCCGGGAGCTCGGCGACATCTCCCAGGACGTGGACGCCGCCCTCGCCGGCAACCTGCTGCGCGACGTCTACCTCGGCACCCTCTACCGCTGGACCCAGGCCCCCGAGGGCGAGGCCGACCTGGAGGCCAACCTCAAGGCCGCCTGCGCCACCCTCCTCGACGGCCTCGTCCCCCGCTGCCCCGGCACGAAGTAGTCCACGAGGCAGTCCGCGAAGCAGTCCACGAAGCCGTCCCCGCGCATCACGGGTGGCGAGCCGCGCACCCCGGCCCCCTTCCCCGGGTCCGACCGGTTGTCAGTGGTCGGGTGCACGATGGGGGCATGGTCAGGTCCGCGCTCGAATCGTTCTCCCCCGCGACCCGTGGTTGGTTCACCGGGGCCTTCACCGCGCCCACGGCCGCCCAGGAAGGCGCCTGGAAGGCCATCGGCGAGGGCTCCGACGTCCTCGTCGTGGCACCGACGGGCTCCGGCAAGACCCTGGCCGCCTTCCTCGCCTCCCTCGACCGCCTCGCCTCGACGCCCCCGCCGGCCGAGGCGAAGAAGCGCTGCCGCGTGCTGTACGTGTCCCCGCTGAAGGCACTCGCCGTGGACGTCGAGCGGAACCTGCGCTCCCCGCTGACCGGCATCCGGCAGGAGTCGGTCCGGCTCGGGCTGCCCGAGCCGGACATCCGGGTCGGCATCCGTTCCGGCGACACCCCCGCCGCCGAGCGCCGGAGCATCGCCACCCGCCCGCCGGACATCCTGATCACCACCCCCGAGTCCCTGTTCCTCATGCTGACCTCGGCCGCCCGGGAGGCCCTGGAGGGCGTGGAGACGGTCATCCTCGACGAGGTCCACGCGGTCGCGGGCACCAAGCGCGGCGCGCACCTGGCGCTCTCCCTGGAGCGGCTCGACCGGCTGCTGCCCCGCCCCGCGCGCCGGATCGGCCTCTCGGCCACGGTCCGGCCGGTGGACGAGGTGGCGCGCTACCTCTCCCCGGGCCGCGCGGTGGAGATCGTCCAGCCGCCCTCGGGCAAGGAGTTCGACCTCTCCGTCGTCGTCCCCGTCGAGGACATGGGCGAGCTCGGCGGCTCCCCGGCGTCCGAGGGCAAGGACGGCGGCGACAAGCCGTCGATCTGGCCGCACGTCGAGGAGCGGATCGCCGACCTCGTCCAGGCCCACCGCTCGACGATCGTCTTCGCCAACTCCCGCCGCCTCGCCGAGCGCCTGTGCAACCGGCTGAACGAGATCGCGTACGAGCGGGCCACCGGCGAGCCGCTCCCCGAAGGGGCCCCGCCCGCCGAGGTCATGGCGCAGTCGGGGGCCGCGCAGGGCGCCCCGCCGCTGCTCGCCCGCGCCCACCACGGCTCGGTGTCGAAGGAGCAGCGCGCCCAGGTGGAGGAGGACCTCAAGGCCGGCCGCCTGCCCGCCGTGGTCGCGACCTCCAGCCTGGAGCTGGGCATCGACATGGGCGCGGTCGACCTGGTCGTCCAGGTCGAGTCGCCGCCCTCGGTGGCCTCGGGCCTCCAGCGCGTGGGCCGCGCGGGACACCAGGTCGGCGCGGTCTCGACGGGCGTGGTCTTCCCCAAGTACCGGGGCGACCTCGTCCAGGCCGCCGTGGTCACCGAGCGGATGAGGACGGGCTCCATCGAGTCGATGCGCATCCCGGCCAACCCGCTGGACGTCCTGGCCCAGCAGCTCGTCGCCATGGTCGCGCTCGACACCTGGCAGGTGGACGACCTCCTCGCCGTCGTGCGCCGCGCCGCGCCCTTCTCCTCGCTGCCGGACTCGGCGTTCACGGGCGTGCTCGACATGCTCGCCGGACGCTATCCCTCGGACGCCTTCGCCGAGCTGCGCCCGCGCGTGGTGTGGGACCGGGTGGCCGGGACGGTCACGGGGCGGCCCGGCGCCCAGCGGCTCGCCGTCACCTCGGGCGGCACGATCCCGGACCGCGGCCTGTTCGGCGTCTTCCTCGCGGGCTCGGACCCCAAGAAGGGCGGGGGCCGGGTCGGCGAGCTGGACGAGGAGATGGTGTACGAGTCGCGGGTCGGCGACGTCTTCACCCTCGGCACCACCTCCTGGCGGATCGAGGACATCACCCGCGACCGCGTCCTCGTCACCCCCGCGCCCGGCGTGCCGGGGCGACTGCCGTTCTGGAAGGGCGACCAGCTGGGCCGCCCCCTCGAACTGGGGCGCGCGGTCGGCGCGTTCCTGCGGGAGCTCGGGGGCCTCGGCCCGGAGGACGGGCGGCTGCGCCTGGTCGCCGCCGGTCTCGACGCCTGGGCCGCGGAGAACGTGCTCGCGTACCTCGCCGAGCAGCGCGAGGCCTGCGGTCACGTGCCGGACGACCGGACGATCCTCGTCGAGCGGTTCCGGGACGAGCTCGGCGACTGGCGGGTCGTCATCCACTCCCCGTTCGGCGCGCAGGTCCACGCGCCCTGGGCGCTCGCCCTCGGCGCCCGGCTCTCCGAGCGGTACGGCATGGACGCGCAGGTGATGCACGCGGACGACGGCATCGTGCTCCGGCTCCCGGACGCCGACCTGATGGGCCTGGACATGGGCCTCGACCTCCTCGACCACGAACCGGTCGACCCGGGCCGCCACCTCGACACGGCGTACGACCCCGACCAGGCGCCCGTCGGCGCGGCGGACGCCCTCTTCGACAAGGGCGAGATCGCCCAGATCGTCACCGACCAGGTGGGCGGCTCCGCGCTGTTCGCCTCCCGCTTCCGCGAGTGCGCCGCGCGCGCCCTGCTGCTGCCCAAGCGGAACCCCGGCAAGCGGACCCCGCTCTGGCAGCAGCGCCAGCGCGCCTCGCAACTGCTCCAGGTGGCGAGCGAGTTCGGCTCCTTCCCGATCGTCCTCGAAGCCGTCCGCGAGTGCCTCCAGGACGTCTTCGACGTCCCCGGACTCACCGAGCTGATGGGCGACATCGAGGCCCGCCGGGTCCGGCTCGTCGAGGTCACCACCCCCGAGCCCTCGCCCTTCGCCCGCTCCCTCCTCTTCGGTTACGTGGCGCAGTTCCTGTACGAGGGGGACTCGCCGCTCGCCGAGCGGCGGGCGGCCGCGCTGTCCCTGGACTCCCGGCTCCTCGCGGAGCTGCTCGGCCAGGCGGAGCTGCGCGAGCTCCTCGACCCGGAGGTCCTCGCCGAACTGGAGCGGGAGCTCCAGTGGCTCACGGAGGACCGCCGGATCAAGGACGTGGAGGGGGTCGCCGACCTCCTGCGCGTCCTCGGCCCCCTCACCGAGGCGGAGCTCGCCGAGCGCGGCGCCGAGCCGGGATGGGCCGAGGACCTCTCCCGGGCCCGGCGGGCGATCCGCGTCCGGATCGCGGGCCGGGACCACTGGGCGGCGATCGAGGACGCGGGCCGGCTCCGTGACGCACTCGGCACGGCCCTCCCGGTCGGCGTCCCCGAGGCCTTCACCGAGCCGGTCAAGGACCCCCTCGGGGACCTCCTCGCCCGCTTCGCGCGCACCCACGGCCCGTTCACCTCCTCGGGGGCCGCCGCCCGCTTCGGGCTCGGCGCCGCCGTCACCGACGGCGCCCTCCAGCGCCTCTCCGGTGCGGGCCGGGTCGTGCAGGGCGAGTTCCACCCCTCCGGAATCGGCCAGGAATGGTGCGACGCAGCCGTCCTGCGAAGGCTGCGCCGTCGCTCCCTGGCGGCCCTGCGCCACGAGCTGGAACCGGTGGCCCCGGCGGCGCTCGCCACCTTCCTGCCCCAGTGGCAGCACCTGGGGAGCAACAGCCTGCGCGGCATCGACGGCCTGGCCCGCGCGATCGAGCAGCTCCAGGGCGCGCCGGTGCCCGCTTCCGCCCTGGAGAAACTGATCCTCCCGTCCCGCGTCGGGGACTACTCCCCCGCCCTCCTCGACGAACTGACGACCACGGGCGAGGTGCTCTGGGCCGGGGCGGGCTCCCTCCCCGGCAAGGACGGCTGGATCTCCCTCTACCTCGCGGAAGCGGCACCCCTCCTCCTCCCGCCCCCGCACCCCCTCGAACTCTCGGCCCTCCACGAGTCGATCCTCACGACCCTCTCCGGCGGCTACGGCCTGTTCTTCCGCCAGATCGCCGACCAGATCCGCGCCACCACCCACCCGGACGCGACCGACCCCCAACTCGCCGACGCCCTCTGGGACCTGGCCTGGTCGGGCCGCCTCACCAACGACACCCTCGCCCCCCTGCGCGCGCTCCTCGGCTCGGGCCGCACCGCCGGCTCCACCGCCCACCGCGCCCGCCGCACGATCCCCCGCGGCCGGTACGGCACCCTGACCGCCGCCGCCCGCCCGGCCTCCCGGACGGGCCCGCCCACGGTCTCCGGCCGCTGGTCACTCCTCCCGCCCGCCGAACCGGAACCGACCCACCGGGCGCACGCCCTGGCCCGTACGCTCCTGGACCGCCACGGCGTGGTCACCAGGGGCGCGGTGGCCGCCGAGGGCGTGGAGGGCGGCTTCTCGGCCACGTACCGCATCCTGTCGGCGTTCGAGGACAGCGGCCAGGCGCGCAGGGGCTACGTCGTGGAGGGTCTCGGCGCGGCCCAGTTCGCGATGGACGGCGCCGTGGACCGGCTGCGGGCCGCGGCGACGGCCCGCGACCGTGGCGTCGAGGCGGCGTCCGGCCCGCGCGCCCTGGTCCTCGCGGCGGCCGACCCGGCCAACGCGTACGGGGCGGCCCTGCCCTGGCCCGAGCCCCCGACCGGCGCGGGCCACAAGCCGGGCCGCAAGGCAGGCGCGATGGTGGTCCTCGTCGACGGCGAGCTCACGCTCTACGTGGAGCGCGGCGGCAAGACCCTCCTCTCCTGGCCGACGGACCCGGATTCCCCCGCCCTGACGGCAGCGGCCGAGTCCCTGGCACAATCCGCCCGATCCGGCTCCCTGGGCACGGTCACCCTAGAAAAGATCAACGGCACCACAGCCCTGACCAGCCCCCTCTCCCACCCCCTGGAAGCCGCAGGCTTCGTAGCCACCCCAAGAGGCCTACGCCTCCGCGCCTGAGACGCACTCCAGCCCCGCCGGCGCTTGAGGCGCGGGGTCCGGGGCAGAGCCCCGGTTTCGGGAAGGGGCGGGGTGGGGTGAAGGCCCGCCGCAGGCGGGCCCCCCCCCCCCCCCCCCCCCCCCCCCCCCCCCCCCCCCCCCCCCCCCCCCCCCCCCCCCCCCCCCCCCCCCCCCCCCCCCCCCCCCCCCCCCCC
>NZ_JBHJVF010000003.1:705133-737148 GCF_042264145.1 Streptomyces sp. NPDC056144 | reverse complement strand
GGAATATGGCCGACTGTCCACAGCGTCCTCGCTGTGTTGTTGCCATCCCCGAAGGAATGGACTTTTTCAAAGGAACCTCGACCATCCGAAGATGGACGGGGTATCAACTAATCTGGCGTTGATTTTTGGCACGCTGTTGAGTTCTCAAGGTGCGGACGCTTCCTTTGTTCCTGTTTCCAGGCCCTCCGGGCGCTTCCTTCGTTTCCGAGTCTATCAGATCTTTCCGATCCGATTTCCTCGGTGCTTTCCGGTCCCTTTTGTTTTCACTCCGAGGGCCTTTCGGCGTGTTCCGACTTTATCAGATGATTTCCGTCGGATTTCCCGCCTCCCGAAGAACCGTTCAGGCACACGACGGTGCCGGGTGGTTCCCGATCTGGCGGAGCCGTAAACGTACTGGAGCGGGGCGCCCCGATGCAAATCGAGGGGCCCCGCTCCGGTGTGGCGCTGGTCAGACGGCCCAGCGGGCCGTCCGTCAGACCTCTACGACGACCGGGAGGATCATCGGGCGGCGGCGGTAGGTGTCCGAGACCCACTTGCCGACGGTGCGGCGGATCAGCTGCTGGAGCTGGTGGGGTTCGACGACGCCGTCCTGGGCCGACTTGTTCAGAGCCTGATCGACCTTGGGGATCACCGCGTCGAAGGCGGAGTCCTCGATGCCGGAGCCGCGGGCGTGGATGTTCGGGCCGCTCACGATCTTGCCGGTGGAGGAGTCCACCACCACGAAGACCGAGATGATGCCCTCGTCGCCGAGGATGCGGCGGTCCTTGAGGTGGGTCTCGGTCACGTCGCCGACCGAGAGGCCGTCCACGTACACGTACCCGGCCTGGACCTTGCCGGTGATGCGGGCGCGGCCGTCGATCAGGTCGACGACGACGCCGTCCTCGGCGATGACGATGTGGTCCTTCGGGATACCCGTCATCGCGCCGAGCTCGGCGTTGGCGCGGAGGTGGCGCCATTCGCCGTGGACCGGCATGAGGTTCTTCGGGCGGCAGATGTTGTAGAAGTACAGCAGCTCGCCGGCCGAGGCGTGGCCCGAGACGTGGACCTTGGCGTTGCCCTTGTGGACCACGTTCGCGCCCCAGCGGGTCAGGCCGTTGATCACGCGGTAGACCGCGTTCTCGTTGCCCGGGATGAGGGACGAGGCCAGGATGACCGTGTCGCCGGGGACGATGCGGATCTGGTGGTCCCGGTTGGCCATGCGGGACAGCGCCGCCATCGGCTCGCCCTGGGAGCCCGTGCAGACGAGCACGACCTCGTCGTCCGGCAGGTCGTCGAGGGTCTTGACGTCGACGACGAGGCCGGCCGGGACGCGGAGGTAGCCCAGGTCACGGGCGATGCCCATGTTGCGGACCATCGAGCGGCCGACGAAGGCGACCCGGCGGCCGTACTCGTGGGCGGCGTCGAGGATCTGCTGGATGCGGTGCACGTGGCTGGCGAAGCTGGCCACGATGATGCGCTTCTGGGCGTTCGCGAAGACGTTCCGCAGGACGTTGGAGATGTCCTTCTCCGGCGGGACGAAGCCCGGGACCTCGGCGTTCGTGGAGTCCGAGAGGAGAAGGTCGATGCCTTCCTCGCTCAGGCGCGCGAACGCGTGGAGGTCCGTGAGACGGCCGTCCATCGGGAGCTGGTCCATCTTGAAGTCGCCGGTGGCGACGGCCATGCCCGCGGGGGTGCGGATGGCGACGGCCAGGGCGTCCGGGATGGAGTGGTTGACGGCGATGAACTCGCAGTCGAAGGGGCCGAGGACCTCGCGGTCGTCCTCCTTCACCTCGAGGGTGTAGGGACGGATCCGGTGCTCCTGGAGCTTGGCCTCGATGAGCGCGAGGGTCAGCTTGGAGCCGATCAGCGGGATGTCCGGCTTGAGGCGGAGCAGGTAGGGGACGGCACCGATGTGGTCCTCGTGGCCGTGCGTGAGCACGATGCCTTCGATGTCGTCGAGGCGGTCCCGGATGATCGTGAAGTCCGGGAGGATCAGGTCGATGCCGGGCTGCTCCTCTTCGGGGAAGAGGACGCCGCAGTCGACGATGAGCAGACGGCCGTCGAACTCGAAGACCGTCATGTTGCGGCCGATCTCGCCGAGACCGCCGAGCGGGGTGACGCGCAGCGCGCCCTTCGGCAGCTTCGGCGGGGCGCCGAGTTCAGGATGCGGATGACTCAAAAGACTCTCCTCACCATGCGCGCCACGGGCCGGTCGGGCACGTGGCGCGCATGACATTCGTGCACTTGCTGTTGTCAGTGTTCAGTTGTGAAGTCCGTTGTCAGAGTTCTACCCCGCCGGCGGCCAGGTCGACCTTGAGCTGCGCGGTCTCCTCGGGAGAGAGCTCCACGAGCGGGAGGCGCAGCGGTCCGGCGGGGAGGCCCTGGAGGGCGAGGGCGGCCTTGGTGGTCATGACGCCCTGGGTGCGGAACATTCCCGTGTAGACGGGGAGCAGCTTCTGGTGGATCTCCGTGGCCTTCTGGACCTCGCCGGCCAGGTGGGCTTCGACGAGGGCGCGGAGTTCGGGGGTGACCACGTGGCCGACGACCGAGACGAAGCCGCAGGCGCCGACGGAGAGCAGCGGGAGGTTGAGCATGTCGTCGCCGGAGTACCAGGCGAGGCCGGAGCGGGCGATGGCCCAGCTGGCGCGGCCGAGGTCGCCCTTGGCGTCCTTGTTGGCGACGATCCGGGGGTGCTCGGCGAGGCGGACGAGCGTCTCGGTGTCGATCGGGACGCCGCTGCGGCCGGGGATGTCGTACAGCATGACGGGGAGCTCGGTGGCGTCGGCGATGGCCGAGAAGTGCCGGTACAGGCCCTCCTGCGGGGGCTTGTTGTAGTACGGCGTGACGGCGAGGAGGCCGTGGGCGCCGTCGCGCTCGGCGGCGCGGGCGAGCTCGAGGGTGTGGTGGGTGTCGTTGGTGCCGATGCCGGCGATGACGTGGGCGCGGTCGCCGACCGCCTCCAGGACCGCTCGTACGAGGTCCGATTTCTCCGCGTCGCTGGTGGTCGGGGACTCGCCGGTGGTGCCGTTGATGACGAGGCCGTCGTTGCCTGCGTCCACCAGGTGGGTGGCGAGTCGCTGGGCACCGTCGAGGTCGAGTGCGCCGTCCGCCGTGAAGGGCGTGACCATGGCGGTGAGGACCCGCCCGAAGGGGGTCTGCGGAGTGGAGATCGGAGCCATGGGTAACACGCTACTCGCTGCTCAGCGCCGGGTGTCCCCGAGGGGGACGCGTAGAAGAGGAGCCCGGCACTGCCTGCTCGGGGGTTCAGGCAGTGCCGGGTCCGTTTGATCAGCCTAGATGAACTTCACGAAACGTCGCAATACGGACACTTCGCATGAGCGTTTCGGACATCTGTGCCCTACGGGGCCACACGGCCGTTCTTGTTGAAGGCGGCGTGGGTCAGCGGCATCAGCCGGGCCCAGTGCTCCTCCATCTTTTCGCCGACCATCTCGATCTCACGCTGTGGGAACGACGGGACCGCGGCCAGCTCGTGCTGGGTGCGCAGACCGAGGAAGTGCATGAGGGAGCGCGCGTTGCAGGTGGCGTACATCGAGGAGAAGAGACCCACGGGGAGGACCGAGCGGGCGACCTCGCGGGCGACGCCGGCCGCCAGCATCTCCTGGTAGGTGGCGTACGCCGTCCGGTACGACTCCTCCATCGTGCGGCTCACCACCTCGTGCTGCTCCTGGGTGCCCTCGACGAAGACGTACTTGCCGGGGCGGCCCTCCTGGACCAGCTTGCGGGAGGTGTCGGGGACGTAGAAGACCGGCTGCAGCTCCCTGTAGCGGCCCGATTCCTCGTTGTACGACCAGCCCACGCGGTGCCGCATGAACTCGCGGAACACGAAGATCGGGGCACTGATGAAGAAGGTCATCGAGTTGTGCTCGAACGGGCTGCCGTGGCGGTCCCGCATCAGGTAGTTGATCAGGCCCTTCGAGCGCTCCGGGTCCTTCTGGAGCTCTTCGAGGGACTGCTCCCCCGCCGTGGAGACGCGCGCCGCCCAGAGGACGTCGGAGTCGGTCGCCGCGCTCTTGACCAGATCAACGGTGACGTCGCTCCGGAAGTCGATCTTCACGTTCTCGGTGGGGGTGTCGCTCACCAGCGGTCCTTCCGTTCGGCTGTTCCGGGACCCACCTTATCGACGTCCTTCAGGCGTATCCGACGTCCTCCTGGAGGAGGAGATTCAACCGCTTTAGTGAAATAGGGCACCAAAGAGCCGATTCGGTCGTCTGTACCGGTGAAGGACGACGACTACAGAGGAGAGTGGCCCTGATGTTCCGCCGGAGAGAGGCCGTACCGTTCGCGTTCGTCGCGGAGGCCGACCACTTCCGCAGTAACGTCACGCCGCCACCCAGGGAGCGCCTCAAGGCCTCTCAGATCGTGGGGCGGGCGCTGCTCGGGCTCACGGTGGTCGCCGGGCTCGTCGGCGCGCTGGTCCTCGGCATGCCGTCCCTCCAGTCGGGTGACTCCAGCACACACCAGCAGCAGTCCGAAGCCTCCGACAACCGCTGAGGTAGCCTCACCGGGCACCGCCCGATCGTGCTTGCGAGTGAGGAACCTGTCGTGCCCCTGCCCTTTCTGACGGCCGACCGTGCTTTTGACACGACCGACCACGTCACCCTCCCGTTCGACGACCACGATCAGTGGCGTCGTCCTTACCGGCCGGGGTCGTGGCGGGTCGGAGCGGCCGCGCTGGCGCTGCTGCTCGCCGCGTTCGTGCTGCTCGCCGCCGTGATCATCGTCGCGGCCGGCGGATTCGGCGCCGCCACCGTGACGCTCGGGATCGCGGTGCTCGTCATCCTCGCCGCCCTGCGGATGCTCCGCGTGGGCACGTGGGTGAGCCGCGCCGGGGTGCGTCGGGTCGGCTTCCTCCGGACCGTCACCGTGCCGTGGGCCAAGGTGACTTCCGTACGGACCGCGCAGCAGCCGGTGCGCTGGCTGGGGCTTCCCCGTACGGTCCAGGGCCAGGCCCTGGTGCTCGGCCGGCAGGGTGGTGAGCAGCTGCTGCTGCTCACCGACCACAGCGCCGACTTCCTCTCGCGGGTCGAGGCCTTCGACCGCGCGGCCGACACGGTCGAGGCCTGGAACGCCGAGTACGGCGTCGTTCCCGCTACGCGCTGACCGCGCGGCCCTCGTGGAGGGCGATGGCCCGCTGCATGGCCTTGCGGGCCCGGGGGGTGTCGCGGGCGTCGTGGTAGGCGACCGCGAGCCGGAACCAGCAGCGCCAGTCCTCGGGAGAGTCCTCCGTCTCGGCCTTGCGCCGGGCGAAGACCTCGTCGGCCGAGTCGCGGTCGATGCGACCGCCCTCGCTGCGCCTGAGCTCGTCGACGGGCAGCCCGCCCTCGGCCTCCAGCTCGGAGGCGAGGGCGTTCGCCTGCCGGGCGAAGCGGGTGTTCTTCCACAGGAACCAGCCGCCGACCCCGGGCAGCAGGAACGCGACCGCTCCCATGCCCATGGCCACCGGTTCCCCGGTCAGGAGGAGCAGGACGCCCTCCATCGCCACGACCCCGAAGACGAGCACGAGGACCGTGGCGAGGAAGACGTAGGTGATCTTTCCGCCCATGCCGTCAGCCCAGGTCCAGGAAGTGTTCCAGGCCGAAGGTGAGGCCGGGGGTGGTCGTCACGCGGCGGGCGCCCAGGAGGATGCCCGGCATGAAGCTGGAGTGGTGCAGCGAGTCGTGGCGGATCGTGAGGGTCTCGCCCTCGCCGCCGAGCAGCACCTCCTGGTGGGCCAGCAGGCCCCGGAGACGTACCGCGTGGACGGGGACACCGTCGATGTCGGCGCCGCGGGCACCCGCCACACCGTGCTTGGTGTTGTCCTCCTGGGCGCCGAGGCCGGCCTCGGCGCGGGCCTTGGCGATCAGCTGGGCGGTCCGGGTCGCCGTGCCGGAGGGGGCGTCGACCTTGTGCGGGTGGTGCAGCTCGATGACCTCGACGGAGTCGAAGTACGGGGCCGCGACCTGCGCGAACTTCATGGTGAGGACCGCTCCGATGGAGAAGTTCGGGGCGATGAGGACGCCCGTCTCCGGGGAGGCGGCGAGCCAGGAGTCGAGCCGCGCGAGGCGCTCCTCGGTCCAGCCGGTGGTGCCCACGACCGCGTGCATGCCGTGGCCCACGCAGTATTCGAGGTTCTCCATGACCGAGTCGGGCGTGGTCAGCTCGACGACGACCTGGGCGCCCGCCTCGGCGAGCGTCTCCAGCTTGTCGCCCCGGCCGAGGGCCGCGACCAGTTCCATGTCCTCGGCGGCCTCGACGGCCTTGACCGCCTCGGAGCCGATGCGGCCCTTGGCTCCGAGGACCGCCACGCGCAGCTTGCTCATTCGTCTGCTTCCTTAGGGGATCTTGGTCAGGAGACCGCTTGGTGGAGGCGGTCCGCCTGCTTGTCCTTGAGCGGTCCTATCACCGAGAGCGAGGGCCGCTGGTCCAGTACATCGCGGGCGACGGCCCGGACCTCGTCCGGGGTGACCTCCGCGATCCGGGTGAGCATGTCGTCGACCGACATCTGCGTGCCCCAGCAGAGCTCGCTCTTGCCGATCCGGTTCATGATCGCGCCGGTGTCCTCCAGGCCGAGGACGGTCGAGCCGGAGAGCTGGCCGACGGCCCGCTTGATCTCCTCGTCGGTGAGACCGTCGGAGGCGACCTTGTCGAGTTCGTCCCGGCAGATCCGCAGGACGTCGTGGACCTGGTTCGGCCGGCAGCCCGCGTACACGCCGAAGAGGCCGCAGTCGGCGAAGCCCGAGGTGTACGAGTACACGCTGTAGGCCAGGCCGCGCTTCTCCCGGACCTCCTGGAAGAGGCGGGAGGACATGCCGCCGCCGAGGGCGGTGTTCAGCACGCCGAGGGCCCAGCGGCGCTCGTCGGTGCGGGACAGGCCCGGCATGCCGAGGACCACGTGGGCCTGCTCGGTCCTGCGGTTGAGGTGCTCGACGCGGCCGGCCGTACGGACGAGGCGCTTGCCGTCGCGCGGGGCGACGGGGGCCGCGCCGGTACGGGTCAGGGCGCCGGCCTTCTCGAAGGCGCGGCGGACCTGGCGTACCACCGTGGCGTGGTCGACGTTGCCCGCGGCGGCCACGACCAGGTGGGTCGGGTCGTAGTGCTTCTTGTAGAAGCGGGCGATCTGGCCGCGGGAGAGGCCGTTGACCGTGTCGACGGTGCCGAGGACCGGGCGGCCCAGCGGGGTGTCGCCGAACATCGTCTGCGCGAACAGGTCGTGCACGACGTCGCCCGGGTCGTCCTCGGTCATCGCGATCTCTTCGAGGATGACCCCGCGCTCGGCCTCCACGTCCTCTTCGAGGACGAGGGCGCCGGTGAGCATGTCGCAGACGACGTCGATCGCCAGCGGCAGGTCCGTGTCGAGGACCCGCGCGTAGTAGCAGGTGTACTCCTTCGCCGTGAAGGCGTTCATCTCGCCGCCGACCGCGTCGATCGAGGAGGAGATGTCGAGGGCGGACCGCTTCTGGGTGCCCTTGAAGAGGAGGTGCTCCAGGTAGTGGGTCGCGCCGTTGAGACTCGGGGTCTCGTCGCGGGAACCGACCTGGACCCAGATGCCGAAGGTGGCGGAGCGGACCGAGGGGAGGGTCTCGGTGACGACCCTCAGGCCCCCGGGGAGGGTCGTGCGACGGACCGTGCCGATGCCGTCCTTGCCCGGGAGAAGCGTTTGGGTACGGGCGACGGCCCGCCCCTCCGAAGAGGGGCGGGCCGTCGTCACGGAACTACGGGACGTCACTGGTCGGTGTCGTCCTTCGCGTCAGCGCCGTCCTCGTCCGCGATCACGGGGATGAGGGAGAGCTTGCCGCGCTGGTCGATCTCGGCGATCTCGACCTGGACCTTGGAGCCGATCGCCAGCACGTCCTCGACGTTCTCCACGCGCTTGCCACCGGCGAGCTTGCGGATCTGCGAGATGTGCAGCAGACCGTCCTTGCCGGGCATCAGGGAGACGAACGCACCGAAGGTGGTGGTCTTGACGACCGTACCCAGGTAACGCTCGCCGACCTCCGGCATGGTCGGGTTGGCGATCGCGTTGATCGTGGCGCGGGCGGCCTCGGCCTGCGAGCCCTGCTGGGCACCGATGTAGATGGTGCCGTCGTCCTCGATCGTGATGTCGGCGCCGGTGTCCTCCTGGATCTGGTTGATCATCTTGCCCTTGGGGCCGATGACCTCACCGATCTTGTCCACCGGGATCTTGACGGTGATGATGCGCGGCGCGTTCGGGGACATCTCGTCCGGAACGTCGATCGCCTCGTTCATCACGTCGAGGATGTGCAGACGCGCGTCACGGGCCTGCTTCAGCGCGGCGGCCAGGACCGAGGCGGGGATGCCGTCGAGCTTGGTGTCGAGCTGGAGGGCGGTGACGAAGGTCTTCGTACCGGCGACCTTGAAGTCCATGTCGCCGAACGCGTCCTCGGCGCCGAGGATGTCGGTCAGGGCGACGTAGTGCGTCTTGCCGTCGATCTCCTCGGAGATCAGGCCCATGGCGATACCGGCGACGGCGGCCTTGAGGGGCACACCGGCGTTCAGCAGCGACATGGTGGAGGCGCAGACCGAGCCCATCGACGTCGAGCCGTTGGAGCCGAGGGCCTCGGACACCTGACGGATCGCGTAGGGGAACTCCTCGCGGGACGGGAGGACCGGCACGATCGCGCGCTCGGCGAGCGCGCCGTGGCCGATCTCGCGGCGCTTGGGCGAGCCCACGCGGCCGGTCTCGCCGACGGAGTACGGCGGGAAGTTGTAGTTGTGCATGTAGCGCTTGCGGGTCACCGGGGAGAGGGTGTCCAGCTGCTGCTCCATGCGGAGCATGTTGAGGGTGGTGACGCCCAGGATCTGGGTCTCGCCACGCTCGAACAGCGCCGAGCCGTGCACGCGCGGGATGGCCTCGACCTCGGCCGCGAGCGTACGGATGTCCGTGAGGCCACGGCCGTCGATACGGACCTTGTCCTTGATGACGCGCTCGCGGACCAGCTTCTTGGTCAGCGCGCGGTAGGCGCCGGCGATCTCCTTCTCGCGGCCCTCGAAGGCCGGGAGGAGCTTGTCGGCGGCGAGGTCCTTGACGCGGTCCAGCTCGGCCTCGCGGTCCTGCTTGCCGGGGATGGTGAGCGCCTGGGCGAGCTCGCTCTTGACCGCGGCGGTGAGGGCCTCCAGGACGTCGTCCTGGTAGTCGAGGTAGACCGGGAACTCGCCGGTGGGCTTGGCGGCCTTGGCGGCGAGGTCCGACTGAGCCTTGCAGAGGGCCTTGATGAAGGGCTTCGCGGCCTCGAGACCGGCGGCGACGACCTCCTCGGTCGGCGCCTCGGCGCCGCCCTTGACGAGCTCGACCGTCTTCTCGGTGGCCTCGGCCTCGACCATCATGATCGCGACGTCGCCGTCCTCGAGGACACGACCGGCGACGACCATGTCGAAGACGGCGTCCTCGAGCTCGGTGTGCGTCGGGAACGCGACCCACTGGCCGTTGATCAGGGCGACGCGGGTGGCGCCGATGGGGCCGGAGAAGGGCAGGCCCGCCAGGATCGTGGACGCGGAGGCGGCGTTGATCGCGACCACGTCGTACAGGTGGTCGGGGTTGAGCGCCATGATCGTCTCGACGATCTGGATCTCGTTGCGCAGGCCCTTCTTGAAGGAGGGGCGCAGCGGGCGGTCGATCAGGCGACAGGTGAGGATGGCGTCCTCGGAGGGGCGGCCCTCACGGCGGAAGAAGGAGCCGGGGATCTTGCCGGCCGCGTACTGCCGCTCCTCGACGTCCACCGTCAGGGGGAAGAAGTCGAGCTGGTCCTTGGGCTTCTTCGAGGCGGTGGTCGCGGAGAGGACCATCGTGTCGTCGTCCAGGTAGGCGACGGCGGAGCCGGCGGCCTGCTTGGCGAGGCGGCCCGTCTCGAAGCGGATGGTGCGGGTACCGAAGGTGCCGTTGTCGATGACGGCCTCGGCGTAGTGGGTCTCGTTCTCCACTAGTGGTTTCTCCTACGTGTTCGTCTTTGCGTCCGGGGCCCGTGTGGCCGGGGACGGGGTCGACGGGGCGGAGAGGCGCGCCTTGGGTGCGGGCCGGTCTTCGATCGAAGCACCCGGCATGTTCCGGGGGCCACTACCGAGGACCGGCGGCGATGCCGGCGGGCTTCTCGCTCGTCCGTCGTATGGGGTTGTGCGACCAGACTAAGTGCCTGTGTGCACTTTGTGCACGTACAGCAAAGGGAGCGGCCCCCTGAAAGTGGGAACCGCTCCCTTCACGGCGTGCTTACTTGGCGCCGCCGGCCGCACCGCGGCGGATGCCGAGGCGGTCGACCAGCGTACGGAAGCGCTGGATGTCCTTCTTCGCCAGGTACTGGAGAAGGCGGCGACGCTGACCGACGAGGATCAGCAGGCCACGACGGGAGTGGTGGTCGTGCTTGTGCTGCTTGAGGTGCTCGGTCAGGTCCGAGATGCGACGGGACAGCATCGCGACCTGGACCTCGGGAGAGCCGGTGTCGCCCTCCTTGGTGCCGAACTCGGCCATGATCTGCTTCTTGACAGCGGCGTCGAGAGCCACGCGGATCTCCTCTTGGATGTTCGTGCGCCCGCGAGTGCCCCTGGTCTAGGTCTCAGGGGAAGCTTCCGTGACTCGGCGGGCGAAGGTCCGATGGGCGCAGCTTCCAGAGCCTGGGAGGACTTCCGGAAGCGCGTACACAAACGGCCGTCACACAGCGTACCAGGTGGGGGGAGCGGCCTGTCGCCGGGTTACTTGCTCGTGAGGGAGCGGACCGCCGTGAAGACGTCGAGGACGGCGAGGCAGAGGGGGACGAGGGAGAGGAGGACGAAGCCCTCGGCGAGGTCGAGGAGGCGTCCCCAGAACGGGGAGAGCCCCTTCTTCGGGATGATCAGGCCGATGGCGGTGATCAGGGCGGCGCCGGCGGCGACGGAGGCGGTGAGCCAGATCGTCCGGATGTCGAGGCCGCCGCGGTCCCCGTACATGAGGAGGTCCTCGACGAGGTCGGCCGGGGGGTTGAGGGAGAGGCCGAGGACGAGGAGCGCGACGGCGGCGAGGCCGGCGACCAGGACGCAGGCGACCTGCGAGGTGTAGCGGAAGAGGCGGGCGCGGAGCAGCATCGCGAGGCCGGCGGCGAGGGCGAGGAGCTGGCCCCAGAGGTTTCCGGCGAAGCCGAGGACGGCGGCGGAGCCGACGACGACGGCCGCGCAGCCGCCGACGAGGCCGAGGAGCATCTCGTGGCCGCGGCGGGCCTGGAGGGCGATGCGCTCGCCGTCGACCGTCCGGATGTCGTCGCCGGCCGGCTGCGGGTCGCCGAGGAACTCGTCGTCGGCGGCGCTGCGCGGAGCCGCGTACCCGATGGGGAGGCGGGCGAAGCGGGCGGAGAGGCCGGGCAGGAAGGCGACGAGGCCGATGGCGACGGGGGCGCAGACGGCGGCGGTCTCGGTCGCGGTGCTCTCGGTGAGGATCGCGACGAAGGTGGCGAGGGTGCCGACGGTGGCGAGGAAGGTGGCCGCGACGAAGGGGGCGTCGCCGCTGGGGGTGAGGGCGACGAGGGCGACCGAGGCGACGAGGACGGTGACGCAGCCGAGGAGGAACTGGAGGCGGCCGGGTCCCTCGCCGGGGTCGGCGGCGACGATGCCGGAGCCGGCTATGAGGAGCAGGGGCAGGGCGCCGAGGCCGAGGGCGACGGCGGTGGCGCGGTCTCCGTAGACGCGGGCGCGGACGCCGGCGAAGGCGGTGAGGAGGAGTCCCGCCGCTCCGGCGATGATGCCGGGCAGGCTGTGCATGTCGTGGCGGACCGGGTCGGCGAACCAGAGGACGAAGCCCATGAGGACGAGCAGCAGGACGCCGCCGACGAGGCCGGCGCCGCGGAGCAGCTCGTCGCCCCAGAGGTGGCGGTCGCGGGTGACGGCGGAGGCGACGGCGTCGGAGACGTCGTCGTAGACGGCCGGCGGGAGGGACTGCGCGAAGGGGCGCAGGGAGAGGACCTCGCCGTCGAGGACCTGCTGGGCGACGAGGGTGCGGGCGCCGTCGAGGACGGAGCCGTCGCGGCGTACCAGGTGGTAGCCGGTGGGGGTGCCGGGGGCCTGCGTCTGGCCGGTGAGCCGGAGGATCTCGGGGTAGACGTCGGCGACGGCGATGTCCTCGGGGAGCGCGACGTCGATGCGGCTGTCCGGCGCCACGACGGTGACGCGGCAGAAGCCGGTCGCTGCGGTCGTACTCACGTGTCTGGACCCCCTGATTCGCGGTTGCGCCCGTCTGAAGCGCGGTCGTGTCCGTCCGAAGCGCGTTCGTGTCCGGCCTGGTTCGCGTCGCGCCCGGCCTGATTCGCGGTTGCGCACGGTGCGCGCGCCACCCTACCGGGGTCCCCCTCGGGGGGCTGCAAGTAGGATCGCCGTCCCATGGGGGAAGTCCGCGTGCTCGGGCCCGACAGGGGTGCCGGGGCGGGAGGTCCCGCCACGAGCCCGCCTCCTACGAGGGATTGATGCGCCGGTGAGCCAGATCGTCGTCAAACGCCCGCCGAGGGCGCTTCCGCCGGAAGTGCCCGGTGAGGAACTGGTCCTGGAGTCGCCGCCGGAACTTCCGCGGGGGCAGCAGGAGTCGGCGTTGATGCAGCTCCTGCCGATGCTCGGCATGGGTTCGTCGGTGGTCTTCTTCTTCATGACGCCGTCTCCGATCATGCGGATCATGGGCGTGCTGATGCTGGCGTCGACGGTCGCGATGGCCGTCGCCCAGTTCGTCAGATTCCGGCGCGGTACGCAGGGGCAAATGGCCGATGTCCGCCGGGACTACCTCAAATACCTCGCGCAGACGCGGCGTACCGTCCGGCGCACGGCGCGGAAGCAGCGGGACGCCCAGCTCTATCTGCACCCCTCCCCCGAGCAGCTGTGGTCGGTCGTGGCCGAGGGCTCGCGGGTGTGGGAGCGGCGGGTCGGCGACCACGACTTCGGGCAGGCGCGGATCGGGCTCGGCGCGCAGCAGCTGGCGACTCCGCTGGTGGCGCCGGACACGGCGCCGGTGGACGAGCTCGAGCCGCTGTGCGCGGGCGCGATGCAGCAGTTCCTCGCGGTGCACGGCACCTTGGACGGGCTGCCGATGGCGGTCTCGATGCGGGCGTTCTACCACGTGACGGTGTCGGGCGACGCGGAGTCGGCGCAGGCGGCGGCCCGGGCGCTCGTGGCTCAGCTGGTGACGCTGCACTCCCCCGACGACCTGATGCTCGCGGTCGTGGCGGCCCGCGGTTCGCAGGAGCGGTGGGACTGGACGAAGTGGCTGCCGCACGCGCAGATACCCGGGCAGGTCGACGGGGCCGGTACGAAGCGGCTGTTCGGCGACGACCTCGGCGAGCTGGAGGGGCCGATCCGGTCGCGGCTGGACGGGCGGCCGCGGTTCTCCCGGGACAACCAGCCGGTCCTCGACCAGCCGCACGTGGTCGTGGTGCTCGACGGCGGCATCGTGCCGCCGGACTCGCTGCTCGCGGCGGCCGAGGGGCTCCAGGGCGTGACGATCGTGGAGGTCGTGTCGGGCGAGCTCGACGAGCCGCGCGGCGGGCTCTCCGTGGTGGTGCGGCCGGGGCGGCTGAGTCTGGAGTTCGGCGGCGGTTACGCGTACGAGGGGCAGCCGGACGGGATGTCCCTGGCGGCCGCCGAGGCGCTGGCGCGGCAGCTGGCGCCGCTGCGGATGGGCGGCGGGGACGACGACGAGCCGCTCCTCGCCAACCTGGACTTCACGGATCTGCTGAACCTCGGGGACGCGGAGTCGGTGGACGTGGCGCGGACCTGGCGGCCCCGGACGGTGGCCGAGCGGCTGCGCGTGCCGATCGGTGTCGGCGAGGACGGCCAGCCGGTCATGCTGGACCTCAAGGAGGCGGCGCAGGAGGGCATGGGCCCGCACGGCCTGTGCGTGGGCGCGACGGGTTCCGGCAAGTCGGAGCTGCTGAGGACGCTGGTCCTGGGTCTCGCGGTGACGCACTCCTCGGAGACGCTGAACTTCGTCCTCGCGGACTTCAAGGGCGGCGCGACCTTCGCGGGCATGTCGCAGATGCCGCACGTGGCGGCGGTCATCACCAACCTGTCGGACGACCTCACGCTCGTCGACCGCATGGGCGACGCGATCCGCGGCGAGCTCCAGCGGCGCCAGGAGCTGCTGCGCTCGGCCGGCAACTACGCCAACATCCACGACTACGAGAAGGCGCGGGCAGCGGGTGCTCCTCTGGAGCCGCTGGCCTCGCTCGTCCTCGTGATCGACGAGTTCTCCGAACTCCTCACGGCCAAGCCCGACTTCATCGACATGTTCATCCAGATCGGCCGCATCGGCCGCTCCCTGGGCGTGCATCTGCTGCTCGCCTCGCAGCGCCTGGAGGAGGGCAAGCTGCGCGGCCTGGACACGTACCTCTCGTACCGGATCGGTCTGCGGACCTTCTCCGCGGCGGAGTCGCGGACGGCGATCGGCGTCCCGGACGCGTACCACCTGCCGTCGGTGCCCGGTTCCGGCTACCTGAAGTTCGGTACGGACGAGATGACGCGGTTCAAGGCCGCGTACGTCTCCGGGACGCACCGTCCGGGCGGGCCGCGTCTGGAGATCGGGCAGATGCCGGTGGAGCGGCGGCCCGCGCTGTTCACGGCGGCTCCGGTGCCGGTGGTCTACGCGGCGCCGGACCCGGCGTACCTGACGGCGCGGCGCAAGGAGGAGGACGACGCGCTCGCGGACACGGTCCTCGACGTGATCGTGCGCCGCCTGGAGGGGCAGGGCGTGCCGGCGCACCAGGTGTGGCTGCCGCCGCTCGACCAGGCGCCCTCGCTCGACCAGCTGCTTCCCGGGCTCACGCAGACGGCGGACCGGGGGCTCACGGCGGCGGAGTACACCCGGCAGGGGGCGCTCACCGTGCCGCTCGGGCTCATCGACAAGCCGTTCGAGCAGCGGCGCGAGGTGCTGTACCGGGACTTCTCGGGCGCGGCCGGTCACATGATGGTGGTGGGCGGTCCGCAGTCCGGGAAGTCGACGCTGATGCGGTCGCTGATCTCGTCGTTCGCGCTCACCCACACCCCGGCCGAGGTGCAGTTCTACTGCCTGGACTTCGGCGGTGGCGGCATGGTGGCGCTCGCCGACCTGCCGCACGTCGGCGGCGTCGCCTCGCGGCTCGACCCGGAGCGGGTGCGGCGCACGGTCGCCGAGGTCCTCGGCGTCCTGAACCGGCGGGAGGAGTTCTTCCGCTCGCACGCCGTCGACTCGATGACGACGTACCGGCGCAGGCGCGCGGCGGGCGAGCTGCCGGGCGAGGCCTGGGGCGACGTCTTCCTGGTCGTGGACGGCTGGGGGAGCTTCCGCAACGACTACGACACGCTGGAGCCGATCGTCGCGGACATCGCGGCGCGCGGTCTGGGCTACGGCATCCACGTGGTGATCACCGCCGCCCGGTACATGGAGGTGCGGGCGGCGCTCAAGGACCAGATGCTGGGCCGCCTGGAGCTGCGGCTCGGCGACGTCATGGACTCCGAGTTCGACCGGAAGGTCGCGGCGAACGTGCCGCCCGGGGTGCCGGGGCGCGGCCAGGTGCCGGAGAAGCTGCACTTCATGGGCGCGCTGCCGCGCGTCGACGGGTCGAGTTCGGCGGCGGACCTCGCGGACGGCACGGCCGCCTTCGTGCGGGCCGTGAAGACGAGCTGGACCGGGGCGCCCGCCCCCGCGGTGCGGCTCCTGCCGCGCAGGCTGCCGGCGGAGCAGCTGCCGAAGGGCTTCGAGTACCCGCAGCACGGCATCGCGGTCGGCATCGACGAGACGAATCTGGAGCCGGTCTTCGTCGACTTCGAGTCGGATCCGTTCCTGCTCGTCTTCGGCGAGAGCGAGTCCGGCAAGACGGCGCTGCTGCGCCTGATCGCCAAGCAGCTGTGCGAGCGGTACACGCCGGAGCAGGCGCGGATCGTGGTCGGCGACTACCGGCGGACGATGCTGGAGGCGGTGGCGCCCTCGCACCTCCTGGAGTACGCGCCGATGGCCTCGGCCATGCAGATGCACATGGACGCCATCAACACGGTGATGACGCGGCGGGCGCCGAAGCCGGACATCACCCCGCAGGAGCTGCGGGACCGTTCCTGGTGGTCGGGTCCGCAACTCTTCGTGCTGGTCGACGACTTCGAGCTGGTCGCGACCAACTCGGGGAATCCGCTGTCGGTCCTCGTGGAGAACCTGCCGTTCGCGCGGGACGTCGGCATCCGGTTCGTCGTGGCACGCAACCAGGCCGGTTCCTCGCGGGCGATGTACGAGCCGTTCATGCAGCGCGTGCGGGAGCTGGGCGCGCAGGCGCTGATCCTCTCCGGCGATCCGCAGGAGGGCGACATCGTCGGAGGCGTACGGGCGCGGCCGATGCCTCCGGGGCGGGCGACGTTCGTCTCGCGCAAGCGGGGGACGCCGCTGGTGCAGCTGGGCTGGCTTCCCGAACAGCACTGAGCGGAGGGGTCCCTCCCACTACTGTGGGAGGGACCGCTACCGCCGAAGGGAATGCGCCGATGTCCGACGCCCACGAGACCACCGCCGAGCTCGACGAGGCCGCGCGCGCCGCCGAGAAGCAGCGTCAGAAGGACGAGTTGTACGCCCTCGACATCTCCGGCGTCGAGTGGCAGGGCGCCCCGGGCACCAGCCCCGACGAGGAGCGCGTGGAGATCGCCTACCTGCCCGAGGGCGGGGTGGCGATGCGGTCCTCGCTCGACAAGGAGACGGTGCTGCGGTACACGAAGGCCGAGTGGGACGCGTTCGTCCTCGGGGCGCGGGACGGCGAGTTCGACCTCAAGTAGGCGGTACGCGCGTACGCGTGAGGGGGTGGCCCGTTTCGTCAACGGGCCACCCCCTCAGGCATGTTCGCCGTGGGTCACATGCGGAACCGGGCGGCGTTGCCGCGGTCGGTGTCCTGGTAGCCGACGACCGACTCGTCGAGGAGCTGGGCGATGCGCGCCAGGTCCTGGTTCATGCCGGCCTGGTCGCGGGTGATGCGGTCCTGGGTCTCGCGGTAGGCGATCTTCGCCTCGCCCTCCCAGTTGCCGGCGACCCGGTTGACCTCGGTCATGAGGTCTTCGAGCTTCTGGGTGAGGGTGGAGGAGGTCAGGCGGGTGTCGGCCGCCGCCTGCGTCACGGTGTCGTAATTGACCGCAGTGGTCATGGTGTTGACTCCTGGAGTGAGAGTGGCGCGGAGGACTGGTCGAGCCCGTGGGCTCGGATACCTGGGGTCGCTCAGATACCGAGGATGGCGCTCTGGTTGCCGCCGCCGGAACCGGCGCCGCCGCTGGCGTCCATCGTGCGGAAGGAGCGCAGACGGTCCTCCTCCTCGCGCGAGAAGCCGTCGGCGCTCATGCGCATGATCTCCTCGAGCTTCGCCAGCTCGTTCCGCATGCTGCGCAGGCGCATGTTCAGGTCGTTCTGGACCCGGTCGTACTCCTTGCTGGCGGCGCCCTGCCAGCCCGCCTGCACGCGGTCCACGACGCTGTTGAGCGAGGTGATGCGGGCCTGGAGCTCGTCGGAGAAGTCCTGGATGCGGCCGGCCAGCCGCATCTGTTCGGCACTGGTGACGTTCAGGTCTTTCGACATCTTGCCCCTTCTTCCTTCGGTGGCGTCGACGGCCGGGCCGTCGTGCCATCCGGTCGTGATGCGGACGGGAATCTTCTGATGCCGCCCCCGTGCGGGGTTCGCACTGTCGTGCGGCCCGCGACCACTTTAGCCATGGGCGGCGGCGGTTCCAACTGCAAAGGAGACACCGGAAATACGCCCGGTGGGTCCACCACGCATCCCTCAGTGAGCCCCTCTCCTGCGGCGGTTGTCGCGGATCACGGTGGCGGTTCCGGCGACCACGGCCACCAGTACGCCCCCGATCCCCAACGCGTAGGTGGCGAGCCGTTCGGAGCGCTCCTGGGGCGTCTCCGACAGCGCCAGGGCCGCGACCTCGGGCGTCGGCGGCTTCGGCGGGTCCGGGTCGGGCACGGGCGAGGAGGGCGGCGTCCCGGGGGCGTCGGCGAGCGCCCGCACCGGGTCGACGACTCCCCAACCCACGTAGTCGTCCCGGCCGTTGATCGAGCGGACCGCGGTCTGCTCGATCCGGGTGACGATCTGCGCGGCCGTCCACCGGGGGTACTTGGCGCGGAGCAGGGCGGCGACACCGGCGACGTACGGCGCGGAGAAGCTCGTCCCGTTGTCGACACACTGGCCGCCGCCGGGGACGGTGGAGACGATGTCGACGCCGGGGGCGGCGACGCCCACGAAGGTGCCGGACTGGGAGAAGGCGGCGCGCTCGTTGTTCCGGTCGGAGGAGGCGACGGCGAGGACGCCGGGGAAGCCGGCCGGGTAGGTCGTCTTCAGCCGGCCGTTCATGCCGTCGTTGCCCGCCGAGGCGACGACGACGATCTGCTTGTCGAGCGCGCGGGCCACCGCCTTGCCCATGGGCGAGTCGGGCGCCAGGGGCTCGGTGGTGTCCTGCGAGATGTTGATGACGTGGGCGCCCTTGGCGACTGCGTGGTCGATCGCCTGCGCCATGGTGTCGGACTTGCCGCTGTTCTTCTCGTCGTTCTGCCGGATCGGGATGATCTTCGCGTCGGGGGCGAGCCCGACGAAGCCGGTGCCCGGCCGCGGGCGGGCCGCGATGATGCCGGCGACCTTGGTGCCGTGGCCGACCTCGTCGACGGTGCCGTCGGTCTTGCCGCGCTTCTCGTCGCCGAAGCCGGGGTTCTTCTTGTCGGGCTTGAGGAAGTCCTTGCCCGCCTTGGCGTCGACGGCGTCCTTCAGCTGCGCGTTGACGTCGTCCACGCCGGTGTCGATGACGGCGACGCGGACGCCCTCGCCCTTGGTGTCCTGCCAGAGCTCGTCGAGCAGGACCCGCTGGAGCGGCCAGGGGGTGCCCTCGATCTGCTTCTTCATGGGGAAGGTGCACTCGCCGCCGCCGTCGAGCGCCCAGCCGTGAGCGGATTCCGGGGCCGGGGCGTCGGCGGCCGGGGCCGCGGCGGCGGGGCTCGCGAGGAGGCCGGTCAGACCGGTCAGGGCGGTGAGGGCGGCGGCGGTGAGCAGGGCCGCCGCGCGGTACGTCGTCGTCACCCGTGTCACCTCCTAGGAACCCTGCGGCTGGCGAGCGCTGTTGGTGTCGAGCCGGGGACCCTTCGACAGGAACTCGGACCATTCGATGGGGACGACCGCCGGCACGACCTTCGCGTAGCCGAGACGCTTCTGCGCGTCGGCCGGTTCCGGGCGTCCGTCGGCCTGCTGCTCCTGCTCCCCCGCGCCGATCTCGGAGCGGGCGGAGGAGCTGTCGCCGTTGGCCTGGACGGCGTACCGCAGTCCGGTGTCGGTGACGAGGAAGAGGGAACCGCCCTCGTCGGTCTTCTGGTTGCCCTGCACCTGGGTGTAGAGGAGGCCGCTGCCGGGGGTGACGTACGTGCTGGTGCCGCCGGCGGTGATCTCGGCGGGGTACTCGGTGCCCGCCCAGGTCGCGAGCGTCGTGCCGCCCTTCTCGTCGACGTCGAGGAGGACGCTGCAGACGGTGTCGCGGGCGCCCGCGCCGGTGAAGGCGTTGACCGTCCTGGACTGCTTCCGCGGCCAGTCGGCACCGGCGTTGAACTCCGCCTGGTCGGGCTGGAAGGAGGCGGCGTCCACGGCCGTGCGGTCGCCGTTCATGTCGAGGCGCTCGGTCTGCGGGGAGTTGATGAGCAGCCAGGCGGTGAACGGCGAGACGGGCTGCACCTTGCCCTTGAGGACCAGGTAGTCCTGGGGGCCGGCGCCCGTCTTGGTGTTGAGGACCATGCCGACGCGGTTCTCGGTGCCGCTGAGGGTGTTCCCGGGGATGTCGGCGGGCGCGCCTATCTCGCCGTCGATGCGCGGGAAGTCCACGGGGTCGCCGGTCTTGAGGGTGGCGAGCCAGTCGTCGGTGACGGGCTGCGGTTGCTTCCCGGGGCCGACGAGGGTGGTGAGCAGCACGGGGGAGTCGTTCTTCAGCGGGTACTTGGTGCCCGTGTGGTCCACGAGGAACTGGGCGCTGTCCTTCTGGCCCTTGACGTACAGGACCTCCCCGTCCTTGAGCTTGTTCGCGCCCCCGGTGCGGGCGAGGTCGCGCTCCGCGAAGAGAAAGGTGGCCTTCTGGACGCTGGCGCCCTTGCCGCCGCCGGGCTGTTCGCAGACGGCCCAGCGCTTCTTCTTTCCGGCGTCCTCGGCGGAGGGGAGGCGGTCGGGGGCGTACGGGATGCCGAGGATCGGGCCGCGCTGCTTGCCCTCGTCGAGCTTCTTGTCGTCGACCTGGACGACCTGGAACTGGTCGGGATTGAGCAGCAGACGCGCGGAGGCCAGGTTGAGGACCGGGTGCAGGAGCGTCTTCTTGTCCTCACCCTTGCCGGTCTCCAGGACGACGTACCGGGTCGTGGACTGCTTGCCGACGATGACCCGGGTGCCGGGGATGTCCCAGCCCTTGGGGGCCTGCGGGCTGAACATGCCCCAGGCGCCGAAGCCGGCCATGACCAGGGCGCCGACGACGAGTCCGGGGACGATCGCGCGCAGCGGCTTGGGCGCGCCTTCCTCCGTGCCGGAGGGCGACGGCTGGAGGAATGCCGCCACCGTGCGCTTCTTCGCAAAGGTGTACGCGTTGAGCTCGTCCCGGCGCGATGCCATGAGTCCCCCTTCTCGTCGGGCGCGGTCTTCGCGGTCCGCGCGCCGCCTCGCGCGCGGTACACCGGAACCGCCGCCCGGGCCCCGCCTTCCGGACCGGCCCCCTACTATGCCTGCTGTCCCTGGCCGCCCGTGGGGCGGGTAGGGTGATCCGGCCCCCAAAGCCCCGGCAGGCCAGGGCCATCGGGACGCACATCGGGACGAATTGAGGGGGATTCTCCATCATGGCTTCCGCGACGCGGACACGGCCCGCCGCGGCCGGCGCCTCCGCGCCCCCGCCCACGGGCCCCGGCGCGCAGGCCGGTTCGCCGGCCGCGGCCTCGGTCTCCCCCAGGCTCCAGGCGCGCCCGGGACACTTCGGTTCGTTCCGATTGCAACAGCTCGTACTGATCGAGGTGGCGGCGGCCCTGCTCGTCGTCGCCTGGGTCGTCGACCGGCTGTTGCTCGTCCCGGCGGGCGCGGTCGCCCTCGTCCTCGTCCTGCTCGCGGTCGTCCGCAGGCACCGGCGCTCGCTGCCCGAGTGGCTCGGCACCTTCTTCGCGCTGCGCGCGCGGACCCGCCGGGCGGCCTCCTTCACCGTGCCCGAGGGGACCGAGCCGGGGCTCGCCCCGGTGGTCGAGTGCGATCCGGCGCTGCGCACGTACGCGTACAGCGACCGCGACCGGCGGCCGGTCGGGATGATCGGTGACGGAACGTTTCTGACGGCGGTCGTACGGGTCGAGTCGGACGGCACCGCGCTGCGGCCCGACCGCGCGGCGAAGCCGCTGCCGGTCGGCCTGGTCCGGGACGTCCTGAGCGTGGACGGCATCCGTCTGGAGTCCGCGCAGATCGTGCAGCACACGCAGCCCGCGCCCGCTCCGCACCTGCCCGCGCAGTCGGTGGCCGCGCGCAACTACGGGCCGCTCCAGGCGCAGTCGGGCGCGCCCGCCGTGCGGATCACCTGGATCGCGCTGAAGCTCGATCCCGAACTGTGCCCGGAGGCGGTCGCCGCGCGCGGCGGCGGCATGACGGGCGCGCAGAAGTGCGTGGTGCGGACGGCGGACCAGCTGGCGAGCAGGCTCGCGGGCGCCGGGTTCCGGGCGAGCGTGCTGACCGAGCAGGAGCTCGTGTCGGCGCTCGCCACCTCGTCCTGCGCGAGCCCGATGGCGATCACCCAGGCCGGCCGCGGGCAGGCGCAGCCGCGGCGGACGCAGGAGACCGCGCGGACCTGGCGGGTCGACGACCGCCGCCACACGACGTACTGGGTGGGCCGCTGGCCCCAGTTGGGCGGTGCCGGGGGCGGCGCGGGCGCGTCGATGCCGCAGCTCGTGGCCCTGCTGACCTCGCTGCCCGCGCTCGCGACGACGTTCAGCCTGACGCTGAGCGGCGGTGACCGGCAGGAGGTGACGGTGACCGGACACGTACGGATCACCGGGCGCAGCGACGAGGAGCTGGTCGCCGCGCGGCACGAACTGGAGCGCGCGGCCCGCGGGGTGCGGACGGGTCTCGTCCGGCTCGACCGCGAGCAGGCGCCGGGCATGCTGGCGACGCTGCCGCTGGGAGGTGCGCGCTGATGTCCTCCTCCGCTTTCGGGACCCCCGGCCCCTCCGGAACTCCCGGCCCCTCCGGGACGCCCGCCGCCTCCGGGGTCGGCCGGTCGCCCCGGGCCTCCCGGTCCCCCCGCACGTCCGGGCGTACGGGGCGGGAGGCGCGCCCCCGGTTCGGCTTCGGGCTCGTCGGGCCGCGCCGCGACCGGCACTCCGTACCCGTCGACCAGCTCGACGCGCTGGCCCTGCCCGTCGGCGACGACGGGGTGGTGATCGGCGTCGACGCCGAGAGCCGGGCGGCCGTTCTCGGCATCAACCGGCCCGTCCCCTACGACGTCACGCTCATCGGCGGCCTGTGGACCGCGCAGGTCCTCGCCCTGCGCGCCGCCGCCACCGGCGCGCGGGTGGTCGTCGAGACCGGCCGCGCGCAGGCGTGGACGGGGCTCGCGCAGGCCGCCGGCGGCGGACAGCCGTGCATCTCGCTGCACGACGTCGGCCGGGTGCCTCCGCAGGGCGCCTCGGCCGGCAGCCCCGTGGTCGTCGTGCGCGACTGCGGCATGCGGCCGCCGCGCGGCCGGGTCGTGTCGGCACCCTGGCAGTCGGTCGTGACCCTGCTCCCGTATCTGAGCCCGGTCGCGCCCCGCCTCCTGGAGAAGTCCTCGCTCGTCGGCGTCCAGCGGGTCTCCCCCGACGAGGCGGCGCAGATCGGCCGCATCATGGGCCTCCCGCGTCACGAGTACGAGGCGCTGTCCACGCTCGCGGACGGGGTGACCCTGTGGTGCACCCCGAACGACCGGCAGTTCGTCATGACGCAGGCCACGGACGCGGAGACCGGGCTGCTCGGCGGCGCACGCCGGATGGACTGACGGCCCGTGGCCCATGGGGCCTGCCCTCCGGGATGCCCCGCCGATTAGGCTGGACGGGCCCCGCCCTCGACGGCACAAGGGTGCTCGACCACACCAGGAGGCAAAGTGAACGGCGATCGCGACGAGATCCACGCGGGTTGGAATCCGCCCGCCGACGATCAGTCCGACGCGGATCCCGCTGAGATGACGGGTGAGTTCACCATCGACTACACCCCGCCCGCCTGGTACACGCAGAACGCGTCGGGCGGTGCGGCGGGCGGTGGCGCCACTCCCCCGCCGCCGAGCGGTGTGCCCGTCGCGGTGCCGGGGCTCCCGGCGGGCAGCGGGTTCGAGCCGGGCTGGGCGGTACAGCCGCCGGTCCCGCCGACGCCGATGCCTGCGCCTGTGCCGATGCCGCCGGCTCCGGTCGCGCCGGTCGCGCCGGTCGCGCCGGTTGCCCCTGTTCCGCCCGTCGCGCCGATACCTCCCGTGGCGCCTGTGGTGTCCGAGGTCGTCGAGGAGCCCGCGACCATGCGCTTCTCGCCCGCCATGCTCCAGCAGGAGATCGAGGAGCGGGCGGCGGCCGAGAACTCCGGGGACGCCCCGGCTGCCGACGTGACCGCCGAGGCCGAGGCGGAGGTGGAGGCGGAGGCGGAGGGCGGAGTCGAGACCGAGGCCGAAGCCGACGCCGACACGGATGTCGTGGCCGAGGCCGAGGCCGTGGCCGACGAGCAGCCTGCGGCCGAGGCCGCCGAGGAGACCGCGGGCGAGAGCCAGGACGCGGGCGACGACGAGGTCGAGGCGCCCGAAGCCGAGGCCCCGGCGGACGCCCCGGTCGACGCCCCGGTCGAAGCCCCCGTCGAAGCCCCCGTCGAAGCCGTCGGCGGTACGGAGGAGGTCGTCGCCCCCGAGGCCGACGCCGCCCTCACCGCACCGCTCCCCCCGCTTCCCCCGGCGTTCCAGCCGGCCGCGCCCCTGCCGCCCGCCGCCGCCTGGCCCGGGCAGCCCGCGCCCGTACCGCCGCAGGCGCCGGGCGCGTACGGATACCCGCAGCCCGGAGCCGTACCCCCTCCGCAGTCTCCGCAGCCTCCGCAGGGCGGCTACGGGTTCCCGCAGCCCGGTACGCCCCCGCAGCCTCAGGGCGGGTACGGGTTCCCGCACCCCGGCACTCCCCCGCAGCCCCAGCCGCAGCCTCAGCCCCAGCCGCCGCAGGGCGGGTACGGGTACCCGCAGCCCGGAGCCGTACCGCCGCAGCCGTACCAGCCCCAGGCGTACGGCGCCCAGCCGCCGGTCGACCCCCGGACGGGGGCGTCCTGGCCCTCGCCCGTGACGCACGACCAGCGGGAGCGGTCCGTGCCGGGCGCCCCGCTCGGGTACAACGCGGCCGTCGAGCTCTCCTCGGACCGGCTGCTCCGCAACAACAAGCAGAAGCCCAAGTCGAGCCGTAACCCCGGCGGGGCCGCCCGGTTCAAGCTCGGCGGCAAGAAGGAGGAGGCGGAGCGGCAGCGGAAGCTGGAGCTGATCCGCACGCCCGTCCTGTCCTGCTACCGGATCGCCGTCATCTCGCTCAAGGGCGGTGTCGGCAAGACCACGACGACCACCGCGCTGGGCGCGACCCTGGCGACCGAGCGGCAGGACAAGATCCTCGCGATCGACGCCAATCCGGACGCCGGCACGCTCGGCCGCCGCGTGCGGCGCGAGACCGGGGCGACCATCCGCGACCTCGTGCAGGCGATCCCGTACCTCAACTCGTACATGGACATCCGCCGGTTCACCTCGCAGGCGCCCTCCGGTCTGGAGATCCTCGCCAACGACGTGGACCCGGCCGTCTCGACGACGTTCAACGACGAGGACTACCGGCGCGCGATCGACGTGCTGGGCAAGCAGTACCCGATCATCCTCACGGACTCCGGCACGGGCCTGCTCTACAGCGCCATGCGCGGAGTGCTCGACCTGGCCGATCAGCTGATCATCATCTCGACGCCCTCCGTGGACGGCGCCTCCAGCGCGTCGACGACGCTCGACTGGCTCTCCGCGCACGGGTACGCCGACCTGGTGCAGCGCTCCATCACCGTCATCTCCGGCGTGCGCGAGACCGGCAAGATGATCAAGGTCGAGGACATCGTCCAGCACTTCCAGACCCGCTGCCGCGGTGTCGTGGTCGTGCCCTTCGACGAGCACCTGTCGGCCGGCGCCGAGGTGGACCTCGACATGATGCGGCCGAAGACCCGCGAGGCGTACTTCCACCTCTCGGCGATGGTGGCCGAGGACTTCGTGCGCGCGCAGCAGGCGCAGGGGCTGTGGACCGGCGACGGGCAGGGCGGGGTGCCGCCGCACATGGCGCCGCCGATGCCGGGGCAGTACGCCCCCGGTCAGCCCGCACCGGGGCAGTTCCCGCCCGGGCAGCCCGCGCCGGGGCAGTACGCCCCCGGACAGCCGATGCCGGGACAGTCGATGCCGGGGCAGACCGCGCCGGGTCAGGGACAGCCCCTGCCGGGCCAGTTCCCGCCGGGTCAGTTCCCGCCGGGAGCGCCGGTGGCGGGGCAGCCCCTCCCCGGCCAGTTCCCGCCCGGGCAGTACGTCCCCGGTCAGCCGGCGCCCGGACAGCCCGCGCCCGGACAGCCGTACGCGCCCCAGGCTCCGCAGCCCGGGCAGCCGTACGGCGGGCCGTCGCAGCCCGGACAGCCTCAGCCGGGGCAGCAGCAGCCACTGCCCGCGCAGGCGTACCCGCCGCAGGGGTACGCCCCCGCTCCCGGCGCCCAGCCCTTCCCGGGCCAGGCCCCGATGCCCGGCCAGGCCCCGATGCCGGAGCCTCACGGATCGGAGCCGTACCCGCCGAGTCCGTACGGCTCGGCCCCGTACGGCTCGGCCCCGTACGGCTCGGCCCCGTACACCCCGGGTCAGCCCGCCCCCGGGCAGCCGTACCCCGCGCCGGGCACTCCCCCGCCCGGTCCGCAGCAGACGGGACAGCCGGGACAGCCGGGACAGCCGGGGCAGCCGCTTCCCCCGCAGGCCGACCCGCAGGGGCCGCCGCAGGCACCGCCGCAGGCACCGCCAGCCCCTCAGCAGTAGGGCGTCACAGGCGTAGACCAATGAGGCCCCGTATCGGTGATCCGATACGGGGCCTCGCCGCATTCCCGCAGCCCACAAGGGGTATGACACATCGTTGACGCGGTACGGCGCCGCTGATAGACCTTCGCTTCACCAGTTGGCGCCCCCAAGATCCACGACACGAGGTCACGTCCTATGGTCATGGTCACGAAGGTCCCACTCCTGCTCGCCACCGCACTCGCCGCCACCGCTCTCGCCGCCGTCCCCCACACGGCGCAGGCGCAGGCGACGGCCGACCCGAAGAGCGGTCCCGCCACCCTCACCGTCGCCGTCTCGCAGAGCATCGACTCGCTGAGCCCGTTCCTCGCCCAGAAGCTCACCTCGACCAGCATCCACCGGCTGGCCTACGAGTACCTCACCAACTACGACGCCAAGGACGCCCGGACGATCCCGGGCCTGGCGACCGCGTGGACCTCCTCGCCGGACAAGCTGACGTGGACGTACACGATCCGCGAGAACTCGACGTGGTCCGACGGGAAGCCGGCCACCGCCGAGGACGCGGCCTGGACCCTCACCAAGATGATGACGGACCCGAACGCCGCCACCGCGAACGGCAGCTTCACCGCCAACTTCAGGAAGGTCACCGCCCCCGACCCGCGCACGCTCGTCATCGAGCTGAAGAAGCCGCAGGCGACGATGACGGCGCTCGACGTGCCGATCGTGCCGAAGCACGTCTGGGAGAAGGTCGACGACTTCTCGAAGTTCAACAACGACAAGCAGTTCCCGATCGTCGGGAACGGCCCGTTCGTCATCACGGACTTCAAGGTCGACCAGTACATCAAGCTCAAGCCGAACAAGTCCTTCTGGCGGGGCGCGCCCAAGTTCGACGAGCTGGTGTTCAAGTACTACAAGGACGGTGACGCCGCCGTCGCCGCGCTCCAGAAGGGCGAGGTGTCCTTCGTACCGAACCTGACGCCGGCCCAGGCGGACGCGCTGAAGTCGCAGAAGAACATCAAGGTCAACGACGCCCCCGGCCGCCGCTTCTACGCCATCGCCACCAACCCGGGCGCCAAGGCGCAGAACGGGAAGACCTTCGGCAACGGGCACAAGGCACTGCTCGACCCGGAGGTGCGCAAGGCGCTCTTCCTCGCCGTCGACCGGACGACCGTCGTCGGCAAGGTCTTCCAGGGGCACGCCGTCGAGGGCGAGGGGTACATCCCGCCGCGCTTCGGCTCGTACTTCTGGAAGCCGGAGGGCGCGCAGAAGCGGGCGTACGACCCCGCGAAGGCGGCGCAGGTCCTCGACGCGGCCGGGTACCGGACCGACGGCGACGGGAAGCGGCTCGGCAAGGACGGCAAGCCGCTGTCCTTCCGGATCCTCTGTCACGCCACCGACCCGAACGACAAGGCGATCGGGAAGTACCTCCAGGAGTGGTGGGGGAAGCTCGGCATCGGGCTGAAGGTGGAGTGCCTGGACAGCGTCTCGGACCCGTGGGTCAAGGGCGACTACGACCTGGCCTTCGACGGCTGGTCGGTGAACCCCGACCCGGACTACGTGCTGTCGATCCACACCTGCGGCGCGCTCCCGGCGACGCCGAAGGACAGCGGGGCGACGGACAACTTCATCTGCGACAAGGAGTTCGACGGGCTGTACGCGCAGCAGGCGGTGGAGTACGACGCCGCCAAGCGGGCGGATCTGGTCAAGCGGATGCAGTCCCGGCTGTACGACACGGGGTACATGAACGTCATGGCCTACCCGAACGCCCTGGAGGCGTACCGCACGGACCAGATCGCGTCCATCACCACCATGCCGTCGGCCGCCGGAAACCTGTGGGGACAGGACGGCTACTGGAGCTGGTGGTCGGCCGTGCCCGTCGCGGCCGCGGACGACACCACCGACGAGAGCTCGTCCACCGGGCTGATCGTGGGAATCGGTGTGGCCGTGGTGGTCGTGGCCGGTGCCCTCGTCCTGCTCCGCATGCGCCGCCGCGCCACCGCCGACGACCGCGAGTAGCCGGTGGCGACGGCAAGCACCCCCGCCGACGTGGCGCGGGCCGAAGAGGCCCGCGCCACGGACGGCGCGTCCCGCACCGGTTCCTCCCTCGGCTATCTCCGTCACGCGGCGGGGAAGCTGGGCGGCGCGCTCGTCTCGCTCCTCGCCGTGCTCGTCACGAGCTTCTTCCTGTTCCGGATCATCCCCGGTGACCCGGTGAAGGCCATGACACACGGAATCCCGACCTCGGCCGAGCAACTGGCCACACTGCGCCGCCAGTTCGGGCTCGACCTGCCGATGTGGCAGCAGTTCACCGACTACTGCGCGAAGGCCCTGAGCGGCGACCTCGGCACCTCGTTCCAGTTCCGGGCACCCGTCGGGGACCTGATCGCGGAGAAGCTGCCCGCGACCCTGCTCCTGACGGGGGTCGCCGTGGTGATCTACTCGGCGCTCGGGCTGTGGCTCGGCACCCGCTCGGCCTGGCGGCACGGCGGGCTCGGGGACAGGCTGAACACGGGGATCGCGCTCACACTGTGGTCGGTGCCCTCGTTCTGGCTCGGGCTGCTGCTCATCATCGTGTTCTCGGTCGGCATGGGGCCGGTCCCCGGGCTCTTCCCGACCGGCGGCATGGAGTCGGGGACGGGCGAGACCGGCTTCGCGTACGCCCTCGACGTCGCCCACCACCTGGTGCTGCCCGTGGTGACCCTCGTCGCCGTCGGGTACGCGCAGACGCTGCTCGTGATGCGCTCCTCGCTGCTCGACGAGATGGGCGGCGACTACCTGACCACCGCGCGGGCGAAGGGGCTGCGGGACGACGTCGTGCGGCGCCGGCACGCCGTGCCGAACGCGCTGCTGCCGACCGTCACCATGATCTTCATCAACCTGGGGCACGTGGCGGCCGGTTCGATCCTGGTGGAGACCGTCTTCTCCTGGCCGGGGCTCGGCGGGCTCTTCTACCAGGCGCTCAGCGTGCCCGATCTGCCGCTGGTCCAGGGCCTGTTCGTGGTCTTCGCGGGCGCGATGATCCTGATGAACCTGATCGCCGACCTGCTCTATCCGCTGCTCGATCCCCGGGTGGGACGATGACCACTTCCCTCGTGTGGGAGCGCCGCCGCAGGACAGCGGGGCGCTTCTGGACCGCGTACCGGAGCCGTCGCGCCGGCCTCTACGGGCTCATCGGGCTCGCCGTGATCGCCCTGCTCGCGCTGACGGCCCCGCTCACCGTCGGCGCGGACGTGCAGTCGGTGACCGAGGCGCCGGGTACGGCCCTGGAGCCGCCGAGTGCCGAATTCCCGCTCGGAACCGACCAGTTCGGGCGCTCACTGCTCGGCCTGCTGATCTGGGGCGCGCGGATCTCGCTGCTCGTCGGGCTGCTCGCGGCCACCCTCTCCGTGGCCATCGGGACGCTGGTCGGGATCATCGCCGGGCACTACGGCGGCTGGTTCTCGACGGTCGTCATGCGGATCACGGACTGGTTCCTGGTGATGCCGACGCTCGTCCTCGCGATCGTCCTCGCCACCGTCATGTCCCGGTCGATGTGGACGGTGGTCCTCGCGATCGGCGTGACCTCCTGGCCGACGACCGCGCGGCTCGTGCGCGCGCAGACCATCGCCGTCGAGTCCCGCCCGTACATCGAGCGGGCGACCGCGCTCGGCGGCGGGCACCGGCACGTCATGACCCGGCACGTCCTGCCGAACGTGATGCCGCTCGTGCTCGCGCAGACCACGCTCGGCATCTCGACGGCCATCCTCACCGAGGCGACCCTCGCCTTCCTCGGACTCGGCGACCCGACGGTCGTCTCCTGGGGCGGGATGCTCCAGGACGCCCGGGACGCGGGCGCGGTCTCCTCGGGCCACTGGTGGTACCTGGCCCCGCCCGGCATCGCCATCGCGCTCGTCGCGCTCGCGTTCACCCTGTGCGGACGCGCCGTGGAGTCCGTGCTCAACCCGAAGCTGGGGGTGGGTCGATGACGGCACAGAGCCTGTTGGAGGTACGGGACCTGAGGGTGACGTACGGCTCCGGCGCCGGGGCCGTACCCGCCGTGCGCGGGGTCGACCTCAGCCTGGAGGCGGGCAGCAAGCTGGGCGTGGCCGGCGAGTCGGGGTGCGGGAAGTCGACGCTCGCGCTCGCGCTGCTCCGGCTGCTTCCGGCCTCGGCACGGGTCGAGGGCGAGATCCTGCTCGACGGCGAGGACGTCCTCGCCATGTCGTGGGGGCGGCTGCGGGCCGTGCGGTGGGCGGGCGCGTCGATCGTCTTCCAGGGCGCGATGCACTCGCTGAACGCGGTGCACCGGATCGGCGACCAGATCGCCGAGCCGCTGCTCGTGCACGGCCGGTCCACCCCGGCGGCGGCCCGGCGGCGGGTGGGCGAGCTGCTCGAACACGTCGGGCTTCCGGCGGCGCGGGCCGCCGCCTATCCGCACGAGCTGTCCGGCGGGCAGCGGCAGCGCGTGATGATCGCGATGGCGCTCGCGTGCGATCCGCGGCTGATCGTCGCGGACGAGCCGACGACCGCGCTGGACGTGATGATCCAGGCGCAGATCCTGCGGCTGATCGAGGGGCTCGTCGCCGAGCAGTCGATCAGCCTCCTGATGATCAGCCACGACCTGGCGGTCCTCGCCGACACCTGCGACCGGCTCGCCGTGATGTACGCGGGGCGGGTCGTCGAGGAGGGGCCGGCCCGGGAGGTGTACGAGGCGGCGGCGCACCCGTACGGCCGTGCGCTGTCCTCGGCGTTCCCGCGGATCGGCGACCTCTCCTCCCGGCGGGCGCCGCGCGGGCTTCCGGGCGACCCGCCCGACCCGGCGGACCTGCCGGACGGCTGCGCGTTCCATCCGCGCTGCCCGGTGGCGGTGGCGGCGTGCGCCACGCTCGACCAGGAACTGCGGGAGGCGGGCGCGGGGCGCCGGGCCGCCTGCGTACACGTGGGGAGCCCGTCATGAGCCGACCGCCCCTTCTGACCGCCCAGGGGCTGCACGTCACCTTCCCGGGGCGGCGGGGCGCGCCGCCCGCGCGCGCGGTGGACGGGGTCGACCTCGACATCGGGCCCGGCGAGATCGTGGCGCTCGTCGGCGAGTCCGGCTGCGGCAAGACGACCCTCGCGCGCTCGCTCCTCGGGCTCGTGCGGCCGACGTCGGGCACGGTCTCCTTCGACGGGAAGCCGCTCGCGTACTCCTCCGGCGCCCTCAAGTCGTACCGGAAGCGCGCGCAGTTGGTCCTCCAGGACCCGAGCGGGTCGCTGAACCCCCGGCACACGGTGTACGAGGCGGTGGCGGAGGGCCTGCGGATCCACGGGTACGCGGGCGACGAGCGCGCGGCGGTCGCCGAGGCCCTCGCGCGGGCCGGACTCCGGCCGCCGGAGCGCTTCTTCCTGCGCTACCCGCACGAGCTGTCCGGCGGCCAGCGGCAGCGCGTGGTCATCGCGGGCGCGCTCGTCCTGGAGCCCGAACTGATCGTCGCGGACGAGCCGGTGGCGTCCCTCGACGCGTCGGTACGGGGGGAGATCCTGGCCCTGCTGCTCCGGCTGCGCGACGAACTCGGGCTCTCCGCGCTCGTGGTGACGCACGACCTGGGGCTCGCGTGGAACATCGCGGACCGGGTGGCGGTCATGTACCTGGGCCGGATCGTGGAGACGGGACCGGTGGAGTCCGTCCTCACGGCGCCCCGGCACCCGTACACCCAGGCCCTGTTGTCCGTCCTTCCGGAGTCGACGGAACCGCCGGTCGTCCTGACCGGCGAACCCCCCGACCCGTCCCGCATCCCCTCCGGCTGCCGCTTCCACGCTCGTTGCCAGACCCTCGCCTCGGGCACGGCGGCCGAGGTCGCGGACAGCTGCCGCACGAAACCCCTGCCGGTCCTCGCCGGGGGCGTGGGCGAGGGCGGGCAGGGGGTGGCGTGCCACTGGGTGGCGGCCGTGGAGGACGGGCGGGGCTGAGGGGGGCGCGGGTGGGGGCCGCTGCGCGGGGCCTTCACCCCACCCCGCCCCTTCCCGAAACCGGGGGCGCTGCCCCCGGACCCCCCCGCCGCCAAACCCCGGGCGGGG
>NZ_JBHJVF010000003.1:481441-705123 GCF_042264145.1 Streptomyces sp. NPDC056144 | reverse complement strand
ACGTGGTCTGGGGCGCAGCCCCGACACCCCAGCCTCGCCGGCGTTTGAGGCGCGGGGTCTGGGGCGGAGCCCCAGTTCGGGGAGGGGCGGGGGCTAGGGCTTCGCGGGAGCAGCGGGCGCGGCGGGTGCGACAGGGGCGGCAGGCGCCGCCGGGGCCTCCGCCGTCGTCGGGGTCTTCGGCGGGAGCACCTCGCACGAACTGATCGAGGTGCGGGTGGAGACGGACTTCACCGTGCAGGTGTCCTTGCCGACGCCCGCGTCCACCGTCCCCCAGTGCTCGCCGACGATGAGCACCGCACCGGCGGGGCCGCTGATCGTGTCGTCTCCCGGACCCGACTGGATGAGCCCGCCGGACTCCGGCCCGAGGGCCTCCGCCTCGATGACGTCGGCCTCACTGCCGCCGAGGACGCGGCCGGAGAAGTCGATCGTGCCGACCTTGATGGTGTCGGCCCCGTCGTTGCCGGTGACGATGCCGCCGCCCCGGTTGAACTTGCCGGGCGCGCCGGTGACCGAGCCCGTGGTGATCTTGTCGTCGCCGTTGTCGCCATGGACGACGGCCCCGTGCTCGGCCCCGTCGCCCTGGACGGTGGCCACCTTGATGATGTCGTTGCCCGCGTTGCCCCGGACCATGCTGGAGGCGTTCAGCGGCACCAGGTGCTTGGCGCGGATGACGTCGTCGCCCTCGCCGCCCATGATCGCCGAGTCGACGACCAGACCGCGTACCTCGATCATGTCGTTCCCGGCGCCGCCCCAGACGGTGACGTTCTCCAGGTCGCTGTCGCAGAAGATGTTGTCGTCGCCGCTCGTGCCGCTCACGATGTCGCCGGGCGGGGCCGCGACCCCGTTCACCCAGCACTGGTGCATCGGCACACGGCCCGCGTGCGGGCCGGACGCCTGAGCGGGCGCGCCGGCGAGCGAGGCCGCGGCCGCCCCGGCGAGCAGCGCGGTCATCGCGGCCGTGGTGCGCAGGGACGGGCGCCGGCCCGTGGGGCGGGAGGGTGGCGTGGGGGACATACGACTGCTCCTCTGCTGCTCTGCTGCATGTGGGGGGGGGGTGACGTACGGCGGACGGCGAACGGCGAACGGTCAGGCCGAGGTGCGGGCCGGGTGCAGCGGCGGCGAGTAGCCGACGATCCGGCGGGCGCCGAGCGCCTTCTCGGCGGGCGCGTGCTCCCCGTTCGTCCACCGGCCGAGGCACATCTCGGCGGTGATGCCGGGCCCGAAGCCCGCGAGGATGCCGCGGGCGCCCTCCGGCTGCCCGCCCTCCTCGAAGAGCCTGCGGACCGCGTCGAGGACGACGGCGCTGGCGATGTTCCCGTACTCCGTGAGGGTCGCGCGGCTGAACCGGAAGGCCTCCGGGGGCACTTCGAGGTAGTGGCTCAGGTCGTCGAGGATGCGGGGGCCGCCCGCGTGGATGATGTAGAAGTCGAGCTTCCCGGCGTCCCAGCCGTGTTCTCCGGCGAGCTCGCGCAGGGCCGGGGCCAGCGGCTCCATCGTCCCCGGGACCCGCTTGTCGAGGAGGAAGTGGAAGCCGGTGGCGCGGACGCTGTAGGCGATCCAGTCCTCGGTGTCGGGGACGAGGTGGGAGCTGTTCCGCTCCAGGGCGATGCCCGTGCCGCCGTGTCCGCGCACCACGGCCGCGGCGACGGCGTCGCCGAAGAGGCCGTTGGAGAGCAGCGATCCGACGCCGAGGTCGGTCGGCTGGTAGCAGAGCGAGCAGAACTCGCAGGCCACGATGAGGACGTTGGCCTCGGGGTAGGCCGTGCAGAAGTCGTGCGCCCGGTTGATCGCCGCGCCTCCGGCCGCGCAGCCGAGCTGGGCGATGGGCACCTGCCGGGTGTGGCTGGGGAAGCCCATCGTGTTGATCATCCAGGCGGTGAGCGAGGGCATCATGAAGCCCGTGCACGACACGTAGACGATCATGTCGATGTCGGCGGGGCGCAGGCCCGCGTTGTCCAGGGCCTCCCGGACGACCGCCGGCACCCGGGCCTTGGCCTCGGCCTCGTACCGGATGTTGCGCTCCTCAAGGCCGGGGTGCTTCAGCGTCTCCTCGATGGGCTGGACCAGATGGCGTCTGGTGACGCCGGTGTTGCCGATCAGCCGGAGCGCCAGGCCCAGTTGGGGATGGTCCGCGTGGCGCGAACGGGCGAGGTCGAGCGTCTCCTCCATCGTGATCACGTGCTCGGGCACGGACACAGCGGGCTTGCACAGGGTCACCACGGACACTCGCTCCTTCGTCTCATTCGCGTGAACTGCGGCCCACACTCACCCGGTGATCGCCGGGCCGCAACCGCGAGAGTCACGAGATACGCACACAGGGTGACCGGAACGGGGTAGGGGCCGTGCTCCGTTCAGGGGGCTGTCGACCCTCGTCGGGTCGGCGGGGACGGCCGCCGGGAACACGTATGTCATGACCCCCGAAACATCCCCCGCCTCGCCCCCGGTCCCGCCCGTGGCCCCGTCCCCGGTCCGCGACTGGGCCGTGGACGACCTCCCCGCGCTCGACTTCGACCCGCTGCTCACCGAGCTCCTCGCGAAGGAGCCCGTCGCCCGCATCCGGCTCCCGTTCATCGCGGAGAACGAGGCCTGGCTCGTGACGCGGTACGAGGACGTCCGCGCCGTCACCTCCGACCCCCGCTTCAGCCGTACGGCCCTGCTCGACCATCAGGTGACCAAGATGACCGGCCACATGGTGGCCTCGAAGGCGGCCCTGAACTACGCCGATCCGCCGTACCACACGCAGCTGCGCAAGGCGGTGACGAAGGCGTTCACGGGCCAGAGCACCAAGCGGCTCCGGCCGCTCGCGCAGGCGAGCACCGACCGGCTGCTCGACGCGATGGAGGAGGCGGGCCGCCCGGCCGACCTCATGCGGCACCTGCACGGTCCGCTGCCGATGGAGGTGGTGTGCGACCTGCTCGGCATCCCCGACGAGGACCGCGCGGAGCTGGCCTCCTGGCCCGACCTCATCCTCTCCTCCGGGCCCGGCCCGGAGAACAGCCGCGCGGCCAAGGCCCAGATCCACGGCTACATCAGCGAGCTCCTCGACCGGCGGCTCGCGGAGCCCTCAGAGGACCTCGCGGGCGTGCTCGCCGAGTCCCTCGCGGAGGGCAGGATCACCGTCGACGAGGCCGTCTCCCTGGCCATGGCGATCCTGATCAGCGGGGCGCACGCGGTACGGAACAACAGCGCCAACATGGTGTACGTGCTCCTCACCCGCCCGGACCTCATGGCCCGGCTGCGCGCCGAGCCGGAGCTGCTCCCGCAGGCCGTGGACGAGCTGCTGCGCTGGATCCCGCACCGCAACGGCGTCGGTCTGCCGCGGATCGCTACGGAGGACGTCGAGATCGGCGGCGTACGGATCCGGGCGGGCGAGGCGGTGTACGCGTCCTACCTCGCCGCCAACCGGGACCCGGAGGTCTTCGACGACCCGCACACGCTCGACTTCGACCGGGAGGGCATCGGGCACGTGTCCTTCGGGCACGGTCCGCACCACTGCATGGGCGCGATGCTCACCCGGATGGAGTCCGAGGTGATCCTGTCGACGCTGCTGCGCCGCTACCCGGACCTGCGGCTCGCGGGCCGCCCCGAGGACGTGGTGTGGCAGTCGAAGGGGCTGATCCGCGGCCCGAAGGAGCTGCTCGTCACCTGGTGACCGGCGTCCGTCAGGAGGCCGGGTGCTCCCGGTCGTACGTCTCCGTCAGCGCGCGGCAGCGGGCGACGTCGTCGGCCATCGCCACGAGCAGGTCGTCGAGGGTGTCGAACTTCAGCATGCCGCGCACGTACGCCAGGAAGTCCACGGCGACGTGGAGCCCGTACAGGTCGAGGCCCTCGCGGTCGATCGCGTACGCCTCGACGGTCCGCTCCGTGCCGTCGAACTGCGGGTTCGTGCCGACGGAGATGGCGGCCGGCATCCGCTCGCCGGCGGCGGTCAGCCAGCCCGCGTAGACGCCGTCGGCGGGGATCGCCGTGTGCGGCAGGGTCTCGACGTTGGCCGTCGGGAACCCGAGCTCGCGGCCGCGCTGGGCGCCGCGCACGACGATGCCCTCGACCCGGTGCGGGCGGCCGAGGATCTCGGCGGCGCCCGCCATGTCGCCCTCGGCGACGAGGCGGCGGGTGAGCGTGGACGAGAACGGCTGACCGCCGCCCGCCTCGCCGCTCACGAACAGGTCGATGACCTCGACGTCGTAGTCGTAGGTCTCGCCGAGCTCGGCGAGGAACTCCACGTTCCCGGCGGCCCGGTGGCCGAAGCGGAAGTTGGGGCCCTCGATGACGGCCCGCGCGTGCAGCTTGTCGACGAGGACCTTCACGATGAAGTCCGCCGGGGACAGCTTCGAGAACTCGGCCGTGAACGGCAGGACGAGGACCGCGTCCACGCCCAGCTCCGCGATCAGTTCGGCGCGGCGGTGGTGCGGGGCGAGCAGCGGCGGGTGGCTGCCGGGGCGCACGACCTCGGAGGGGTGCGGGTCGAAGGTGACCAGGACGGAGGGGACCCCGAGCTCACGGGCGCGCTCCACGGCGCGGCCGATGATCAACTGGTGCCCGCGGTGCACCCCGTCGTAGGAGCCGATGGTGACGACGCTGCGCCCCCAGTCCTGGGGGATGTCCTCCAAGCCACGCCAGCGCTGCACTGTGACCGCTCCTCGTCCGCCTGTTCGCCCTGCTCGCCGATTACGCAGGTCTAAGACTGCCATGCCCACGCCCGTCGGTACGCATCGGCATGGAAGTGCCGGGGAACCGCAGGGCCCTGAGCGTCTCCGGACCGAGCAGCGGGGCCCACTCCCCGGGCTCGTCACGGACCCATCCGCGCAGACGCCCGGCGAACTCCGGAAGCCCTCGCACCAGACCGCCGAGGGCCCGGTCGAACGCCCCGCCGCCCTCGTGGCTGCGGCCGTACAGCATCCCGACCCGCCGCACGAGCTCCCGCGTGCGCGGCTCGCTCCGCTCCCCGGCCCCCTCGGCGGCGGCGGTCAGCAGGGCGTCCAGGACGCCGTACTCGCCGGTCTCCGCCTCGTACCGCTCGTGAGCGAGGAGTACGTCGAGGAGCTCGGCCCGCAGATGGCGTGAGGCGCCGGTGCCGGGGGCGGCGAGCACGGGGGCGAGGGCGCGGCGGACGACCGCCGGGCGGCCCCGGATCAGCCCCGCCACCAGCGGGAACAGGACCGCCCTGGCCGTCGGCCCGTCCTCGAACCGCCGGTCGACGTACGCGGCGACGTGTCCGGCCCCCTCGGGCAGACGGGCGACGTAGTCGCGGACCAGGGCGGCGATCCGGCGGGTCAGGGCGGGCGTGTCGATCCCGGCGAGCGCGCGCAGCGCCTCGCCCGCCTCCTCGCCGGTCCCGTGCAGCCGGGACCGGAAAGCGGTGAGGACCGGCCCCGGGTGGGTCGCGAGGGCCTCGGCCAGCGCGGCGGCGGGCACCCGGGGGTCGGCGATGGCGCGGGGCAGGTGACGGGCGCGGCTCTCCGGGTCGCGGACGAGGAGCCCGAGGGCCGCCCCGTGCAGCCGGCGGTCGGCGGGCCGGGCGAGCAGCGCGAGGGCGGCGTACCGGAGCAGCTCACGGTCCCCGGGCTCGTCCACCCGACCGGCGACCCGCTCCCCGTACACGGCGGCCGCCACCCGGCGCTCGGGCCGCCCGTCGTCGTGCGCCCACCGGTCCACGGCCCGGCACACCGCCGACGGCTCGTCCTCGACGAGCGCGCCGAGCAGCCCCTCGGCGAGCGGATGCGCGGTGGCGACGAGCGCCTCGCACAAATCGTCGACGGCGAGCGCCCGGTGGGTGTGCAGCAACGCCTGGGCGGCGGTCGCCACGGTGGCGTACGGAGCGGCCGGCAGGGCCCGCTCGTCCCCGAACCACCGACAGAGCAGCGGCTGCACCCCCCGGGGATCGGCGGCGAGCAGCTGCGCGACGAGATCGAGGGTGCGGGGCGGGGGCGGGGTGGCTGCCCCACCCGGCCCGGCACCCGCCGCCGGGCCGCCGGGCGACGTCCGCCCCTGGGCCGGGAAATCCGCTGCCGGGCCGCTGCCCTGTGCCGGGACACCCGACACGGCGTACGCCGCCGGCGGCGACAAGCGCGGCGCCACGCCCGGGGCCGAAGCGCCCGAGTCGGCGTACGGCCCCGGGCCGGCGCCCGCTCCCCCCGGCGGGTCCGGCGACGCGGGAGGCGACACGTACGGCGCCACGCCCGGCGCCGGAGCACCCGGCGCGGCGTACGACGCCGGGCCCGCGCCCGCTCCCTCCGGCGGGTACGGCGACGCCGAAGGCGACACGTACGGCGTCCCGCCCGGGGCCGGAACGCCCGGCGCGACATACGGCGCCGCGCCAGCGCCCACTCCCCCCAGCGGGAATGGCGACGCGGGAGGCGACGCGTACGGCGCCATGCCCGGGGCTGGAGCACCCGGCGCCTCGTACGGCACCGGGCCCGTGCCCGCTCCCCCCGACGGGAACGACGACGCGGGAGGCGACAGGCGCGGCACCAGGCCCGGGGTCGGCGCGGCGTGCGGCGCCGGGCCCGTGCCCGCTTCCCCCGGCGGGTACGGCGACGCCGGCGGCGACACACGCGGTGTCCCGCCCGGGGCCGGAGCGCCCGAGGCCGCGTACGACGCCGGGCCCGCACCCACTCCCCCGGGCGGAAACGGCGGCGCGGGAGGCGGCACGTGCGGCGTCATGCCCGGCGCCGGGTTCTCATGGACCAGGGCGCCCGGCGCGGCGTGCGGCGCCGGGCCCGTGCCCGCTTCTCCCGGCGGCACGGGCGCCGTCCAGCCCCTCCCCGGGGCTCTCGGTGTGCCGGGCGCGGGCGGGTCGGCGGGGACCTGTCGGCGCAGGAGGTCCATGCGTTCGTCCTCGCCGACGGGGAGGGCTCGCCAGAACTCGGCGCCGAAGGGAGCGAAGACCCCGTGGCGCGGGCTGCGCCCGCCGATCCGGTCGGCCAGGAGGCGCAGGACCGGCAGGTAGGGCCGTGGATCGCCCACCTCCCGTACGGCCTCCCGGAGCAGCCGTCCGGCCCACCAGACGGCATCGGCGTCCGTCGGCCCCGGCCCGTCCGCGAGCCGGTCGAGGGACACGACGAGCGCCGCGAGACGCGGGGCCAGGGCGGCCGGCCCCTCGTCCCGATGGAGCCGGAGCAGCGCCTGGAGCACGGGCCCGATCCGATGCCGGGGCACGGGCAGCCGCTGAGCCGCGGGCTCGTCCGGACCCGCGCCCCGGGGTCGCGGGACGTGGACGTCGGACGGGAGCCCCGGGACGACGGTGGCGGCGTCCGCCGAGGCGGCACCGGCGACGGTGGCCGTGACCATGGCGAGCCCCCTCACCGCCGCCCCGGCGGGGGCGGCGATGCCGGAGTCGCCGCCGGAGAGACCCTCGTACCGGGAACCGACCCCGAGCCCGGCCTCGTACGGGGAGCGGGCCCCGGCCCCAGCCTCGTACGGGGAACCGACCCCGAGCCCGGCTCCGCACGGGGAACCAGCCCCGAACCCAGCCGCGCACCCTGAATCGACCCCGAACCCAGCCGCGTACGGGGAGCAGGCCCCAACCCTGTTCTCGCACGCGGCACCGGCCCCAGTCCCAGTCTCGTACGGGGAACCGGCCCCAGCCCCGGTCTCGTACGACGAACCGGCCCCAGCCCCGGCCTCGCACGGGGAACCGGCCACAGCTCCGGCGTCGCATGGGGAACCAGCCCCGGACCCAGCCGGGCGCCGTGCATCGACCCCGAACCCGACCTCGTACGCGGCACCGACGCCGGTGCCGGCACCGGCACCGGCGTCGTACCAGGAACCGGCCCCGGACCCAGCCTCGTGCACGGAACAGACCGCAGCGTCGGTTTCGTACGCGGAGCCGGCCCCGTACCCGGCCGGGTACGGGGACCCGGCCTCAGCCCCGGCTTCCGCCGAAGCCCCGCTCCGGAACGCGGCCTCGGCGGCGCGCGGCGGGACGGTGGTCCCGCGTGCGGACACCTCCCCGGGCGTGAGGCGGCTCTCCGGCGCGAGGCCGTGCGCGGGCGCGGACGCGCAACCTTGCTCGCGGCCGCACGCGAGCGTCGGGCCGCTCCCCGCGGCGACGTCGCACGCGGGCACGCTCCTCGGTGTCGGGCCGGAGCCGCACCCGGGCACGGCATCGGTCCTCGCGAGGGAGGCGTCCCCCCGCCGGGTGCCGTGTCCGGTGGCGGGCCCCTCGGGTTCGGCCTCGGGGACGGGGCGTCCTGCCCTGGAGCGCCGCCCCCGTGACGAGCGGCCGGGCGCTTCGCCCGAGGCGGCGGCCTCGGAAGCAGGCTCGGCGGCGAGGCGGCCCGCCCCGGAGCGCCGCCCCCGTGACGAGCGGCCGCGCTCCTCACCCGAGGCGGCGGTCTCGGGAGCCGACCCGGCGGCGGGGCCGCCCGCCCCCGGGCGCCGTCCCGGGGACGAGCGGCCGCGCCCCTCCACCGAGGCGGCGGGCTCGGGTGAGGGGCGGCCCGCTCCCGAGGAGCGTTCCGGTGCCGGGTCCGGTCGGCCGGGGGCTTCGGTCGAGGGGGCGGGGGGTGTCGCCCGGCTGTGGATCAGCGTGTCCAGCGCCGTGTCCAGGTCCAGGTGGGACGCCTGGAGCCAGTCGGCGAGTTCCTCGTGGGCGAAGCGGTAGCCGGTGCCCGCCGGGACGAGGAGGCCCTCCGTGAGGACGGCCGAGGCCCAGCCTTCGCGCCAGGGGAAGAGTTCCTCGAAGGAGGCCCGGTCGAGGACGCCGTGGCCGGGGCCCAGGCAGCGCCGGGCCGCCTCGTGGACCTGGCCCGCGACCCGGGCCGCGAGCAGGCGGACGGCGGTGCCCCGGACGAGGGGGCGGGAGCCGGCCGCGACCCGGACGGCGACCCGCAGGCACATCAGGTCGACGTGCGCGTCGAAGATCTCCTCCCGACTGGGTCTCCCCGGCACGGAGCCGGGGAGCGCCGCGCGGACCTCGGCGAGCAGCCGCAGCGCCAGCGGGTGGCGGGCGTCCGCCTCGGCGAGGTCGGCCTCCCCGAGCCCGTACCCCTGCCGTACGGCCCTGGCCTCGGCCTCCGCGTACGGGCCGAGCGCGAGGGCCGGGGGCGCGAGGTCCCAGACGTTCCCGAGGTCTCCCGGGGCCTCCGCCGGCCGGTGCAGGAGGCCGGGGGCGTACAGCGCGCCCGCGAGGTCCCAGTGCTCCGGGCGGCAGGCCGTGACGAGCCGTACCCCGTGGTCCCGCAGCCACCGTTCCGTCGCCTCGGTCCAGTCGGCCAGCCGGTGGGCGAGGAGCGGCGGCATCTCCTCGGGGCCGTCGAGGACGACGAGGAGCGGCCGCCCCGCGTCAAGGGCGAGCGCGGCGGCCCGCTCCGGCGTCGCGGTGCCGGTGTCGCCGAGCGCCCCGGAGGCGGTGACGATGCGGCCGGCCTGGCGGAGGGCGCGTCCGACGGCGTCGGCGAGGGAGCCGTCCTCGGCCCGCAGGTCGGCGCCGCGCAGCCGCACGGTGGGGGCGGGGGCGGCGCCCCGGGCGCGGCGGACGCAGAGCGCGGCGAGGGCGGTCGTCCGTCCGGTGCCGGGGGCTCCGACCAGCCCCATGACGAGGGCGTCCCCTTCGGTGAAGCGGGTGAACTCGCGGACGCACGCCGGGCGTTCCACGGGCTCCGGCCAGGGGTCGGGTTCGCGGGCGGGTCCGGTGGAGGTCGCGGTGAGTTCCAGGATCCCCGCGAGGTTGAGGTCGGGGCCGTACGCGGGGACGGTGGCCGCGTTCCGCCGCAGGAGGGTGGCGAGCGGCCCGTCCCCCCGTACCGTCACGGCGTATCCCGCCCCCGCCCGGTCGCCGCGCAGTGCCGTGCCGAGGACGGCGAGGACGGTGCCCGTGCTCGTGTCGAGGACCGGGCCGCCGGCCGCCCCGCCGTCGAGGCGGAGCGCCTCGGCGCCTTCGGTGCCGATCGCCAGTTCGAGGGCGTCCCCTAGGCGGTGGTGCCCGCCGGCCGTGGCGTACGTGACGGCGGCGGGGCCGAGGACGCGGGCCTCGCGCCAGCCCTGGGCGGCGATCCGTACGTACGTGCCGGGTTCGGTCTCGGGGCGGGTCGCGAGGGCCACCGGGCGCAGGCCGAGCCCCTCGCTCCGTACGAGTGCGAGGCCCCGCTCCGGCAGCCGGGTGACGGCCTCGGGTCCGGCGAGGCAGGTCAGGCCGCCGGGGGCGCGCAGGAGGACGCGCGTGAGCCCGTCGACGGCTTCGTGGCTGGTGACGACCGTGCCGTGGTGGTCGGCGAGGAATCCGGTGCCGCGCCGCCGGCCCGCCGGATCACAGATGCTTACCAGCGTCGCCAGGTCCCCGCGTCCCATGGGACGACGGTAGGTCGGTGGTGATCACCGGAAGGACGGACTCGGGAAACGCGCCCCCTGGCGCTCCCCCTGGCACTCCAAGCGCCTCCCTGATCGGGTGAATATCCCGGATTCGGTGGGCAGGAGCCCCCGAGGGGAAACCCCGGGGGGAAACAAGGGGGGAACACCGAGGGGGCGGCACGCGCGCGTGCCGCCCCCTCGGAACCGAACCGTCCTGATCAGCCGAAGACCGCGAGGCTCTTCGCCTTGCCCCGCTGGTCCTCGACCAGCGCGAGCAGCTTCCCGCCCGGCCCGTAGACCGCGACCGGACCCGGCGGGTAGGTCGGCATCTCCAGGCGGACGCCGTTGAGCAGAAGCTGGCCGCGCTTCTCGTCGACGTCCCAGCGCGGGAACGCCGCCGCCGCCGCGTCGGCGACCGGCATGACCGTCAGCTCCTCCTGGAGCTGGTCCAGGGTCTTCGCCGTGTCCAGCTTGTACGGGCCGACGCGGGTCCGGCGCAGCGCGGTCAGGTGGCCGCCCACGCCGAGCCCGGCACCGAGGTCCCGGGCGAGCGCCCGGATGTACGTACCGGAGGAGCAGACGACCGAGACGACCAGGTCGACGACGGGCGTGCCGTCCTCGGCCGTGGCCTCGCGGACGTCGTACACCCGGAAGGAGGAGACGGTCACCGGGCGGGCCGGGATCTCGAACTCCTCGCCGCCGCGCACGCGCGCGTACGACCGCTTGCCGTCGATCTTGATCGCGGAGACCTTCGACGGCACCTGCATGATGTCGCCGCTCAGCTCGGCCACGCCGGCGTCGATCTGCTCGCGGGTGACCTTCGAAGCGTCGACCGACGCCGTGATCTCGCCCTCGGCGTCGTCGGTGATCGTGGTCTGGCCCAGGCGGATGGTGCCCAGGTACTCCTTCTCGGTCAGCGCGAGGTGACCGAGGAGCTTGGTGGCCCGCTCGACGCCGAGGACGAGGACGCCCGTGGCCATGGGGTCGAGCGTGCCCGCGTGGCCGACGCGCCGGGTCTTGGCGATCCCGCGCATCTTGGCCACGACGTCGTGCGAAGTGAAGCCCGACGGCTTGTCGACAATGACGAGGCCGTCGGGCGTCTTGGTGGGTGCGGTGCTCATTCGGCGGCTTCGTCCTCGCCCGGCTTCTTGTAGGGGTCGGCGTCGCCCGCGAAGGTGGCGCCCGAGGAGGCCTGCCGCACCTGGGCGTCCGAGGCCCGCGCCTTGTCGAGGAGGTCCTCGATCGTCCGCGCGTTCTCCGGGAGGGCGTCGGCCATGAACGTCAGGGTCGGGGTGAACTTGGTGCCCGCCGCGCGGCCCACGGCCGAACGGAGGATGCCCTTGGCGCTCTCCAGACCGGCCGCCGCGCTCGCGCGGTCCTCGTCGTCGCCGTAGACCGTGTAGAAGACCGTGGCCTCCCGCAGGTCGCCGGTGACACGGGTGTCCGTGATGGTCACGTGCGTACCCAGGCGGGGGTCCTTGATGCCGCGCTGCAGCTTCTCGGCGACCACCTCCCGGATGAGGTCTGCCAGCTTCTTCGCCCGCGCGTTGTCGGCCACTGGTCCTTCTCCTTCTTTGCCTTGCTCAATCAGTCTTCATCAGTGTGGAGCCTTCGGCGCACCGAAAGCAGCTCCACCTCCGGCCGCGCGGCCACCAGCCGCTCGCAGCGGTCGAGCACGTCCGACACGAACCCCGCGTCCCCGGACACCAGCGCGACCCCGATACGGGCCCTGCGATGGAGGTCCTGGTCGCCCACCTCGGCAGCGCTCACGGAGAACTTGCGCTGGAGCTCGGCCACGATCGGCCGGACGACGGAGCGTTTTTCCTTCAGCGAGTGAACGTCGCCGAGGAGCAGATCGAAGGACAGAGTCCCCAGGTACATGCGGTGCCGGATGTCCCGCCGGTTCGGGTTCGGTGGCCTGCCAGGCCGTCGCTCGGCAGGGTCACCAGAACCGTACACGGAACGGCCGGGGCCGATCGACGGAATAACTCCCGCCGACCGGCCCCGGACGCAGCTCACGCGTTACGCGCGCGGCTTCTCGCGCATCTCGTACGTCGCGATGACGTCGTCGATCTTGATGTCGTTGAAGTTTCCGAGGTTGATACCGCCCTCGAAGCCTTCGCGGATCTCGGTGACGTCGTCCTTGAAGCGGCGCAGACCGTGGATCGTGAGGTCCTCGGCGATGACCTTGCCGTCGCGGACGAGGCGCGCCTTGGTGTTGCGCTTGACCTCGCCGGAGCGGATGAGGACACCGGCGATGTTGCCCAGCTTGGACGAGCGGAAGACCTCGCGGATCTCCGCCGTACCGAGCTCGACCTCTTCGTACTCCGGCTTGAGGAGACCCTTCAGGGCCGCCTCGATCTCCTCGATGGCCTGGTAGATCACCGAGTAGTACCGGACGTCGACGCCCTCGCGCTCCGCCATCTGCGCGGCACGGCCGGCCGCGCGGACGTTGTAGCCGATGACGATGGCGTCGGAGCCCATCGCCAGGTCGATGTCGGACTCGGTGACCGCACCCACACCGCGGTGCAGGACGCGGATGTCGACCTCTTCGCCGACGTCGAGCTGGAGCAGCGAGGCTTCGAGGGCCTCGACCGCACCGGACGCGTCGCCCTTGATGATGAGGTTGAGTTCCTGGACCAGACCGGCCTTGAGCACCTTGTCGAGGTCCTCGAGGGACACCCGGCGGACGCGCTTGGCGAAGGCGGCGTTGCGCTCACGCGCGGCGCGCTTCTCGGCGATCTGACGGGCCGTACGGTCCTCGTCGACAACGATGAGGTTGTCGCCGGCACCCGGCACGTTGGTGAGACCGAGCACCAGGACGGGAGTCGACGGGGTCGCCTCCTCGACGTTGTTGCCCTTGTCGTCGAGCATCGCCCGGACGCGGCCGTACGCGTCGCCGACCACCACGGTGTCGCCGATGCGCAGCGTTCCGCGCTGGACGAGGACGGTGGAGACGGCACCGCGACCGCGGTCGAGGTGGGACTCGATCGCAATACCCTGCGCGTCCTGGTTCGGGTTGGCCCGCAGGTCGAGCGAGGCGTCGGCGGTGAGGACGACGGCCTCCAGCAGGGAGTCGATGTGCAGACCCTGCTTGGCGGAGATGTCGACGAACATCGTGTCGCCGCCGTACTCCTCGGCCACCAGACCGAACTCGGTCAGCTGACCACGGACCTTGACCGGGTCCGCACCCTCGACGTCGATCTTGTTGACCGCGACGACGATCGGGACGCCGGCGGCCTTGGCGTGGTTGAGCGCCTCGATCGTCTGCGGCATGACGCCGTCGTTGGCCGCGACCACGAGGATCGCGATGTCGGTCGACTTCGCACCACGGGCACGCATGGCGGTGAACGCCTCGTGACCCGGGGTGTCGATGAAGGTGATCTTGCGGTCCTCGCCGTTGACCTCGGTGCCCACCTGGTAGGCACCGATGCCCTGGGTGATGCCACCGGCCTCGCCCGCGACGACGTTCGTCTTGCGGATCGCGTCGAGCAGTCGGGTCTTACCGTGGTCGACGTGACCCATGACGGTGACGACCGGCGGACGGGAGACCAGAGCCTCTTCGCCGCCCTCGTCCTCGCCGAACTCGATGTCGAAGGACTCGAGGAGCTCGCGGTCCTCCTCCTCCGGCGAGACGATCTGAACGACGTAGTTCATCTCTTCGCCGAGCATGGTCAGCGTGTCGTCGGAGACCGACTGCGTGGCCGTGACCATCTCACCGAGGTTCATCATCACCGCGACGAGCGACGCCGGGTTGGCGCCGATCTTCTCGGCGAAGTCGGTGAGGGAGGCACCGCGCGACAGGCGAATGGTGTCGCCGTTGCCGCGAGGCAGCATCACGCCGCCCACGGACGGGGCCTGCATGGCCTCGTACTCCTGGCGCCTCTGACGCTTCGACTTGCGACCGCGACGCGCGGGACCGCCGGGACGGCCGAAGGCGCCCTGCGTGCCACCACGGGCACCCGGACCACCGGGACGACCGCCGAAGCCACCGGGACGACCGCCGAAGCCGCCGCCACCGCCGGGACCACCCGGACGACCGCCGCCGCCACCGGGACCACCGGGACGGCCGGCGAAGCCGCCGCCACCGCCGCCGGGACCGGCCGGACGACCGGCGAAGCCGGGACGACCGCCGCCACCGGCACCGCCGCCGGGACGACCGCCGGGGCCACCGGGACCACGACCGCCAGGACCGGGACGCGGGCCGGCAGCGGGACGCTGCGGCATCATGCCCGGGTTCGGACGGTTACCGCCGGGCGCGCCGCCCGGACGGGGAGCCTGCGGACGCGGCATGCCACCGGGGGTGGGACGCGCGCCGCCCTGACCCTGCGGACGCGGGGCGCCGCCGGGGCCACCCTGCGGACGCGGGGCGCCGGGAACGGCGCCGGGGCCCTGCGGGCGCGGGGCACCGCCACCGGGACGGGGCGCCTGCGGGCGCGCCATGCCGGTGGAGCCACCCGAGGTGAACGGGTTGTTGCCCGGACGCGGACCGGCCGGACGGGCACCGCCCGGACGGGGAGCGCCCTGGCCCTGCGGACGCGGAGCGCCCTGGCCCTGACCCTGCGGGCGCGGGGCACCCTGACCCGGGCGGGCGGGACGCTCGCCGGCGGGACGGGGACCCGGGGCGGCACCGCCGGGACGCGCACCGGCGGCGGGAGCCGACGGAGGCGCGGTGAACTCGGGCGCGGCCGGAGCCGGGGTAACCGGCTTGGGCGCGGGCTTCGGGCCCGGGCGGGGGCCCGAGGCGGCCGGAGCCGGAGAGGGGGTGCTGCTCGCGGGCGCGGCCGGCGTGACCGGGGCCGGGGCCGCAGGCGCGGCGGGGGCCGGCTTGGGGGCCGGGGCGCCGGGCTTGGGGGCAGCGGGACGAGCCGCGGCGGCCGGAGACGGCGCCGCGGGGGAGGGCGCCGCCTTGCGGGGCGCGCCGGGCTTGGCAGCGGTCTTGCCGGCGTTGCCGCCGGGACCCTGCAAAGCGTCAGTCAACTTGCGCACGACCGGCGCCTCGATCGTCGAGGACGCCGAACGGACGAATTCACCGAGTTCTTGGAGCTTGGCCATGACGACCTTGCTCTCCACGCCGAACTCCTTGGCGAGTTCGTATACCCGGACCTTAGCCACTTTGCTCCTTTGTGAGGTCCGGTTACCGCCGGACCGTCGCTACTTCATGGGCGTACTCATCGCGTACTCATCGAGTGCTCATCGCAATCTCGACCTACTTCCAACTCGCGAGGTACCTGACCGCACGGTGATCCGTGCCGTACTTCTTGTTCACTGCGGTGCCGATCCCTCGGCTTCCTCGACGTGCAGACGGAGCTCCGTCGTGTCGAGCGGGCCCTGGGCCTTGAAGGCCCGGGGGAACGCCCGGCGGCGGACCGCCTGGTCGAGACAGACCACGGCGGGGTGCAGGTACGCACCCCGGCCGGGCAGCGTACCGCGATGATCCGGAACGCACTCGTCCTTATTCACCACGATCCGCAGCAGATCGCTCTTGGCCGCTCGCTCCCGACATCCCACACAGGTTCGTTCAGGGCATACGCGGGCTTGCGTCCGGCCAGACACGATTAAGTCTACCTCCCCGTACCGACCTCACCCGTTTGGGGCAAAAATCGAACAGCTGTTGGCCAAAAACGGTCTCAGTCCTGCGGACCGGCCGGCTCCGTGTCGGGACGGATGTCGATCCGCCAGCCGGTCAGGCGCGCGGCGAGACGGGCGTTCTGCCCCTCCTTGCCGATCGCCAGCGACAGCTGGTAGTCCGGCACCGTGACCCGGGCGGAACGGGAGGCCAGGTCGACGATCTCGACCTTGGAGACCCGCGCCGGGGAGAGCGCGTTCGCCACCATCTCGGCCGGGTCGTCCGACCAGTCGACGATGTCGATCTTCTCGCCGAGCAGCTCCGCCATCACGTTGCGGACGCGGCTGCCCATCGGGCCGATGCAGGCGCCCTTGGCGTTCAGGCCCGAACGGGTGGAACGGACGGCGATCTTGGTGCGGTGACCCGCCTCGCGCGCGATGGCGGAGATCTCGACGGAACCGTCGGCGATCTCCGGCACCTCCAGGGCGAAGAGCTTCTTCACCAGGCTGGGGTGCGTGCGCGAGAGGGTGACGGACGGGCCGCGGACACCGCGGGCCACCCGGACGACGTACGTCCGCAGGCGCAGACCGTGCGAGTAGTCCTCGCCCGGCACCTGCTCCTGCACGGGGAGGATGGCCTCCAGCTTGTCGTCCAGACGGACCAGGACGTTCTTCGGGTCCTTGCCCTGCTGCACCACACCGGCGACGACGTCGCCCTCGCGGCGCGCGTACTCGCCGAACGTCACGTCGTTCTCGGCGTCGCGCAGGCGCTGCTGGATCACCTGGCGGGCGGTGCTCGCCGCGATCCGGCCGAAGTCCGTCGGGGTGTCGTCGAAGTCCTTGGGCTCCTGGCCCTCCTCCAGGTCGGAGGGGTCCTCCTTCGCCCACACGGTCACGTGACCGGTGGCCCGGTTCAGTTCCACGCGCGCGTGGCGGCGGGCGTCGGGAGTGCGGTGGTACGCGATGAGGAGGGCCGACTCGATCGCCTCGACCAGCATCTCGAAGGAGATGTCCTTCTCCTGTGCCAAGCCCTTCAGGAGCTTCACGTCGATGTCCACGGCTACGCCTCCTCTTCCTTCTTGTCCTTGCGGTTGAACTCGATCTCGACACGCGCCTTCGCGATCTCGGCGAACTCGACGCGACGGGCGGTGGGCTTGCGCCCCTTCACACCCGGGACCTCCATGTCCATGCCGTCCTCGTCCACGACGAGGATGCGGGCGACGAGGTCGCCGCCCTCGACGAGGGAGAGCTTGGCCAGCCGACCGGTCGCGCGCACGTAGTGGCGGTGCTCGGTCAGGGGGCGGTCGGCGCCGGGGGAGCTGACTTCGAGGACGTACTCGCCCTCGCCCATCACATCGGTCTCGTCGAGCTTCTCGGAGATCTCGCGGCTCAGCTCGGCGCAGGCGTCGAGTTCGACGCCCTCCTCCGAGTCGACGACGACCCTCAGCAGTCCGCGGCGGCCGGCCCGGGACACCTCGATCTCTTCCAGATCCAGGTCCTTCGCGGTGACGAGCGGCTCAATGAGTCCGCGCAGCCTGTCGCTCTGGGTGGTGCTCATCCGGGTGACTCCTCGGCCGCGTGTGCTGTTGTGGGTTCGTCGCGTGTCAGATCAAAGGGTATCCGGTCCCGGAGGGTGTTGCCGTCCACGGGCCCGGGGCCCGCGGGTACGCTCGCCTGCGGTGATCTCGACGATCTTCGACGACGTACGACGGACGGAGTGAGAGAGCGTGACGACGACGGGCAGGCGCGCACTCCTCAGGGCGGGCGCGCTGGCGGGAGCGGCGGCGGGAGCGACGGCCCTGGTGGGCTGCACCGCGTCCGGCGAGGGCGGCGGGGGTCCGCGGAAGCCGAACGCCGCCGAGCTGGAGGCCGAACGGGTGGCGCGCGCCGAGGCCGCGCTGCGGCTCCGCTCGGTGACGGCCTCGCGCGACCTGCTGGAACGTTACGACGCGGCCCTCGCCGCGCATCCCGTGCTCGCGCCCCGGCTGACGCCGCTGCGGCGGTCGGTGGCGGCGCACGCGCAGGCGCTCGGGGAGGGCGGGACGACGGTCCCGACGGCGAGCTCGTCCCCGTCCGCGTCCCCCTCCCCGTCCCACTCCCCCACGGCGGCCCCCTCCGCACGCGCGCGCGTGGCGGCCGATCCACGGGCCGCCCTCAGGGAGCTCGCGGCGGCCGAGCGGGCGACCTCGGACCAGTACGCGAAGGCCCTGGTCACGGCCCCGTCCGAGTACGCGCGGCTGCTCGCCTCGGTGGCGGCGGCGGGGGCCGCGCACGCGTACCTGCTGACCGAAGGAGCACCGGCATGAGCGCCCTCGACGCGGCCCAGGCGGCGCTGGCCGCCGAACACGCGGCGGTGTACGGGTACGGGGTCGTCGGCGGCCGGATCGGCGCCGCCCGCCGCACCGAGGCCACCGCCGCGTACGAGGCCCACCGGGCGCGCCGGGACGCGCTGCGCCGGACCGTGCGCGACCTCGGCGGGACGCCGGTGGCGGCGGAGGCGGCCTACGCGCTGCCGTTCGCGGTCGCGGACACGGCGGGCGCGGTGCGGCTCGCGGCCGTCCTGGAGGACCGGGTGGCCGGGGTCTACTCCGATCTCGTACGGGCCGGACAGGGCCCGCTGCGGAGCGAGGCGGCCGCCGCGCTGCGGGAGGCGGCCGTGCGTGCCGTCCGCTGGCGCGGCAGCCACGTAACCTTTCCTGGGCTCGCCGAGCGAGTGTGACTCCCCGGCCCCGACCAGGTCGACCGAACGGCAGAAGGACAACGCACGCATGGCTTTCGAACCGCCGCAGCGACTCGTACGGGCACTCGGCGAGACGTACGGGGAGACCGCGGCGACCGAGTGGCTCGGGCCGCTTCCGGAGCACGCGCGGGCCGTGGCGGACCACGCCTCGCTGGCCGCCGAACGGGTGATGGCGCCCGGCGGGCGCAGCAGCCTCGTCCTGCTCGTCCGGCGCCCGGACGACTCCCCCGCCGCGCTCAAGATCGCGCCGTCGTTCGCCCGCCCCGACCTGGAGCGGGACGCGCTCGCGCGGTGGAACGGCTGGGGCGCGGTGCGGCTGCTCGACGAGACGGCCGAGGGCGGGCTCGTCCTGGAGCGGCTGCACCCCGAGGTCTCGCTGCGGTCGCTGCCGGAGGCCAAGGCGCTCCTGGAGGCCGCCGGAGCCGTACGGAAGCTGTGGGTCGAGCCGGCGGACGGGCACGGCTTCGAGTCGGTGGCCGAGCGGACGGGCCGCCAGGCGGAGGCGATGGAGCCGTACCGGACGGACCCGGCGACCGCGGAGCTGACGGACTCGGCGCTCGCGGCCCGCGAGGAACTGCTCGCGATGCCGGTCGAGTCGCTGCTCCTGCACGGCTGCTTCCGTCAGGGCAAGGTGCTCGCCGGCGACCGGTCGCCGTGGCTCGTGGTCGGTCCCGAGCCGCTGGTAGGCGAGCGGGCCTACGACCTCGCCCGGCTGGTACGGGACCGGGTCGAGGACCTGGTGGGCGCCTCGGCGGGCGCGGCGACGGCGCGCCGGCGGGTCAACAAGCTGGCGGACTCGCTCGACGTGGACCGGGAGCGGCTGCGGGGCTGGACCCTGTTCCGCGCGGTCGAGTCGGGGACGCGGGCGCTGACGGCGGGGCGGCGGCAGGACGCGGAGCTCCTTCTGGAGTTCGCGAGCTGGCTGTAGGGGAATACCCTTTTCATACGGTTCGTCCCTTCCGATTGAGGGGGCCGTGATGATCGAAGAGCTGCTCATGGCAGCGGCCGGCGCGGCCGCCGCGACCGCGGTGTACGCGGGCGCGGCGGCGCGGGTGGTCAAGCAGTACGAACGCGGGGTCGTCTTCCGCCTCGGCCGGCTGCGCAGCGAGGTGCGCGGGCCCGGATTCACGATGATCGTTCCGGTCGTGGACCGGCTGCACAAGGTGAACATGCAGATCGTCACCCTGCCCGTACCGGCGCAGGAGGGGATCACCCGGGACAACGTGACCGTCCGGGTGGACGCGGTCGTGTACTTCAAGGTGGTCGACCCGGCGGACGCGCTGGTGCGGGTCGAGGACTACAAGTTCGCCGTCTCGCAGATGGCGCAGACCTCGCTGCGGTCGATCATCGGCAAGAGCGACCTCGACGACCTGCTCTCCAACCGGGAGAAGCTCAACCAGGGACTGGAGCTGATGCTCGACAGCCCCGCGATGGGGTGGGGCGTCGCCATCGACCGGGTCGAGATCAAGGACGTGTCCCTGCCCGAGACGATGAAGCGCTCGATGGCCCGGCAGGCGGAGGCGGACCGGGAGCGCCGGGCCCGGGTGATCAACGCGGACGCGGAGCTCCAGGCGTCGAAGAAGCTGGCGGAGGCGGCGGGCGTGATGTCGGCGGAGCCGGCGGCGCTGCAACTGCGCCTGCTGCAGACGGTGATGGCGGTCTCGGCGGAGAAGAACTCGACGCTGGTCCTGCCGATCCCGGTGGAACTGCTGCGGTTCCTGGAACGGGCGACGCCGGACGCGTCGGCGGCCCCGCACACGGCCCCGCCGCAGCCCTACACGGGCCCCGCGCCCGTGCCGCCGCTGTACGGGGCGGAGCAGGAGATCGAGGACCTCACGGGCGCGTCGGCGGAACCGGCCCCGCGCGACGCGGCGGCCTGACCGCCGGACGCGGCGCGGGGCCCCCGCGGGGGCCCCGGCCTAGGTGTGACGCGGCTGGTGACGCGGCTGGTTACGCCGACAGACGGGCCAGGGCCTCGTCGACGGTGAGCTCCTCGCGCTCGCCCGTGCGGCGGTCCTTCAGCTCCACGACGCCCTCGGCGGCGCGGCGGCCGGCGACGAGGATCTTCGGGACGCCGATGAGCTCCGCGTCGGTGAACTTGACGCCCGGGGAGACGCCCGCGCGGTCGTCGACCAGGACGCGGAGGCCGGCGGCGGCCAGCTTGTCGGAGACCTCCAGGGCCAGCTCGGTCTGGAGGGCCTTGCCGGCGGCGACGACGTGCACGTCGGCCGGGGCGACCTCGGAGGCCCAGCACAGGCCCTTCTCGTCGGCGGTCTGCTCGGCGAGCGCGGCCACGGCGCGGGTGACGCCGATGCCGTACGAGCCCATGGTCACGCGGACCGGCTTGCCGTTCTGGCCGAGGACGTCGAGCTTGAGGGCGTCGGCGTACTTGCGGCCCAGCTGGAAGATGTGACCGATCTCGATCGCGCGGTCGAGCTTGAGCCCGGTACCGCACTTGGGGCACGGGTCGCCCTCCTCGACCACGACGACGTCGACGTACTCGGAGACCTCGAAGTCACGGCCCGCGACGACGTTCTTCGCGTGCATGCCCTCCTTGTTGGCGCCCGTGATCCACGCGGTGCCGGGGGCGACGCGCGGGTCGGCGAGGTACGTGACCTTCTCCAGGCCCTGCGGACCGACGTAGCCGCGGACGAGGTCGGCGCGCTGCGCGAAGTCCTCCTCGGTCACCAGCTCGACCGTGGCCGTGGCGCCGAAGTGCTCCTCGACCTTGCCCATGTCGACCTCGCGGTCGCCGGGGACGCCGATGGCGACGATCTCGCCGTCGACCTTCACCAGGAGGTTCTTGAGGGTGGCGGAGGCCGGCACGCCCAGCGAGGCGGCGAGCGTCTCGATGGTGGGGGTGTCGGGGGTGGGGATCTCCTCGGCGGCGGGGACACCGGCGGCGTCGACCGGCTTCACGGCCTGGTAGACGGCCTCGGTGTTCGCGGCGAAGTCGCAGTTCGGGCAGTCGGCGAAGGTGTCCTCACCGGCGCCGGCCGGGGCGAGGAACTCCTCGGACTTCGAGCCGCCCATCGCACCGGCGGTGGCGGCGACGATCCGGTAGTCGAGGCCGAGGCGCTCGAAGATCCGCTGGTACGCCTGACGGTGCAGGCCGTAGGACTCGGCGAGGCCCTCGTCCTCCGTGTCGAAGGAGTAGGAGTCCTTCATGAGGAACTCGCGGCCGCGCAGGACGCCGGCGCGCGGACGGGCCTCGTCGCGGTACTTGTTCTGGATCTGGTAGAGGATCACCGGCAGGTCCTTGTAGGACGAGCACTGGTCCTTGACCAGGAGGGTGAAGATCTCCTCGTGGGTGGGGCCGAGGAGGTAGTCGGCACCCTTGCGGTCCTGGAGGCGGAAGAGCTCGGCGCCGTACTCCTCCCAGCGGCCGGTCGCCTCGTAGGGCTCGCGGGGCAGCAGGGCGGGGAGCAGGACCTCCTGCGCGCCGATGGCGTCCATCTCCTCGCGGACCACGCGCTCGACGTTGGCGAGGACCTTCAGGCCGAGGGGCAGCCAGCTCCAGATGCCGGCGGCGGTGCGGCGGACGTAGCCCGCGCGGACGAGGAGCTTGTGGCTGAGGACCTCGGCGTCCGCCGGGTCGTCGCGCAGCGTCTTCGCCATCAACTTCGACATGCGCTGGACCGGTGCGTTGGCCATGGTTCTCGTACTCCCGACGGGTAAGGATGGTAGGGCCGAGGTTAGCCGGGCCATCCCTGGCAGGAGAAATCAGTTCCGGCGCTTGAGCGGGAGGGGCGCGCCCATGACCGCGTACGGGCGGGCCGCGCTCGGGAAGTGGACCTGGCGGGCGAGGTCCTCGTACCCGAGGGCGCGGTAGAGGCCGCGGGCCGGGGACTCGGTGTCGATCGCGGAGAGGATCGAGCGCGGTTCGGCGGCGCCGTCGGTGATCGTGGTGATCAGCTCGCGGCCCACGCCCCGGCCCTGGAAGTCGGGGTGGACGTGGAGTTCGGTGATGACGAAGGAGTCGACCAGCCAGTCGGCCGTTTCCGTGGCGCGCAGGTACGGCTCCACGACGGTCGACCACCAGTGCGTGCGGTCGTTGGGCATCCCGTACACGAAGCCGACGAGCCGGCCGTCGGGCGTGGTGGCCCCGTAGGCGCGGGCGCCCGGGCACATGAGGTGGCGCAGCACGATGTGACGGCGTACGGCGACCTCGTCGCGGTCCAGGCCGAAGGCGACCGCCTGCACGGCGAGGGCCTCGTCCACCCGGGCGGCGAGGTTGACCGGTCCGATCGCGACCTCGGTGATCCCTGCGTCATCCATGCGGCGCACCCTACAAGTGCCGGGGGCGTCGGCACAGCACGCTCGGCACAGCACGCCCGGCCCCGCGACGACGGCTCAGAACAGCACGCTCATGAAGGCGCCGGTCTCGCGGAAGCCGACGCGGCGGTACGCGGCGCGGGCGGGGGTGTTGTAGTCGTTGACGTACAGGCTGACGACGGGGGCGACGTCGGCGAGGGCGTACTGGAGGACGGCGGCCATGCCGGTCTCGGAGAGGCCCTTGCCCCGGTGCTCGGGGGCTACCCAGACGCCCTGGATCTGGCAGGCCTGGCGGGTCGCGGCGCCGATCTCGGCCTTGAAGACGACCTTGCCGTCCTCGAAGCGGGCGAAGGAGCGGCCGGCGCCGACGAGCTCGGCGACCCGGGCCTGGTAGAGGAGGCCGCCGTCGTTGGCGAGCGGCGAGATGCCGACCTCCTCGGTGAACATGGCGACACAGGCGGGCATGATCGCGTCCATCTCGTTCTTGCGGACGCGGCGGACCAGCGGGTCGGGGTCGACCGTGGTGGAGGGCTCCTCGGCGATCATCAGGGGCTGGCGGGCGCGGACGTCGCGCGCGGGGCCCCAGCTCGGTTCGAGGAGCCGCCAGAGCAGGGCGGTGGATTCGGCGGGGCCGACGATCGAGGAGCAGCGGCGGCCGATCCTGCGGGCCCGGTCGGCGAAGGCGCGGACGGCATCGGGGCCTGCGCAGATCGGGACGAGGTTGGCCCCGGAGTAGCAGAGGGAACGGAGACGCCCCTGGTCGTACCAGCCCCACATCTCGCCACCGAGGCGCCAGGGGTCGAGCCCGGCGACCTGGACGCGGGCGGTCACGAAGGCGTTCTCGACGGGGGCGCTCTCCAGGACGGCGAGTGCGGCGCCGAGATCGGCGGGTTCGAGGACCCGGGTGGTCGTCTGTGTCAACACGAGGGGGCCTCACCGTGCGGGTTCTGCTGGTCTCCGCACTTTACCCCCACCCCCCTTTTCGGGGCTCGGTTCGCCTCCGGGGCGCCAGAGCCGGGCTCACAGGGTGACCCGCCCATGAGTGAAGCCCCTCCGCCCGGTGGGGCGGAGGGGCTTCACGTGGTGTGCGGCGGGGATCAGACGCCGATGGCGACCGACGGCTCGCCGCTGGCGACGCCGTCCTTCTCCATCTGCTCCGCGATCTTGAGCGCCTCTTCGATGAGGGTCTCGACGATCTTCGACTCGGGGACGGTCTTGATGACCTCGCCCTTGACGAAGATCTGGCCCTTGCCGTTGCCGGAGGCGACGCCGAGGTCGGCCTCGCGGGCCTCGCCGGGGCCGTTGACGACGCAGCCCATGACGGCGACGCGCAGCGGGACGGTCATGCCGTCGAGGCCGGCGGTGACCTCCTCGGCGAGCTTGTAGACGTCGACCTGGGCGCGGCCGCAGGACGGGCAGGAGACGATCTCCAGGCGGCGCTGGCGGAGGTTGAGCGACTCCAGGATCTGGATGCCGACCTTGATCTCCTCGGCCGGGGGCGCGGAGAGCGAGACGCGGATGGTGTCGCCGATGCCCTGCGCGAGCAGCGCGCCGAAGGCGACGGCCGACTTGATGGTGCCCTGGAAGGCCGGGCCCGCCTCGGTGACGCCGAGGTGGAGCGGGTAGTCGCACTGGGCGGCGAGCTGGCGGTAGGCCTCGACCATGACGACCGGGTCGTTGTGCTTGACCGAGATCTTGATGTCGCGGAAGCCGTGCTCCTCGAAGAGGCCGGCCTCCCAGAGGGCGGACTCGACGAGCGCCTCGGGGGTGGCCTTGCCGTACTTCTTGAGGAGCCGCGCGTCGAGCGAACCGGCGTTGACGCCGATGCGGATCGGGGTGCCGGCGTCGGAGGCCGCCTTGGCGATCTCCTTGACCTTGTCGTCGAACTGCTTGATGTTGCCCGGGTTGACGCGGACGGCCGCGCAGCCGGCGTCGATCGCGGCGAAGACGTACTTCGGCTGGAAGTGGATGTCGGCGATGACCGGGATCTGCGACTTCTTCGCGATGACCGCGAGGGCGTCGGCGTCGTCCTGGGTCGGGCAGGCGACGCGCACGATCTGGCAGCCGGAGGCGGTCAGCTCGGCGATCTGCTGGAGCGTGGCGCCGATGTCGGAGGTGCGGGTCGTCGTCATCGACTGGACGGAGACGGGTGCGTCACCGCCGACGGCCACGCTGCCGACCTGGATCTGGCGGCTCTTGCGCCGCTCGGCGAGCCGGGTCGGAACGGTCGGGATACCGAGAGAAATCGCGGTCATCTGAAGTGCAACCTCAAGGTTGTGCGTCGGCGGTCTCAGGTGTTCGAGGTTACCGCCCCGGGGGCGGGGGGCCGGACACGCGGGCGTCCGTCCCCCCTGGGAGCTACGTGATCTTCACCGGGTTGACGATGTCGGCGGCGAGCACGAGCAGGGTGAAGCAGACGAAGACACCGGCCACCACGTAGGCGGCGGGCATCAGCTTGGCCACGTCGAACGGGCCGGGGTCGGGGCGCTTGAAGAGCCGGGCCGTGTGACGGCGCACGGACTCCCACAGGGCGCCCGCGATGTGGCCGCCGTCGAGCGGCAGCAGCGGGAGCATGTTGAACAGGAACAACGAGACGTTGAAGAACACCAGCAGGTTCATGAACATCACGAGGATCGTCGTCGGCGGCGCCTCGATCGTCATGAGCTCGCCGGTGATCCGGGCGGCGCCGACGACGCCGACCGGGGAGTCCTGGGCGCGCTCTCCGTCGCCGAAGGTGGCGTCCCACAGGCCCGGGATCTTGCCGGGGAGGGCGATGACGGAGTGGACGCCGTTCTCCAGGAGGTCGGTCATCCGCTCGGTGGTCTCGCCGAAGCTGAGGGGCGCGACCTCCGTCTTGGAGGCGAAGCCGAGGTAGCCGGCGTCGACGTAGGTGACGGGCTGGACGACCTGGCCGTCCTCGTCCTTCTTCGGCACCTTGTTGGTCACGAGCGTGGGGTGCAGGTCGACGCGCTGTCCGTCGCGCTCGACGGTGATCGTCGCCGTGCCGAGGGTGTCGCGGATGCGGTCCGAGAGCGTGTCCCAGTCGGCCACCGGGGTCCCGTTGAAGGCGACGATCCGGTCGCCCTCCTTGAGGCCCGCCTTGAACGCCGGGGAGACCGGGTCGCCGGCCTCGCACTTCTCGCGCTTGCTGCTCTGCTCGATCACGCACTTCTGGACGCCGGCGACCTTGGTCGTCTGGCCCTCGACGCCGAGCGTCATCATCGAGCCGAAGAACAGCGCGGCCGCCAGGACCAGGTTCATGAACGGTCCGGCGAACATCACGATGACGCGCTTCCACGGCTTGCGCGTGTAGAAGAGCCGGGTCTCGTCGCCGGGCTGGAGCTCCTCGTACGAGGCCTCGCGGGCGTCCTCGATCATCGAGCGCCACGGCGAGGTCGAGCGGGCCTCGATCTTGCCGTCCTCGCCGGGCGGGAACATGCCGATCATGCGGATGTAGCCGCCGGCCGGGATGGCCTTGATGCCGTACTCGGTCTCGCCGCGCTTCTTCGACCAGATCGTCGGGCCGAAGCCGACCATGTACTGCGGCACGCGGATGCCGAAGAGCTTGGCCGTGGAGAGGTGACCGAGCTCGTGCCAGGCGATGGAGACGAGGAGGCCCAGGGCGAACAGCACGATGCCCAGGGCGTACAGGAGTACTTCGGTCATGCGCGGGCCTCCGCTGTTGCCTTCGCTGCGAGCTCACGGGCCCGGGCGCGCGCCCAGGTCTCCGCTTCGAGGACGTCCGACACCGTGAGCGAGGTTCCCGTGGTGGGCTGTCCGTGCTCGGTGACGACCGCTGTGACCGTATCCATGATTCCGTTGAACGGCAGGCGTCCGGCGAGAAACGCCTCGACGCACTCCTCGTTCGCCGCGTTGAAGACGGCGGGGGCGGTTCCGCCCAGGCCGCCCACGTGGCGGGCGAGGCCGACCGAGGGGAAGGCCTCCGTGTCCAGCGGGAAGAACTCCCAGGTGGAGGCCTTGGTCCAGTCGAAGGCGGGGGCCGCGTCCGGGACGCGCTCGGGCCAGCCGATGCCGATGGCGATCGGGCCGCGCATGTCCGGCGGGGTGGCCTGGGCGAGCGTGGAGCCGTCCGTGAACTCGACCATCGAGTGCACGTACGACTGGGGGTGGACGACGACCTCGATGCGGTCGAAGGGGATGTCGTAGAGCAGGTGGGCCTCGATGACCTCCAGGCCCTTGTTCACGAGCGTCGCGCTGTTGACCGTGATGACCGGGCCCATGGCCCAGGTCGGGTGGGCGAGCGCGTCCTCGCGGGTCACGTGGGCCAGCTCCGCGCGCGTACGGCCGCGGAACGGGCCGCCGGAGGCGGTGACGACCAGCTTGCGGACGTCGGCGCGGGTGCCGGCGGCCAGCGCCTGGAAGAGCGCCGCGTGCTCGGAGTCGACCGGGATGATCTGGCCGGGCTTGGCGAGCGCCTTCACCAGGGGGCCGCCGACGATCAGCGACTCCTTGTTGGCGAGGGCGAGGGTGCGGCCGGCTTCGAGGGCGGCGAGGGTCGGCGCGAGGCCGATGGAGCCGGTGATGCCGTTGAGCACCGTGTGGCACGGGGAGGCGGCCAGCTGGGTGGCCGCGTCCGGGCCCGCGAGGATCTCGGGCAGCGGCTCGGAGCCGTACAGCGCCTTCAGGGCCGTACGCAGCTCCTCGGCCACCTCCTCGCGGGCGACCGCGACCTGCCGGACCCTCAGCCGGTGCGCCTGCTCGGCGAGCAGCCCGACACGGCCGCCGGAGGCGGCGAGGGCGGTGACCCGGAAGCGGTCGGGGTTGCGCAGGACCAGGTCGATGGCCTGGGTGCCGATGGATCCGGTCGAGCCGAGGACGACGATGTCCCGGCGTCCTTCGGAGACGTCGAAGGCGATGTGCGGATCGGCGAGAGGAGAGGGGCGGTCGCTCATGCCCCCCATTCTTGCCCCAAAGCCTGTGCGGTCTTCACGCGGTCCGGGTGTACCTGTGGAAAACCTCGTGGAAGTCCGGGAACGTCTTCTTCACGCAACCCGGGTCGTCGAAGGTGATCCCGGGCGTGCGGAGGGCCGTGACCGCGAAGGACATGACGATCCGGTGGTCCCCGTGCGTGGCGATCTCGACGGGTCCGGTCGGCGTGCCGGGGTGGATCTCGATCCAGTCGGGGCCGGTGTGGACGGTGATGCCGAGGCGGCGGAGGTTCTCCGCGCAGGCGTCGAGGCGGTCGCACTCCTTGACCCGGGTGTTGGCGACGTCCTCGATGCGGACCGGGCCGTCGGCGAAGGGCGCGATCGCGGCGAGGGTCGGCATGGTGTCCGAGATGTCCCGCATGTTGACGGTCAGTCCGCGCAGGGTGCCGGTGGACCGGACCGTCGTCTCCGTGTCGCCGATCTCGACGTCCGCGCCCATCCGGCGCAGCACGTCCACGAACGCCAGGTCGCCCTGGAGCGCACCCCTGCCGAGACCGGGGACCGTGACCGAGCGGCCCGGTTCGAGGGCCGCCGCGGCGAAGAAGTAGCTGGCGGTGGAGGCGTCGGGCTCGATGCCGTAGGTGAGGGCGCGGTAGCCGGTCGGCGCGACCTTGTACGTACGGCCCTCCCGGACGTCCTCCCGGACGACCTCCGCGCCGAACGACCGCATCATCGCGAGCGTGATCTCGACGTACGGCTCCGAGACCAGGTCCGTGACCGTGATGTCGAGGCCCTCGGCGGTGAGCGGGCCGAGCATGAGCAGGGCCGTCAGGTACTGGGACGACTGGCCCGCGTCGAGCGTCAGCGCGCCGCCCTTCACGCCGTCGGCGTGCACGGCGAGCGGGTGGTGGCCCTCCTTGTCGCCGTGCCGCAGGTCGACGCCGAGCTCGCGCAGGGCGGTGCTGAGCGGGCCGAGGGGGCGGCGGCGCATCTGGGCGGAGGCGTCGAAGCGGTACGTGCCGTGGCCGGCGGCGACGAGCGTCGGCAGGAACCGGGCGGTGGTGGCGCCGTCCCGGCAGTACACGTCGGCGGTCTCCGCGCCGGGACCGGCCGGGCGCCCGTCGATGTGCCAGGCGCCGGCCTCCCGCCGCACCCCGTACCCGAGCGCGCCGAGCCCCTCGGCGAACCCCTCCGTGTCGTCGGAGGCGAGCGGCCGCAGGAGGGTCGTGGTGCCCTCGGCCGCGGCGGCGAGGAACAGCGCGCGGGCGGTGACGGACTTGGATCCGGGGATGTCGATGACGGTCACGTCCCCCATCCTGCCCTGTGGGGGTACGCGCGGGCGTGGTGTTCCGGTCCGTGGACGGGGCCGTCAGCGCAGGCGGCGGTGGACGTTCTCGTGGGCCGAAGGGCCCGGGGGCGTGGGCGCGATCCAGGGGGCCTCGTCGGGCGGGGTCACGATGCCGGCCTCCAGCCACGTGTAGCGGTCCGTCAGGACGCCGTCCGCGATCCGGCGGTCCGCGTCGTCCGTGTTCGACCAGAGGCGGCCGAACAGCTCCTCGACCCTCAGGCGGGCCTGGCGGCAGAACGCGTCCGCGAGTCGCCGGGCCTCGGGGCCGTGGTCCGTCGTCGTCCGCAGGAGCTCCGCCCGCACGCACACCGCGCTCATCGCGAACAGTTCCGCCCCGATGTCGACGATCCGGCCGAGGAACGCCTGTTTGAGCTCCATCCGCCCCTGCCACCGGGACATCGCGTAGAAGGTCGAGCGCGCGAGCCTGCGGGAGGCCCGCTCGACGTACCGGAGGTGGGTCGCGAGGGCGCCGAACTCCCCGTACGCCCCCGGCAGCTGTCCCGGACCGGCGACGAGCCCCGGCAGCCAGCGGGCGTAGAAGCCTCCGGCCCGGGCCCCGGCCCTCGCCTTGTCGGCGAGCGAGGTGTCGGGGTCGATGAGGTCACCCGCGACGGAGAGGTGGGCGTCGACGGCCTCGCGGGCGATCAGGAGGTGCATGATCTCGGTCGAGCCCTCGAAGATCCGGTTGATCCGCAGGTCGCGCAGCATCTGCTCGGCGGGGACCGCCCGCTCGCCGCGGGCCGCGAGCGAGTCGGCGGTCTCGTACCCGCGCCCGCCCCGGATCTGGACCAGTTCGTCGGCGATCAGCCACGCCTTCTCGGAGCCGTACAGCTTGGCGAGCGCGGCCTCGATGCGGATGTCGTTGCGGTCCTCGTCGGCCATCTGGGAGGCCAGCTCGACGACCGCCTCCAGCGCGAAGGTGGTCGCCGCGATGAATGAGATCTTCGTGCCGACGGCCTCGTGCCGTCCGACCGGCTTGCCCCACTGCTCGCGGACCCCCGACCACTCCCTCGCGACCTTCAGGCACCACTTCCCGGCCCCCGCGCACGCCGCCGGGAGGGAGAGGCGGCCGGTGTTGAGGGTGGTGAGCGCGATCTTGAGGCCGCCGCCCTCGGGGCCGATGCGGTGCGCCGCCGGGACCCGGACCCGGTGGAAGCGGGTGACGCCGTTCTCCAGGCCGCGCAGGCCCATGAAGGAGTTCCGGTGCTCGACCGTCACGCCGGGCGCGTCGGCCTCGACGACGAAGGCGGTGATGCCGCCCCGGTGCCCCTCGGACGCGGGGACCCGGGCCATGACGACGAGGAGGTCGGCGACCACGCCGTTCGTCGTCCAGAGCTTCACTCCGTCGAGGACGTAGTCGTCGCCCTCGGGTACGGCGGTGGTGGCGAGCCGCGCCGGGTCGGAGCCCACGTCCGGCTCGGTGAGGAGGAAGGCGGAGAGGTCGGTACGGGCCAGGCGGGGCAGGAAGGTCTCCTTCTGCTCCTTCGTGCCGAAGAGCTTCAGCGGCTGCGGTACGCCGATCGACTGATGCGCGGAGAGCAGCGCGCCGACCGCCGGGCTCACGGAACCGACGAGCGCGAGGGCCCGGTTGTAGTACAGCTGGGTGAGGCCGAGGCCGCCGTACGCCGGGTCGATCTTCATCCCGAGCGCCCCGATCTCCTTGAGGCCGGCGACGGTCTCGTCGGGGATGCGGTCCTCGCGTTCGATGCGGGCGCCGTCGATCCGGGTCTCGCAGAACGTACGGAGCGTCGCGAGGAAGGCCTCGCCGCGCCGCACGTCCTCGGGGTCGGGCAGCGGGTGCGGATGGATGAGATCGAGCCGGAACCGGCCGAGGAACAGCTCCTTGGCGAAGCTGGGCTTGTGCCAGTCCTGCTCACGTGCGGCCTCGGCCGTCTGCCGGGCCTCGCGTTCGGTGACCTTGGGCGGGCGCTGGGCGGGTGCGGACATGGACGCCTCCTGGGGCTCCTGCTCCGGTCCTGGGCTTCCTGTCCGTCGTACCCCATGTCGAGGCGTCCGGAAAGACGGCGGGCGGGGACCCGCCACCGCTCCACGCGCGCGCGTGGACGACGAAAGGCGGCCCGAGCCCCCGCACAGTGGGCTCGGACCGCCTGGTCTCGCGGTGGTGCTGTTACAGGGCCAGGCCCGTCAGGACGAGGACACGCTCGTACGTGTAGTCGTCCATCGCGTAGCGGACGCCCTCGCGGCCGACGCCGGAGCGCTTGGCGCCGCCGTACGGCATCTGGTCGGCGCGGTACGACGGGACGTCACCGATGATCACGCCGCCGACCTCGAGCGCGCGGTGGGCGCGGAACGCGGTCTGGAGGTCGTGGGTGAAGACGCCGGCCTGGAGGCCGAAGTCCGAGTCGTTGACGGCGGCGAAGGCCTCGGCCTCGCCGTCGACCTTGGCGACCGTGAGGACCGGGCCGAAGACCTCGGAACGGGCCAGGGTGACGCCCTCGGGAAGCTCGGTGAGGACGGTCGGGGCGTAGGTGGCGCCCTCGCGCTTGCCGCCGGTGAGGAGCTTGGCGCCGGCCGCGACGGCCTCGTCGACCCAGGACTCGACGCGCTGGGCGGCGGCCTCGTCGACGAGCGGGCCGACGTCGGTGGCGTCGTCCGCCGGGTCGCCGGTGACCTGGGCCTCGACGGCCGCGACGATCTTCGGGAGCAGGCGGTCGTAGACGGAGGCGTCGGCGATCACGCGCTGCACGGAGATGCAGGACTGGCCGCCCTGGTAGTTGGAGAAGGTCGCGATGCGGGTCGCGGCCCAGTCCAGGTCGGCCTCGGAGGACCAGTCGGGCAGCACGACGGCGGCGGCGTTGCCGCCGAGCTCCAGGGTGCAGTGCTTGTGCGGCACGGACTCCTGGATGGCGTAACCGACCTTGTCGGAGCCGGTGAAGGAGATGACCGGGAGGCGCTCGTCCTTGACGAGGGCCGGCATGCGGTCGTTCGGCACGGTCAGGATGGACCAGGAGCCGGCCGGCAGGTCGGTCTCGGCCAGGATCTCGCCCAGGATCAGGGAGGAGATCGGCGTCGACGGGGCCGGCTTGAGGATGATCGGGGCGCCGACGGCGATGGCCGGGGCGACCTTGTGGGCGCTGAGGTTCAGCGGGAAGTTGAACGGCGCGATGCCGAGGACGACGCCCGTGGGGATGCGGCGGGTCACGGCGAGGCGGCCCACACCGCCGGCCTCGGTGTCCAGGCGCTGGGCCTCGCCGGCGTTCCAGCGGCGGGCCTCCTCGGCGGCGAAACGGAAGACGGAGACGGCACGGCCGACCTCGCCGCGGGCCCACTTGATGGGCTTGCCGTTCTCGGCGGAGATGACGAGGGCGATCTCCTCGGTGCGCTCGGCGAGCCGCTTCGACACGTGGTCGAGGGCGGCGGCGCGGACGTGCGCCGGGGTCGCGGCGAACTCGTCGACGACGGCTTGCGCGGCGGCGACGGCCTCCTCGACCTGAGCCTCGGTGGGCACGCTGACCTTGCCGACCAGACGTCCGTCGTACGAGTTCGTGACGTCGAAGGTGGCGTCGCCGGTGGCCTCGCGGCCGGCGAGCCAGAAGGCGTGGGTGGTCGTCATTGCGGCCCGGCCCTTTCCGTTTCGGGGAGCGAGCGGTTGCTCTGGGGACACGTTAGGGCCGGGGTGGGGGGTATGGGTTTGTCCGGTGTGGAGTGGTGGGGGTGAGGCCGCTGTCCGCTTTGGCGGGGGCGCGTCGGCGCGCCCCCGGGTCAGCCCCGCCGCTCGGTGGAGACGATCAGGCAGACGCCGCCCACGACGATCGCGCCGCCGAGGACGATCGGCCAGGTCAGGGCCTCGTCGAGGACGAGGGCGCCGAGGGCGACGGCGACGACCGGGTTGACGTACGCGTAGGTGGCGACCAGGGAGATGGGGGCGGCCTGGAGGAGCCAGGCGTACGCCGTGAAGGCGATCAGGGAGCCGAAGACGACCAGGTAGGCGAGGGCGACCCAGGAGCGGGTGGAGATCCCGGCGAGGTCGAGGCCGTGCTGCTCGCCCCGCATCAGGCCGACGCAGAGGCCCGCGAGGCCGCCCGCGAGCATCTCGTACGCGCTGGCGGTGAACGGGTTGGACGGCATGGGGATGCGCGAGGAGGAGAAGGAGCCCACGGCCCAGCAGAGAGTGCCGGCGAGGACGAGGAGCACGCCGCCGATCTTCACGTCGCCGCTGAGCCCGGGAAGCGTGAGGACGGCGAGCCCGGCCAGACCGAGAAGGACACCGCCGACACCGCCGAGGGTGGGCCGCTGCCCGTACGCCGCCTTGAGGATGACGACCCAGGCGGGCACGACGGCGATGAGGAGCGCGGCGAGGCCGGAGGGTATGGACGTCTCGGCGAGGACGACGAGACCGTTGCCGCCGAGGATGAGGAGCAGGCCGACGACGACCGCCGAGGCGAGCTGACGCGGGGTGACCTTGAGGGCGGCGGGACCCTGCCGCCAGGCGATGATCCCGGTGAGGATCAGGCCCGCGGTGACGAAACGGGCGCCGGCGGAGAGGAACGGCGGCATGGTCTCGACGGCGATCCGGATGCCGAGGTACGTGGATCCCCAGACGACGTAGACGATGCCGAGCGCGGCCCAGACGGCGCCGGTGATGCGGCGGGGGGCGGGGACGGCGGCGGGTGTGCCGATGCTCGTGGGAGCAGGGGTGTCGGTCGGATCAGCGGCAGGGCTTGTCATGCCCAGGAGACTAGGGAGCACGGAAGCCCGTAGCCAAGAAAACTGCCCGGATCCGGGCAGGGATCCCGAAGTCTGGACCTCTACGACTCCGTATCTCCTCCCGTCGCCTTGAGCGCCAGCCACAGCTCCATACGGACGTCCGCGTCGTCGAGCGAGCGCCCGAGGATCTCCTCCACCCGCCGCATCCGGTAGCGCAGCGTGTGCCGGTGGACGCCGAGGTCGGCGGCGGCCGCGTCCCACTGGCCGTGGCGGGCGAGCCAGGCGCGCAGCGAGGCGACCAGGTCGCCGCGGCCCGTGGCGTCGTGCTCGCGCAGCGCGCGGAGCATCCCGTCGGCGAAGGCGCGGACGGCGTCGTCGGCGAGGAGCGGCAGGACCGAGCCCGCGGCGAGCTCCTCGTGCTCGACGAGCGCGCGGCCGCGGCGGCGGGCGACGGCGAGGGCCTGTTCGGCCTGCTTGTACGCGGCTGCCGCGGCGGCCGGCCCGGCCGGGGCGGAGAGCCCGACGACGACGCCGGCCTCCTCGGCCTCCCGTTCGGCGTACCCGTGGCAGGCCGCGGCGACCGCGCCGCCGTCACCGGCGAGGACGACGAGCCGCCCGTCGCCCTCCGGGACGGTGAGCACCGACTCGCCCGCACGGGCGGCGGCCGTCTCCAGGGTCTCGGCGAGGGCCGACAGGGGGGCATCGGAGGCGGGGTCGCCACCGACGGACTCGGCGACGAGCAGACGGAAGGGGGCGTCGAGCAGCTCCCCGTACACGTCGCCGGCGACCGCGCGGGCATGGTCCGGCTGACCGGCGAGCATCATGCGCAGGACGGCGGCGCCGAGGCGGTGCTCGGCGGCCTGGAGGGAGCGGGAACGTTCCGTCGTGAGAGTGAGGAGCGCGATGGCCGAATGGACGGCGTACCGCTCGGCCGTCCCGAGCGGGGCACCGGTGCCGACGGCGAGGGCGCCCCGGACGCGGCGGCCGGTACCGAGGGACTGCAGCTCGACCCGGTCGTCCGTACCGCCGACGACGGCGCTCGCGGGGGCCGGACGGTCGCGGAGACGCTCGACGTCGGGAGTCAGCCGGGCGGCGCGGCGGGAGGCCCACTCGGGCGAGACGGCGACGACGGTGCCGGAGGTGTCGTAGAGCGCGGCCCAGCCGTCGACGTGGGCGGCGAGACGGGCGACGACGGCCTCGGGGCCCTCGGCGAGAGCGGCACGGGTCAGTTCCCGCTGGGCCTCGAAGCCGGCGGTGACGGCGCGGTACTGGTCGGCGGAGATGGCGGCGGAGACGGCCTTGCTGATGGCCAGGAAGGGGGTCCGGCGCGGGACCTCCAGGAGGGGGAGGTGCTCCTCGCGGGCGGCGTCGAGGAGAGCGCGGGGGATCTCCTCGTAGTTGACCCCGACGGCGAAACCGAGGCCGACGACACCGGCGCCGAGAAGACGCCGGACGTAGCGGCGCATCGCCTCCAGGTCCTCCGCGTCCAGGGTGAGCGCGGTCGTGAGCAGAAGCTCGCCGCCCTCCATGTACGGGACGGGATCGGCCAGCTCGCTGACGTGGGCCCAGCGGACAGGGGTGTCGAGGCGGTCCTCACCCGCGCGGACGACCAGCTTGAGGGCGGAGTGCTGCACGAGCGAGGCGAGGGTGGGCGGCATGGGGGACCCGTCGAACCTTTGAGCGGGTACCGCCACGGGGGCCCGCACGCGGTACTGGGGAGGGCGCCGCTCAGCCGAGCGGCGCCCCTGATTGTGCCAGGGCCGCAAGGTCCCTGCTCAGCCGCGCAGCTCGACGAGGAGCGGTGGCGTGTGCTCGCCACGTACGTGGGTGAGGGAGAGCACGGCGTGGCCGGGGGGGACGGCGTGGGCGAGGTCGGAGGCGGACCACCGCTGCCGCTCGACTTCGCGGACGGTGACGGCCTCGGTGGTCACGGCCTTGCCGGTGGTGAGCTTGCGCAGCGCGTGGAAGGCGCGGGTCATCGGCTGGTCGGCGAAGACCGTGTGGTGGGCCACCTCGGTCGTCTCCACTCTTTCGGTTCCCCACGCCTCGGCGAAGGCCCGTCCGTCCCAGGCGGGGAGCCCGGCGAAGGCCATCCGGCAGCCGACGCCGGCGAGCAGCGGACCGTGCAGAGCCTGCGGCACCTCCGCGAGCGTACGGAGGGCGAGGACGACGCCCGCGTTCTGCGGGCGCAGCCGCTGGAGGCCCCGTACGGTCCCCGGCGTGAGCGCACCCGCCGCGTCGTCGAGCACCAGGCACGCGAAGTGCCCGGTCCCGGCACGGTCCCGGGTGACCTGCTGGAACTGGGCGAGGAGCAATCGGGTGAGCAGGCGCGAGGCTTCCTCGTGGCCGCCTTCCGGGAGGCTGACCCGCACCCGCATCGGGTGCTGGGCGACGGCGCGGAGGGAGAAGGGCTGTGTGTCGCGGCCACTTCCGAAGAACTCGGCGAAGGCGGGCCGGTCGAGGGTGGCGAGCCGGTCGGCGAGCAGGGGGCCGACGTCGGTCGCGGTTCCGATCTGACGCATCCGGGACTCCAGCTCCCGGCGCATCGTCCGCGCTCCGTCGGCCGGCAGCAGCTCGAGGAGCGCGTCCAGGGTCTCGGGGCGGGCTTCGAGGAGCTCCCGCAGGGCCGGGACGGAGGGGAAGTGTCCGTACGCGGCCCGGTAGGGGCCGATGAGCTGGGCGAGCACCGTGGCGGCGCGCTGCGTCTCCACGCCTTCCATGTCTCCGACGAGCCCTTCGGCGAGGAAGGCCGCGGCCTCGTCCGGGTCACCGGTCCCCGCGTACAGGTCCAGGTCGTAGGGAGAAGAGGGGTCTCCGAGGCGGATCACGACGTCGTACGCCGCGTCGGGGCCGAGGGGGGCGCCCGCCGTCCCGACGGCGACGACGGCGACGGCCCCGGTGAGCGCCTGTGCGGTGAGCGACTCCACGACCGGAGCGACGAGCGACCGGGTCTTGCCCGCGCCGGAGGGCCCCACGGCGAGGAGGGACGTGCCGAGGAGTCCGGGGTCGAGCGCGACGCCGGCACCGTGGTAGGCGTGCGGGGTGCGCTCGGCGGCGGCCCAGCGCCCCACGCGCACCTGGCTCAGGAGCAGGTCGTGCGTGGCCGAACGCACCGGCAGGTCGCGGGCACCGGAGGGATGCGCGCCCGCGGCGGCCCCCTTGCGCAGGAGGGCGTCGACGAAGGCGGTGCGGCGCTTGGCGTCCCCTTCGCTCCTCTCCCAGCCGCGGCTGACCCTGACGCAGTCGACATCGTTCATGCGCCCCGCCACCAGTTCGGCGGCGAGCAGATCGGCGGCCCGGTGCTGGCCCGCCGCCCTGAGTTCGGGCCACTGGGAGCGGAGGAGCGCCGGGACCACCGGGTTCGGAGCGCCGACGGGGGTGGAGTCGGAGGCGGAGGCGGACCGGGCACGCCGACCGCGGATGAAGGACGGCCACCCTCCGACGCGAGCGAACGGCCAGACGACCGCCGCCGTGACCAGCGCGCGCATGGGGTAGACGAAGAGCGGCGACTGGGGGACGTCCCAGCCGCCCGTGACCAGGGCGGCAAGGCAGGCGATCGGGTCGATGACGGGCAGCGGGGGCCACCCGAGGTCGAGCACTTCGGAGAAGACGAAGGCGAGGACGATCAGGGCGCCCGCCCCGGTGAGCGCGGCGCGCGCGGTCGGAGTGCATCGACCGACGTAGTGGCGGACGACCTTGCCCCAGGACCCGAGGCGACCGACACCCCAGACGAGGAGAAGGAAGAAGGCGCCGTCGAAGACCTTGTGCGCGGCGACACCCTGCCAGTCCTTCGGCGAGGTGGTACCGGCGTTCCACCAGTCAGGTGGGGTGAGGGTCCGCAGCACGAGGTCCACGTACGGGAGGGTGTTGTTGCGCCAGGCCGACCAGAGGAACAGTCCGATCGCGGCGGGGATCAGCATGCCGAGGAAGGTGATCGGCATGAGGCGCGCGGGGGGTTCCGGCGGAGGAACGTGCCGGAATCGCCAGATGCCGAGTCCGGCCGCCGGGCGCGGGGCGTCCAGCCACGCGACGACGGCAGAGGTAGGCACGCCGCTCCCGGACGGGGCCAGGGGTGACTGGGACGGGACGCTCGGCGGGGTGGTCGGCAGAGGCGGCGGGGAGGACGGGGCCGGCAGCGTCGGCGGCATGGGCGGGGGGCTCGGGGATCCTCCGTGGACCGGGGTACCCGTCGGCGGCCCGGTCGGGCGCGGCACCGCCCCACCCCGCGTGTCGCGTGACTCGTACGTGCCGTCGGTCTCCATGAACCCCTGCCCCCTGACCAGCCAGGTCGCCGCATCTGTGCCACCGTCAATCTAGTGGGCCCGGCGCCCCCCGGAGGGGATTCGCCGAGCCCTGTGGCCGGACGCCGTCGGGGAGGTGGAGCGGAGCCGGGAAGCGGAGCCGTAGCCCCTCCCCGCCAGCCGGGAAGCGGAGCCGTAGCCCCCTGTCCAGGAACCAAAGAAGCCTCACCCTGTCCATCCCGGACAACGACACGCCCCCATCACTCCCTATCGGCGCATGCCTGACCCCCTCCCCCGCGCCTAGCCTGCCCGGAGGAAACCCGCAAAAGTGCGTCCAGAACACCCCCAGGAGCCCCGCATGAACGCTGTCCCGCAGGAGCGGCGCGTCGTCACCGCCATTCCCGGTCCGAAGTCGCAGGAGCTTCAGGCTCGTCGGCTGGACACCGTCGCCGGGGGCGTGGGCTCCACGCTGCCTGTCTTCACGAAGCGGGCCGGCGGCGGCATCATCGAGGACGTCGACGGCAACCGCCTGATCGACTTCGGCTCCGGCATCGCCGTGACCTCCGTGGGCGCCTCCGCCGAGGCCGTCGTGCGCCGCGCCGCCGCGCAGCTCCAGGACTTCACCCACACCTGTTTCATGGTGACGCCGTACGAGGGTTACGTCGAGGTCTGCGAGGCCCTGGCCGAGCTGACCCCGGGCGACCACGCCAAGAAGTCCGCGCTGTTCAACTCGGGCGCCGAGGCCGTCGAGAACGCGGTGAAGATCGCCCGTTCGTACACCAAGCGCCAGGCCGTCGTCGTCTTCGACCACGGCTACCACGGCCGTACGAACCTCACCATGGGCATGACGGCGAAGAACATGCCGTACAAGCAGGGCTTCGGTCCGTTCGCCCCCGAGGTCTACCGCGTGCCGGTCGCCTACGGCTACCGCTGGCCCACCGGTGCCGAGAACTGCGGCCCCGAGGCCGCCGCCCAGGCGATCGACAACATCACCAAGCAGATCGGCGCCGAGAACGTCGCCGCGATCGTCATCGAGCCGGTCCTCGGCGAGGGTGGCTTCATCGAGCCGGCCAAGGGCTTCCTGCCGGCGATCGTGAAGTTCGCCAACGACAACGGCATCGTCTTCGTCGCCGACGAGATCCAGGCCGGCTTCTGCCGCACGGGCCAGTGGTTCGCGTGTGAGGACGAGGGCATCGTCCCGGACCTCATCACCACCGCCAAGGGCATCGCGGGCGGTCTGCCGCTCGCCGCCGTCACGGGCCGCGCCGAGATCATGGACTCCGTCCACGGCGGCGGTCTGGGCGGCACCTACGGTGGCAACCCGGTCGCGTGCGCCGGTGCGCTCGGCGCCATCGAGACGATGAAGGAGCTCGACCTCAACGGCAAGGCGAAGCGCATCGAGGAGGTCATGAAGGCCCGCCTCACCGCCATGCAGGAGAAGTTCCCGGTCATCGGTGACATCCGCGGCCGCGGCGCCATGATCGCCATCGAGCTCGTGAAGGACCCGGAGACCAAGGCGCCGCACGCCGAGGCCGCCGCCGCGCTCGCGAAGTTCTGCCACAACGAGGGTGTGCTGGTCCTGACCTGCGGCACCTACGGCAACGTCCTCCGCTTCCTGCCGCCGCTGGTCATCGGCGAGGACCTCCTCAACGAGGGCCTGGACGTGATCGAGAGCGCGCTCGCCACGATCTGAGCTCCGAGAGCCCGGATGAGGCACACGGTGTGAAGACTGTGTGGGGGGCCGATGGCGGGATACGCATCCCGCTGTCGGCCCCCTTTCTCGTGGCGTACGGTTTCTGCAGATGAGAGAGACACCCCGGGCGGAGCCTCCCCAGCCCCGCCCACACCGTGCCACCGCGCACACGCCCGGCGCTTCATGCTCCGGAACTCCTCACCGATCGGATGGCCGCCCGCCCCACACCCCCCGGGGCGCGCGGCAGCCCGATCCCCTCGGCCGCCCTGGAACCACCCCCCCTGTTCCAGGGCGGCCGGCTCTCCTCTCGGCGTTCGTCGCCCTCGCCGTCGTGACCTGGCAGGTGCTCGTCCACGGCCCCTTGGCCAGGCTCGACGAGCGGGTGTCCCGCGCGGTGGTCGACACGGTCCCCCGGCGCCTGAGCGAGCTCGCCTCCGACCTCGGCAACATGACGGTCGCCCTTCCCGTCCTGGCCTGCGCCATGGCGTACGCCGTGTGGCGCGGGCGCCGCGCCGAGGCTCTCTGGGCCGGTCTGGCCATGGCCGCCGTGCCGCTCCTGGTCGTCCCCCTGAAGGTGTGGACGGCCCGCCCCGGCCCCCTCGAACCCTGGGCCCACGGCTACTACCCGTCCGGCCACACGGCCACCGCGACGGTCGCCTACTTCGGCGCCGCCTTCCTCGTCTCGAACCGGCTGATCCCCGTCGCCGCCCTCCTCACCACGGTGACGGCCGTCGGACTCGTCCTGCGGGGGTACCACTGGCCGCTGGACGTCCTGGCCGCGGTCGCCCTGTGCCTGCCACTGCTGTGCTGGCCTGTCGGAGCCGCGCGATACGGTCGTCAGGACCGCGCGGGGGGCGCGCGGAAGCGGTGAGGGAGTCAGGGGGACACGGATGGCCGGCACGCGTTACTCGGTGACGTTCGACGGACGGGCACACGAGCTGCGGCCTTCGGGCGGGGAGGTCATCCTTCCGGCCCACGGTTCCAAGATCCATCACGACCCCTGGTGCATCCACCTGACGGACTCCGACAGTCTCGGCAGGCATCCCGATCCGGACGGACTGACCTGGCGTCGGCTGCTCGACGCCGAGGACCCGGCTGCCTGGTCCGCCTCCGTCGGCCTGCGCAACGGCAAGAACCGGCCGCTGACCGGTGTCTGCTCCTGCGCCCTTCGGCCCGTGACCGCCGACCATGCGGACGGCCTGCCGTACTGGCCGCTCGACGAGGCGCTCGACGCCTTCGACACCGGCCGGCACGCGGCGGCGCTCGACGCCGCCGACCGCCGGGCCGAGGAGATCCGCGGGGAGTTCCCCCTGGAGGCGTGGCCGGAGATGCAGCTGGAGCGGTACGCGCTCGGCGTCCACAAGTTCGATCCGGACCTCCCCCGTCCGTACTGCCACGCCCTGGAGTACGGCAGCGGCGAGCTCGGCAGCATCACCGGCGGCTCGGCCATGAAGCACCTCGTCTACTGGCGGGACGGCGGCGGCTGGTGGCACGACGCCGGGTATCCCGACGTGGACACCGCCTGGCGCGCGGTTAGGCAGGGAGTCGTCGACGCCGTGGCCGCCGCCGGCGAGGGCAGGGTCGAGGACATCGACGACATCGGCGCGGTCAGGGCGGCGAACACGCTGATCGCGAAGACCCTGCGGATCTACGTGCCGGACGCGATCGTCCCGGCGTACGCGGACAGTTACACCCGGCACTACACGGCCCTGCTCGCGGACGCGCTCGGTGCCGAGGTCCCGGCCCGGCTGCGTCCGTTCGCCCGCAAGGCCCACCTGCGGAGGCTGGTGCGGCAGCACCCCGTGCTGCGGGAGTGGCGGCCCGACCTCGTCTACCGCTTCCTGGCCTGGTGGGCCCCGCCCCGGGAGGCGCCCCGGGTGTTCGCCGTCGGTCTCGACCCGGACACCGCCGCCGACTGCCTGCGGGACGGGTACGCCACCGTCGGCGCGGACGTCCTCGGCGACCTGCACGGCTACGCCGACGAGGCGGAGTACACGAGCGCCGTGCGGCGGCACTTCCCGGACCCCGCCGAGCGGCGCATGGCCGGGGGCGCCTGGGAGCTGTTGCGCATGCGCCCCGGGGACCTCGTCGTGGGGCACCGCGACGGGAGCGCGGTCCTCGCCGTCGGCCGGGTCACCGGGGACGGGTACGCCTGGCGGCCGGAGCTTCCGGCGCGCCGACACACCATGGCCGTCGACTGGGACGACTCCTGGGCCGTCGCGTTCGACCAGCCGGTCAAGGAGTGGGCGGCCGACCCCGTCACGGAGGTCAAGCCCGCCACCTGGACGAAGTTCAAGCGGTGGCTGACCGATCAGCTGGAGGAGGAGAACCTTCCCGCCAAGGAGGGCGAAGGGAGCGGCGAGGCCGTCGCCGAGGTCGGGGACGTCCCCGACCTCCAGCCTCTCCAGCCCCTCGACCCGGAGCTCCAGCGCCTCGACGACGCCCTGACCCGCCGCGGCCAGGCGATCCTGTACGGCCCGCCGGGCACCGGCAAGACCTATCAGGCCCTGCGGTACGCGGTGCAGCGGCTCGGTGCCCTCTCCGACGACCTCCCCGGTCTCTCCCCATGGGCCGAGCCGGAGAGCGCCGCGTACCGCGCGACCCTCCACGCCCTGCAGGAGAGGAAGCGGCTCACCGTGGTCGGCTTCCACCCCACGTACGGGTACGAGGACTTCGTCGAGGGCCTGCGCCCGGTGAAGGGGCAGGCGGGCCTGGCCCTGGAGCCGCGCGCCGGCGTCTTCAAGCAGGTCTGCGAGGCCGCCGCGGCCGATCCCGACCACACGTACCTCGTGATCGTCGACGAGTTCAACCGGGGCAACGTGCCGAAGATCCTCGGCGAGCTGATCACCGTCCTGGAGAAGGACAAGCGCGGCCTGTCGGTCCGGCTGCCGCTGAGCGAGGAGCCGTTCGCCGTCCCGCGGAACGTCCTGCTCATCGGCACCATGAACACCGCCGACCGGTCCATCCGGACTCTCGACTCCGCGGTGCGCCGCCGGTTCGCCTTCGTCGAGCTGCTCCCCGACCCGAAGCCGCTGCGGGGGTTCAACGTCGACCAGCTCGACCTGGGCGAGTTCCTCGAAGAGCTCAACGCGCGCATCCGCGGGGCCCTGGACCGCGAGAAGCAGATCGGCCACGCCTTCCTGCTGCCCGGGGGCGAGCCGGTGGCCACGGCGCAGGAGCTGGCCGCCATCGTCCGCGACGAGATCGTGCCCCTGCTCCAGGAGTACGCGTACGACGACTACGGCCTGCTCGCCTCTTTCCTCGGCGAGGCCGTGGTCGACACCGTGGCGCACCGGCTGCGGCCGCTCGACGACGAGGCGCTCGTCGCGGCCCTCTACTCCGAGCTGCGGGTCGGCACCGATGCCCACCCTGCGTGAGTACGGACGGCTCCTGCTGTCCGACGTCCGGCTGTCGGAAGGCGACCGCCGGCTCCTGGAGGACGGCACGCTCGACGGGCGCCTCGACGTACGGGAGCGGAGCGGCGGCCGGATCGAGGTGACCGCCGGGCCGTACGTCGGTGTGGTGCGGCTCGACGCCTGCGAGCTGCGCGTGGTGCCGAAGTACCTGGGGGGCGAACTGGACGTGCTTCGCATGCTCGACTACGCCTGGGGCGGAACCGGTGTGGTGCCGCCGCTCGGCCAGGACTTCGCCGGGGGCGCGCCTCATCTGCGGGACCTGGTCGCGCTCATGGTCACGGAGCACGCCGAGAGGCTCCTGCGGCACGGGCTCCGGAGCGACTACCTCACCCGCGAGGACGACCTGCCGGTGGTCCGCGGGCGGCTGCTGCCGGACCGCCAGCTGCTGCGCCACCACGGCCGTCTCGACCGGCTGGCCTGCCGGTTCGACGAGCACGAGGCGGACGTCCTCGACAACCGACTCTGCGCCCACGCCGTGGAGCGGGCGGCGCGGACCGCACGTTCGCCCGAGGTGCGGAGCCGGGCCCGGCGCGCGGCGGCCCGCTTCTCCGGATACGCGCCGGGGCCGCTGGGAGACCTTCGCACGGTGGTGCCGGAGCTGGTCTACCACCGGCAGAACGAGCACTACCGGCCCGCCCACCTATGGGCGCGGCTGCTGCTCTCGGGCGGCGGTCTCCAGGACCTGTTCACCGCCGGTCCGCTGTCCTCGCGGGCCTTCCTCGTCGACATGAACCAGCTCTTCGAGGCGTTCACGACCCGGATCCTGCGCGAGGCGGCCGCCGCCGCCGGGATCCACGCCGACGCGCAGTCGCGGCAGCGCCATGTGCTGTTCGACGAGGCCAAGGGCGCGCCCTACTCGGAGATACGGCCGGACCTGCTGCTCTCGGGCAGCCGGGACGGCTCCCCGTTCCGGCTGCCCGTCGACCTCAAGTACAAGCTCTACGACCGGCGGAAGCTCTCGACGCAGGACCTCTACCAGGCGTTCCTCTACGCCCACGCCCTGTCCGAGGAGCCGGCGCGGTGCGTCCTGGTCCATCCCGGGGAGGCAGGGGTGTCCGGGGCCGCCGTCTCCGTCCGGGGGCCGGGCGGCGGGGTGTCCGCCCTCGTCCGGGCGGTGCCGGTGGATCTGCGGGCGGTGCTCGACGGTCTCGCCGGGCCGGAGCCTTCGGCGGCTCCGGCCCGGCTGCTCGACGCGATACTCGACTGAGCGTCAGCTCCAGTTGTACGCGTCGAAGTTCTTCGAGAACTGCCACTGGTTGTAGCGGTCCCAGTTGATCGACCAGGTCATCAGGCCGCGCAGGGCCGGCCAGGTGCCGTGGGTCTGGTAGGTGCCGCAGTCGGTCTTCTTGGTGAGGCAGTTCAGGGCCTTGTTCACCTCGGCCGGGGCCGTGTGGCCGTTGCCCGCCTGGGTGGAGGCCGGGAGGCCGATGGCGACCTGGTCCGGGCGGAGGGCCGGGAAGACGCGGGAGGTGTTGCCCGCCACCGGGAAGCCGGTGAGGAGCATGTCGGTCATGGCGATGTGGAAGTCGGCGCCGCCCATGGAGTGGTACTGGTTGTCGAGGCCCATGATCGAGCCCGAGTTGTAGTCCTGGACGTGGAGCAGCGTGAGGTCGTCGCGCAGGGCGTGGATGACCGGGAGGTACGCGCCCGCGCGCGGGTCCTGGCCGCCCCAGGGGCCGGAGCCGTAGTACTGGTAGCCGAGCTGGACGAAGAAGGTCTCCGGGGCCATGGTGAGGACGAAGCCCGCGCCGTACTTGGCCTTGAGGGTCTTGACGGCCTGGATGAGGTTGACGATCACCGGGGTGGTGGGGCTGCGGAAGTCGGTGTCGCCGGTCTGGAGCGAGAGCGAGTGGCCCTCGAAGTCGATGTCGAGGCCGTCGAGTCCGTACTCGTCGATGATCTTCGAGACGGAGGAGACGAAGGTGTCACGGGCGGCGGTGGTCGCGAGCTGGACCTGGCCGTTCTGGCCGCCGATGGAGATGAGGACCTTCTTGCCCGCGGCCTGCTTGGCCTTGATCGCCGCCTTGAAGTCGGCGGGTGATTCGACGTTGGGGCATTCGGTGGCCGGGCAGAGGGAGAAGCGGATGTCGCCGGAGGTCACCGAGGTCGGCTCGCCGAAGGCGAGGTTGATGACGTCCCAGGAGTCGGGGACGTCGGCCATGCGGGTGTAGCCGGAGCCGTTGGCGAAGCTCGCGTGGAGGTAGCCGACGAGGGCGTGTGCCGGGAGGGTGCCCGGGTTTCCGCCGCCGCCCGAGGTGGTGCTCGCGGTCAGCGGCGCCGACTTCGGGGATTCGCCGGCGCTGTTCACCGCGGTGACCTGGAAGGTGTACGGGGTGTTCGGCGCGAGCCCCGAGACGGTGGCCGAGGGGGTGGTGGTCGTGAGGACCTTGGCGGTGCCGACGTAGACGTTGTAGGAGGTGGCGTTCGGGACCGCCGACCAGCTCAAGGGGACGGAGCTGGAGGTCGCGGTGCCGGTCGTCAGGCCCGTCGGGGCCGCCGGGAGCTGGACCGGGTCGCCGCCGGGGCCGTACAGGGAGAGGTCGTCGGCCTGGTAGGCGGGGGTGCCGTACCAGCCGTGGGTGTAGAGGGTGACCGAGGTCGTCGAGGCGCCCGTCGTGAAGCGGGTCGTCAGGCGCTGCCAGTCCGGGGCCGAGGCCGTCCAGGTGGAGACGTCGGTGGTGCCGGTGCCCGAGGCGCCCAGGTAGACGTAGCTGCCGCGCACCCAGCCGCTCACCTCGTACGAGGAGTTGGGCTTCACGGTGACGGTCTGGGAGCACTTGGCGTTGTCGGCGCCGGCCGGGGTGGCCTGGAGCGCCTTCGTCCCGCCGTGGACGGGGGACGAGACGACGGCGCCGCTGCCGGCGGTGCAGGTCCAGCCGTCGAGGCCGGCCTCGAAGCCGCCGTTGCGGGCGAGCTCGGCGTCGGCGGCCTGCGCCGTCACGGGGGTGAGGGCCAGGAGCCCGCCGGCGGCGAGTGCGCCCGCCAACAGCAGGGTGAGGGGTCTGGTGCGGTCCACAACTGCCTCCGGATGTGGGGGAATCGAGGTGGAGTGAGCGCGCCACAGCATGGTCCAGACCAATTGAGTGGTCAAGACCTCTCGTTCACCCGGCCGTCGCCGTCCCCCCTCGCCAGCTGTCCCGCCGCCTCGTGCATCGCCAGCTCAAGGAGCGAGGTGTCGTTGAGGGTGCCCTGGCCGTCCGGCGGCACCAGCCACCTGACCCCGCCCGTCGCCCGGCCCGGGTACGGCACGACGATCCAGGTGCCCGTACCGGCCGTGCGCACGCCCGTGCCGAGCCAGCGGGCGGCCGTGCCCGGCGGGACGAAGAAGCCGATCCGGGCGTCGCCGAAGTCGGCGAGCACCGGCCCCGGCCGGTCCACCAGGCGGTTCAGCACGTCAAGGGTGGGGTAGCCGAGCTCCCCCGGCAGGATCAGAACGTCCCAACGCCTGCCGGCGGGCAGCAGCGCGACCCCGTGAGGGTTGCGCTCCCACTCCCACCGACAGGCGTCGGGATCGGGTGCGACCGAAGTCAGCCACTCCACCGCACTCCTGGCGCCCGCGGCCCCCGTACCGGTCATCTCGACGGTCCTCCTTCCGTGTGGACACGGTGTCCACACGGAGAGAGCGGGGTGGGCGCCATCTCTTACGCGGTTTCGGCTACCAATCGGTTGTGATGTAGATCACAGGCGAGATCGAGGGCGGGGCTAGCTGTCGAAGCCCAGGCCCAGGCGGTCCATCGTCTTCAGCCACAGGTTCCGCCGGCCGCCGTTCTCGTCGGCGCGGGCCAGCGACCACTTGGTGATGCCGATGCCGGCCCACGCGATCGGCTCGGGCGGGAACGGCAGCGGCTTCGAGCGGACCATGTCCAGGCGCGTGCGCTCGGTGCTCTCCCCCGCCAGCAGGTCGAGCATGACGTCCCCGCCGAAGCGGGTCGCGCCGACGCCGAGGCCGGTGAACCCGGCCGCGTACGCCACCTTGCCCTGGTACGCCGTACCGAAGAAGGCCGAGAAGCGCGAGCAGGTGTCGATCGCGCCGCCCCAGGCGTGGCTGAAGCGCAGGCCCTCCAGCTGCGGGAAGCAGCGGAAGAAGTGCTCGGCCAGCTTGAGGTAGGTCTCCGGGCGGTTGTCCATCTCCGCCTCGACCTTCCCGCCGAAGCGGTAGATCGCGTCGTAGCCGCCCCAGAGGATGCGGTTGTCGGCGGTGATCCGGAAGTAGTGGAACTGGTTGGCGGAGTCGCCGAGGCCCTGCCGGTTCTTCCAGCCGATCGAGGCGAGCTGCTCGGGGCTGAGCGGCTCGGTCATGAGGGCGTAGTCGTAGACCGGGACGGTGTACGAGCGGACCCGCTTGACCAGCGACGGGAAGACGTTGGTGCCGAGCGCGACCCGGCGGGCGAGGATCCGGCCGTACGGAGTGCGCACGCCCATGCCGGCGCCGACCGAGGTGAGGTCGAGGCCCGGGGTGTTCTCGTAGATCCGCACGCCCAGGTCCTGGCAGGCCCGCTTGAGGCCCCAGGCCAGCTTCGCCGGGTTGAGCATGGCGACGCCGCGCTTGTCCCACATGCCGCCGAGGAAGGTCGGGGAGTTCACCTCGGCCCGTACGGCGTCCTGGTCGAGCAGCTCGATGCCGTCGGCGAGGCCGAGACGCTCGATCTCCTCGTACACCTCGTGGAGCTCGTCGACCTGGTACGGCTCGGTGGCGACGTCGATCTCGCCGGTGCGCTCGAAGTCGCAGTCGAGGCCGTACGTGGCGACCGCCTCCTCGATCCCGTCGAGGTTGTGCTCGCCCATCTCCTCCAGCTTCGCGAGCTCGCCCGGCCAGCGGGCGAGTCCGTTGCCGAAGCCGTGGGTGAGGGAGGCGGCGCAGAAGCCTCCGTTGCGGCCCGAGGCGGCCCAGCCCACCTCGCGGCCTTCGATCAGTACGACATCCCTGGAGGGATCGCGCTCCTTGGCGAGGAGCGCGGTCCACAGTCCGCTGTATCCGCCGCCGACCACGAGGAGATCGCACTTCTCGGTGCCGGTGAGGGCGGGCAGGGCTCCGGGCTTGCCGGGGTCTTCCAGCCAGAAGGGGACGGGCTGGGCGTCGGAGAGAGATTGTGCAGCGAGACGCATGGCAACTGGGGCCATGGTTTCCAACTCCTTCAGTGCCTGGGCGGTGGGGCCACCGCTCAGGCTGTTGCTGTTTTCTTGCGCCGGTTCGTGATGATCTGCCCGGCCATGACCATCAGTACCGCGAGAACGAACATCGCGGTGCCGATGACGTTGATCTGAACGGGGGTTCCGCGCTGCGCCGAGCCCCAGACGAACATGGGGAAGGTGACGGTGGAGCCCGCGTTGAAGTTGGTGATGATGAAGTCGTCGAACGAGAGCGCGAAGGCCAGGAGGCCACCGGCGGCGATGCCGGGCGCGACGATCGGCAGGGTCACGCGCAGGAAGGTCTGCGTGGGGCTCGCGTAGAGGTCGCGCGCGGCCTCTTCGAGGCGCGGGTCCATGGAGACGACCCGGGCCTTGACCGCCGTCACGACGAACGACAGACAGAACGTGATGTGGGCGATGAGGACCGTCCAGAAGCCCAGCTCGATCCCCATGTTGAGGAAGAGGGTGAGCATCGAGGCGGCCATGACGACCTCGGGCATCGCCATCGGCAGGAAGATCAGCGAGTTGACCGCGCCGCGCGCCCGGAAGCGGTAGCGGACGAGCGCGAACGCGATCAGCGTGCCGAAGATCACCGCACCGACCGTCGCCCAGGCGGCGAGCTGGAGGGACAGGGAGAGCGACTCGCACATGTCGGCGACGCCGCAGGGGTCCTTCCAGGCGTCGAGCGAGAACTCCTGCCAGGAGTAGTTGAAGCGGCCCTTCGGCTTGTTGAAGGAGAACGCCATCACCACGAGGTTCGGCAGGATCATGTACGCGAGCGTCAGCAGGCCCGCGATGACGACCAGGTTCTTCCGGATCCAGCGCATCAGACCAGGTCCTCCGTTCCCGCCTTGCGGATGTAGACCGTGACCATGCCGAGCACGATCGCCATGAGGATGAAGGAGAGCGCGGCGGCGGTCGGGTAGTCGAGGACGCGGAGGAACTGCGACTGGATGACGTTGCCGACCATCTTGGTGTCGGTGGAGCCGAGGAGCTCGGCGTTGACGTAGTCACCGCTCGCCGGGATGAAGGTGAGCAGGGTGCCGGAGACGACGCCGGGCATCGACAGCGGGAAGGTCACCTTGCGGAAGGTGGTCGCCGGGGAGGCGTACAGGTCCTGGGCGGCCTCGTGCAGCCGGCCGTCGATCCGCTCCAGGGAGGTGTAGAGGGGCAGGATCATGAACGGCAGGAAGTTGTACGTGAGACCGCAGACGACCGCCATCGGCGTGGCGAGGACGCGGTCGCCCTCGGTCCAGCCGAGCCAGCTGGTGACGTCGAGGAAGTGGAGGGCGTTGAGCGCCTCCACGACGACGCTGTCGTCCGCCAGGATCGTCTTCCACGCGAGGGTGCGGATGAGGAAGCTGGTGAAGAACGGCGCGATGACGAGGACCAGGAGCAGGTTCCGCCAGCGGCCGGCCCGGAAGGCGATCAGGTACGCCAGCGGGTAGCCGAGCAGCAGGCACAGGAGGGTCGCGGTCCCGGCGTACAGCAGGGAGCGGACGAACTGCGGCCAGTACTCGGTGAAGGCGTCCCAGTACGTCTGGAAGTGCCAGGTGACCTCGAAGCCCTGCTCCAGGGAGCCGGTCTGGACCGAGGTGGAGGCCTGGTAGACCAGCGGCAGCGCGAAGAAGACGACCAGCCAGACGATGCCGGGCAGGAGCAGCAGGTACGGGATGGCCCGCTTGCGTGCGGAAGGCTTGCGCAGAACCGGTTCTTCAACCGGCGCTTCCGGCGCGTCCTTCGTCAGGGTGGGGGTGCTCATCCGGCGTCCTCCACCGTCTCCACACCCGCGTCGATGTCCTGGGCCGCGTCGAGACCGAAGGTGTGCGCGGGGTTCCAGTGCAGGACGACCTCGGCGCCGGGACGGAGTCGCGCGTCCCTCTCGATGTTCTGCTCGTAGACCTGGAGCTCCGCACCGGCCGGCGAGTTCACCACGTACTGGGTGGAGACGCCGATGAAGGAGGAGTCGACGATCCGGCCGGTCACGCGGTTGCGGCCGTCGGCGATCGAGCCCGCGTCGTCGGCGTGCGCGAGCGAGATCTTCTCGGGGCGTACGCCCACGAGGAGCTTGCCGCCCTGGCGGACGGCGGAGGTACAGCGGTCGCCGGGCACGCGGAGCTTGCCGCCGCCGGCGGTGACGAGGACGTCTGCTTTGTCGCTACCTGTCTCCAGGACCTCGGCCTCGATGAGGTTCGAGGTGCCGAGGAAGTTGGCGACGAAGGTGGTCTGCGGGTTCTCGTACAGGTCGGCGGGGGCGCCGAGCTGCTCGACCCGTCCGCCGTTCATCACCGCGACCTGGTCGGCCATGGTCATGGCCTCCTCCTGGTCGTGGGTGACGTGGACGAAGGTGATGCCGACCTCGGTCTGGATCCGCTTCAGCTCCAGCTGCATCTGACGGCGCAGCTTGAGGTCGAGCGCGCCGAGCGGCTCGTCGAGCAGGAGGACCTGGGGGTGGTTGATGAGCGCGCGGGCGACGGCGACGCGCTGCTGCTGGCCACCGGAGAGCTGGTGCGGCTTGTGGCGGGCCTTGTCGCCGAGCTGGACGAGTTCCAGCATGTCGTCGACCTGCGCCTTCACCGACTTGATGCCGCGGCGGCGGAGGCCGAAGGCGATGTTCTCAGAGATGTCCATGTGCGGGAAGAGCGCGTAGGACTGGAAGACGGTGTTGACCGGCCGCTTGTACGGCGGGAGGTCGGTGACGTCCTGGTCGCCGAGGAAGACGGTGCCCGTGGTCGGGTCCTCCAGGCCGGCGATCATCCGCAGCGTGGTGGTCTTTCCGCAGCCGGAGGCGCCGAGGAGGGCGAAGAACGAGCCCTGCGGGACGGTGAGGTCGAGCGGCTTGACGGCGTGGAAGGAGCCGTACGACTTGCTGATCCCGGTGAGGCGGACATCGCCGCCGGTGGTCTTGTCAGTCATGGGGTGTGGTCCCAAGGAGTGAGAAGTGAGAGAGGTGGACGACGACGGGCTCAGGCGCCGATGAGCTTGGCGAACTTCTCCTCGTACGCCGTCTCCTCCGCGCTGCTGAGCGAACGGAAGGAACGCGACTTCTTGGCCATCGCCTTGTCCGGGAGGATCAGCGTGTTGTTCGCGAGCTCCGGGTCGATCTTGGCGAGCTCGTCCTTCACCCCGTCGACGGGGCAGACGTAGTTGATGTACGCGGCGAGCTGGGCGGCCACGGGAAGCTCGTAGTAGTAGTCGATGAGCTTCTCGGCGTTGGCCTTGTGGCGGGCGCCGGCCGGGACGAGGAGGTTGTCGCTGGAGGTGATGTATCCGGCGGCCGGGATGGCGAACTTGATGTCCGGGTTGTCCGCCTGGAGCTGGATGACGTCACCGGCCCACGCGAGGCAGGCGGCCAGGTCGCCCTTGTCGAGGTCCGAGGTGTAGTCGTTGCCCGTGAAGCGGCGGATCTGCTTCTTGTCGACGCCCTTCTGGAGGCGGCCGATCGCCGCGTCGAAGTCGGCGTCGGAGAAGGTGCCGGGGTCCTTGCCCATGTCGAGCAGGGTCATGCCGACGGAGTCGCGCATCTCCGTGAGGAAGCCGACGCGGCCCTTGAGCGAGGGGTCGTCGAGCATCTGGGAGACGGATTCGATCTTCTTGCCGTCGGTCGCCTTGGAGTTGTAGGCGATGACGGTGGATATGCCCGTCCACGGGTACGAGTGCGAGCGGCCCGGGTCCCAGTCGGGGCGGCGGAACTGCGCGGAGAGGTTCGCGTACGCGTTGGGCAGGTGCGCCGGGTCGAGCTTCTGCACCCAGCCGAGCCGGATCATGCGGGCCGCGAGCCAGTCGGTCACGCATATCAGGTCACGGCCGGTCTCCTGACCGGCCGCGAGCTGCGGCTTGATCTTGCCGAAGAACTCGACGTTGTCGTTGATGTCCTCGGTGTACTTGACCTTGATCCCGGTGCGTTTGGTGAACGCCTCCAGCGTCGGACGGGACTTCTCGTCCTCGCTGATGTCCATGTACTCGGTCCAGTTGGAGAAGGAGAGCGTCTTCTCCTTGGCCGAGTCGTCCGTGGAAGCGGTCCCCGTGCCCTCTCGCTTGGCCGGCGGGATGCCGCAGGCGCTCAGACCGGCGAGACCGCCGATCGTGAGCGCCCCGACGCCACCGGCGCGGAGCATCGAGCGGCGGGTGAGGGCGCCCCGGCCGCTGGTCAGGCTGCGCTGCATCGCCGCAAGCTGCGCGGCGGACAGGCTCTCGGGCTCGTACTGCTCCATGCGCTGTGCCCTTTCGGGATGGTGGGAGCCGCTGGTCAGGCGGCGAAGTGCTATCGGTCCCCGAAGATCGTGCGGTGCCAGTCCTTCGCGGCGACCGCGGTGTTGTCGAACATCACGTGCTTGACCTGCGTGTACTCCTCGAAGGAGTACGCCGACATGTCCTTTCCGTATCCCGATGCCTTGGTTCCGCCGTGCGGCATCTCGCTGATGATCGGGATGTGGTCGTTGACCCAGACGCAGCCCGCCTTGAGCTCCCGCGTGGCGCGGTTGGCCCGGAAGACGTCCTTGGTCCACGCGGAGGCGGCGAGGCCGTAGGGGGTGTCGTTGGCGAGCTCGAAGCCCTCGTCGTCGCTGTCGAAGGGCAGGGCCACCAGGACGGGTCCGAAGATCTCCGACTGGACGACCTCGCTGTCCTGGGACGCGCCGGTGATCAGGGTCGGACGATAGTACGCGCCGTCCTTCAGGTCACCCCCCGGGGCCTCTCCGCCGCAGACGACGGTGGCGTAGGCGCGGGCGCGCTCGACGAAGCCGGCGACGCTGTCGCGCTGGGCGAAGCTGACCAGCGGGCCGAGGTCGGTGGTGGCCGCGAAGGGGTCGCCGACGCGGACCGACTCCATCAGCTCGGCAACGCGGGCGACGAAGGCGTCGAACAGCGGTCGCTGGACGTAGGCGCGGGTGGCGGCGGTGCAGTCCTGGCCCGTGTTGATGAGCGAGGCGGCGACGGCGCCGTTGGCGGCGGCCTCCAGGTCGGCGTCGTCGAAGACGACGAAGGGCGCCTTGCCGCCGAGCTCCAGGTGGAGGCGCTTGACGGTCTGGGTGGCGACCTCGGCGACGCGCTTGCCGACGCCGGTGGAGCCGGTGAAGGAGGTCATGACGACGTCGGGGTGGCCGACGAGGTGCTCGCCGACGACCCGGCCGGAGCCGCAGACGATGTTGATCACGCCGTCGGGGATGCCGGCCTCGGTGGCCGCCATGGCGAACATCAGCGAGGTCAGCGGGGTGATCTCGGCCGGCTTGAGGACGATCGTGTTACCGGCGGCGATGGCCGGGAGGACCTTCCAGGCCGCCATCTGGAGCGGGTAGTTCCAGGGGGCGATGGAGCCGATGACACCGAGCGCCTCGCGCCGGATGTACGAGGTGTGGTCGCCGCTGTACTCGGCGGCCGCCTGGCCCTGGAGGTGGCGCGCGGCCCCCGCGAAGAAGGCGGTGTTGTCGATCGTGCCCGGCACGTCGAACTCGGTGGTGAGCCGGAGCGGCTTGCCCGCCTGGAGCGACTCGACCGTCGCGATGTCCTCGGCCCAGTCGGCGAGGACGCCGGCGAAGCGGTGGACGGCGTCGGAACGCTCTCCGGGGGTCGCGCCGGACCAGCCGGGGAAGGCGGCCTTCGCGGCGGCCACGGCCTCGTCGACGTCCGCGACGGAGGCGGCGACGTAGGTGTAGATCCCCTCCCCGGTCGCCGGGTTGATCACCGTGTGTTCTCGATCGGAGGTTCCGGGCCGCAGACGCCCGCCGATGTACTGTGCGCCGTCCGCGAAGCGGTCGATCACCTGGAAGCGGTTGCCCATCACGCTCTCCGTTGTCCACGCTCGATTTGAGTGCCGATCCTGACATGTGAGCACGCCCACAACAAGCGATTCCGTTGTTGCCTTTTGGTTACGCGACGGAATCGGTCGACCATGTGTCGAGGCCACCCGGAAATACCCCGACGGAGTGTCCGTGGCGGATGCCAGACTCGCATGCATGAACACGATCGAGGAGCTGACACAGCAGGTCACCGGGGGTGAGCGGGTCAAGTGGCTGCTCTTCTGGGGCCACCGTCCGCACCCCTCGGGACGTCTCTCGGCGAGCTGTCTGAGCCAGTGGTGGCCGTCACCCTTCGTCGTCGACGGGGTCCGGTACGAGACGGCCGAGCACTGGATGATGGCGGCCAAGGCGCGCCTCTTCGGCGACGCCGAGGCCGAGCGGGCCGCGCTCTCCGCACGGACGCCCGCGGAGGCGAAGAAGGCGGGCCGGCTGGTCCGCGGCTTCGACGACGCGGTGTGGGAGCGGGAGCGGTTCGGCATCGTCGTCGAGGGCAGCGTCCACAAGTTCGCCTCGGACGAGGCACTGCGCTCGTACCTGCTCTCGACGGGCTCGCGGGTGCTCGTGGAGGCCAGCCCGGTGGACCGGATCTGGGGCGTCGGGCTCGCCGCCGACGACCCGCGGGCCCAGGACCCGGCGCGGTGGCGCGGGCTGAACCTGCTGGGCTTCGCGCTGATGGAGGCGCGGGACCGGCTGCGGGCCGCCGGATAGCGGTACGCGAAGGGCCCGCGCCTCGGACGAGGTGCGGGCCCTTCGCGGCAGCCGGTGGCGCGTGGCGGGGCGGCTCAGCGGGGCGCGCTGAACGACGTCCCGGTCGACGACCAGGGGTCCTCGCCGCTGTCGCCCCACTCCTCGGAGTTCGTCACGATCAGGGCGATGAGCACGATGCCGGCGATGCCGAAGACGATGCCGATGGAGCCGAGCACGATGCCGGCGACGGCCTGGCCCTTGTTCCCGGCCTCGCCCCGCACGGCCCGCTTCCGGGCCACGATGCCCAGCGGCAGCGCGACGCCGCCCAGGACCAGGCCGAGGATGCCGTACGAGCAGAAGGCGAGCACGACGCCGCAGATGCCGACGACCATCGCGGCGATGGCCATCCCGTTGTTCTGCTGCGGCTGCTGGGGCCAGCCCGGCTGGCCGTATCCCGCGCCGTAGGACGGGGACGGGGACGGGGACGGGTAGCCGTAGCCCGGGGCGGTCGGGGGCCCCGGGGTCGCGGCCGGGTAGCCGTATCCCGGGGTGGGCGTCGGCGTGGCCGCCGGGTAGCCGTATCCGGGCGTCGTCGTCCCCGGGCCGCCGGGGGCGACCGGGGGCGGCGGCACCTGGCCGCCGTCGGGCACGCCCGGCATGGACACGACCGTCTGCTGATCGTGGACGGACGGCGGCGAGGCCGGCGGCGTCTCCTGCGCCTTGCTCAGCTCCACCCCGTCCCGGTTGGGCGGCGCCCACGGGTCCGCCGGGTCGTAGCCGCCCTGCGGCTGGTCGCGGTTCTCAGACATGAGCCTCCCCCATCGTGGTCACGCCATGTTACGACCTCACCCGTGCGAGGGACCCGTCCGGCCTACGATGACCTGATGACCGATCTCCACCGTTTCATCGAGGGCCTGCCCAAGGCCGAGCTGCACGTCCACCACGTCGGCTCCGCCTCGCCCCGGATCGTCGCCGAGCTCGCCGCCCGCCACCCGGACTCGAAGGTTCCGACGGACCCGGAAGCCCTGAGCGACTACTTCACGTTCACCGACTTCGCGCACTTCATCGACGTCTACCTCTCGGTCGTCGACCTGGTCCGCACCCCCGAGGACGTCCGCGACCTCACCTTCGAGATCGCCCGGGACATGACCCGGCAGAACATCCGGTACGCCGAGCTCACCATCACTCCGTACTCCTCCACCCGCCGCGGCATCGACGAGCGGGCCTTCATGGAGGCCATCGAGGACGCCCGCAAGGCCGCCGAGTCGGAGTTCGGCACCATCCTGCGCTGGTGCTTCGACATCCCCGGCGAGGCCGGCCTCGAAGCCGCCGCGGAGACCGCGCGCCTGGCCACCACCGACGGGCTCCGCCCCGAGGGCCTGGTCTCCTTCGGCCTCGGCGGCCCGGAGATCGGCGTGCCGCGCCCGCAGTTCAAGCCGTACTTCGACCTGGCCCGCGCCGCCGGTCTGCGCTCGGTCCCGCACGCGGGCGAGACGACCGGCCCCGAGACGGTCTGGGACGCGATCCGCGAGCTCGGCGCCGAGCGCATCGGCCACGGCACCAGCTCGGTGAAGGACCCGGAGCTCCTCGCGTACCTCGCCGAGCACCGCATCGCCCTGGAGGTCTGCCCGACCTCCAACATCGCCACGCGGGCCGTCGCCACCCTCGACGAGCACCCGATCCGGCAGATGGCCGACGCCGGGGTCCTCGTCACCGTCAACAGCGACGACCCGCCGATGTTCGGCACGGACCTCAACACCGAGTACGCGGTCGCCGCCCGGCTCCTCGGCCTCGACGAGCGCGGTGTCGCCGCCCTCGCGAAGAACGCGGTGGAGGCCTCCTTCCTCGACGCGGCCGGCAAGACCCGCATCGCCGCCGAGATCGACACGTACACCGACGGCTGGCTGGCGCGCTGACGGCGGAGCCAGAATGTGGCCATGCGCACCGTCACTGCCGTAGGCCACCGCGGGGACCCGTACCGCGTCCGTGAGAACACGCTCCCCTCGATCGCCTCGGCGATCGAGCGGGGGGCGGACGCCGTCGAGATCGACGTCCGGCTCACGAAGGACGGGGTGCCCGTCCTCCTCCACGACGACACCCTCAAGCGGCTCTGGGGCCACGACCGGCCGCTCGCCGCGCTCACGTACGAGCAGGTCCGCGAGCTCACGTACGGCGGGGTGCCGACGCTGCGCGAGGCGATCCTGGCCGCCGGGGACCACCGGCTGATGCTGGACCTGCCCGGCGGGAACGAGGAGTCCGTCCGGAAGATCGTCGGGACGGTCCGCGAGGCGGGTGCCGGCGAGCGCGCGTACTACTGCGCGGGCGCGGTCGCGATGCTCCACGTCAGGGCCGCCGACCCGGCCGCCGAGATCGCGCTGACGTGGACGACCCTCGCCCCGCCCCGGCGCGTGCTGCTCGACGCGGTCCGGCCCAAGTGGCTCAACTACCGCTTCGGGCTCGTCGGCCGGGAGCTCGCGGACCGCGTCCACCGGGACGGTCTGCTCGTCTCCGCCTGGACGGCCGACACGAGCCGCACCATGCGCAGGCTCGTCGCGCACGGCGTCGACTCGGTCACCACGAACCGTGTCGACGCCCTCGCCGCCGTCCTGCGCGCGTCCGCCTCCGCCGGGACGCGCGGCTGACATGGGCATACGGGGGGACGTCCGCGGCCGGTGGGAGCGACTGCGGACCTGGGGCGCCGCCAACCCGTGGGCGGTGGACATCGGGATCGCCCTGCTCGTGCAGGCGGCGATGACGATGCCGTTCGTGGTCCCGCGCGGGCCCGAGCTCGAACCGGCGACCTGGCCGGCGTACGGGCTGACGACGCTCACCGTGCTGCCGCTCGTGTGGCGGCGCCGGGCGCCGATGACCGTCCTGCTCGCCGTGGTCGCGGCGAGCGCGCTGTACAAGCTGGCCGTCGAAGGACCGGGGCAGCCGCTGCCGTACACCGGTCTCGTCAGCGTCTACACGGTGGCCGTGCTGTCGCCGCCGTGGAAACGGCTCGTCACGGCGGCGCTGCTGCTCGTCGCCGTGCCGGTCTCGGTCTGGCTCAACACCCAGTCGGCGCGCGAACTGACCTTCTCGCTCTTCGTGTTCGGCGCCGCCTACGTCTTCGGGCGGCTCCAGGACGCCCGGCAGCGGGCGCACCGGATCGAGGCAGAGCAGGCCGCCGCGCGCGAACGGGCGCGGATCGCGCGGGAGATGCACGACATCCTGTCGCACGCGGTGAGTCTGATGGTCGTGCAGGCAGAGGCGGGACCGGTGGCGGTGCGGGCGGCGCCGGAGCGCGCCGAGGCCGCGTTCGACGCGATCTCGGCGACGGGCCGCGAGGCGATGGTCCAACTGCGCCAGATGCTGGGCCTGTTGCGCGAGGGAGGGGAGCCCGCGGCTCCCCGGGAGCCGCAGCCGGGCCTCGCGGGGATCCCCGAGCTCGTGGAGCGCGTACGGGCCAGTGGTCTGGCGGTCGGGTACGCGACGGAGGGCGGGGTACGGGCGCTGCCGGAGGCCACCGGCGCGAGCGCGTACCGGATCGTGCAGGAGGCCCTGACGAACGTGGTCAAGCACGCCGGAGCGCGCAGGGCCGAGGTCCGGCTCGCGTACGACGGCGGGGTGTTGGGCGTGACCGTGACGGACGACGGGCGCGGTCCCCGGCCCGGCCCCGCCGGTCACGGCCTGGTCGGCATCCGGGAGCGGGCCGCCGCGCACGGCGGCACGGCGGAGACCGGGCCCGGCCCCGGCGGCCGGGGCTTCGAAGTGCGCGTACGGCTTCCAGTACCGTCGTCGTCGACGACGACATCGGAGGTGGGGGCATGACGATCCGCGTGGTGGTCGCCGACGACCAGGAGCTGGTCCGCAGCGGGTTCGCGATGATCCTGGACGCGCAGCCGGACATCCAGGTGGTGGCCGAGGCGGGCGACGGCACGGAGGCGGTCGAGGCGGTACGGCGCCACGCGCCCGACGTGGCCCTCCTCGACATCCGGATGCCCCGGACCGACGGCATCGAGGCCTGCCGGACGATCAGCGCGGAGTCCGGCTGCCGGACGGTGATCCTCACGACCTTCGACACCGACGCGTACGTGTACGAGGCGCTGCACGCCGGCGCGAGCGGCTTCCTCCTGAAGGACGTCCGCAGGGACGACCTGGTGCACGCGGTACGGGTGGTGGCGGCGGGCGACTCGCTGCTCGCGCCGTCCGTCGCGCGGCGGCTCGTGGAGCAGTACACGACGGGCCGGGGCCCGCGCCGGGTCGACCCCCGCCTCGACGTCCTCACCGGGCGCGAGCGCGAGACGCTGCTGCTCCTGGCCCGCGGCCTGTCCAACGCGGAGATCGCGGCGGAACTGGTGGTCAGCGACCACACGGTGAAGACGCACGTGGGGAACGTGCTCGCGAAGCTGGGGCTGCGCGACCGGATCCAGGCGGTGATCTGCGCGTACGAGACGGGGCTCGTCGCGGCGGGCACTCCCCCGCACGGGGGAGGCCCCTCCCCCGTGCCGGGGAGGAACTGACCCCGGGAAGACCGCCGGTGCGGGCGATCCCCTCGTCGCCGCAGGTCAGCAGGATGGAGTCATCGAGAACGACGGCTCACACCACCGGAGTTGACCATGAAGAAGAGCACCCGCGCACTCCTCGCCGCCGCCCTGGTCCTGGGTGTGGCGGCCGGCCCGTCCCTGACCCCGGCCTTCGCCGACACTCCCCCCGCCGTGTCCGTCACCCAGAGCCCCGACCTGGGCGCCGTGATCGCCGGACTCCCCCGCGCCGACGCGACCGCCGCGCTCGTCCGGGTCGGCGGCACGGAGGGCACCTGGCAGGGCAGCGCGGGCGTCCACGACCTGGAGAGCGGCGCCCCGGCCGACCCGGCGGCCCGCTTCCGGGCCGGTTCGGTGACGAAGGTCTTCACGGCGGCGACCGTCCTCCAGCTCGCCGCCGAGGGCCGGATCGACCTGGACCGGACGGCCCGCTCGTACCTCCCGGAGCTGATCCCCGGCCGGTACGCCGGCGTGACGGTCCGCCAGCTCCTCAACCACACCCACGGCATCCCGGCGGCCGACCTGCCCGGCGAGACGGTGGAGGAGTGGTACGCGCGCCGCTTCGACGTCCACACGCCCGAGGAGCTGGTCCGCTCGGCGACGGCGAAGCCGCGCGAGTTCCGGCCGGGGACGAAGCAGCACTACCTGAACATCGGCTACACGATCGCCGGGCTGATCGTGGAGCGGGTCACCGGCGACACCTTCGAGCGGCAGGTGGAGCGCCGGATCCTGCGCCCCCTCGGTCTCCGGGACACGTACCTGCCGGGCACGGCGGCCGAGATCACGGGGCCGTACAACCACGGCTACCAGACGATGCGGCTCGACGACGGGACGACCGGGCTGCGGGACGTCTCCGTCTGGCGGGCGACGGACGGCTGGGCGGCCGGCGACCTCGTGTCGACCACGGCCGACCTGGAGCGGTTCACCCGCGCGCTGTTCGCGGGCCGGGTGGTGCGCGGGCCGCTCCTGGAGGAGATGTTCACGCTGCCGCAGGTCCCCGACGCGGCGACCGGCGCCCCGGCCGCGTACGCGGTCGGCCTGTCGATGAAGCGGCTCGGCGGGCGCGAGGTGTGGGGCAAGACGGGAGGCCGCTGGGGCTACAACACGGCCATCGCCTCGACCCGGGACGGCTCCCGCACCCTCGTCTACAGCGTCAACGCGACCGACGCGAAGGGCCAGGACATGAACCGCACGGCACTCGGCCTGATGGTGGCGGCGTACGGCCTGCCGGACTGACCGCCCGCCGGCGCCGGCGGATCACCAGGCGTCCCAGTGCAGCACCCGCTCGCGCGGGATGCGCCGGGCGGGCCGGAAGTCGGTGCCGATCGTGTACGCGACGGGGATGAAGGCGGCCTGCATCACGTGCTCGTACGGGATGCCGAGGACGCGCGCGAACTCCCGCTCCATCGGCAGGTTCCCCGTCGTCCACACCGTACCGAGACCGCGTTCGCGGGCGGCGAGCATGAAGCTCCAGGCGGCGGGCAGGATCGACCCCCAGGTGCCGGCCTGATGGGTGACGGAGGCGTCCTCGGTCCGCCCCTCGACGCAGGGGATGACGTACGCGGGCACCTCGTGCAGGTGCTGGTAGAGATGCCCGACGCCGGAGTAGACGCGCTCCATCACGCCGGGGACGACCTCGGCCCGGCGCACGTCCCGGTCGGGCAGCGGTTGATGGGCGTCGGGTGCGGCGAGGGAGGCGCGCCAGAGGTCGGCGAGGACGGCCCGGCGGGCCGGGTCGGTGACGATCACGAAGTGCCAGCGCTGCCGGTTGCGGCCGGTGGGCGCCTGGACGGCGAGGTCCACGCACTCCTCCAGGAGAGCGCGGGGTACGGGCCGGGTGAGGTCGAGGCGGTGCCGGACGGCCCGGGTGGTGGAGAGCAGGGTGTCGGAAGCGAGACCGAGGTTCATGCGTTGAGCCTCGTACGGGCCCGGCGGGGCGGGAAGTCCGGGCTTCCACTGAGTGAAAGGCGTGGTCGGCGACATGGGCGAGAGCGTGGCCGGACGGCTCTTCTCCGTACTGGACGCCTTCGACGTCGGGCGGGGAGGCCCGGCGGCGCTGCGGCTCACCGACATCGCGGCGCGGACGGGGCTCCCGGCACCGACGGCCCTGCGGATGGTGCGGGAGCTGGTGGCCTGGGGCGGTCTGGAGCGGGGCGCGGACGGCACGTACCGGCTGGGGCTGCGGCTGCGGGCGCTCGGCGCGGCGGCTCCCTGCCCGCGCGGCCTCCTCGACGCGGCGCTGCCCGCGCTGCGCGCGCTGGGCGCCAGGACGGGCGGCCACGCGGACGTGGCGGTCCTCGCCGGGTCCGGCGATGTGCTGTGTCTGGTGAGCGGCGAGCGGCTGCCCGGCCACGCGACGGCGTTCGGCAGGATCCTGCTCGCGGCTCCTCCGGCGGACCTCCCGCGCTTCACCCGCCACACGGTGGTCCTTCCGGGAGTCCTGGCCGCCCAGCTGGCCCGCGTCCGCGCGGAGGGCCTCGCGGTCTGCGCCGAGGAGTACCGGCTGGGCGAGGTCACGGTGGCCGCCCCGGTGGCGGGCCCGGCCGGGCCGGTCGCCGCCCTCGGCGTGACGGTCACCGCCGGCGTACCCCTGGACCGTGTGACGGCGGCGGTCCGGGAGGCCGCTACACGGGTACGGGCTCCACTGCCGGCGCCGTGGCCGTCGCGGCCTCCAGGCGCTTGATCATCCGGCGCACGTGGAGCAGCGGCAGGATGCCGATGACGCCGAAGGACATGTCGACGACCGACCACCAGAAGGGGATGGAGCGGATCGGGCCGCAGATCAGGGCGAGCGGGATGATGCCGGCGCAGGCGATCATCCCGAACTCGACGACCCAGACGTTGCGGACGGGATCGCGGTACACCCCGTAGAAGGCGACGGCGATGACGAGGTGGGCGAAGGCCAGCCAGTCGGTGCCGTAGAGGAGGTACGGGGCGTGCTCGCCGGCCTCCTCGACGCCGCCCCGCACCCGGTGGATCCACTCGCCGAGCCCGGGGGCGAGGTCCGCCACGGGCGCGGCCCAGCCGGTCAACGCCGAGTCGAGCAGGCGGAGTTCGGTCACGAGCGGGAAGGCGGTCGCCCCGCTCAGGACCAGACAGACGACGAAGACGACCAGCCATGCGCGGATGCTCTTCAGAAGGGCTCTCGGCCCGTTCGTGTCGTTCACGGGGGCAGCGTACGCCTGTCTTGAACGCGTTCAGAAACGGGGGGTGCCCGGGCGCCTCACAGCCCGACGATCGCGTTCCACCGCTTCGAGAACGCCACGCGCTCGTCCGCGCCGATGTCCCGGGGGATGGCGAGCCGGCTCCGCATGGCGGCGTCCGGGAAGATCAGCGGGTCCTCGGCGAGGGCCGCGAGCTCCGCGTCGCCGGAGTCGGCGAGGACCTTCTGCGCGGCGGGGACCGGGCAGACGTAGTTGACCCAGGCGGCGAGTTCGGCGGCGACCTCGGGCTCGTAGTAGTAGTCGACGAGCTTCTCGGCGTTCGTCTTGTGCTGGGCCCGGTTGGGGATCATGAGCGACTCGGCCCACAGCTCGGCGCCCTCCTCGGGGACGACGAACTCGATGTCCGGGTTGTCGGCCTGGAGCTGGATGACGTCGCCGGAGTACGCCTGGCAGGCGAGGACGTCTCCGCTGGAGAGGTCCTTGATGTAGTCGTTGCCGGTGAAGCGGCGGATGTGCTTGGCGCGGACGAGCTTCTCGACGTGCTCGCACATGCCGTGGAAGTCGTCCTCGGTCCACTTCGTGACGTCGACGCCCTCGCCCTGCATGAGCAGCGAGAAGGACTCGTCGAGTCCGGAGAGCAGGGTGACCTTGCCGCGCAGGTCGTCGGCCCACAGCTCCTTGGTGGAGCGCAGTTCCCGTCCGAGCTTCTTGCGGTTGTACGCGATGCCGGTGATCCCGGACTGCCAGGGCACGGAGTGCAGACGGCCGGGGTCGAAGGCGGGCGAGTGGAGCTGCGGGTCGATGTGCCGGTCGACGTTGGGCTGGCCCTCGCGGTCCATCTCCTGGACCCAGCCGAGGCGGACGAAGCGCGCGGCCATCCAGTCGCTGACGACGATGAGGTCCCGGCCGGGCTCCTGCCCGTTCATGAGGGACGGGCCGATCTTGCCGAAGAACTCGTCGTTGTCGTTGATCTCCTCCGTGTAGCGGACGGAGATGCCGGTGCGCTCGCGGAAGGCGTTCAGGGTGGGGCGCTTGGCCGTGTCCTCGTCGTCGGTGTCGATGTAGAGGGGCCAGTTGGAGAACGCGAGCGTGCGGTCGCGGGCGGAGAGGTCGCGGGCGGCCCGCCTGCTCTCGTCGACGTAGGCGGGGGGCACTCCGCAGCCGGCGAGCAGGGTCGCGGCGCCGAGGCCGGCCGTCCCGCGCAGCAGGGATCGGCGGGACAGGGTGTTCCTGGCTATCGCTCTCACTCGGGCAGTCTTCCCGCCCGCCATGACCTGCGGCAATGGACGGTCCGTCGAGCGACGCGGCGCGGCCCCGACACCTTGTCGATCACGGTGTCGGGGCCGCGCCTGGCGTGCCGGGGTGCTTAGCCCAGGGAGGTCATGACGTGCTTGATGCGCGTGTAGTCCTCGAAGCCGTACGCGGAGAGGTCCTTGCCGTAGCCGGACTTCTTGTAGCCGCCGTGGGGCATCTCGGCGACGAGCGGGATGTGGGTGTTGATCCACACACAGCCGAAGTCGAGGTTCTTGGACATGCGCATCGCGCGCGCGTGGTCCTTGGTCCAGACGGAGGAGGCCAGGGCGTACTCGACGCCGTTGGCGAACTCCAGGGCCTGGGCCTCGTCCGTGAAGGACTGGACGGTGATGACGGGGCCGAAGACCTCGTTCTGGATGATCTCGTCGTCCTGCTTGAGGCCGGAGACGACGGTCGGGGCCCAGAAGTAGCCCTTGTCGCCGACACGGTGACCGCCGGCCTCGACCTTGGCGTGCGCGGGGAGGCGCTCGATGAAGCCGGCGACCTGCGCGAGCTGGTTGGCGTTGTTGAGCGGGCCGTAGAGCACGTCCTCGTCGTCCGGCTGGCCGGTCTTCGTCTCGGTGGCGGCCTTGGCGAGCGCGGCGACGAACTCGTCGTGGATCGACTCGTGGACGAGGACGCGGGTGGCGGCCGTGCAGTCCTGGCCGGCGTTGAAGTAGCCCGCGACGGCGATGTCGCCGACGGCGGCCTCGATGTCGGTGTCCTCGAAGACGACGACGGGGGCCTTGCCGCCGAGCTCCAGGTGGACGCGCTTGACGTCCTTGGCCGCCGACTCGGCGACCTGCATGCCGGCGCGGACGGAGCCGGTGATGGAGGCCATGGCCGGGGTCCGGTGCTCGACCATCGCGCGGCCGGTCTCGCGGTCGCCGCAGATGACGTTGAAGACGCCCTTGGGGAGGATCTCGCCGATGATCTCGGCCATCAGGGTGGTCGACGCGGGGGTCGTGTCCGAGGGCTTGAGGACGACGGTGTTGCCCGCGGCGAGCGCCGGGGCGAACTTCCACACGGCCATCATCATCGGGTAGTTCCACGGCGCGACCTGGGCGCAGACGCCGACGGGCTCGCGGCGGACGATGGAGGTCATGCCCTCCATGTACTCGCCGGCGGACTTGCCCTCCAGCATGCGGGCGGCACCGGCGAAGAAGCGGATCTGGTCCACCATCGGCGGAACCTCTTCGCTCGCGGTCATCGCGATCGGCTTGCCGGTGTTCTCGACCTCGGCGGCGACGAGCTCGTCGGCGCGGGCCTCGAAGGCGTCGGCGATCTTGAGGAGCGCCTTCTGGCGCTCGGACGGGGTCGCGTCGCGCCAGGCGGGGAAGGCGGCCGCGGCGGCCTCCATGGCGGCGTCGACGTCGGCCTGGCCGGAGAGCGGGGAGGTCGCGTAGACCTCGCCGGTGGCCGGGTTGACCACCTCGATGGTGCGGCCGTCGGCCGCGTCACGGAACTCCCCGTTGATGTAGTTACGCAGCCGGCGCAGCTCGGTGGTCACGTGGCCACCCCTCCTGTCACGTTCTGTCGTCGCACATCCTTGTGCGGCGTCCCAGTGGGTGGGACACCTCAGCCTAATCGGTCGGCAGACGCTTTCAACAGCCCCGCCCCTCGCCAACTTCGGATTCAGTGGAGCCGGAGGTCCTTAACAACGAATTACATCGCTCCGGGCTTGCCAGAACGACGAGTCTCGGTGCACAGTGAGGTGTGGCCAGTCGAAGCACAGACTCCAGAACCGGAACCGGTTCGTCCCCGACGATCGATGCCGTCTCCCTGGCAATCATCGAACAGCTCCAGCAGGACGGTCGCCGCCCCTACGCGGCGATCGGCAAGGCCGTCGGCCTCTCCGAGGCCGCCGTCCGCCAGCGCGTACAGAAGCTGCTCGACCAGGGCGTCATGCAGATCGTCGCCGTCACCGACCCGCTCACCGTGGGTTTCCGGCGCCAGGCGATGGTCGGCATCAACGTCGAGGGTGACCTCGATCCGGTTGCGGAGGCGCTGACGGCCATGGCCGAATGCGAGTACGTGGTGATGACCGCGGGCTCCTTCGACCTGATGGTGGAGATCGTCTGCGAGGACGACGACCACCTCCTGGATGTGATCAACAAGCGCATCCGCACCCTCCCCGGGGTGCGCTCCACCGAGAGCTTCGTCTACCTGAAGCTCAAGAAGCAGACCTATATGTGGGGAACCCGATAGCCGTGAGCCAGGACCTGTCCAAGACCGCCTACGACCACCTGTGGATGCACTTCACCCGCATGTCGTCGTACGAGAACAACCCCGTCCCCACCATCGTCCGCGGTGAGGGCACCTACATCTTCGACGACAAGGGCAAGCGCTACCTCGACGGCCTCGCCGGCCTGTTCGTGGTCAACGCCGGTCACGGCCGCAAGGAGCTCGCCGAGGTCGCGTACAAGCAGGCCCAGGAGCTCGCGTTCTTCCCCGTGTGGTCGTACGCGCACCCCAAGGCCGTCGAGCTGGCCGAGCGCCTCGCCGACTACGCCCCGGGCGACCTGAACAAGGTCTTCTTCACCACCGGTGGCGGCGAGGCCGTCGAGACCGCGTGGAAGCTCGCCAAGCAGTACTTCAAGCTGCAGGGCAAGCACACCAAGTACAAGGTCATCTCGCGTGCGGTCGCCTACCACGGCACCCCGCAGGGCGCCCTGTCCATCACGGGTCTGCCGGCCCTGAAGGCCCCCTTCGAGCCGCTGGTCCCCGGCGCGCACAAGGTGCCGAACACCAACATCTACCGCGCCCCGATCCACGGCGACGACCCCGAGGCCTTCGGCCGCTGGGCCGCCGACCAGATCGAGCAGCAGATCCTCTTCGAGGGCCCCGAGACCGTCGCGGCCGTCTTCCTCGAGCCCGTGCAGAACGCCGGTGGCTGCTTCCCGCCGCCGCCCGGCTACTTCCAGCGCGTCCGCGAGATCTGCGACCAGTACGACGTGCTGCTCGTCTCCGACGAGACGATCTGCGCCTTCGGCCGCCTCGGCACGATGTTCGCCTGTGACAAGTTCGGCTACGTGCCGGACATGATCACCTGCGCCAAGGGCATGACCTCGGGCTACTCCCCGATCGGTGCCTGCATCGTCTCGGACCGCATCGCCGAGCCGTTCTACAAGGGTGACAACACCTTCCTGCACGGCTACACCTTCGGTGGCCACCCGGTCTCCTCGGCCGTCGCCATCGCCAACCTCGACATCTTCGACAAGGAAGGCCTCAACCAGCACGTGCTGGACAACGAGGGCGCCTTCTTCTCGACGCTGTCGAAGCTGCACGACCTCCCGATCGTCGGCGACGTCCGCGGCAACGGCTTCTTCTACGGCATCGAGCTCGTCAAGGACAAGGTCACCAAGGAGTCCTTCAACGACGAAGAGGTCGAGCGCGTCCTGTACGGCTACCTCTCCAAGGCGCTGTACGAGAACGGCCTGTACTGCCGCGCCGACGACCGTGGCGACCCGGTCATCCAGCTGGCCCCGCCGCTGATCGCCGACCAGGGCACCTTCGACGAGATCGAGGGCATCCTGCGCAACGTGCTCACCGAGGCCTGGACCAAGCTCTAAAGGTCCCGCGGACCCTGTGCGGAAGGGTCCACCAGCATCACGCCGCCCTCACGGCGTGACCCCCGCGGCCCGGGCGTGCCGCCATCCGAGTGGATGGCGGCGCCCCGGGCCGTGTGCTGTTTCTACAAGCGGATCTGAATCCTTACCGTGCCGAGTGACCCACAGGCCGGTCCCCTCGTTCCCCCGTACGGGGGACGACGGGGGGAATACACATCAGATCCGACTTCGAGGTGTACGCGATGGCCCCACCGGACAACGACGTGCTCTGGGCGCGTTCCCTGCACTGCGCCCTCGACGGTTCGGACGCCCTCAGCGGCGTCTCCCTCGGCGTCCGCGAAGGCGAGATCCTCGCCCTCGTCGGCCCGCGCGGCAGCGGCAAGACCACCCTCATGCGCTGCCTGTCCGGCCAGCTCGTCGCCCAGCAGGGCGAGATCTGGTTCAACAGCAGCCCCGTGCACACCCTCGGCCCCGCCCAGCGCGAACGGCTCCGCCGCGAACGCTTCGGCTGGATCGCCCCCGAGCCCGGCCTCGTACCCGAACTGAACGGCTGGGAGAACACCGCCCTCCCCCTGCTGCTCCGGGGCGTCTCCCACCGGGCCGCGAGGACCGCCGCGACCGAGTGGCTGGAGCGCCTCGACATCGGCGCCTGCGCCCGCAAGCGCCCGCACGCCCTCACCCAGGCGCAGCGCCAGCGGATCGCCATCGCCCGCGCCCTCGTCACCACCCCCTCGGTGCTCTTCGCCGACGAACCCACCGCCTCGCTGCACCGGGCCGACGGGGCACAGGTGCTGCGCACCCTCACCGCCGCCGCCCGCTCGCACGGCATCACCGTGCTCCTCGCCACCCACGACCCCGAGGTCGCGGCGCTCGCCGACCGCACGGTCGCCCTCCTCGACGGACGCCGGGTCGGCACCGTACCCCCGGCGTCAGGGGCGGAGGGCGTCGCCGCGTGCTCGCTCTCCGTCTAGCCCGCGGGTCCCACCCGCTCGTCCAGACCCGGCGGCTCCTCGTCGCCGCCGCGGCCGCGGGCGTGGGCTTCCTGCTGCTCTGCACCCTCGGATACGCCGTCGGGCACCCGGCCCAGTCCTCGGCCTCGGTCCTGCGCCTGCTCTGGTGCGTCCTGCCGCTCGCCGCCACCGTCCAGTTCGCCGTCGCCGTCGCCCGGACCGACCCCAGCACCCGGCCGCGCACCGGCCTCTCCGCCGTCGGCCTCGGACCCGTCCGGCTCACCGCCGTCGCCGCCGCCTCGACGGCCGTGGCCTGCACGCTCGGCTCGACGGTCGCCCTCCTCGTCTATCTGCACCTGCGCGGGGACATCACCGGCCTGCCCTTCGACGGGGCGGCGGCCGACCTGCTCGCCGCCGACCAGCCGATGCCGCTCGCCGCCGCCCTCACCCTCCTCGCGATCCTCCCCGTCGTCGCCGCCACCGCCGCCGGGCTCGCCCTGCGCCCGCGCTCCGCGCCCACCGCGCCCGAGGGCGCCGAGAAGCCCGTGCCGACCGGCCTCCCCTGGGGTGTCGCGCTCATCGCGATCGGTCTCGCCGTCGAGATGTACGCGGGACGCGGCGGCGGCGAGGACGGCCTGCCGCTGCCGGGGAACTTCGACGGCAGCCCGGCGGGCGTCCTGGCCGGCTGGGTCCTCACCGCCCTCGGCCTCGCGCTCGCCGGCCCCGGCATCACGTACGGCTGCGGACGGCTGCTCCAGGCGGTCCGCCCCGGCGCCGTCCGGCTCCTCGCGGGCCGTGTCCTCATGGACGACTCCCGCCGCATCGGCCGCCCGCTCGGCGTGGTCAGCGCGGTCCTCTCCGGCACGCTCGCCGCGGCGGCGCTCTACTCGGCGGGCACGGAACCCGGCGCGTTCGGACCGCTCACCGCCCTCGGCGCGAGCCTCGTCGTGGCCTGCACCACCGCCACGCTCCTCACCGCCGCCCTCGACTCCCGGCAGTACCGCGCCCACACCACCGAGGCGCTCCGCCGCCTCGGCGCCCCGCCCGCCGTCCTGCGCACCACCGCGCTGGTCCGCGCGGGCGCCCTCCTCGCCGTCTTCCTGCCGTTGACCTGGCTCGTCGCCGAGCTGGCGGCCCTGCCCCTGACCGGCTGAGCACCGCCCCGATCCGCCACGAGGGGCCGCTGTCGGAGGCGGCCCCTATCGTGGGGGCCATGGCGACGCTCCCCCCGGCCCACCGCCCGCCCGGTCCGCGCGGGCACGGACGCGAGATCCACACGCTCGACGAGTTCGACGCGGCCGTGGCCCGGCCCGGCGCGCTCGCCGGGCTCCGCCTCCAGTCGATCGACCTGACGGGCCGGACCTTCGCCCTGCTCTCGGTCTCCACCGCCGAGGCCGTCTTCCTGGGCTGCCCCATGGAGCCGGAGGCCGCGGCGAAAGTCGGCGCCGACGGGGCCCTCGTCTTCCCGCCCGTCCCCGACCTGCCGTTCGACCCGTACCGCTCCGCGCTCTACGCGCCCGAGGAGCTCTACGGCGGTATATCCGGCCCGGCGGGGTACGCGGCGACGCCCGACGCCCTCGCGTACGACTGGTTCGGCCGGACCAGGGCCGACGGCGACATCCTCGCCTCGATGCTCCGCTCGGTCCACGACGACGCCGTCTCCGACGCCCTCGACGAACTCCTCGCCGGCGAGCGCGTCGTCGGCGTGATGGGCGGACACGCGATGGGCCGGGGCACGGAGGCGTACGCGGGCGCGGCGCGGCTCGGCAGGACCCTGGCCCGCTCGGGCCTCACCGTGGCGACCGGCGGCGGCCCCGGCGCGATGGAGGCCGCCAACCTCGGCGCGTACCTGGCCCCCTTCGAGGACGAGACCCTGCCGAAGGCCCTCGCGCTCCTCTCCGAGACCCCGTCCTTCGCCCCCTCGGTCACCGACTGGGCCCGCGCGGCCTTCGACGTACGGTCGAGGTGGCCGCACGGCGGGGACTCGGTCGGCATCCCCACCTGGTTCTACGGCCACGAGCCGCCGAACGCCTTCGCCGGCCACATCGCCAAGTACTTCGCCAACGCCACACGCGAGGACGGTCTCCTCGCCCGCTCCACCGCCGGCGTGGTCTTCCTGCCCGGCGCGGCCGGCACGGTCCAGGAGATCTTCGACAACGCGACCCCGAACTACTACGAGTCCCGGGGCGCCCCGACCCCGATGGTCCTGGTCGACCGCGCCCACTGGACCACCCGCCTCCCGGCCTGGCCCCTCCTGGAGACCCTCGCCGCCGGCCGTCCGATGGCCGCGAGGATCACCCTGGTCGACTCGATCGACGAGGCCCCGGCTGCCCTGGAGCGGCTCTCCGCCGCCTAGGACTCCTTCTTCCAGAACAGGTGATGAGTCACCCGGCCGCCCGGGCTGGGCACGACGTCGCGGTGGTACCGGTCGAGGAGCTCCTCGGGCGACTCCCAGAGCCGCGACCCGGCGCCGAGCCTCAACGGCGAGACGGCGACGTGCAGGGTGTCGACGAGACCGGCGTCGAGGAACTCCCGGACGGTCGCCGCCCCGCCGCCGAGCCGGACGTCCTTGCCGTCGGCCGCCTCGCGGGCCATCTCCAGGACCGTCGCCGGATCGGCGTCGACGAAGTGGAACGTGGTGTCGGAGAGCGTGAACGAGGGCCTCGGGTGGTGGGTGAGGACGAAGACCGGCGTGTGGAACGGCGGCTCGTCGCCCCACCAGCCCCGCCACTCGTGGTCCCGCCAGGGCCCGCGCTGCGGGCCGAACTTGTTGCGGCCCATGATCTCGGCGCCGATGTTCCGCGCGAAGTCCCGCGTCAGGTAGTCGTCGAGCCCCCGGCTGCCCCCGGGATCGGTCCGCATGGGCCAGCTCGCCGTGGCACCGGCCCAGGAGAACATCTCCCCCGGATCCGCGTGCCCGAACGGCCGCTCCAGGCTCTGCCCCTCACCGGCGCCGAACCCGTCGGACGAGACGTTGAAGTTCTGGACCCTCAGCAGCTGTCCCACGACTTTCCTCCGGCACAGTCGACAGAAACGACGGACACAGGAGAAGACTCTTCCGCCGGAGGGAACTCATCGCATCCGCTAGGCGGCGTCCTGCCCGTCAGCCCCCAGGACCACGACGTCCTCCGCCCGGAACTCCACGCCCACCTCGGCGCCCTCCTCCGGCGCCTCCCGCAGCGGCAGCTCCGCCTCCAGGGGCGGGCCGTCGCCCCGGCGGAGCCGTACCAGGACATGGCTGCCCCGGAAGGTGCGCGACGCGACCGTCCAGCCGCCGTCCGCCGTGAGCCGCACGCCCCCGGGCCGTACGAGCAGCCGTCGCTCGCCCCGCGGCGAGCCCTCCGGCACCGGCACCGGCCCCCAGGCGGTCTCGGCGACCGTGCCGTCCACCCGTGCCGCCACCACGTTCTCGAAGCCGAGGAAGCGCGCCACGAACTCCGAGGCCGGCCGCGACCACACCTCGACGGGCGCGCCCGACTGGGCGATCCGCCCGTCCCGCATGACGACGACCCGGTCGGCGAGCGCGAAGGCCTCGCCCTGGTCGTGGGTGACGGCGAGGACCGTCGTCCCGAGCCGCCCGAAGAGCTGCCGCAGCTCGACGACGAGCCGCTCCCGCAGCCCCCGGTCGAGCTGCCCGAGCGGCTCGTCCAGCATCAGCAGCCGGGGCCGCGGCGCGAGCGCCCTGGCCAGCGCCACCCGCTGCTGTTCGCCGCCGGAGAGCGTGGCGACGGAGCGCTTCTCCGCCCCCGGCAGCCCGACGAGGTCGAGAAGCTCCCGTACGCGCTCCGCCCGCTCGGCCCGGTCGGCGCCGCGCATCCGGGGCCCGAAGGCGATGTTCCCGCCGACGTCCTTCTGCGGGAACAGCTGGTGGTCCTGGAACATCAGTCCGACACCCCGCTTGTGCGTCGGCACCCCCGCCTGGTCGGCCCCGCCGAGCAGCACCCGGCCGCCGTCGAGGCCCTGGAGCCCGGCGACCACCCGCAGCAGCGTGGACTTGCCGCTGCCGCTCGGGCCGAGGACGCACACGGTCTCGTGCTCGGCGACCTCCAGGCCGACGGCGTCGAGCGCGGCCCGCTCCCCGAACCGTACGGTCGCGTTCTCGATCGACAGCATCAGAACTCCCCGGAGGTCCGGTCGGTGCGCAGCCGTTCGAGCAGCAGCAGGGACACCGCGCACACCACCATCAGAATCGTCGACAGGGCCATGGCCTGTCCGTAGTTGAGCTCGCCGGGCCGCCCGAGGAGCCGGGCCACCGCGACCGGCAGCGTCGGGGCGTCCGGCCGGGCGATGAAGACGGTCGCGCCGAACTCTCCGAGCGAGACGGCGAAGGCGAACCCGGCGGCGATGAGCAGCGCCCGCCGCACCATCGGCAGGTCCACCTCCCGCCAGCCCCGCCACGGCGAGGCACCGAGCACGGCCGCCGCCTCCCGCAGTCGCTCGTCCACCGCCCTGAGCACCGGCAGCATCGTCCGTACGACGAAGGGCACGCCGACCAGGGCCTGCGCGAGCGGTACGAGGATCCAGCTGGCCCGCAGGTCGAAGGGCGGCTCGTCGAGGGTGATGAGGAAGCCGAAGCCGACGGTGACCGCCGACACCCCGAGCGGCAGCATGAGCAGCGCGTCGAAGCCGCGCACGAGCCGCCCGGCCCGCCGGGTGAGCGCCGCCGCCGCGAGCCCGCCGATCAGCACGGCGATGGCCGTCGCGGCGCCCGCGTACCGCAGCGAGTTCCCGATGGCTTCGAGCGGCGGTACGAGGAAGGTCCCGGAGTCGTCGATCTCGCCGAGCGCCCGGTAGTACCGCAGGCCGTACCCGTCGGGTCCCGCGAAGGACCGCTCGACGAGCACACCGAGCGGCAGCAGGATCAGCAGCGCCACCGAGACGAGGACGCCGCCGAGCAGCGCCCACTGCCCGGCGCCGCGCGGCCGGCGCGCGGTCCGCTCGGGCGGTACGAGCCGCAGCGCGGTCTCCCGTCTCCGTACCGTCCGGGCGTGCACGGCGAGGATCGCGCCGACGGCCGCGAACTGGACGAGGGTGAGGACGGCGGCCGTGCGCAGGTCGAGCAGCCGGGCCGTCTGCCGGTAGATCTCGGCCTCCAGGGTGGAGTACTGGTCCCCGCCGAGGATCTGGACGACGCCGAAGGAGGTGAAGGTGAAGAGGAAGACCATCAGGGCCGCCGCCGACACGGCCGGCCCGAGCGCGGGCAGGGTCACCGTCCGCCAGGCCGTCCAGCGGGAGGCGCCGAGGACCCGGGCGGCCTCCTCCTGGCGCGGGTCGAGCTGCGACCAGAGGCCGCCGACGGTCCGGACGACGACCGCGTAGTTGAAGAAGACGTGGGCGAGGAGGATCGCCCACACGCTCGTGTCGAGCCGCAGGCCCCACAGCTGGTCCGTCAGCCCGTTCCGGCCGACGAGCGCGAGGAACGCCGTACCGACGAGCACCGTCGGCAGTACGAACGGGACGGTGACGACGGCCCGCAGCACGCCCTTGCCGGGGAAGTCGAAGCGCGCGAAGACGTACGCCCCCGGCAGCGCGACCAGCAGCGTCAGGGCGGTGGAGGCGAGCGCCTGCCACACCGTGAAGCCGAGCACGTCCAGGATGTCGGGCCGGGTCAGGGTCTCCCCGATCCGGCCGAGGTCCCAGGAGCCGTCGGGCCTGAGGCCCCGGTCGACGATCGACACGACCGGCCAGGCGAAGAAGACGGCGAAGAACGCGACGGGCAGGGCCATCAGCCCCAGCCGCGCCGCGCTCCCCTTCGGGCGAGGTGCCGGGCGGGAGGTCACTTCAGGACGAGCGACGACCACTGCTGGATCCACGCGTCACGGTTGGCCGCGATCTTGTCGGGCGCCATGGTCTCCGGCTTGTCGACGACCACGCCGTGCTTCGTGAAGAGCTCCGGCAGCGCCGCGTCCTTCGCGACCGGGTTGACGAACATCTGGAGCGGCATGTCCTCCTGGAACTTCTTCGAGATCAGGAAGTCGATCAGCGCCTTGCCGCCCTCGGGGTTCTTCGCCCCGTTCAGCAGGCCCGCGAACTCGGTCTGCCGGAAGCAGGTGCCGGTGGAGACGCCGGTCGGCGCCACCTTCGGCTGCGGCTCGCCGTAGAGCACCTCGACCGGCGGGCTGGAGGCGTAGGAGACGACGAGCGGCCGGTCGCCCTTGGCCTGCTTGCCGCCGGCCGAACCGGAGAACTCCTGGTTGTAGGCGAGCTCCCAGCTGTCCACGGTCTTCACGCCGTTGGCCTTGAGCTTCTTCCAGTAGTCCTGCCAGCCCTCGTCGCCGTACTTCGCGGCCGTGCCGAGGAGGAAGCCGAGGCCCGGGGAGGACCGCTCGGGGTTCTCGACGACGAGTAGGTCCTTGTACGCCGGCTTCGCGAGGTCGTCGAAGGTCACCGGCGGCGCGAGCTTCTTGTCGGCGAAGTACTTCTTGTCGTAGTTGACGCAGATGTCACCGGAGTCGACGGGCGTGACCCGGTGCTCCTTGTCGAGCAGGTACGCCTCCGGGACCCGGTCCAGGCCCTTCGCCTCGTACGGGACGAAGATCCCGTTGTCGAGGGCGCGGGAGAGCAGGGTGTTGTCGACGCCGAAGAAGACGTCGCCCTGCGGGGAGCCCTTGGTCAGGATCTCCTTGTTGACCGCCTCGCCCGCGTCACCGGCCTTGAGCACCTTGACGGTGAAGCCGGTCTGCTTCGTGAAGTCCGCCAGGACCTCCTTGGAGGCGGCGAACGAGTCGTGGGTCACGAGGGTGACGTTCTTCGGCGCGGGCGCTCCGGACTTGCCGGCCGCGTCCTTCTTCGTGCCGGAGTCGGAGTCGCCACCGCACGCGGCGAGGGTGGTGACGCCGAGCGCCGCGACGAGCGCGACGGCGGCGGCCTTCTTGATGCTCACTGGATTGTCCTCCTGGGTATGACCAGGAAGAGACGCGGCCCTGCCCGCGTCCGGAGGAGACCGGACGCGGGCAGGGCGCAACAGCTTGAGTAAACGACCGAACTTCCTACCCCGAATGACCGGGGCAAGGTTCAGAGGGTCTGCGGTCTACGGTTACCGCACTCTCAGCGCTGTGGCGCTCCCCTGTCGGAATATGAAGATGTGTGCGAGCACAGAGTACAAGCTCAGCGCTCGGCGGCCGCCAGCTGTCCACAGGCACCGTCGATCTCCTGACCTCGGGTGTCGCGGACGGTCACCGGCACGCCGTGGCGCGCGATGGCGTCGACGAAGGCCTTCTCGTCCTCGGGGCGGGAGGCCGTCCACTTCGAGCCGGGCGTCGGGTTGAGCGGGATGAGGTTGACGTGCACCCGCTTGCCCTTGAGGAGGCGGCCGAGGAGGTCGCCGCGCCAGGCCTGGTCGTTGATGTCGCGGATGAGCGCGTACTCGATGGAGATCCGGCGGCCGGACTTCTCCGCGTACTCCCAGGCGGCGTCGAGGACCTCGCGGACCTTCCAGCGCGTGTTGACGGGCACGAGGGTGTCGCGCAGCTCGTCGTCCGGGGCGTGCAGCGAGACGGCGAGACGGCACTTGAAGCCCTCGTCGGCGAAGCGCAGCATCGCGGGCACGAGGCCGACGGTGGAGACCGTGATGCCGCGCTGGGAGAGGCCGAGGCCGTCGGGCTCGGGGTCGGTGAGACGGCGGATGGCGCCGACGACCCGCTTGTAGTTGGCGAGCGGCTCGCCCATGCCCATGAAGACGATGTTGGAGAGCCGCGCGGGACCGCCCGGGACCTCGCCGTCGCGCAGGGCTCGCATGCCGTCGACGATCTGGTGCACGATCTCGGCGGTCGACAGGTTCCGGTCGAGGCCGGCCTGCCCGGTCGCGCAGAACGGGCAGTTCATGCCGCAGCCGGCCTGCGAGGAGATGCACATGGTCACCCGGTCCGGGTAGCGCATGAGCACCGACTCGACGAGCGTGCCGTCGTGCAGCCGCCACAGCGTCTTGCGGGTGGTGTCGTCGTCGCACGAGATGTGCCGCACGACGGACATGAGGTCGGGCAGCAGCTCCCCGGCCAGCTTCTCCCGCGAGGCGGCCGGGATGTCCGTCCACTCGGCGGGGTCGTGGGCGTACCGCGCGAAGTAGTGCGTGGACAGCTGCTTGGCGCGGAACGGCTTCTCGCCGATCGCGGCGACGGCTTCCTTGCGCTCGGCGGGCGTGAGGTCGGCGAGGTGCCGCGGCGGCTTCTTGGCTCCGCGGGGGGCGACGAAAGTGAGTTCTCCGGGCACAGGACGGGCCACGATGGGGTGTCTCCTCAGACGGCACGAGGTCTGGCATCCCCGCGGCGGGCGGGGAGCACGGCACCACGATGCCGGAGCCAGGAGACCTCACTGGACCATCCCCGCGGTGGCGGGGACGAACGAAGGGCCCGCGGCGCACGCGCCACGAGCCCTTCCAGAGTACCCGCTGTCCGTCAAGTCGTGCCGACGAACAGCGCGAGCAGCAGCCACACCACCGGCGCCGTCGGCAGCAGCGAGTCCAAGCGGTCCATGATGCCGCCGTGGCCCGGCAGCAGCGTGCCCATGTCCTTGATGCCGAGGTCGCGCTTGATCATCGACTCGCCGAGGTCGCCGAGCGTCGCGCTCGCCGCCACGGCAAGGCCGAGGAGCAGGCCCTGCCACCAGACCCCGCCGTCGATCAGGAACTCCATGCACAGCGCGCCCGCGGCCATCGCGAAGGCGACCGCGCCGAGGAGACCCTCCCGGGTCTTCCCGGGGCTGATCCTCGGGGCCAGCTTGTGCTTGCCGAAGCGCCAGCCCACCGCGTACGCCCCGGTGTCGCTGACGACGGTGAGGATCAGGAAGGTCAGCACCCGCCACGCGCCGTCGTCCGCGGTCAGGAGCATCGCCACGAAGGTCGCCAGGAACGGCACGTAGAACGCGGCGAACACGCCCGCAGTGACGTCCTTCAGGTAGCCCTCGGGAGGCTCCGTCATGCGCCAGACGAGCACCGCGAGCGCGGTGAGCGCCATCGCCACCCAGGCGCCCTCGGGGCCCCGGACGTATCCGGCGACGACCATCGCCGCGCCGCCGACCGCGAGCGGCACCAGCGGGGCCTTGATGGCCTTGCGCTCCTGGAGGCGGGAGGTGAGCTCCCACAGACCGACGACGACCGCGACCGCTATCACGCCGACGAACGCCGGCTTCCAGATGAACAGCGACGCGACGATGACGGCGCCGAGTCCGACACCGACCCCTATGGCCGCGCCCAGGTCACGACCCGCGCTCTTCTTCTGCCGGGGCGCCGGCGGCGCGGGCGGGGAAGGCGGGGCGGGGCTGGGCATGGGCTCCTGCGGGTGCTCGTGCGGCGTGTCGTCACGGAACAGGGGACCGCTCGGGTGAGCGGCCCCCCGGCCGTGACCGTCCTGGAATCCGCCGGAGGGAACGTCGGGCACGATGGGCATGGGCCGAGTCTGCGCCGCCTGATGCCGATCGTGTGCGGGACCCGCCGGGGCGGGCCCCTGGTCGGGTCCCCCGCGGCCGGTACCGGCCGCGGGCCCCCAGGAAGAGTCGTTCATCAGACCTCGAGGAGCTCGGCTTCCTTGTGCTTGAGCAGCTCGTCGACCTGGGCGACGTGCTTCGCCGTGAGGTCGTCCAGCTCCTTCTCGGCGCGGCGCACCTCGTCCTCGCCCGCTTCCTTGTCCTTGACGAGCTTGTCGAGGGCGTCCTTGGCCTTGCGGCGCACGGCGCGGATGGAGACCTTGGAGTCCTCGGCCTTGGTCCGGGCGACCTTGATGTAGTCGCGGCGGCGCTCCTCGGTCAGCTCGGGGAAGTTCACCCGGATGATGCTGCCGTCGTTGCTGGGGTTCACGCCCAGGTCCGAGTCGCGGATGGCCTGCTCGATGTTGCGCAGCGCGCTCTTGTCGAACGGCGTGACCACGGCCATGCGCGGCTCCGGCACGGAGAACGACGCGAGCTGGTTGATGGGGGTGATGGCGCCGTAGTACTCGGCCACGATCTTGTTGAACATCGCCGGGTGCGCACGGCCGGTGCGGATCGCGGCGAAGTCCTCCTTGGCGACCACGACGGCCTTCTCCATCTTCTCCTCGGCCTCGAGGAGGGTCTCTTCGATCACCACATGCTCCTGCGTGTCGTCGCGTTGTGTCCTGCACGGTGGGTACGACCGGCAGGGCTCTGTCCATCCCCTCGCGGGGCGGTTCCCGGTTCGGGTGTCAGGCCCGGGTGCCCTGGTCGCTCACGAGCGTGCCGATCTTCTCACCCTTCACCGCGCGAGCGATATTGCCCTCGGTGAGCAGTTCGAAGACGAGGATCGGGAGGTTGTTGTCCCGGCACAGGGTGATGGCGGTGGCGTCGGCGACCTTGAGGTCGCGGGAGATCACCTCGCCGTACTCGAGGGCGTCGAACTTGACCGCGTCGGGGTTGGCCTTCGGGTCGGAGTCGTAGACGCCGTCCACGCCGTTCTTGCCCATGAGGAGCGCCTCGGCGTCGATCTCCAGGGCGCGCTGGGCGGCGGTGGTGTCGGTGGAGAAGTACGGCATGCCCATGCCCGCACCGAAGATGACCACGCGGCCCTTCTCCAGGTGGCGCACGGCGCGCAGCGGGATGTACGGCTCGGCGACCTGGCCCATGGTGATGGCGGTCTGGACGCGGGAGTCGATGCCTTCCTTCTCCAGGAAGTCCTGGAGGGCGAGGCAGTTCATCACGGTGCCGAGCATGCCCATGTAGTCGGAGCGGGCCCGGTCCATGCCGCGCTGCTGGAGTTCGGCGCCGCGGAAGAAGTTGCCGCCGCCGATCACCACCGCGATCTCCGCGCCGTCGCGGACGACCGCCGCGATCTCACGCGCGATGGCGTGCACGACGTTCGGGTCGACGCCCAGGCCGGTGCCGCCGGAGAAAGCCTCTCCGGACAGCTTCAGCATGAAGCGGCCGACCTTTTTGCCGTTGTTGTCGTCGCCCTGTACGGCGCCCTGGTTCATGGAGATCTCCTCGTGCACATACGAAGGAGGCCATTGCCTTGGGTACTCGCGGTATCCCGTGCGGCAATGGCCTCCTCGTCAGATCTGCGGTCGTCCTGCGCGGGCGCGGACGACTGCCTCAGACCCTACCGGGGTCCGGCGTCCGTCGCGTTCGCGGACGGACTCAGATGCCGACCTTGATGCGGGTGAAGCGCTTCAGGGTGACACCGGCCTCGTCCAGGATCTGCTGGACGGACTTCTTGTTGTCAAGGGCGTACGGCTGACCGAGCAGCGTGGCGTCCTTGAAGAAGCCGTTCACGCGACCCTCGACGATCTTCGGGAGCGCGGCCTCGGGCTTGCCCTCGGCGCGGGTGGTCTCCTCGGCGACGCGACGCTCGGTCTCGACGACCTCGGCCGGGACGTCCTCACGGGTGAGGTACTTCGGCGCGAAGGCGGCGATGTGCTGCGCGACACCCTTGGCGACGTCGGCGTCGGCCTTGTCGAACTCGACGAGGACACCGATCTGCGGGGGCAGGTCGGGCATCGTGCGGTGCATGTACGCGAAGACCGAGCCGTCGGCGTACTGCGCGAAGCGGTCGAGGACGATCTTCTCGCCGAGGTTGGCGTTGGCCTCGTCGACGAACGCCTGGACGGTCTTGCCGGCCTCGATCTCGGAGGCGAGCAGCGCGTCGAGGTCGGCCGGGGAGGTCGCGGCGACGTGCGCGGCGAGCTGGTTGGCGACGGCCTGGAACTTCTCGCTCTTGGCGACGAAGTCCGTCTCGCACTTCAGCTCGACGAGGACACCGGAGGTGTTGTCGTCGGCGATGAGGGAGACCACGGCGCCGTTCTCGGCGGAACGGCCCTCGCGCTTGGCGACGCCCTTCATGCCCTTGATGCGCAGGGCCTCGACGGCCTTGTCGACGTTGCCGTCGGCCTCGTCCAGGGCCTTCTTGCAGTCCATCATGCCGGCGCCGGTGAGCTCGCGGAGCTTCTTGACGTCAGCGGCGGTGTAGTTCGCCATGAGTCTGTTTCTCTCTCGAAGTCTGAAAGATTCGGGCGGGTCCACGGGTGGACGGCGGGGGCTTTGTGGGCCCCCGCCGTCTCAACCGAAGGTCCTGAAGGGTCAGGCCTGCTCGGCGGCCTCGGCCGGAGCCTCGGCAGCCTCGGCGTCCGCGACCTTCTCGGTCTCGGCGGAGGTCTGGACCTCGGCGTCAGCCTTCTTCTCGCCCTCGAGCAGGTCGCGCTCCCACTCGGCGAGGGGCTCGCCGGCGGCCTTCTCGCCCGGCTTCGAGTCGCCGGTCGCGGCGCCGGAGCGGGCGATGAGGCCCTCGGCGACGGCGTCGGCGATCACGCGGGTGAGCAGGGTGACGGAGCGGATCGCGTCGTCGTTGCCCGGGATCTTGTAGTCGACCTCGTCGGGGTCGCAGTTGGTGTCGAGGATCGCGACGACCGGGATGTGGAGCTTGCGCGCCTCACCGACGGCGATGTGCTCCTTCTTGGTGTCGACGATCCAGACGGCGCTCGGCACCTTCTGCATCTCGCGGATACCACCGAGGGTCTTCTCCAGCTTGGCCTTCTCGCGGGAGAGGACCAGGAGCTCCTTCTTGGTGAGGCCGGAGGCGGCCACGTCCTCGAAGTCGATCTGCTCGAGCTCCTTGAGGCGCTGCAGACGCTTGTAGACGGTGGAGAAGTTGGTGAGCATGCCACCGAGCCAACGCTGGTTGACGTACGGCATGCCGACGCGCGTCGCCTGCTCGGCGATGGCCTCCTGGGCCTGCTTCTTCGTACCGACGAACATGATGGAGCCGCCGTGCGCGACGGTCTCCTTGACGAACTCGTAGGCGCGGTCGATGTACGACAGCGACTGGAGCAGGTCGATGATGTAGATGCCGTTGCGCTCGGTGAAGATGAAGCGCTTCATCTTCGGGTTCCAGCGACGGGTCTGGTGACCGAAGTGGACGCCGCTCTCCAGCAGCTCCCGCATCGTGACGACGGCCATGGCCATCTCCTTGGTTTCTCGGTTTTGTATTCCTGACGCCCCGGCGCGCCATGCCCCAGAGGGACCGAAAGGCGCTGCCATGGCCGGTGAGGGCCGCTGGCGGGGCGTGCGAAGTCGACCCGGTGACCCGAGTCGCCATAGGAAGTGTACGGGACCCCGGGCGTGGCGGGTGACGGCCCTGTACACAAGCGGTGGGTTGTCCACAGATCCGGCCCGGGGCCGTCACGGAGCGTTCGGGGCGGGCAGCCTGCCGCCATGAACTTCTTGCCGCTGCTTCTCGTCCTCGGCCTGCTGTGGCCGGTGGGTCCGCCGCCGCCCGTGATCGTGCGCGGCTGGCAGCCGCCGGCGGGGCCGTACGGCCCCGGTCACCGCGGTGTCGACCTGGCCGCGGCCCCGGGTGCCCCCGTCCTGGCGCCGGCGGCCGGGGCGGTCTCGTTCGCGGGCCCGGTCGGCGGGCGCGGGGTGGTCACCCTCACACTGCCGGACACGGGCGCTCCCCCGCTGCGGACGACCTTCTCCCCGGTGACCCCGGTGGTACGGGCGGGGGCGCGGGTCGCGGCGGGGACGGTGATCGCCCGGGTGGCGCCGGGGTCCCACTGCCCGGAGACCTGCCTCCACTGGGGGCTGCTCCGGGGCGGGGACTATCTGAATCCGCTCCTGCTGGTGCGGAGACCTCCGTCGCGGCTGCTACCGGTCGGCGGGTGAGCCGCCGACGCCGTGCAGGGCCATCGCGACCGCGGCCTCGGCGATCTCGTCGGGGTTCTCGGCGGCGCCGAGCTCGATGCGGCGGACGGCGGCGTCGACGACGCCCTGGAGGAGCATGGCGCCGAGGCGGGGCTGGGTCTGGCCGAGGGCGGCGAGGGCTTCGACGATCATGGCGACGAGGCCGCCGTGGGCGGCGCGGATCTTCTCGCGGGCGCCGTCGTCGAGCTCGCTCGCCGAGATCGCGACGACGGCGCGGTGGCGCCGGTCGCCGACGAGGGCGAGCTGGGCGCGGACGTAGGCCTCGACCTTGCCCTCGGGGGTGTCGGCCGCGGCCATGGCCGTCTCGACCTCGGCAGCCCAGACGGGGAAGTCGACGGCGCAGAGCTCCTCGACGACGGCGGCGCGGGAGCGGAAGTACTCGTACACCGACGACCGGGCCAGGCCGGTGCGCTCGGCGAGGGCGGGGAAGGTCAGCGCCTCCGTACCGCCCTCGGACAGGAGGGATCGCGCGGCGTCCAGAAGGGCGCCTCGCTGCATCGTCCGGTGCTCGGCCACGGAGGCCGCTCGAATCCTGGGCACCCGTCCACTGTACGACCGGCTCCGGCCGGCTCAGCGTCCGACGTCGGCCAGCTTGGCGCGGAGCTGGAGAACCGATTTGGTGTGGATCTGGCTGACGCGGCTCTCCGTGACGCCGAGGACGTGGCCGATCTCGGCCAGGGTGAGGCCCTCGTAGTAGTAGAGGGTGACGACCGTCTTCTCGCGCTCGGGGAGCGTGTTGATCGCCCGGGCGAGCAGGCGGCGCAGCTCACGGTCCTCGGCGACCTCGACGGGGTTGTCGGCCGCCGTGTCCTCCAGGGTGTCCATCAGGGACAGCCGGTCGCCGCCCTCCCCGCCGACGTGCAGCAGCTCTTCGAGGGCGACCACGTTCGCCAGGGACAACTGGCTGAAAACCGCGTGCAGTTCCTCCAGTGTCACGTCGAGCTCGGCGGCGACCTCGCTCTCGGTGGGGGTGCGCCTGAGCTGGGCTTCGAGGGTCGCGTAGGCACGTTCGACGTTGCGGGCCTTCTGACGGACGGAGCGCGGGATCCAGTCCAGGGCGCGGAGTTCGTCGATCATGGCGCCGCGGATGCGGGTGATCGCGTACGTCTCGAACTTGATGGCCCGCTCGACGTCGAACTTCTCGATGGCGTCGATGAGGCCGAAGACGCCGGAGGAGACGAAGTCGGCCTGCTCCACGTTGGACGGCAGCCCCACGCTGACCCGGCCGGCGACGTACTTGACGAGCGGCGAGTAGTGCAGGATCAGTTGCTCCCGCAGGCGCTCGTCGCCCGTGTCCTTGTACGACCGCCACAGCTCGTCGAGCGAGGTCGGTGCGGACGGTCGCACGGTGCCCCGGGCTGCTGGGGGCACCGCAGCGCGGTCAGACCCGGAGGTGTGCTGGGGCATGCGTTGCCTTGAGCCGTTCTGCCGTCGGGTGTGTCGGTGGAGGTGTCCTGTGGGGAATCCTGGTGAGCGTAGCGTGAGTGAGCTGTCGCGGTGCGCGCACGGCGGCGGATCGCGCCGGTCCGGGTGGACGCCGTCGGCCACATCTTCGAACCCGGGCCGTGGCGCGTCGCGGCCCCTCGGATCCGGCCGAGAGAACTCGGGTGTTCATCGTCTTCACCCTGTCACCCGAATGCTCCAGGTCAAGTATCGCCTCGCCGTCCGTTCGAAGGCCGCGTGCCCTTGTTCGTCAACTGCCAGCCGATTCCGTACCGTTCGACGAAGCCGAGCGAGTGGAGTTCGTACAGGCGGGCGAGCGTCTCGTCGGGGCCGGTTCCGGCGCGGCGGGCGATCTCGGTCGTGGGGGTGGGCCCCCGGGCCGGGACGGCTTCGAGGACGTGCGCGGCGGCGGGGGCGAGCAGGTCGCGCGGGAGGACGGGCCCGCGTCGGGCGGGGGCCAGTTCGCCCATGTCACCGACGAGTTCGACGATCTCGTCGGCGTCGGTGACGAGGGTGGCTCCGCCGCGCAGGAGTTCGTGGGCCCCCGCGGACAACGCGCTGGTGACGGGGCCGGGAACGGCCATCGTGTGCCGTCCGAGCCGGGCGGCGGCCCGGGCGGTGACGAGGGAGCCGCTGCGGTGCTGGGCCTCGACGACGACCGTGCCGCGCGTGAGGGCCGCGATGACGCGGTTGCGGAGGATGAACCGGGCGGGTGTCGGGTGGCTCTCGGGCGGGAGCTCCCCGAGGACGAGGCCCTGTTCCGCGATGCGGCCGATGAGCCCGGCGTGGCCTCGGGGGTAGGGGGTGTCGATGCCGCAGGCGAGGACGGCGACGGTGGCCCCGCCGGCGGCGAGGGCGCCCCGGTGGGCGGCGCCGTCGATGCCGTAGGCCGCGCCGGAGACGACGACCCAGCCCTGCCGGGCGAGACCGGTGGCGAGGTCGGCCGCCATGTGGGCGCCGTACGAGGTGCAGGCGCGGGCGCCGACGAGGGCGACGGAGCGCAGGGCCCAGGTCCGCAGGTCGGCGGGGCCGCGGATCCAGAGCCCGACGGGCCGGGCGTCGCCGAGGTCGTCGAGTTGACGCGGCCACTCGATGTCACCGGGGACGAGGAACCGTCCGCCGTCCCGCCGGACGGCGTCGAGGTCCCGCGCGGGCTCGGCCCCGGCGGCCCGCCTCCGCCACCCCTCGACCCGTTTCCCCCCGGTCCCGGGGCAGATGTCGTCCTCGCCCCCGAGGAGCCGTTCGAGGAACCCCGCGGCTCCGTACGTCCGCATCCATCGCCCCGCGTGCTCGTCCCCGGGTTCCACGACCCGCGTCAACGCGGCCCGGGCGACCCGCTCGTCCTCCGTGTGCGTATTCGCGTTCCCGGTCATGCGTACTCCCCCGCTCCCACGGGGACTCCGCGTGCGACGCCCGTCCGCATCTCCAGGGCCAGGGCGATGTCCTGGCCGTCCGGCCGGTCGTGGCCCGCGAGGTCGGCGACGGTCCAGGCGACGCGGAGGACCCGGTCGAGGCCGCGTGCCGTGAGCAGGCCGCGCTCCATGTCCCGTTCGGCGGCGGCGAGGGCGCCGGGGGCCGCGAGGTAGCGCGTACGGAGTTCCTGGCCGGGGATCTCGCTGTTGACGCTCCAGGGGGTGCCGGCCAGCCGCGCGGCGGCGCGGTCCCTGGCCTCCTGGACGCGCGCGGCGACGACGGCGCTGCTCTCGCCGCGCCCGCCCCGCCCGAGCAGGTCGGCCCGGGTGACGGGTTCGGCCTCGACGCGCAGGTCGACGCGGTCGAGCAACGGCCCCGACAGCCGTGCCTGGTAGCGGCGGACGAGCGAGGCGGGGCACTCGCAGTCGGAGCCGTGCAGGCTGTGCCGTCCGCAGGGGCAGGGGTTGGCGGCGAGGACGAGGAGGAACCGGGCGGGCAGCCGGACGACGCCCGCCGCCCGGGCGATGACCACGTGCCCGGATTCGAGGGGCTGGCGGAGCGCGTCGAGGACCTTGCCGGAGAACTCCGGCGCCTCGTCGAGGAAGAGAATGCCGCGATGCGCCAGGGAGACGGCGCCTGGCCTCGGGAGGCCGTTGCCGCCGCCCACCAGGGACTGCATGGTCGCGGAGTGGTGCGGGGCGCAGTAGGGCGCGCGCCGGACGAGGGGTTCGCCGGGCGGGAGGATGCCCGCGACGGAGTGGACGGCGGTGACTTCGAGGGACTCCTGTCGGGTGAGGGGCGGGAGAATGCCGGGGAGCCGCTCGGCCAGCATGGTCTTCCCGGCCCCCGGCGGGCCGGAGAGCAGCAGGTGGTGGCTGCCGGCGGCGGCGATCTCCAGGGCACGGCGGGCCCGGTGCTGCCCGGCGACGTCGGCGAGGTCGGGCCCGTCGGCGGAGCCGGGGCTGAGTCCCGCGCCGATGCCGGCGCCGGGGACGAGGAGCCCGGCGAGCATGGCGTCGGGCCTGCCCTCCTCGGGCGGTTCCTCGTCGGGGACGGGTTCGTCGGTGAGGACGGCGATCAGCTGACGGAGTGTGCGGACGCCGAGGACGGAGACGCCCGGGACGAGGGAGGCCTCGCCGGCGGTCTGCTCGGGGACGACGACCTGGCGGTATCCGGCTTCGGCGGCGGCGAGGACGGCGGGCAGGACGCCGCGGACGGGCCGGACCCGCCCGTCGAGCCCGAGTTCGCCGATGAGGACGAGGTCGGCGATGGCGGCGGGGTCGACGCGCTCGGCGGCGCCGAGGACGGCGACCGCCACTGCCAAGTCGAAACTACTGCCGCTCTTCGGCACGGACGCCGGGCTGAGCCCGACGGTCAGCTTCTTCTGGGGCCACTCGGCACCGGAGTTCACGACGGCCGCGCGCACGCGGTCGCGGCTCTCGCTGAGGCTCTTGTCGGGCAGGCCGACGAGGGTGAAGGCGGCGACGCCGGGTTCGAGGTCGGCCTGGACCTCGACGACGACGCCTTCGACGCCGACGAGCGCGACGGAGCAGGTGCGGGCGAATCCCATCAGGCCACCCCCTGCGCGTGGGTGAGGACGGGGGCACCCTTGTGGGGCAGGACGATGCCGACGAGGTCGATGCGGACGCCTCCGGCGGGGGCCGGGACGCCGCTGCGGTCGAGCCAGCAGGCGGCGAGGCGCCGGAGCCGCTCGGCCTTGGTCGGGGTGACGGCGGCCATGGGGTGCTCGTACGCCCCGTGGCGTCGGGTCTTGACCTCGCAGATGACGAGGGTGTCGCCGTCCCGGGCGACGATGTCGATCTCTCCGGCCCGGCCGCAGCGCCAGTTCCTGGCGAGGATGTGCATGCCGGTCGCGGTGAGCCGGCGGGTCGCCAGCTCTTCCCCGTACCGTCCGAGGGCTTGGGTCTTGTTCATGCGGTACCACCTCCGTCACCGACTGTGACGTGGTGGGGCGATCCGCGTGCGGCGCTGTGGACGACCGTGGCGCTGTGGAAAACCCGCTCACTCTCCCGAGTGAGCGGCGGTCAGCCGGCGGTCAGCGGGCGGTCAGCTGCCGGGGAGTTCGAGGTCGCTCTTGTTGAGCTCCTCGATGTTCACGTCCTTGAACGTGAGGACGCGGACCTGCTTGACGAACCTGGCCGGCCTGTACATGTCCCAGACCCAGGCATCGGCCATGCTGACCTCGAAGAAGACCTCGCCCTGGACCGAGTGCACCTGCATCTCGTAGTCATTGGTGAGGTAGAAGCGCCGCTCGGTTTCGATCACGTATTTGAACAGCCCGACGACGTCGCGGTACTCCCGGTAGAGCTTCAGCTCCATCTCGGTCTCGTACTTCTCGAGGTCCTCGGCGCTCATGGCATGTTCCCCTTCAGCCGTGCGTCCACCTATTGTGCGTCAGCCGTCCGCGCCCTAGACGATTTCCGGGGCGAGGACCACCGGCGCACCGGGAGGTCCCTCGTCGAGCAGCGTGCGCAGCAGCTCGGCGAGTCTGGTCGGGTACACCGTCTCACGCGCCGCCGACAGTTCGGCGGAGGTCCACCATCTGAGGCCCGCGAGGCTGCGGCTCTCCAGCTCGGTCAGGGCCTGGTGCCGGGGCTCGGCGGCGGTCCTTCCGACGCGGGCGAGGAAGTACCACTCGTCCTGGTCCCAGCGACGCCCGTCGAAGGGGAAGGAGCAGTACCGCTGCCAGAGGACCGGCCCGAGCTCCGCGTCGGTGATGCCGGTCTCCTCGGCGAGTTCCCGCAGCGCGGCCTCTGCACGCGTCTCGTCGCCTTCGAGTCCGCCGCCCGGGGTGAACCACCAGTTGTCGGCCGGGTCGTCCGGTTCGTGTCCGTGCAGGAGCAGGACGCGGTCGTCGGGGTCGAGGAGGACGACCCTGGCCACCTGCCGTCTCATGTGCCCACCTTCTCCCGTGCCCCGGCCGCCGCCCTGCCCCGGCGCCGGTCCGCGAGCCGCGCCACGGGGCCGTACGCGGACCCCGCCAGGATCAGTACACACCCGGCGACGATCGCGGTGAAGAGGGCGCGGAAGGGCCCCGGGTCCGAGACCCCGCCGGGGAGCCCCGCGAAGCCCGCCGGGCGCTCCAGGTAGCTGGTGTCGGGCCAGATGACGAGGTCGACCCGGCCGACGACCGTGGAGCGCGGCACGGTGCCCTGCCCGGCGTCCTCCAGGTGGGAGCGGGAGTCGAGCGAGGTGTAGCGGTCGTCGCCGAGGAGGAAGAGGTTGCCGTCGGGGACGGTCACGGAGAACTCCTGCTCGGACGCGACGGACCGGCCTTCGAGTCCGCGCCCGAGGTAGGGCTCGTCCACGGGCGTGCCGTTGACGGTGAGCCGGCCGTCCGCGCCGCAGCAGGCGACGGTGTCGCCGCCGATCGCGACGACCCGCTTGACCATCGTCGAGCCGCCCCAGAGGGGGTCGGCGAAGACGACGACGTCACCGCGCCGCACCTCCGTGCCGTCGACGCGCTCGGCGAGGATCTTGGAGTTGGTCGCGATGGTGGGGTTCATGGAGTCCGTGGGCACGCTGAACGGCTGGTAGGCCACCGCGCCCCAGACGAAGCCGCCGAGGAAGAGCAGAAAGCCGACGGCCACGGCCAGCCCCGACAGCACGCTGCCGAGGCGGCCGCGGCCGCCCTTCGCTCGTATGGTCCCGCTCATGCGCCACCCCAGGGATCGGTCGACGTCAGAGGTCTGTCGACGTTCGGGACGGCAATCTACCCGCGGGAAGCTACTCGGCGGTATGCCCCGCCGTGCGCTTCTTGCGGCGCCACAGCACCAGCGGGAGTGCTCCGGCCACGCTCACCGCGCCGAGCGGCGCGGCGGCCACGGCCTGGTTCAGGCCGGGCTGGTCGAAGACGTCCGGCACCGGGAGGGTGGCCCAGCGGGTCACCGGCCAGGCGATGACGACCGCGCGGCCCACGACACCGTCGTTGGCGATGGTGCCGCCGCCGGGGAGCTGCTGGTGGAAGCGGGAGTCCAGCGAGTTCTGCCGGTTGTCGCCCATGACCCAGATCCGGTCCTGGGGGACCTTGATCGGGCCGAAGGAGTCCTGGCAGGGCACGGAACCCGGGTAGAGGTACGCGCTCTCGTCCAGGGCCTTGCCGTTGAGGACGACCTTGCCGCCCTCCTTGCAGGAGACCGTGTCGCCGCCGACCGCGATGACCCGCTTGATCAGGTCCTTCTCCTCGGCGGACGGCATGAGGCCGATGAAGCTGAGGAACTTCTGGACGACGTTCGGCTTCGGGGTCACCTGGCCCTCGAGCCAGCCGCCCGGGTCGTGGAAGACGACGACCTCTCCGCGCTCCGGCTCGGAGCCGAACCACGGAGTGAGCTTGTCGACGAGGACCCGGTCGCCCTTCTGCAGGGTGTTCATCATCGACTCCGAGGGAATCGAGAACGCCTGCACCAGGAAGGTCTTGATCAACAGCGCGAGCACCAGGGCGATGCCGATGAGGAGGGGCAGCTCCTTCCAGAAGGAACGCTGCTTCTTCGGGCCCTTGCCCGACCCGCCCGCGTCGTGGTCGTGCGTCGGCTCGTCGCCGTCCGCGCCGCCACCCGGGGCGCCTCCGCCCGTCACGCCGCCTGTCGCGTCGTCATCCGTCACGTCGTCACCTGTCACGTCGTCACCGATGGCCTCGTCGGCCCTCTTCTCGGGCCCATCGTGTCCGGATCGTGCGCCGACGGCCAAATCCCCCACGTCCACTCCTCACTCCGTGCGATTGCCCACCCCGGAACAGGGGAAGGCCCATCACTCCCATAACGAGCAGAAGTTCCGCAGGGGTCGGGAGCCCGGGGAATCCATTGAGATCCCGCGAGGACACACTATGCGACAGATCACTCGCTTGATCAGACGTCGCACGCCCGTCCGGTACGGCGGCGAAGGTCTCCCGTTCCTCCAGGCCCCGCCAGTGCGAGACGGGCCAGGCGATCACGACGGCCCGCCCCACGACCTGGTCCTCGGAGATCGTGCCGCGGTCCGGCTCGTCGAGGTGGAAGCGCGAGTCGGCCGAGTTGGCGCGGTGGTCGCCGAGGACGAAGATCCGGCCCTCCGGCACCTTCACCTCGAAGGGGATCGTGGACGGCTCGTTGCCCGGGTGCAGGTACGGCTCCTCGACGGGTACGCCGTTGACGGTGAGCCGTCCGTCCGTGCCGCAGCAGCGGACGGTGTCCCCGCCGACGGCGACGACCCGCTTGATGAGGTCGCGCTCGTCGGCCGAGGGCAGCAGTCCGATGAAGGTCAGGGCCTGCTTGACCTGCTTGACGCCGATCGGGTCCTCGTCGGCCGGCGCGGGCTCGTCGTGGAGCCAGTTGCCGGGGTCCTTGAAGACGACGACGTCGCCACGCTGCGGCCGGGTGCCGAACCAGGGGGTGAGCTTGTCGACGAGGACCCGGTCGTCGATCCGGATCGTCTGCTCCATTGAGCCGGAGGGGATGACGAACGCCTGGACCAGGAAGGTCTTCAGGACGAGCGCGATGAGGACGGCGACGGTGAGGAGGATCGGGATCTCGCGGATCGCCGAGCGCTGCCTGCGCCGCTTGACCTTGCGGGCGAGCCTGCGCCGCTCGGCGCGGCCCGGCAGCGGCGCGCCGCCGTCGCCCGTCCCGTCGGCCGTGCGGCCGCGGCTACCCACGGGGGCCCGTCGCGTGCCCGCCGGCGGGCGGGGCCGGTACGCCGGCGAAGGCGTCGGTCCCGGCCACGGTCGACCAGCGGCCGAAGGGCCAGGCGATCCAGTCGGCCCGTCCGACGACCTTCTCGACGGGGACCATGCCGCCGCCGGGGTTGCCGAGGTGGTCGCGGGAGTCGCTGGACTGGCTGCGGTGGTCGCCCATCACCCAGAGCGTGCCCTCGGGGACGACGATGTCGAAGGGCACGCTGGAGGGCTGGTCGCCCAGCATCACGTACCGCTCCGCGACGGGGACGCCGTTGACGGTGAGCCGTCCGTCCTTGTCGCAGCAGACCACCCGGTCGCCGCCGACGCCGACGACCCGCTTCACGAAGTCGGTCTCGTCGGGCTCGGCGAAGCCGAGGGCGGCCGCGCCGTCGTGCAGGAGGCCGGCCACGGGATTGCCGCCTGTCTCCGCCCGTACGAAGGATCCCGTGCCGTCGAAGACGACGACGTCGCCCCGCTCCGGCTCATTGCCGAAACGGTACGCCAGCTTGTTCACGAGGATCCGGTCGCCGACGTCGAGCGTCGGCTGCATCGAGCCGCTGGGGATCAGGAACGGCTGGATCACGAAGTGGCTCAGGAGCAGCAGGAAGACCACGCAGGCGACGCCCGCGAGCCCCGTGCGCCGCCAGGAAACGCGCGCGGAGCGCGACCCCTCCTCCATGTCGGTGGAGGGGTCGCGCTCCGTGTGCTGTGCTTCGGTGTCCATCGGGGACAGAGCCTATCCGGCCCGTCTGTGCGAGGACCTCAAGCGTCGCGTGAGCGGTGAGCCGGGGCTCAGCGGTCGCGCTTCTCCTTGATCTTGGCAGCCTTGCCGCGCAGCTCACGCAGGTAGTAGAGCTTGGCGCGACGGACGTCACCGCGGGTCACGAGCTCGATCTTCTCGAAGATCGGGGAGTTCACCGGGAAGGTGCGCTCGACGCCGACGGAGAACGAGACCTTGCGGACCGTGAAGGTCTCGCTGACGCCCGAGCCCTGGCGGCGGATGACGACACCCTTGAACTGCTGGATGCGGGAGCGGTTGCCTTCGATGACGCGCACGTGGACGTTCACGGTGTCGCCGGGGCGGAAGGAGGGGAGGTCGGAGCGGAGCGCGGCCGCGTTGACCTGGTCGAGCAGGGAGGCCATGAAGGTCTCTTTCCTCGCTGATGCCACAGGTCATCAGCGGTACGTTCGGATGATGGGGATGTCGTGCGTCCCTGGCGGGCGTCGGTCCCCCTGTGGCAGGGGCGCGCGCCGGACGGACGACAGCGGCCTATTCTTCCACGTCGGGGAGCCTGCGCCAAAATCGGCCGCCGGGCTCGGGCGCCCACCCCATCATCGAGAGGACCTCGCGGTCCTTCTTGTCGAAGGCGGACGGGTCGCAGCGCTCGATGAGGTCGGGCCGGTTGGCGACGGTACGCCGGAAGGCCTCGTCCCGCCGCCAGCGGGCGATCTTGCCGTGGTGCCCGCTGAGCAGTACGTCGGGGATGCCCCGGCCGCGCCACTCCGGGGGCTTCGTGTAGACGGGCCCCTCCAGGAGGTTGGCCATGGCGCCGGGCGCGAAGGAGTCGTCCTGGTGCGACTCGGCGTTGCCGAGGACGCCGGGCAGGAGGCGGGCGACGGCCTCGGTGACGACGAGGACGGCGGCCTCCCCGCCCGCGAGGACGTAGTCGCCGATGGAGACCTCGTAGACGGGCATCCGGGTCGCGTACTCGTCCATGACGCGCCGGTCGATGCCCTCGTACCGGGCCGGGGTGAAGATCAGCCAGGGCCGCTCGGAGAGCTCGACGGCGAGCTCCTGGGTGAAGGGCCGGCCGCTGGGGGTCGGGACGACCATGACCGGGCCGTGCGCACCGGCCTCGTACCCGTCGGCGAGCGTCTGGTCGAGCGCGTCGCCCCAGGGCTCGGTCTTCATGACCATGCCGGGACCGCCGCCGTACGGGGTGTCGTCGACCGTGTTGTGCCGGTCGTACGTCCAGTCGCGGAGGTGGTGGACGTGGACGTCGAGCTGTCCCCGCGCGCGCGCCTTGCCGACGAGCGAGACGTTCAGCGGTTCCAGGTACTCGGGGAAGATCGTGACGACGTCGAGCCTCATGCCTCGTCACCCGGCTCTTCGTCGCGGGAGGAGACGATCTCGGCGCGGTCGTCGATCAGGCCGGGCGGCGGGTCGATGACGGCCCGCTGCTCCTCCAGGTCGATCTCGGTGACGATCTCGGAGACGAACGGGATCATCAGCTCGGTGCCGTCGGGGCGCTCGACGATGAAGAGGTCCTGCGACGGCAGGTGGGAGATCTCGGTGATCCGGCCGATCTCGGTGCCGTCGGCGAGGACGACGTCGAGGTCCATGAGCTGGTGGTCGTAGTACTCGTCCTCCTCCTCCGGCAGCTCGGTGGGGTCGACCTCGGCGATGAGGAGGGTGTTGCGGAGGGCCTCGGCGCCGTTGCGGTCGCGGACGCCCTCGAAGCGCAGCAGCAGCTTGCCGCTGTGGACCTTGCCGTACTCGATGGTCAGCGGCCCGAGGGAGGCCGGGTCGGTACGCAGGACGGCGCCGGGGCCGAGCCGGAGCTCGGGCTCGTCCGTCCGCACCTCGACGGTGACCTCGCCCTTGATGCCGTGGGCGCGGCCGACCCGCGCGACTACCAACTGCACTGCTCCACACTCTCCTGTCACGCAGTACGAACGACAAAAACGACAACGGGCCGGGGTGGGCTAAAGCCCTCCCCGGCCCGTGCCGGCACATCATTCAACCGATGCGGCCGACTTAGCGGACCTGGTCCACGTCGACGAGGTCGACACGGATTCCACGGCCGCCGATGGCGCCCACGACGGTACGCAGCGCACGCGCGGTGCGGCCGTTACGGCCGATCACCTTGCCGAGGTCGTCGGGGTGCACCCGGACCTCCAGCACGCGGCCACGGCGCAGGTTGCGCGAGGCGACCTGCACATCGTCGGGGTTGTCGACGATGCCCTTCACGAGGTGCTCGAGAGCCTCCTCGAGCATGATCAGGCCTCGGTCGACTCGGTCGACGCGGCCTCGGCCTCGTCAGCCTTCTTGTCGGCCTTCTTGGCCTTGGGGGTGATGGCCTCACCCTTGTCGTCGCCGCCCTCGAGGGCCTTCGCGAACTCGTCGAACGAGGCGCGCTTGGCTTCCTTGGTGGCCGGGACGAGCAGGGCCTTCTCCGGAGCCGGCAGGCCCTTGTGCTTCTGCCAGTCGCCGGTGAGCTTCAGGATGGCGAGAACCGGCTCGGTCGGCTGGGCGCCGACAGACAGCCAGTACTGCGCACGCTCGGAGTCGACCTCGATACGCGACGGGTTGTACGTCGGGTGGTAGAGGCCGATCTCCTCGATCGCGCGACCATCGCGGCGGGTGCGCGAGTCGGCGACGACGATGCGGTAGTGCGGCTGGCGGATCTTACCGAGGCGCTTGAGCTTGATCTTGACTGCCACTGGAGTGGTGTCTCCTGGTCTTGACGTGGTTGGGCACTTGAGATGCCACGTGGGGTTGCGGTACTCGGATGCCCGATGGACGCGTCAGCCGGAGGAGAGAGGGGTCCTATGCGACTGTCGAGTACAGCTAGCCATTGTGCCACACGCCGCCGCCTCAGTTGGCGGCGCCCACCGTCTCCGGGATGCGGAAGGGCTTGCCGCAGCCGCCGCACATGATCGGAGCCTGGGCCAGCACCGACGGCACCACGCGCACGTTCCGCCCGCAGTCGCAGACCGCCTTGACCCGGACGCCGCCGCCCGAGGAGCCGTGCCGGGCGGCCGGACCCCGGAAGGAGCGCTTGGTGTCGGCGGCCGTCGCGACCGTGTGCGCCTTGAGGGCGCGCTGGAGCCGCTCGATCGTCGGCCGGTAGCGCCTGCGCGCCTCCGGGTTCAGCGTGACCAGGGAGAAACCGCTGCTCGCGTGTGGTTCCTCGGGGTGGTCGAGCCCCATCTCCTCGGCGATCGCGAGGAATCTGCGGTTGTGATAGCGGCCGGCCCGGGAGGTGTCGCGGACCCCCCGGGCTGCGGCGATGCCGTGGACTGCCTCGTGGAGCAGCCGTTCGAAGGAGAGCTCGGCGCCGCAGGCGGACGAGGACTCTCCGATCAGGGACTCGGGCGCGGCAAGATCGGGCAGCTCGGGGTGGTGCCGCTGAATGTCGGCCCACGCCTGTGCCAGCTCTGCGGCGAGAACAGGTGGTGTCGTGCTCACGTCGTCTACAACGAGCCGAAGTGCCGCCGGGTTCCATTCCGGGGCATCCCAAATATTTTGCACGTACCCGTCAGTTGCCGTTGATGCGTCCTGACGAGGGCCAGTGCGCCGATCTGCGGAGAAGTCGCGCAGGAGTCCTCAAGCCGGTGCGTAGTAGCGCATACGCCCCGGCGCGCATTCCTGATGCGCGCGCCCCTTGCGGGGACGGGGGCGGTCCGGTGGGACTGTTGCGAGGACATTACCGGGTCCGTACGCGGGCGGGCGCACCGCCCCTCCCTCCGGGCGAACCCGTGCCAACCCGTGCGGCGCGAGCACTGGACGCGGCCCGTGATGCGCAGTTCCCTGACTACGGGGGGCTGTCGTCCGAAGCACGGATTGGGGCGCTTTTCCATGACACCTACGCTCGTCCCGCACCACCCCGCGCGCGACTGGGCCGAGATCCAGGAACGCATGCTCGTCCCCCTCTACGAGGCGGTGTACGACCGCCTCGGCGTGGGCCCGTGGTCCCGGCTCCTGGGCCTCGGCTGCGGCTCCGGCCTCGCGCTCCTGATGGCGGCCGCGCGGGGAGCCCGGGTGACCGGGGTGGACCGGGACCACGCGCGCGTGGAGCTGGCGAGGGAGCGGCTCCCCCGGGAGGTCGTGCTGACGGACCGGCTCCCGGGGGCCCCGGAGGGTGATCCGTACGACGTGGTCACCGCCTTCCACGCGACGGCTGCGGACCTCCCGGCGCTCGCCGCCCTCACCCGTACGGCGCAGTCCGGCGCCGCGGTCGTCCTCGCCGGGTGGGGACCGGCCGAGCGGTGCGCGACGGAACCGGTCCTGCGGATCGCCGCGCGGCTCGCGGACCGGCGACAGGCGCCGGGTCCCGACCTGGAGGCGCTGGTCGCCGCCGCGGGGCTGCGGCCCGCCGGGTCGGGCCGGGTCGCCTGCCCCTTCGGGTACGCGGACGCGGGCAGCGCGGTCCGCGGGCTCCTGTCCACGGGCGCCTTCGACGAGGCGGTCCTGGCGACCGACCCCTCGCAGGTCGGCAAGGAGATCGAGGAGGCGCTCGCCCCGTACGTCCGCGGCGACGGGACGGTGTGGATGCCGAACGTCTTCCGGTACGTACTCGCGCGCGTGCCGTAGCCGTACGACGGAGGCCCCGCGACCGTGACGGTCGCGGGGCCCCGGACGTCGTCAGGGCGTACGGCTCAGGCCTCCGCGCCCCCGCCCCCGCCCGCGCCCTCCACCACGCGCGTGATGCCCGCCGCCGCGTAGGCCGCGTCCTCCTCCAGGGTCTCGTTCGCGAGGAGGGCGGCGGCCAGGGCGTCCAGCTGCGACCGGTGCTCGCCGAGCAGGCGCACGGCCTTCTCGTAGCACTCGTCGACGATCCGGCGCATCTCCTCGTCGACGGTGTCGAGGGTCGCGGGGGCCGCCGACAGGCCGTACGCCTGCTGGGCGTCGCTCGGGATGGCGGTCAGCCGGCCGACGCGCTCGCTCATGCCCCAGCGGCCCGCCATGCCCCGGGCGATGTTGGTGACCTGTTCGAGGTCGCTCTCGGCGCCGGTGGTGATGACCCCGAAGACGACCTGCTCGGCCGCCATGCCGCCGAGGGCGCCGATGATCCGGCCCCGCAGGTAGTCCTCCGTGTACGCGTACTTGTCGGCGTCCGGGGTGGACAGCGTGACGCCGAGGGCGCGGCCGCGCGGCACGATGGTGATCTTGCGGACCGGGTCGGCGCCGGGCTGGAGCATGCCGAGCAGCGCGTGCCCGCTCTCGTGGTACGCGGTACGGCGCCGCTCCTCCTCCGGCATCACGAGGGGGCGCTCGGCACCGAGCTGGACCTTCTCCAGGGCGTCGGAGAGGTCGGACTGCGTGACGGCCTTCTGGTCGCGCTTGACGGCGAGGAGGGCCGCCTCGTTGGCGAGGTTGGCCAGTTCGGCGCCGGTCATACCGGGGGTCGTCCTGGCCACCTGCTCCAGGTCGACGTCCTTCGCGAGCGGGATCGCCCGCGTGTGGATCTTCAGGATCGCCTCGCGGCCGCCCCGGTCCGGCGGGTTGACGTGGACGATCCGGTCGAAGCGGCCCGGCCGGGTGAGGGCGGGGTCGAGGACGTCGGCGCGGTTGGTGGCGGCGAGGACGATGACGCCCTCGGAGCCGGTGAAGCCGTCCATCTCGGTGAGGATCTGGTTGAGCGTCTGCTCGCGCTCGTCGTGACCGCCCATGCCCGAGCCGCCGCCGCGGGCCCGGCCGATGGTGTCGATCTCGTCGATGAAGATGATCGCCGGGGCGACCTTGCGGGCCTCGGCGAAGAGCTCGCGGACCCGGGAGGCGCCGACGCCGACGATCATCTCGATGAACTCGGAGGCGGAGGCCGAGAAGAACGGCACCCCGGCCTCGCCGGCCACGGCGCGGGCGAGCAGGGTCTTGCCGGTGCCGGGAGGACCGGCGAGCAGCACGCCCCGGGGCATCTTGGCGCCCATCTCGCGGTAGGCGGTGGGGTTCTTCAGGAAGTCGACGACGTCGTTGAGCTCGCCCTCGACCTCGTCGATGCCGGCGACGTCCGCGAAGGTGGTGCGCTTGCCGCCCTCCTCCAGCTCGACCGGCTTCGGCGGGGTCTTGCGGCCGAGCATGCCGCCGCCCCCGCCGCCCATGCCGGCGCTCATCCGGCGGGCGATGAAGATCCACAGGACGACGAGGAGCAGCATCGGCGCGAGCGAGAGCAGGAGGTTGGCGAGGAAGCTGCGCTCCTGGACCACGGGCTCGGCGGTGACCGTGACCTTCTGCTTGGTCAGCTGGTCCCACAGGTCGTCGTCGGCGAAGGCCGGGCGCTGGGTCTGGAACTTGGTGTAGTCGCCCTTGCCGTCCGGGACGGGCTGTTCGTTCTTCAGCTGCCCCTGGATGGCGTCGCCCTTGGAGTAGATCTTGGTGACGTTGCCGGCGGCGACCTGCTTGCTGAACTCGGTGTACGAGACGGTCGGCCCGTCGCCGCCGTTGAAGAACCCGAGCACGATGTTGGCGATCAGGTACACGGCAAGGGCGGTCAGGATCAGGCTCCCCCAGCCGCCCGGCATCTTCCTCTTCGGCGGCGGGGGCGGCGGGGCCCCTTCCGAGCGCCAGGGCTGGTCGGTCCGGTCGCGCGGGGGTACGGGGTTGGCCACGTGGCTCTCTCCTCGGGGGCGGCAATGGCCTCAGTATCGAAGAACGGGGCTAACCCGGCATAACAGACAGGCCGGTGGGGTGAAAGAAAGTACGAAAAAAGGCCCGCGGCGGTGTCGTACCGCCACGGGCCCCTTCTCCTGTGCTGCGTCAGCCTGTGCTGCGCCGGTTTCTGCTGCGTCAGCCCATGAACTTCTTGAACTCCTCCGGGAGCTCGAAGTCCTTCGGGGTCTGACCCGCCGCCGGCAGGCCGAAGGCGCCGCCCGCCTGGGCCTGCTCGCGACGCTCGGCCTCGGCCTGCTCCTCGGCCTTCCGCTTCATCGGGTTGCCGCTCTTGCGCTTGCCCTTGGCCTGCTTGACCTGCTTCTTCTGCCGACCGGGGCCGCCACCCATGCCGGGCATGCCGGGCATCCCCGGCATGCCGCCGCCCTGGGCCATGCGGGACATCATCTTGCGGGCCTCGAAGAACCGCTCGACCAGGCTCTTCACGGCGCTGACCTCGACGCCCGCGCCCTTGGCGATACGGGCACGGCGGGAGCCGTTGATGATGGTCGGGTCCTGGCGCTCGGCAGGGGTCATCGACTTGATGACGGCGGCCGTGCGGTCGACGTCCCGCTCGTCGATGTTGGCGATCTGCTCCTTCATCTGGCCCATGCCGGGCAGCATCCCGAGGAGCTTCGAGATGGAGCCCATCTTGCGGACCTGCTCCATCTGCGCCAGGAAGTCGTCGAGCGTGAAGTCCTGACCCTTCTTCGACGCGAGCTTCGAGGCCATCTTGGTGGCCTCTTCCTCGTCGAAGGTCTGCTGGGCCTTCTCGATGAGGGAGAGCATGTCGCCCATGCCGAGGATGCGCGACGCCATGCGGTCCGGGTGGAACGCGTCGAAGTCGTCGAGCTTCTCGCCGTTGGAGGCGAACATGATCTGCTTGCCGGTGACGTGCGCGATGGAGAGCGCGGCACCACCGCGGGCGTCGCCGTCGAGCTTCGACAGCACGACGCCGTCGAAGCCGACGCCGTCGCGGAAGGCCTCGGCGGTGTTGACCGCGTCCTGACCGATCATGGCGTCGACGACGAAGAGGACCTCGTCGGGGCTGACGGCGTCGCGGATGTCCGCGGCCTGCTGCATCAGCTCCTGGTCGATGCCGAGGCGGCCGGCGGTGTCGACGATCACGACGTCGTACAGCTTGGTGCGCGCGTACTCGATCGAGTCCTTGGCGACCTGGACCGGGTCGCCGACGCCGTTGCCCGGCTGGGGGCCGTAGAAGGCCACGCCCGCGCGGTCGGCGACGACGGAGAGCTGGTTGACGGCGTTGGGGCGCTGGAGGTCACAGGCGACGAGCAGCGGGGAGTGGCCCTGGCCCTTCAGCCAGACACCGAGCTTTCCGGCGAGGGTGGTCTTACCGGCACCCTGGAGACCGGCGAGCATGATCACGGTCGGCGCGGTCTTGGCGAACCGCAGACGGCGGGTCTCGCCGCCGAGGATGCCGATGAGCTCCTCGTTGACGATCTTGATGACCTGCTGCGCCGGGTTCAGCGCCTGCGAGACCTCGATGCCGAGGGCGCGCTCCTTGACCTGCTTGATGAAGGACCGGACGACCGGCAGGGCGACATCCGCTTCGAGCAGCGCGATACGGATCTCGCGCGCGGTGGCGTCGATGTCCGCCTCGGACAGACGGCCCTTGCCGCGGAGGTTCTTGAAGGTCGCTGCAAGGCGGTCGGAGAGGGTATCGAACACGGCGGTCGCGGATCCTCAGGTGTCGGGGGCGGTCGGATTGCCCTCCAGGGTATCGGGCCGCTCGAAGGATGTGCTCCCGCCCACCGGATCCGGCGGACGGGAGCGGGTCGGCCGGGGCGTCACCCCAGCGCCTTCTCCACCGCCCGGGCCAGGTCGATCGCCTCCTCGTCCGTCAGGAGCGTGCCGTCGGGGCGGGTCACGTACAGGGTGTCGACGGCGTTGGCGCCCAGGGTGGAGACGTGGGCGCTGCGGACCCGTACCGCCGCTCCCTCCAGGGCGCGGCCGACGCGGTGGAGGAGGCCGGGGGCGTCCTGGGCGCGGACCTCGATGACGGTGGCGAGGCGGGAGTCGGCGGCGGCGACGGTGACGCGGGGCGGCGGGGCGGTGAGGCCCCGGCGGCGCGGGTAGGCGGCCTCGCGTTCGGCGAGCCGGGCGGGGATGTCGAGGGTGCCGTCGAGGGCGCGGACGAGGTCGGCGCGGAGCCGCGTGGCCTCCGGCAGCGAGCCGTACTCGGCGGCGACCCGCCAGTCGAGGACGAGGACGCTGCCGGCGCCCACCCCGGTGGGGAGTTCGACGGCGCGGAGGTCGGCGGCGCGGACGGTGAGCCGGTGGAGGGCGAGGACGCCGGCGACGGCGGGGAGGACGCCGGGCCGGTCGGTGAGGGCGATGAGGAGTTCGACGCCGACGGGCTCGGGTTCCTCCGGCTCGGCGGCGACCGGTTCGGTACGGAGGGCCAGGACGGGTTCCCCGGTGCGCAGGGCCTCCATGGCGAGCCGTTCCTGTTCGGCGCTGGGCGCGGCGGCCTCGGGGTCGGGCAGGGGTTCGCCCGCGAGGACGCCGGCGACCCGTTTGACGAGGTCGGCGACGAGCGAGGCGCGCCAGGAGGACCAGGCGGCGGGGCCGGTGGCGAGGGCGTCGGCCTCGGTGAGGGCGTGCAGGAGTTCCAGGGTGCCGAGGGTTCCGACGGCGGTGGCGACGGACTGGATGGTGGCCGGGTCGTCGAGGTCGCGCCGGGTGGCGGTCTCGACGAGGAGCAGGTGGTGGCGGACGACGGTGGCGACGGTGGCGGTGTCGGTGCGGTCGAAGCCGATGCGGGCGGCGAGGTCGCGGGCGATGGTCTCGCCGGCGACGGAGTGGTCACCGGGCCAGCCCTTGCCGATGTCGTGGAGGAGCGCGGCGACGAGGAGGAGGTCGGGGCGGCCGACGCGGCGGGTCAGGGAGGAGGCGCGGACGGCGGTCTCGACGAGGTGGCGGTCGACGGTCCAGGTGTGGACGGGGTTGCGCTGCGGGCGGCAGCGGACCCGTTCCCAGTCGGGGAGGAGCCGGGTGACGAGCCCTTCGGCTTCGAGGGCCTCCCAGACGGGCACGGTCGCCTCGCCCGCGCCGAGGAGGGTGACGAGCTCCTCGCGGGCCTCGGCGGGCCACGGGACGGGGAGGGGTTTGGCGGCCGTCGCCAGTCGGCGTACGGCGTGGAGGGAGATGGGCAGGCCGGACTGGGCGGCCGCGGCGGCGGCCCTCAGGGGGAGGACGGGGTCGCGTTCGGGTTTGGCGGTGAGGGCGAGGACGGCCTCGCCGTCCATCTCGACGACGCCTTCGGCGAGCGGGGTCCGTTCGGCGGGCGGTTTCACCCCGCCGCCCCGGCCGAGGAGGGACCGCAGCCGGGGCCGGGCGGAGCGGGCCTTGAGGACGCGGTGGACCTCGCGCCAGGTGACGTCGGTGGCGTACGAGATGGTCCGCGCGGCCTCGTACACCTCGCGGAGCAGGGTGTCGGCGTCGAGGAGGCCGAGCTCGCGGGCGACGGCGTCCTGTTCCTGGAGGGCGAGCCGGTCGGTGGCGCGTCCGGTGGCGAGGTGGAGGGCGTCCCGGGCGTCGAGGAGGCGGCGGCGGGCGGCGTCGAGGCCCTCGCGGGGGGCGTCGGCGACCCAGGAGGCGGCGACGGCGCGCAGTGCCTGGGCGTCGCGGAGGCCGCCCCTGGCCTCCTTGAGGTCGGGTTCGAGGAGGTACTGGAGCTCTCCGGCCCGTTCGGCGCGTTCGCGGCAGAGGGCGTCGAGTTCGGGGAGGCGCCTGGGGGCCTGGTTGCGCCAGTCTGCGAGGACGGTGGTGCGCAGGGCGGCGACGAGTCCGGCGTCTCCGGCGACGTGCCGGGCGTCGAGGAGGCCGAGGTGGACCTTGAGGTCCTCGCCTGCGGTGGTCCGGGCTTCGGCGGGGGTCCGTACGGAGTGGTCGAGGGCGAGGCCGAGGTCCCAGACGGGGTACCAGATGCGGTCGGCGAGGGCGGCGACGGCGGCCGTGTCGGCGGTGCCGTCGTGGAGCAGGAGGAGGTCGAGGTCGCTGCGCGGGGAGAGTTCGGCGCGTCCGTAGCCGCCGACGGCGACGAGGGCGGTCCCGCGGGGCGGCGCGGCGGCGGCGAAGAGTCCGGCCAGCCAGTCGTCGGTGAGCCGGGCCAGGGCGGAACGGCGCGGCGGCCCGGACCGCTCCTTCTCGTGGAGAAGGAGCAGCCGGGCCGCCGCGTAACCGCCGGGTCCCGAGTCTTCGGTCGTTCCACTCATGTCGGTGCTCGTCACCCGGCGGCTCCTCACGTGTGCTTACAGTGCGTCCGGACCGCGCTCGCCGGTGCGGACCCGTACGGCGGTCTCGACCGGCACGCTCCACACCTTGCCGTCTCCGATCTTGCCGGTTCGGGCGGCCTTCACGACGACGTCGATGAGCTGTTCGGCGTCCTCGTCCTCGACGAGGACCTCGATGCGGATCTTGGGGACGAGGTCGACGGTGTACTCGGCGCCGCGGTAGACCTCGGTGTGGCCGCGCTGGCGTCCGTATCCGCTGGCCTCGGTGACGGTCAGGCCGTGGACCCCGAAGGCCTGGAGGGCCTCCTTGATCTCGTCGAGCCGGTGCGGCTTCACGACCGCGGTGATGAGCTTCATGCGTCCACCTTCTTGTTCTCCGTGACGACCGGGGCGGGTACGGCGGTGCCGCGTCCCGTGACGCCGCCGCCGGCGCCGCTGAAGTCGTAGGCGGTCTCGGCGTGCTCGACCTGGTCGATGCCGGAGACCTCGTCGTCCTCGCTGACCCGCATGCCCATCGTCTTGTCGATGATCAGGGCGAGGAGCGCGGAGGCGATCAGGGAGTAGGCGAGGACGGCGAAGACGCCGACCGCCTGCTTGCCGAGCTGGTCGAGGCCGCCGCCGTAGAAGAGGCCCTTGGCGTCGGACTGGACGCCGCCGGTGGCGAAGAAGCCGACGAGCAGGGAGCCGATGACACCGCCGACGAGGTGGACGCCGACGACGTCGAGGGAGTCGTCGTAGCCGAACTTGTACTTGAGGCCGACGGCCATGGCGCAGGCGAGACCGGCGATGGCGCCGACGGCGATCGCGCCGAGCGGGCTCACGGCGCCGCCGGACGGGGTGATGGCGACGAGGCCGGCGACCGCGCCGGAGGCGGCGCCGAGGGTGGTGAAGGAGCCGTGGCGGATCTTCTCGTACGCGAGCCAGGCGAGCATGGCGGCGGCGGTGGCGACCTGGGTGTTGACGAACATCACGGCGCCGACGCCGTCGTCGTTGCCGAGCCACGAGCCGGCGTTGAAGCCGAACCAGCCGAACCAGAGGAGACCGGCGCCGAGCATGACCAGCGGGAGGCTGTGCGGGCGCATCGGGTCCTTCTTGAAGCCGACGCGCTTGCCGATGACGAGGATGACGCCGAGGGCGGCCGCGCCCGCGTTGATGTGGACGGCGGTGCCGCCGGCGAAGTCGATGACGCCCATCTCGAAGAGCCAGCCGCCCGCGCCCCAGACCCAGTGGGCGACGGGGAAGTAGACGACCGTGACCCAGAGGGTGATGAAGAGCGCCCAGGCGGTGAACTTGACGCGGTCGGCGAGGGCGCCGCTGATGAGCGCGGGGGTGATGATCGCGAACATCAGCTGGAAGACGGCGAAGACATAGACCGGGATGGTGTAGCCGTCCCAGAGCTCGGTGATGCCGATGCCGCTGAGGCCGACGTACTCGGAGGACCAGCCGACGATCGAGCCGATGTCGGTGCCGAAGGCCATGCTGAAGCCGAAGAGCACCCAGAGGATCGTGACGATGCCGAGGCTGATGAAGCTCATCATCAGCATGTTCAGCGTGGACTTGACGCGGACCATGCCTCCGTAGAAGAAGGCGAGTGCCGGGGTCATCAGCATGACCAGGGCGGAGCAGATGAGCATGAACCCGGTGTTGGCGGCGGACAGCTCGGGGGCGTCTGCTGCCAGGGTCGTGATGGCTGGTGCCATCGGCGTCTCCTCGTCGTCGAAGCGGCCTGTGCGGGGCGGGGCCGGGGAGCGGTCGGCCGTTGAGGGGCGTGGCCGGTTATGGGCCAGAGATTCGCGCAGCGCGGTTTCGGCCGATGCCGCTCGATGTTTCGCGACGGTGACGAAGGTGTGAGGCGTGTTACGCGGCCGTGAACGGTCCTGGGACGACAAAACCGGCCGCGCGGGGCGTCCGTTGACCTTGCGGCGGGGGAGCCGAGTCGGGTTGTACGGGACGTCCGGCGCGGCCGGGGTCTGTGCGGGGTCTCGGGGCGGGGCCCCGGGACCGGGGGCGGGTCAGACGGCTTCGGCGGCCGCCTCGGGGAGGAGCTGGGTGATGCTGTCGGTGAGCCGGACGACCTCGGCGACGTCGCCGAAGCTGCGGGCGGCCTGGTCGACGGTCTTGCGGAGGCGGTTGTTGACCCGCTCGGAGCGGATGCTGCGGGCGACGCCGAGGGCCTTCTCGGCGAGGGCCACGGACTGCTCGGGCTCGCGCTTGAGGAGGTGGACGGTGGCCATGCCGATGAGGTTGAGGGCGTACGACCGCTGGTGGTCGGGGTCCTGCGCGAAGAGCTCGACGGCCCGCTCCATGACGGGTTCGGCGAGCGAGGCGTAGGTCGGGGAGCGTCCGGCGACGTAGGCGAGGTCGCGGTAGGAGTGGGAGTTCTCGCCGTTGAGCTCGGCCTCGGAGAAGAAGCCGATCCAGTCGGGCTCGGGCTCGCCGTCGAGGCCGGCGTCGGCGAAGGTGTCCTCGGCCATGCGGACGGCCCTCTTGCACTTGGAGGGCTGGCCCATGTTGGCGTAGGCGCGGGCCTCCATCGCATACAGCATGGCCTGGGTGCGGGCGGTGGCGCAGTCTCGACTGCCGTACTGGGCCAGATGGATGAGTTCGAGGGCGTCGTCGGGCCGGCCGAGGTGGATCATCTGGCGGCTCATGGACGACAGGATGTACGAGCCGAGGGGCTTGTCGCCGGCCTCCTTGGCGGCGTGCAGGGCGAGTACGAAGTACTTCTGGGCGGTGGGCTGGAGGCCCACGTCGTAGCTCATCCAGCCGGCGAGCTCGGCGAGCTCGGCGGCGCAGGTGAAGAGGCGCTTGGCGGTGGCGGCCGGGTGCGACTCCTGGAGGAGGTCGGTGACCTCGTGGAGCTGGCCGACGACGGCCTTGCGGCGCAGTCCGCCGCCGCACTGGGCGTCCCACTTGCGGAACATGGCGGTGGTGGACTCGAGGAGGTTGAGCTCGATCTCGGAGAGCTTGTTGGGCCGCCGCCCGTCGGGGGCCGCGATCTCCGGGACCGCGATCTCGGTGACCGGGGTGGGGACGAGCCAGCGCTGCATCGGCTCGATGAGCTGGGGGCCGGCGGCGAGCGAGAGCGAGGAGCCGAGGAAGCCGCGCCGGGCCAGCATGAGGTCGCTGCGGGAGAACTCGCTGAGCAGGGCGACGGTCTGCGGTCCGGCCCAGGGCAGGTCGACGCCGGAGACCGACGGGGACTGGTGGGCGGTGCGCAGCCCGAGGTCCTCGACGGCGACGACGGAGCCGAAGCGCTCGGAGAACAGCTCGGAGAGGATGCGCGGGATGGGCTCGCGCGGCTGCTCGCCGTCGAGCCAGCGCCGTACGCGCGAGGTGTCGGTCGAGATGTGGTGCGCGCCCATCTGGCGCGCCCTGCGGTTCACCTGCCGCGCCAGTTCGCCCTTGGACCAGCCGCTGCGCACGAACCATGAGCCCAGCTGCTCGTTCGGGCGCTTGCCGGCAGTCGTACCGTCTGCGCCGTTGCCGCCCACTGGAACGCCCCCATCCACCTGAATGCCTGTCATGCGAAGCCCTATCAGAATGCCGCCTCGTGGGGGCTTCCGTCCGGCGTTCTCACTCCTTCGAACGGGAATCCGGCTTGCCTCCGGCATACCCACGCGCGGAGTGGCCCCGGGTTCGCGTACCGAAAGTAATCCTACGATCACCCCTCCCGTGAGGGCGATTCAAGAAACGCCACCATTCGCCACCCCTTCGAATGAACTCGCCTCCCACGGAACGCGATTCACTTGACAGGCGACGAACCGGAGTTGGCGGACGGATGCGCGGAGAGGCGCGCGCGACGACCCGCACCACCCCGCCCACGACCGCACGCCCTGGACGGCGTCGGACCGTGTCCGAAGGTGACGAGGACCCTCCGGGTCGTAACCACCGGCGCGTTCGACCCGTTGGAGGGGGCATGGGCTTCACGATCGGCGGCATTCGTGAGATGCGGTCCGGCTCGCGCCGCCGCGTGCGCACCTCTGAGTGCACAGCGGTGGCCGAGTACACAGGACTGTGGGGCTGGGACGTGGTCCCCGGAGCACGCGCCGCCTCCGGCCGGTGCTCCTGCGGGGATCCGGCGTGCGCGGCTCCGGGGGCGCACCCCCTCTCCTTCGCGGAACCGGTGCCCGCGGGCGCGGGTCTCGACGACGCGGTCAAGGCGTGGGACCAGTACCCGGGCGCGGCGCTGCTGCTGCCCGTGGGCCGGTTCTTCGACGTCCTGGAGGTCGCGGAGGCGGCGGGCCGCCGGGCGCTGGTGCGCCTGGAGCGGATGGGGCTGCCACTGGGACCGGTCTGCGCGACCCCGACCGGGCGGGCGCGGTTCTTCGTGGCGCCGGGCGCGGCGGCCGAGCTGCCGCGGCTGCTCTACCGGATGGGCTGGGACGACGCCGATCTGGACCTGCACTGTCTGGGGCCCGGCACGCACGTCACCGCTCCCCCGTCGGACCTCGGCGGGCTCGGGCCGGTGCGCTGGCTTCGCCCGCCGACGCTGGACACGGCGGGCGCTCCGCCGCAGGCGCGGCTGCTGCTGGGCACTCTCGCGTACATCTGTCACCGGACGCGCGCCTGACACCCGTGGACCCGTGGACGCGTGAGGGCCCCCGCCGTTTCCCACGGCGGGGGCCCTCACGCGTGTGCCGGTACGGCGGTCAGTCGCCGATCAGGGCGTCGACGAAGGCGCCCGGCTCGAAGGGGGCCAGGTCGTCCGGGCCCTCGCCCAGGCCGACCAGCTTGACCGGGACGCCCAGCTCGCGCTGGACGGCGACGACGATGCCGCCCTTGGCGGTGCCGTCGAGCTTGGTCAGGACGATGCCGGTGACGTCCACGACCTCGGCGAAGACGCGGGCCTGGATCAGACCGTTCTGGCCGGTGGTGGCGTCGAGGACGAGGAGGATCTCGTCGAGCGGGCCGTGCTTCTCGACGACGCGCTTGACCTTGCCGAGCTCGTCCATGAGGCCGGTCTTGGTGTGGAGACGGCCGGCGGTGTCGATGAGGACGACGTCGGCCTTCTCGGCGATGCCCTCCTTGACCGCGTCGAAGGCGATCGACGCCGGGTCGCCGCCCTCGGGGCCGCGGACGGTGCGGGCGCCGACGCGCTCGCCCCAGGTCTGGAGCTGGTCGGCGGCGGCGGCGCGGAAGGTGTCGGCGGCGCCGAGGACGACGGACTTGCCGTCGGCGACGAGGACGCGGGCCAGCTTGCCGGTGGTGGTGGTCTTGCCGGTGCCGTTGACGCCGACGACCATGACGACGCCCGGGGTGTCCTCGGGGCTCTCCGTCCTCACGGTGCGGTCGTAGTCGCCGAGGAGCGCGACGAGCTCCTCGCGGAGCAGGGCGCGCAGCTCGTCGGGGGTGCGGGTGCCGAGGACCTTGACCCGCTCGCGGAGCCGGTCGACGAGCTCCTGCGTGGGGGCGACGCCAACGTCGGCCGTGAGAAGGGTCTCCTCGATCTCCTCCCAGGTGTCCTCGTCGAGGTGCTCGCGGGACAGGAGCGTGAGCAGCCCCTTGCCGAGCGAGTTCTGGGAGCGGGCGAGGCGGGCCCGGAGCCGTACGAGGCGGCCGGCGGTGGGCTCGGGGACCTCGATCTCCGGAGCGGCCGGGGCCTCGGGAGCCTCGGGCTCCACGGTGGCCGGGGCCTCCTCGGCCGGGGCTTCGGCGGCGGGGGCCTCGGGGGCCGTCGCGTCGGGGAGTTCGACCTCCTCGACCGTGCGGCGTGGTTCCTCCCGCGGTGTCTCCGCCTCCTCGCCGACATGCGGTTCGGCGGGCGGAGCGGTGATGATCGGCGTGGTGGACGGCGGCTCGGCCGGCGGCAGCTGCTTCTTCTTGCGGCCGCTGATCACGAGCCCGCTCGTCACGGCGACCGCGACGACCAGAGCGATGACTACAGCAAGGATGAGTTCCATAACCCGTCCAGTATCGGCCACGACCCCCGCACAGGCGGAGCACGTACCCTGGATGGCTCCCCCCACATTCGTACGGAGTACCCCCATGCCCCACGACGCCTCCGAAGCCGCAGGCGCGACGCACGACGGCGCCATGGAGACCCGAGGTCTCGAACCCGTCCCCGACGCGGAGCGGACCGGCAGGGTCCGCGAGCTCTTCCCGACCTGGGTCGCGGCCAACATCAGTGTGCTGCTGCTCACGATGGGCGCGGGCCTGATCGTCTTCAACGGCCTGAACTTCTGGCAGGTCCTGGCCGTGGCGGTCGTCGCGCCGGTGATCTCGTACGGGATCGTCGGCCTGATCTCGATCGCGGGCAAGCGGGGCGGCGCGCCGGGCATGGCGCTGTCACGGGCCGTCTTCGGTCAGCGAGGAAACCTTTTTCCCGGTGCGCTGATCTGGGTGGCCCGCTGGGGCTGGGAGACGATCAACGCGGTGACCGGCGCCTACGCGGTGCTGACCGTCCTCGATCTGCTCTTCGGCGTGAAGTCGAACACGTTCCTCATCATCGTGACGCTGCTGCTCTTCGTCACCTGCACCTTCCTGGTGTCCGGCCTCGGGATCAACGCGCTGCGGGTGTGCAGCAAGTGGTCCACGTACCTCTTCGGCGCGTTCTCGGTGCTCGTCCTCGTCTACCTGGTGGCCAACACCGACTGGGACGCGGTCTTCGCCAAGCCCGCCGGTTCGACGGCGATGATGGTCGCGGGCATCGGCACGATCGCCGCCGGCGGCATCAGCTGGGTCCCCTCGGGCCCCGACTTCACCCGCTACCTCCCCCGGACGGCCTCCTCGAAGGCGCTGGTCGGCTCGACGATCGGCGGCGCCGGGATCGTCGTGCTCCCGATGGTCCTGATGGGCGCGGTCATGGCGGTCTCCACCCCCGACCTGGCCTCGGCGCAGGACCCGGTCTCCTTCATCGGCGAGCTGCTGCCGATGTGGATCTCCGTGCCGTACCTGGTGATCGCGCTGATCGGCATGCTCCTGATCAACTCGATGTCGATGTACTCGGCCGGCTTCACCGCGCAGACGCTCGGCATCAAGGTCTCGCGGGCCGCGGCCGTCAGCGTGAACGCGGTCATCAGCCTGGTCTTCGGCTTCCTCCTGATGGTGGTCGCGACCAGCTTCATCGGCTCGTTCATCTCCTTCCTCACGCTGCTCGCGGTGGCCTTCTCGGCGTGGATCGGCGTCTTCGGCGTGGACATGCTCCGCAGGAAGACGTACGACCCGGTGGCGCTCATGGACACCACCCGGACCAGCGCGTACTGGTACCGGGGCGGCTATGCCTGGCAGGCGATGACGGCGTGGGCGGTCGCCCTGGCCGTGGGTCTGCTGTTCACCAAGGTCGACTGGTTCGCCGGTCCGCTGGCCTCGTCCTGGATCGGCGAGAACGGTCTCGGCTGGGCGGCCACGATCGTGGTGGCCGGTGTGCTGTACGCGGTGCTGCCGCGCACGGCCCCGGCCGCCGTCCCGGCGAAGGCCACCGGGTCCGTCGAGTCCGTCGAGTCCGACGAGACCCCCGAGCCCGACGAGACCGTTTCCATCTGACGACACGTCAGATACTGTCCCCCTTCCGCGCACCCGCGAAGGGGGACTTTCCCATGCCGTTCAGCGTCGTACGGTTCAACCTCGTCGATCCGGGAGCCACTCCGGAGTCCCTCTCCGAGCGCTACAAGGCCGCCCTCGCCATGTCCGCGTACGCCGACACCCACGGCGTCGACACGGTCCAGACCGAGGAGCACCACGGCGTCGAGAACAACTGGCTGCCCTCCCCCTTCGCCTTCGCCGGCGCGGTCTTCGGCGCGACCGAGCGGATCGCCGTCACCGTCTCGGCGATCATCGGCCCGCTGCACGACCCGCTCCGCCTCGCCGAGGACATCGCCGTCCTCGACCTGCTGAGCGGCGGCCGGCTCGTGACGGTCGCGGGCATCGGCTACCGGCCGGAGGAGTACGAGGAGCGCGGGGTCGACTGGGGCCGTCGCGGCAAGCTCCAGGACCTGCTCCTGGAGACCCTCCTGACGGCCTGGAAGGGCGAGCCGTTCACCTATCAGGGCCGTACGGTACGGGTCACCCCGCGGCCGCTCTCCCAGCCGCACCCGATGCTGCTCGTCGGCGGCTCCTCGAAGGCGGCGGCGCGGCGGGCCGCCCGGCTCGGGCTGCCGTTCTTCCCGTCCGCGCACCTGCCGGAGCTGGAGACGTACTACCGGGAGCGGTGCGCGCAGTACGGGACGGAGGGCTGGACGATGATGCCGGCCGAGGTGACCCCCCTCCTGCACGTGTCCGAGGACCCGGACCGGACCTGGGACGCGTACGGGGAGCACTTCCTGCACGAGGCCAGGACCTACGCCTCCTGGCAGTCCAAGGACATCCGCTCGGCGGTCCGGTCGGGGGCGACGACGGTGGAGGAGCTGCGCGCGGAGGGCGTGTACCGGGTGGTGACGCCGGACGAGTGCGTGGCGCTCGGCCTGGAGAGCCTGGTGCTGCACCCGCTGTGCGGCGGGATGCCGGTCGAGGAGGGGTGGCGGAGCCTGCGGCTGTTCTGCGACGCCGTGCTCCCCCGCCTCGCCGGCTGAGCCCCCCCCTGACCCGACCGCCAGGGCCGGGTCAGCCCATCTCCTCCAGCGCCTTGCCCTTGGTCTCCTTCACGTACCTGAGCACGAAGGGGATCGAGAGCACGGCGAAGACCGTGTAGATGACGTACGTGCCGGAGAGGTTCCAGTCCGACAGGGACGGGAAGCTGGCCGTGATCGCCCAGTTCGCGATCCACTGCGCGGAGGCGGCGACGCCGAGGGCGGCGGCGCGGATCCGGTTGGGGAACATCTCGCCGAGGAAGACCCAGACCACGACGCCCCAGGAGAGGGCGAAGAAGAGCACGAAGACGTGGGCGGCGACGAGGGCGACGGCGCCCTGGGTCTCGGGCAGCTTGCCGTCGACGAGGTCGGCGGAGAAGGCCCAGGCTTCGAAGGCGAGGGCGATCGCCATGCCGCAGGAGCCGACGAGGGCGAGCGGCTTGCGGCCGACGCGGTCGACCAGGACCATCGCGATCACGGTGCCGACGATGTTCACGATGGACGTGGTGAACGAGTAGAAGAACGAGCTCGACGGGTCGATGCCGACGGACTGCCAGAGCGTCGCCGAGTAGTAGAAGGCGACGTTGATGCCGACGAGCTGCTGGAAGACGGAGAGCCCGATGCCGACCCAGACGATCGGCAGGAGCTTGTACTTGCTGCCGCTGACGAGCAGGTCCTTGAAGGTGGACTTGTGCTCGCTGCGCATGGCCCGGTCGATCTCGGCCACGCGCTGGTCGAGGTCGACGCCCTGGCCCTCGACCTCGGCGAGGACCTCCTTGGCCCGTTCGGTCCTCCCGACGGAGATGAGGAAGCGGGGGGACTCGGGGATCGCGAAGGAGAGCATCCCGTAGAGCAGCGCGGGGACGACCATCACGCCGAGCATCCACTGCCAGGCCTCCAGGCCGCCGATCTCGCCGCGCTGGTCGCCGTCGGCGAGCTGGAGGATGCCGTAGTTGACCAGCTGGGAGATGGCGATGCCGATGACGATCGCCGCCTGCTGGAAGGAGCCGAGGCGGCCGCGGTACGCGGCGGGGGCGACCTCGGCGATGTAGGCGGGGCCGATGACCGAGGCCATGCCGATGGCGAAGCCGCCGATGACCCGCCACATCGCCAGGTCCCAGAGGGCGAAGGGCAGGGCGGAGCCGACGGCGCTGATGGCGAAGAGCACGGCGGAGATCTGCATGCAGCGGATGCGGCCGATACGGTCGGCGATCCGGCCGGCGGTCGCGGCGCCGATCGCACAGCCGATCAGGGCGATGGCGATGACCTGCGCGAGGGTGGCGGAGCCGATGTCGTAGCGGTCCCGGATGGCCTCGACGGCTCCGTTGATGACGGAGCTGTCGTAGCCGAAGAGGAAGCCGCCCATCGCGGCGGACGCCGTGATGAAGATGACGTGGCCGAGGTGGTCGGGATGGGCCGCCCGGCCTTCGGACGGCGGCGGCGTGGGCGCCTGCGCGGTGTTGGTCACTTGGACTCCCTGGGAGGGTACGAGCCCTCCCAGTGGCGCACGATTTCCCGCCGCCCACCACCCGGACCGACGGTCTCAGCGCAGCCGCTGGCTGATGACCTTCGAGACGCCGTCACCCTGCATCGACACGCCGTACAGCGCGTCCGCGACCTCCATGGTCCGCTTCTGGTGGGTGATCACGATCAGCTGGGAGGACTCCTGGAGCTCCCGCATGATCCCGATCAGCCGCTGGAGGTTGGTGTCGTCGAGCGCGGCCTCGACCTCGTCCATCACGTAGAAGGGGCTGGGGCGGGCCTTGAAGATCGCGACGAGCAGCGCCACGGCGGTCAGCGAGCGCTCGCCGCCGGAGAGCAGCGAGAGCCGCTTGACCTTCTTGCCCGGCGGGCGGGCCTCGACGTCGACGCCGGTGGTGAGCATGTTGTCCGGGTCGGTGAGGACGAGCCGGCCCTCGCCGCCGGGGAAGAGCCGCGAGAAGACGCCCTCGAACTCGCGGGCGGTGTCCCGGTAGGCCTCGGTGAAGACCTGCTCGACGCGGGCGTCGACCTCCTTCACGACCTGGAGGAGGTCGGCGCGGGTCTTGCGCAGGTCCGCGAGCTGCTCGGAGAGGAACTGGTGGCGCTCCTCCAGGGCGGCGAACTCCTCCAGGGCCAGCGGGTTGACCTTCCCGAGCTGGTGGTAGGCGCGCTCGGCCGACTTGAGCCGCTTCTCCTGCTCCGAACGGATGAACGGCCGGGACGGGAGCGGGTTGCCCTCCTCGTCCACCGGTGCCTCGCCCTCGGGGGTCGGCGACGGCGGTACGGGCTGGTCGGGGCCGTACTCGGCGACGAGGTCGGGCGCCTCGACGCCGAACTCCTCCAGGGCCTTGCCCTCCAGCTGCTCGATCCGCAGCCGCTTCTCCGCGCCGAGGACCTCGCCCCGGTGGACGGAGTCGGTGAGCTTGTCGAGGTCGCCCTTGAGGTCGCGGGCGCGGGAGCGGGCGGCGGTGAGGCCCTGCTCGCGGTCGGCCCGGGCCGCCTGGGCGGCGGCCCGCTCGCGGTCGGCGCGGCCGAGGGAGACCTCGACGTGGGCGAGGAGCCCGCGGGCGCCGGCGGCGACGGCGGTCGCGACCCGGCGCTCGTGCTTCAGGCGGACCCGGCGCTGTTCGGCACGCGCGCGTGCCTCGCGTTCGGCGCGGGCGGCCCGGTCGAGCGAGTCGGCGCGTCCGGCGAGCCCCTTGACCCGCTCCTCGTGGGTACGGGCCTGGAGCCGGGACTCCATCTCGGTCTGGCGCGCGAGGGTGCCGTCGGCGGCGAGGGTGTCGCGGACGGAGGTGTCGGGCTCGTCGTCCCCGTCACCCGCCTCCTCGGCGACGAGCAGCCGTTCGGCCAGCTCCTCGGCGTCGCCGATCGCCTTCTCCAGGGAGTCCTGGGCGCGGGCGACGGCGGCGGCGGTCCGCTCGGCCTCCCCCGCCGCGGCCCTGGCCTGCCCGCCGAGCCGGCCGAGCTCCTTGGCGACGGCGGACTTCTCGCGCTCGGCGGTACGGCGCAGGGCGTCGAGCTCCTCGACGAGCGCGGTGGCGGTACGGCGCCGCTCCTCGGCCTCCCGCTGCGCGGCCTCGGCCTTCTCGCAGCGCCCGGCCAGCTCGTCGAGCTCGGCGGCGGCCTCGGCCACGGAGGCCTGGACTTCGAGGAGGCTGGGCGCTCCGGCGGAGCCTCCCTGCGCGAAGTGGGCGCCGAGCAGGTCGCCTTCGGCCGTGACGGCGGTCAGGCCGGGGTGCGAGCGGACCAGGTCCTCGGCGGCGGCGAGGTCCTCGACGAGGACGATCCCGTCGAGCAGCCGGCGTACGGCTCCGACGAGTTCTTCGGGCCCGGTGACGAGCCGGGCGACGGGCGTCGCGGATTCCGGGACGGCGACGGGCGCCGACGGCGCGTACCCCGTGTACCCCGCGTACCCCTCCTCCGGGCCGGTCAGGAGCAGGGTGGCGCGGCCCGCGTCCTGCTTGCGCAGGAGGCGCAGGGCGTCGGCGGCGGCGGTGGGTCCGGTGGCGGCGACGGCGTCGGCGGCCGCGCCGAGGGCGGCGGCGACGGGGATCTCGTGTCCGGGCGTGACGGAGAGGAGTTCGGCGGCGGGGCCGAGGAGACCGGTGAGTCCGGCGGCGAGCAGCGCGCCCGTGCCGTCCTTGCGGCGCAGGCCGAGGGCGAGGGTCTCGTGGCGGGCGCGGGTCGCGGCCCGGGCGCGTTCGGCGGCGCCGAGCTCCTCGCGGGCGGCGCCCAACGCGGCCTCGGCCTCGGCGAGTTCGCGGCGGGCCTCCTCGTACCGCGTGCCCTGCTCACCCTCGGCGGCGCCCAGCTCCTCGACCTCGGCGGCGAGCTGCTCGTACTCCTCCTGGGCGGTGACCGCCCGCTCCCCCGCCTCGTCGCGGGCGGCGGTGAGACGGTCGATCTCGGCCTGGGCGGCGGCGGCGCGCGAGCGGGCGGCGCCGACCTGGCCCTGGAGCCGGGCGAGGCCCTCGCGGCGGTCGGCGATGGCGCGGGCGGCGTCCTTGAGGCGGCGCTCCTCGGAGGCGAGGGCGCGTTCGAGCTCGGCGCGGCGGGCGACGGCCTCCTCCAGGGCCCGTTCGGCGGCCTCCAGGGCGGCTTCGAGCTCGGCCTCCTCCTCGCGGATCCGGGCGGCCTCGCGCTCCAGGTCCTCGGGGTCGCGGCCGCGCCGCTCCTCGGCGGGGGCGTCGGCGGCGCTCTTCACGCGCGCGTCGGCGAGCGAGATCGTGCCGCGGACCCGTTCGGCGAGCTGCGAGAGGTCGTGCCAGCTCTGCCGGGCGTGCTCGAGCCGGGGCGCGAGGGCCAGGGTCTCCGCCTCGAGCTCCGCCTCGCGGGCGAGCGCGGCCGTCAGCTCGGCCTCGGTGGCCTCCTTGCGCGCGAGCAGCGCGGCCTCGTCGGCGACCTCGGCGTTCAGCGCGGTCCGCAGCTGTACGAGGTCGTCGGCGAGGATCCGGAGCCGGGCGTCGCGCAGGTCGGCCTGGATGACGACGGCGCGGCGGGCGACGGCGGCCTGCCGGCCGAGGGGCTTGAGCTGGCGGCGGAGTTCGTCGGCGAGGTCCTGCACGCGCGCGAGGTTGGCCTGCATCGCGTCGAGCTTCCGCAGCGCCTTCTCCTTGCGCTTGCGGTGCTTGAGGACGCCGGACGCCTCCTCGATGAAGGCGCGGCGGCCCATCGGGTCGGCGTGCAGGACGGAGTCGAGCTGGCCCTGTCCGACGATGACGTGCATCTCGCGGCCGATGCCGGAGTCGGACAGCAGGTCCTGGATGTCGAGGAGCCGGCAGGTGTCGCCGTTGATCTGGTACTCGCTGCTGCCGCCCCGGAACATGATCCGGGTGATGGTGACCTCGGCGTAGTCGATCGGCAGCGCGCCGTCGGAGTTGTCGATGGTCAGCGAGACCTCGGCGCGGCCGAGCGGCGGGCGCCCGGTCGTGCCGGCGAAGATGACGTCCTCCATCTTGCCGCCGCGCAGCGACTTGGCGCCCTGCTCGCCCATGACCCAGGACAGCGCGTCCACGACGTTGGACTTGCCGGATCCGTTGGGACCCACGACGCAGGTGATTCCGGGTTCGAACCGCAGGGTGGTGGCCGAAGCGAACGATTTGAAACCACGGAGGGTCAGGGCCTTGAGGTGCACCCCGGGGACTTTACCGGGGCACACGCGTTTCACTCGCGAAGGTGTAGGGAAGATCCTCGGGTGAGGAGGGGGTGGAAAGACAGAAGGGACGCCGAGGCGCCCCTTGCATATCCAGCTGTACAGCGGTCCGGCTGTCCAGCTCACCTGGCCCCGGGGGGCTGGGTTGGTGTCAGGTGAGCGCGGGCTCCGCCTGGGGTACGTCGAGGTCGATGCTGTCGAGCAGCGACTCTCCCTGGTGCTGAGCGGCGGCAGCCGCGAGCGTGTCGTTCTCGGACTGGATCCGTACCAGCTCGGATTCCAGGTCCTGGACGCGCTGCTGAAGCCGTCGCATCTCGGCGAGGAGTCGCGGGTCGGAGCCGCCGACGTAACCGAGAAGCGCCTTTGCCATGATGGATGGTCCTCCACACTGAGTGACCGACCGATTGCGGTGTGGGTCGTGAGGGATTCGCACCCGCGGTGCTCGGCAGTACATCGTGCCGGTTCTCTACTGCCAAACAGCTAAGGTGCGCGGGGCTTCCAGAGTCTCACCAAAAAGTTTGACGGTCAACACGATCACGCCCCGTTCGCAGGGGCGTCCGGGGAGACGGTGGCCGCGCGGCACGCTGCGGCGTCTCTCGACCCGGCCCCTCAGGGCGTGGCGATCATCCTTACCGGGCAGCCTTCCACGACGCGTGGAACTTGGCAACCACCAGCGGGTTTCTCCTGCGGAGCCCCCGTCACCGCGGGTGCGCCCGACGCCTCTCCGGGTGACCGGAGGGGCGTCGCCGGCGGAGTCGTCAGCGGATGGCGAAGCCCTCGTATCCGCCGCGCGGTGTGCCCCATATCTCCGTCACGCCGTCCACGCGTCCGGGCGTGTCGCCGGTCCTGAGCCAGTCGAGAAGACGGTGGCAATTCTCACTCGGCCCCTCGGCCACCACCTGCACCCGGCCGTCGTCGAGGTTCAGGGCGAAGCCGACCAGGCCGCCGATCTCCAGTGCGTTTGCCCTGGTGAACCAGCGGAAGCCCACTCCCTGCACTCGCCCGCGTACCCAGGCGGTCATCCGTACGTCGTCACTCATGCCCGCACGCTAGCCGGTGACTTGCCCGAGGAGCACGTCACCCCGGCCGCTCATCGCGTACAGTCCCGACGGAATGCGCCTCACCCGTTCGGGCGCGCGCCATTCGACTGCCGCGCCGATGTGTGCAGGTAGCAAATATCAGCAAACACCCCCGCAAAGGTCGCCGATGACCGGCGGAGATCCGCAGAGGAAGGCAGGCAGATGGGACGCCACCGTCGCTCCGGCGCCGAGCCCGCCGCAGAAGACTACGCGGCCGGCACGGGCCGTCGGCACCGGGGTGACCGCCGCAAGCGGCGGGTGACCCCCGTGCGCACCGGTCTCCTCGGCGCCACCGCCGCCGTCGCCGTGGGAGCCGCGGCCGTCGCCTCGGGTCTGCTGCCCGGCGGGGACACCTTCACCGTCGGCTCCACCGCCACGGCCGAGCGCCCGGAACCGTCCCGGCAGGCCCCCGAGCTGACCACGCAGGGCGGGGCCACCCGCACCCCGGCCGGCGAGTCCGGCGGCGTGAGCGGGACGGGCACGGGCGGAACGGGCGCGGGCGGAACGAAGACCGCCTCCCCTTCCACGAAGCCGAGCGCGAAGGCCAGCGCGACCCCGAGCGCCGAGGCCAGTGCGACGCCGAGCGCCGAGCCGTCGGCGGAGCGGAGCGCCGAGGCCGCCCCCCGGCCGACCCCGTCCAAGACGGCGGCCGCCGCGCCCGTGACCCCGAAGGTCTCGGTCGCGCCCTCGACGCAGCCGCCCGCCCCCACGGCCGAGCCGACCGCCGAGACCACGGCCGGGACGACCGCCGCCGGGTCCACGGCCGACCGCGCCGACGCCGCCGAGGCGGAGGTGCTCCGCCTGGTGAACGTCGAGCGCGCCAAGGTGGGCTGCTCCCCGGTCAGCGCGGACGCGCGGCTCGCGGGCCTGGCCCGGGCGTTCAGCGCGGACATGGAGGCGCGGAACTTCTTCGACCACACGGACCCCGACGGCGCCACGCCGTGGAACCGCGCCGAGCAGGCGGGCATAGCCAACCTGGCCGGCGAGAACATCGCGCGCGGCCAGGTGGACGCGGCGGCCGTGATGACCTCCTGGATGAACAGCGACGGCCACCGCGCCAACATCCTGAACTGCGAGTTCACCACCCTCGGCGTCGGCGTGGAGTTCGGCGACGGCGGCCCGTGGTGGACCCAGGACTTCGGCCGCTGAGCCTCCCGGGCGCGCGCTAACTTTTCGTAAGCGCTGTGCGTGCGTACGCTGGAAGACATGACTGACGACTCCGCCTACGACGTGTTCGCGCGCGCCTGTCCCTCGCGCGACACGCTGGGGCACGTGACGGGCCGCTGGGGCAGTCTGACCCTCGGCGCCCTGTACGACGGGACGTTCCGCTTCAACGAGCTGCGGCGCCGGGTCGACGGCGTCAGCGAGAAGATGCTGTCGCAGACCCTCCAGGCCCTGGAGCGCGACGGCCTGGTCCACCGCGAGGCGCAGCCCACCAACCCGCCGCGGGTCGACTACCGGCTCACCCCGCTCGGCCGCGAGGTCGCGGAGCGCCTCGTCGGCCTGATCGGGCTCGTCGAGGGCCGCATGGACGAGGTCGAGGCGGCCCGCGAGCAGTACGACGCGAAGCGCGCGGCGCTCACGCCCTAGGGGCGCGGCGGTCGCTGGCAGCGGGGGCAGAAGTAGCTGGACCGGTTCATCCAGGGACGCCGGCGCATCGGCGTACCGCACCGGTGGCACGGCTCGTCCTCGCGCCCGTAGGCATCGAGGGAGCGGTCGAAGTAGCCCGACTCGCCGTTCACGTTCACGTACAGGCTGTCGAAGGTCGTGCCGCCGACGGCGAGCGCCTCGGTCATCACGTCCCTCGCGTGCCCGAGGAGCTCCGCGGAGCGCGGCCGGGTGAGGGTGGCCGTGGGCCGCTCGTAGTGCAGCTTGGAACGCCAGAGGGCCTCGTCCGCGTAGATGTTCCCGACGCCGCTGATCAGCGACTGGTCGAGGAGCGCCCGCTTGACCGTCGTACGCCGCTGCCGCAGCGCGCTGTGGAAGGCGTCCTCGTCGAACTCGGGGTCCAGCGGGTCGCGCGCGATGTGCGCGATGACGTCCGGGAGACCGTCCGGGGTCTGGTCGTGGAGCGAGAGCCCGCCGAAGGTGCGCTGGTCGACGAAGCGGAGCTCCGTACCGGTGGCGTCCTCGAAGCGGACGCGGATCCTCAGGTGCTTCTCGTCGGGGGCGTCCTCCGGCTGCACGAGCAGCTGTCCGCTCATTCCGAGGTGCCCGAGCACGGCCGTTCCGGTCTCCGCGAGCGGCACCCAGAGGTACTTGCCGCGCCGCATCGGCGCCTCGAACCGCCGCCCCCTCAGCCGGGCCGCGAAGTCCGCGCCGCCCGCCGGATGACGGCGTACGGCCCGGGGGTGCAGCACCTCGACCTCGGCCACGGTCCGCCCGGCGACCCAGCGTTCCAGTCCGCGCCGGACGACCTCGACCTCGGGCAGCTCGGGCACGGGACTCCTCCGACGGTCTTGCCTGGACAGTGGTCCAGCCAACCCTACCGGCGCCCGCTCGGGGAAAAGACGAGAACCCCGTCCGGGGACGGGGTTCTCGGGAAGCGAGGCTTCGGGGCGGGGACGGCCGTCAGGCCGACGCCCGGTCCTCCGCCGACGGGGCGTCGGGCTCGGCGCCCTGGCCCGTCGTGCCGGCCTCGGCCGCGGCCTTCGCCGCGGCCGCGCGCTCGTCGGCGGCCGCGCGGATCGCGCGCCACGCCGACTCGGCGGCCTGCTGTTCCGCTTCCTTCTTGCTGCGGCCGGTGCCGGTGCCGTACGAGACACCACCGACGCGGGCGGCAGCAGTGAAGACCTTCTCGTGGTCCGGGCCCTCTTCGGAGACGAGGTACTCCGGCACACCCAGGCCCTCGGCCGCGGTGAGCTCCTGGAGGCTGGTCTTCCAGTCCAGTCCGGCACCGAGGTTCGAGGACTTCTCGATCAGCGGGTCGAAGAGCCGGTGCACCAGCTCGCCGGCCGCTTCGAGGCCCTGGTCGAGATAGACCGCGCCGATCACCGCTTCAAGGGTGTCGGCGAGGATGGAGGCCTTGTCCCGGCCACCCGTGCCCTCTTCGCCCCGGCCGAGCCGGATGAAGGAGCCGAGTTCGAGGCCGCGGCCGACCTCCGCCAGCGCACGCGAGTTGACCACCGCGGCCCGCAGCTTGGCCAGCTGGCCTTCGGGCAGGTCGGGGTGGGTGCGGTACAGCGTGTCCGTGACCACCAGGCCGAGCACGGAGTCCCCGAGGAACTCCAGACGCTCGTTGGTGGGCAGACCGCCGTTCTCGTACGCGTACGAACGGTGGGTCAGCGCACGCACCAGAAGGGCGGACTCGAGCTGATACCCGAGCCGCCCTTCCAGAAGCGTGTGGGACGAGGCTGCGCTGATGTTCTCAGACATCGTGCCTCTCACCAGCCACTCAGACCGAGAGGACCTGGCGCTTGTTGTAGGTGCCGCAGCTCGGGCACGCGATGTGCTGCAGCTTCGGCTCCTGGCAACGCTCACACGAAACCAGGGTGGGGACCGCAGCCTTCCACTGCGACCGGCGGTGGCGCGTGTTGCTGCGCGACATCTTCCGCTTCGGAACAGCCACGGCTACTTCTCCTGCTTCTCGGCGGCGCTTCGGACGTCCCCGTCAGAGGCTTTGCCGCTCATGTTGTCCTTCTCATCGGTTCCCAGCGAACCGGCGAGTCCTTGCAATGCCGCCCAACGGGCGTCGACGGCATCATGGTGGTGGTCCGGGTCCTCGTTCAGGTCGGCTCCACATTCGGAGCACAGACCCGCACAGTCTTCCCGGCACACCGGCTGCATCGGCAGTGCGAGCACCACCGCATCACGCAGCAGAGGTTCGAGGTCGAACATGCCGTCCTCGAGGGGGGTCATGTCCTCGCGTTCCTCGTCTTCGTCTTCCGCGGCCGCCTTGGAGCGGCCCCGGTCGTCGGAGTCGGGGTACGAGAACATCTCCTGGAAGTCCACGTCGAGCTCGAGCTCGACGGGCTCCAGACACCTTACGCACTCCCCCTCGGCCGATGCACGGGCGGTGCCTGTGACAAGCACCCCTTCCATGACCGACTCAAGACGGAGATCGATGTCCACCGAAGAGCCCTCGGGCACTCCGATGACCCCTTCGACGCCGAAGGCGGCGGAACCGCCGGGCGCCTCGACCGAACGCGAGATCCGCTGGAGGGCACCAGGACGCCGCCCCAGCTCGTGTGTGTCGAACACGAGGGGGTTGCGGTGGTCGAGGCGCGTGCTCAGGGCTCTTCCTGCTTTCGGATCGAACGAATCGTGAGGGGGGGCTGCCAGACGTTGGGCAGCAGAGATCGCGGAATACGCGCGACCGAAGAGCCAGGATACTGGACGCTTCGCTCAGGGCCCAATCCGGGACCTCGGCCCCATTACTGCCCCTGCTCGTACCGGCGCAACTGCTCGAGATCGATCATGCCCGTGTCGAAGAAACTGGTCTCGTCGAGCGAGGCGGCCGGGTGCTGCGGAACCTGGGGAGCGTACTGGGGCGGCTGCTGCTGCTCGTAGCCGTACTGACCGTCATAGGGCGCGGCGTAAGCCGCTCCGGTGGAGCCGTTGCTCGCAACGGAGTAGGGGTCCGGCTGCTGCTGGTACGCGTACGGGTCGGGCTGCTGGTAGCCGTAGCCCGGGTCCTGCTGCGGCTGCTGCGGGTACCCGTAGGGGTCCTGCTGGGCCGCGACCGGCTCCGGGGCCTGCGCGGGCATCTGCGCGGGGATCTGGACCGGCTGCGGGTCGGCGAGCTCCGCGAGGCCGGCCAGGTAGTCGGCGTCGCTGGTGTGGACCGCGCCGGCGAGGCCGTCCTGCGCGGCCATGTGCTCGCCGAGGGCGTCGGTGGCGATCCGGCCGTGCAGCTTCTGCCGGCCGCGGCCGACGGCCTCCAGGGTCTTGCTGAGGACGGCCTCGAAGGCGCCCAGCTTGGCGTCCACGTACTCGTCGGCCCGCCGGATCAGCGTCTGGGGGTCCGCGCTGTACTCGGGGGCGTCCTCGTCCGCGTAACCGTCGGCGTCGAGGCCGGGGCCCCGGCCGAGGAGCTTCTCGCGGCCCCGGTCGACGGACCCGATGGTCTTGTTGAGGACGACCTCGAAGTTGGCGAGCTTGGAGTCGACGTAGTCGTCGGCCTCGGCCCGGACCTCCTCGGCCTCGCGGCGGGCCTCGGCGAGGATCCGGTCGGCCTCGCCCTGGGACTCCCGGGCGACCTGGGTGTCGGAGACGATCGAGCCGCGCTCGGCGTGGGCGGCCTCGATGATCCGCTCGGCCTCCTGGCGGGCCTGCTCGACCAGCTGCTCCCGGCCGCCGATCAGCTCCTGGGCCTGGGCGAGGGAGCCGGGCAGGGCCTCCCGCACCTCGTCGAGCAGGGCGAGCAGCTCGGCCCGGTTGACCACACAGGACGCCGACATCGGCATGGAACGGGCGTTCTGCACGGTCGCGACGATCTCGTCGAGCTTCTTCTGCACGTCCACCGGGTGCTCGCCACTCTCTACAGCTGGATGGAGACGGACGGGACGACTGTAAGGGCAGTCGGAGCCCGTCCGACACCAGGTGACGGAGCGTCAGCGGCGGTGGCCGCGTGTCACTTCTCCCCGAGGCGCTCGGTGAGCCGCGGCAGGACGGACGGCGGGACGAGGTGCGAGACGTCGCCGCCCCAGGCCGCCACCTCCTTGACCAGGGAGGAGGAGAGGAAGCTGTACGTCGGGTTGGTGGGGACGAACAGGGTCTCCACGCCCGAGAGGCCGTTGTTCATCTGCGCCATCTGCAACTCGTAGTCGAAGTCGCTGACCGCGCGCAGGCCCTTGACGATCGCCGGGATGTCCCGCTGCTTGCAGAAGTCGACGAGCAGTCCGTGGAAGGACTCCACCTCGACGTTGCCGAAGTCGGCGGTGACCTCGCGGATCAGCTCGATCCGCTCGTCGACCGTGAACAGTCCCTGCTTGGACTGGTTGATCATCACCGCGACGTGTACGACGTCGTACAGCTTGGAGGCTCGGGCGATGATGTCGAGATGTCCGTTGGTGATGGGGTCGAACGACCCCGGACAGACGGCGCGGCGCAACTTTGGTCCCTCGCTCTCCGGTCCGGTCATCGTGCGTCTTCGCACGTAGAGGCGGCGCGACCGTACCAAAACGTTCCCTCGCCGTAGCGACGGGACCGCAGTGGTGCGAATCCCTCCGGCCAGCCGAATTCTCCGCCTCGGGTGCTGCGCTCCACGGTGACGAGGGCATCCTCGCTCAACCAGCCCCCGGTGCGCAGTGTGAGGAGGATCTCGCGGAGATCGTCGTCCGAGACGGCGTAGGGCGGGTCGAGGAAGACCAGGTCGTACGGATCGGCGGGGGCCGGTCCCGTCACGATCTGCTCCGCTTTGCCGGACCTGAGCTCGGCGCCGGGGAGACCGAGGCTCGTCATGTTGTCGCGGATCGTCTTGGCGGCGCGGGGCTCGGCCTCGACGAGCAGGGCATGGGCCGCGCCGCGCGAGAGCGCTTCGAGGCCGACGGCGCCGGAGCCCGCGTACAGGTCGGCGACCCGGGCCCCGTCGAGACCGTGGAACGCCTCCCAGGTGGAGAAGAGGCCTTCCCGTGCCCGGTCGGATGTGGGGCGGGTGCCGTTGCCGGGGGGCACGGCCAGGCGCCGTCCGCCGGCGGTACCGGCGATCACGCGGGTCATCGGTGTCCTCGTCCGTCGTCCAATGCGTACGTCCCAGGATATGGGGCCGCCGTACCGGTCAGCCCGTCTCAGCCCTTCTCCAGGTACTCCTCCCGCTCCTCGCTGAGCAGGGCGTCCAGCGCGGTGCGCAGTCCCGGGTGGGCGGTGAGGTCGGGGTCGTCGAGGACGAGGGCGGTGGCCTCCTCGCGGGCGGCGGCGATGACCTCCTCGTCGTCGATGACGGTGAGGACCCGCAGGGAGGAGCGGACGCCGGACTGGGCCTGGCCGAGGACGTCGCCCTCGCGGCGCTGTTCGAGGTCGATGCGGGAGAGCTCGAAGCCGTCGAGGGTGGACGCGACGGCGTTCAGCCGCTGGCGGGCCGGGCTGGCCTCGGGCATCTCGGAGACGAGGAGGCAGAGGCCGGCGGCGGAGCCTCGGCCCACGCGTCCGCGCAGCTGGTGGAGCTGGGAGACGCCGAAGCGGTCGGCGTCCATGATGACCATCGCGGTGGCGTTGGGAACGTTGACGCCGACCTCGATGACGGTGGTGGCGACGAGGACGTCGAGGTCGCCGGCGGCGAAGCGGCGCATGACGTCGTCCTTGTCGTCGGGGTGCATGCGGCCGTGCAGGACGGCGATCCGCAGCCCGGCGAGCGGGCCCGTGCGGAGCTTGTCGGCGGTCTCCAGGACGGCGAGCGGCGGCCGCTTCTCGGCCTCGTCCTCGGCGGAGGCCTTCGCCTTCTTCTTCTGGTCCTCCTCGTCGCCGATGCGCGGGCAGACCACGTACGCCTGGTGCCCGTTCTCCACCTCCTCGCGGACCCGCTCCCAGGCCCGCGCGAGGAAGTGCGGCTTGTCGGCGGCGGGGACGACGTGGGTGGCGATCGGCGAGCGCCCGGCGGGCAGCTGGTCGAGGACGGAGGTCTCCAGGTCGCCGAAGACGGTCATGGCGACCGTGCGCGGGATCGGGGTGGCGGTCATCACGAGGAGGTGCGGGGGCTGCTTGCCCTTGCCGCGCAACGCGTCGCGCTGCTCGACGCCGAAGCGGTGCTGTTCGTCGACGACGACGAGTCCGAGGTCGTGGAACTGGACCTTGTCCTCGATCAGCGCGTGCGTGCCGATGACGAGCCCGGCCTCGCCGGTGACCAGGTCGAGGAGCGCCTGACGGCGCCCGGCGGTGCCCATGGAGCCGGTGAGGAGGACGACCTTGGTGGCCCGCTCGGCGCCGCCGAGCATCCCTCCCTCGGCGAGCTCGCCCATCATCTCGGTGATCGACCGGTGGTGCTGCTGGGCGAGGACCTCGGTGGGCGCGAGCATCGCGGCCTGTCCGCCGGAGTCGACGACGGCGAGCATGGCCCGCAGCGCCACCATCGTCTTTCCCGAACCCACCTCTCCCTGGAGGAGGCGGTGCATGGGGTGTTCGGTGGCGAGGTCGTCGAAGATCTCGCGGGAGACCTTGGTCTGGCCCTCGGTGAGGGTGAACGGGAGCTTGGCGTCGAAGGCGTCGAGGATGCCGCCGGGGGCGGGGCGGCGGGCCACGGCGGGGAGTTGGGTGTCGGCGTGGCGGCGGCGGGCGAGGGCGACCTGGAGGACGAAGGCCTCGTCCCACTTGAGGCGGTCGCGGGCGGCGGCGATGTCGGCCTTGGTGCGGGGGCGGTGGATCATCCGCAGGGCGTCGGGAAGCTCGGCGAGGCCGCGGCCCTCGCGGAGGGCGGGCGGGAGCGGGTCGACGGCGTCGCCGGCGCTCGGCAGGACGGCGTCGACGGCCTTGGCGATCTTCCAGGACTCCAGCTTGGTGGTGGCCGGGTAGATCGGGAGGAGGGCGCCGGCCCAGCCGGCCACGCTGTCGGCCGACTCCTCGCCGTCGCCGCGGAGGAGTTCGTACGAGGGGTGGGCGAGCTGGAGGCGGCGGTTGAAGAGCGAGACCTTGCCGGCGAACATCGCGCGGGTGCCCGGCAGCAGGTCCTTGTGGGGTTTGTGCACGCCCTTGCCGAAGAAGACCAGTTGGACTCTGCCGCTGCCGTCCGTGATGGTCACCTCGAGGCGCTGGCCGCGCCCCTTGGAGCCGTTGAAGGTGAGCACGCGGGCGTCGGCGACCTGGGCGACCACGGTGACGTGCTCGTCGAGCGGCAGGTCGACGAGCGTGGTCAGTTCCCCGCGCTCGGCGTACCGGCGGGGGTAGTGGTGGAGCAGGTCGCCGACCGTGTGCAGGTCGAGCGCCTCGGCCATGACCTTGGCGGTGGCTGGGCCGAGGGACTTCTTGAGTGGTTCGTCGAGCGCGGGCACGCGTTCCATTGCACACCACGCGACTGACAGTCGCGCCTCACTCCACACCGATGAGCAGCGGTGGCGCCCCTTCTCCGGCGTGGTACGTGGTGGTGTCGACGGCCAGATAGCCGCGCCGGACGTGGCTTTCGAGGGCGGTGGCGAGGCCGGGCGGGGTGTCGTCGGCCACGATGAGCGTGACGAGTTCGCCGCCGGCCGAGAGCATCCGGTCGAGGACGGTACGGGCGGTGTCGGTGAGGTCCTGGCCGATGACGGCGACGTCGCCCTCGATGAGGCCGAGGACGTCGCCGGCCTGGCAGACGCCTGCGGAGGTGAAGGACTGCCGTTCGGCGACGGCGAGTTCGGCGTAGCGGGTGGCTCCGGCGGCGGCCGTCATGGCGACGACGTCCTCGTCGAAGCGGCGGTCGGGTTCGTGGACGGCGAGGGCGGCGATGCCCTGGACGGCGGCGCGGGTGGGGATGAGGGCGACGCGGATGCCCTCCGCCCTGGCCTGTTCGGCCGCGGCGGCGGCGGTCTGGCGCAGGTCGGTGTCGTTGGGCAGGAGGACGACCTCGTGCGCGTACGCCCGGCGGATCGCGTCGAGGAGCTCGTCCCCGGCGGGCGGTTCGCCGGGGCGGTTCTGGACGGTGGTGGCGCCGGCCTCGGCGCAGAGTCCGGCGAGGCCCTCACCGGGGACGACGGCGACGACGGCGCGCTGAGCCCGCTCCCCGCGCTCGTCGGCGTGCTCGTCAGGCGTGGCGGCGGCCGGGGCGGGGGTGGTGCTCGCGAAGTGGGTGATGCGGATCCGGTGCGGGCGTCCGGCCTCGACCCCGGCCTCGACGGCGCCGCCCGCGTCGTCGGTGTGGACGTGGACGTTCCACAGCCCGTCGCCGCCGACGACGACGAGGGACTCCCCCAGCGCGTCGAGCCGGGCCCGCAGCAGTTCGACGGCGGCGTCCTCGGCCTCCAGGAGGTAGATCACCTCGTACGCGGGTCCGTCCTCGCCCGCGCACTCCTCGGGGACCGCCGGGGTGACGACCGTGCCGCGCGGGGCGGGCTCCGGCCGGGCGGGCGCCTCGCCGGTCACGGTCTCCAGGAGCGCGCCGAGGACGGCCACCAGACCCCGTCCGCCGGCGTCCACGACCCCGGCGCGGGCGAGGACGTCCAGTTGGTCGCGGGTGGTCGCCAGGGCGTTCCCGGCCCCCTCGTAGGCGTTTCTCGCCACCTCCACGAGCCGCCCTCCCCCGGCGCAGGCCCGGGCGGCGGCGGCCGCGACGGTGAGGATGGTGCCCTCGACGGGGTGGGCGACGGCCCGGTGCGCGGATTCGGCGGCCTCGGCGAGGGCGCGGGCGAGGTGAGAGCCGTCACGTCCTTCGGCGAGGACGGCGGCCATGCCCCGCAGCAGCTGGGCGAGGATCGTCCCGGAGTTGCCCCGGGCGCCGAGCAGGGCGCCGTGCGCCATGGCCCGTACGGTCTCGGCGGCGTCGGGGTCGGAGGCGGCGAAGACGGCGTCGACGGCCTGCTTCGCGGCCTCCGCCGTCAGGTACAGGTTGGTGCCGGTGTCCCCGTCCGCGACCGGGTAGACGTTGATCGCGTCGATCTCCTCGCGCTCCCGGCCGAGGGCGTCGACCGCCCGCGCGGACCAGGTCCGCAGCGCCTCCGCGTCGAGCTCGACGAGCTCCTCGTCAGGCTGAAGGGCTCGCGACAACAGGGGGCCTCCTTCGGCGGTGAGCTCCTCGCAGAGTAGACCGGGAGTGTCCCGCTCGTGACCTGGGTCCGGGGCGATCTTGTCGGAGACCGTGGTAGTTTCGTTCCACCGAAGCAGGCGTTGTATGCTGCTTCGGTTGCCCGGTTCCCACCGGGCCATCCCCCGGCAAGCCACTTCAGACTCCTGATTCCGGTGCGCCGGATTTCACTGTAATTCTGAAGTCTTTGGAGTGACCCGTGGCTGCCAACTGCGACGTCTGCGGCAAGGGGCCGGGCTTCGGCAACAACATTTCGCACTCGCACCGCCGTACGTCCCGTCGCTGGAACCCGAACATCCAGCGCGTGCGTGCCGTGGTCGGTCGGACGCCGAAGCGGCTCAACGTCTGCACCTCGTGCATCAAGGCCGGCAAGGTCTCGCGCTAATTGCGGCGCGAGTTCTGTCGTAGCGCAGCCCCTGCGGTTGCCTTGAAAGGTCGGTTCACCTAGGTGAACCGACCTTTTGCCTTTCCCGGGGCGGTCACTTCCGGGGGAAGCGGTCACTCGGTGCCCGTACGCGATGACGCGTACGGGCACTCGCGCGTTCAGGCTCTGAAGCGCCAGCCGTGGTCCACGGGGCCGATGCCCGTGCCGAGCGAGAAGCCCGCGGCGATGGCCCCGGTCACGTACGCCTTCGCCTGCCGTACGGCCTCCGGCACGGCCAGCCCCCGGGCGAGCCCGGACGCGATCGCCGAGGCGAGCGTGCAGCCGGTGCCGTGGGTGTGACGGTTGTCGTGCCGGGGGGCGCGGAGCCAGTGCTCCTCGGTGCCGTCGGTGAGCAGGTCGACGGCCTCGTCCGGCCCCGTGGGCAGGTGCCCGCCCTTGATGAGGGCCCATTCCGGTCCGTACGACAGGATCGCCTCGGCCGCGACCCGCATGTCGGACTCGTACACGACGTGGACCTGCGTGAGCTGCGCCACCTCGTCGAGGTTGGGCGTGGCGACGGTGGCGGTCGGCAGCAGCTTCGTGCGGACGGAGTCGAGCGCGGATTCCGCGAGCAGCGGGTCGCCGTGCTTGGAGACGCCGACGGGATCGACGACGACCGGCGCGTCCGTGCCGGCGAGGAGCTCGGCGACGGTCTCGACGAGCGTCGCCGAGGAGAGCATGCCGGTCTTCACGGCCTGGACGCCGATGTCGTCGACGACCGCCCGGTACTGGGCCCGTACGGCCTCCTCGGGCAGCTCCCAGGCGCCCTGGACGCCCCGGGAGTTCTGCGCGGTGACGGCGGTGACCACGCTCATGCCGTGGACGCCGAGGGCGAGCATCGTCTTCAGGTCGGCCTGGATGCCCGCGCCGCCGCCGGAGTCGGATCCGGCGACGGTCAGCACGAGAGGAGGCCTCACTCGGTCTCCCCGAAGTGGTCCCAGCCGCCGGCGCTGTGCCAGGGCGCCCCGTCGACGGTGACCTGCGGCAACGCCGAGGGGTTGAGGACCTCGCCGATGACCTTCCAGCGGGCGGGGAGCTTCACGTCCGGCGGGAAGGTGGCCACGATGGCGTGGTCCTCTCCCCCGGTGAGCACCCACTGCATGGGGTCGACGCCGACGGCCTGGCCGATGTCGTTCATCTGCGTGGGGATGTCGATGAGGCCGGAGCGCAGGTCGATGCGGACCTTGCTGGCCTCGGCGATGTGGCCGAGGTCGGCGATGAGGCCGTCGCTGACGTCGCACATGGCGGTCGCGCCGAGTCCGGCGGCCGCGGGGCCCGCGTGGTACGGCGGCTCGGGCCTGCGGTGGGCCTCGACGAAGGCGCGCGGCGAGCGGAAGCCCCGGGAGAGGACCGCGTATCCGGCGGCGGACCAGCCGAGCCAGCCGGTGTAGGCGACGACGTCGCCGGGCTGGGCACCGCCCCGGGTGACCGGGTCGTGGTTGCGGAGGTCGCCGAGGGCGGTGATGGCGATGGTGATGGTGTCGCCGCGGACCACGTCGCCGCCGACCACCGCCGCGCCCGCGACCTGGCATTCGTCGCGCAGGCCGTCCATGAGCTCGGTGGGCCAGGTGACGGGGAGCTCGGCGGGGACGACGAGGCCGAGGAGGAGCGCGGTGGGGACCGCGCCCATCGCGGCGATGTCGGCGAGGTTCTGCGCGGCGGCCTTGCGGCCGACGTCGTACGCCGTCGACCAGTCGCGGCGGAAGTGACGTCCTTCGAGGAGGACGTCCGTACTGGCCACCACGCGCCGGTCGGGTGCGGAGACGACCGCGGCGTCGTCGCCGGGCCCGATCCGTACCGCCGGGGTGGAGGTGAGCCGGGACGTGAGCTCCCTGATGAGCCCGAACTCGCCGAGCTCTCCGACTGTGCCCTTCACCGCGTCTCACCTCGTGTCTTCGTGCCGGCCGGCGTGCGGGGGCGCGTCTGCGCGCGCCGCGAGTCGCGGGCCGTCACCGTGCTGGGTACCGTCAAGTAGACCGTCAACTTCTGTCGTGCGTACGCCACCACGCGAGTGCCCCGGGACACGCAGGTCTCCCCGCGGCCCGCGGCGACGCGGTACCGTGGCGTCTCTTTCTCCCACAAGATCCTCGTGGTCGCCCTGGAGGTTCCGTGGTACAGGCGTACATCCTCATCCAGACCGAGGTGGGCAAGGCGTCGATCGTCGCCGACACCATCTCCAAGATCCCGGGGGTGCTCCAGGCCGAGGACGTGACCGGACCGTACGACGTGATCGTGCGCGCTCAGGCGGACACCGTCGACGAGCTGGGCCGCATGGTGGTCGCCAAGGTCCAGCAAGTGGACGGCATCACGCGCACCCTCACCTGCCCGGTCGTTCATCTGTAGCCCCCGTCTACCCTTGGCCGGTGATGTCTTCCCACCGGCCCTTCGGCCTGCCCGCCGCCGCCGCGGCCGTGCTGCTGCTGACCGTCACCGGCTGCTCCTCGTCGGACGCCGGGGCGACCGTCGCGGTTCCCCGTCCTCCGGCGGCGGAGGCCGCCCTCTGCCAGGCACTGGACGAGGAGCTGCCCGACACCGTGGCGGGTCTCGAACGCGGCGATCCGGAGCCCGGCTCCGAGCTGACCGCCGGGTGGGGTGACGGTGCGATCGTACTGCGCTGCGGCGTCCCCCGGCCCGAAAAGATGAGCGATCCGAAGGCGCAGGCCGTGGAGGCCGACGGCGTCAACTGGATGCTGGAGCGCACGGCGGACGGCGGACCGCGTTTCACCTCGACGTACCGGAAGACGTACGTCGAGGTGACGCTCGACGAGCGGTACGCGCACGACGCCACGCCCCTCGCGGATCTGGCCGCGCCGGTGAAGAAGGCGGTGCCCCCGAGCCTCTGAGAGGCGCGGGGGCGGCTCGCCGGGGCCGGAGGCTTCTAGCGCAGGCCGGTGGAGCGGTTCAGCGCGGCCTGGATGAGCCGGTCGACGAGCTCGGAGTAGCCGACGCCGCTCGCCTCCCACATCCGCGGGTACATCGAGATGGGCGTGAAGCCCGGCATCGTGTTGATCTCGTTGATGACGAACTCGCCGTCCTCCGTGAGGAAGAAGTCGGCGCGGACGAGGCCCTCGCAGGAGACGGCCTCGAAGGCCTCGACGGCGAGACGCTGGACCTCGGCGGTGGCCTCGTCGCCGATCGGCGCGGGCACGATGCCGGAGGCCGAGTCGATGTACTTGGCCTCGAAGTCGTAGAAGTCGTGGTTCGTGACCGGCGGGATCTCGGCCGGGAGGCTGGCGCGCGGGCCGTCCTCGAACTCCAGGACGCCGACCTCGATCTCGCGGCCGCGCAGCAGCGACTCGACGAGGATCTTCGGGTCGTGGCGACGGGCCTCCTCGATGGCCTCGTCGAGGCCGCCGAGGTCGTCGACCTTGGTGATGCCCATGGAGGAGCCGCCGCGGGCCGGCTTCACGAAGAGCGGCCAGCCGTGGTCGGCGGCGAACTCGACGATCTTCTTGCGGGCGGCGGCGGGGTTCTGCTCCCACTCGCGCGGCCGGATGACCTCGTACGGGCCGACGGGCAGGCCGAAGGAGATGAAGACCCGCTTCATGTACTCCTTGTCCTGGCCGACGGCGGAGGCGAGGACGCCCGCGCCGACGTAGGGGACGCCGGAGAGCTCCAGGAGACCCTGGAGGGTGCCGTCCTCGCCGTACGGGCCGTGGAGCATCGGGAAGACCACGTCGACCTCGCCGAGGGCCTTCGGCACGGAGCCGGGCTCGCTGAGGACGACCTCGCGGTTGGCGGGGTCGACGGAGAGGACGACGCCGCCGTCCTCGGACTCGGCCAGGTCGGCGACGTTCGGCAGGGCGCGGTCGGCGATGGCCATGCGCTCGGGGGCGTCGGCGGTGAGCGCCCAGCGCCCGTCCGTCGTGATGCCGATGGGCAGCACGTCGTACTTGTCCCGGTCGATGGCGCTCAGGACGGCGCCGGCCGTGACGACGGAGATGGCGTGCTCGGAGCTGCGACCGCCGAAGACGACGGCCACGCGCGGCTTGCGGGGGCTCTGGGTGTTCTCGCTCATATCGCGTTGAGCGTACCTTGCGGCTCCCGAACTCCTGAGCGCCCCGCTGTCGCCGCGCTGTCGCCCCGCGCGTACGGCTCAGCGGCGCTCGGACTTGGCGCTGCGGGACATCAGTTCCCTGAGCGCGACGGCCGGCGGCTTGCCCTCGTGGACGATGGAGACGACCGTCTCGGTGATCGGCATGTCGACGCCGTGGCGGCGGGCCAGATCGAGCACGGACTGGCAGGACTTGACGCCCTCGGCGGTCTGCTTCGTCGCCGCGATGGTCTCCTCCAGGGTCATCCCGCGGCCCAGGTTGGTGCCGAAGGTGTTGTTCCGGGAGAGCGGCGAGGAGCAGGTGGCGACGAGGTCGCCGAGGCCGGCGAGGCCCGAGAAGGTGAGCGGGTCGGCGCCCATGGCGAGGCCGAGGCGGGTGGTCTCGGCGAGGCCGCGGGTGATGAGCGTGGCCTTGGAGTTGTCGCCGAGGCCCATGCCGTTGGCGATGCCGACGGCGAGGCCGATGACGTTCTTGACCGCGCCGCCGAGCTCGCAGCCGACGACGTCGGTGTTCGTGTACGGGCGGAAGTACGGGGTCATGCAGGCGGCCTGGACCCGCTGGGCGACCGCCTCGTCGACGCAGGCGACGACCGCGGCTGCGGGCTGCCGGGCGGCGATCTCCAGGGCCAGGTTGGGCCCGGTGAGGACGGCCACGCGCTCGGCGGGCACGTCCGCGACCTCCATGACGACCTCGCTCATCCGCTCCGCGGTGCCGAGTTCGACGCCCTTCATGAGGGAGACGAGGACGGTGTCGGGGGCGAGCAGCGGCGTCCAGGCGGCGAGGTTGCCGCGCAGGGTCTGGGAGGGGACGACGAGGACGGTGAAGTCGGCGCCGTCGGCGGCCTCCGCCGCGTCCGAGGTGGCCGTGATCGCCGCCGGGAGCTCGATGCCCGGGAGGTAGTCGGCGTTGACGCGGGTCGCGTTGATCTCCTTCGCGACCTCCGCGCGGCGGCCCCAGAGGCTCACCTCGCAGCCCGCGTCGGCGAGCACCATGGCGAAGGCGGTGCCCCAGGATCCGCTGCCGAAGACGGCTGCCTTGGTCATTCGGTGCCTCCCTCGACGGCCTTGCGCCGCTGTTCGAGGCGGGCCTTGCGGTGGTCGTACGGCTCGTCGGGCGCCTTCTCGCCGCGGATCTCCTCCAGGAGCGCGGTGATGGCGGCCATGATGGTCTCGGTGACCTCGCGGAGCACCTCGGGGGTCGGTTCGAGGCCCTCGAAGCGGGAGAGGTCGACGGGCGGGCCGGCCTGCACGGTCAGCGTCTTGCGGGGGAAGAGGCTGAGCTTCTTCTCCTTGGCGTACGGCGGCATCGCGAGGTTGGCGCCCCACTGGGCCACCGGGATGACCGGGGCCCTGGTGAGGAGCGCGACGCGGGCGGCGCCGGTCTTGCCGGCCATGGGCCACATGTCGGGGTCCCGGGTCAGGGTGCCCTCGGGGTAGAAGGCGACGCACTCGCCGTCCTCGATGGCCTGGACGGCGGCCCGGAAGGCGTCCAGCGCGTTGGTGGTCTCGCGATAGACGGGGATCTGGCCGGTGTTGCGCAGCATCATGCCGACGAAGGGGCTCTTGAAGAGGCCCGCCTTGGCGAGCAGGCGCGGGACGCGGCCGGTGTTGTACTGGTAGTGCGCGTAGGACAGCGGGTCCAGGTAGGAGTTGTGGTTGACCGCGGTGATGAATCCGCCGTCGGCCGGAATGTGCTCCATACCGCGCCAGTCCCGCTTGAACAGAACCACCAGGGGGGGTTTGGCGATGACCGCCGCGAGGCGGTACCAGAAGCCGATTCTGCGGCGGGGCACTCGGACACCTTTCTCCGGGACTGGCTGGCAGGGGGTCAAGTCTCGCCCCATGCTCCTGGGCTGTCGAGGACACGGTACGCCCCGGGGCCTCCGGAGGACCGCGTGGGCGGGACAGAATGGTCCGCGATGAAGAGCGATGCGGACGACGGCTGGTCCCTGGTCGTGCCCCTGAAGCCCCTTGCCCTGGCGAAGAGCAGACTGGCCGCGGCGGCGGGAGACGGGCTGCGGCCCCGGCTCGCCCTGGCGTTCGCCGAGGACACGGTGGCGGCCGTCCTGAACTGCGCGCGCGTACGGGATGTGGTGGTCGTCACGGACGATCCGGTGGCGGGCCGGGCGCTGGCGTCCCTGGGGGCGCGGATCGTGCCGGACACCCCGGCGGCGGGGCTCAACGCGGCGCTCGCGCACGGGGTCGGCGCCGTGCGGGGGGTACGGCCGCGGGCGCGGGTGGCGGCGCTCAACGCGGACCTTCCGGCGCTGCGGGCGGCCGAGCTCGCCCGGGTCCTGGACCGGGCCTCGGGATTTCCGCGAGCATTTCTCACGGATGCCGCCGAAATAGGTACGACATTCCTCTCGGCCGGACCGGGGGTGGAATTGGAACCGGCATTCGGGGGCCCGTCGAGGCTTCGGCATTTGTCGTCGGGGGCGGTGGAAATACGGCTGACCGGGGTGGATTCCGTACGCAGGGACGTGGACACCGGGGACGACCTGGCGGCGGCGCGGGCGCTCGGGCTCGGTCCGCGGACGGCCGCCCGGTGGCCTCCGGCGGCCGGATAGGCTGCGGTCCATGCAGGCGACCGCGTTCACGTACGACTCCGAGACCCGCAGCGGAAGTGTGCTGCTCGACGACGGCACCCCGGTGGAGTTCGGGGCGGATGCCTTCGACGCGGGCGGCCTCCGGCTGCTGCGCCCGGGCCAGCGGGTACGGATCGAGGCGGAGCCGGGCACGTCGGGCGCCGGCCTGCGGATCACCCTGGTGACGCTCCAGACCTTCTGACCTTCCGGCCTCCGGGCCTCCTGACCTGCTGGCCTTCCGAGGAGCCCCCCGGACCCGTACAACGGCCGCGGGCCGGGCTCCTCGGGGAGGAGCCCGGCCCGGCGGGGGCTGGCAGTACCGCTCGCGACGACTACTTCTTCGCGGCGGTCTTCTTGGCGGTCGTCTTGCGCGCCGTCGTCTTCTTGGCGGGCGCCTTGGTCGCCGTGGCCTTCTTCGCGGCCGGCGCGGTCTTCTTGGCCGTGGCCTTGACGGCGGCCTTCTTGGTCGCGGCCGTCGTGGTCTTCTTCGCGGCGGCGGTCGTGGTCTTCTTGGCCGCCGTCGTGGCCTTCTTCGCGGCGGCGGTGGTCTTCTTCGCCGCGGCCGTGGTGGTGGTCTTCTTGGCCGGGGTCGCCTTCTTGGCGGCGGCGGCCGTGACCTTCTTCGCCGGGGTCGCCTTCTTCGCGGCGGCCTTCTTGGCGGTGGTGGCCTTCTTGGCCGCGGCCTTCTTGACGGTCGCGGAGGCGCCACCGGTCAGGCTGCCCTTGGGGGCCTTCTTGACGGAGACCTCGCCACCCTTGGGGAGCTTCTTCGAGCCGCTGACCAGGTCCTTGAAGCCCTGACCCGCACGGAAACGCGGGACCGAGGTCTTCTTGACCCGGACGCGCTCACCCGTCTGCGGGTTACGCGCGTAACGCGCCGGGCGGTCGACCTTCTCGAACGAGCCGAAGCCCGTCACGGAGACCCGGTCGCCCGCGACCACGGCACGCACGATGGCGTCCAGTACGTGGTCGACGGCTTCGGCGGCCTGCTGACGACCGCCCATCTTGTCGGCAATCGCTTCTACGAGCTGCGCCTTGTTCACGTCTTCCCCTTCGGAGACATTGCCAGAACGAAAGTGTTCAAGCTTTTTCGCACGTTAGGCATGTATATACCGCAAATCAAACACGAAACGGTCTAATCACCCTAGTGCCGCAACGCGGAAGAGCCGCTGCGGAGTTCCTGGTGTCAGTCGTCCTCTGGGAATCGGCCCTCGTCGAGGTCCTTCATCAACCGGTCCAGACGCGTTGCCGCGCCCTTCGGATCGTGCTTCGCCGCGGCCGTCACGACCAGCAGCTTCCGGGACAGCGCCATCCTTACGCCCTCCGGGACTTGCAGTGAGCGCACTCTTGTGTGCGCTTCTTTCAATCGGGCGGCGACTGACTCGTAGATCTCGAGTTGGTTGTCGCGTTCCATGCACCGATTGTGCCATCTAGGGCGAGTTGTCGCCCGACAGGGTCCCAACAAGCGACTGCGCCCCCCACCGGGAGGTGGGGGGCGCAGTCTTGGAAAAGCGCTGCTCAGACCGTAATTGTACGGGGCTTGAAGGACGGCCTCGCCGCCTCGTAAGCCGCGATGTCCGCTTCGTTCTGAAGGGTGAGGCTGATGTCGTCGAGACCGTTCAGGAGACGCCAACGGGCGTTCTCGTCGAGCTCGAAGTCCGCGTCGATCCCGGCCGCGAGGACCTTGCGGGCCTCCAGGTCGACGGTGATCTCGGCGGTCGGGTCGGCCTCGGTCAGCTCCCAGAGGGCGTCCACCGTCTCCTGCGGCAGGACGACCGTCAGGAGGCCGTTCTTCAGCGAGTTGCCGCGGAAGATGTCGGCGAAGCGCGCGGAGATGACGGCCTGGAAGCCGTAGTTCTGGAGCGCCCAGACGGCGTGCTCACGGGAGGAGCCCGTGCCGAAGTCGGGGCCGGCGACCAGGACCGAGGCGCCCTGCCGCTCGGGGCGGTTGAGGACGAACTCGGAGTCCTTGCGCCAGGCCTCGAAGAGCCCGTCCTCGAAGCCGTCGCGGGTGACCTTCTTCAGCCAGTGCGCCGGGATGATCTGGTCGGTGTCGACGTTGCTGCGGCGCAGCGGGACGGCCCGGCCGGTGTGCGTGGTGAAAGCTTCCATGGTTCCTCAGACCCCCGCGGTGGTGGCGACGTCGGACAGATCGGCCGGGGAGGCCAGGTGGCCCAGGACGGCGGTGGCGGCGGCGACCTGGGGAGAGACCAGATGGGTGCGGCCGCCCTTGCCCTGCCGGCCCTCGAAGTTACGGTTCGAGGTGGACGCGGAGCGCTCGCCGGGGGCCAGTTGGTCGGGGTTCATGCCGAGGCACATCGAGCAGCCCGCGTGCCGCCATTCGGCGCCGGCCTCCTTGAAGACCTTGTCCAGACCCTCTTCGACGGCCTGCAGGGCGACGCGGACCGAGCCGGGCACGACCAGCATGCGGACGCCGTCGGCGACCTGGCGGCCCTTGAGGAGGTCCGCGGCGTTGCGCAGGTCCTCGATGCGGCCGTTGGTGCAGGAGCCTACGAAGACGGTGTCGACCTTGATGTCGCGCAGCGGCTGGCCGGCGGTCAACCCCATGTACTCCAGGGCCTTTTCGGCGGCGAGGCGCTCCGAAGCGTCTTCGTACGAAGCCGGGTCGGGGACGTTCGCCGAAAGCGGCGCGCCCTGGCCGGGGTTGGTGCCCCAGGTGACGAACGGGGCCAGCGAGGGACCGTCGATGACGACCTCGGCGTCGAAGACGGCGTCCTCGTCGGACTTCAGGGTCTTCCAGTACGCGACGGCGGCGTCCCAGTCCTCGCCCTCGGGCGCGTGGGCGCGGCCCTTCAGGTAGGCGAAGGTGGTCTCGTCGGGGGCGATCATGCCCGCGCGGGCGCCGGCCTCGATCGACATGTTGCAGATGGTCATCCGGGCCTCCATCGAGAGTTTCTCGATGGCGGAGCCCCGGTACTCCAGGATGTAGCCCTGGCCGCCGCCGGTGCCGATCTTGGCGATGATCGCCAGGATCAGGTCCTTGGCGGTGACGTCCTCGGGCAGTTCGCCGTCGACCGTGATGGCCATGGTCTTCGGGCGGGCCAGCGGCAGCGTCTGGGTGGCCAGCACGTGCTCGACCTGGCTGGTGCCGATGCCGAACGCCAGCGCGCCGAAGGCGCCGTGCGTCGAGGTGTGCGAGTCGCCGCACACGACCGTGGTGCCCGGCTGGGTCAGGCCCAGCTGCGGTCCCACGACGTGGACGACACCCTGCTCGACGTCGCCCAGCGGGTGGAGACGGACGCCGAACTCGGCGCAGTTCTTCCGCAGGGTCTCCAGCTGTGCGCGGGAGACCGGGTCCGCGATGGGCTTGTCGATGTCGAGGGTGGGGGTGTTGTGGTCCTCGGTCGCGATGGTGAGATCGAGCCGCCGTACCTGCCGGCCGTTCTGCCGGAGGCCGTCGAAGGCCTGCGGGCTGGTGACCTCGTGCAGCAGGTGCAGATCGATGAAGAGGAGGTCGGGCTCGCCCTCGGCGCGCCGGACGACATGGTCGTCCCAGACCTTCTCCGCGAGTGTCCTACCCATCGCTTTCCCTCCGGCCGACGTCTGCGTCGGCGCAACTAGAGACCCGTTTCGCGGGCCGTTGTGCGGCCGCCTCACCAGAGTGACGGGTTCCTCGGAAAATTGAACTTGCGTTTCACAGAGTGAGACGCGAATATCGTTGCATGGACAACTCTAGCGGCGTAGGCGTTCTCGACAAGGCAGCCCTTGTCCTGAGCGCCCTGGAGTCCGGTCCGGCCACCCTCGCAGGACTGGTCGCGGCGACGGGACTCGCACGACCCACGGCACATCGTCTCGCCGTGGCACTGGAACACCACCGGATGGTGGCGCGTGACATGCAGGGCCGGTTCATCCTCGGACCGCGCCTCTCGGAGCTCGCCGCCGCGGCCGGCGAGGACCGCCTGCTCGCGACCGCGGGCCCGGTTCTGACGCATCTGCGCGACGTCACCGGCGAGAGCGCCCAGCTCTACCGCCGGCAGGGCGACATGCGCATCTGCGTGGCGGCGGCCGAGCGGCTCTCGGGTCTGCGCGACACGGTGCCGGTCGGCTCGACGCTGACCATGAAGGCCGGCTCCTCGGCACAGATCCTGATGGCCTGGGAGGAGCCCGAGCGGCTGCACCGCGGCCTCCAGGGCGCCCGCTTCACCGCGACGGCCCTCTCGGGCGTACGACGCCGTGGCTGGGCCCAGTCGATCGGCGAGCGCGAGCCCGGCGTCGCGTCCGTCTCCGCGCCCGTACGAGGCCCCTCGAACCGCGTCGTGGCGGCCGTGTCGGTCTCGGGTCCGATCGAGCGTCTGACGCGCCACCCGGGCCGTATGCACGCCCAGGCGGTCATCGACGCCGCCGCCCGTCTCTCCGAGGCGCTCCGCCGCAACGGCTGATCCCTCCCGCCCACCTGTTCGTCCCGGCCCACCGCTTCAACGCCGCAGCGGTGGGCCGGAGTTGTGTCCGCGTCCACCACGTCCCGCCGACCCGCACCGAACAGCGAAGAAGCCCTCCCCCGAAGGGAAGGGCTTCTTCATCGAGTACCCCCGACCGGATTCGAACCGGCGCTACCGCCTTGAGAGGGCGGCGTGCTAGGCCGCTACACAACGGGGGCTTTGGATCTCACGTTGCCGTGGATCCGAGCTGGTCTACCTGGACTCGAACCAAGACTAACTGAACCAGAATCAGTCGTGCTGCCAATTACACCATAGACCAATACGTGGTTAGACCAGCGTCGTACCCCCGACCGGATTCGAACCGGCGCTACCGCCTTGAGAGGGCGGCGTGCTAGGCCGCTACACAACGGGGGCCCTAGCGATCCTGCATCGAGTTCACCGGGTGCGACCCAGGTGATCCCGCGGGAAGGATCTGTACCCCCGACCGGATTCGAACCGGCGCTACCGCCTTGAGAGGGCGGCGTGCTAGGCCGCTACACAACGGGGGCTTCGTGGATGCCATCCACTAGGTTTGCAGATGAGCTCTGCGAGCTGGCCTACCTGGACTCGAACCAAGACTAACTGAACCAGAATCAGTCGTGCTGCCAATTACACCATAGGCCACCGGGGCGCCATCCCCACGAGGGGGGATCTTGCTCGGTTTGCGCTTTCCGGGTTCTTGCCTTTCGGCTTGTTCCCCTCGGCGCAGAAAGAACATTACCCGAAGGTGGACGGTGCTCCAAAACGGGTATCCCCCCGCAGCACTCCGGGGAGCTGGTGGAGGTCCGTGATGCGGCGCAGCTCGGGCCGTCCGCCGGTGCCGGCGCGGTCCAGCCAGACGCCCAGGAGCCCGGCCTCCGTCGCGCCCCGCGCGTCGATGTCGGGCTGGTCACCGACGTACGCCACCTGCTCGGGCGGCAGCCCCAGGGCCGTACAGGCGGCCTGGAAGGCCTCGGGGGCGGGTTTGGCGACGCCCAGCTCGGCGGCGCAGACGACGGCCTCGAAACGGTCGCGCACGCCGAGGGCGCGGAGCTTGGGTTCCTGGGCGTGGATGCTGGAGTTCGACAGGACGGCGTGACGGTAGTCACGGGCCAGCAGGTCGAGGACGGGCAGCGCGTCGGGGAAGAGCTCCCAGGCGGCCCGGTAGTGGACGACGTACCGGTCGAACCAGTCGTCGGCCTCGGCGGCGGTCAGCTCCGGCCTGCCGAGGAAGTCCCTGACCCGCTCCCGGCGCTGGTCCTGGAAGTCCCCGCCCTCGCGCTCGAAACGGCGCCAGTGGAGGTCGGTGAGCTCCCGCCAACGACGGAGGGCCTGGTCGACGGAGGCGAATCCGTCCACCAGGCCCTCGGCCGTGAGGTGTGCGCTCATGCCGACGCGGTCGGCGCGGGCGTAGTCGAAGATCGTGTCGTCGACGTCCCAGAGCACCGCGCGGATGGCCATGGATCGACCGTACCGCGCGAGGGGTGTCAGGCGGCGAGCTTTTCGAGGGCCGCGTCGATGCGGGCGAGGGTCTTCTCCTTGCCCAGGATCTCCAGCGACTCGAAGAGCGGCAGACCGACCGTGCGGCCGGTGACGGCGACACGGACCGGGGCCTGGGCCTTGCCGAGCTTGAGGCCGTGGGCCTCGCCGGCGACCAGGACCGCGTTCTTGAGCGACTCGGGGTCGTTCCAGTCGGCGTCCACGAGCTTCTCGCGGGCCGTGGCGAGGAGCGCGGCGGGCTCGCCCTTCATGCCCTTGTCCCACGAGGCCTGGTCGAAGACCGGCTCGGAGAGGAAGAGGAAGTCGACGTTGGCCGTGATGTCCGAGAGGACGGTCAGGCGGGTCTGGGCGTGCGGCGCGATGGCCTCCCAGGCGGCGCGGTCGAAGTCCTCGGGCGCCCAGTTGGCGTGCGGGGCCTTCAGCCAGGGCTCGCAGGCCTCGGCGAAGGCCTTCACGTCGAGCATCCGGATGTGGTCGGCGTTGATCGACTCGGCCTTCTTGAGGTCGAAGCGCGCCGGGTTGGCGTTCACGTCGGCGATGTCGAACTTCGCGACCATGTCCTCGATCGAGAAGACGTCCTGGTCGGCGGAGAACGACCAGCCGAGGAGCGACAGGTAGTTCAGGAGGCCCTCGGGGAGGAAGCCGCGCTCCCGGTAGAGGTTGAGGGAGGCCTGCGGGTCGCGCTTGGAGAGCTTCTTGTTGCCCTCGCCCATGACGTACGGCAGGTGGCCGAACTGCGGGATCTCCTTGGCGACGCCCAGCTCGATCAGCGCCTTGTACAGCGCGATCTGGCGCGGGGTGGAGGAGAGCAGGTCCTCGCCGCGCAGGACGTGGGTGATCTCCATCAGGGCGTCGTCGACCGGGTTCACCAGGGTGTACAGCGGGGCGCCGTTGGCGCGCACGATGCCGTAGTCGGTGACGTTCTCCGGCTGGACGGTGATCTCGCCGCGGACCAGGTCGGTGAAGGTGGTCGCCTCGTCCGGCATCCGGAAGCGGACGATGTGGCTGCGGCCCTCGGCCTCGTACGCCTGCTTCTGCTCGTCGGTGAGGTCGCGGCAGTGGCCGTCGTAGCCGGAGGCGCGGCCGGCGGCGCGGGCCGCCTCACGGCGCTCGTCGAGCTCCTCGGCGGTGCAGTAGCAGGGGTACGCGTAGCCGCCGGCGAGCAGCTTGTCGGCGACGTCCTTGTAGATGTCCATCCGCTCCGACTGGCGGTACGGCGCGTGCGGGCCGCCGACCTCGGGGCCCTCGTCCCAGGTGAAGCCGAGCCAGCGCATCGAGTCGAGCAGCAGCTGGTACGACTCCTCCGAGTCGCGCGCGGCGTCGGTGTCCTCGATGCGGAAGACGAACGTGCCCTCGTTGTGCCGGGCGAAGGCCCAGTTGAAGAGAGCGGTGCGGACCAGGCCCACGTGGGGGTTGCCGGTCGGCGAGGGACAGAAACGGACGCGGATGTTCGCGTTAGCCACGCTTGATCACCTTATTGGTGAGAGTGCCGATGCCTTCGATGGTGACGGCGACCTCGTCGCCGACGGTGAGGGGGCCGACCCCGGCGGGGGTGCCGGTGAGGATGACGTCGCCCGGGAGCAGCGTCATGGCCTCGGTGATGTGGACGACCAGGTCCTCGATGGAGCGGATCATGTCGCTCGTACGACCCAGCTGGCGTTGTTCGCCGTTGACCGTCGCCTGGATGGCCAGGTCGCTCGGGTCGAGGTCGGTCTCCACCCAGGGGCCGAGGGGGCACGAGGTGTCGAAGCCCTTGGCACGGGCCCACTGCTTCTCGCGCTGCTGGGCGTCGCGGGCGGTGACGTCGTTGGCGCAGGTGTAGCCGAAGATGACGTCCTTCACGCGCTCGCGGGGCACCTCGCGGCACATACGGCCGATGACCACGGCCAGTTCGGCCTCGTGGTGCAACTCGTTGGAGAAGGAGGGGTACTCGATGGCGTCGCCGGAGCCGATCACCGAGGTGGTGGGCTTGAAGAAGGCGACGGGGACGTCGGGGACCTCGTTGCCGAGTTCGGCGGCGTGCTCGGCGTAGTTGCGGCCGATGGCCACGACCTTGTTGGGGAGCACGGGCGGCAGGAGCCGTACCTTGCTCAGCGGGACCTTGGTGCCGCTGAGCTCGAAGTCGGTGTACGGGATGCCCTTGATGATGTCGAGGACGAGGCCGCCGGACTCGACGGATCCCTCGCCCTCGACCGCGCCGAAGGCCACATTGCCGTCGATGGAGAATCTGGCGATGCGCACGAGTGCTGTCGCCCCTCACTTGGTACTGGCTGGAGTCTGACGCTCCAGGCTAACGCGGCGCGGGGGCGGGCTGCGGGCGGTGTCGCCCGGGGGACCTAGCGGGTCGCGGAGGCGTACGGCTGCGGCTCGTACGGGGCCGGGGCCGTCATGAGGATGGTGCGGCGCGGGTTGGCCGTGTTGCCGGGGAGCTCGACCGCGTACTCGGGCTGGGCACCGCGGCCGAGGTCGGCCGCGTCCGCGAGGTGCACGAGGGTGGAGCGGCGCGGGTTGGCCGTCTTGAGGAGCTGCGCGGTCTTCGTGGCGTTCATGGCTTCTTCGGACCTGTCCCGGGAGGGGCGCCCGTACGGGCGCGAGCATCTGTGTAAAGCGTCAGGCTAAACATGCAATTCCCTTCGAATGCATGGCTCAGGCATCGATCAGCGTGTGAGTTTGCTCACCAAGTGCCCAATTTTTCGGACATTACGGACCGCCGTCACCCGACACGGAAACGGACAATACCCCACTGAACGATCTATTCCGCTCCTGATCATGGCGACTGGGACACACGGGTACGGGCAGCCATTGGGAAGGAAAAGTCCGAATGATCCGTGATCATCTTCTACGTCGGGTGACGCGCCGGGCACGGGTTGTCATTCCCTTTCCGGCGGCGCGCGGGGCCCTTGTTGGAGATCCCCCACTGTGCTGGAATTCCACGCACCGCCGCGGGTTTCAAGCCGGCGCGCAGGGGGCGCAACGCAGCGCCGGCCGAGTGGCGGGGAAGGGGGAGCTGCGCCGGTCACCGACGACCGCCCTGGGGCGCATCACGCGACCCCATGACGCCGAATCCGTCCTCTCCGTTCACCCGGAAGGACGCCTGGTCCAGAGGTTGCGACGCTAGTGCAGGGACGTTTCAAGAGGGATGGCTCGGGGTCTCCCCAGGCCCGTCAGGGCCGAGCCGATGCTCCGGCGGAGCAGGAACCGCGTGCCGGGACCGACCGCGGTCCCTCGGCCTCGCACGCCCCCCGCCAGGGCCAGGGCCCCCGTCAGGCACCGTCCGCGGAGGCGGGTGACGGCCGGCGCGGAGGCGCCAGGAAGGCCGAGTCCGCCGAACCCGTCGAGGCCGTGACGGTCACGCCGAAGCCCGAGGACGCGGTCGGACCGCGAATAGCCCTGCGCAACTGGCGCATCTCCACGCGCCTCGTCGCGCTGCTGACCCTCCCCGTGGTCGCGGCCACCGCCCTCGGCGGCATCCGCATCAACGACTCGCTGCAGGACATCGAGCAGCTCGACCACATGCAGCTGCTGACCAAGCTGACCCGTGAGGCGACCGACCTCGCCCAGGCCCTCCAGGCCGAGCGCGACCTCTCCGCGGGTCCCCTGGCCAACGACCGGCCGGTCAGCGACTACCAGGTGGCCAACCCGCGCAAGCGCACGGACCGCGAGTACAAGGCCTTCCTCGACGCCACCAACGCCATCCCGGCGGCCGACGGCAACGAGGCGCTGCGCAACCTGCGCAACAACGTCAACCAGATCGCCTCCCAGGTCACCAACCTGAGCGTGATCCGCCGTACCGCCTACGAGGACGGCGTCGCCCACTCGGTGACGGTCGAGGCCTACAGCCGTCTCATCCGGTCGCTGCTCAGCCTCTCCCAGGACATGGCGCAGGCGACCAGCAACCCCGAGATGATCAAGCGGACCCGGGCGCTCGCCGCCTTCTCGTCCGCCAAGGAGTACGCCTCCATCCAGCAGGCGATCATCGCCTCGGCGCTCCCCCCGAACGACAAGACCAAGGGCCGCCTCGACCTCGGTGACCGCCTCTACGGTGAGGCCGCCCTCACCAGTGAGAACGTCGAGCTCAAGGCCTTCCGGACGACCTACGAGTCGACCGGTGAGGACGCCGCCAACCGCACCGAGTCGCTGAACGCGGGCGCCAACCCGTCGATCGCCGCCGCCGACAAGTACGCCGAGCGCGTGCTGAGTTCGGAGGGGGGCATCAAGCAGGACGGCGCCGAGCGCGGTCACCTCAACTTCACCGACGAGTACGGCGTCAAGATCAACGCCATGAACGCCATCGAGCGCGACCTGCTCGGCGACATGGAGGGCATGGCCCGTGAGCTGCGCCAGGAGGCGCAGCGCGACGCCATCATCAACGGTGCGCTGATCCTCCTCGTCCTCGGCGTCTCGCTCATCGGCGCCTTCGTCGTGGCCCGGTCCATGATCCGGTCGCTGCGCCGCCTCCAGGACACCGCGACCAAGGTCGCCCAGGACCGGCTGCCCGAGCTCGTCAAGCAGCTCTCCGAGTCGGACCCGCAGGACGTCGACACCACCGTCGAGTCCGTCGGCGTGCACTCCCGCGACGAGATCGGCCAGGTGGCCGCGGCCTTCGACGACGTGCACCGCGAGGCCGTGCGTCTCGCCGCCGAACAGGCCCTCCTCCGGGGCAACGTCAACGCGATGTTCACCAACCTCTCGCGCCGTTCCCAGGGCCTCATCCAGCGTCAGCTCTCGCTCATCTCCGAGCTGGAGTCCCGCGAGGCCGACCCCGACCAGCTCTCCTCGCTGTTCAAGCTCGACCACCTCGCGACCCGTATGCGCCGGAACGGCGAAAACCTCCTCGTCCTCGCCGGCGAGGAGCCGGGCCGTCGCTGGACCCGCCCGGTCCCGCTGGTCGACGTCCTCCGCGCCGCCGCCTCCGAGGTGGAGCAGTACGAGCGCATCGAGCTGGCCGCGGTCCCGGCGACCGAGGTCGCCGGCCGGGTCGTCAACGACCTCGTGCACCTCCTCGCCGAGCTGCTGGAGAACGCCACCTCGTTCTCCTCCCCGCAGACGAAGGTCCGGGTCACCGGTCACGCGCTGCCCGACGGCCGCGTGCTCGTCGAGATCCACGACACCGGCATCGGCCTCTCCCCCGAGGACCTCGCCGCGATCAACGAGCGGCTCGCCTCGCCGCCCACCGTGGACGTCTCGGTCTCGCGCCGCATGGGTCTGTTCGTGGTCGGCCGCCTGTCCCTGCGACACGGCATCCGCATCCAGCTGCGCCCCTCGGACTCGGGCGGCACCACCGCGCTCGTCATGCTCCCGGTCGACGTGGCCCAGGGGAACAAGAAGCCCATGCCCAAGCCGGGCGCGGGCGGCCAGGGCGCGATGCCCCCGGGTGCCTCCGCCTCCGGTGGCCGGCTTCCGGCCGGTCCGGGCGCCGGTGGCCCCGGCGGTCCGGGCGGTCAGCGTCCGGGCGGTGCCCCGTCCTCGGCGGCCGGCCGCCTCGGCGCCGGTGCCGGTGCGGCGCGTGGCCAGGTCGGTACGGGCGGCCCGCGTGCCGCGCTGCCCGCCCGCGACGGCGCCCCGCTCGCCGGCGGCCCGCAGCCGAACCGTCCGCAGCAGCCCCAGCCGCAGCACGCGCAGCACGACCAGACCGGTCAGCTGCCGCAGATCCCGCAGGCCCCCGCCGCCCCGGCTCCGCAGCAGGACCCGCTGCGTCCGGGCCCCGGTGCCGGTGGTCTCATCGGCGGCGCGGCGAGCGCCATCCCGTCCCGTACGGACGTGTGGGGCAACCAGGGCCAGCCGAACGGGCAGGGCGGCCGTCCGGCCGTGCCCGGCGCGCGTCAGCCCGCCCCGGCGGCGCAGGCAGGCCAGCAGCCCGGTGCGGAGTTCCCGCGCGCCGAGCTGCCGGGCGGTACCCCGCAGCCGCAGCGCCCGCAGCCCGTGAGCTGGGGCAGCGAGCCGGCGCAGCAGCCGGTGCGCCGCCCGCAGCAGGAGATGTCCCCGCTGGACGCCCCGCGCGGCCACGAGGACCCGGAGACGGCGGGCCGGCACGCGGCTCCGGCAGCCCCTCAGGGCCCCGGTTCCACGGGCCAGTTCCCGCGCCCGGACTTCGGTGCCCCGCAGGCGGCTCCGCAGGCCGCCCCGGCCCCGCAGCCGCAGGCGTACGGGGGCGGTGCGCAGGATCCGGCGGCGACGTCGCAGTTCCCGCGTCCCGACTTCGGCGCCCCGCAGGGTCCCGGCTCCACCGGTCAGTTCCCCCGCCCGGACTTCGGTGCCCCGCAGGGTCCCGGCTCCACGGGCCAGTTCCCGCGCCCGGACTTCGGCGCCCCGCAGGGTCCCGGCTCCACGGGTCAGTTCCCGCGTCCCGACTTCGGTGCGCAGCAGCAGGCCCCGCAGCCGCAGCAGGCCCAGCAGCCGCAGGGCTACCAGGGTGGTCAGCAGCAGCAGTTCGGCCGTCAGCCGTACGTGCCGCAGGCCCAGCAGGCGCAGCAGCAGGCCCCGCAGCCCCCGCGTCAGCGGACCGGCGGCGAGGACTTCGGCGCCCCGCGTCCGGCGAACGAGCAGGCGGGCCAGGCCCAGCAGCCGCGTCAGCCGCAGCTCCAGCAGTCCCGCCGTCCGGAGGCGCTGCCGCCGGCCGGTGGTCCGGGTGACGGCCGTACGCCGCTGTACGACACCCTGGAGACCAACTGGTTCCCGCAGGGCCAGGAGCAGGGCCGTCCGCAGGCGCCGCAGGCGCCGCAGGCGCAGCACCAGGCCCCCATGGCTCCGCAGGCCCCGCAGGCCCCGCAGGCGCAGCAGGCTCCCCAGGCCCAGGCGCCCCAGGGCGGCGCGGCCACCTGGCGGACCTCGCCCAACGACGAGCTGGTGCGCCAGGCCGAGCGGGTGCGCAAGCCCGCGGCCGGCGGCGTCACCACCTCCGGCCTCCCCCGGCGCGTGCCGAAGGCCAACCTCGTACCCGGGACCGCCACGGAGCAGGCGCACAGCGCCGGCCCCCAGGTCTCGCGTGCACCCGACGACGTACGCGGCCGGCTCACCAACCTGCGCCGCGGCATCCAGCAGGGCCGACAGGCCGGTAACTCGACCACGGGTAACCACCACCTCGGTCCGAACCACCAGCAGGAGCGCTAGTTGAACGCGATGAGCCAGGCGGCGCAGAATCTGAACTGGTTGATCACCAACTTCGTGGACAACACCCCCGGGGTGTCGCACACGGTGGTGGTCTCCGCCGACGGACTCCTGCTGGCCATGTCCGAAGGATTCCCCCGCGACCGCGCGGACCAGCTCGCCGCGGTCGCCTCCGGACTGACCTCGCTGACCGCGGGGGCGTCCCGGATCTTCGAGGGCGGTCCCGTCGCCCAGACCGTGGTGGAGATGGAGCGCGGCTTCCTCTTCCTCATGTCGGTCTCCGACGGGTCCTCGCTGGCCGTACTCGCCCACCCCGAGTGCGACATCGGCCTCGTGGGCTACGAGATGGCGCTGCTGGTCGACCGGGCCGGCAGCGTCCTCACCCCGGACCTCCGCGCGGAGCTCCAGGGCAGCCTGCTCCACTAGGCCAGGCCCGAGCCGTCCCGTGACCCGGCGACCGGCTCACCGCACCTGCCCGACAGGGCGGTACGCCCCTCCGTACCGCCCTGGCCCGTTCATCGTCCGGCCGCCCCAACCGGCCCCCCACCGGCCCCATCCGACGGCGGAAGTTCGCTGTCACGCCCGGAGGATTCATGACCCCGCCCCCCGCCTCTCACGATCCGTACGGCGCCTCAGTCGACGAGTACGGACATGAGGGCGACCAGCCGCTGGTACGTCCCTACGCGATGACCGGCGGCCGGACCCGGCCGCGCTACCAGCTCGCCATCGAGGCGCTGGTCAGCACCACGGCCGACCCCGCGCACCTCGCCACGCTGCTGCCCGAGCACCAGCGGATCTGCCACCTGTGCCGCGAGGTCAAGTCGGTGGCCGAGGTCTCGGCCCTCCTGTCGATGCCGCTCGGCGTCGCCCGGATCCTCGTCGCCGACCTGGCAGAGGCCGGCATGGTGGCCATCCACCAGCCGGGCAACGGAGAGACCGGCGGCACGCCGGACGTGACACTGCTCGAAAGGGTGCTCAGTGGACTTCGCAAGCTCTGACGGCGGCGCCGGCGCTCCCAGCCGGTCGACCACCAGCGCGAAGATCGTCGTGGCGGGCGGCTTCGGCGTGGGCAAGACCACGTTCGTGGGCGCCGTCTCGGAGATCAACCCGCTGCGTACCGAGGCCGTGATGACCTCCGCGTCCGCGGGGATCGACGACCTGACCCACACCGGCGGCAAGACCACCACCACGGTGGCGATGGACTTCGGCCGCATCACGCTGGACCAGGACCTGATCCTGTACCTCTTCGGTACCCCCGGTCAGGACCGCTTCTGGTTCATGTGGGACGACCTGGTCCGCGGCGCCATCGGCGCCGTCGTCCTCGTCGACACCCGCCGCCTCGCCGACTGCTTCCCCGCCGTCGACTACTTCGAGAACTCCGGCCTCCCCTTCGTCATCGCCCTCAACGGCTTCGACGGAAACCAGCCCTACCAGCCCGAAGAAGTCCGCGAGGCCCTCCAGATCGGCCCCGACACCCCCATCATCACCACCGACGCCCGCCACCGCGCGGACGCCAAGAGCGCGCTCATCACCCTCGTCGAGCACGCCCTCATGGCCCGCCTCAAGTAACACCTCACGCATCAGTCGGGCATATGCCAACACCTGGGGACGGTCTGTGGCCTTCGCCACGACCGTCCCCGTGTTCATAACAATCCGACAGAGAATTCGGGCGCCTCGGACACCCGACGCATCCGGTCGGTGTCACTGCGCTCACCTGAGCCCCGCCTTTTGGCGGGGCTCGCTCTTTATGCCCGTTTTACGCAAGGTCCACAAGGTGGGACGGGGTCGATTTCCGGTGTTTGGAACGGAACCCCTTCACGTGCTGGAATTCATGAACTCCCGAGTAGTACGGCCCTGAACGAAACACGGCACAACGTAGGTGCCGACGCCGAGAGGTTGTTGGTCGAGTGAGGCGCAGCAAGGAAAGCTCCGAGGAGCAGGAGACACGGGGCAACTTCACCCCGCCGTCGCGCACGGCGATGTCGCCCGCGGACGTGCCCGTGACCCCGCCGCCGGCCCCGGCCGCCCCCGGCAACTCGAGCAAGCTGTCGCCGCGCAACTGGCGCGTGCCCACCCGCCTGAACGCGATCCTCCTCATACCCTCGCTCGTCGGCCTCGTCATGGGCGGCTTCCAGGTCAAGGGGTCCATCGACACCTGGCAGGAGGCGCAGGACGCCGAGAAGACGGCCCTCATCGTGAAGGCCGCGTCGGAGTACAGCACCGCCCTGCTCAACGAGCGGGACCTCACGGCCGCTCCGCTGCTCGCCGCGAAGACCCCCGAGGACCGCAAGGGCGAGACCGTCGAGAAGGCGTACGCCGCCACCGACGCCGCCCGGCTGAAGTTCGACGAGGCCGCCAGGAACCTCCCCTCGGGCCAGGGCCTGGAGCGCCGCCTCAAGCTCTTCCGGGCCGAGGAGCCGAAGCTCGCCGCGCTGCGCAAGTCCGCGTACAGCGCCGGGCTCGACCCGGTGAACACCCAGCTCCAGTACACCGGCGTCCAGCACTACCTCACCGAGTTCTCCAACGAGCTCGGCCTCGGCACCGGCAACGTCACCGCCTACGGCCGCAGCGTCTACGCGATCCAGCTCGCCAAGGGCGCCGAGTCGCTCCAGCGCTCCATCGGCACCCAGCTGCTCGTCCGGCCCAGCCAGCAGGCGGGCGTCTTCGCCCAGCAGTCGGTGGCCTTCAACTCGTACAACTACCTGGAGCAGATCGCCCTCGGCGAGTTCGTCTCCGGCGGCATGCCCGAGGACGTCGAACTCCTCAAGAAGGTCATGGCCCGCAAGGCCGCCGACGGCGCCAAGGAGATGCAGAGCCTTCCGGTCCAGCCCCCCAAGGGCAAGGACGGCTCCGTCTACTCCGGCACCGCCGCCGCCATCGGCAGCGCGAAGACCCCCACGGCCCTGGCGGCCCTCAAGGCCCAGGCCATCACGCCCGAGACCTGGATGGGCATCGCCACCGCCAAGTTCGAGGGCTACAGCGAGGTCGAGAAGTCCCTCGTGGACAAGGCCGTGAACGAGGCCATCCGCGTCTCCGACGAGGCCAAGACCGATGCCTGGGTCAACGGCGGCATCGTCGTCGTCTCCCTGCTCGCCGCCTTCGTCCTCGCCGGGATGATGGCCCGCCAGATGAGCCGCTCGATGCGCGAGCTGCGCAACGCCGCCTTCGGCATCGCCGAGCAGCGCCTGCCGATGCTCGTCGACCAGCTGTCCCGTACCGAGCCCGGCCGGGTCGACACCCGCGTACAGCCCATCCCGATCGACTCGCAGGACGAGATCGGCGAGGTCGCCCGCGCCTTCGACCAGGTCCACCGCGAGGCCGTCCGGCTCGCCGCCGAGCAGGCCATGCTCCGGGGCAACGTCAACGCGATCTTCACCAACCTCTCGCGCCGCAACCAGTCGCTGATCGAGGGCCAGCTGACCCTCATCACCGACCTGGAGAACAACGAGGCCGACCCGGACCAGCTGGAGAACCTCTTCAAGCTGGACCACCTGGCCACCCGTATGCGCCGCAACGGCGAGAACCTCCTCGTCCTCGCCGGCGAGGAGCCGGGCCGCCGCTGGGACCAGCCCGTCCCGCTGGTCGACGTCATGCGCGCCGCCTCCTCCGAGGTGGAGCAGTACGAGCGCATCGAGCTGGCCGGCGTCCCGGAGGCCGAGATCCACGGCCAGGCCGTGACCGACCTCGTCCACCTGCTCGCCGAGCTCCTGGAGAACGCCACCACGTTCTCCTCCCCGCAGACCAAGGTCCGCGTCACCGCGACCCGTCTCCCCGACGGCCGCGTGATGGTCGAGATCCACGACAAGGGCATCGGCCTCACCGCCGAGGACTTCGCGGACATCAACCACAAGCTGGCGAACCCGCCGACCGTGGACGCCGCCGTCTCCCAGCGCATGGGCCTCTTCGTGGTCGGCCGCCTCGCCGACCGACACGGCATCCGGGTCCAGCTGCGCCCCTCGGGCGAGCAGGCCGGGACGACCTCGCTGGTCATGCTGCCGGACGCGATCACGCACGGCGGCGGCGGCGAGCAGCCGGTCCAGGACGACTTCACCGTCTCGCAGATCATTCCGCAGCAGCAGCAGCCGAACGTCTTCGAGGCCCCGGCCCCGCAGACGATGCTGACCGCCGCCGATCTCGGCTTCGACGACTCGCGCTACGAGCAGCGGTCCGACGAGGCGTCCGAGCTCGACCTCGACCCGGTGAACCGCTCGCTGTCCCGTGAGGACCGGCGCGCGACCCTCGGCGAACGGCTCCAGGAGCAGGAGCCGGCCGCGGAGGAGTTCGGCCAGGCCGCCGCCCCGCAGGAGTACGCGCAGGAGTACGCCCCCGGCCAGGAGTTCGCGCAGGGCCAGGAGTACCCGCAGCAGGAGTACGCCCCGCAGGAGTACGCGCAGCAGCAGGGGTACGGCCAGGAGTACGCCGCCGAGTACCAGGGCGAGTACGCCCCGGCGCAGGAGCAGGCCTACTCCCAGGAGTACACCGGCGAGTACGAGCAGCAGGGCTACGAGGCCTACCCGCAGGCCGGCTATGCGGAAGCCCCGTACGAGACTCCGGTCGTCGAACACCAGCAGTACGGCAACGCGTTCGACTCCCAGGCCCAGCAGGGTGAGTGGCAGGACCAGAACGCCTACCAGGGCGGCTACGAGCAGGCGTACGGAGCGGAAGCGGAATCTGCTCCTACCGCTCCCGAACAGGCCCCTGACCGCGTAGGCTTCGACCGTCCGGGCACCGCTCCGAGCCCCGCCCCGGACGCCGGTCACGCGCTGACCGACGCAGGTCTGCCGCGCCGCGGCAGCGTCGGCCAGCAGACGCAGCAGGTGCCGCGCCAGGCACCGCCCGCACAGGCCCAGCAGCCCGCGCAGGCGCAGCAGCCGGCGCAGGTCCCGCAGCCGGCGGGGCCGGCGGAGCAGCAGCGAGACGAAGCCGACGGCTCCGAGGCCTGGCGCTCGACGAACGACGAGCGTTGGCAGCGGGCCGGGAAGCTCAAGGACCCGAAGGCCGGCGGGGTCACCTCCTCGGGTCTCCCCCGGCGAGTCCCCAAGGCCAATCTGGTCGAGGGCACGGCGGAGCAGACCCCGCAGGGCGGCCCCCAGGTCTCCCGCGCACCCGAGGACGTCCGGGGCAGGTTGAGCAACCTGCGCCGCGGTGTCCAGCAGGGACGCAGCGCGGGTACGGACACGAACGGATCGGGCTTCGGCCCGGGCAGTACCTACAACCAGGAGCGTTAGTGTGAGCATGAGCCAGGCGGCGCAGAATCTGAACTGGTTGATCACCAACTTCGTGGACAACACCCCCGGGGTGTCCCACACGGTGGTGGTCTCCGCCGACGGACTCCTGCTGGCGATGTCCGAGGGGTTCCCCCGCGACCGCGCCGACCAGCTGGCGGCCGTCGCCTCCGGACTGACCTCGCTGACCGCGGGCGCGTCCCGGATCTTCGAGGGCGGCGCGGTCAACCAGACCGTCGTGGAGATGGAGCGCGGCTTCCTCTTCATCATGTCGATCTCGGACGGTTCCTCGCTGGCCGTCCTCGCCCACCCGGAGGCCGACATCGGTCTCGTGGGGTACGAGATGGCGCTGCTCGTGGACCGCGCGGGCACCGTCCTGACTCCCGATCTCCGGGCGGAACTTCAGGGAAGTCTGCTCAACTAACAGACAGACCGTGCGTTTCTCGTCACCGCACCGTAAGGTGCGGTGGCGGTTCCAAGGGACATGGACCGCGAGGCAGTCGGAGGAGGAAACGTGGGAACACCCCCTGGCGCGAGCCAGTACAACGGATATGACGCGCATCAGGCGCCGCTGGACGGCACCGCGCAGAACCGGTTCAACTTTCCCTCCGCTCCCAGCAGACAGGGCATGACGCAGCAGCCCTACCAGCAGCCGCAGGCTCCTCAGGGTCCGTATGCCCCGCAGACCATGCCCGCGGGCTCGCCGAGCACTCCGCGCGTCCCGTCCCCGTCGGGCGGTTCGGGCGGGCACAACCCGCTCGTCCGTCCGTACGCGATGACCGGCGGCCGTACCCGGCCGCGCTACCAGCTCGCCATCGAGGCGCTGGTCAGCACGACGGCCGATCCCGCCCGGCTGCAGGGGCAGTTGCCCGAGCACCAGCGGATCTGCCGGCTGTGCTTCGAGATCAAGTCGGTCGCGGAGATCTCGGCCCTTCTCTCCATTCCCCTCGGCGTCGCCCGAATCCTCGTCGCCGACCTGGCCGAGGCGGGACTTGTCGCCATCCACCAGCCGGGCGGCGACGAGTCCGCCGGTGGTCAGCCAGACGTGACCTTGCTCGAAAGGGTGCTCAGTGGACTTCGCAAGCTCTAGCGGCGGCGCGGCCCGTTCAACCACCAGCGCGAAGATCGTGGTGGCGGGTGGCTTCGGCGTGGGCAAGACCACGTTCGTCGGCGCCGTCTCGGAGATCAACCCGCTGCGTACCGAGGCCGTCATGACGTCCGCTTCCGCGGGCATCGACGACCTCACGCACACCGGAGACAAGACGACGACGACCGTCGCCATGGACTTCGGCCGCATCACGCTGGACCAGGACCTGATCCTGTACCTCTTCGGTACCCCCGGTCAGGACCGCTTCTGGTTCATGTGGGACGACCTGGTCCGCGGCGCCATCGGCGCCGTCGTCCTCGTCGACACCCGCCGCCTCGCCGACTGCTTCCCCGCCGTCGACTACTTCGAGAACTCCGGCCTCCCCTTCGTCATCGCCCTCAACGGCTTCGACGGAAACCAGCCCTACCAGCCCGAAGAAGTCCGCGAGGCCCTCCAGATCGGCCCCGACACCCCCATCATCACCACCGACGCCCGCCACCGCGCGGACGCCAAGAGCGCGCTCATCACCCTCGTCGAGCACGCCCTCATGGCCCGCCTGCGGTAGTCCCGACGGACGTCGGCACGATCGACGGACACACGCGAAGGCCCCCGCTCCTCGAAAGGAGCGGGGGCCTTCGGCGTACTGGCCGGGCGGCGAGCGGCGGGCTCAGCCCTGCCAGGAGTGGGAGGGGCGGAAGCCCGACTGGCGCTCGAGGCGGCGCCAGCCGGCCGTGGAGCGGCTGTGGGCGGTCTCCTCGGAGGGCTGGGAGGCGGCGCGGGCGAGCAGGACCGCCGTGATGGCGGCGAGCTCCTCGGGGTCGGCGGACCCCTTCTCGACGCGAAGGAGGTTGGCAGGGGTGGTCACGTGTGTGGCTCCTCTTACTGAGGCGGGTTGCCGTGCTTGCGGGACGGCAGGTCGGCGTGCTTGGTACGGAGCATCGCGAGGGACCGGATGAGCACCCGGCGGGTGTCGGCGGGGTCGATGACGTCGTCGACCAGGCCGCGCTCCGCCGCGTAGTACGGGTGCATCAGCTCGGCCTTGTACTCCTTGACCATGCGGGTGCGCATGGCCTCGGGGTCCTCGGCCTCGGCGATCTGCTTGCGGAAGATCACGTTGGCGGCGCCCTCGGCGCCCATGACCGCGATTTCGTTGGTGGGCCAGGCGTACGTCAGGTCGGCGCCGATGGACTGGGAGTCCATGACGATGTAGGCGCCGCCGTAGGCCTTGCGCAGGATCAGGCTGATCCGGGGCACGGTCGCGTTGCAGTAGGCGTACAGCAGCTTCGCGCCGTGGCGGATGATTCCACCGTGCTCCTGGTCGACGCCGGGCAGGAAGCCGGGTACGTCCAGAAGGGTGATGATCGGGATGTTGAAGGCGTCGCACATCTGTACGAAGCGGGCGGCCTTCTCGGAGGCCTCGATGTCGAGGACACCGGCGAGCGACTGCGGCTGGTTGGCGACGATGCCGACGACCTGGCCGTCGAGACGGGCCAGGGCGCAGATGATGTTGCGGGCCCAGCGCTCGTGGATCTCCAGGTAGTCGCCGTCGTCGACGAGCTCCTCGATGACCTTGTGCATGTCGTACGGGCGGTTGCCGTCGGCCGGGACCAGGTCGAAGAGGACCTCGGAGCGGCGGTCCGCCGGGTCCTCGGAGGCGACGGTCGGCGGGTTCTCGCGGTTGTTCTGCGGGAGCATCGACAGGAGGTAGCGGACCTCCGCGATGCAGGTCTCCTCGTCGTCGTACGCGAAGTGCGCGACGCCGGAGGTCTCGGCGTGCACGTCGGCGCCGCCGAGGCCGTTCTGGGTGATCTCCTCGCCGGTGACCGCCTTGACGACGTCCGGGCCGGTGATGAACATCTGCGAGGTCTCGCGGACCATGAAGACGAAGTCCGTGAGGGCCGGGCTGTAGGCCGCGCCGCCGGCACAGGGGCCGAGCATCACGGAGATCTGCGGGATGACACCCGAGGCCTTGGTGTTGCGCTGGAAGATGCCGCCGTAGCCGGCGAGGGCGGAGACGCCCTCCTGGATACGGGCGCCGGCGCCGTCGTTCAGGGAGACCAGCGGGGCACCGGCCGCGATGGCCATGTCCATGATCTTGTGGATCTTGGTGGCGTGGGCCTCGCCCAGGGCGCCGCCGAAGATCCGGAAGTCGTGCGCGTAGACGAAGACCGTGCGGCCCTCGACGGTGCCCCAGCCGGTGATCACACCGTCCGTGTAGGGCTTCTTCGCCTCCAGGCCGAAGCCCTGGGCGCGGTGGCGGCGGAGCTGCTCGACCTCGTTGAAGGAACCGGCGTCGAGCAGGAGCTCGATGCGCTCGCGAGCGGTGAGCTTGCCCTTCGCGTGCTGCGCCTCGGTGGCGCGCTCGCTCGGGCCACGGAGGGCCTGCTCGCGCAGGACGTGCAGCTCGGCCACTCGGCCACGGGCGTCAGCGGGCTCGCTCGGGATCTGGTCCACAACGGTCATGTACTGACCCTACGAAGTCGAGCAAGAAAATTCCGCCGTCGACTCCGTACAGTCTCCCGCGTCGATAACTGGTGGGGCTTGACATAAGGGGTACCCCTACGGCGCAAGTCGACAGCCTGAGACCCCAGGTGATTGTAGGGTTCTGACATAGACCTGCGCCGCAGGGGTCGGGCCTCACGGATCGGGCCTCATGGGGCGGGCTCAGCCACCGCAGTGGAAGCGGGCACTCCCCCAGTCGGCGTGATCGTTGCCGTTTCCGTCCCCGCCGTCGCCGACCACGAGGTCGACGTAGGCGGCTCCGGTGACGTCGGCGGTGAGCGGCCAGGCGGCGTCCGGGGCCCCGAGGACCGGGGAGGACACCTTGGTCACCCCGTCCGCGCGGACGGAGAACTGCACGCTACCGCGCGTGGCCTGGACGTCGTCCACCCCGACCTCGGCGGTGAAGGAGGTGCACTTCCCGCCCAGGTAGTAGCGGACGGCGGCCGGGGCGTGGGTGCCGAGGCCCTTGGCGTACGTCACTCCCCCGACGCGCAGCGGGGTCCCGTCGCCCGTGCCGGTCTCCCCGTTGGAGAGGTCGCGCTCGACGGGGCCCCAGCCGTTGGCTGCGGAGGTCCAGTCGAGGTCGCTCGCCCAGCTGTCGGCACTCGGCGGCGGGGGCAGGGTGCGGACGGTCCGGGCGGCGGTCACCTTCCGATCGGCGCCGTCGACGGCGTACGAGACGCCCGCGCCGAGCGTGTACGGACGGTAGGCCGCGTCCACCGGAGGGGTGACCCGCCAGGTGGCGGTGGCGGTGGCACCGGGGGCGACGGCGTCGAGGGTGACGGGGCCGGCGGGCTCGGCGGTCCATCCCTCGGGGAGGGTGAGCTCGGCGCGGGCGCCGGAGACGGTGACGGCCTCGTCGTTGCCGAAGGCGGCGGTCACCTCGTGGGGGCGGCCGGGCTCCAGGGTCTCGGGGGCGGTGACGGCGAGCGTGCCGCAGGCGGCGCGCTCGGTGGCCGGGCCGAGGTCGGTGACGGTGAAGCCGTCGAGGACGAAGTCGGCCCCGGCGGGGGCGTCCTCGCGCTTGCGCAGGCCGACCCAGGTGTCGCCGCAGCCGGCGGTGACGGTCTCGGCGAAGTGGCCGGTGGTGCGCTGCTCGCCGATCGGGGTGCGGCGGGTCTCCAGGGCGTTGCCCTGGCCGGTGGACCGGTCGTACCCGGTGACCCACTCGTAGGCGCCGGCCTCGCTGGACTGGTAGTCGTACGCGACGCGGTAGCTGCGGCCCTCGGCCATCGGGACGGTCCAGGGCGCGGTGCGGTAGACGAGGCCGCTGTTCTCGTCGTGGGACTTGAGGGTCTCGGCGCCGCCGATGACGTCGTCGATCGCCTTCCCGTTCCAGCCGGCCTGGGTGTAGGGCGCGTGGAGCTGGGCGATGTGGGTGCGCGGGTCGGTGGTGCCGCCCGCGTCGCCCTTGAGGAAGGGGCCCCAGCCCTGGTCGACGGCCTCGAAGTCCTCGTACACGACCGTCCCGGGCCTGGTCGCGGGGTCGTTCGCGACGATCCGGACGTCGTCGAGCCGGACGGCGGCGGTGGAGCCGCTCGCGGCCTCGATCCTCAGCGTGGTGGTGCCGGTGGCGGGGGCGGTGAAGGTGACCTTGGCGCGCTGGAAGTGGGTGCCGCTCCAGTCGGAGGCGGCGACCCGGTCCTCCAGGACCGAGCGATTGACGGTGACGGACCGCCCGCCGGCGGAGAGCGTGGTCGGGCGGGTCCTGCCGGGTTCGACCTCGACGAGCGCGGAGGCGGTGTAGCGGGCGCCGGGGGTCAGGCCGGTGACCTGCTGGCGTACGGAGGCGGTGGCGGAGCCGGTGAGCCGGGCGCTGTTGCGGCCGCGGTCGTCGGTGTCGCGGGCGACGGCGCCGGTCCTGGTCCAGGCGGTGAGCCTGGCGTCGTTGAAGCCGGGGTCCTTGACCGGAGTGCCCTGGCCCCACCGGGGGTCGGCGGCGGCGGGCGCGGTGGCGTGGAGGACGTACGGCTGTCCGGCGGCGGCGTCGAGGGTGACGCGGCCGTTGACGGGCTTGGCGGTGCCGACGCGGACGCGGCCGTTGTCGGTGAGCCTGTACACGGTGTACGTGCCGCTCCCCGCGGGGACGGCCCAACTCGTCTTCCCGCCGGTCTTGTTGTAGTGGTAGAGCTTCGTGCCGCCGTCCCACGGGAGCAGGTAGGCGTCGCCGTCGAGGACCTTGCGGCCGTTCTCGTAGAAGGTGCGGCGGCCGTTCTCGACGGTGCCGCGGACGCCGCCGGTGAAGGTGATGTCGTCACCGTTCCAGCGGGTGATCCTCTGGTGCTGGAGGTACTTGGCGGGCAGGTTGCGCTGCCAGATGTTGGCGGAGAAGGCGTTCCAGTCGTTCTCGCCGGTCCAGCCCTCGAAGTCGACGAGGGCGGTCTGGCCGAGGACCGGGTGGTTGTTCCAGATGTCCTTCTCGCCGTTGCGGACGAAGCGGATGATCTTCGAGTTGAGGCCCTTGTTGGTGGCGCCGCCGTAGTCGAGGTCGTTGGCCCAGTGGGACCAGAGGGAGGCGTGCTCGAACTTCTCGGACCACTCGGTGGCGACGTTCCAGCCCTGCGCCTGGACGGCCCGCATCGTCTTGTCGGCGATCCAGCCGTGCGTGTAGTAGACGTCGATGTAGAGCGTGGAGAGGGCCGGGTCGGTCTCGTCGCGGAGCTGCTGGATGCGGCGGGCGAGGTCGCCGCTGTTCACGTCCCGGCGCTGGTCGATGGAGTAGCTCTGGTTCAGCCAGTCCCAGCCCGGCTTGGTTCTGTCGACGAGGGTCTCGCTGAAGTTCTTCGCCTCAGGGTACGACTCCGTGGCGTTGACGTGGACGCCGAAGTCCGCGCCCCACTTCTTCCCCTCCCGCAGGAGGGTGTTGAGGTCGGCGAGGCCGCCGGCGCGCTTGTTGTAGTTGCCGCCGTAGTCGGGGTGGGCGGAGTCGTGGCCCTCGGAGCCGTACCCCTTGAGCAGCGCGAACTGACCGAGTCCGTCGGTGGAGAGCGAGACCCGCTTGACGTCGTCGAGGGTGCGCAGGAAGGGGTGGGTGGCGTTCGAGGCGAAGTTGAAGGGGATGTGGGCGACGACCCGGTCGGGGGTCCCGTCGCTGCCGGGGGCCTTGATCCCGATCGCCCGGAAGGCGATGGCGCCGTCCTGCCAGTCGGTGGCGCCGTCGGCGTTGGCGTCGGGGGTGACCACGACCTTGGCCCAGGGGAGGTTCTCGCCGCTCTCGGGGGCGGGGGCGCCGGCGCCGCGGTAGGTCCACTGGCCGGACCAGACGCCGACGCGGGTCTCGGTGCCGGTGGCGGTGGCGGCCGCCCTCGCCTGGTGCCAGAAGCGGGCGCCGTCGCGGGCCGAGGCTCCGGCGGGCTTGTCGTAGCTGGAGTTCGACTCGACGGCGGCGGCGAGCCGCCCGGTGCTGACGATCGCGTAGCTCGCGCCGACCGGGGCCGCCTCGGCCGGGGTGGCGGCCGTGACCTGGGCGAAGACGTCGGCGGTGCGGGTGGAGTCGGGGTCGAGGCGGGTGAAGGCGGTGGCGGCGCCGGCGTCGGAGGAGCCGACGGAGACGAGGTCGTGGCCGGGTATGTCGAGGGTGCCGACACGGAAGGCCTCGGTGTCGCGGACGGCGGTGACCCGGAAGGTGGTGGTCCTGCCCTCGACGGAGAGGCGCGCGTCGATCTCGACGCCCGGCAGGGCGGGGAACGTCAGGGTGTACGCGGCGGAGGTCGCCGTCAGGACGGGGGCGGCCTTGGCCGCGACGGTGTGGGCGGTGCCGTTGAGCACGACCTGCGTGACCGGGGCCGTACTGCCGAGGAGGCGGGCGCCGCTCGCGCGGTCCGTGTACGAGAGGACGCGGGGGAAGTCCTCGGCGACGGCGACGGTGAGCTCGGCGGAGGCGATGGCCGCGCCCGCGGCCGCGACGGTCGCGCCGCCGGCCCGCGGGCCCGCCGCGTGGACGGGTCCCGCGAGCGCGAGGGCGGTGACCGGGACGACCGCGAGCGCGCAGGCCGTACGGAGCCGGGATGGGCGGCGTGAGCGGAGGGGGAAGGACATGCGGAACAGTCAGCCGCGCCCCGCCCGGGGCGTCAACGAGATCGCGCCCCGGGGGGCCCGCCAGTCCAAGAACCCCCTCCGATTAGTCCAAGCGGAGCGAACAGGCCCTAGCAGCCACCGCAGTTGTAGAAGGTCACGTCCCAGTGGTTGCCCTCGTCGGCGTAGACGTTGCCCGCGCCGGACTTCCACTGCGGGGCTCCGTCGCCGCGCAGGCCGATGTAGGTGAAGGTGTTCTTGACGTAGTTGGTGACGCAGGTGCCCTTGGCGAAGTCGAGCTTGTAGCCGTTCCAGTGCGAGTACGTGCCGCTCGCGTGCCCGGTCTCGGTGCCGCCGGTGATGTTGAGGGCGCAGCCGCTGGCGCTCTTGAGGGTCTGGGCGCCCTGGGCGGTGGCGAGGTTGAGCTGCTCAAAGGACGTGCACGTCGGGTTGTTCCGGTCGGAGCAGCCGCCGGAGGACGACCAGGTGATCCCGGAGGAACGGAACATCGAGGTCGCGGTGGCGTGGCTGATCTTGGTGACGGCGTGGGCGTCGGTGGCGGCGGTGAGGGCGCCGAAGCCGGGGGCGAAGAGGGCGCCCAGGACGAGGGCGAGTGCGGTGAGGACGGAGCGGAGCTTCACGGGGGATTCCTCCTGCTGGTGACCGTGTGGATGGGACGGCTGTGGTGCAGGTGGTGCTCGTCGCGCAGGGAGATGGTGCACCAGGTCTACGCGCGTCCGGAAGAGGGCGTACCGATTCCCCCTCACCGCCCGCCTGAGCCACCCCCCTGAGCCCCCGCCCGAGCCCCCCCTGAGGCCCCCCTCGAAGGAAAGGTTGAAAGTTGAACCGAATCGCGCTACATTCGTTCTCGTTGAAGGTTCAACCAAACCTTCACTCCCCTCCCCCCGCGTCCTGATCGAGGAGCTGTTCGTCATGGGTCTCTTCAACCGCAAGAGCAACACCGCTTCCGCCACCGCCGTCGCCACCCTCCCGGTCGACCCCGCGCTGGCCGCCCTGACCGGCGACTACACCATCGACCCCTCGCACAGCAGCATCGGCTTCACCGTCCGTCACGCCATGGTCACCAACGTGCGCGGCACCTTCGGCGAGCACGAGGGCACGCTGAAGCTGGACGGCTCGAACCCGGGCGCCTCCACCGCCTCGATCGACGTCACGATCGCCTCCGTCGACACCGGCATCGGCGACCGCGACAACCACCTCCGCAGCGGCGACTTCTTCGACGCCGAGCAGTTCCCGCTGATGAGCTTCCGCTCCACCGGCGCCGAGCAGCTGGGCGGCGACAAGTACCGGATCTCCGGCGACCTGACCATCAAGGACGTCACGAAGCCGCTCTCCATCGACCTGGAGTTCAACGGCTCCGCCACGGACGTCTACGGCAACGAGCGCGTCGGCTTCGAGGGCTCGGCCGAGATCCTGCGCTCGGCGTGGGGCCTGACCTGGAACGCGGCCCTGGAGACCGGTGGCGTCATGGTCAGCGACAAGGTCAAGCTGAACTTCGACATCTCCGCGATCAAGAACGCCGCCTGACCCTTCCGGCAAGCCCTGCCCCCCGGCACCACGGCACCACGAGCGCGCCCGCCCTCCGCATCAGCGGAAGGCGGGCGCTCGGCGTTGGCCGAGGGCGTTGTCAGTGGCGGTCGCTAGCGTCGGCGGCATGGAATTCCGTATCGACAGCGACGTGTTGACCGACGCCGTGGCCTGGGCCGCGCGTGTGCTCCCGGCCCGCTCCCCCATGCCCGTGCTCGGTGGTCTGCTCCTGGAGACGACCGGGGGCGGGCTGCGGGTCTCCGGGCTCGACCACGAGGCCTCCGCGCAGGTCGAGGTGGCGGCCGACGTCTCGGCGCCGGGGCGGGTCCTGGTGCTCGGCCGGCGGCTGCTCGACATCTGCAAGGTGCTGCCGCGCGCGGAGGTGGAGCTGGCCGTGGAGGGCAGCCGTCTCGCGGTGGTCTCGGGGGACGCGCGTTTCGGGCTCTCCCTGCTGCCGCTCGACGACTATCCGGCGCCGCCCGCGCTGCCGGAGGTGCGGGGCCGGGTGGACGGGGACGCCTTCGCGGCGGCGGTGGCGCAGGTGGCCGTGGCGGCGGGGCGGGACGACGCGCTGCCGGTGCTGACCGGGATACGGCTGGCGCTGGACGGGGCGACGATGACGCTCGCGGCGACCGACCGCTACCGCTACGCGGTCCGGACGCTGGAGTGGTACCCGGACTTCGGGAAGGGCGCGGCACCGGCCGGGGCCGCCGACGTGGTCGTGCCGGCCCGTCGGCTCACCGAGATCGCTCGCTCCCTCGCGGGCGCCGGGGCGGCCCGGATCGCGCTGGACACCGGGACGGTCGGCTTCGAGCGGGACGGCCTGCGGACCACGACACGGCTGATCGACGGGCGGCTCCCCCGCCATGACAAGCTCTTCGCCCTCGGCGACCACGCCCTCGCGATCACCGAGCGGGCGGCGCTGGCCGAGGCCGTGAAGCGGGTGGCGGTGGTGACGGAGGGCGACAGCCCCGTCCAGCTGACCTTCTCCGCCACGGGGGTGCACCTCCAGGCGGGGTACGAGGACGACGTCGCCTCGCAGCGCCTCCCGGCCACGCTCACCGGGGCGGAGTCGACGACGGTCGCCTTCAACCCGGCCTATCTCCTCGACGCGCTCGGCTCCCTGGCCGGCGCCCCCGAGGTCCGCTTCCATCTTCTCGGGCCCGGTCAGCGCGCGCTGCTCACCGATGCGCCGGAGCCGACCCACCGGCACCTGCTGATGTCCGTGAAGCCTTTGAACTAAAGGGAGTTGCGGGCCTAGCGCATGGCTACTCCTCCGGCGGGCGCCGGGTCCGGGACAGGGCGGTGGCCCGCTTGCCGGTCGGCTCCCCCGGCCCCCCGGCTGACCGGGGAGCGGAAGCGTGCCAGGTGCCGCGGGCGGCTCCGGCCGCGCCGCCGCGAGCACTGTGGCCGATCACCGCTGGTACGGGCACGTCCACTCGACGCGTTCAGCGCTCACGTGGCGCCCGCTCCCGATTCGTGCGGTCAGAAGCCTCCGCCGCCGTCGAAACCGCCGCCTCCGCCGAAGTCCCCGCCCCCGCCGAAGTCGCCGCCGGAGCCGAAGTCCCCGCCGAAGTCCCCGCCGCCGAAGCCGCCGGAGTCGCCTCCGCCGAAGTCCCCGCCGCCGTACTCGGAGGCGTACGCGGGGGTGGAGAGCATGCCGCCGAGGACGGTGCCCATGAGGAGGCCGGGGAGGATCCCGCCGCCGAAGTAGCCGCCGGCCCAGGGGCCGTAGGCGGGGCCCGCCTCCCAGTAGGGGCGGCGGCCCGCGTCGGTGTCGACCGTACGGGAGTGGGGTTCGAGCCCGTCGTCGAGGCGGGCCGCGTCGGCGGCGCAGACCGGGACCTGGCGGCTGGTGCCGGCGCCGCCGGAGGGGGTCCAGGCGCGGTCGTCGACGGAGGGGCCGTGCCGCGGGTCGAAGAAGCAGGGGGCGCGGCGCTCGGGCAGCGGTTCGCCGGAGCGGCGGGCGGCGAGGACGGCGAGGGAGAAGCGGCCGTCCTCCAGGGCCTGGGTGACCGCGCGGACGTCGTGCGGGCGGCGCGCGGCGCCCATGAGGGACTTGGCCTGGTCGTAGGAGTCGAGGGAGCGCTCGTAGTCGGCGCGCATGGCGTCGTCGGCGCCGGGTTCGGCGGGGTGGAAGTCGAGCCGTTCGAGCTCCTCGCCGAAGGCGGTGATGTCCTCGTCGACGACGACCCGGAGCCGGTCGAGGGCGGCCCGCTCCTCGGCCTCCTTGCGGAGCCGCTTGCGCCGGGAGAGGGCGACGAGTCCGGCGCCGCCCGCGACGACGACCGCGCCGACGGTGACGAGGCCGGCGACGGGGACCCCGGAGTCCTCGCCGACCGCGCCCCAGGAGTCGGGGGCGGAGCCGCGCATGGCGGGGAGCGCCTGGTCGACGAGGGCGTTGAGTTCGGTGGCCGCGTCGGCGCCGGGCCGGTCCACGGCGGTGACGATGTTCTTGACGGCCGACCGGGACATCACGGAGGGGTCGGAGTCAGCGCCGAACAGGTCTCCCTGGCGGGCCGCGTACAGCCCGGCGACGCCGGTCTGGGTGCGCAGGTTGGCGAGGAGGCCCTTGGTCGGGAAGTCGGCGTTCGCCGGGACGACGGCGATGAAGAGCGGCTTGTCCGCGTCCTTGATCTTCTGGGCGAGGGCGGCCGCGTCGCTCGCGGAGAGCTGGTCGGCGGCGCCCGGGTCCACGTACACCGGGCCCTCTCTGAGGGCGGCCGCCGCGTCCGGGACGCCGGTGGCCCTGGCCCCCGCGGAGGGGGTCAGGGCCAGGAGCAGCATCAGTACCAGCCCGGCGAGGGCCGACCATACGGAGAGCGCCCTGGTCCTCATATGCTGACGCTACCCGAAAAGGGGCGTATAAGAACATACGGGACCAGGCTCGGCTACCCGGCGGGGCCGCTACTCGGCCGGGTCGACGCCCGCCCGCAGCAGTCCGTACGTGAAGGCGTCCTCCAGGGCCTGCCAGGAGGCGGCGATGACGTTCTCGGCGACGCCGACCGTCGACCACTCGCCGCGCCCGTCGCCGGTCGTGATCAGAACCCGGGTCGTGGACTCGGTGCCGTGGCGGCCCTCCAGGATGCGGACCTTGTAGTCGACCAGCTCGAACTTGGCGAGCTGCGGGTAGATCCGCTCCAGCGCCACCCGCATCGCGAGGTCGAGGGCGTTGACCGGGCCGTTGCCCTCGGCGGTGGCGACGATCCGCTCGCCCTTGGCCCAGAGCTTCACGGTGGCCTCGTTGGCGTGGGTGCCGTCGGGGCGGTCCTCGACGATCGCGCGCCAGGACTCCGTACGGAAGTACCGGCGGGGCCGGCCCTCGACCTCCTCGCGGAGCAGCAGCTCGAAGGAGGCGTCGGCGGCCTCGTACGTGTAGCCCTTGAGCTCGCGCTCCTTGACCCGCTCGACGACGCGGCCGACGAGCGCGCGGTCGTCGCCCAGGTCGACGCCGAGCTCCTTGCCCTTGAGCTCGATGGAGGCGCGGCCGGCCATGTCGGAGACGAGCATCCGCATGGTGTTGCCGACGAGCTCGGGGTCGATGTGCTGGTAGAGGTCGGGGTCGACCTTGATGGCGGAGGCGTGGAGCCCGGCCTTGTGCGCGAAGGCCGAGACGCCGACGTACGGCTGGTGGGTCGACGGGGTCAGGTTGACGACCTCGGCGATGGCGTGGGAGATCCGGGTCATCTCGGCGAGGGCGCCCTCGGGGAGGACCTTCTTGCCGTACTTGAGCTCCAGGGCCGCCACGACGGGGAAGATGTTGGCGTTGCCGACCCGCTCGCCGTAGCCGTTGGCGGTGCCCTGGACGTGGGTGGCGCCCGCGTCGACGGCGGCGAGGGTGTTGGCGACGGCGCAGCCCGTGTCGTCCTGGGCGTGGATGCCGAGCCGGGCGCCGGTGTCGGCGATGACGGTGGAGACGACGGCCTGGATCTGGGCGGGGAGCATGCCGCCGTTGGTGTCGCAGAGGACGACGACCTCGGCGCCGGCCTCGTGGGCGGCGCTGACCACGGCCTTGGCGTAGGCCGGGTTGCCCTTGTAGCCGTCGAAGAAGTGCTCGCAGTCGACGAAGACGCGGCGGCCCTGGGCGGTCAGGTGGGCGACGGTGTCGCGGACCATCTCCAGGTTCTCGTCGAGCGTCGTGCGCAGCGCGAGCTCGACGTGCCGGTCGTGGGACTTGGCGACGAGGCAGATCACCTCGGTGCCGGCGTCGAGCAGCGCCTTGACCTGCGGGTCCTCGGAGGCCTTGCCGCCGGCCCTGCGGGTCGCGCCGAAGGCGACGAGCTTGGCGTTCGTGAACGTGATCTCCTCGCGGGCGCGCGCGAAGAACTCGGTGTCACGCGGGTTGGCGCCGGGCCAGCCGCCCTCGATGAAGCCGACGCCGAACTCGTCGAGGTGGCGCGCGATGGTCAGCTTGTCGGCGACGGTGAGGTTGATCCCCTCACGCTGCGCCCCGTCGCGCAGGGTGGTGTCGAAGACGTGGAAGCTGTCGTCGAGACGCGGGCTTTCGCCGCTCTCCGTGGTCATGGCTGTGATGGCTCCTGTCGGATGTGGCTCCGGAAGGTCTGGATCCACTTGCCCCCATTCTCACGCGCGGTCCGCCTCCGGCACGGGTGGGGCCGGAAAACGAAAAAACCCCTCGCGGGTGCGAGAGGTCTGCGCGCGGGTCTGGGGCACGGTGTCCACTGCCGCGGGGGTTGTGCCGCGACTCAGTGGCCACTGCGGACCGGCGCGCTGCTGCCGATAATCATCGTGGTAGCAAGCACGCCGGAAGTCTGACACACGGGCGGTCCCGGGCGGCGACCGGTCTCACGATACGGGCAGCAGTTCCTGCTCCACGAACTCGCGTACGTGGCCGAGGACCTGGTCGCGGCCCGTGCCCGGGATCCCCACGGCCACGTGCACGCTGAAGCCGTCGAGCAGCGCCCGGGTGCGGGTGGCGAAACGGTCCGGGTCGACGGCCCGGAACTCCCCGCGCGAGACGCCCTCGGCGAGGATCGCGACGAGGTCCCGGTGCCAGGCCATCTCGATGGCCGCCTGGCGGGCGCGGGCGTCGTCGTCGGCGGTCTGCGAGCGGTTCCACACCTCCAGCCAGAGCGTCCAGTGCGGGTCGCGCGGGCCCTCGGGCACGTACACCTCGACATACCCGTCGAGCCGCTCGCGCGCCGTCCCGGGGCGGGAGAGCAGTGCGCTGCGCTCGGCGCCGAGCCGCCCCTCGCTCCACTCCAGGGTCTGGAGCAGCAGTTCGTCCTTGGTGCGGAAGTAGTAGAGGAGGTGGCCGCTGCTCATCCCGACCTGCCGGCCGAGCCCGGCCATGGTGAGGCCGTCGAGCCCGCGGTCGGCGATGGTCTCCATGGCCGCGGCGAGGACGTCCTCGCGGGGCGGGGCGGCCTGGTTGCGGCGGCGGGAGGGGGCGGCGGGGCCGGGGTTGCTGCTCTGACTCACCCGTATGTTCTACCCCACCCCCGCCGGCCCTTGTGCCCGGTCAGATCCTGGGCTGCTGCTGGGTGATGCAGTGGATGCCGCCGCCGCCCGCGAAGATCGTCCGCGCGTCGACGAGGACGACCTCGCGCTCGGGGAAGAGGCGGCGGAAGATCTCGGCGGCCAGCTCGTCGTGCGGGTCGTCGAAGGCGCAGAGGACCACGCCGTCGTTGCAGAGGTAGTGGTTGATGTAGGAGTAGTCGACCCAGTCGCCCTCCTCGTCCTTGAGGACGGTGGGCGCCGGGACCTCGATGACCTCCAGGGGGCGGCCCTGGGCGTCGGTCTGTCCGCGCAGGATCTCCACGTACAGGCGCGAGCGCTCGTAGTCCGGGTGGGCCGGGTCCTGCTGGCTGTGGACGAGGACGGTGCCGGGGCGGGCGAAGGCCGCGACGATGTCGACGTGGCCCTGGGTGCCGTAGGTGCCGTAGTCGCCGGCGAGGCCGTGCGGCAGCCAGATGGCCTTCGTGGTGCCCAGCTTGGCGTGGATCTCGGCCTCGACCTGCTCGCGGGTCCACTCGGGGTTGCGCCCGGAGCCGAGCTGGACGGTGTCGGTGAGCAGCACCGTCCCCTCGCCGTCGACGTGGATCGCGCCGCCCTCGTTGACGAGCGGCGAGGGGAGTACGGGGACGCCGGCGATGTCCGCGACATGGCGGGCGATCTTCGAGTCGTGCTCCCAGCGGGCCCAGTCCTGGGCGCCCCATCCGTTGAACACCCAGTCCACGGCGGCCAGTTCGGTGCCGTTGGTGACGAAGGTCGGGCCGATGTCCCGCATCCAGGCGTCGTCGAGGTCCCGCTCGACCAGCTCGACCTCGGGGCCGAGGAGCGCGGCGGCCGACGCGGCGTCGCCGGGGGCGACGACCACGGTCACCGGCTCGAAGCGGCGGACGGCGCGGGCCACGGAGCCCCAGGCCTCGCGGGCCTCGGCGAGTTCGTCCTCGTTGGTGAAGGTGGGGTTGGGGCTGGGCCAGGCCATCCAGGTGCGCTCGTGCGGCATCCACTCGGCGGGCATGCGGTACGCGGTCATCATTCAGCCTTCCTCTTTGAGCATCACTCTAAATGGTGTGAGGTGTACAGCCAACCATTGACGTGGGCGACAGGCGTAAGTCACATTGAGCGTCGCTCTAAAGTTCTGCCCCAAGGAGACCTCATGCCGAGAGAACAGCGCGGAGTCGACACCATCCCGGAGGCCGAGCGCACCAGCGGGCCCCGCGACCTGATCGCGATCCTGCTCGGTTCCAACCTCTGCCTGGGGGTGATCGTCTTCGGCTGGCTGCCGGTCTCCTTCGGCCTCGGACTGTGGGCCTCGGTGACCTCCGTCGTCGCCGGAACCGTCGTCGGGGTCGCCGTCACCGCCCCACTGGCCCTCGTGTCGCTCCGTACCGCCACCAACCTCTCCACCTCCTCCGGCGCCTTCTTCGGCGTCCGCGGCCGGCTCGTCGGCTCGGTGGTCGGCCTGCTGCTCTCCCTCGGCTACACCGCGCTCACGCTGTGGATCGGCGGGGACGTCATGGTCGGCACCCTCGACCGCCTGATCGGCCTGCCCGCCGGCGGCGCCTCGCACGCCGCCGTCTACGCGCTGCTCGCCGCCTGCACGGTCGTCGCGGCGGTGTACGGGTACGGGCTGCTGCTCCGGCTCAGCAAGGGCCTCGCGATCGGCATGACCGCGCTCCTCGCGATCGGCCTCGTCGCGTACGCCGGGGACTTCTCGGCGGCCCCGGTCGCCGACACCCCGTACCTGCTCGGCTCGTTCTGGCCGACCTGGCTGTTCTCCGCCGTGGCCGCGGGCCTCAGCGGCCCGGTCGCCTTCATCACCCTGCTCGGCGACTACACCCGGTACGTGTCCCCCGAGCGCCACAGCGCGAAGAAGGTCTGGGGAGCCACCTGTCTGGGCCTCCTCGTCGGCCTGCTGATCCCGCAGCTCTTCGGTACGTACACGGCGCTCGCCGCGCGCGGGGCCCTCGACTACGCGGGACCGCTCGTCGAGGCCTCCCCCGTCTGGTACCTGATACCGCTGCTCCTCGCGGCCACCGCCGGAACCGTCGGCAACGCGGGCCTGATGCTGTACTCGATGGGCCTCGACCTCGACGCGATCCTGCCCCGCGCCACCCGCGCGCACGCCACGCTCGTGGTCGCGGCCGTCGCGACGGGCTTCGTCTTCCTCGGCCACTTCGCCTCGGACGCCCAGTCGGCGATGACCTCCTTCGTCCTGCTGCTCACCGCGATCGGCACGCCGTGGGCGGTCATCACCCTGATCGGGCACGCGCGGTGCGGCGGGGTGTACGACGCCGAGGCGCTCCAGGTCCACAACCGCCGTTCACGCGGCGGGATCTACTGGTTCTCGGGCGGCTGGCACCCGCGCGCCACCGCCTCCTGGGCGATCGGCGCGGCGGTCGGCCTGGCCGCGGTGTCGACGCCGCTCTACGAGGGGCCGCTGCTCGCCCTGACGGGCGGGATCGACTGCAGCTTCGTGCTCTCGGGCATCGTGGGCGGCGCGCTGTACGCCGTACTGACGCCGAAGAGGGCCCCCGGGGCGGCCGAACCGGCCCCGGAAGCCCTCACCACCGCCGTGAAGTAGCGGCTACCGCGAAGGAGCGGCTGCTTACTTGCCGAGCTCGTGCATCCAGCCGTGGACGTCCTCGGCCTTGCCCGTCTGGATGGCGAGCAGGCGCTCGCGCAGCTTCATCGTGACCTCGCCGGGCTCGCCGCCCGACTGCTGCCACTCGCCGCGCGCGGACTTCACCGTGCCGACCGGGGTGATGACGGCGGCGGTGCCGCAGGCGAAGACCTCGGTGAGCGTGCCGTTCGCGGTGTCGGCCTGCCACTGGTCGATCGAGACGCGGGCCTCCTCGACCTCGTAGCCGAGGTCCTTCGCGAGGGTGAGGAGGGAGTCGCGGGTGATGCCCTCCAGGATGGAGCCGCTCAGCGCCGGGGTGACGATCTTGTCGCCGTACACGAAGTACAGGTTCATGCCGCCGAGTTCCTCGACCCACTTGTGCTCGACCGCGTCCAGGTAGCAGACCTGGTCGCAGCCCTTCTCCGCCGCCTCGGCCTGCGCGAGCAGCGAGGCGGCGTAGTTGCCGCCGGTCTTGGCGTCGCCCATGCCGCCCGGGACGGCGCGGACGCGGTCCTCGGAGGCCCAGATGGAGACGGGCTTCACGCCACCGGGGAAGTACGGACCGGCCGGGGAGGCGATGACGACGAAGAGGTACTCGTTGGCCGGGCGGACGCCCAGGCCGACCTCGGTCGCGATCATGAACGGGCGCAGGTAGAGCGAGGCCTCGCCGCCGTGCGCCGGGACCCACGCCTCGTCGTGGCGGACCAGCACGTCACAGGCCTCGACGAAGGTCTCGACCGGCAGCTCGGGCATGCCGAGGCGGTGCGCGGAGCGCTGGAAGCGGCGGGCGTTGGCGTCCGGGCGGAAGCTGGCGACCGAGCCGTCGGGGCGGCGGTAGGCCTTCAGGCCCTCGAAGATCTCCTGCGCGTAGTGCAGGACGTTCGTGGCCGGGTCCAGGGAGAGCGGGCCGTACGGCACGAGCTGGGCGTCGTGCCAGCCGCGGCCCTCGGTCCAGCGGATGGTCACCATGTGGTCGGTGAAGTAGCGGCCGAAACCGGGGGCGGCGAGGATCGCCTCGCGCTCCGCGTCGGACAGCGGGCTGGAGGAGGGCTTGAGCTCGATCGTGGGCGTCGTCATGAGTGCGTGTCCTTCACCGGTTGTGTATGACGGACCGCTTCCACGCCTCGGCCGGTGACAGGTGTCCCCGATCGTTCGGACGTACGGGCATGCGCGCATGCCGCGGCCCCACGTCCGATTATCGCTCGTGGGGACCGGTGGGTGAAACGGGTGAAGGCGGTCCAGGTTGATGGTGGCACCCGGCGACCGCACAGGTACAGCCGCCGGGTCCTGGTGCGACCCGGCGGCTGCTGTCAGTTCTCTGTCAGACGGCCCGGGTCAGCTCGCTACTCGCGCGGCGAGCGCGTCGCCGATCTCGGCCGTCGTACGGGGAGCGGTGCCCCGCTCGGTGAGGTCGGCCGCGACGGCCTCCTCGACCCGGGCGGCCTCGGCCTCGTACCCGAGGTGACGCAGGAGGAGGGCGACGGAGAGGACCGTGGCCGTGGGGTCGGCCTTGCCCTGGCCCGCGATGTCCGGCGCGGAGCCGTGGACCGGCTCGAACATGGACGGGAACTCGCCGCTCGGGTTGATGTTGCCCGAGGCGGCGACGCCGATGCCGCCGGAGACGGCCGCGGCGAGGTCGGTGATGATGTCGCCGAAGAGGTTGTCGGTGACGATCACGTCGAAGCGCGCCGGGTCGGTGACGAGGAAGATCGTCGCCGCGTCGACGTGCAGGTAGTCGGTGGTGACCTCGGGGAACTCCTGGGCGACCCGCTGGAAGATGTTCGTCCAGAGGTGGCCGGCGAAGGTCAGCACGTTGTTCTTGTGGACCAGCGTCAGCTTCTTGCGCGGACGGGCCTGGGCGCGGGCGAAGGCGTCCCGGACGACCCGCTCGACACCGAAGGCGGTGTTGACCGAGACCTCGGTGGCGACCTCGTGCGGGGTGCCCTTGCGGATGGTGCCGCCGTTGCCGGTGTACGGGCCCTCGGTGCCCTCGCGGACCACGACGAAGTCGATCTCGGGCTGCCCGGCGAGCGGGGTGGCGACGCCGGGGAGCAGCTTCGAGGGACGCAGGTTCACGTGGTGGTCGAAGGCGAAGCGGAGCTTCAGGAGGAAGCCGCGCTCCAGGACGCCGGAGGGCACCGACGGGTCGCCGATGGCGCCCAGCAGGATGGCGTCGTGCTTCTTGAGCGAGTCGAGGTCGGCGTCGGTGAGGGTCTCACCGGTGGCGTGGTAGCGCTTGGCGCCGAAGTCGTACTCCTCGGTCTCCAGCTTCACGTCCTGGGGAAGGACGGCCGCGAGGATCTTGAGGCCTTCGGCCACGACCTCCTGGCCGATGCCGTCGCCGGGAATGACTGCGAGATTGATGCTGTGAGACATGTCGGCACCCTACTCTTCGTCCCATCGTCTGACACGTTCCGTCCGCCATGTGGACGAAGCGCCAGGTTCGACGGACGGGTCAGTGGCCGGTGGAGCCGCCGTTGTCACGACGGTCGAGGGCGCGCTGGAGGGCGGCGGCGGCGTTCTGGCGGGCCTCGTCGGAGCGGGAGGCGGAGCGGCGGACGCGGCGGGTGGTCTGCGTGGTCATGAGGGATCGACTCCTTGAGATCAATTGGTGATCCGGACGTGCGGAGATCAGCTTGTGATCGAAGGCGCCGGAAGGGGCGGGGAGCGCCGCCGCAGGGGTTGCCTGCACAAGGGCGTCGCGCTCTCGACCGCCATTCGCTGATGAAGCGAGACGTTCGGCTTCTACAAAGCTAGGGCAGGCCGCCGCATCTGTCTCCACAATTACTCGGACTTCCTACTATCTGAGACGGCGCGTCACCCGGCAGGCCGTCGGCCGTCACCGCCCGGTGGCCCGCAGCTCCCTGATGAAGGCCTGCACGACCAGGGATGCGGCCAGTTCGGGGGTGGTGACGTAGCCCACGGAGCGCGTCGGGCGCTCCGGTCCGAGATCGGTGATCTCGACCGAGGGCGGTGCTCCGACCAGGGACAGCTCGGGCATCACCGCCATGCCGAAACCCGTGCTCACCATCGAGAGCACCGCTCCGTCGTCCTCCGCCTCCACCGTCGCCGCCGGCAGCCACTCCTGGGCCGCCCACCAGTCGCGGGTGTACGAGGAGCAGTTCTCCACCCAGTCGACCAGCGGCAGCGAGCGCGGCGCCGGATGCCCTGCCGGGTGGACGAGCGCGTACCCCTCCTCCCTGAGGACGCCGCCGACCAGCTCCGGCGGCACCGGCGAGGTGGCACCGACGGTCGCGATGCCGATGTCCGCGCGCCCGTCGAGCACCTCGCCCGCCGTGCCCCGCCCCACCTCCCGGACGATCCGCACCTCGGGGACGACCCCCGGATGGCGGGCCGTCAGCCGTGCGAGCGCGCCGGGCAACAGGTTCAGGGCGGCGCTCCGGAAGGCGACGATCCGCAGCGGCCCGGAGACGGGGGCCGGCCCACCGCCGGCTCCGCCGCCCGCTCCGCCGCCCCCCGGCCCGACCCCCGGCCCGCCCCCCTGCCCGGCGGCCGCGCTCCGCACCTCCGCGCCCATCACCTCAAGGAGCCGGAGCACCCGCCGGGCGTGGGCGAGCGCCCGCTCCCCCGCCTCGGTCGGAGTCGCGCCGGAGCGGCCCCGGTCGAAGAGGACGGCCCCGAGCTTGCGCTCGCTGCCGCGCACGGAGTGGGAGACCGCGGACTGGGTCATGCCGAGCGCGACGGCCGCGGCGGAGAAGCCCCGTTCGCGCCCGACGGCGACGAGCACCCGCAGTTCATGCGGCGCGAGATCGGTCACGAGGGGCCTCCCACCTCGACGTATGAGCACTGTTCATGGATCGGTCGGTTCCATGAGGGCAACCCTCTGCCCGGCCGCCGGATTCCTTCCTACGGTCTGCGGCATGACGAACGAGACCATGATCACCGTCCAGCAGACCGCCCGTCCCCACGGCTTCCCCTCGCACGAGCACTTCGCCTTCGTGGAGGCCCCGGTCCCGTCCCCCGCACCGGGCACCGCCGTCGTCGAGAACCTCCTGTGGTCCGTGGACCCGTACCACCGCGAGGCGATGGACGGCGACGAACTGTGGACCCTGAACGCCCCGATGGAGGGCCGCGCCCTCGGGCGCGTGCTCGACTCCCGCGACCCCTCGCTGAAGCCGGGCGACCTCGTCATGCACCGCAAGGGCTGGCGCACCCACTCGCTGGTCTCCCGGAGCGAGGTCCGCCCGGTCCCCGACTTCGGCCCCGGCGTCCCGCTCGCCGCCCACCTCGGCATCCTCGGCGGTACGGGCCTGTCGGCCTATGTCGGACTGACCCGGATCGCGCGCCTCCAGCGGGGCGAGGACCTGTTCGTCTCGGCGGCGGCCGGCGGCGTGGGCACGGCCGCGGGCCGGATCGCGCGGCTGCTCGGGGCCGGGCGGCTCGTCGGCAGCGCAGGCTCGGCGCGCAAGGTCGCGTACCTGACGGAGGAGGTCGGTTTCGACGCGGCCTTCGACTACCACGAGGGCCCGGTGGCGGAGCTCCTCGCGCAGGCCGCCCCCGAGGGGCTCGACGCGGTCCTCGACGGGGTGGGCGGGGACCACCTGGAGGCGTCGATCGCCTCGCTGCGCGAGCACGGCCGCATCGCCTGGGTCGGCGCCGTCGCCCAGTACCACTCGCTCTCGACTCCCCCGCCCGCCCCGCGCAACCTCTTCGACCTGGTGGGCAAGAGCATCCGGCTCGAAGGCTTCCTGGTCCGCGATCACACGGACGCGCAGGAGGAGCTGTACGACCTGGTGGTGCCGCACCTGCGGAGCGGGGCGCTGCCGCTCGACGCGACGGTGGCGGACGGCTTCGAGCGGATCGTGGACGCGTTCCTCGGGATGCTGTCCGGCGAGAACCTCGGAAAGATGCTGGTCGCCGCTTAGCTATCTAGGTTGTGTTCCTACCTAGGTAGTGCTGAAATGAGCGCATGGCCGCAGACCGCAGATCCAGCCTGCTCAAGGGAGTCCTCGACCTGCTCGTCCTCTCCCGCCTGACCGACGGAGAGAGTTACGGGTACGAGATCGCCAAGGCGCTCGCCGAGGCGGGACTCGGCGAGATCAAGGGCGGGACGCTCTATCCCGTCCTGAACCGCCTGGAGCAGGCCGGCCTGGTGGAGGCCGAGTTCCGCGCCACCGAGCGCGGACCGGGGCGCCGCTACTACCGGCTCACCGCGGACGGGCGTGACCACCTCGCCGCCGAGAGCCGTGACTGGCTGCGCTTCCACGACACCGTACGGACGTTGCTCAGCCCGCTCAGCCCTGGGGGAACCAGACCATGACCGCCGACGCCTACTTCACCGAGCTCACCGACGCGCTGCGCACCGCCGGGGTGCCGGACGAGCAGATCGCCGCGACCACCGAGGACCTCCGGGCGCACCTCGCCGAGACGGGCACGGACCCGGTGCGGGAGTTCGGCCCCGCCGCCGCCTTCGCGGCGCAGCTCGGCGGGGTCGCGCCCGCGCCGGGCGAGCCGGACGAGCACGCCGAGTCCTGGACCTGGACCGCGGACCTGTTCAACGACCGCCGCATGCTCGCCGTCCACGGCGACCAGGGCTGGGAGGTCGAGTCCCTCGACTCGATAGGCCGGTTCGTGTGCCGCCGCTCGACGACCGCGCCGCTGCGCTGGGAGTACCGCCGCGAGATGCTCGCCGGCCGCCGCGCGAAGGTCCTGGCCGAGCTCGAACCCGAGGGCTGGGAGCCGTGCGGGGAGTGGCTCGCGTACGGCTACTTCAAGCGGCCGCGCGCGGCGACGGCCGGCCCGGCGGGCGCCCTGGAGACCCGGCCGGCCACCCCGCGCCGGCAGCTGTTCCTGGGCCGTACGGGCAAGCTGGTGCTCGCCCTGTGGGTCCTCGTGGTCGGCGGCGCGACGGCCGCCTTCTTCATCGGCACCCTCGGCACGGCCGGCCTGGCGATCACGATCGCGCTCGCCTCCACGGTCTCCGGCCTGGTGACCGCGCAGCTGGAGACGGCGAAGGGGACCGGGAGCACGAAGGGGACCGGGAGCGCGAAGGCGGAATGAGAACCGCCCCCGTCCTCAAGTTGGGGGACCGAGGAGGGGGGCGGTGTCAGGGGGCCACGCAGCGGCGGAGGGGGCCGCTGCGTGGCGGAGGGGGCGTCAGCCCATGTGCGGGTAGCCGTACTCGGTCGGCGGGACCAGCGTCTCCTTGATGGCGCGGGTCAGCGTCCAGCGCATCAGGTTCTGCGGCGCGCCGGCCTTGTCGTTCGTACCCGAGGCACGGCCGCCGCCGAAGGGCTGCTGGCCGACGACGGCGCCGGTCGACTTGTCGTTGATGTAGAAGTTGCCCGCGGCGAAGCGGAGCTTCTCCATCGTGTAGGCGGCGGCCGCACGGTCGCCGGAGATGACCGAGCCGGTGAGGGCGTAGTCCGAGACCGACTCCATCTGGGTCAGCATCGCGTCGTACTGGTCGTCCTCGTACACGTGGATCGCGAGGATCGGACCGAAGTACTCGGCCTGGAAGACCTCGTTCTCCGGGTCGGTGCACTCGATGACGGTCGGGCGGACGAAGTAGCCCACCGAGTCGTCGTACGTGCCACCGGCGATGATCGTGCAGGTCGGGTCGGCCGCGGCACGGTCGATCGCGGCCTTGTTCTTGGCGAACGAACGCTCGTCGATGACGGCGCCGATGAAGTGCGACAGGTCGGTGACGTCACCCATGGTGATGCCGTCGACCTCGGCCGCGAACTCCTCCTTGAAACCGTCGTTCCAGATGGAGGCCGGGATGTACGCCCGCGAGGACGCGGAGCACTTCTGGCCCTGGAACTCGAAGGAGCCACGGGTCAGCGCGGTCTTCAGGATGGCGCGGTCGGCGCTGGGGTGCGCGACGACGAAGTCCTTGCCGCCGGTCTCGCCCACGATCCGCGGGTAGGAGCGGTACTTCTCGATGTTGTTGCCGACCGTCTTCCACAGGTGCTGGAAGGTCTTGGTCGAACCCGTGAAGTGGATGCCGGCCAGGTCGCGGTGGTTCAGGGCCACCTCGGAGACGGCGATGCCGTCGCCGGTCACCAGGTTGATGACGCCCTTCGGCAGGCCGGCCTCCTCCAGGAGCTCCATGAGGAGCACGGCGGAGTGCGTCTGCGTCGGGGACGGCTTCCAGACCACCACGTTGCCCATGAGGGCGGGGGCGGTGGGCAGGTTGCCGGCGATGGCCGTGAAGTTGAACGGCGTGATCGCGTAGACGAAGCCCTCGAGCGGACGGTGGTCCAGACGGTTCCAGACGCCGGGCGAGTTCGCCGGCGGCTGCTCGGCCAGGATCTGGCGGGCGTACGCGACGTTGAAGCGCCAGAAGTCGACGAGCTCGCACGGGGTGTCGATCTCGGCCTGCTGGGCGGTCTTCGACTGGCCGAGCATGGTGGACGCGGCCAGCGTCTCGCGCCAGGGGCCGGCGAGCAGCTCGGCGGCGCGCAGGATGATCGCGGCGCGGTCGTCGAAGGACATCGCGCGCCAGGCCGGAGCGGCGGCCAGGGCGGCGTCGATCGCGTCCTGGGCGTCCTGCTCGGTGGCACCGCGGAAGGTGCCGATGACGGCCTGGTGGTTGTGCGGCTGGACGACCTTGAATTCCTCGCCGCCGCCGAGGCGCTTCACGCCGCCGATGGTCATCGGCAGCTCGCGCGGGTTCTCGGCCAGCTCCTTGAGCTTGATCTCGAGGCGGGCGCGCTCGGGGGAACCGGGGGCGTAGCTGTGCACCGGCTCGTTGACCGGAGCGGGGACCTGGGTGACAGCGTCCATGAGTCGCGTAACTCCTTGTGAGAGGTGGGGGCTCAGCCCTTGGTGAGGATGGAGCGGACGAAGAAGAGGAGGTTGGCCGGCTTCTCCGCCAGGCGGCGCATGAAGTATCCGTACCAGTCGGTGCCGTACGCGGTGTAGACACGCATGCGGTGGCCCTCGGCGGCGAGACGGTTCTGCTCCTCGCTCCGGATGCCGTACAGCATCTGGAACTCGTACTCGTCCAGCTTGCGCCCGGCGCGGCGGGCCAGCTCCTGGCCGATGGAGATCAGGCGCGGGTCGTGCGAGCCGATCATCGGGTAGCCCTCGCCGTCCATGAGGATCTTCATGATCCGGACGTACGCCTTGTCGATCTCGGGCTTGTCCTGGATGGCGACCTCGGCGGGCTCCTTGTAGGCGCCCTTCACGATCCGGACGCGGGAGCCGTTCGCGGCGAGGCGGCGGGCGTCCTCCTCCGTGCGGAAGAGGTAGGCCTGGATGACGCAGCCGGTCTGCGGGAAGTCCTTCCGCAGCTCCTCGTGGATGGCGAACATCGAGTCGAGGGTGGTGTGGTCCTCGGCGTCCAGGGTGACCGTGGTGCCGATCTCGGCGGCGGCCTCGACGACCGGGCGCACGTTCGCGAGGGCGAGCGCGTGGCCGCTTCCGGGGCCCTCGGGGTCCAGCGACTGGCCGAACATCGACAGCTTCACGGACATCTCGGCGCGCTCGCCGAGACCCAGCTCCTTGAGGCGCCCGATGAGCTCCAGGTACGCGTCACGGGCGGCGTACGACTGCTCGACGGTGGTGATGTCCTCACCGACGACGTCGAGGGTGACCTCCAGGCCACGGCCGCTGAGCTCGGAGACGATCGGGACGACGTCCTCGACCGTCTCGCCGGCGATGAAGCGGGCGACGACCTGCTTGGTCCCGGGGGCGGCCGACACCAGACGGCGCATCTTGTCGCTGCGCGACGCGGCGAGGATCACGGGACCCAGCACGGGGCACCTCCAAGGCAGGGAAGAAGGGGGCTGTAACCGGATCAAGGGAACGAACCGGGAACAGCACGGAGAACCACCGTGAAACCTATGGATCAGTCCGATCCTGCGCCATCTACAGCTGTCACGCATCCGTGCGCCGCGTCTCATACACATGTCTGAGAGGGCACGGGAGGGGTGCGAGAATGGCTCCGTGAAGGGCGATTACCAAGACCTGGTCGACGAGATCTCGGCCCTGCTCGGCGAACCCGCGACGCTGGAGAACCGCGACTTCGGGCTGATCGCCTTCGGCGCGCACGACAGCGACGACGACTCCGCCATGGACCCGGTCAGGACCCGCTCGATCCTCACCCGCAAGTCCACCCCGGCCGTCCGCGCCTGGTTCGAGGGCTTCGGGATCACCCGGGCGACCGGCCCGGTCCGCATCCCGGCCGCCCCCGACGCGGGCGTCTTCCGGGACCGGATCTGCCTGCCCGTACGCCACCGGGGCGTCGTCCTCGGGTACGTCTGGCTGCTCGACGCCAGCCCCGGCCCCTCGGACGAGCGGCTCGCCGCCGCGATGGAGGTCGCCGGCCGGATCGGGGAACTCCTCGCCGACGAGGAACAGGCGGGCGCCGACATCTCGCGCGAGTTCGCGGCGGTCCTCACCGCCGGGCGCGGCTGGCAGAGCGACATGGCCGTCGCGGCACTGCGGGCCGCCCTCGGCCCCAGCGCGGACGGCCTGCACACCGTCGTGTGCGTGACCCCCTGGCAGGGCGAGGCCCCCTCGGTCCGGGCCGTGCCCGGCGCGGCGGCCGTCGCCACCCTGGCGGAGAGCGACGCGCTCGCCGTGCTCGTCCGGCTGCGCACGGCCGAGGACCTCTCCCCCGCCCACAAGGCCGCCGACCGGCTGCGCGGCACCACGCCCGCCGGGATCGCCACCCCCCGCCGGGGCCTCACCGAGCTCCCGGCCGCCTGGCGCGAGGCGAACACGGCGGCCCGCGCGGCGACGGCGCAGCCGACGCTCGGCCCGGTCGCGGAGTGGGCCGGCATCGGCCCGTACCGCCTGCTCGCGGCGCTCTACCACCCCGAGGTCGACCCGGCCGTGGCGCCGCTGCTCGCCCCCGCCCACGCCGAACTCGCCCGCACCGCCGAGGTGTTCCTCGACAACGCGGGACAGGCGGGCCGGACGGCGGCGGCCCTGGGCATCCACCGGCAGACCCTCTACTACCGGCTGTCCCGGGTCGAGGCACTCACAGGCCTCGACCTGGACGACGGCGAGGACCGGCTGCTCCTCCACATGTCGCTGAAGTCGGCCCGGCTGTAGTTCCCGTCCGCAGTCCCGGCCGGCAGTCCCCGTCAGCGGTCCCCGTCCGCGGTCCCCGTCAGCCTTTCGGCCGAGGGGGCTTCGGGGAAAGTCAGGGACCGGTCCGGGTCGTCCCCGATGGTCCGGATCGCCCCCGGAGCCCTACGGTCGTTCCGAGGGGACCGGGACGAGCGAGGGGGCGTCATGAGGGCCTGGACGCAGGAGCGGTACGGATCGGCGGACGTGCTGGAGTTCGCGGAGGTCGAGCGGCCGGTGCCGGGCGCGCGCGAGGTGCTCGTCCGCGTGCACGCCGCCTCGGTGAACGCGGCGGACTGGCACCTGATGCGCGGCGATCCGTACGTGGCGCGGTTCGCCCTGGGGCTGAGAAGACCGAAGGAGCGGATCCGGGGCCGGGACTTCGCGGGCGTGGTCGAGGCCGTGGGCGGCGGGGTGACCGAACTGCGCCCCGGCGACGAGGTCTTCGGCGAGGCCCCCGGCACCTTCGCCGAGTACGTGTGCGCCCCGGTGTCGGCGACGGAGCTCAAGCCGGCCGGGACGGGTTTCGCGGAGGCGGCGGCGATACCGCTGGCGGGCAACACCGCGCTGATGGGGGTACGGGACCTGGGCAGGACCCGGCCGGGCACGAGGGTGCTGGTCAACGGGCCTCGGGAGGCGTCGGCACCTTCGCCGTGCAGCTCGCCAAGGCGCTCGGCGCCGAGGTGACGGGGGTGTGCGGCACGGGGAACGCGCCGCTGGTCCTGGGGCTCGGCGCGGACCGGGTCGTCGACTACACCCGGGAGGACTTCACCGCCTCGCCGGACCGCTACGACCTCGTGTTCGACCTGGTGGGCAACCGCTCGCTCGGCGAGCTCCGCCGGATCCTCTCCCCCACCGGCGTGCTCGTCCTGTCCGGCGGGGGCCTCTTCGAGGGCGGCAGCGTCTTCGGGCCGATGGGGCTGCTCGTGAAGGGGCAGCTGCTCGCCCGGCTCTCCGACCGGCGGCTCCACGTCCTGACGGCGGAGCCGCGCCGGGAGAACCTGGCGGCGCTGCGGGAGTTCACCGAGAGCGGCGCGATCGTCCCGGTGATCGGGCGGACCTACCCGCTGGCCGAGGCGGACCGTGCCCTGCGGTACGTCGAGGAGGGCCACGCCCGCGCCAAGGTGGTCCTCAGCTGCCTTCCCCCATCAGGACCCTGAGCCCGGCGGTGAGGTCGTCCGCGCTCGGCGCCGTCTCCGGGTCCACCATCCACTGGATCATGACGCCGGTCGCGAGGGCCTGGCAGAGCAGTCCGGCGACCCTGGCCTTCTCGGGCTCCGCCTCGGGGTCGATGCCGAGGAAGCCCTCGGCCATCCCGAGCCGCCCCTCGCGCTGGGGCTCCTTGATCGCGTCCCGGAGCTTCTCGTCGTCGTCGAGGCGGGTGACGACCTCGGTCTGGAGCTTCCAGAGCGGTCGGCTCGCCCCGGCGGCGGCGATGACCTGCTCCCAGACGGCGTGGAAGCGGGCATACGGGTCGGCCGGCAGCTCCCGCTTGTCCTCACCGGTCCCCGCCGCGCCCGCCCGGCCGCCCCACTCCTCGGTGAGGGCGAGGAATGCCTGCTGGAGGAGAGCGTCCTTGGAGCCGTAGTGGTAGCCGATGGAGGCGAGGTTGGTGCCGGAGGCGGCGACGATGTCGCGGGCCGTCGTGCGCCCGTACCCCTTCTCCAGGAGGCAGCGCTTGGCGCCTTCGAGGAGGTCTTCCTTGTGTCCCATGACAGCACTGTACCCGGCTGCTAGACGCACGTGTAAGACGTACGTCTAAGCAACCGGGTACGGGGCAACCAGGTACGGAGCGACCGCCCGCGGGAGGATCAGACGAGGTTGACGGAGCGGGCCGAGGCCGCGCCGATCTCCTGCGCGATCTCCGTGATCACCGAGGCCGGGACCGTGTCGTCCACGGTGAGCACGACGAGGGCCTCGCCGCCCTCCTCCGCGCGCGCCACCTGCATGCCGGCGATGTTCAGACCGGCCTCGCCGAGGATGCGGCCGACGGTGCCGACGACACCCGGGCGGTCCTCGTAGCGCAGGACGACCATGTGGTCGGCGAGCGCCAGGTCCACGTCGTACTCGCCGACGGCGACGATCTTCTGAAGGTGCTTCGGGCCGGCCAGCGTGCCGGAGACCGAGACCTCCTCGCCGTTCGCCAGCGTGCCGCGCACGGTGACCACGTTGCGGTGGTCGGGCGACTCGGAGCTCGTCGTCAGGCGCACCTCGACACCGCGCTCCTGCGCGAACAGCGGGGCGTTGACGTAGCTGACGGTCTCGTCGACGACGTCCTCGAACACGCCCTTGAGCGCGGAGAGTTCGAGCACCTTCACGTCGTGCTGGGTGATCTCGCCGTAGACCTCGACGTCGAGACGGGAGGCGACCTCGCCCGCGAGCGCGGTGAAGATCCGGCCGAGCTTCTCGGCGAGCGGCAGACCGGGCTTCACGTCCTCGGCGATGACACCGCCCTGGACGTTGACCGCGTCCGGGACCAGCTCGCCCGCGAGCGCCAGGCGCACCGACCTGGCGACGGCGATGCCGGCCTTCTCCTGGGCCTCGTCCGTGGAGGCGCCGAGGTGCGGGGTGCAGACGACCTGGTCGAGCTCGAAGAGCGGGGAGTCCGTGCAGGGCTCCTTCGCGTACACGTCGAGGCCGGCACCGGCGACCCGGCCCTCCTTGAGGGCGGTGTACAGCGCGGCCTCGTCCACGATCCCGCCGCGCGCGGCGTTGACGATGCGGACGGACGGCTTGACCTTGTGCAGCGCCTCGTCGCCGATGAGACCGATGGTCTCCGGGGTCTTCGGCAGGTGGACGGTGATGAAGTCGGCGACCTCGAGGAGCTCGTCGAGGGCCAGGAGCTTCACGCCCATCTGCGCGGCGCGGGCCGGCTGCACGTAGGGGTCGTACGCGACGATCTTCATGCCGAAGGCGGACATGCGCTGGGCGACCAGGACGCCGATGCGGCCGAGGCCGACGACACCGAGGGTCTTCTCGCTCAGCTCGACGCCGGTGTACTTGTTGCGCTTCCACTCGCCGTTCTTCAGCGCGGTGTTGGCCTGCGGGATGTTGCGCGCGGTGGCGACGAGCAGACCGCACGCGAGCTCGGCGGCGGTGACGATGTTGGAGGTCGGGGCGTTCACGACCATGACGCCGGCCTTGGTGGCGGCGGAGACGTCGACGTTGTCCAGACCGACACCGGCACGGGCGACGACACGGAGCTTGTTCGCGGCGGCGAGGGCCTCGGCGTCGACCTTGGTCGCGGAGCGGACCAGGATCGCGTCCACGTCGGCGATGGCGGGGATCAGCTCGGCGCGGTCGGCGCCGTTGCAGTGCCGGATCTCGAAGTCCGGGCCCAGGGCGTCGACGGTGGCGGGCGACAGCTCTTCAGCGATGAGTACGACAGGTTTCGAGCTCACGTGAGTCCTCACAGATCCAGTGCGGACGGCCGTCCCGACGGCCGCAGGCGGTGGAGGGGGCTTGCCGCGTGAAAGCGCACGACGCTGTGGGCCTGACGCGTATGTTGTTGAGAAGTGTAGTGGTGCGTCGGCGCAGCTCATACGCCTCGTTGGAAGGATCACCCGTCCGTGGTTGGACGAGGTGTCCAACGAAGCGGGAAGGGGCCGGACACACTGTCCGACCCCTTCCCGGAAGGCTTACGCCTCCTCGTCGTTGACCCAGCTCATGAGCTTGCGGAGCTCCTTGCCGGTGGTCTCCAGGAGGTGGTCGGCGTCCTGGCTCTTGTACTCGTTGTACTTCTTCAGGCCACCGTGGTACTCGGCCATCCACTCCTTGGCGAAGGTGCCGTCCTGGATCTCCGCGAGGACCTTCTTCATCTCCGCCTTGGTGGCGTCGGTGATGATCCGCGGGCCGGTGACGTAGTCGCCCCACTCGGCGGTCTCGGAGACCGACCAGCGCATCTTCTCCAGGCCGCCCTCGTACATGAGGTCGACGATGAGCTTCAGCTCGTGGAGGCACTCGAAGTACGCGATCTCCGGCTGGTAACCGGCCTCGGTCAGGGTCTCGAAGCCCGCCTTGACCAGCGCCGCGGTGCCACCGCAGAGGACGGCCTGCTCACCGAACAGGTCGGTCTCCGTCTCCTCCTTGAAGGTGGTCTTGATGACGCCGGCGCGGGTGCCGCCGATGCCCTTGGCGTACGAGAGGGCCAGCGCGAAGGCGTTGCCGGTCGCGTCCTGCTCGACGGCCGCGATGCACGGAACGCCGCGGCCCTCCTCGTACTGACGACGGACCAGGTGGCCCGGGCCCTTCGGGGCGACGAGGGCGACGTCGATGCCCTCGGGGACCTCGATGAAGCCGTAGCGGACGTTGAGGCCGTGACCGAAGAACAGGGCGTCGCCCGCCTTCAGGTTGTCCTTGATGGACTCCTCGTAGACCTTGGCCTGGATCGGGTCCGGGGTCAGGATCATGATGAGGTCGGCCTCGGCGGCGGCCTCGGCGACGGACACGACGCGCAGACCCTGCTCCTCGGCCTTGGCCTTGGACTTCGAGCCCTCCTGGAGGCCGACGCGGACGTCGACACCGGAGTCACGGAGCGACAGCGCGTGGGCGTGTCCCTGGCTGCCGTAGCCGATCACCGCGACCTTGCGGCCCTGGATGATGGACAGGTCGGCATCGGCGTCGTAGAACAGCTCGGCCACTGGAAATCTCCTTGAGGTGCTGGTGTTGCGTCCCACCGTACGGCGGGGAGCGGAAGAAAAGTTTTCGGGTCTCGTCAGTCGGACCGCCGGGTGGACCGGCGGTCGACCTCCGGTGACTCTCAGGCGCTGCGGTCGAGGGAGCGCAGGGAGCGGTCCGTGATGGACCGCGAACCACGCCCTATGGCGATCGTGCCCGACTGGACGAGCTCCTTGACGCCGAACTGCTCCAGCATCTTGAGCATCGCGTCGAGCTTGTCACTCGAACCGGTGGCCTCGATGGTGACCGCCTCGGGCGAGACGTCCACGGTCTTGGCGCGGAACAGCTGCACGATCTCGACGATCTGGGAGCGGGTCTCGTTGTCGGCGCGGACCTTCACCAGGACGAGCTCGCGCTGGATCGCAGCGCTGGGCTCGAGTTCGACGATCTTCAGGACGTTGACCAGCTTGTTGAGCTGCTTGGTCACCTGCTCCAGGGGCAGGTCCTCGACATTGACCACGATGGTGATGCGGGAGATGTCGGGGTGCTCGGTGACGCCCACCGCGAGGGAGTCGATGTTGAAGCCGCGGCGGGAGAACAGGGCGGCGATCCGGGCGAGGATGCCGGGCGTGTTCTCGACGAGAACGGAGAGCGTGTGCTTGGTGGACATGTCTGGGTCTCTTCCTTTTCGCTCTGCGCGCTCAGTCGTCTTCGCCGTCGCCGAAGTCGGGGCGGACGCCCCGCGCGGCCATGACCTCGTCGTTGGAGGTGCCGGCGGCGACCATCGGCCAGACCTGGGCGTCCTCGTGGACGATGAAGTCGATCACGACCGGACGGTCGTTGATGGCGTTCGCCTCGGCGATGACCTTGTCGAGGTCGGCCGGGTCCTCGCAGCGCAGGGCGACGCAGCCCATGGCCTCGGAGAGCTTGACGAAGTCGGGGACGCGGGTGCCCTTGTTCGCCTGGATGTCGTCCGGGCCGGAGTGCAGGACGGTGTTGGAGTAACGCTGGTTGTAGAACAGCGTCTGCCACTGACGGACCATGCCGAGGGCGCCGTTGTTGATGATGGCGACCTTGATCGGGATGTTGTTCAGGGCGCAGGTGGTGAGTTCCTGGTTGGTCATCTGGAAACAGCCGTCGCCGTCGATGGCCCAGACCGGGCGGTCCGGCAGACCGGCCTTGGCGCCCATCGCGGCGGGGACCGCGTACCCCATCGTGCCGAGGCCGCCCGAGTTCAGCCAGGTGGCCGGCTGCTCGTAGTCGATGAAGTGGGCGGCCCACATCTGGTGCTGGCCGACGCCCGCGGTGAAGATCGTGCCCTCGGGGGCGAGGGCGCCGATGCGCTGGATGACCTGCTGCGGCGAGAGGCTGCCGTCCTCCGGCAGGTCGTAACCGAGCGGGTAGGTCTCGCGCCAGCGGCTGAGGTCGCTCCACCAGGCGCTGTAGTCGCCCTTGTTGCCCTCGTTGTGCTCGGTCTGGACGGCCTGGATCAGGTCGGCGATGACCTCGCGGGCGTCACCGACGATCGGGACGTCGGCGGCGCGGTTCTTGCCGATCTCGGCCGGGTCGATGTCCGCGTGGACGATCTTGGCGTACGGGGCGAAGCTGTCGAGCTTGCCGGTGACGCGGTCGTCGAAGCGGGCGCCGAGGGCGACGATCAGGTCGGCCTTCTGGAGCGCGGTGACGGCCGTGACCGATCCGTGCATGCCGGGCATGCCGACGTGCTGGGGGTGGCTGTCGGGGAAGGCGCCGAGGGCCATCAGCGTGGTGGTGACCGGGGCGCCGGTGAGCTCGGCGAGGATCCGCAGTTCGGCCGTGGCGCCGGACTTGATGACACCGCCGCCGACGTACAGGACCGGGCGCTTGGCGGCCGAGATCAGCTTCGCGGCCTCGCGGATCTGCTTGGCGTGCGGCTTGGTCACCGGGCGGTAGCCGGGCAGGTCGGTCTGCGGCGGCCAGCTGAAGGTGGTCTTCGCCTGCAGGGCGTCCTTGGCGATGTCGACCAGGACCGGGCCCGGGCGGCCGGAGGCGGCGATGTGGAAGGCCTCGGCGATGGTCCGCGGGATGTCGTCGGCCTTGGTGACGAGGAAGTTGTGCTTCGTGATCGGCATCGTGATGCCGCAGATGTCCGCCTCCTGGAAGGCGTCCGTGCCGATGGCCTTGGAGGCGACCTGGCCGGTGATCGCGACGAGCGGGACGGAGTCCATGTACGCGTCGGCGATCGGGGTGACGAGGTTGGTCGCGCCGGGACCGGAGGTCGCCATGCAGACGCCGACCTTGCCGGTCGCCTGGGCGTAGCCGGTGGCGGCGTGGCCCGCGCCCTGCTCGTGGCGGACGAGGATGTGGCGGACCTTCTTCGAGTCCATCATCGGGTCGTAGGCCGGGAGGATGCAGCCGCCCGGGATGCCGAAGACGGTGTCGACGCCCACTTCCTCGAGAGAGCGGATGAGGGACTGCGCACCCGTGACGTGCTCGACGGTGCTGGCGGGCTGCGCGCCGCCGCGGGGCCGCGGCTGCGGATGGTGCCCGGTGGCCTGCTCGGTCATCATCATCTCTTCTCGAAGCAGAGGGTTTGTGCGAGGTGTTTTGCGGGGGTTCGCACCGTCTTCGAAGGGAGTCGGTGCAACAAAAAACCCCTCGTGCCGTGAGGCAAGCGAGGGGAGCGCGTCGGGTGCTTCTCAGCGGGGCCTAGAAGGGCCCTGCCTCATCCGACGCGCTTTCCAAGTACGAGAATTCGGGTGCGCATGGCACTGACCCTCCCTCTCACGCCGTGTGGATGTCAAGCAGGTGGGACGTGGGTCTCACTATGTGAGCGGAACGGCGGACGGTTTCCGACACGTACGGGCATGGCCCCGGGGAGCGGATACTCGTCCCGCACCAGGGCTCTGCGCAGGCGGTACTCGTCCAGCGGGCCCGAGAAGGCCATGCCCTGGGCGTGGCTGCATCCCATGGCGCGCAAGGCCAGAACCTGCTCCGGCACGTCGACGCCCTCGGCGACGGTCTGCATGCCGAGCTCGCCGGCGATGCGGAGCACCCCGCGGGTGATCTTGCGGAGACGGGCGGACTCGACGACGCCCTCGACGAGCCCCCTGTCCAGTTTCAGTATGTCGACCGGAAGCCTCCGAAGGGCGTCGATCGCCACATGTCCGCTGCCGAATCCGTCGAGGGCGATCCGCACCCCGAGGCGGCGCAGGGTCGCGAGGCGCTGTTCCAGCTCGTCGAGCGAGGTGCGCTCGCTGTCGGCGAGTTCGATGATCAGCGAGCCGGACGGCAGCCCGTGCCGGGTCAGGAGGGACTCGATGGAGCCGGGCGGGACCGAGCTGTCCAGGAGGCGGCCGGCGGAGAGCCGGATGCAGACCGGCGCACGATGGCCGATTCCCGCCCGCTCCGCGGCCTGCTCCACGGCCTCTTCGAGGAGCCAGCGGCCGAGCTCGGCGGTCCGCTCCCCGTCGTCGGTGACGCGGAGGTACTCGGCGGGGGTGAAGAGGATGCCCTGCGTCGAGCGCCAGCGGGCCTGGGCGCTGACGGCGGCGATCCGGCCGGTGGCGAGGTCCACGACGGGCTGGTGGAGCAGGGCGAACTCGCCGTCGTGGAGGGCAGTGCGCAGCCGTGCGGCCAGTTCGGTCCGCCGGACGACCTCGGCCTGCATCTGGGGCGCGTAGAGCTCGACGCGGTCCTTGCCCCCGGCCTTGGCCCGGTACATCGCGAGGTCGGCGTTGCGCAGGAGGTCCCCGGCCTCGATGCCGGGCTCGGCGAAGGCGACGCCGATGGAGGCGGCGACGCGCACCTCGGTGCCGCCGTCCACGCGGTACGGCTGGGAGAGCGTGATCCGGAGCCGGTCGGCGATCTCCTGGACCTGGCACTCGCGGGCGGCCTGCTCGCGGCCGCCGTCGCCGATGATGAGGGCGGCGAACTCGTCGCCGCCGAGCCGGGCGGCGGTGTCCCCGGCCCGTACGGACTCCTGGAGGCGGCGGGCGGCCTGGACGAGGAGGTCGTCGCCCGCCTGGTGTCCGAGACGGTCGTTGACCGCCTTGAAGCCGTCGAGGTCGATGAAGAGCACGGCGGTGCCGGCGTCGGAGGCCCGGCGGCCGGCGAGCGCCTGCCGCACCCGCCGGGTGAAGAGCGCCCGGTTGGGCAGGTCGGTGAGCGGGTCGTGCTCCGCGTTGTGCTGGAGCTGGGCCTGGAGCCTGACCCGCTCGGTCACGTCCCGGCTGTTGAAGATCAGTCCGCCCTGGTGGCGGTTGACGGTCGACTCGACGTTGAGCCAGTCCCCGCGTCCGGAGCGGAAGCGGCACTCGATCCGGGTGGTGGGCTCATCGGCGGGCAGGGCCGCGAGGAAACGGCGCACCTCGTGGACGACGCCGCCGAGGTCCTCCGGGTGGATGAGTCCCGCGAGTTCGGTGCCGATGAGCTCCTCGGCGTCCCGCCCGTACACCCCGGCGGCGGCCGGGCTCACGTACCGCAGGACTCCGCTCGGCGCGGCGATCATGATGACGTCGCTCGACCCCTGCACGAGGGAGCGGAAGTGGTTCTCCTTCTGCGCCAGTTCGTGGGTGAGCGCGATGTTGTCGAGGAGCATGATGCCCTGGCGCACGACGAGGGCGAGGACGACGGCGCAGCCGGTCAGCACGACCACCCGGTCGACCCTGCGCCCCTCGACGACGTTGTACAGGATGCCGAGGGTGCAGACCGCGGCGGCGAGGTACGGGGTGAGGGCGGCGAGCGAACCGGCGACGGGACGGCTGTGCAGCCACGGCCCGCGCGTGGTGGCGGTGTTGTCGGGCAGCCGCCGCACGCCCCAGGGCGCGTACGCGAGGAGCAGCGATCCGGCGAACCACCCGGCGTCGAGCAGCTGGCCCGAGGCGTAGTTCTCGCGGAGCAGCGGCGAGGTGAACAGGGCGTCGCAGAGCACCGTCAGGGCCAGCGCGGCGATGGCGGTGTTGGTCGCGGAGCGGTTGATCTGGGAGCGCCGGAAGTGCAGCGCGAGGACCATGCTGACGAGGACGATGTCGAGCAGGGGGTACGCGAGCGCCAGCGCGGACTGCGCGACGGACTCGCCCTCGACGTGGGCGGCGCGGGCGAGAGCGAGGCTCCAGGAGAGGGTCAGCAGGGAGCCGGCGATCAGCCAGGCGTCGAGCCCGAGACAGACCCAGCCGGCCCGTGTGACGGGCTTCTTGGCGAGGACGAGGAGGCCGACGACGGCGGGCGGGGCGAAGAGTAAGAAGAAGAGGTCCGCGATGGAGGAGTCGGGCACGGGGGCCCGGAGCACGACCTCGTACCAGCCCCACACGCCGTTTCCGGCGGCGGCCATGAACGAGGAGAAGGCGAAGAGCAGCCAGGCGGGGCGGTCGCCGCCGTGGTGGGCGCGGGCGTAGAGGAAGCAGGAGACGGCGGCGGTGAGCGCGGCGGCGCTCAGCCCGAAGTCGCCCATGACGAAGGCGAGCTCCGGGGAGCCCCAGCCGAGCGAGGCGCCGGTGGTGTATCCCGCGCAGACGAGGCCGAGGGCGATCTGGGCGACGACGGAGCCGATCCCCTGGCGGTCGCGGTCGGGGCGTCCGGTCTCGCCGACGGGGCTGCGCGCGATGACGGCCCCGGGGGCGCTCACCGCGGCCTCCGGGCGTGCGTCACCGCGCTCGGACGGGAACGGCTCGTGCGGGCGGGCGGACGGCTCCTCGGGGCGCCCGAGGGCATGCGCGGGGGAACGCCCGTCGCCCTCGCCGTCGCCCTGGCCCTCGGCGCGGTCCGCGGTGCGGGCGCCGTCGTCGCGGTGCTCGTCGCGGTCCGCGGCGTGGTCGTCCTCGTGGCGGCCGGCCTCTTCGTACGGCAGATCGGCGTCGTCACGTGGCGCGCGGCGCGCCGTGGCCTGATACGGCACCGAACGCGCGAGACTGGCAGCGAGGCGCGGGAGGCTCGCGCGCGGCGTCGCCGCCGCGTCGGACCGTCGGTCTTTCGGCCGTGCTTCACCCGTCGCCCCCCTCGGAATCTGATGACCCGTCACTTCGCTCCCCAGCGTCAGCCCGACATCGACGCATGTCCCCCGATCCGGGACGATACACCAGGACCGTCACTCAGGGACAGGGTCGCAGTACTCTCCGTGACTGTCCGGGGCTCGTGAGCGGCGCGCGGCGGGGGCGCACGGTCCCCCGCGCGCGTGGGACGCAGGCTCAGCCCGTGGTCAGCCCGTGGTCAGCAGGACGTTGGCGAGCTCCTCGCCCGCCGCGAACCGGCGCAGCTGCCCGGCGATCAGGCGCTTCGCGCGCGGCATGAACGCCGATGTGGAACCGCCCACATGGGGACTGATCAGGACGCCGGGAGCGTGCCACAGAGGGTGACCCTGCGGAAGCGGCTCCGGGTCGGTCACGTCGAGCGCCGCCGCGATCCGTCCGGTCTCGACCTCCTTGAGCAGGGCCGCCGTGTCCACGACGGGGCCGCGGGCGACGTTCACGAGGAGCGCGCCGTCCTTCATCCTGGCCAGGAAGCCGGCGTCGGCGAGGTGGTGGGTCTCGGGCGTGAGCGGAGTCGAGAGGACGACCACGTCGGCCTCGGGGAGCAGCGCGGGCAGCTCCGCGAGGGCGTGGACCGGGCCGCGCTCGGTGGTGCGCGCGGAGCGCGCGACGCGCACGACCCGCGCGCACTCGAAGGGCGCGAGCCGGTCGTCGATGGCCGCGCCGATCGATCCGTACCCGACGATCAGCACGGACTTGTCCGCGAGCGCCGGGTAGAAACCGGCCCGCCACTCCTCGGCGTCCTGGCCACGGACGAAACCGGGGACCCCGCGCAGCGAGGCCAGGATCAGCGCGATCGTGAGCTCGGCGGTGCTGGCCTCGTGGACGCCCTTCGCGTTGCAGAGGGAAACGCCCGGCGGGAGCAGACCGATGCCGGGGGTGACGTGGTCGATGCCGGCCGACATGGTCTGCACGGCCCGCAGCGAGGTCATCGCGGCCAGCGGCCGCACGGCGATCTCGGAACCCTTCATGTACGGGACGACGTAGAAGGCGCAGTCCGCCGGATCGGCCGGGAACTCCGGTCCGCCGTCCCAGAAGCGGTAGTTCAGCCCGGACTCGCCCGAGTCGGGCAGTCCGTCGATCTCGTCGGCGGGAACCGGAAGCCACACGTCGGCGGGCGTCTGTGCGTATCTCATGACCGGGAGGCTATGCGAAGAATCCCGCGGCCCATTGGTTACTTTGGGGGACGGCAGAGGGAGGGGTACCGGCACGTGGAGCGCAGGACTATCGGGGCGACGGCGCTCGGCGTGGGGGCGATCGGCCTCGGGTGCATGCCGATGAACTGGGCGTACGGCCCCTCGCAGCAGCGGGGCGACCGCTCGCTCCGGGCGGTGCACGCGGCCCTGGACGCCGGGGTGAGCCTGCTCGACACCGCCGACATGTACGGACCGTTCACCAACGAGCTGTTGCTGGGGCGGGTGCTGAAGGAGCGTCGGGCGGAGGTCTTCGTCTCGACGAAGGTCGGACTGCTCGTCGGCGACGGCGGCGAGCGCCGGCACGTGGTCGCCAACGGCAGGCCGGGATACGTGCGTCGGGCCTGCGACGCCTCGCTGCGACGGCTCCAGACCGACGTGATCGACCTCTACCAGCTGCACCGCGCCGACCCCGAGGTACCGGTCGAGGAGACCTGGGGCGCGATGGCGGAGCTGGTGTCGGCCGGCAAGGTGCGGGCGCTGGGCCTCTGCGCGGTCGGCGCCCGCTCGGCCCGCAGGGGTGCCACCGGAACCGCCCGCGACGGCTACGAGGGAACGATCCGCCAACTGGAGCGGATCCAGCAGGTCTTCCCGGTCGCGGCGGTCGAGGCCGAGCTGTCCGTCTGGTCGACCGAGGCACTGACCCGGCTGCTGCCGTGGTGCGCGGCGCGCGGGGTCGGGTTCCTCGCGGCGATGCCGCTGGGCAGCGGATTCCTGACGGGGACGCTGACGCCGGGCGGCGGCTTCGAGTCGGACGACCCGCGGGCGCGGCACCCCCGCTTCACGGCCGAGATGATGGCGGCGAACCAGCCGCTGGTGGCGGGCCTGCGGCGGGTCGCGGCCCGGCACGGGGCCGAGGTCACCCCGGCCCAGGTCGCGCTGGCGTGGGCGCTGGCCCAGGGGCCGCACGTCGTGCCGGTGCCGGGCGCGAAGCGGGAGCGGTGGGTCGTGGAGAACGCGCGGGCGGCGGACGTGCTGCTCACGGCGGCGGACCTGGCGGAGATCGCGGCACTTCCGGCGCCCCGGGGGTCCTGGGACTGACGTGCCCCTGGGCCTCGGGGGGATCACCGGGGGCCTCCCTGACGGGCACTCAGTGATCTGTTCGAGGAGCGCCCGGAGGGTCTCCCGGGGATCTCCCGGGCATCTCCCCGGGATCCCTCGCGAAGCCCGCCGGGAGCGGGTCGGGCGGTGTATCAAAGGTGGGGAAGCCGCTCGAACTCGTCGAAGGGGAACGGACCATGAGCCGTCCTGCTGTGCTGAAGGCCCTGTGGGGCGCCGCCGCGCTGCTGCTCGTGGCGGGCTGTTCGTCGGGGGGTGGCGGCGGAGGCGGTGCGCCTTCCCGTACGGCCCCGGCGACGGCGCCCGCCTCGACCGCCGCCTCGACCCCTGCCCCGGCACCGGCCACCACGCGCGACGGGCGGGTCACCGTGGCGGGCGCGCTCACCGAGGGCCTGGTCTCGCCCTGGGGCCTCGCGAAACTGGCCGACGGCGCTCTGCTCGTCTCCTCGCGGGACGAGCGGACGATCACCCGGGTCGACGGCAGCAGCGGCGCGAAGACCTCGCTCGGCGAGGTGCCGGGCGTGGTCCCGGGCGGCGAGGGCGGTCTCCTCGGGCTCGCCGTGAAGGACGACTGGGTGTACGCGTACCTGACGGCCGCGTCCGACAACCGGATCGTGCGGATGCGGTACGGGGGCGGGGAGGGCGACCGGCTCGGGGCACCGGAGCCGGTGCTCACCGGCATCCCGAAGGGCTTCGTGCACAACGGCGGACGGATCGCGTTCGGGCCCGACGGGATGCTGTACGCGGGGACGGGCGAGACCGGACAGACGGGGCTGGCCCAGGACAGGTCCTCGCTGGGCGGGAAGATCCTGCGGATGACGCCGGAGGGCCGTCCGGCTCCCGGCAACCCCTTCCCCGGCTCGGTGGTCTATTCGTACGGGCACCGCAACGTCCAGGGGATCACCTGGGACGACGCGGGGCGGCTCTGGGCGGCCGAGTTCGGGCAGGACACCTGGGACGAGCTGAACCTGGTCCGGCCCGGGCGGAACTACGGCTGGCCGACGGTCGAGGGCAGGGCGGGACGGGACGGGTTCGTGGACCCGGTGGCCCAGTGGAAGACCTCGGAGGCCTCCCCCAGCGGCATCGCGTACGCGCGGGGCGCGATCTGGATGGCCGGGCTGCGGGGCCAGAGACTGTGGCGCATCGCTCTCTCCGGAACGGAACGGTCCGGAGAGCCCGAGGCGTTCCTGAGAGGTGCGTACGGACGGCTGCGGACGGTTCTCGCCGGGGGCGACGGCCGGCTGTGGCTGGTGACCAGCGAGACCGACCAGCGGGGGACGCCCGAGGCCGGGGACGACAGGATCCTCCGGCTGGAGGTGCACTGACACGGAAAGGCGGTGACCGACGTGTTCGGCGGACTGGAGGAGTTCTTCGCGCCCGGTCGCAGACACACCGAGGAGGAGCTCCGCAGACAGGCTCTGACCAGGGAGGACCCGGGCGACGCCGACCCGTCGCGCGGCCCGATAGACCTGCTCTCGGGGCGCGTCACGATACGGCTCCCCGCTCCGGCGACGGCGCCGGGCGGGGGTGCGGCCGGCGGGGTCGGCTCAGAGGACGGTGTCGGCGTCCAGGAGGTGGAGGCGGTGGGCCAGGGCGGCGGCCTCGCCCCGGCCGGAGACGCCGAGCTTGGCCAGGATGTTGGAGACGTGGACGCTCGCCGTCTTCGGTGAGATGAAGAGCTCCTCGGCGATCTGACGGTTGGTGCGGCCGGCCGCGACCAGGCGGAGGACGCCCTGTTCGCGCGGGGTCAGGCCGAAGGTGTCCTCGCCCGCCTCCGCCGGCGCCTGCTTCTCGGGGACCAGGGAGAGCCGGGCGCGGGCGGCGAGGAGTTCGACGTCCTCCCGGAGCGCGCGGGAGCCGAGCCCGACGGCGGTGGCCCGGGCCTCGCGCAGCAGGGCCGCGGCCTCCTCCCGGTGGCCGCCCTCGACGAGCAGGGCGTCGGCCAGGCGGTGGCGGGCCCTGGCCAGGTCGGCCGGGCGGTCGAGGGGCTCGTAGGCGGCGACGACCTCCGTCCAGCGGGCGGCGGAGTCCCGGCCCTCGGCGCGGGCCAGTTCCTCGGAGACCTGCTGGGAGTGGGCGGCCCAGACGGGCGCCGGGGTCGCCAGGGACCGTACGCAGCGGCGGATCAGGGCGAGCGCGTCGGCGCGGCCCTCGTCGGCGGCGGGCAGGCCCCGGCTGTCGGCCTCGGCAACGGCGGCGGTGAGGACGAGCGGCCAGCCGTAGCGGTGGGTGCCGGGCGGGAACCCGGCCTCCGCGGCGGCGGCGAGTTCCGCCCGTACGTCGAGGACGCGTCCCTCGGCGGCGGCCACGGCGACGGCGACCTGGGCCATCGGCAGCGTGTACTGCGGGATCGGGTCCTGGGCGCCGTAGGCGACGCGGGCGTCGGCGAGGTGGGCGGCGGCCGCGTCGGTCTCGCCCCGGGCGGCGGCTATCTGGGCGAGGCGGAGGTGGGCCGAGCCGAGGGGCTTGGTGCTGGTCGCGGAGGACCGGAGCCGTTCGGCGGCCTCCCGGGCCTCGTCCCAGCGGCCGAGGGAGACGAGGGACTCGGCGCGGTTGGCCTCGACCCAGCCGACGCTGTCGACCAGTCCGTACGTGCGGGCGAGCCGGATGCCGGAGTCGGCGACCTCGACGGCCTCGGCGGAGCGGCCGAGGGACTCCAGGGAGGAGGAGATGTTGATGTGGGCGCGGGAGGCCTCGCCGTACTGGCCGATGGCCGTGGTCCGTTCCCGTACCGCGTGCATCTCGGCGAGGCCGCCCTCGACGTCCCCGGCGGCGGTCATGATCGTGCCGAGGGTGAGGCGGGCGTTGAGCTCGATCGACTCGGCCTTGACCAACCGGGCGTACTCGACGGCACGTTCGGCGGCGGCGAGGGCCTCGGGGCCGGGGTTGCGGAGCATGCCCCAGCCGGCGGCGCCGACGAGGACGACGGCGTGGACGGCGGACGGCGGGAGGCCCTTGACGAGCTCCTGGGCGCGGGCGATCTCCTCCGAGCCGTCGCCGCGGCCCAGGTTGGACTGGAGGCGGGCCTTCTCGGTCCAGAACCAGGCGGCGCGCAGGGGGTCGCCCACGTCCTCGGCGTCGAGGAGCCTGAGGGCCATCTTGCCGATCTTCAGGGCGCGTTCGCGTTCGCCGCTCAGCCGGGCGGCGACGGCGGCCTCGGCGAGCAGGTCGAGATAGCTGAGGGGGGTGGTCTCGGGGTCGCAGCCGCAGGGCGGGTAGGCCTCGGCGTAGTCCATGGGCCGCAGGTCGCGGCGGATCTCCTCGGGGGCCTTGTCCCAGAGCTCCATGGCCCGTTCCAGGAGTCGGAGCTGCTCGGCGTACGCGTGGCGCTTGCGGGTGGCGACGGAGGCGCGCAGGACGGCGGGCAGGGCCTTGGCCGGGTCGTGCGCGTGGTACCAGTACGTGGCGACGCGGGTGGCCCGCTCGTCGGCCCGTACGAGCGTGGGGTCGGCCTCCAGGGCCTCGGCGTAACGGCGGTTGAGGCGGGAGCGCTCGCCGGGGAGCAGGTCGTCGCTGACGGCCTCGCGGACGAGGGAGTGGCGGAAGCGGTAGCCGTCGCCGTCGGGGACGGCGAGCAGGATGTTGGCGCCGACTGCGGCCCGCAGGGCCTCGATGAGCTCGTCCTCGGTGAGGCGGGCGACGGCGGCGAGGAGTCCGTACTCGACGGTGGAGCCGCCCTCGGCGACGATCCGGGCGACCCGCTGGGCGTCTTCGGGGAGCGTCTCGACCCGGACGAGAAGGAGGTCGCGCAGGGAGTCGCTGAGCTGGCCGACGGCGCAGCCGGCCTCGTGGGAGACGACGAGCTCCTCGACGAAGAAGGCGTTGCCGTCGGAGCGGGCGAAGACCTCCTCGACGAGGGCGGGGTCGGGTTCGGCGGCGAGGATGCCGGTGAGCTGCCGGTGGACCTCGGTGCGGGTGAAGCGGGAGAGCTCGATGCGGCGGATGGTGCGGAGCCGGTCGAGTTCGGCGAGGAGGGGGCGCAGCGGGTGGCGGCGGTGGATGTCGTCGGCGCGGTAGCTGGCGACGACCACGATCCGGCCGCGCCGCAGGGTGCGCAGGAGGTACGTGAAGAGGTGGCGGGTCGAGGCGTCGGCCCAGTGCAGGTCCTCCAGGACCAGCACGATCGTCCGGTCGGCGGCGAGCCGCTCCAGGAGCCGTACGGTCAGTTCGAAGAGGCGCGCGGTGGAGTCCTCGTCGGTGCCGGAGTCGTGGCCTCCGGGGTCTCCCAGCTCGGGCAGGAGGCGGGCGAGTTCGCTCTCCTGGCCGTCGGCGGCGGCGGTCAGCTCCTCGGGGAGCCTGCGGTGGAGCCCGCGGAGGGCGGTGGCGAAGGGGGCGAAGGGGAGACCGTCGGCGCCCAGTTCGACGCAGCCGCCGAGGGCGACGACGGCGTCCCGCTCGCAGGCCGTGTCGAGGAACTCCTCGATGAGCCGGGTCTTGCCGACGCCGGCCTCACCGCCGACGAGCAGGGCCTGGGGCTCTCCCGCGGTCGCGCGGGAGAGCGCCTCGGTGAGGGCGGTGAGTTCGCCGGCCCTGCCGACGAAGACGGGACTGACTGACCTGGTCTCCACGGCGCCGAGCATCGCACAACCGACCGCGTTGTCCTTCATATGGGGTCACGCGGCCCGGGCGAAGCGGTCGCGGTCGGTGCCGCTCACCCGCCCCTCCGTGCCATGGCTCCCGTGCCGGCGGCCGAAGAGGCCGCGGCCCCGGCCGGCCCCGGTGGTCTCGGCGGCCTCGTGCGACAGGCGCTGGGCGGCGGCCTCGCGGACCAGCTGGGCGTGGTTCATGCGGTGCAGCTCGTACTCGAACATGGTGTTCTCCCTGGCGTTTCTTCCGGTGTCGGTATCGCTCCTTGCGATGCCTCTACTGTCGTCCGCCAGGGGGTGCCGTCACATCGGGCGAGTGCCGCATGTTCGGGGTACGGGGGGCCTTAGACGGGCCTCGGGGATGCCTTAGGCCGTCTCGGGATCCGGTCGGGACCGGTCAGGAACCGGTCGTGGGCAGGCTCAGGAACCGGTCGTGGGCAGGCTCAGGAACAGGTCGAAGTAGGTACCCACCGACAGGAGCAGCCCCAGACCGCCCAGGACGGCACCGGCGAGCGCGACCGCGCGGACCCAGACGGGGCGCTCGGGGCGGGCCAGGACGAGGACCAGGACGGCGGTGACCAGCGCGGCGAGGGCGAAGACGCCGTTGACGAGCGCGGTGCTGTGCCAGGCGTCGCCGTAGATCTCGGAGATCTGCTGGGCGGGGCTGCCGGTCTGGGAGGTGTTGATCTGGCCGATGAGCGTCTCGCGCTCGGCGACGACCTTTCCGGCCCAGGTGCCGGTGAGGGCGACGGCGCCGAGGGCACCGGAGACGACGGCGGCACCGGCGACGCCGAGGCCGGACCCCGCGGGGGCGGGGTCGGCGTCGAGCTCGTCGAGATCGTCGAGGGCCTCGTCCTCGGTGTCGACGCCCTCGGTGTCGGCGCCCTCGTCGAGCTCCGTGCCCTCCTGCTCGTCGAACTTCTCTTCGGGCTGCTCGTCGAGCTTCTCTTCGGGCTTCTCTTCGGTCTTCGTGATGTCCATGCGGCGCACGCTAGGGCGCCGACATGAGAAGGGCCTTAAGACGCGGTCGCCCGCTCCGCCTTCGCCGCGCGCCACTCCGGGGCCAGTACGGCCCAGACCTCGGTGTCGGTACGGACACCCCGGTGCGGGTAGTTCTCGCGCAGGACGCCGTCCCGGGTCATGCCCAGGCGGCGGGCGACGGCGATGCTGCCCTCGTTCTTGGAGGAGGCGTGCCACTCGACGCGGTGGATGCCGCGCTCCTCGATCGCCCAGTCGATGATGACCCGGCAGGCCCGGGTGATGAGCCCCTTGCCCGCCGCGGAGGGCTCCAGCCAGCAGCCGGCCTCGGCGACGCCGTACCGCACGTCCATCGTCCGGAAGAGGACGCCGCCGACGAGCGTGCCGTCGGTCCAGATGCCGTAGATCCGGCCGGCGTCGTCGGCCGCCTTCTCGGCGTACGAGCGGAGGAAGGAGCGGGCGGAGTCGAGGTCCGCGACGAAGTCGGGGAGGGCGATGTGCTCGCCGACGTACTCCCGGCCCCGGTCCATGTGGGCGAGGAACTCCTCGGCCTGCCAGGGTTCGAGGGGCCGCAGCTCGGCGCCGTCGTCACCCAGCGATATCGCGAACATCGTCGTTCTCCTCCGCGGTCGAAACCGTCACTCGTTGTCCTGGGATCTTCGCACGGGCGTCGGCGGCCTCCCGGCACTCCGGGGGTTCGATGCTGATGCGGGGCAGGATCCGGTCGAGCCACTTCGGGAGCCACCAGTTCGCGCCGCCGAGCATGTGCATCAGGGCGGGGACGAGCAGGGTGCGCAGGACGAAGGCGTCGAGGGCGACGGCGGCGGCGAGGGCGATGCCGAACATCGCGATGACCCGGTCGCCGGAGAGGACGAAGGCGAGGAAGACCGAGATCATGATCACGGCGGCGGAGTTGATCACGCGGCTGGTCTCCGCGAGGCCGACCCGGACCGCACGCCGGTTGTCGCCGGTCTCCAGCCACTCCTCGTACATTCGGCTGACCAGGAAGACCTGGTAGTCCATGGAGAGTCCGAAGAGGACGGAGACCATGATCACCGGGAGGAAGGGCTCGATCGGTCCGGCGCTGCCGAGGCCGAGGAGCTCGCTCCCCCAGCCCCACTGGAAGATCGCCACGACGATGCCGAAGGCGGAGGCGACGGCGGCGACGTTCATGGCGGCGGCCTTGAGCGGGATGCCGATCGACCGGAAGGCGAGCAGGAGCAGCAGGCAGCCCAGCGCGATGACGGCGCCGACGAAGAGCGGCAGCTTGCCGACGATGATCGAGGCGAAGTCGTCGTACGAGGCGGTGACGCCGCCCACGGCCACGTCGAGGGAGGTACCGGCCTCGGCCTTCGGGATCACGTCGGTGCGGAGCCGGTCGACGAGGTCGCTGGTCGCCTTGGACTGGGGCGAGGAGTCGGGGACGACGGTGAGGACGGCCGTGTCGCCGGAGCTGTTGTACGTGACCGGGGAGACGGCGGCGACGCCCCTGGTGGCGGCGAGCGCGGCCGGCAGCTGGTCGAGGGCCACGCGGTCGTCGGCGCCGTCGAGCCCGGCGACGAGGGTCAGGGGGCCGTTGACGCCGGGGCCGAAGCCGTCGGCCAGCAGGTCGTAGGCCTGCCGGGTGGTGGCGGTGGCCGGGTTGTTGCCCTGGTCGGAGGTGCCGAGGTGGAGCGAGAGGGTGGGCAGCGCGAGGGCGGCCATGACGAGGACGGCGAGACCGCCGAGGAGCTTCGGGTGGCGTTCGACGAAGGCGGACCAGCGGGCGGCGAAGCCGGTGGGGAGCTCGGGCTGCGGGCCGCGCTCGGCGAGGACCCGGCGCTCGCGGCGGGAGAGCGCCCGCATCCCGATGAGGGAGAGCAGCGCGGGCAGCAGGGTCACGGAGGCGGCGACCGTGAGGACCACGGTGAGGGAGGCGGCTATGGCGACGCCGTTGAGGAAGCTGAGCCGCAGGATCAGCATGCCGAGGAGGGCGATGCAGACCGTCGCTCCGGCGAAGACGACAGCGCGGCCGGTGGTGGCGACGGCGGTCTCGGCGGCCTCGGGGACGGAGAGGCCGCGTTTGAGGCCCTTGCGGTGCCGGGTGACGATGAAGAGCGCGTAGTCGATGCCGACGCCGAGGCCGACGAGCATGCCGAGCATGGGGGCGAAGTCGGCGACGGTCATGACGTGGCCGAGGAGCACGATCCCGGAGTACGCGATGCCGACGCTGACGAGCGCGGTCGCGATGGGGAGCGCGGAGGCGGCGAGCGAGCCGAAGGCGAGGAAGAGGACGACGGCCGCGACGGCGACGCCGACGGCCTCGGCGATGTGGCCCTCGGGGGCTTCGGTGAGGGCGACGGCGGTGCCGCCCAGCTCGACCTGGAGGTCCTCGTCCGCGGCGGCCTTCGCGGTGTCCACGAGGGCCTTGGCCTGGGCCTTGGGTATGTCGTCGGCCTGCGCGTCGAAGGTGACGGTGGCGTAGGCGGTGCGGCCGTCCTCGCTGACCTGGCCGGCGCCGGCCTCCCCGTACGGGGAGCTGACGGCGGCGATGCCGGGGAGCTTCGCGACCTCGTCGAGCATCGCGGTCGCGCGCTGCTGCACGGAGTCGGCGCGCACGCTCCCCTGGCCGGTGTGCCAGACGATGGTGTCGGTGTCGCCGCCGAGGCCGTGGAAGCCCCGTTCGAGCAGGGCGGTGGCCCGGCCGGACTCGGTGCCGGGGACCTCGTAGTCGTTGGAGTACGCGTTACCGGCGAGGATCGCGCCCGTCCCGGCGCCGCCGAGGGCGAGCAGCCAGAGGAGAACGACGACGAGACGGTGCCGGACGCACCATCGGGCGATGGCTGCCAAAGGACGTTCTCCCTGCGACTGGGTCGATACTCGGCCCACTGTTACAGCCAAACGTGATCGTTTGTCCGTTTCGTGGCGATCCTCACAGGTGGGGGCGGCGGAGTGGGGTCGTAGGTCCCGCCAGGTCGGGTCCTAGAGCGGGATACGCGGGTTTCCGCCCTCCAGGAGGGCCAGACCCAGGTCGGTGACCGTGTGGAGCGTCGCGTTGCGGTGGCGCAGGCTGGAGACCAGCGCCGCCTCCCGCAGGGCCGTGAGGTGCCGGCTGGCGTTGGGCGCCGTCGTACCTGCGAGGCGGGCGAGCTCACCCGTGTTGGCCGCGCCGTCGGCCAGCGCGGACAGCAGCGTGGCCCGGGTCGGGCCGATCAGCGCCGCGAGCGCCCGCCCGTCCGCCGGACCCGCGCCCGGGGTCGCCCAGTGGATGTCACGCTCGATCGGGTGCACGAGGACCGGGGGCAGCGTCGGGTCGCCGAGCGTGAGCGGCCCGCAGCGGCGGAAGAACGCCGGCTGGAGCCGCAGCCCCCGTCCCTCCAGGTGGAGATCGCGGTCACCCTGGCCGTCCACCTGGAGCACCGGATAGTCCCACCGCACGGACGGGTGGAGCGTGCTGAGGACCGCGTCCCAGCCACCCTCCGCGAGGAGGGTGGAGCGGCGCGCCCGGTCACGGTTCACCTGCGCGCGGATGCGCTCCCAGAACGGGCCGAGCACCGCGTCGACGTAGGCGTGCGCCGCGTCCGCGACGCGGCCGATCCCCTCGGACTCCCCCTCCGCCAGCTCCCGGAGCCACGTCGGCGGCCGCCGCGACACGCCCTGCCGGGCGAACCCCGTGAGATCGCGCAGCAGCCGATGTCGGGGGGTGGACCGTAACGCCTCCACCTGGGCGGCGAGGCCCCCGCCGACCGGGGGCGTCAGGAAGTCCGGAGCGATGCCGACGGGAGGCACGAGCGCCGTCAACAGCCTGGTGGTCGGGGGAATCCGCGTCAGCGACTCCCGCAGCCACGGCTGCAGGACGACGCCCGCGTCCTTCCTCTGCAGCCGGTGCAGGCTGAGCAGCATCTCCCACATCGGGTCCGGCTCGTTCGCGATCCGGATGCGTGCGAGATCTTCCCCCGTGAAGTGAATGCGCAGCATCTCAGCCCCTCCCACCTGGGAAATTACGCTCCAGCGCACACATGTTCACCGTGCTCCCCCCGTCCCTGCAGACTCTGAGCCGTCCGGTGCCGATCAGCACGAATCCCCAACAGGACGGTGGATCGAAAAATGCCCCAGTCCCGGCCGAGGAGGCGCTCCTTACGGGCTCTGGCCGTCGGCGCGGCCCTCGTCGTGAGCGCCGGATGCTCCGGTACGGCCGAGAAGCCGACCGCCGCCGTCGCCCCGGCGAAGGCCCCGTCGAAGGCCCCGTCGAAGGCCCCGTCGAAGGCCCCGGACACGGCCGGGCTCGCCGCACCGCACGAACTGCCCCCCGTCACCGCCCTGCTCCTCACCCCGCATCTGCGCGACGCCCAGGCACAGCGGAAGGTCGCCATCGCCTGCATGGCGGCGCGCGGATACAGGTACGCCCCCGCTCCCCCGCCCACGAGCCCGGCCGGCACCGGCGAGCACCCGAAGCCCTTCGGCCTGGAGTCCACGACTCCGCCCACCGCCGCCCCCACGGCCTCCCCCGAGACGCCGCCCGAGCCCGGCAGCCCGGAGAGCACCGACGCGTACGCGCGGGCGCTCTTCGGTGACGAGGCCAAGCGGGTCACCGTCAGGGGTGAGCGGCTGAGCGTCTCCCGCCCGGGCGACGGCTGTCTCGCCGAGGCGGAGACACGCATACTCGGCGACGGGCGGATCCGCTGGCTCCAGGTGCGGATCCTGCTCTTCGAGGCGGAGGAGGACGCCCGGGCGGACGTGGAGAAGGACGTCGCGTTCCGTGCGGTGACCACGCGCTGGCGGGAGTGCATGGAGCGGGCCAAGGTCAAGGCCCAGGACCCCGTGCAGGTGCAGCGCTCGCTGCGCTCGGCGGAGGAGCGGCGGACCGGTCCCGTCGCCGCCGCGGATCTGCACTGCAAGGCGGAGACGAAGTACTTGACCACCGCGTACGAGCGACTGGCCGCCGTGCAGCAGCGGTGGCTGGACGGGCACCCCGACATCGGCCGGGACTGGAAGAAGCTCTCCGACCGGCAGGAGAAGGCGGCCGGCGAGGTGCTCGGTACCCGGGGCTGAGCGCCCCCCCCATCAAAGGTTTCCGCTGCTGGTCCCAGGAGCGGATGTTCCCCAGACACAAGAGGGAGATCAACCATGTCCACGACCCACCCGAAGTCCGGCCTCCGGCGGAAGGCCGCGGTCCTCGTCGGCGCGACCGCGCTCCTCGTGGGCGGCGGCATCGCGACCGCCTCGTCCGCGTCGGCCGGCCCCAACTGCCCCTCGGGCTACCACTGCGTCTTCGAGGGCAGCATCGGGACCTCCGCGCACAACTTCTTCAACAGCGACGCCGACTTCAGGGACGACGCGTTCTACCCCAGCGGGGCCGTGGTGAACGACAACTCGTGGTCGGCCAGCAACTCCAGCACCGGCGGCTACGAGAGCCACTACTTCAGGGACCCCGGCTACCAGAACTTCAACTTCTGTGTGAACCCGGGCAGTTACGTGACCCACGACCAGCTGTCGGACGACTACTACGACGGCAACGGCGTAGGCCAGCGCGACGAGTCCAGCTCCCTGCAGGTCAGGCCGACGACCTCGGTCCGCTGCTTCTGATCCCACCCGCGCGAAAGGCGGCCCCGCACCGGAACTCCGGTGCGGGGCCGCCCCCTTGAGCCGTACGAGAAATCCGTACGAGAACTCCGTACGAGACCGGGATCAGCCCTCGCTGACGCCCAGCTTCTCCAGGATCAGGTCCTTGACCTTCGCCGCGTCGGCCTGGCCGCGGGTGGCCTTCATGACCGCGCCGACCAGGGCGCCGACCGCGGCGACCTTGCCGCCGCGGATCTTGTCGGCGATGCCCGCGTTGCCCGCGATGGCCTCGTCGACGGCCGTGCCGAGCGCGCCGTCGTCGGAGACGACCTTGAGGCCGCGCTTCTCGACGACCTCGTCCGGGGTGCCCTCGCCGCCGAGGACGCCCTCGATGACCTGGCGGGCCAGCTTGTCGTTCAGGTCGCCGGAGGCGACCAGGGCCGAGACCCGGGCCACGTCGGCCGGGGTGATGGCCAGCTCCTCCAGGGAGACGCCCTGCTCGTTGGCGTTACGGGCGAGCTCGCCCATCCACCACTTGCGGGCCGAGGCCGCGTCGGCACCCGCCTCGATCGTGGCGACGATCGAGTCGACCGCGCCCGCGTTGAGGATGGACTGCATCTCCAGCTCGGAGACGCCCCACTCCTCGCGGAGACGGTTGCGGCGCAGGCGGGGCAGCTCGGGGAGGCCCTTGCGGAGCTCCTCGACCCACTCGCGGGCCGGGGCGACGGGGACGAGGTCGGGCTCCGGGAAGTACCGGTAGTCCTCGGCGTTGTCCTTGATGCGGCCGGAGGTGGTGGAGCCGTCGTCCTCGTGGAAGTGACGGGTCTCCTGCACGATCGTGCCACCGGCGGTGAGCACGGCCGCGTGGCGCTGGATCTCGAAGCGCGCCGCGCGCTCCACGGAGCGGAGCGAGTTGACGTTCTTCGTCTCCGAGCGGGTGCCGAAGGTCTTGGTGCCGTTCGGGCGCAGCGACAGGTTCACGTCGCAGCGCATCTGGCCCTTGTCCATGCGCGCCTCGGAGACGCCCAGGGCGCGGATCAGCTCGCGCAGCTCGGCGACGTACGCCTTGGCGACCTCGGGGGCCCGCTCGCCCGCGCCCTCGATCGGCTTGGTGACGATCTCGATGAGCGGGATGCCGGCGCGGTTGTAGTCGAGCAGCGAGTGCGAGGCGCCGTGGATGCGGCCGGTCGCGCCACCGATGTGGGTGGACTTGCCGGTGTCCTCCTCCATGTGGGCGCGCTCGATCTCCACGCGGAAGATCTCGCCGTCCTCCAGCTGGACGTCCAGGTAGCCGTTGAAGGCGATCGGCTCGTCGTACTGGGAGGTCTGGAAGTTCTTCGGCATGTCCGGATAGAAGTAGTTCTTCCGGGCGAAGCGGCACCACTCGGCGATCTCGCAGTTCAGCGCGAGACCGATCTTGATGGCGGACTCGACGCCGATCGCGTTGACGACCGGCAGCGAGCCGGGCAGGCCGAGGCAGGTCGGGCAGGTCTGCGAGTTCGCGTCCGCGCCCAGCTCGGTGGAGCAGCCGCAGAACATCTTCGTCTTGGTGCCCAGCTCGACATGGACCTCGAGGCCCATGACGGGGTCGAACGCCGCGAGGGCCGCGTCGTACGACAGCAGTTCAGTGACAGTCACGGTGAGAATTCCCTCTGATGCCTTCGGGCTCAGCCGAACAGGACGTCGTCGTCACCGATGCGCTTGAGCTCGCGCACGAGGAGAGCGACGCCGGTGGCGATGGCGGCGGCGGACACGACGGCGTCGAGCAGCTTGAGCGTGTCGTGCTCACTGCGGGCCGCACGGCCGCGCTTGACGACGCCGAGCAGGCCGAAAGCGGTGGTGCCGATGGACAGGTACGTGCCGGCCTTGGACTTCTTGAAACCCTTGGCCTTCTGCAGCGCACTGGTGCTGGTGCTCGTACTCGTACTCACAGCGACGGAGCCTCCTCAAGCAGCGGATGCCCCCACTTTTCCACGAAAGCGGCCTCGACGGCGGCGCCGACCTTGTACAGACGGTCGTCCTTCATCGCCGGGGCGATGATCTGCAGACCGACCGGGAGACCGTCCTCGGGCGCCAGGCCGCAGGGCAGCGACATGGCGGCGTTGCCGGCCAGGTTGGTCGGGATGGTGCAGAGGTCCGCGAGGTACATCGCCATCGGGTCGTCGGCGCGCTCGCCGATCGGGAAGGCGGTGGTCGGCGTGGTCGGCGAGACGATGACGTCGACCTGCTCGAAGGCGGCCTCGAACTCACGGGTGATGAGCGTGCGGACCTTCTGGGCGCTGCCGTAGTACGCGTCGTAGTAGCCGGAGCTGAGCGCGTACGTGCCGAGGATGATGCGGCGCTTGACCTCGTCGCCGAAGCCGGCCTCACGGGTGAGGGCGGTGACGTCCTCGGCGGACCGCGTGCCGTCGTCGCCGACCCGGAGGCCGTAGCGCATGGCGTCGAAGCGGGCCAGGTTCGAGGAGCACTCGGACGGCGCGATCAGGTAGTACGCCGACAGGGCGAGGTCGAAGGTCGGGCAGTCCAGCTCGACGATCTCGGCGCCCAGCGACTTCAGCAGCTCGACGGACTCGTCGAAGCGCTGCACGACGCCGGCCTGGTAGCCCTCGCCGCGGAACTGCTTGACGACGCCGACGCGCATGCCGGCGACCGAGCCGTTGCGGGCGGCCTCGACGACCGGCGGGACCGGGGCGTCGATGGAGGTCGAGTCGAGCGGGTCGTGGCCGGCGATCGCCTCGTGCAGGAGGGCCGCGTCCAGGACCGTACGGGCGCAGGGGCCGCCCTGGTCGAGGGAGGAGGAGAAGGCCACCATGCCGTAGCGGGAGACGCCGCCGTAGGTCGGCTTGACGCCGACGGTGCCGGTGACGGCGGCGGGCTGGCGGATCGAGCCGCCGGTGTCCGTGCCGATGGCGAGCGGGGCCTCGTACGCGGCGAGGGCGGCCGAGGAGCCGCCGCCGGAGCCGCCGGGGATCCGGGTGAGGTCCCAGGGGTTGCCCGTCGGGCCGTACGCGCTGTTCTCCGTGGAGGAGCCCATCGCGAACTCGTCCATGTTCGTCTTGCCGAGGATGACGACGTCGGCGGCCTTGAGGTTCTTGACCAGGGTCGCGTCGTACGGCGGGATCCAGCCCTCCAGCATCTTCGAGCCGACGGTCGTCGGGATGCCGACCGTGGTGAAGATGTCCTTGAGGGCGAGCGGGACGCCGGCCAGCGGGCCGAGCTTCTCGCCGCGGGCGCGCTTCTCGTCGACGGCGCGGGCCTGCGCGAGGGCGCCCTCGCGGTCGACGTGCAGGAAGGCGTGGACCTTCTCGTCGACGGCGTCGATGCGGGCGAGGTGGGCCTCGGTGACCTCGACGGCCGTGAGCTCGCCGGAGGCGATCTTCCCGGCGATCTCGGCGGCCGTGAGCTTGATGATGATGTTGTCCGTCATGGCTTCTTAGTCCTCCCCCAGGATCTGCGGCACCTTGAAACGCTGCTGCTCCTGGGCCGGGGCGCCGGAGAGCGCCTGCTCGGGGGTGAGCGACGGACGGACCTCGTCCGCGCGCATGACATTGGTCAGCGGCAGCGGGTGGGAGGTCGGCGGTACGTCTTGGTCGGCGACCTCGGCGACGCGGGCGACCGCGCCGATGATGTCGTCGAGCTGACCGGCGAAGTGGTCGAGTTCTTCGCTCCGCAGCTCCAGACGCGCCAGCCGTGCGAGGTGGGCGACCTCCTCGCGCGTGATGCCAGGCATGCGGTTCCTCACGGGTGAGCTAGATGGTGTCGGTCCATCCTAGGGGCCCGTCGCCCCTGCCCGTGAAACGGTTTGCCCCGGCCGGGTGCCCTGGACAGGGCCCGGGACGGGCCCTACGGCACGGGGTGGCCCGAGGGGTGGTCGAGGTCGGCCTCGGCGGCGGTCCCGGCGGTGGCCGCGGCGGCGAGCTCCGCCGCGAGGTCGGCGGGGCGGCGCCAGCCGTGCTCGCCGCGGGCCAGGAGCCAGGCGGTGGCCTCGGCCGGCGGCATCGCGGCGGCGACCAGCCAGCCCTGGACGGCGTCGCAGCCCAGGTCGCGCAGGCGCTCCCAGGTCTCGTCGTCCTCGACGCCCTCGGCGACGACGAGGAGGCCGAGGGAGTGGGCGAGGTCGAGGGTGCAGCGGACGATCTCGGCGTCCTCGGTGTCGACGGCGAGGCGGGCGACGAAGGAGCGGTCGATCTTCAGTTCGCTGACGGGCAGCCGGCGCAGGTGGACGAGCGAGGAGTAGCCGGTGCCGAAGTCGTCGAGGGACATCTTCACGCCGTGGCCGGTGAGGCCGTTGAGCGTGTCGGCGGCCCGCTGGGGGTCTTCGAGGAGGACGTGCTCCGTTATCTCCAGCTGGAGCGCGCCGGCCGGGACGCCGTGGCGGGCGAGGCGGGCGGCGACGGCTCCGGCGAAGCCGGGGGTGTGGACGTCGCGCGGGGACACGTTGACGGCGACGGGGACGTTGAGCCCCTGGGAGCGCCAGCGGGCGACCTGGGCGAGGGCGGTCTCCAGGACGTACTCGGTGAGGTGGGGCATGAGCCCGGAGGTCTCGGCGATGGCGATGAACTCGTCCGGAGGAACCTTCCCTCGCTCCGGGTGGACCCAGCGGACGAGCGCTTCGAGGCCGGCGACCTGGCCGTCGAAGCGGACCTTCGGCTGGTAGTGGAGCTCGACCTCGCCGGCGTCGAGGGCGCGGCGCAGGTCGCCGAGGAGTCCGAGCCGGTCGGGCGTGTTGGAGTCGCGCTTGGACTCGTAGACCTCGACGCCGGTGCGGTCGCGCTTCGCCTGGTACATGGCGACGTCGGCGCGGCGCAGCAGTCCCTCGGCGTCGAGGGCGTGGTCGGGGAAGACGGCGACGCCGGCGCTGGCCTCCAGGACGAGGGTGAGCCCGTCGAGGTCGAGCGGGGAGGAGAGCTCGGCGACGAGGTGGCGGGCGACGCGCTGGGCGCTGGTGGTGGAGTCGGTGGTGGGCAGCAGGACGGCGAACTCGTCGCCGCCGAGGCGGGCGGCCTCGGCGCCGCGGGGCAGGGCGAGGCGGAGCCGCTCGGCGATCTGGAGGAGGAGCCGGTCGCCCGCGAGGTGCCCGAGGGTGTCGTTGACCGAGCGGAAGCGGTCGAGGTCGATGAGGACGAGGGCGGCGCGGACGCCTTCTCCCTCGGCCTCCTCCAGGGCGGTCCAGGCGCGCTCCAGGAGCCACTGGCGGTTGGGGAGCCCGGTGAGGGGGTCGCGGAGCTGTTCCTCGGCGCGGGCGCGGGCGATCCAGAGGGTGGAGTCGAGGGCGATGAGGGGGATCGCGAAGAGCGGCAGGAGGACGGGCCGCGTGGCGGCGACGGCGCAGATCAGCGGGGCGATGCCGAGCAGGGCGACGGCGACGAGGCCCTGCCGCATGAGGGCGGTGCGGGCGATGGTGGGCAGCCCGCGGTTCTGGGGGGCGAGCGTGTACCACAGGAGGAGCCGGGTCACCGCGAGGTAGGTGCCGGCGGCGAGGGCGATTTCCGGGATGTCGCCGATGGTCCAGTCGAGGGGCTGCCAGGGCGCCTCGACGGTCGGTACGTCTCCGAAGACGGCGAGCACGAGGGCGGCGGAGGCGACGCCGAGGGTGTCGGCGGCGCCGTGCAGCAGGCCCTGGCGCCAGCGGTGCCGGCGGGCGGCGCCGACGAGGGCGACGACGCTCAGCGAGACGAGTCCGGCGGGCACCCAGCCGTACAGCAGGAGGACGGCGAGGGTGAGGGCGGCGCCGGAGCCGGTGCCGCCCCACCAGCGGTCGCGGCCGAGGGCGACCAGGTGGCCGACGATGAGCCCGGTGAGGACGGCGAGGGACCAGCCGGCGGCGCCGCCGGGGAAGAGTCCGTGGCCGGCGCTCAGGGCCTGCTGGACGCCGACGACGAGCACGACGGCGGCGATGGCGACCACGGCTGCGGGCAGCCGGGACGTGAGGCCCGTGAGGGCCCCTCGGCCGTACGGCCGGGGTGCCGGGGCGGCGCTCTCGGTCGGTTCCATTCCCGTCCCTCTCACAGGCGGCGGCGCCGCCTGTGTGCGATGGGCCGCGGGTCACGCGGCCGTCGGTCGTCCGGCCGCCCGCCATGCGGTTGCCACCGGGCGGCCGTTCTCGTGCCACTGGGCCGTCCGCCCTGGCACGCGCGACCGGCCGAGCCCTCGCGCGGCCGTGCGGGACAAGACGCACGGTCACCACACTAGGCCGCCGAGGGCCCCGACGGGCAGCGCTCTCCCTCTCTTGCCCGAATGCGGGCCCGCCACCCGTAACGATCTGGTATGCGCCGAGCGGGTGAGCGGACCGCGCCTCGGGAGGGGCTACTCGACGACCGGGACCGCGGCCTCCCGAGCGGCTTCGGGACCCTGTTCGAGCAGGACTTGGAAGCCCTCCTCGTCCAGAACCGGAACCTTCAGCTGCATGGCCTTGTCGTACTTCGAACCAGGGTTTTCCCCGACGACCACGAAGGAGGTCTTCTTGGAAACGGAACCCGTGACCTTGGCTCCGCGGGTTTGGAGGGACTCTTTTGCGCCATCTCTGGTGAACTTCTCCAGGGTGCCGGTCACGACGACCGTCAGCCCCTCCAGCGGACGCGGTCCCTCGTCCTCGGCGGCGCCCTCGTCCTCCAGGGAGACTCCGGCGGCGCGCCACTTGCGCACGATCTCGCGGTGCCACTCCTCGGAGAACCACTGCTTCACGGCGGCGGCGATGATCCCGCCGACGCCGTCGACGGCCGCGAGCTCCTCCTCGGTGGCCTGCTCGATCCGCTCCAGGGAGCGGAACTCGCGGGCCAGCGCCTCGGCCGCGACCGGGCCGACGTGCCGGATGGACAGGCCGTTGATGAAGCGGGCGAGCGGCCGGGTCTTCGCGGCGGCGATGTTCTCCAGCATCGCGAGCGCGTTCTTCTTCGGCTCGCCCTTCTGGTTGGCGAAGACCGTGACGATCTTCTCCTCGCCGGTCTTCGGGTCCCTGCGGGGCAGTCCGCTGTCGGGGTCGAGGACGTACGCCTTGATCGGCAGGAGCTGCTCGATGGTGAGGTCGAAGAGGTCGCCCTCGTCGACGAGCGGCGGCTCGGCCGGCTCCAGCGGGCGGGTGAGGGCCGCCGCGGCGACCGCGCCGAAGTTCTCGATGTCGAGGCACTGGCGCCCCGCGAGGAAGAAGAGACGTTCACGCAGCTGCGCCGGGCAGGTCTGCGCGTTCGGGCAGCGGAGGTCGATGTCGCCCTCCTTCATCGGCTTCAGCGCCGTCCCGCACTCGGGGCACTCGGCGGGCATCACGAACTCCCGCTCGGTGCCGTCCCGCAGGTCGGCGACGGGCCCGAGGATCTCGGGGATCACGTCGCCGGCCTTGCGCAGCACGACCGTGTCGCCGATCAGGACGCCCTTGGCCTTCACCACCTCCTGGTTGTGGAGGGTGGCGAACTCGACCTCGGAGCCCGCGACCGTGACCGGCTCGACCTGCGCGTAGGGCGTGACGCGGCCGGTGCGGCCGACGCCGACCTTGATGTCGACCAGCTTGGTGTTGACCTCCTCCGGCGCGTACTTCCAGGCGATGGCCCAGCGCGGGGCGCGCGCGGTGGAGCCCAGGCGGCCCTGGAGCGGGATCTCGTCGAGCTTGACGACGACCCCGTCGATCTCGTGCTCCACGGAGTGCCGGTTCTCCCCGAAGTACGCGATGAACTCGCGCACGCCGTCGAGGGAGTCGACCACCCGGTTGTGCCGGGCGGTCGGCAGGCCCCACTCGTGCAGCAGCTCGTACGTCTCCGAGAGGCGGGAGATCTCGAAGCCCTCGCGGGCGCCGATGCCGTGGACGACCATGTGGAGCGGGCGGGAGGCGGTGACCTTCGGGTCCTTCTGGCGGAGCGAACCCGCCGCCGCGTTGCGCGGGTTGGCGAAGGGCTTGTCCCCGGCCTCAACCAGGCGGGCGTTGAGCCCCTCGAAGGCCTCCATCGGGAAGTAGACCTCGCCGCGGATCTCGACGAGGTCGGGGATCCGCTCGCCCCGGAGGCGCTCCGGGATGTCGGCGATCGTCCGCACGTTGGGCGTGATGTCCTCGCCGGTGCGGCCGTCGCCGCGGGTGGCGGCGCGGGTCAGCCGACCGTGCTCGTACGTGAGGTTCACGGCGAGGCCGTCGACCTTGAGCTCGCACAGGTAGTGGTAGTCGGGGGTGCCGACGTCCCGCGCGACGCGCTCGGCCCAGGTGGCGAGCTCCTCGTCGTCGAAGGCGTTGTCCAGCGAGAGCATGCGCTCCCGGTGCTCGACGGCCGTGAACTCCGTCTCGTACTGCCCGGCGACCTTCTGCGTCGGCGAGTCCGGCGTCCGCAGCTCCGGATACTCCTCCTCCAGCGCTTCGAGCGCGCGCAGGAGCTTGTCGAACTCGCCGTCGCTGACGACCGGCTGGTCCCTCACGTAGTACCGGAAGCGGTGCTCCTCGACCTGCTCCGCCAGCTCGGCGTGCTTCTCCCGTGCCTCGGCGGGCAGGGCCCCCTGTTCGACTGCCACCTTCGTCCGTCCTCCCGTGCTTTCAGAACCCGGTCACTCTGGGTTGTCCGCGAGCGATCTCGCCGCCCGGGCGCAGTGCGCGAGGGCCGCACGGGCATAGGCGGGCGAAGCGCCCGCGAGCCCGCACGTCGGGGTGACGACCACGGACTCGGCGAGAGTCCCCGGATTCATCCCCAGCCTGCGCCACAGCGTCCTGACTCCCATGACGCTACCCCCCGGGTCCGACAATGCCGTGTCGGTGGACGGCACCACACCGGCGAAGAGCTTCGTCCCGGACTCCACGGCCTCGCCGATCGGCTCCTCGTCACGTTCGGTGAGGAGGCCGAAGTCGAACGAGACACCGGCCGCGCCCGCCCTGCGCAGCAGCGCGAACGGCACGTCGGGGGCGCAGGAGTGGACGACGACGGGCCCGTCGTGGACGGCCATGACCTCGCGCAGGGCGCTCTCCACGACCTGCCGGTCGACGGCCCGGTACGTGCGGTAGCCGCTGGCGGTACGGACGTGACCGCGCAGCACGGCGGTCAGCGAGGGCTCGTCGAGCTGGAGCACGAGCCGCGCGCCGGGAACGCGCCTGGACAGCTCGGCGAGGTGGCCTCGGAGCCCCTCGGCGAGCGAGCCGGCGAGGTCGCGGCAGGCGCCCGCGTCGGCGAGGGCCGCCTCTCCCCCGCGCAGTTCCAGGGCGGCGGCGAGCGTCCACGGGCCGACCGCCTGGACCTTGAGCGGTCCCTCGTACCCCTGGGTGAACTCCTCCAGGGCGTCGAGGTCCTCGCCGAGCCAGGAGCGGGCGCGCTTGGTGTCGCGGCCCGGGCGGTCGCTGATCCGCCAGCCGCTCGGCTCCACGTGCGCGTACATGTCGACGAGCATGCCGATGGTCCGGCCGATCATGTCGGCGCCGGGACCGCGCGCGGGCAGCTCCGCGAGGAACGGGAAGTCCTCGAAGGAGCCGGTGACCGTCTTGGCGGCCTCGCGCGCGTCGCCGCCGGGCAGGGAGCCGACGCCGGTGGCCGGGCCCCAGAGCGTGGTGTCGTCGGCCACGGTCAGCGTCCCGGACGGACGGTGAGGTCGTTGATCTCGGCGTCGCGCGGGAGGTCGATCGCCGTCAGGATCGCCGTCGCGACCGACTCGGGGTCGATCCACTTCGAGGCGTCGTACTCCTTGCCCTCCTGCTGGTGCACCTTCGCCTGCATGGGGCTCGCGGTGCGTCCCGGGTAGACGGAGGTGACCCGCACGCCGTTGGCGTGCTCCTCGTGGCGCAGCGAGTCGGCGAGGGCCTTGAGGCCGTGCTTGGAGGCGGCGTACGCGCTCCACTCGGCGTGCGCGGCGAGCCCGGCGCCGGAGTTCACGAAGACGACGTGGCCCTTGGAGACGCGGAGCTGGGGCAGGAAGTGGCGGGTCAGCTCGGCCGGGGCGACCAGGTTGACGTTCAGCTGGGCGTGCCAGGTCTTCGGGGTCAGCTCGCCGACCGGGCCGAGGTCGACGATGCCCGCGATGTGCAGGAGGCTGTCGACCCGCTCGGGCAGGCTCTGGTGCGAGAAGGCCCAGGAGAGCCGGTCCGGGTCGGCCAGGTCCCCGACGAGCGTCCGCGCGCCCGGGAACCGCGCGGCGAGCTCCTTGGCGCGGCCCGCGTCGCGCGCGTGGAGCACGAGGTCGTCCCCGCGCGCGTGGAGGCGGCGCGCGACGGCCGCGCCGATGCCGGAACCGGCTCCGGTGATCACATGAGTACCCATGGGCACCATGCTCGCATCAGCGGAGGCCGACGCCCGACTCCAGGTGGGCGAGGGCGGCCTGGCCGTCCTCGGCGAAGGCGACGAGCTCGGCGAGGGGCCGGGGCAGGAAGCCCTCGTCCTCCATGCGCTGGAGCTGGACCTTGAGCCCGTCGTAGAAGCCCGCCGTGTTGAGCAGGACGACCGGCTTGTCGTGCTTGCCGTGCTTCTTGAGCTCCAGGACCTCGGTGGCCTCGTCGAGGGTGCCGGTGCCGCCGACCATGACCACGATCGCGTCGGACTTGGCGAGGAGGAGCGCCTTGCGCTGGGCCAGGTCCTCCGCGACGACCATCTCGTCGGCCCCGGGCCGCGCCTTGTGGGCGAGGAAGTCGACGGAGACGCCGACGAGCCGGCCGCCGGCCTCCTGGACGCCGTCCGCGACGACCTTCATCAGACCGGTGTCGGAGCCACCCCAGACGAGGGTGTGGCCGGACTTGCCGAGGAGCCGGGCGAAGTCGCGGGCGGGGCCGGTGTAGCGCGCGTCGAGGTCGGCGGCGGAGAGGAAGACGCAGATGTTCATGGCTCCACCGTAGGGCCCCGGCACAGGGCCCCGTCGGACGGCTCCGCCGGACCGGGCGATGAGTTTCGGCGGCGGGACCGGTCTGCCCTGCCATGGACGAGACGATGTACGGGGACGGGCCGCCGCTCGTGCTGGTGAGCGGGTACGAAGGCGGGGGCCACGGCCTGGCGGGGCTCCTGGCGCGGCGCTTCCGGGTGGTCACGTACGCCCCACGCGCGCGCGTGGGCACCGACGGGGAGGTCGAGCGCCTGGCGGCGGTGCTCGGCGCGGCGGGGCCGGGGGCCGCCGTCCACGGCACGGGCGCGGGCGGCGCGCTGGTGCTCCTGGCCGCGGCGGCCGGGCTCCCGGTGGGGGCGGTGTCGCTGTACGAGCCGGACCCCGTCCCGTACGGGCTGGTGGGGGCCGTCGGCGCGCGCGTGCTGGTCGTCGACGGGGGCGCGAGCCCGGCCGCGACCCGGCGGGCGGCGCGCGCGCTGACGGCGGCGCTCCCCCGGGCCCGGCACCGCACGCTCACGGGCCAGACCCACGAGGTCGCGCCGCACGTGCTGGCGCCGGTCCTTGCGGCCTTCCTGGGGGAACCGGCGCTCTAGAGGACGCTCAGGCGTCGGCCTTCTCGGCCGTGCGGCGGACCGTCGAGGCGATCGTCGCCGAGCCCACCACGCGCGTGCCGTCGTACAGGACGATCGCCTGGCCGGGGGCCACGCCGCGGACGGGCTCGTCGAAGACGACCTTGAGCTCGCCGTCCTCCATGACCGCGCGGACCGGCGTCTCGCCGCCATGGGCGCGGAGCTGGGCCGTGTAGCGGCCGGGGCCCTCGGGGGCGGTGCCGCACCAGCGGGGCTTGATCGCGGCGAGGGCGGTGACGTCGAGGGCCTCGGCGGGGCCGACCGTGACGGTGTTGTTCACGGGCGAGATGTCGAGGACGTACCGCGGCTTGCCGTCGGCGGCCGGGTGGCCGATCCGCAGGCCCTTGCGCTGGCCGATGGTGAAGCCGTACGCGCCCTCGTGGCTGCCGATCTTCGCGCCGGTCTCGTCGACGATGTCGCCCTCCGCCTTGCCCAGCCGGGAGGCGAGGAAGCCCTGGGTGTCGCCGTCGGCGATGAAGCAGATGTCGTGGCTGTCGGGCTTCTTCGCGACCGCGAGCCCGCGCCGCTCGGCCTCCGCGCGAATCTCCTCCTTGGTGGTGAGCGTGTCGCCGAGCGGGAACATCGCGTGGGCGAGCTGCTTCTCGTCGAGCACGCCGAGGACGTACGACTGGTCCTTGGCCATGTCGGAGGCGCGGTGCAGCTCGCGCGAGCCGTCCTCGGTCAGGACGACCGTGGCGTAGTGCCCGGTGCAGACCGCGTCGAAGCCGAGCGCGAGGGCCTTGTCGAGCAGCGCCGCGAACTTGATCTTCTCGTTGCAGCGCAGGCAGGGGTTGGGCGTGCGGCCGGCCTCGTACTCCGCGACGAAGTCGTCGACGACGTCCTCGCGGAACCGCTCGGCGAGGTCCCACACGTAGAACGGGATGCCGATGACGTCGGCGGCCCTGCGCGCGTCGCGCGAGTCCTCGATCGTGCAACAGCCACGCGCGCCCGTACGGAACGACTGCGGGTTCGCGGAGAGCGCGAGGTGCACGCCGGTGACGTCGTGGCCGGCTTCCGCGGCGCGGGCGGCGGCGACGGCGGAGTCCACACCGCCCGACATGGCGGCGAGGACACGGAGGGGACGCGGGGGCTGCGAGGTCTCAGTCATAGCCCTACCAGGGTACGGGCAGCGGGAACCGCGGTCGCGGGATCAAGCGTTCTCAGGATCATGGGGAGAGAGTCGAACGGGCGGGACAAGCGGGTGGGGCGGCGGGCGGTGCTGCTCGGGGGCGGGGTGGCCGTGCTCGGGACGGCCGCGCTGGCCAAGGACGAGCTGGCGCGCGCGTGGTGGCGGCTGCCGGGGACGGAGCGGAAGCGGGTCGAGGGAGAGCTCGACCACAAGGGCGCGCAGTGGACCGCGGCGGCGCGGGCGAACTGGCGGCGGGCCGACCGGCCGGACGACTACACGATCGACCGGGTCGTGATCCACGTCGTGCAGGGCAGTTACGCGACCGCCCTCAAGGTCTTCAAGAACCCGGGGCACGGGGCCGCCGCGCACTACGTCGTGCGCAAGGACGGCCATGTGGCGCAGATGATCCGGGAGCTCGACGTCGCCTTCCACGCCGGGAACCGGGACATGAACGAGCGGAGCATCGGCATCGAGCACGAGGGCTTCGTCGACCGGCCGCGGGACTTCACGGCGGCGATGTACGCGGGCTCGGCGCGGCTGACGGCGGACATCTGCGCGCGGTACGGCATCCCCGTCGACCGGGAGCACGTCATCGGGCACGTGGAGGTCGAGGGGACCGACCACACCGATCCCGGCCCGCACTGGGACTGGGACCGGTACATGGCGCTCGTGAAGAGGGAGCGGGCGAAGCTCAGCTGAGGCCGGCGGTCCTGGCGCGCTCCACCGCCGGGCCGATCGCCGCCGCCACCGCCGCCACGTCCTCCTTGGTGGACGTGTGGCCGAGCGAGAAGCGGAGGGTGCCCCGAGCCAGGTCCGGGTCGGTGCCGGTGGCGAGCAGGACGTGGCTGGGCTGGGCGATGCCCGCGGTGCAGGCGGAGCCGGTGGAGCAGGCGATGCCGGCGGCGTCGAGGAGGAGGAGCAGGGAGTCGCCCTCGCAGCCCGGGAAGGTGAAGTGGGCGTTGGCGGGGAGCCGCTCGACGGGGTCGCCGCCGAGGATCGCGTCCGGGACGACCGCCCGGACGGCGCTGACGAGCTCGTCGCGCAGGGCGCCGACCTCGCGGGCGAACTCCTCGCGGCGCTCGTCGGCGAGCCGGGCGGCGACCGCGAAGGCGGCGACGGCCGGCACGTCGAGAGTGCCGGAGCGGACGTGCCGCTCCTGGCCGCCGCCGTGCAGGACGGGTACGGGGGTGTACTCGCGGCCCAGGAGCAGCGCGCCGATCCCGTACGGGCCGCCGATCTTGTGGCCGGAGACGGTCATCGCGGCGAGGCCGGAGGCGGCGAAGTCGACCGGAATCTGACCGACGGCCTGGACCGCGTCGGCGTGCAGGGGCACGCCGAACTCGGCGGCGACGTCGGCGAGTTCACGGATCGGCATGACGGTGCCGATCTCGTTGTTCGCCCACATGACGGTGGCGAGGGCGACGGACTCGGGGTCGCGGGCGACGGCCTCGCGGAGCGCCTCGGGGTGGACACGGCCGTGCCGGTCGACGGGCAGGTACTCGACCTCGGCGCCCTCGTGGGTCGCGAGCCAGTCGACGGCGTCGAGGACGGCGTGGTGCTCGACCGGGCTGGCGAGGACGCGGGTGCGGCGGGGGTCGGCGTCGCGGCGGGCCCAGTACAGGCCCTTCACGGCGAGGTTGTCGGCCTCGGTGCCGCCGGAGGTGAGGACGACCTCGCTGGGCCGGGCGCCGAGCGCGGCGGCGAGCGTCTCGCGCCCCTCCTCGACGGTCCGCCGGGCGCGCCGCCCGGCGGCGTGCAGGGAGGAGGCGTTGCCCGTGACGGCGAGGTGGGCGGTCATCGCCTCGATCGCCTCGGGCAGCATCGGCGTGGTCGCGGCGTGGTCGAGGTAAGCCATGGTGGGTCGATTCTACGAGCCCGCCGACCGGCGTCCCGCGCCTGGCCTGTTTCCGCCCCAGCGGGACGCCGCGCCCGCCCCCTCCTGCGCCTGAACCCGCAGCAGATGTGCGCGGCACCCGTGGTGCGGGTCAAGGCGCGGAAGCCTAGGCCCGGCAGGGGGCGCCGTTCCGTTGTGCCCACCCGCCCCCTAGCTCTTCGAGCAGGGGGGACCCCCGGCCCCGGCGGAACGCATGCCCACAACGAAACGGCAGGCGCCGCCCGCGGGCCGGTGGTGTCAGTCGCGCGGGGCGCGGGCGAGCTGGCGGGACTGGGCCACCAGGCGGTCGGCCGAGTCCCAGACCTCGGCGTCCTCCTCCAGGAAGCCGCCCGCGAGGTTGCGGGTGGTGATGGAGACGCGGAGGGGGCCGGGGGCCGGGCGGCAGCGGACGTGGGTGGTGAGTTCCACGGTCGGCGTCCAGCCCTTGAGGCCCAGCTCGAAGGAGGTCGGCGGCAGGGCGTCGACCGCCAGGAGGACGGAGAGCGCGTCCGGCTCGCGGCCGTCGGCGAGCCCGAACCAGGCCCGCATCTCGCCCTTGCCGGAGGGCGCGCCGACCGCCCAGCCCACGCAGGCCGGGTCGAGGTGGAGGGAGAGCCGGTCGGCGATGGCGGAGGAGCCGGGGATCCTCGGGGCCGGGGCGTCGGCGGCGCTGAAGCACTGGTCGATCGGCGGGATCGCCGGGGGCGTGGCCGTGGTGCGGACCTCGTCGGTGAGCGCGTCGAGGTCTCCGTACGAGGCGACGACGCGGATCCGCTCGACCTCGGTGCCGTCCTCGGCGCGCTGGAAGAGCGAGGCCTGTCCGGTGGAGAGGGTCCGGCCGGTCCGGACGGTCTCCGTGCGGATCACGGCCGGGCCGGGCACCGAGGGCGTCAGGTAGTGCGCCGAGATCGTGAACGGGTCCGGGTGCGGGAGGTGGTCGCCGAGGGCGCGGCCGAGCAGCGCGAGCAGGTAGCCGCCGTTGACGGCGTGGATGATCGTCCATCCGGCGGAGAGGTCGGCGTCGTAGACACCGGGGGTCCGGAGGGTGACCGCCGTGTCGCGGTCGAACTCGCTGCTCGTCTCGGTGCTCGTCTCGATGCTCGTGCTCATGCTGCGACGGTACCGCAGCTACCTACTGAGCGGTAGCTTTTTCTGGCTCCTCGCGCGCGGACGAGCGGCGGTTCCATGCGCGCGGCGCACGCCAGTGGTAGCGCATCGCGAGGAGCCGGAGCGCGAAGGCCGTGAGGACGGCCGCGCCGCTGGTGAAGGCGTTGAGCGCGTCGAACCGGATGAAGAGGACGACCATCGTGGCGCCGACGATCGCGGGCACGGCGTACAGGTCCCGGTCCCAGCGCAGCAGCGAGGGCACCTCGTTCGCGAGCACGTCGCGCAGCACACCGCCGCCGACGGCGGTCGCGAGACCGAGCGCCGCCGAGGAGGTGAGGCCGAGCCCGTAGTCGTACGCCTTCGTCGTGCCGGTCACGCAGAAGAGGCCGAGTCCGGCCGCGTCGAAGACGTTGACCGCCGTCTGGGTCCGCTCGACCTCCGGGTGGAGGAAGAAGACGGCGACGGTCGCGACCAGCGGCATGACGAAGTAGCCGAGATCGGTGAACGCGGCCGGCGGTACGGCGCCGATGATCAGGTCGCGCAGGAGACCGCCGCCGAGGGCCGTGACCATGGCGAGCACGGCCATGCCGAAGACGTCGAAGTTCTTGCGGACGCCGAGCAGGGCGCCGGAGATGGCGAAGACGAAGATGCCGACGAGGTCCAGGGCGTGCTGGACATCGGGGCTGAACAGATCGTGGAGCACCGCACTATTGTCCCGGTTGTGACGCCGGTACGCCGAAGGCCCCTGCCTCCGTGTGGCGGCAGGGGCCTTTCGCGTACCGGATCACTCGCCCGGCGTGTCGTCCTTGGCCGTCTCCTCCGGGGCCTCGGAGGCCTCGGTCGCGTCGGTCGCGTCGGCGGCCTCGGCCGCCTCCGGCTTCTTCGTGATCGTGACCTCCACCGACTGGCGGGCCGCCGGAACCGTCACGCCCTCGGCGTTCTCCGGGTGGTGGCACGCGACCCGCTGGCCCGGACGCAGCTCCAGGAGCGGCGGCTCCTGCGTCTTGCAGACCTCCGTCGCCTTCCAGCACCGCGTGTGGAAGCGGCAGCCGGCCGGCGGGGCGATCGGCGAGGGCACGTCGCCGGTGAGCAGGATGCGCTCGCTCTTGGCGCCCCGGCGGCGCGGGTCCGGGATCGGCACCGCGGACATCAGGGCCCGGGTGTACGGGTGCATCGGGTTCTCGTACAGCGACTTGCGGTCCGCGAGCTCGACGATCTTGCCGAGGTACATCACCGCGATGCGGTCCGACACGTGCCGGATGACCGAGAGGTCGTGCGCGATGATCACGTACGTGAGGCCGAGCTCCTGCTGGAGGTCGTCCAGGAGGTTGACCACCTGCGCCTGGATGGAGACGTCCAGGGCGGAGACCGGCTCGTCCGCGACCACGAGCTTCGGCTTGAGGGCGAGCGCGCGGGCGATGCCGATGCGCTGGCGCTGGCCGCCGGAGAACTCGTGCGGGTAGCGGTTGTAGTGCTCGGGGTTGAGGCCGACCAGGCCGAGGAGGCGCTGGACCTCCTGCTTCACGCCGCCCTCGGGCTCGACGCCCTGGAGCTTGAAGGGCGCGGAGACGATCGTGCCGACCGTGTGGCGCGGGTTCAGCGAGCCGTACGGGTCCTGGAAGATCATCTGGATGTCCCGGCGGAACGGGCGCATGCCCGCGACGCCGAGGTGCGAGATGTCCTTGCCCTGGAACTCGACCGTGCCGCCCGTCGGCTCCAGGAGCCGGGTGATGAGCCGGCCCATCGTCGACTTGCCACAGCCGGACTCGCCGACGACGCCGAGCGTCTCACCGGGGTAGACCTCGAAGTCGAGACCGTCGACCGCCTTGACCGCGCCGGTCTGCCGCTGGAGCAGGCCCTTCCGGATGGGGAAGTGCTTCTGCAGGCCGCTGACCTTGAGCAGGGGCTCGACGCTCTTCTTCTCGCTCGCGGTTTCGCTGCCGCTCACAGCTTCGTTGTCGCTCACAGCTTCGGCGCAATCTCTTCGGTCCAGATGCGGGTGCGCTCCTCCTGCGGCATGTGGCAGGCCGAGTAGTGGCGCTCGCCGGCGAGGGCCAGCTCGGGCCGCTGGGTGCGCGTGATGCCGCCCTTGGGGAGGTCCGCGTACGGGCAGCGCGGGTTGAAGGCGCAGCCGCTCGGGACGTTGATGAGGCTGGGCGGGTTGCCCTTGACCGGGATGAGCCGCTCGGTCTGCTCGCGGTCGATCCTCGGCATCGAGCCGAGCAGGCCCCAGGTGTAGGGGTGCTGCGGCTCGTAGAAGACGGACTCGGCCGGTCCGCGCTCGACGCACCGCCCGCCGTACATGACGAGGATGTCGTCGGCGAGCTCGGCGACGACGCCGAGGTCGTGGGTGATGATGACGACCGCGGAGCCGAACTCCTTCTGGAGGTCCCGCATGAGGTCGAGGATCTGGGCCTGGACCGTCACGTCGAGCGCGGTGGTCGGCTCGTCCGCGATGAGGAGCTCGGGGTTGTTGACGAGCGCCATGGCGATCATCGCGCGCTGGCGCATGCCGCCGGAGAACTCGTGCGGGTAGTTGTCGAACCGCTTGTCGGGCTCGGGGATGCCGACCCGGTCGAGGAGCTCGACGGCCCGGCGCCGGGCGGTCTTCTTGTCCACGTTGTTGTGGACGCGGTACGCCTCCACGATCTGGTGGCCGACGGAGTAGTACGGGTGCATCGCGGACAGCGGATCCTGGAAGATCATCGCCATCTCGCGGCCGCGCATCCGGCGGACCTCGTCGGGGTCGGCGGAGAGCAGCTCGCGCCCGTTGAGCCAGATCTCGCCGGAGATCTTCGCCTTCTGGCGGCCGTACTGGCCGACCGTGTGGAGGCCCATGATGCCGAGCGAGGTGACCGACTTGCCGGAGCCGGACTCGCCCACGATGCCGAGGGTCTTGCCCTTCTCCAGCTGGAAGGTCAGACCGTCGACGGACTTGACCAGGCCGTCCTCGGTCGGGAAGTGGATCTTCAGGTCGCGCACGTCGAGGAACGCGTTCGACGGCGCGGGCTTCCCCGTGTCCACCGGCTCCCCGACGGCGGCGCCGGTCTTCGTCAGGTTGTCCGTCATGCGAGCCTCACTCGGGGGTCGATCACCGCGTACAGAAGGTCCACCACGAGGTTGGCGATGACCACACAGGTCGCCGTGATGAGCGTGACGGCCATGATCAGCGGCAGGTCACGGTCGCTGACGCCCTTGATGGCCATCCAGCCGAGGCCCTGGAGGTTGAACGTGGTCTCGGTCAGGATCGCGCCGCCGACGAGGGCGCCGAGGTCCATGCCGAAGATGGTCAGGATGGGGGTCATCGTGGAGCGCATGGCGTGCTTGCCCAGCACGACCGGCTCCGGCAGACCCTTGGCCCGCGCGGTGCGGATGTAGTCCTCGCCGAGGACCTCCAGCATGGTGGCGCGGGTGAGACGCGCGTACATCGCCGCGTACAGGAAGGCGAGCGTCACCCACGGCAGGAGCAGGCCGCCGAACCAGCCGCCGAAGGAGTCGGAGATCGGCGTGTACGAGGCGTTGACCCAGCCCAGCTGCGTGCGGAAGACGAACATCGACAGCATGCCGGTGAAGAAGATGGGGAGCGAGACGCCGGCGAGGGCGGTGATCATCGCGGTGCGGTCGACGACCGTGCCGCGCTTGAGCGCGGAGACGACACCCGCGGTCACACCCATGAGGAGCCACAGCGCGGCGGCGCCGATGACCATGGAGAGGGTGACCGGGAAGGCGTCGACGAGCATGGAGAAGACGTCCTGCTCGGTCTTGAAGGAGTAGCCGAAGCACGGGGCCTCGCAGTGGATGGTCTCGCCACCGCCCACGTAGTCCCGGCCGACGAAGATGCCGGAGACGAAGTGCCAGAACTGCACCAGGATCGGCTCGTCCAGGCCGAGCTTCTGCCGGACGCCTTCGATGGCAGCCGGATCCGCCTGCTTGCCGACGAACATCGCGGCAGGGTCGCTGCCGGTCAGCTTGGGGATGAGGAAGAAGATGCTGAGCGTCACGAGCGTGACGACGAGCAGCATCGCGACGACTGCGAAGAGCCGTCGGACTATGTATGCAAGCATGCGGTCGGCCGGTCGGGGGGCCGGGGGCCCCCCCCGGGGGCCCCCCCCCCCCCCCCCCCCCCCCCCCCCCCCCCCCCCCGAACGGGCGGGTGGCCCGGTGGGCGCGCGGAGAGGAGGGACAACGCGTA
>NZ_JBHJVF010000003.1:0-481431 GCF_042264145.1 Streptomyces sp. NPDC056144 | reverse complement strand
GCCCTCGGCAGTCGTCGTCATCCTGGGGGTGGGGGGGGGCGCGGCGCGTGGACCCGTCGGGGCCCCCCGGCCGCCGCCCTCGGCCATCACCTGCCCTTCGGACCTAGCGGCGGGTGCGCCGTTGGAGCGAGCTGACGGAGGGAACTCGGCTTACTTGACGACGCCGAGCGACGCGTAGTCGTAGCGGCCGTTGTAGGCGTCGGCCGTGTAGACGTTCGTGAGTCGCGAACCGCGCCAGATGATGTTCTTCTCGTGGGTGAAGGGCAGGTAGACCGCGGCCTCCGTGACCTTCTGGTTGATCTGCTTGTAGAGCTCGCCGGCCTTCTCCGGGTCCGTCTCCTTCAGCGCCTGGTCGAACAGACCGTTGACGGCCTTGTCGTTCAGCTCGGAGAAGTTGTTGTTGCCGGACTGGAGGATGAAGCGGCCGTCGACGAGCGGCTGGAGGAAGCCCTGGCCGGTCGGGAAGTCGGCGCCCCAGCCCATGATGATGATGCCGTAGCCCTTCTCCTTGACCGTCTTCGGCGAACCGATGATGCCGGAGGTCTGGGCGCCGTCGAACTGGTCGATCTGGGCGTCGATGCCGACGGCCTTCAGCGACTGCTGGAGGGACTCGGCGGTCGCGATCTCGATCGGCTTGTTGTTGCGGACCGCGATCGTGGTCTTGAAGCCGTTCGGCTTGCCGCACTTGGCGAGGGCCTCCTTGGCCTTCGCGGTGTCCGGCTTGCCGGCGAGCTTGCCGTACACGTCGGCCTTCGGGTCCGAACCCTTGATCGCCGGGGGCAGCATGTTGGTGGCGATGTCGCCACCGGCCTGCGGGCCGCCACGGGCGGTCTGGAGGGACTTGGAGTCGGCCGCGTAGATCATGGCCTTGCGGCACTCGATGTTCGGCGTGACCGTCTGCGGGAAGGCCGCGTAGCGGATGAAGCCCGTCTGCGGGTTGTCCACGTTGTTCTTGTGCTGCTGGAGCACCTTCTGGCGAGCGGCGGCGCCGATGCCCGTGGCGTTGAGGTCGAGGTCGTACTCGCCCTCGACGAGACGGTTGTCCATGTCGTCGGAGTTCGTGGTGAACGTGACGGAGACGCTGTCCGGGAGGGCCTTGCGGACGGTGTCCGTCTTCGCGTCCCACTTGTCGTTGCGGACGAGCTTGATGGACTTGTTCGGCGTGTACGAGGCCCACTTGTACGGGCCCGCGGAGAACGGCTTGAGGCCGTACTTGGCGCCCGTGTCCTTGTCCTGGCGGACCGGGGTGGCGGCGGGCATGGCCAGCATCTGCAGGAAGTCGCCGTTGGCGACCGGCAGCTTGAAGATGATGGTCTTGTCGTCCGGGGTCTCGATCGCCTTCAGGCCGAGCTTGTCCGGGGTGGTGTCCTTGTACGGGCCCTTGTACTCGGTCTTCGGGTCGAGGACCTGCTGGAGGTAGATCGGGCCGCCGGAGATGACGTCCTGGGCCCAGATGCGCTCGATGCCGTACTTGATGTCCTTGGAGGTGATCGGCTTGCCGTCCTCCCAGGTCACCCCGTCCTTCAGCGTGAAGGTGTAGGTGAGGCCGTCGGCCGAGACCTTGCCGGTGTCGGTGGCGAGGTCGGCGACGAGCTCGGTGGAGGCGGCGCCCGGCTCGGCCTTGTAGGTCACGAGCTGACGGGTGTAGTAGCGGGCGAAGTCCCACACGAAGCCGTAGTAACCGCGCTGCGGGTCCCACGAGTCGGCCTCCTGCGAGCCGATGAACTTCAGCTCGCCGCCCTTCTTGTCGGAGGCGTTCAGGACCTTGTTGACGCCGCCGTTGAAGGCGAGTCCCCCGTTGCCCTTGTTCTCGCCGTTGCCCTTGCTGCCGGTGTCGCCGCCGCACGCGGTGGTGACGACCATGACGGCCGCGGCGAGCAGCGCGCCCGCGGCGATTCTGCGCTGAGAGCTCTTCAGCATGGGTCCAGCAACCTCCGGGATAGTGGCGGCCGTCGAGGGCGGTCCGCCGATTTGGGGATGTGCCTCCTGTCGCCAGCGGCAGGGGCGGGTCGTGCGGGTCGTCGGCGAACGGTCAGCGGGAGCCCTTCGGGTCGAGCGCGTCACGCACGCCGTCGCCGAAGAGGTTGAACGCCAGGACGGTGATGAAGATCGCGAGGCCGGGGATCACCATGAACAGGGGGTCCGATTCATAGGTGTTGACGGCCTTCGACAGCATCTGCCCCCAGGAAGCGGTGGGAGGCTTCACACCCGCGCCGAGGAAGCTGAGCGCGGCTTCGGTGAGGATGTTGGTCGGGATCATCAGGGTCGCGTAGACCGTGATGGGAGCGATCAGGTTCGGCAGCAGCTCCTTGCGGAGGATGTAGAGGCGGCCGGCGCCGAGGCTCTGGGCGGCCTCCACGTACTCGCGGTTGCGCAGCGAGAGCGTCTGGCCCCGGACGATGCGCCCGACGTACGGCCAGCCGAAGAAGCCGATCACGAGCACCAGGGCGGCGATGCGGACGCCCGAACCGTCGAGTCCGAGGAAGGAGTTCGGCAGGACGGAGACCAGGGCGATCGTGAAGAGCAGCTGGGGGAAGGCCAGCATGACGTCCATGACCCGGCTGAGCGCCGCGTCGATCCAGCCGCCGAAGTAGCCCGCGACGATGCCGAGGATCGTGCCGAGGACGACCGCGAAGAGCGCCGCCAGGAAGGCCACGAGGAGCGAGATCCGCGCACCGTAGACGATGCGGCTGAAGACGTCGCGGCCGTTGACCGGCTCGACGCCGAGGAGGAAGTCGGAGCTGATGCCGCCCCACGACCCGATCGGCGTGCCGAACAGCGGGTCGATCTGGTCCTCGTGGAACTCGTCCGGCGGGTGGCCGAGGAAGCCGACGATGACCGGCGCGAGGACCGCGACGAGGATCAGGAAGAAGACGACGAAGGCGCCGGCGAGGGCGAGTTTGTCGCGCTTGAGGCGAGTCCAGGCGATCTGCCAGGGCGAACGGCCCTGGATGGCCTTGGTGCCGGGGGTGTCCAACGTGCCGGGCGCGCCGGAAGCGTCGGGCGCGCCGACGACGGTGGCGGTCGACTCGCCCGCACTCGTCTCGTGCAGTGGTGCCGTCATCGTGGTGAGGACCCCTCTCGGCCGCCGGTAGCCGGCCCTTGCCCGCCGCGGGTAGCGGCTCGGTGGAACAACCTGCTGGGGATTCGGTTCGAAAGGACCCGAACGCCCGGTGTTCCGGGGAGTCTTCAACGCGTCCGCGATCACCCGCCAGCCCTGACGAGGAATGTTTGCTCAAACGTGATGCGGTGCTGCGACTTCCGTTATACGGACGTCGTGATCACGTGAGCGGACCATCTCGGGCCCTCTTCGCCCCAATCGGACATGTCGCCCAACTGGTGTTTCGACGTGCTCTATTGGGGCGAACGAAAGCCTCCGGAGCGGACTCCGGAGGCGCGAGGGACGAGGAGTGGGACGAGGGTCGTCTCAGTATCCGGACGAGGCCGGGGGCGGGTACCCGTATCCCGGGACGGCTCCCTGAGCGGCCCCCGGGGCGGCTGAGCCGCGTCCGCCGTGCGCGTCGCGGTCGTAGAAGGGGCGCGCGTGGGCGCCGAGCCAGAGGGCGACGGGGTCGTACGCGTCGGAGAGCGAGACCGTCGAGACGGGCAGCCCGTCGGGTACGGCGGAGATCGACTGGCGCATCATCGCGCGGACCGTGTCGACGGCCGCCGCGGAGGTGTCGTACAGGTCGAGACCGATGGCGAGGTACGGGGAGCCGAGCGCCGGCTGCACCCAGCCGCGGCGCAGCGACCTGACGGCCGGGGTGCGGTGCGCGTTCTGCGTGAGCAGGGCGTAGAACTGCGGGATCTCCAGGGCGGGTTCGCTCACCCGGAGCGGTCCCGCGGGCATCCGGTCCAGACCGGTGGCGATGCGCCGCAGGTCGGCCCAGGGGATGCCGACACCGCCGCCGGGGGCGTGCGGATTGAGCCAGATGCCCCAGCGGTCGGGGTAGAGCGCGCGGGCGATCTCGCGGCCGGTGACGAGCTCGTGGGCGCGGTTCCAGCCGGAGGCGGCGAGCTCCTGGGCGGAGGTGACGCAGGGCGCGTACCCGAAGCCCTCGACCTCCATGTTCCCGTACTGAGCCTCGGAGGAGCCGGCCGTGCCCTGCCAGAGCAGCATGAGGAGCTCGCCGTCGGCGAGGGCGTGGAGCAGTTGCTCGTACGCGTCGTAGCGTCCGGGTGCCACCTGGCGCAGCATGTGCTCGACGTGTCCGGTCGCAGCGGTGCCTGACGCGCTCACCTGGGGTCCCGCCCCTCTTCCTCGTACGGCCCGGCGCGGATGCCCGGATGCTCGGATGCAGTGCAGATGCGGTTCAGATTAGACGGAGGGGGAGACTCAGCCGGCGGCGTGCCGGTAGAAGGGGCGGACCCGCTCCGTCATCCAGTCTCCGACCGGGTCGTGCGCCATGTCGAGGAGGATGAGGTTGACCGGCCAGGCGACCTCGACCCGGCCGAGGGCGCGGCCGAGGGCGTCGAGGGGCGCGGAGCGGTCGGCGTCGGGGCGGAGGAGCTGGACGCCGACGAAGAGGGCCGGTTCGGTGCCCTCGACGCTCGCGAGGGCGCGGCGGGCGGTGGCGACCACACCGGTGGCCTCGAACTCGGCGGAGGCGGCGGCGAGGAAGTCGACCGGGTCGTCCTGCCAGTCGGGCTCGAAGAGCCGGACGCGGCCGCCGGAGGCCGGCCCGTCGAGCGCGGTGCGGCCGACGCGGCAGAGCTCGGCGACGGCCGGCGGGGGCAGCGGGACGCCGACGGTGCCGCCGGGGTTCACGGCGATGCCGAGCTGCGGGGGCAGACCGCGGGCGAAGTCGCGGGCGGGGGCGACGGTGTACGACATGTGGGTGCCGACGCAGGCGTGGAACTGCTGCTCGGAGCTGAAGACGGGGACGAAGGCCGCGCCCTCGATCTCCATCGTCGGCAGGTCGAGGGAGGTGCTGTCGGGGCCGCCGCCGTTGGGCAGGGGCACCCAGACGGGGCTGCGGCCCAGCACCTCGACGAGCCGGCCGCCCGCGCCGGGGTTGCCGAGGGATGCGGCGAGGACCTCTTCGAGCTCGTTGCCCGGCCACGTCATGTCCACGGTTCCTGCTTTCCCCTGTGTCGCGCGGGCGCGCCCTCCCGGGGCGCCCCGCAGCACCCTAACGCCGCTCCGGTGCCGGCATGGCCAAAACCGGGGGCCGGCCCCTCGGACCGGCCCCTCAGACCGGCCCCTCAGACCGGCACCTCAGGCAGGCCCCTCAGGCAGGCCCCTCGGGCCGCCCCCTCAGGCCGCCGGCCGGAAGCCGATCTTCCGCAGGGTGTCGGCGGCGTCCCGGTCGAGCAGGGTCACCGAGGCGCAGCCCGCCGGCGGCCCGCCCGCCTCGGCGGCGCGCAGGAGCCGCCCGACGGCCCGGCGGTGCCGGGCGAAGGCGTAGGCCGAGACGCCCCGGCCCCGGGACCGCTGCCCGTCGCGGGCCGTGTCCGGCGTCACGTCGAGCAGGACCAGGTGCAGGGCGGTCCCCCGGCGGCGCGCCTCGCGGGCGAGCCAGCCGCGCACCCAGGACTGGGTGCCGCAGTCGTGCACGACCAGGCTCGCGCCGGAGCGCAGGGCCCTGCGCAGCCCCGCGTAGTGCGCGACCCGGACGAGCGGCCGGTAGATCCCGTACGGCAGGAAGCGCAGCGCGCGGGGCAGCCCGGCCTCCCAGCGCTCGCGGGCGTCCTGGGAGTCGACGCCCCGGCCGTCGGCGGCCCGCCGCATCAGGGTGGACTTGCCGCTCCCGGGCAGCCCGGAGACGACCACGAGGTCGCCCTCCTGGAAGCTGAGGGCGCGGGGACCGCGGCCGCCGCGCTCGCGCAGGTCCCGCAGGACGCGGGCCCCGCGGCGGGTCCCGCGCGCGGTCCTGGCGCGGGCACGCTGGTCCGGTATGCCGGTTCCCGGCGCGTACGCGCCGCTGTGCTGGGCGACCGCGCCGGTGTGCTGGATCCTCATCGCTGCTCCCCCTGCCGGGCCTGACAAGACCCTTGCCCACGAAGTGTAAAGAGACGGTAATGAGATACAAGTGATGTGCCGCGCGGAGCACGCGTGCAATGATGTCCGCGCCAGGCGCGCACAGCGCCGCACACAACCGCATACCGGCCGCTCGAATCCGCGCGGGAGAGTTCCGGACCGTCTCAGGGGTCCGGACGCCGAAGGAGCAAGACCCTCCCTTGAATCTCTCAGGCCCCGTACCGCGTGGATGAGGCAGATCTGAAAAGCGGGACACCCTGCCGTGTCCCCACCCAAGGTGCAAGCCGAACGTCTCGGTCACGAGATGCCTTCGGTGAACCTCTCAGGTTCCATGACAGATGGGGAGGACGTCCTCGCCCGTCATGTGTTTTCGTCACCGATCACGCCCTTGGGACCCGGGAGCCACCCCATGAGCACTGCCCCCCGTCTGACCGCCCTCGATGCCCTGCATCGTTCGCTGGGCGCGACCATGACCGACTTCGCGGGCTGGGACATGCCGCTGCGCTACACGAGCGAGCGGGACGAGCACGTCGCCGTCCGCACGAAGGCCGGTCTCTTCGACCTCTCGCACATGGGTGAGATCACGGTCACCGGCCCGGGGGCCGTCGACCTGCTCGACTACGCGCTCGTCGGCAACATCTCCACGGTGGGCAACGGCCGCGCGCGCTACACGATGATCTGCCAGGAGGACGGCGGCATCCTCGACGACCTGATCGTCTACCGCCTCGGCGAGACGGAGTACATGGTCGTCGCCAACGCCTCCAACGCCCAGGTCGTCCTGGACGCCCTGGGCGCCCGCGCCGGCGGCTTCGACGCCGAGGTCCGCGACGACCGCGACGCGTACGCCCTGATCGCCGTCCAGGGCCCGGAGGCCCCCGGCATCCTCAAGCAGCTCACCGACGCCGACCTGGACGGCCTGAAGTACTACGCCGGCCTGCCCGGCACGGTCGCCGGTGTCCCCGCGCTGATCGCCCGTACCGGCTACACCGGCGAGGACGGCTTCGAGCTCTTCCTCAAGCCCGAGCACGCCGAGGGCGTCTGGAAGGCCCTCACCGAGGCGGGCGCCCCGGTCGGCCTGATCCCCTGCGGCCTGTCCTGCCGCGACACGCTCCGCCTGGAGGCGGGCATGCCGCTGTACGGCCACGAGCTGACCACCGCCCTCACCCCCTTCGACGCCGGTCTCGGCCGTGTCGTGAAGTTCGAGAAGCCCGGCGACTTCGTCGGCCGCAAGGCCCTGGAGGCCGCGGCCGAGCGCGCCGAGACCGCCCCGCCGCGCAAGCTGGTCGGCCTGATCGCCGAGGGCCGCCGCGTCCCGCGCGCCGGTTTCTCCGTGGTCTCCGGCGGCGAGGTCGTCGGCGAGATCACCTCGGGCGCCCCGTCCCCGACCCTCGGCAAGCCGATCGCCATCGCGTACGTCGACGCGGCGCTCGCGGCCCCCGGCACCGCCGGTGTGGGCGTGGACATCCGCGGCACCCACGAGCCCTACGAGGTCGTGGCGCTGCCGTTCTACAAGCGCCAGAAGTGACGTAATCGTCTTACTCCGGTCTCACCCCGCGAGACCTCCGTTCATCAGTACTCCCTCGATCCAGGAGAATCAGGTCATGAGCAACCCCCAGCAGCTTCGTTACAGCAAGGAGCACGAGTGGCTGACGGACGCCGTTGACGGCGTCGCGACCGTCGGCATCACCGAGCACGCGGCGAACGCGCTCGGCGACATCGTGTACGTCCAGCTCCCCGAGGTCGGCGCCACCGTGACCGCCGGCGAGGAGTGCGGCGAGCTGGAGTCGACCAAGTCGGTCAGCGAGCTGTACTCCCCCGTGACCGGTGAGGTCGTCGAGGCGAACCAGGACGTCGTCGACGACCCGGCGCTGGTGAACACCGCCCCGTTCGAGGGCGGCTGGCTGTTCAAGGTGCGCCTGACGGAGGAGCCGAAGGACCTGCTCTCCGCCGACGAGTACACCGCCTTCACCGCCGGCTAACCGAGACCCCCTAGGGATCGATTCATGTCGCTTCTGAACACCCCTCTCCACGAGCTGGACCCCGACGTCGCCGCCGCCGTCGACGCCGAGCTCCGCCGTCAGCAGTCCACCCTCGAGATGATCGCCTCGGAGAACTTCGCTCCGGTCGCGGTCATGGAGGCCCAGGGCTCCGTCCTCACCAACAAGTACGCCGAGGGCTACCCGGGCCGCCGCTACTACGGCGGCTGTGAGCACGTCGACGTGGCCGAGCAGATCGCGATCGACCGGATCAAGGACCTGTTCGGCGCCGAGTACGCCAACGTCCAGCCGCACTCCGGCGCCTCCGCGAACCAGGCCGCCCTCTTCGCGATCGCCCAGCCGGGCGACACGATCCTGGGTCTCGACCTGGCGCACGGCGGTCACCTGACCCACGGCATGCGCCTGAACTTCTCGGGCAAGCAGTTCAACGTGGTCGCGTACCACGTGGACGAGGCCGGCCTGGTCGACATGGCCGAGGTCGAGCGCCTCGCCAAGGAGCACCGCCCGAAGGTCATCATCGCGGGCTGGTCCGCCTACCCGCGCCAGCTGGACTTCGCGGAGTTCCGCCGGATCGCCGACGAGGTCGAGGCGTACCTGTGGGTCGACATGGCCCACTTCGCCGGCCTGGTCGCGGCGGGTCTGCACCCGAACCCGGTCGAGTACGCGGACGTGGTGACCTCCACCACGCACAAGACGCTCGGCGGCCCGCGCGGCGGCATCATCCTCGCGAAGAAGGAATTCGCGAAGAAGCTGAACTCCTCGGTCTTCCCCGGTTTCCAGGGCGGCCCGCTGGAGCACGTGATCGCGGCCAAGGCCGTCTCCTTCAAGGTCGCGGCCTCGGAGGAGTTCAAGGAGCGCCAGCAGCGCACCCTGGACGGCGCCCGCGCGCTGGCCGAGCGCCTGGTCCAGGACGACGTCACCGCCCACGGTGTCTCCGTCCTGTCCGGCGGCACGGACGTGCACCTGGTCCTCGTCGACCTGCGCAACTCCGAGCTCGACGGCCAGCAGGCCGAGGACCGCCTCCACGAGGTGGGCATCACGGTCAACCGGAACGCCGTTCCGAACGACCCGCGCCCGCCGATGGTCACCTCGGGTCTGCGCATCGGTACGCCGGCGCTCGCGACCCGCGGTTTCCAGGCCGAGGACTTCACCGAGGTCGCCGACATCATCGCGGAGACCCTGAAGCCCGGCTTCGACGAGGCCAAGGCCGAGTCCCTCAAGGCCCGGGTGACGGCGCTGGCCGACAAGCACCCGCTGTACCCCGGTCTGTAATCGTTTCGTACGCTTTCAGTCGTACGAAGCTCCGGGGCACCGCGCACACTGGACAGTGAGCGCGGTGCCCCTGCTCGTGCCCAGCCCTTCCGCTTTTTCTGCACCACCCCGGCAGACAACGGCGTCTAGCCCCCACAAGGAGTCCTCCCGTGGCCATCTCGGTCTTCGACCTGTTCTCGATCGGCATCGGTCCGTCGAGCTCCCACACGGTGGGCCCCATGCGCGCGGCCCGGATGTTCGCCCGCCGGCTCAAGAACGAGGGCCTGCTCGCCCACACGGCGGCGATACGAGCGGAGCTGTACGGTTCCCTCGGCGCGACCGGCCACGGGCACGGCACCCCGAAGGCCGTCCTCCTCGGCCTGGAGGGGAACTCGCCCCGTACGGTGAACGTGGAGACCGCCGACGAGGAGTTCGAGCGGATCAAGTCCTCGGGCCGGATCAACCTGCTCGGGATGCACGAGATCCCGTTCGCCTTCGACGACGACCTGATCCTGCACCGCCGCAAGGCGCTCCCGTACCACGCCAACGGCATGACGGTCTTCGCGTACGACGCCGAGGGCGCGCTGGTCCTGGAGAAGACGTACTACTCCGTCGGCGGCGGCTTCGTCGTGGACGAGGACGCGGTGGCCGGCGAGAACCCGATCGTCCCCGACGACACCGCCCTGAAGTACCCCTTCCGCACCGGTGACGAGCTGCTCCGCCTGACGAAGGAGACCGGCCTGTCGATCTCCTCGCTCATGCTGGAGAACGAGAAGGCCTGGCGCACCGAGGACGAGATCCGCGCCGGTCTCCTGGAGATCTGGCGCGTCATGCAGGCCTGCGTCTCGCGCGGCATGTCCCGCGAGGGCATCCTGCCCGGCGGCCTGAAGGTCCGCCGCCGCGCCGCGAACACGGCCCGCAAGCTGCGCTCCGAGGGCGACCCGGCGGCGCTCGCGATGGAGTGGATCACCCTCTACGCGATGGCCGTGAACGAGGAGAACGCGGCCGGCGGCCGGGTGGTCACCGCCCCGACGAACGGCGCGGCCGGCATCATCCCCGCCGTCCTGCACTACTACATGAACTTCGTGCCCGGCGCCGACGAGGACGGCATCGTCCGCTTCATGCTCGCGGCCGGCGCGGTCGGCATGCTCTTCAAGGAGAACGCCTCGATCTCCGGCGCCGAGGTCGGCTGCCAGGGCGAGGTCGGCTCCGCCTGCTCGATGGCGGCCGGCGCCCTGGCCGAGGTCCTCGGCGGCACCCCCGAGCAGGTCGAGAACGCGGCCGAGATCGGCATGGAGCACAACCTCGGCCTGACCTGCGACCCGGTCGGCGGCCTGGTCCAGATCCCCTGCATCGAGCGCAACGGCATGGCGGCGGTCAAGGCCGTCACGGCCGCGAAGATGGCCATGCGCGGCGACGGCAGCCACCTCGTCTCCCTCGACAAGGTCATCAAGACCATGAAGGAGACGGGCGCCGACATGAGTGTGAAGTACAAGGAGACCGCGCGCGGCGGTCTCGCGGTGAACATCATCGAGTGCTGAGGCAGCCCTCGGCGGCTTCCTGAAGGCCCTGACCAGCGCGTTCGTCCCGGACGCGCGGGTCGGGGCCTTTTCGCTGCCCGGAGCGCCGCCGTCCAGCTTTGGTCCAGACCTATTGACGGCCCCGACCGTCGCTCCTACGCTCCCGTCGATCGCCCCCACCGCATCCGCCACCCCGGCGAAGAATGGAGCACGGCATGTTCCATCGGCGTATTCACAGGCTGCCCGAGGCGGACGGCGGGCGTCCGGCCGCCGTCCGTGCCCGGCACCGCTCCACCGTCCTGACCCGCGCCTTCGCCGGAATGAGCGCCGCCGCCCTCATCGGCGCGGGCGTCACCCTGGCCGGTTCCGGCCCGGCCGGCGCCGCCGCCCCCAACCTGCTGGCCAACTCCGGCTTCGAGAGCGGCCTTTCCGGCTGGACCTGCACCGGAGGATCCGGCGCGGCCGTCAGCAGCCCGGTGCGCTCCGGCACGTCCGCGTTGAAGGGCACGCCGTCCGGCCAGGACAACGCCCGGTGCAGCCAGACGGTCAGCGTGCAGCCCAACTCGGCGTACACGCTGAGCGCCTACGTCCAGGGCAGCTACGTCTACCTCGGCGCCACCGGCACCGGTGCCGCGAGCGAGCCGCAGACCTGGACGCCCGGCTCCTCCTCGTACAGCCAGCTCAGCGTCAACTTCACCACCGGCGCGAACACCACGTCGGTGACGGTCTACCTGCACGGCTGGTACGGGACGCCCGCGTACCTCGCCGACGACGTGTCGCTCACCGGCCCCGGCGGCACGCCGACCACGCCGCCGACGACCACGCCGCCGACGACCACCCCGCCGACCACGCAGCCGCCCACCACGGCGCCTCCCACGACCGCGCCGCCGACCACCCAGCCGCCCACGACCGCGCCGCCGACCACCCAGCCGCCCACCACCCCGCCCACCACGCCTCCCGGTGACGTCACCTGCGCCACGAAGCCCAAGCCGGCCGGCAAGGTGCTCCAGGGGTACTGGGAGAACTGGGACGGCGCCTCGAACGGGGTCCACCCCGGCATGGGCTGGATCCCCATCACCGACAGCCGGATAGCCCAGCACGGCTACAACGTCATCAACGCCGCCTTCCCGGTGATCCTCTCGGACGGGACCGTCCTGTGGCAGGACGGCATGGACGCGGGCGTGAAGGTGGCGACGCCTGCGGAGATGTGCGAGGCCAAGGCCAAGGGCGCCACGATCCTGATGTCCATCGGCGGCGCGACCGCGGGCATCGACCTGTCGTCGAGCACGGTCGCCGACCGCTTCGTGCAGACGGTCGTCCCGATCCTCAAGAAGTACAACTTCGACGGGATCGACATCGACATCGAGACCGGCCTGTCCGGCAGCGGGAACATCAACACCCTCTCCGCCTCCCAGTCCAACCTGATCCGCATCATCGACGGCGTGCTCGCCCAGATGCCGGCGGGCTTCGGCCTGACGATGGCGCCCGAGACCGCGTACGTCACCGGCGGCAGCGTCACCTACGGGTCCATCTGGGGCTCGTACCTGCCGATCATCAAGAAGTACGCGGACAACGGCCGGCTGTGGTGGCTCAACATGCAGTACTACAACGGCAGCATGTACGGCTGCTCGGGCGACTCGTACCAGGCCGGCACCGTGCAGGGCTTCACCGCCCAGACCACCTGCCTCAACAACGGTCTGACCATCCAGGGCACCACGATCAAGGTGCCGTACGACAAGCAGGTGCCCGGCCTGCCGGCGCAGCCCGGCGCGGGCGGCGGCCACATGGCGCCCAGTCAGGTCGGCCAGGCGTGGAACGCGTTCAGCGGCTCCCTCAAGGGACTCATGACGTGGTCCGTCAACTGGGACGGCTCGAAGGGCTGGTCCTTCGGCGACAACGTGAAGGCCCTCCAGAACCGCTGACCGCACACTGACCGATCGCTGACCGGACACCGACGTAGTCCCCGTCCCGGTCATGTGAAGGCCCTGAGCAGCGCTGTCACCTTCGGCGCTGGTCAGGGCCTTCCTCGTTTTCACGAAATGCGCTCCCTTGTGCGCGGCCGCACACCGTTTCTGCGCGGTCGCGCCACAAGGTGGCACAACAAGGCCGTGCGCTCGCCGGATCAGGTGAATGCGACCGTGCGCCCGTTGATATGACCATCTGCCAGGGGCACGCTCCACCTCAGCGGTTTCCCCCCGTTGAGAGGGATGGGCATGACGACCGAAGTCACCGAGTCCGAGCTGGAGACCCTGCTCCGCGGCGCGCTGCGCGTCACGGGGACGGGCGAGCGCTGGACGACCGAGTCGAACGAGAGCTGGTGCCGGGTGGCACCGCGCTCCGGGGCCGGCCCCCAGCAGGGCTGGAAGCTGCACGTCTCCGCCACCTCCGCTTCCGCGCCGACGGTGCTCCTGAAGTCCCTCGAAGTGCTGCTCCCCGACGGGTCGGCCTTCAAGTTCGCCCGCTCCCTGGAACAGGTCGGCGCCCTCAACACCCGGGCCACCCCGCGCGGCAGCTCGGGCAAGTTCCTCACCGTCTACCCCGCCTCCGACGCCGACGCGGCCCGCCTCGCGCGGGCCCTCCACGCGGCGACCGCCGGCCTCGCCGGGCCCCGCATCCTCTCCGACCGGCCGTACGCCCCCGGCAGCCTGGTGCACTACCGCTACGGCGCGTTCGTCGGGCGGCAGCGGCTCTCGGCCGACGGACTCATGATCTGGTACATCGAGGACCCCGACGGCAAGCCGGTGGAGGACAGGCGGACCGGGCGGTACGCGCCCCCGGAGTGGGCGGTCAGCCCCTTCCCCGACCACGCCGTGCCCGTCGAGGTGAAGAAGCCCGGGCCCGTCCTCCTCGGCGGCCGGTTCTCGGTACGGGAGGCCATCCGCCACACCAACAAGGGCGGCGTCTACCGGGGCACCGACGTCGGGACCGGCGCGCCCGTGGTCATCAAGGAGACCCGCCCCCACGTGGAGGCCGACGCCGACGGCAACGACGTCCGCGACTGGCTGCGCACCGAGGCCCGCACCCTGGAGAAGCTCAGGGGCACCGGGCTCGCGCCGGAGCCGCTCGCCCTCTTCGAGCACGGCGGCCACCTGTTCCTCGCCCAGGAGAAGGTGCCGGGGATCCCGCTGCGGAACTGGGCCGCCGAGCACTTCCGCGACGCGGGCGCCGACCGGTACCGCGCCGACGCGCTGGACCAGGCCCGGCTCCTGATCGACCTCGTCGAGGCCGCCCACGCCAGGGGCTGCGTCCTGCGCGACTTCACCCCGGCCAACGTGATGGTCCGCCCCGACGGCGGACTGCGCCTCATCGACCTGGAGCTCGCCGTCCTCGCCGAGGACGAGGCCCTCCCGACCCGCGTCGGCACGCCCGGCTTCAGTCCCCCCGAGCGCCTGGTGGACGCGCCCGTCTCCCCGACCGGCGACTACTACAGCCTCGGCGCGACCCTGTGCTTCGTCCTCACCGGCAAGGTGCCGGCCCTCCTGGCGGAGAAGCCCGCCGCCCGGCCGGCCGAGGAACGGCTCGCCGCGTGGCTGGCCGCCTGCGCCGCCCCGCTGGACCTGCCGGACGGCCTGGTCGCGATGATCCTCGGGCTGATGAGGGACGACCCCGCCGCCCGCTGGACCCCCGCGCGGGCCCGGGACGCGCTCCGCGAGAGCTGTACGGAGCCGGGCGGAGCCCGTACCGCCACGACGGACGGCGACACCGGCGCCCTGGACGAGGCCGTGGCCGGGATCGTGGAGCACCTCCTCGACTCCATGACGCCCGAGGACGACCGGCGCCTCTGGCCCGTCTCCGTCAAGGCCGGGGAGACCGACGCCTGCATCGTGCAGCAGGGCGCGGCCGGCGTGCTGTCCGCCCTCACCCGCTTCTTCGAGGTCACCGGCGACCCCCGGCTTCCCGAGCGCATCGCCGCGGCCGGTCATTGGATCGCCGCACGCGCCGACACCTCGGCCACCCGTCCCGGCCTGCACTTCGGGGGCCGCGGCACGGCCTGGGCGCTGTACGACGCGGGCCGCGCCGTCGGCGACCGGGCGCTCGTCGACCACGCCCTGGCCCTCGCCCTCGCGCCCCAGGAGCCGACGCCGAGCCACGACATCACGCACGGCGCGGCCGGCGGCGGACTGGCCGCCGCCCACTTCTGGCACCGCACCGGCGACCCCCGCTTCGCCGAGCGGGTCGCCGAGGCCGCCGACCGGCTGGCCGCCGCGGCCCGGCGCGAACCGTCCGGGACGAGCTGGCCCGTACCCGCCGAGGCGGTGTCCGAGGAGGCCGGGAAGCGCTACCTGGGCTTCGCCCACGGCGCCGCCGGCATCGGCTGCTTCCTCCTGGAGGCCGCCGGCATCACCAAGAACCCCGAGCACCGGCGCCTGGCCGTGGAGGCGGGCGAGCTCCTGGCGGCGCAGGCCGTCATGGTCGGCGGCGCGGCGCAGTGGCCCGCGCAGGCCGGGGACGTGCCGACCGCGCCGTACTGGTGCCACGGCTCGGCCGGCATCGGCTCCTTCCTGGTCCGGCTGTGGCGGGCGACCGGCGACGACCGCTTCCGCGACCTCGCCGTCGGCGCCACCCGGGCCGTCGTGGAGCGGGCCTCCCGGGCCCCCGTCACCCAGTGCCACGGCCTGGCGGGCAACGGCGACTTCCTCCTCGACATGGCGGAGGCCACCGGTGATCCCGCCCACCTGGCGCGGGCCCGGCAACTGGCCCGTCTCGTCCTCGTCGAAGGATCCCGGCGCGGCGGCCACGTCGTCTTCCCCAACGAGTACGGGGACGTCTCGACGAGCTGGAGCGACGGTTCGGCGGGAATCCTGGCGTTCCTCCTGCGGGTGCGCCACCAAGAGCCCCGGCACTGGATGGTCCAGCGGCCGGTATGAGCGGCGGGGTCCCCCGTCGCCACGTCACAGAGTGAAGGAGATTGTCATGGAGAACCAGGACCTTGAGCTGCTGGCCCACCTGCACGCCCTTCCGGAGACCGACCCGGTCGGCGTCGACGGCGACTCGTTCAGCGGAACGTGCGCGTGCGTCGGCCTGCTGACGCTCCTCAACACCGTCTGTATCGGCATCAGCTGCGCGTAGCGGCCATGAACCCCCCGGCCGGTGGTTGCCTCGGAGGCAGCCGCCGGCCGGTGTGGGATCCGGCCGACGCGGAGGGCGACGGAGGGCGACGGAGGGCGGGACCGATGCAGGAGCAGCCGTACGACTCCGGCCACGCGATCAGTGCGCGCGGCCTGGTGAAGAGCTACCCGGGCCCGGACGGCACCGCCGTCGACGCGGTCCGCGGCCTCGACCTCGACGTGCGCCGGGGCGAGAGCTACGGCTTCCTCGGCCCCAACGGCGCCGGGAAGTCCACGACCATCGCGATGCTGTGCGCGCTCGCCCGCCCCACCTCCGGTCACGCCGCCGTGGCCGGCTTCGACGTGTCCGCCCGCCCCCACGACGTGCGCCGCCGGGTCGGCATCCTGTTCCAGCACGGCGCCCTCGACCCCGACCTGACCGTCGAGCAGAACCTGCGCGTCCACGCCCGTCTGTACGGGATGGCCCGCCGCGAGGTGCGCGACCGCACCGCCGAGGTGCTCGGGCCCGCCGGTCTCGCCGACCGGCGCCGGTTCCCCGTACGCGCCCTGTCGGGCGGGACGCGGCGCCGCCTGGAGATCGCCCGCCAGCTGCTGCACTCCCCGAGCGTGCTGTTCCTGGACGAGCCGACGACCGGGCTCGACCCGCACGCGCGGGCCGGGATCTGGGACCACCTGCGGGCGCTGCGCGAGCGGGACGGCAGCACCCTCTTCGTCACCACCCACTACCTGGAGGAGGCGGAGCACTGCGACCGGATCGGGATCATCGACGGGGGCCGCCTGGTCGCCGAGGGCACGCCGTCCGACCTGAAGGCCGCGATCGGCGACGACCGGGTGGTGCTGCGCACCAGCGACGACGGGCGCGCCCGGAAGGTCGTCGCCCAGGCCGCCCCGCCGGACCGGACCGTCACCGTGGACGCCGAGGGGACGTGGCTGCGGGTGCCGGAGGGCAGCGCCTGGATCCCCCGGCTGTGCGCGGCCCTGGAGGCGCACGGCATCGCCGTGCACGCCGCCTCCGCGACCCCGCCCACGCTCGACGACGTGTTCTTCCACCACACCGGCCGCAGCATGGGAGCCGCCCGATGACCACCCTCGCCCTCCGGGCGCCCGAGGCCGCGGAGCGGGGCCGGGCCTCCCGGCTGCGGCGCGAGCTGCGGGCGGTCCACGCCCTGGTCCACCGCGACCTGCTGCGGCTGGCCGCCCAGCGCTCCTCCACCGCGCTGATCCTGCTGCAGCCGGTGCTCTACCTCTTCGCCCTCGGCGGGGGGCTCGCCGCTCTCATCCCCACCGCCTCGCTGGGCACGGACTACCGGACGTACCTCTTCCCCGGCATGCTGATGATGACCGTGCAGACCCCGGCCGTCATGGTGGGCATCCGGCTGATCACCGACCGGCAGAGCGGTTACCTCCGTGAGCTCCTGATGGCCCCCGTCGGCCGTTCCACCCTGCTCGTGGGCAGCTGCCTCGGCGGCACGCTCGTCGCGGCGGTGCAGGGCGCCGTCCTGCTCTGCCTGGCCGGAGCCGTCGGTCTGCCGTACGACCCGGTGCTCCTGCTGCTGCTCCTCGGCGCCGTGCTGCTGGCCTCCTTCGCCCTCACGAGCCTGACCCTGGCGCTGGCGGTGACGCTGCGCGGCCCGGAGCTCTTCCACACCCTGCTCAGCCTGCTGATGATGCCGCTGCTCTTCCTGTCCGGCGCGTTCTTCCCGCTGGAGTCCCTGCCCGGCTGGTGCCGCGCCCTGGCCGCGGCGAACCCGCTCGCGTACGGCGTGGACCTGCTCCGCCGGTGCGTCGCGCTGCGGGTCCCGGACCAGGCGTCGGGCGGCGGCCTCAGCTGGGCCGGGCATCAGCCGCCGCTCCTTCTGGAGGCCGGTCTCCTCCTCGCCGTCGGCGCCCTGACCCTCGCGTGGGCCGCCCGCCGTTTCAGCCGTCCGGAGTGAGGGTCAGTAGCGGACCCACAGGACGATGACGTCCGGGCGGGTGGAGCTCAGCGGCTCGCAGAAGAAGATCGGGCCCCAGATCTGGTAGCCGGCGGTGCCGGCGGCCTGGCACTCGGCGTACGAGGCGTGGTGGCTGCGGGCGTACCAGCCGGGCCCGGGGGCCGCCTCGGCGGTGCCCGCGGTGCCGAGCGCGAGCGCTCCGGCGGTCACGGTGAGGGCGAGGGCGGCTGCGGTGCGGCGAAACGTGGCAAGCATGACGTGTCCTCCTGATAGCCGGGGATGTGCACGGCTGCGCAGCCGGGACGAACGTACCGTCGCGACGGGGGCCGCACAATAGGTCTAGGCCAATGAGGTTCCCGGCCAACTCCCCGCGATATCAGGGAAGTTCTACGGCGTGAGCCAGTGCGGATCCGGGACCACGGTCAGCAGGGCCGACACGGCCACGATCACACCCAGGGCCGCCACCTCCACGCGGGCCGGGGACTCCGCGTCGCCGCCGGACAGCATCCGGGCGCGGGCCGCGAGGGCCAGCAGGCTGACGCCGCCGAAGAGGAGCAGTTTCACCAGGAGGACCCTGCCGTACGCCGAGGTGAGGACGGCGTCCAGGGGAAGGCGGCGGAGGGTGGAGACGGTGCCGGTGACGGCGAGTGCCGCGTACACGACGGCGGCCATGCGGGCGTAGCGGGCCAGGACGTCCCGCCCTCCGCCCCTCAGCCGCATGGTCCTCAGCACGTACAGGAGTGTTCCGCACCAGAGCGAGGCGCCGGTGAGGTGGACGACGGTCAGGGCCGTGCCGATGGCCGGGGTGGCGGGTTCCGGGTGGGCGCGCAGGGCCTCGGAGAGGATCGCGACGGCGAGCGGGGCCACGGCGAGGACCGGGCGCCGGGAGGCCGCGCACAGGGCCGCGAGGAGGAAGGCGTTGGCCGTGACGAGCAGCAGGCGTCCTTCGCGGAGCCCGTAGACGACGGGCAGGCTCAGGCCGCTGACGGCGGCGAGGAGGATCAGGAGTCCGGCGGAGGCGCCCGCGGCGAGCAGGGCCGCCGGGACGGAGTACGCGCGGGGTCGCGGGCCCGCGCCGGCTATCCGGCCTCCGGCGAGTTCGCCCACCTGGACGGCGAGGCCGGCGAGGACGAGGAAGCGCAGCAGCGCGGTGGTACCGGCTGCGGGTATCCGGAGCTCTCCCGTCCCCGTCTGGGCTATGCCCGCACCCAGCAGGACGACGGCGAGGACGGCGGCGGCGATGACGACCACCGCTGTCAGACGGCTCGGGGTACCGAAAGGTCCGGGAAGCGTCACCGCTCGATCGTCACCGAGCCCGGGTCGCGCGGCAACTCAGTGTGAGGCCGCCCGCCCGGGCTCGTGGGACTGGACCGTTCGGGTCAGGCCTTGCTGTAGTGACCCCAGAACTCGTCCCAGGACAGGACGCCGTCGCCGTTGTCGTCGCGCTGCTTGATGAGCACCTCGGCGACCGTCTCGGTGACGTTGAAGTCGCCGTGCTTCGCCATGAGGCTCTTGTACTCCGCCGCGGTGATGAATCCGTCGCCGTCCGCGTCGAACTGGTTGAACGCCGTACGCGCCTCGTCGATGTTCGCCACTGCTTCCGCCCCTTCTTGGTGCTTCCTTGACGGGTGAAAGATTAGCGGCCCCGTTCCTGCCGGATGATGGGTGGTATGAACAGCGAAGTGGCACGGATCCTGGCGGCGGCGGCGAGCGGAACGTTCCCTCCCCCGGACGGGTCGACGACGGTCGTTCCCCAGCCGAACCGCCGTGACGCGGGCGTCCTCGCCTTCACCGCCCATTCGGTGATCTTCTCGGACGCCGATCCGGAGTGGATACGGGCGGAGCTCGCCGCCACGTCGAGCGACCCGCTCGCGGCGAGCATGAACCCGGCCTTCCTCGTCGCCCTGATGACCCGCACGGGCCTGCGCATGAACACGATCGACCTGCTGACGGTGGCCGACGCCCTCCCCGGCCCTCCCCCGCTGGAGCTCCGCGAGATCGACGACCCCTCACACCCCCGGGTCGAGCGGGCGCTGAAGTTCCGCGACGAGGTCCGGGTCTGGGCGGCCGACGGCGGCATCCTGATCCTGGGCCGGGGCGTGGCCGGCCGCTGGGAGGCGGCGGTCGAGGTCGACGAGGCGGTACGCCACCGGGGACTGGGCCGCGCGCTGGCGACGGCGGCCCGTCACCTCACCCCGGGGGACGTGGTGTGGGCGCAGCAGTCGCCGGGCAACGCGCGCAGCGTGCGGACCTTCCAGGCGGCGGGGTACCGGCCGGTGGCGTCGGAGGCGCTCCTGGTCGCGGGCTGAGCGGCTACCGGAAGATGCCCGTGTGGCCGAGCGAGTACCGGCCCGGCTGCGGGTAGACCGCGAGGCCGTGCGGGCCGCCGCCGACGGGGATGCGGGCCAGCTGCTGCCCGGTCGTGGTGTCGACGGCGTACACCTCGGAGTCGTACCGCCCGGACAGCCAGAGGACCTTTCCGTCGGCGGAGACCCCGCCCATGTCCGGGGAGCCGCCGTCGGGGAGCCACCACTTCTTGGTGAGCTTGTTCCTGCCGAAGTCGAAGACGGAGATCGAGCCCTCGCCGCGGTTGGGGACGTACATCTCCTTCGAGTCCCGGCTGATGTAGAGGCCGTGGCAGCCCTTGCCGGTGGGGAGCAGGGTCGGGGTGGTGAACTTCTCGCCGTCGAGGACCCACATGCCGTGGGCCATCATGTCGGCGACGTAGAAGGTCTTCCCGTCCGGGGAGATCTTCACGTCCTGCGGCATGGCGCCCTGGAAGGGCAGTTTCTGCTGGCCGATCACCTCCATCTTCTCGGTGTCGACCTTGAGGAGTTCGCCGGAGAACTCGCAGGAGACGACGAAGTAGCGGCCGTCGGCGGAGAAGTCGGCGTGGTTGACGCCGTAGCAGCTGACGGGGACGGTCTTCTTCCGCTCCATGGTGTGGGGGTCGCGGAAGACGAGTTCTCGGTCGAGCGAGGCCATGACGACGGCGTACTTGCCGTTCGGCGTGAAGTAGAGGTTGTACGGGTCGTGGACCTCGACCGGCTTCCCGGCGACGCCGGTGGCGGGGTCGATGGGGGTGAGGGTGTGGCCCCGGTTGTTGTTGACCCAGAGGGTCTTCATGTCCCAGGACGGGACGACGTGCTGGGGCTGGACGCCGACCGGGATCGTCTCGATCACCTTGTAGGTGGCGGGGTCGATGACGGAGACCGTGTTGGAGTTGGTGTTGGGGACGTAGATCCGGGAGGGGAAGTCCCGCACCACCGGGGAGAGCCTGCCGGGGCGGTCGGCGGCGTAGACGTCGTTCGGGTCGAGCACGGGCGGCATGCCGGGGAGTCCGGCGGGCGCGGCGGCCGGCTTGGGGACGGCGGGGGCGGCGGCCTTCTTCACGCCGGTGGCGCCGTTCTCGGTCCGGTCGCCGCCACCGCCGCAGCCGGCGAGGGCGGTACCGGCGAGCAGGGCCGCGGCGAGCAGGAGGCCGCCGCGCTTGGTGAGGTGTGCCATCAGGTCAGCAGCTCCGTGGTGGTGACCGCGCGCAGGCCGCGGCGGTCGAGGTCGGCGAGGAGGAGGGGCAGCGCGGCGGCGGTCTCCGGGTAGCCGAAGTGGAGGCTGACGACCGAGCCGGGTTCGAGGGAGCCGGTGACGTTGCCGAGGATCGCGGTGGCGCCGGGCGAGGTGAAGTCGAGGGAGTCGACGTCGTACGAGAGCGTGTGCGGGTATCCGGCGCGCTGGGCGGCGCGCAGGACGGCGGGGGTGGCGTGCTGGGTGCGCGAGGGCCGGAACCAGGTGCCGACGGAGCCGGTGAGGCGGCGCAGCCGGGCGGCGCAGGCCTCGATCTCCGCGTACGCCTCCGCCTCGCCGAGGGCGTTGATGTCGGTGTGACGCTGGGTGTGGTTGCCGAGGTCGTGTCCGCCGTCGAGGATCCGGCGGGCCATGGCGGGGTGGGCGTCGAGCCAGCTGCCGACGGCGAGGACGGTGACGCGGGCGCCGGCCTTCTCGGCCTGGCCGAGGAGGGTACGGGCCAGGGCCGGGTCGCCCTGGCCGTGGAAGGTGAGCGCGACGCGGGGCCGGTCGCGGGGGCCGTGGGTGATCTCGGCGGGGCTGCCGGGGAAACGGCGGGGCGCGGGGGCCGGGGCCGGGACGCGGGCGGACGCCGGGGTGGGGGCGGGGCGGGCCGCCCTGGGTGCCGGGGGCGGGGCCGTACCGCAGGACGTCAGGAGGCCCGCGCTTGCGAGGGCCGCGCCCGCCCGGAGGGCGCCGCGGCGGTCGATCGGCTTCACCCGACCAGTAAAGGATGATGTCCACCGAATCGCGCCGATTAGGCCGATTCAGGACGTTTGCCAAGCGGATCGGGACGTCCAGCATGCGGACGAGCCCGGGAAACAATCAATGAACCGCATAGTCATTCACAGTTTGCAAGGCGGGTGCCACATGTCACCAATGATTCATAGACGATCTCCACCCATATGTCCGACTCTGTCCCAGTAGGGACGTTTGGCGGTGCGGTCCCCTGTCTGCCATAGTCGGAGACACGACCCCCATTGACCCGGGCCAGGTCGACAAGCGGCGCCGTGGATACACCCCCCCGTCCACGGCGCTTTACACGAGAGCCCCCACGCGCCCCACCACGGCGGACGGGGGCTTTCGTGCGTCCGCTCCCGGAACTCAGACCCGGTCGACGACCCTCATCTCGAACCAGGTGATCTTGCCGAACGGCCCGAGGTCCACGCCCCACCGGTCGGAGAGCTTCTCGACGAGCAGCAGGCCGCGACCGCTCTCGTCCATCTCGGCCACCGGCATCAGACAGGGCAGCCCGCGCGAGGGGTCGCCGACCTCGGCCCGCATCCAGCCGCGCCGCCGGTGCAGCCGCAGGGTGAAGGAGCGGGCGCCGGTGTGCCGGACGGCGTTCCCGACGAGCTCCGAGACGAGCAGGACCGCGTGCTCCGCGACCTGCGGACCGAGTCCCCACTGCCAGAGGATCACCGCCTGGGTGAGCCTCCGGGCCACCCACGCCTTGCCGGGCTCGGAGACGAGCCGGACCTCCCGCTCGGCCGGATTGCCGAACAACTCCAGTATGTCGGCGCCCTGTTCGCCCTCCGCGACCGGTCCCCACCGCGCGGCGGCCGCGCTGCCCCGCGGCCATGGTTGTTCCCTGCTCTCCAGGCCCGCCATGCCCCCCATCATGGCCGCACGGAGCCTCCCGCGGGGGCCGTTCCGATGGAATCGGCCCCCTGGGTGGCCCCGGACAGGGGGGCTTCAAGGGCGGCTCAGGCGAACTTCGCCTTGCCCGGGCCCTCCTCGACGAAGCTGCGCATGCCCGTCTCGCGGTCCTCGGTGGCGAACAGCCCGGCGAACCAGGTGCGTTCGATGGCGAGGCCGGTGTCGATGTCGGCCTCCAGGCCCTGGTCGACCGCTTCCTTCGCCGCGCGCAGGGCGACCGCGGGGCCCTGCGCCAGCTTCGCGGCCCAGGCGTGCGCCTGCTCGTACACCTCGGCGGCGGGCACGACCCGGTCGACGAGGCCGAGGGTCAGGGCCTCGTCCGCCTTGACCATCCGGCCGGTGAAGATGAGGTCCTTGGCGCGGGACGGGCCGATGAGGCGGGAGAGGCGCTGGGTGCCGCCGGCGCCCGGGATCAGGCCGAGGAGGATCTCCGGCTGGCCGAGCTTCGCGTTGTCGGCGGCGATCCGGTAGTCGGCGCAGAGCGCGAGCTCGCAGCCGCCGCCGAGCGCGTACCCGGTGACGGCGGCGACGACCGGCTTGGGGATGCGGGCGATGGCGGTGAAGGAGTCCTGGAGGGCGCGCGAGCGCTTGACCATGGCCACGTGGTCCATGACCTGCATCTCCTTGATGTCCGCGCCGGCCGCGAACACCTTCTCGCCGCCGTAGAGGATCACGGCCCGCACGTCGTCCCGGTCGGTCGCCTCCTGGGCCAGCTCGCGCAGCCGGTCCTGGGTGGCGATGTCGAGGGCGTTCATCGGGGGGCGGTCGAGGCGGATCGTGCCGACGCCGTCGGCGACTTCGAGGTTCACAGTCATGGGGAAAGGTTAGTGGCCGTTAACGACGAGGGGCCCGGTGCTGTTGCTCACAGCACCGGGCCCCTTCGTCGGCTCGGGTCTACTTGACCCACTCCGACCAGTCCATGTTCCAGCCGTTCAGGCCGTTGTCCGGACGGATCTGCTTGTCCTTGGAGTTCTTCACGACGACCACGTCACCGATGATCGAGCGGTCGAAGAACCAGGCCGACGGGGTCGAGGAGTCGCCCGCGCCGCGCACGTCCTGGAGGCCGACGCAGCCGTGGCTGACGTTCTGCGAGCCGAAGGTGCTCGCCGGGGCCCAGTAGTTGCCGTGCACGAAGGTGCCCGAGGTGGACAGGCGCATGGCGTGCGGGACGTCCTTGATGTCGTACTCGCCGCCGAAGCCGACCGTGGCCCCGTTCATGCGGGTCACCTTGTACTTCTCGCTGATGACCATCTGGCCGTTGTACGTCGTCGTGGACGGGGCGCCCGCGGTGATCGGCAGCGTCTTGATGATCTTGCCGTCGCGCTCGACCTTCATCGTCTTGGCACTCGCGTCGACGGTGGAGACCTGACGGCGGCCGATGGTGAAGCTGACGGTCTTCTTCTGCTTGCCGTAGACGCCCGGACGGCCCTCGACGCCGTCGAGGTTGAGCTGCACCGTGACCTTGGTGCCCGCGGCCCAGTACTCCTCGGGGCGGAAGTCGAGGCGGTCGTTGCCGAACCAGTGGCCCTCGATCTCGCCGGCCGGCTCGGCCGTCACCTTGATGGCCTTCTCGACGGCCTCGGGGTCGGTGATGCCCCGGGTGAAGTTGATGGAGACCGGCATGCCGACGCCGACGGTCGAGCCGTCCTCCGGCGTGTAGTGGCCGATGAAGGTGTTCTGCGGGACCAGCGTGGTGAAGGTGGTGTCCTTCGCCGACTCGCGGCCCTCGGCGTCCTTCGCGATGGCGTGGACCTTGTACTGGGTGCCCGCGGAGAGGTGGGCGGTGGGCGTCCAGCTGGTGCCGTCGGCCGCGATCGCGCCCTCGACCTCGGTGCCCTTGGAGTCGGCGACCGTGACCGTGGTCAGCTTGCCCTGCTCGGCGGTCACCTTGAGGGCGCCGCTGGTGGCGACCGAGTCGGCGCCGTCCTTCGGAAGGACCGTCACGACGGCCTGGGAGGCCGCGTTGTCCGGCTTGCCCGTGCCCTGGGCCGCCGGGTTCTGGCCCGCGTTGCCGCCGTCCCCGCCCGTGTCACCGCCGCCGCAGGCGGTGAGCGCGAGCAGCAGCGCCCCTGTGGCCAGCGCCGACAGGCGGACGCTCCGGCCCCGCCGCTGACGGCGAGCCGTCGTCCCTACCGATGCCCCCGATATCGGCTGCCCGTTCACTGTGGTCGTCTCCCCTCGCACGGCCTGGCAACGCCACGGCCCCACCCCCGTGCGCATCAGCTCGCGCGCACGGCGTCAGGTAATCACACCGCAGGACACGAAAGATCCACGCGAATGTCACCGTTCCGTCCCGATCATCGTAGGGGCGGGGACCGGAGTTGGCCTGGTGACGGGGGATGCGCGCGAGGGGGGTGCGCCGGGCGTCAGTTCAGCGCCGAACCGGCCTTCCAGTGGACCCAGTCCAGGTTCCACCCCCCGAGCCCGTTGTCCGGAGCGACCTTCTTGTCCTTGGAGTTGACCACCTCGACGACGTCCCCGACGAGCGTCCGGTCGAAGAACCAGCCGGCCGGGGAGTCGGCGCTGCCGCCCTTCTCGTCGCGCAGACCCACGCAGCCGTGGCTGACGTTGGCCGAGCCGAAGGTGCCCGGGGAGGCCCAGTAGTTGCCGTGCAGGAAGGTCCCGGACTCGGTGAGCCGCATGGCGTGCGGGACGTCCTTGATGTCGTACTCGCCGCCGAAGCCGACCGTCCGGCCGTCCATCCGCGTCACGTCGTACAGCTCGGTGACGACCATCTTCCCGTTGTACGTGGTGGTCTTCGGCGCGCCCGCGGTGATCGGCACGGTGGCGAGGACCTCGCCGTCCCTGCGGACCTCCATGGTGTGGGCGGCGGCGTCGACCAGGGAGACCTGGGAGCGCCCGACGGTGAAGCCGACCTTCTTGCGCTGGATGCCGTAGACGCCGGGCGCGCCCTCGACGTCGCGGAGCGCGAGGTCGAGGGTGACGCGGGTGCCGGGCTTCCAGTACGCGGCGGGGCGGAAGTCCAGCCGCTCCTTGCCGAACCAGTGGCCGGCGACCTCGACGGGCGGCTCGGAGGTGATCCTGATGGCCCGTTCGACCTCGGCGCGGTTCTCGATCGGCCGGTTGAAGGAGAAGGAGACGATCATCCCGGTGCCGACAGTGGAACGGTTCTCCGGCTTGAAGTAGCCGATGAAGCGGCTCTCCGGGACGACCGTGGTGAAGGTGGTGTGCCGGGCGGAGCGGCGGCCGTGGGCGTCGAGCGCGACGGCGTCCACGCTGTACTTGGCGGCGAGCGCGAGCCGGGTGCCCTCGCCCGGCCGCCAGCTCAGCCCGTCGGCGGAGATCTCGCCCGCGACCCGGGTCCGCTGGGCGTCCTCGACCTGCACCACCGTCACCCGTTCGAGGCGCCCGCTGTCCACCCGTACCTCCAGGGGACCGTCGGCCGGCACGCCCCGCCGGCCGTCCTCGGGGCTGACCCGGATGACATCACCGGGAGCCCTCGCCTTCCCCGGCATCGGGAGGCCGATGCCCCCGCCGCCGTCGGCTCCCGTGCATCCCGCGAGGCCCGTCATCAGTCCCGTCGACAGGCCCGCCACCGCCAGGGCGTACGCCGCCCGCTTCCATACGCGATTCACGCCCGGCCCAACGACGGCCCCCCTCCAGGGGAAACGTACGTGCGGGCCATGTTGGGAGCGGGGCCGCGCGGGCAGAACAGGGAGGACGACGGGAATGCGCGACGCGCGGGAGCGGCGGCCGGGACGCCGCCGCTCCCCGGCGTGCGGGCCCCATGAGCCGCGGGAGGCCGGACGGTGTCGAGCGCAGCCGAGCAGGAGACGGTACGGGGACGTGCCGCGGAGGACACGCGGCGCCCCCTCGCGGTGTGGCCGGGGGCGCCGACGCCCCTCGGGGCGCGCTGCCGGACCGGGCCCGGCGGGGTGGCGGGGACGAACTTCGCGCTGTGGGCGGGGGGCGCGGAGGCGGTCGAGCTGTGCCTGTTCGACGGGGACGGTGCGGAGGTACGGCTGCCGCTGACGGAGCTGACGCACGAGATCTGGCACGGTTTCGTGCCCGGCATCGGGGCCGGTCAGCGGTACGGGTACCGGGTGCACGGCCGGTGGGACCCCTGGACGGGCGCCCGCTGGAACCCGGCGAAGCTGCTCCTCGACCCGTACGCGCGGGCCGTCGACGGGGACTTCGCGGCGCTGCCCCCGGAGACGTACGGGCATGTGCGGGACTGGCCGCAGCAGCACGTGGCCGACACCGTCCGCGACGACCGGGACTCGGCGCCGCACGTCCCCAAGGGGGTCGTCGTCCAGGACGACGACGACTGGTCGGACGACCGCAGGCCGAAGACGCCCTGGCAGGACTCGGTCATCTACGAGCTCCACGTGAAGGGGTTCACCCGGCTCCACCCGGGGATCCCCGAGCGGCTGCGGGGCACGTACGCGGGGCTGGCGCACCCGGCGGCGATCGAGCACCTCGTCGGGCTCGGGGTGACGGCCGTCGAGCTGCTGCCCGTCCATCAGTTCGCGCACGAGGACCACCTGCTGCGGCGCGGGCTGCGCAACCACTGGGGGTACAACTCGATCGGCTACTTCGCCCCGCACGCCGGCTACGCGGCGACGGGGACGGCGGGGCAGCAGGTCGGCGAGTTCAAGCGGATGGTGCGGGCGCTGCACGCGGCCGGGATCGAGGTGATCCTCGACGTCGTCTACAACCACACGGCGGAGGCGGGCGAGCTCGGGCCGACGCTCTCCCTCAAGGGCATCGACAACCGCGGCTACTACCGGCTCCAGTCCGACGCCCGCCGGTACGCCGACTACACGGGCTGCGGCAACACGCTGCACGTCGTGCAGCCGCAGGTGCTCCGGCTCATCACCGACTCCCTGCGCTACTGGGTGACCGAGATGGGCGTGGACGGCTTCCGCTTCGACCTGGCGGCGGCGCTCGCCCGCTCCATGCACGACGTCGACATGCTCTCCCCCTTCCTCGCCGTCATCGCCCAGGACCCGGTGCTCCGCCGGGTCAAGCTCATCGCCGAGCCCTGGGACGTCGGCAACGGCGGCTACCAGGTCGGCGCCTTCCCGCCGCTGTGGACCGAGTGGAACGACCGCTACCGGGACGCCGTACGGGACTTCTGGCGCGGCGCGCTGCCCGACGTGCGGGACCTCGGCTACCGGCTCTCCGGCTCCAGCGACCTCTACGCCTGGGGCGGGCGGCGGCCGTACGCCTCCGTCAACTTCGTCACCGCGCACGACGGCTTCACGCTCCGGGACCTGGTGACGTACGAGCGGAAGCACAACGAGGCCAACGGCGAGGGCAACCGCGACGGCACCCACGACAACCGGTCCTGGAACTGCGGGACCGAGGGCGAGACCGAGGACCCGGAGATCCAGACGCTGCGGCTGCGCCAGATCCGGAACCTCCTCACCACCCTGCTCCTGTCGACCGGCGTCCCCATGCTCGTCGCGGGCGACGAGATGGGCCGCACCCAGGGCGGCAACAACAACGCGTACTGCCAGGACAACGAGGTCGGCTGGCTCGACTGGTCGCTGCCCGAGGACCCGGGGCGCGCCCAGCTCCTCGCCCTGACCCGGCGTCTGCTCGCCCTGCGGCAGGAGCACCCGGTGCTGCGCCGCCGCGCGTTCTTCTCGGGGCGGGCGCAGCGGGCGGACGGGCTGCGGGACCTGGCGTGGTTCGGCGCGGACGGCGAGGAGATGACGGACGGGGACTGGTACGCGCCGACGGCGACGCTCGGCCTCTACCTCTCGGGCCGGGACATCCCGGGGCGCGACGAGCGCGGGGAGCGGATCACCGACGACAGCTTCCTCGCCGTCCTCCACGCGGGACCGCGCCCGCTGGACTTCCGCCTGCCGGGGCCGCCGTGGGCGCAGTCGTACGAGCTCCTCGTGGACACGGGCCGCGAGGAGCAGGAGGCGGCGCCGGGGACGGTCCACCGGGGCGGGGAGGTGATCCGGGTGGGGGCGCGGTCGACGGTGATGCTGCGGGTGCGGGAGTGAGGCCCCGCGGCCGAGCGGAGGGGCGGCGTCCGAAAACCGGATGAGGCGTGTCGGTGGGGGACCGTAAGGTCGGGTGCGATGCCCGAGAAACCCTTGCCCCCAGAGAACTCCGCGCCTTCGGCGACGCCCCACGACCGGTCGGCGGTCCGGGTGTTGCTGCGTTTGTGGCCTTATGTCCGACCCGTGCGGGTGCGGCTCTTCACGGCCGCTTTCGTCGCGATCGTCGCCTCCTGTCTGTCGCTCGTCATCCCCCTCGTCCTGAAGTGGATGGTCGACGGACCCGTCGCGGACCGCGACCCGGGCGGGGTGTGGCTCGGGGCGCTCTACCTGTTCCTGCTCGGCATCGCCGAGGCGCTGCTCTTCGGCTACCGGCGGTGGCTGGTCGCCCGGCCGCTCGCCGGGGTCGAGGCGCGGATGCGGGCCGATCTGTACCGGCGGCTCCAGCGGCTGCCGATCGCCTTCCACGACCGGTGGGCCTCGGGACAGCTGCTCTCGCGCGGCACGACCGACCTCATGCTGGTCCGGATGTTCCTGGCCTTCCCGCTGACCTTCCTGCTGGTCAACGCGGTGACGATCCTCGCCGGTTGCGTGCTGCTGCTCGCCCAGGACTGGTCCCTCGGCCTGGTGCTGCTCACGCCCGTGGTGCCGCTGGTCCTCGTCTGCTCGCTCTTCGAGGGGCGGTACGGGGCCGTGGCGCGGCGCGCGCAGGACCAGGTGGGCGACCTGACGACGGTCGTCGAGGAGAGCGTCCTCGGCATCCGGATCGTCAAGGGCTTCGGCCGGCACCGCAGCCAGGCGCGGGCCTTCCGGGTGCTCGCGGAGACGCTGCGGGGCACCGAGCTCACCAAGGCCCGGCTGCTCGCCATGATCTGGGGCGTCATCACGTTCGTCCCCGAGCTGGCGATCGGGGCGGCGCTCGTCCTCGGCACCGTCCAGGTGGCGGACGGGGACCTGTCGGCGGGCACGCTCGTCGCGTTCCTGTCGACGGCGCTCGCGCTGCGCTGGCCGGTGGAGTCGATCGGCTTCCTCCTCGCGATGAGCCAGGAGGCGGCGACGGCGACGGAGCGGTACTTCGAGGTGATGGACGCGGAGGAGGAGCCGGAGACGGCGACCCGTGCCCGTACGGACATGGCGGACTCCGGGTCGGACGGCGTGCGGTTCGAGAACGTCGTCTTCCGCTACCCGGACGCGCCCGCCGGCACCCCGCCCGTGCTCGACGGCGTCGACCTCCACATCCGCCCCGGCGAGACGCTCGCCCTGGTCGGCGGCACCGGCTCGGGCAAGACGACGCTGACCGCGCTCGTCCCGCGCCTGCACGAGGCGACCGGCGGACGCATCCTCCTGGACGGCGAGGACATCGCCGGGATGGAGCGCGCGCGGCTCCGCTCCCTCGTCTCGATGGCCTTCGAGGAGCCGACGCTCTTCTCGGCGAGCGTCGGCGAGAACGTCCTCATGGGCGCGGGCGCCTCGGCCGGCGAGCCGGAGCTGCGGCGCGCCCTCGGGATCGCACAGGCGGACGGCTTCGTCGACCGGCTGCCCGACGGCGCGGCGACCCAGGTCGGCGAGCAGGGCCTGAGCCTCTCCGGCGGCCAGCGGCAGCGGCTGGCGCTCGCCCGCGCGGTGGTCGGCAAGCCCCGCTTCCTGGTCCTCGACGACCCGCTGTCGGCGCTCGACGTGCACACGGAGGCGCGGGTCGAGGCCGCCCTGCGGGAGGTCCTGCGGGAGACGACCGCCCTGGTCGTGGCGCACCGCCCGTCGACGGTGATGCTGGCCGACCGGGTCGCGCTGCTCTCCCGGGGCCGTATCGCGGCGGTGGGCACGCACCAGGAACTGCTGCGGAGCAGCGAGGAGTACGCCTGGCTGATGTCCGGCGTGGACGACAGGGCCGAGGGGGCCACGACGTGACGACGGACACCACGGTGGAGGAGAAGCGGGACGAGCCCGCGGCGGAGGCGCCCGCTCTCCCGGACCCCTTCGACCAGGACGACCTGCCCGCGCCGCCCGGCGCGACGGGCGCGCTGCTGCGCTCGCTGCTCGCCACGCACCGGCTGCGGGTGACGGCGGCCGCGCTGATCCTCCTGGTGAAGGAGGCCGCGATCCAGGCGGGCCCGCTGCTCGTCGCGTACGCGATCGACCGGGGCGTGCCGGCCTTCCGGGCCGGGGACCACGGCCCGGTGGTGGCGGTGGCGGTCGGCTACCTGCTCTGCGCGGGGCTCTCGGGGCTCCTCCAGTACGCCTTCGTCCGGGTGGCGGCCCGGGTCAACCAGGACGTCCTGCTCGATCTGCGGGGCCGGATCTTCCGGCACGCGCAGACGCTCAGCGTCGACTTCCACGAGCGGTACACCTCGGGGCGGCTGATCTCCCGCTCGACCACCGACGTCGAGTCGCTGCGCGAGCTGCTCTCCGAGGGCCTTCAGGAGCTCGTCGGCGTCTTCCTGTCCTTCGTCTCCATCTGCCTGGTCCTGCTCTGGCTCGACCTCGGCATCGGCGGGGTCGCGGTCGCCTCCTTCCTCCCCCTCTACCTGCTCGTGCGGCTCTACCGGCGGCGCGCGGGCGCGGTGTACGGGGTGCGGTCCACGGCCATCGCGGGCGTGATCGTGAAGTTCGCGGAGACGATGAACGGCATCCGGCCGGTCCGGGCGTTCCGCCGCGAGGAGACCAACGACGCCGAGTTCGCGGCGCTGAACCACCGGCACGAGCGCAGCAACGGGGACGCGCTCCTGGAGATGGCCCGCTTCGTCGTCGGCTCGCGCCTGGTGTCGAACACGGCGGTGGCCGGCATGGTCCTGTGGGGCGCGTACCGGGTCGCGGGCGGCACGCTCGAACTCGGCGTCCTGGCGGCGGCCGTGCTCTACCTGCGGCGGCTGTACGACCCGATCGACCGGCTCGGCATGTTCCTCAACTCGTACGAGTCGGCCGCGGCCTCCCTCGCCAAGATCGCCGGCCTGCTCGCGCAGGAGCCGGGCGTCCCGGAGGCGGCCGCGCCCCGGGAGCTGCCGGAGCGCACGGGCATGCCGGGGCGGGACGTCGTCTTCGAGAAGGTCCGTTTCGCGTACCGGACGGGCGGCGAGGTCCTGCCCGCCTTCGACCTGACGATCCCGGCGGGCCAGACGGTGGCGGTCGTGGGCGCGACGGGCGCGGGCAAGTCGACGCTCGCGAAGCTCCTGGCCCGGTTCTACGACCCGACGGACGGGCGGGTCCTGCTCGACGGCGTCGACCTGCGCGACCTGGCGACGCCGGAGCTGCGCCGGGGTGTCGTCATGGTGACCCAGGAGGCGTTCCTCTTCTCGGGCACGGTCGCGGAGAACATCGCCATCGGCCGCCCGGACGCGAGCCGCGCCGAGATCGAGGCGGCGGCGCGGGCCATCGGCGCCCACGCGTTCATCGAGGGCCTCCCGGACGGCTACGACACCGACGTACGCAAGCGGGGCGGCCGGATCTCGGCAGGTCAGCGGCAGTTGGTGGCCTTCGCCCGCGCGCTGCTCGCCGACCCGGCGGTCCTCATCCTCGACGAGGCGACGAGCTCCCTCGACGTGCCGGGCGAGCGCGCGGTCCAGCGCGCGATGGACACGGTCCTCGCGGGCCGCACGGCGGTGGTCATCGCCCACCGTCTGTCGACGGTCGAGGTGGCGGACCGGGTCCTGGTGATGGAGGCGGGCCGCGTGGTCGAGGACGGCAGCCCGAAGTCCCTGACGGCCGGCGAGGGCCGCTACGCGAGCCTGCACCAGGCGTGGCGGGACAGCCTGGTGGGCTGACCCGCCCTCGACCGGGCACAGCCACCGAACGATTCACGCCACAGGCTGTCGCGATCCGGGCGGGCCGTCCCGCCCGGATCGCGCGCGCCCTCCCGTACCGGCGGTAGCAGTCCCCACCGCTCCCGCACGCGGGGATTCCGGGCTCCCCGAACCGCGGACGGCTTTCCTCCCAAGATCGACGAAACGTCCGGTTAACGAACACGCGCGTACAGGCAGCGGACGAATTCCGGCCAACTTGACGATGCACTCCTGACAGGTACCCGTCAGTCCTGTCACTCTCTCCCCGGCTCTTCGCATCGATTTACCGCACAGGAGTCCACTGCTTCACCCGTACGTGCTCCACAGCTCTCCTTGCTCATCCCGGCGGACTCACCCCAGTCCCCGGTACCCCCCTCGCATTAGGAGTCTGCGTGAGATCCACGCCCAGCCGCCGCGCCACCGCGACCGGTGCCCTGATCGCCGCCGCGGCCATGATCGCCGTCGGCGTCCAGACCGGTACCGCCTCGGCCGGCACCTTCGATGCCGCCTCCCAGACGCAGTCCCTCGGCAAGGTCAACCCGGGCAAGCTCCCGGCCGACCTCACCCCCGCCGAGCGCACCGCGCTCATCAAGGCCGCGGACGCCGACAAGGCCGCCACGGCCAAGACCCTCGGCCTCGGCGCCCAGGAGAAGCTGGTCGTCCGTGACGTCGTGCAGGACCAGGACGGCACGACGCACACGCGCTACGAGCGCACCTACGCCGGACTGCCCGTCCTCGGCGGCGACCTCATCGTCGAGGAGTCCAAGGCAGGCGCGACCCAGAGCGTCTCCAAGTCCTCGCGCGCCGAGCTCAAGAACATCGACACCACCGCGACCGTCGCCCCGGCCGCCGCCTCGAAGCAGGCGCTGAGCGCCGCCAAGGCCGAGGGCTCCGACAAGGCCGCCGCCGACCGCGCCCCGCGCAAGGTCGTCTGGATGGCCAAGGGCGCGCCCGTCCTCGCGTACGAGACCGTCGTCGGCGGCCTCCAGCACGACGGCACCCCGAACGAGCTGCACGTCGTCACCGACGCGAAGAGCGGTGCGAAGCTCTACGAGTGGCAGGCCGTCGAGACCGGCACCGGCAACACCCAGTACAGCGGTCAGGTGACGCTCGGCACCGCGCCCTCGTACACGCTGACCGACACCGGCCGCGGCAACCACAAGACGTACGACCTCAACGGTGGTTCGTCCGGCACCGGCACGCTGTTCAGCAACACCACGGACGTCTGGGGCAACGGCACCCCGCAGAACCGCGCGACGGCCGGCGCCGACGCGCACTACGGTGCCGCGCTCACGTGGGACTACTACAAGAACGTGCACGGCCGCACCGGCATCCGCGGTGACGGCGTCGGCGCGTACTCCCGCGTCCACTACGGCAACGCGTACGTCAACGCCTTCTGGCAGGACTCCTGCTTCTGCATGACGTACGGCGACGGCTCGGGCAACACCAAGCCGCTCACGTCCATCGACGTGGCCGCCCACGAGATGACGCACGGCGTCACGGCCAACACGGCCGGCCTCCAGTACAGCGGCGAGTCCGGCGGCCTCAACGAGGCCACCTCGGACATCTTCGCGGCGGCCGTCGAGTTCTACGCCAACAACGCGTCGGACCCGGGCGACTACCTCGTCGGCGAGAAGATCGACATCCGCGGCAACGGCACCCCGCTGCGCTACATGGACAAGCCGAGCAAGGACGGCTCGTCCAAGGACGCCTGGTACTCGGGCATCGGCTCCATCGACGTCCACTACTCGTCGGGCCCGGCCAACCACTTCTTCTACCTGCTGTCCGAGGGCAGCGGCGTGAAGACCGTCAACGGCGTCACCTACGACTCGCCGACCTCCGACGGCCTGCCCGTCACCGGCATCGGCCGCGCCAAGGCGGAGCTGATCTGGTTCAAGGCCCTCACCACCAAGTGGGGCACGACCACGAACTACGCCGGTGCCCGCACCGGCACGGTCGACGTGGCCAAGGCGCTCTACGGCGTCGGAAGCGTCGAGGCGCTCGCCGTCGAGCACGCCTGGGCCGCCATCAACGTCGGCTCGCGCCCCGGTGGCAACCCGCCCACCGGCACGTCCTTCACCAACGACACCGACGTCACCATCCCGGACTCCCCCGGAGCCGCGGTGACCTCGACGGTCAACGTCACCGGCATCACCGGCAACGCCCCGAGCAACCTCGCCGTCGGCGTGGACATCGTCCACACCTACATCGGTGACCTCGTGGTCGACCTCATCGCCCCCGACGGCTCGGTCTACAGCCTGAGCAACCGCGCCGGCGGCAGCGCCGACAACATCCAGCAGACCTACACCGTCAACGCCTCCTCCGAGGTCGCCAACGGTGCCTGGAAGCTCCGCGTCCAGGACAAGGCCGGCGCCGACACCGGTTACATCAACCAGTTCAAGCTGACCTTCCCGTAAGGCCGGCGGTTCCACCAGCGCGAACCCGGGCGGGCGTCCGGAGGGGATCTCCCCTCCGGGCGCCCGCCCTCGCGCGTCCCGGACCGTGTCAGCGGAGCAGGACGCCCGCGCCCTCGCCCGTCGTCTCCTCCGGCAGCGCCACCAGGCCCAGTTCGGCCGGGTGGGCGAGGAGCGGGTGGGCCGGCAGGACGCGGACCGTGCAGCCGAAGGAGCCGGTGCGGTCGAGCTCCAGGGTCCCGGCGTACGGCCTGCGGTCGTCCAGGTCCGGGCGGCCGTCCGGCTTCAGCGTGGCGGTACGGGTGTCGGTGAGCGTGTCCTCGGCGTCCACGCGGCCCGTCACCGCCTGCACCTCGACGTCGTCGGGGTCGAGCCCGCCGAGGGCGACCCGGACCCGGACGACGGGGGTCGCGCCGAGCTCCGCGTCCGACCCGGCGAGGTCGTCGCCGATCTCCACGTGGTCGACCGACACCGCCGGCCACGCCTCCCGCACCCGCGCCTTCCAGGCCGCCAGCTCCCGCGCCCGGTCCGGGGTGAGCGCCCTGCGGGCGCCGGCGGCGGGGACGTACAGCCGCTCGACGTACTCGCGGACCATGCGGTCGGCGAGCACCTTCGGGCCGAGGTCGGCGAGGGTGCGCCGGACCATGGCGGTCCAGCCGGCCGGTACGCCGTCGGGGCCCCGGTCGTAGAAGCGGGGGGCGACCCGGCGCTCGACCAGCTCGTAGAGCGCGGCGGCCTCCAGGTCGTCGCGGCGCTCCTCGTCGGCGGCGGCGGCCCCGTCGGCGGTGGGGATGGACCAGCCGAACTCGGGCTCGAACCACTCGTCCCACCAGCCGTCGAGGACGGAGAGGTTGAGACAGCCGTTGAGCGCCGCCTTCATGCCGCTGGTCCCGCAGGCCTCCAGCGGACGGAGGGGGTTGTTGAGCCAGACGTCGCAGCCGGGGTAGAGGTCGCGGGCCATCTCCATGCCGTAGTCGGGCAGGAAGACGATCCGGTGCCGCACCCGGGGGTCGTCGGCGAAGCGGACGAGTTCCTGCACGAGCCTCTTGCCGCCGTCGTCGGCGGGGTGCGCCTTGCCCGCCACGACGAGCTGCACGGGCCGCTCGGGGTGGAGCAGCAGCGCCCGCAGCCGGTCCTTGTCGCGGAGCATGAGCGTGAGCCGCTTGTACGAGGGGACCCGGCGGGCGAAGCCGATGGTGAGGACCTCGGGGTCGAGGACGGTGTCGGTCCAGCCGAGCTCGGCGTCGGCCGCGCCCCGCTGCCGCCAGGAGGCCCGGAGCCGTACCCGTACGTCCGCGACGAGCCGTTCGCGCAGGGTGCGGCGCAGCTCCCACAGCTCGCGGTCGTCCGCGTCCGGGGCGAGACGGCCCACCTCGGGGGCGGTCCAGGTGGCGGCGTGGACGCCGTTGGTGATGGAGGTGATCGGCACCTCGTCGGGGTCGGTGCCCGGCCAGAGCCCGGCGAACATGGCGCGGCTGACGGCTCCGTGGAGGGTGGAGACGCCGTTGGCGCGCTGGGCGAGGCGAAGTCCCATGGCGGCCATGTTGAAGACCCCGGGTTCGCCGCCGAGCGGGGTCTCGTCGCCGAGGGCGAGGATCCGGCCGGTGTCCACGCCGGGGAGCGCGCCGTCCTCGCCGAGGTGGCGGGCGACGAGGGCGCTGTCGAAGCGGTCGATGCCGGCGGGGACGGGGGTGTGGGTGGTGAAGACGGTGCCGGCGCGGACGGTCTCCAGGGCGCTGTCGAAGTCGAGCCCCTGCCCCTGGAGTTCGCGGACGCGTTCGAGTCCGAGGAGTCCGGCGTGGCCCTCGTTGGTGTGGAAGACCTCGGGCTCGGGGGTGCCGGTCAGCCGGGTGTACGTGCGGAGGGCGCGGACGCCGCCGATGCCGAGGAGCATCTCCTGGAGCAGCCGGTGCTCGCTGCCGCCGCCGTACAGCCGGTCGGTGACCCCGCGTTCGCCGGGGGCGTTCTCCTCGACGTCGGAGTCGAGCATGAGGAGCGGGACGCGGCCGACCCGGGCGATCCAGATGTGGGCGTGGAGGCTGCGGCCCTCGGGCAGGGCGAGGGTGATCCGGGCGGGGGTGCCGTCGGCCTCGCGGAGCAGGTCGACGGGGAGCTCGCCGGGGTCGAGGACGGGGTACTGCTCCTGCTGCCAGCCGTCGCGGCCGAGGGACTGCCGGAAGTAGCCGTGCCGGTAGAGCAGGCCGACGCCGATCAGCGGGAGGCCGAGGTCGCTGGCGGACTTGAGGTGGTCGCCGGCGAGGATGCCGAGGCCGCCGGAGTACTGGGGCAGGGCGGCGGCGACGCCGAACTCCGGCGAGAAGTAGGCGATGGCGGCGGGGCGTTCGGCGCTGCCGTCGGCCCGCTGGTACCAGCGGGGGGCGCGCAGATAGGTGTCGAGGTCCTCGGCGGCGGCGGCGAGCCGGTCGAGGAAGGCCCGGTCGGCGGCGAGCGCGGCGAGCCGGGGCGCTTCGAGGGCACCGAGGATCCGGACGGGGTCGGCCCCGGCGCGGCCGCCGGGGGCGAGCGAGTCGAAGAGCGCGCGGGTGGGCTCGTGCCAGGACCAGCGCAGGTTGTGCGCGAGGTCGGCGAGGGGTCGAAGGGTGTCGGGGAGGACAGGACGCACGGTGAATCGACGGATTGCCTTCACGTGTCCACCTTCGCAGGCGAGTACGGAGCGGAGCGGACGCACCACGTAGCGCGTCCGGGTGCCGTGGGGGTGTCCTGTCGGTCAGGCCGGATCAGGGAGCGGCGTCTGGTGCGGCACATCGCAAGGCGCCGGAGCGCCTTGATAGCGGAGCTATCGAGGCGTTTCGGCAACGCGGCGAGGTGCCGTGCCAGACGCCGCGAGCCCGGCCTGGCCGGCAGGACACCCCCTCGGAACGGTAGGCGGTGGGACGCGGATCCGCGAGACCGCCTCGGGGCGCGAAGGGCGCGCGGACGGGCGGTTGTATCCGGTCTTTTGCGACGAGCACGCTTGTCGTCCGGGCTACGTCCGAGTAGTTAACAAGGCGCCGGATTGCCCACCCGAGAACCGTGGGAAGGCTCCTCCGGTACACCCCCCGAATCCACCTCTCTCGCGATCCCGTTCCCCCCGTACTCCCTGTGGACCCGCCATCCGAGTGAACGCGGACAGGAGCCGTCATGCCCGCAACCCGCCGGCCCTCGACGGAGCTAGAAAGAGCGCACCACCACCCGCACCCCCGTGACCCGTCAGGTGATGATGTCGTGATTCCGCTCATGGGACGCATTCCCGTCCTGGACGTAAGCCCCTTGGTCGACTGCGGCCGGCGCCCCGCGAAGGCGGTGGCCGGGGAGTCCTTCGAGGTGACGGCGACCGTCTTCCGCGAGGGGCACGACGCCGTCGCCGCCAACGTCGTCCTGCGCGGCCCCTCCGGGCGGCCGGGGCCGTGGACCCCGATGCGCGAACTGGCCCCGGGCACCGACCGGTGGGGCGCCGAGGTCACCCCGGACGCCGAGGGCCTCTGGACGTACACCGTCGAGGCGTGGAGCGACCCGGTGGCGACCTGGCGCCACACGGCGAAGATCAAGATCCCGGCCGGGATCGACTCCGAACTGGTCCTCGCGGAGGGGGCCGAGCTGCACGAGCGGGCGGCGAAGGGCGTCCCGAAGAAGGGCGGCGGCCGGGAGGCGGTGCTCGCGGCGGCGGACGCGCTGCGGGACGTCTCGCGGCCCGCGGCCGTACGGCTCGCGGCGGCCCTCGCGCCCCGGGTGGTCGAGTCCCTCGACCGGTACCCGCTGCGCGAACTCCTCTCCTCCTCGGCCGAGTTGCCGCTCCAGGTGGAGCGCGAACGGGCTCTGTTCGGTTCCTGGTACGAGTTCTTCCCCCGTTCGGAGGGCGCCCGGAAGGTCGACGGCCGTACGGTCCCGGGGAACTTCCGTACCGCCGCCGAGCGGCTTCCGGCGGTCGCGGCCATGGGCTTCGACGTGGTCTACCTGCCGCCGGTGCACCCGATCGGCGAGACCCACCGCAAGGGACCGAACAACTCCCTGTCGGCCTCGCCGAACGACGTCGGCGTGCCGTGGGCGATCGGCTCGCCGGAGGGCGGGCACGACGCGCTCCACCCGGACCTCGGCACCTTCGAGGACTTCGACGCGTTCGTGGCCCGGGCGCGGGAACTGCGCCTGGAGATCGCGCTCGACTTCGCGCTCCAGTGCTCGCCGGACCACCCGTGGGTGGAGAAGCACCCGGAGTGGTTCCGCCACCGGCCGGACGGCTCGATCGCGTACGCGGAGAACCCGCCGAAGAAGTACCAGGACATCTACCCGATCGATTTCGACGGCGCCGCCGACAACATGGACGGGATCGTGGCGGAGACCGTGCGGGTGCTGCGGTTCTGGATGGACCACGGCATCCGGATCTTCCGCGTCGACAACCCGCACACGAAGCCGGTGGTCTTCTGGGAGCGGGTCATCGGGCAGATCAACCGGGCCGATCCGGACGTGATCTTCCTGGCGGAGGCGTTCACGCGGCCGGCGATGATGCGGGCCCTCGGCACGATCGGCTTCCAGCAGTCGTACACGTACTTCACCTGGCGCACCGCCAAGGAGGAGCTCACGGAATACCTGACGGAGCTGTCCGGGGAGACGGCCGCGCTGATGCGGCCGAACTTCTTCGTGAACACCCCCGACATCCTGCACGCCTACCTCCAGGAGGGCGGCCGGCCCGCCTTCGAGGTGCGGGCGGTCCTCGCCGCGACGCTCTCGCCGTCCTGGGGCATGTACGCCGGGTACGAGCTGTGCGAGAACACCCCGCTGCGGGACGGCAGCGAGGAGTACCTGAACTCGGAGAAGTACGAACTCCGGCCGCGCGACTGGGAGTCGGCGGAGCGCTCGGGGGCGACGATCACCCCGCTCATCACCACCCTGAACCGGATCAGGCGCCGTCACCCGGCGCTCCGCAGGCTGCGGAACCTGTCGTTCCACGACACGGACAACCCGCAGGTGATCGCGTACAGCAAGCGCTCGGGTTCGAACACCGTTCTGGTGGTCGTCAACCTCGACCCGCACCACACCCAGGAGGCGACGGTCTCGTTGAACATGCCGGAACTCGGCCTCGGCTGGCACGAGACCGTGCCGGTGCGCGACGAGCTCACCGGCGAGACCTATCACTGGGGCAGGGCCGGTTACGTGCGCCTGGAGCCGGGTGTCACACCCGCGCACGTCCTCGTCCTGCGACCGTCCCCGCAGACCGGAGGGTCACCCACATCATGACTGTCAACGAGCCCGTCCCCGACACCTTCGAGGACACGCCCGCCAAGGACCGAGATCCCGACTGGTTCAAGCGGGCGGTGTTCTACGAGGTCCTCGTCCGTTCCTTCCAGGACAGCAACGGCGACGGCGTCGGCGACCTCAAGGGCATCACGTCCAAACTGGACTACCTCCAGTGGCTGGGCGTCGACTGCCTCTGGCTGCCGCCGTTCTTCAAGTCCCCGCTGCGGGACGGCGGGTACGACGTCGCCGACTACACCTCGGTCCTTCCGGAGTTCGGCGACCTGGCCGACTTCGTGGAGTTCGTCGACGCCACCCACCAGCGCGGGATGCGCGTGGTCATCGACTTCGTCATGAACCACACCAGCGACCAGCACCCGTGGTTCCAGGAGTCCCGCAAGGACCCGGACGGCCCGTACGGCGACTACTACGTCTGGGCCGACGACGACAAGCAGTACGCCGACGCCCGGATCATCTTCGTCGACACGGAGACGTCCAACTGGACCTTCGACCCGGTGCGCAAGCAGTACTACTGGCACCGGTTCTTCTCGCACCAGCCGGACCTCAACTACGAGAACCCGAAGGTGCAGGAGGAGATCCTCTCCGCGCTGAAGTTCTGGCTCGACCTCGGGATCGACGGCTTCCGGCTCGACGCGGTGCCCTACCTCTACCAGCGGGAGGGCACCAACTGCGAGAACCTCCCGGCGACCCACGACTTCCTCAAGCGGGTCCGCAAGGAGATCGACGACCACTACCCGGACACGGTGCTGCTCGCCGAGGCCAACCAGTGGCCGGAGGACGTCGTCGACTACTTCGGCGACTTCCGCTCCGGCGGCGACGAGTGCCACATGGCCTTCCACTTCCCGGTCATGCCGCGCATCTTCATGGCCGTGCGGCGCGAGTCGCGCCACCCGGTCTCCGAGATCCTCGCCAAGACGCCGGAGATCCCCTCCGGCTGCCAGTGGGGCATCTTCCTGCGCAACCACGACGAGCTCACGCTCGAGATGGTCACCGACGAAGAGCGCGACTACATGTACGCCGAGTACGCCAAGGACCCGCGCATGCGGGCCAACATCGGCATCCGGCGCCGCCTCGCCCCGCTCCTCGACAACGACCGGAAGCAGATGGAGCTCTTCACCGCGCTCCTCTTCTCGCTGCCGGGCTCGCCGGTGCTCTACTACGGCGACGAGATCGGGATGGGCGACAACATCTGGCTCGGCGACCGGGACGGCGTACGGACCCCGATGCAGTGGACCCCCGACCGGAACGCGGGCTTCTCCTCCTGCGACCCGGGCCGGCTCTACCTGCCGACGATCATGGACCCGGTCCACGGCTACCAGGTGACGAACGTCGAGGCGGGCATGGCGTCCCCCTCCTCGCTCCTCCACTGGACGAAGCGGATGATCGAGATCCGAAAGCAGAACCGTGCCTTCGGGACGGGGACGTACACGGAACTCCCGGCGTCCAACCCGGCGGTGCTCGCCTTCCTCCGCGAGGACGGCGACGACCTGGTCCTCTGCGTGAACAACTTCTCGCGGTTCGCGCAGCCGACCGAGCTCGACCTGCGGAGCTTCGCCGGAAGGCGGCCCGTGGAACTGGTCGGCGGGGTGGAGTTCCCGGCCATCGGCGAGCTGCCCTACCTCCTGACCCTTGCGGGTCACGGCTTCTACTGGTTCCGTCTCAAGAAGAGCTGAACGAGAGCCAGTTCGGATTCCTCAGGGGTGGGACGGTTTCCTCCGTCCCCCTCTGGGCACTGTGTCCCACACACGATCCACGTCACGATTCTGGTCCATCCGGGCCCACTTGACGGACCCGTACGGATCACCCTTTCCGACACGTCCCGCACATCCGGACAGTCACAGCCGCCATCCGGGACACTCTGCGCATTTGAACGCATACGACAGCCCGTCGCGCACCCCGGGGAAAGGACGCGATGCCATGCCGGAGACCGCATCCACCACCCGGGCCCCCGACGCCCTCCTCCCGTCCCTCGCACCCCTGCTCCACGCATGGCTGCCCCGGCAGCGCTGGTTCGCGGGCAAAGGCCGCCGGGTCACCGGATTCACGCTGGACGCGGCCACGGAGCTGCTGCCCCTCGACGGCGCGGGACCCGGCCTCCTCCACCTGCTCGTCCGGGTCGAGCAACCCGGCCGGCCGGCCGGGACGCCCGCCGACTGCTACCAACTCCTCCTGGGCGTCCGCACCCAGCTGCCGCCCCGGCTCGGCCCCGCCCTCATCGGCCGCATCCGGCAGGGCCCGCTCGCCGGGCGCGCGGTGTACGAGGGCCTGCGCGACCCACGGCTCGCGGGGCTCCTCTACGAACGGCTGCGCACACCCGGCCGGACCGGGCCGCTGCGCTTCCACGCCACTGCCCCCCTGCCACCGGGGCTGCCCCCGCGCATGCTCGACACCGAACAGTCCAACTCCTCCTTGGTGTACGGCGATTCGTACATCCTGAAGATCTTCCGCCGGGTCAGCCCCGGCGCCAACCCCGACCTCGAACTCCCCCTCGCCCTCGCCGGCGCCGGATGCGGGCGGGTCCCCGCGCCCGTCGCCTGGTTCGAGTCGGGGGCGGCGACCCTCGGCGTCCTCCAGCCGTACCTGCGGGACTCCCGCGACGGCTGGCGGCTCGCGCTCGACGCGCTCGCCGACGGGCGGGAGTTCACCACCGAGGCCCGGGCCCTCGGGCGGGCCACCGCCGAGGTGCACCTCGCCCTCGCCGCCGCGCTGCCCACACAGCGGCTGCGGCGCTCCGAGACCGAACACCTCGCCGCCGCCATGGACCGCCGCCTGCACACGGCGGCCCAGGCCGTACCCGCGCTCCTGCCGTACGTCCCCGGCCTCCGGGCCGTCTTCGCGGCAGCCGGCGACGCGCCGGGGGCGGGGGTCCTGCAGCGCATCCACGGCGACCTGCACCTCGGCCAGACCCTGCGCGGGTCCGACGGCGCCTGGGCCGTCATCGACTTCGAGGGCGAACCGGCGAAGCCGCTGGACGAGCGGCGCAGCCCCCAGCCGACGGTCCGCGACGTCGCGGGCATGCTCCGCTCCTTCGACTACGCGGCGCGGACGCACCGGCCGTGGAACGCGGAGTGGGCGGGGCGGTGCCGGGCGGCGTACTGCACGGGGTACGCGGAGGTGGCGGGGGCGGATCCCCGTACGGACCCCGCGCTCCTCCGGGCCTATGAGACGGACAAGGCGGTGTACGAGGTCGTCTACGAGGCCCGCCACCGCCCGGACTGGCTCCCGGTCCCCCTGGCCGCCATCCAACGCCTTGCCGCACTGACGTGACGCCGCCGCCCACCCGTCGCCGTTCCGCCGTTCCGCCGCGGACCGCGCCCGCGTGTGGGCGGGACGCCCACCCCCGTTGTGGGCAGTCGTTCCGCTGGGGCGGAACGGGTGGGCACAACGGAACGGCGCCCCTGCCGGGCCTAGGCTTCCGCGCCTGGACCCGCACCCCCAGTGCGGTGCGGTACCGGTGCGGGTTCAGGCACAGGGAGCGGAGGCGCCGCGAAGGGCGCCGTCCCGTGTGCCCACCCGTCCCGCCCTGCGGGACGACTGCCCACACGGAGGTGCGGCGCGGCGCCGTCCCTCCAAGCGCGGGCGCTACCCGTTCGGAGCAGTCGGGGCGGGGCTCGGAAGGGGTTCTGCCTGCGGATGCGCGCGTCGCCCCGTTCGGCCGAGTTTCCCCCCGCCCCGTACCGCCGTTTGCCCCGTAGTACACCCGTACCCCCTCGTCCTCCAGGAGGCCCCCGGTGACCGCCCGAAGCGCAGGCAAGACGTCCCGCACCAAGAAGGCGCCCGCATCGGAGCGGCCCCTCGTGCGGACGGCGCCGCCGCTCGATCCGGGCGAGCGGGCCCGGCTGCTCGCCGGTGAGCACCACGACCCGCACGCCGTGCTCGGCGCGCATCCCGTACGGGGCGGGGTCGTCGTCCGAGTGCTGCGCCCCTGGGCCCGGGAGGTCGCCGTCGTCACCAAGGGCAACCGGATCCTCCTTCACGACGACGGGGACGGGCTGTTCTCCGGGCTTCTTCCGCGCCTGCGGAAGGTCCCCGCGTACGAGCTGCGCGTCCGCTACGACAGCGGGGACGAGCTCGCCGTGCGGGACCCGTACCGCTTCCTGCCCTCCCTCGGCGAGCTCGACCTGCACCTCATCGGCGAGGGCCGGCACGAGGAGCTCTGGACCGCCCTCGGTTCCCGGCCGATGACCCACGACGGCGTCGACGGCACCCGCTTCACCGTCTGGGCGCCGAACGCCCGCGGCGTGCGGGTCACGGGCGACTTCACGCACTGGGACGGCACCGGGCTGCCGATGCGCTCGCTCGGGTCGACCGGCGTGTGGGAGCTGTTCGTGCCGGGGATCGGCGAGGGCGCCGTCTACAAGTTCGACATCACCCGTCCCGACGGCTCGCACACGGTCCGCGCCGACCCCATGGCCCGCCGCACCGAGTGCCCGCCGAACACCGCCTCCGTGGTCACCGCCTCGCACTACACGTGGGACGACGCCGAGTGGATGGAGCGGCGGGGCAACCGGCCGCACCACGAGGCCCCGCTGTCCGTCTACGAGCTGCACCTTCCCTCCTGGCGGCCCGGGCTGAGCTATCGGGAGCTCGCCGAGGTGCTGCCCGCGTACGTCCGTGACCTCGGCTTCACCCACGTCGAGTTCATGGCCGTCGCCGAGCACCCGTTCAGCGGCTCCTGGGGCTACCAGGTCACCGGCTTCTACGCGCCGACCGCCCGTCTCGGCACCCCCGACGACTTCCGGTTCCTCGTCGACGCCCTGCACCGCGCCGGGATCGGCGTCCTCATGGACTGGGTGCCCGCGCACTTCCCGAAGGACGACTGGGCGCTCGCCGAGTTCGACGGGCGTCCGCTGTACGAGCACGAGGACCCGCGCCGTTCGCACCACCCGGACTGGGGGACCCTGGAGTTCGACTACGGGCGCAAGGAGGTGCGGAACTTCCTCGTCGCCAACGCGGTGTACTGGTGCCAGGAGTTCCACCTCGACGGCCTCCGCGTCGACGCCGTCGCCTCGATGCTCTACCTCGACTACTCGCGCGAGCACGGCGAGTGGCTGCCCAACGAGTTCGGCGGCCGGGAGAACCTGGACGCGGTGGCCTTCCTCCAGGAGATGAACGCGACCGTGTACCGGCGCTGCCCGGGGATCGTGACCTTCGCCGAGGAGTCGACGGCCTGGGACGGCGTGACCCGGGCGACCGACCAGGTCGGCCCGGGCGGCTTCGGCGGGCTCGGCTTCGGCATGAAGTGGAACATGGGGTGGATGCACGACTCCCTCGGCTACGTCGGGAAGGAGCCGGTGCACCGCAAGTACCACCACCACGAGATGACCTTCTCGATGGTCTACGCGTACAGCGAGAACTACATCCTGCCGATCTCCCACGACGAGGTCGTCCACGGCAAGCGGTCGCTGGTGTCGAAGATGCCCGGCGACTGGTGGCAGCAGCGGGCGAACCACCGGGCCTATCTCGGCTTCATGTGGGCCCACCCGGGCAAGCAACTCCTCTTCATGGGGCAGGAGTTCGCCCAGGGCGGGGAGTGGTCGGCCGAGCACGGGCCGGACTGGTGGCTGCTCGACCCGGCGTACGGGGCGGAGGCCGATCACCGGGGCGTCCAGGATCTCGTACGGGATCTGAACACCGTGTACGCGGGGACGCCCTCGCTCTGGGAGCGGGACACCGTCCCGGACGGCTTCCAGTGGGTCGTCGGGGACGCCGCCGAGGACAACGTCTTCGCGTTCCTGCGGTTCGACGGCTTCGGCTCCCCGCTGCTCGCCGTCTCGAACTTCTCGCCGGTCGTCCGGCACGACTACCGGCTCGGCGTGCCGGACACCTTCGCCGCCTGGGCGGAGGTGCTGAACACGGACGACGCCCGGTACGGCGGCGGGCACGTGGTCGGCACCGATCCGGTGAAGACCGAGTCGGTGCCGTGGCACGGGCGTTCCGCGAGCCTGCGGATGACGTTGCCGCCGCTCGCGACGGTGTGGCTCAGGCCGGCGTGACCGCCGTCGCGCCCGCGCTCGGCCTGATGATCCCGAGGCGCTGGGTCGCCCGGGTCAGCGCCACGTACAGGTCGTTCACCCCGTGCGGGGCGGCGTCCCGGATGCCGTCCGGGTCGACGACGAGGACGGTGTCGAACTCCAGGCCCTTCGCCTGCCGGGGGTCCAGGAGGACCACCGGCCGGGTGAGGTCCGGGGCCGGGCCGTGGGCCGCGTCCGGCAGGGCCGCGACCAGGGCGGGGAGGAGCGTCTCGGGCGCGACGACCGCGAGCCGGCCCCCGGAGCGCAGCTCGCCGGAGAGGGCGTCGGCGACCGCGTCGGCGGCCTCCTTCACCGGGTCCTCGACCGTGCGGTCCCACGGTTCCACGCCCGTGGAGCGGACGGAGCTCGGCGGCTCGAAGTCCGGCTCGGTGGCGCGCCGGGCCTCGGCGGCGACCGCCATGATCTCGGCGGGCGTGCGGTAGTTGACGCCGAGGCGGACGTGCTGCCAGCGGTCCTCGACGTACGGGGAGAGGATCTCCTCCCAGGCGCCGACGCCCGCCGGGTCGCCGGTCTGGGCGGGGTCGCCGACGAGGGTCATGGAGCGGGTCGGGCTGCGGCGCATGAGGAGCCGCCAGGCCATCGCGGAGAGCTCCTGGGCCTCGTCGACGATGATGTGGCCGAAGGCCCAGGTGCGGTCGGCGGCGGCCCGCTCGGCGGCCGTGCGGTGGTCGGCCTCCTCCTGGCGTTCGGCGAACCGCTCGGCGTCGATGATGTCGTGGGCCGAGAGGACCTCGGAGGCGTCCTTGTCGAGCTCCTCCTTGTCCTCGAACTCGTAGGTCCGGGAGGCGAAGGAGACGTCGAGGACGCCCTGCGCGTACTGGATCTGCTTCTGCCGCTCGGCCTCCTGGGCGGCGCGCGCGGCCGAGTCGTCCTCGCCGAGGAGTTCGGCTGCCTCGTCGAGGAGGGGGACGTCCGCCGGGGTCCAGGGACCGCCGTCCCGCCGGATGGCCTCCGCGTCCGCCTCGTCGGCGAGGTGGGTGGGCTCGGCGAGGTAGTCGGCGAGGAACTCCTGCGGGGTCAGCGGCGGCCAGAGCGTGTCGATCGCCGCGTGGACCTCGGGGTTGGCGGCGATGCCCTTGGCGAGGAGGGCGATGTCGTCGGGGCCGAGGAAGTTCGGGCCGCCGTAGGGGTCGGCGCCGATGCGGTCGGCGAGCTGCTCGGCGAGCGCGTCGAGGATCCGGAAGACGAAGTAGGGGCGGGCGAGGTTGTGCGGGAGGAAGGTCTCGCGCGCCTTGTGACGGGCTTCGAGGGCCATGTCCCAGTCGATGACGAGGTCGCCGTCGTCGTGCGGGACGATCAGCGGCTCGCCGCGCCCGGGGACCTGCTGGCGGTCCCGTACGGCGGCGGCCAGGGCCTCGGCCATGGCGGCGGCGCCCTTGACGGCGGCGGCGCGCGGGGTGTCCGTACCGGTGGCGCGGACGCCGGGGAAGAGCTCGGCGGGGGTCGCGAGCAGGACGCCGGTCTCGCCGAGCGAGGGCAGGACGTTGCCGATGTAGCCGAGGAAGGCCGGGTTGGGGCCGACGATGAGGACGGCGCGGCGGGCGAGCTGCTCGCGGTGGGCGTAGAGGAGGTACGCGGCCCGGTGCAGGGCCACGGCGGTCTTGCCGGTGCCGGGGCCGCCCTCGACGACCAGGACGCCCTGGTGCGGGGAGCGGATGATGGCGTCCTGCTCGCCCTGGATGGTCTGCACGATGTCGTGCATGCGGCCGGTGCGGGCGGCGTCGAGCGCGGCGAGCAGCACCTCGTCGGCGTCGCGGCTCTCGTGGCCCGTGCGGGTGGCGTCGGCGAGGTCGAGGACCTCGTCGTGGAGGGCGGTGACCTCGCGGCCCCGGGTGGTGATGTGCCGCCGCCGGGAGAGCCCCAGGGGCTCGTAGCCGGTGGCGAGGTAGAAGGGGCGGGCGATCTCGGCCCGCCAGTCGACGACCAGGGGCGTACGGTTCGGGTCGTCCCGGCGGATGCCGAGGCGGCCGATGTGGTGGTCGCGGCCGTCGCGGAAGACGAGCCGGCCGAAGCACAGCCCGCTCTCCCCCGCGTCGAAGGCGGCGAGCAGCCCGGACTGCTCGGCGACGACGACGTCCCGTTCGAGACGGCCCTGGCTGCTGCCGACGCCGGGGGTGCGCAGGGCGACGGCGACGGCGGCCTCGGCCCGGTCCCTCAGGTCGTCGAGGCGGGCATAGAGATCGGTGATGAATTGCTGTTCGTTCCGAATTTCCTCGGTTGACAATTCGACTCCCGGCGCGATACAGTGCGTTTATTGAACTTCTCCATCTCCACTCCTCATTGTGGACATGGATTTTCTAATATACGCGCCGCAATGCCCCGACTGTCAATTACAGTCGGGGCATTTCTCGTCAGAGGACGTCCGCCAGCTCCTCCAGGAGGCGGCGCTTCGGCCGGGCGCCGACCAGGGACATCACGGGCTCGCCGGCCCGGAAGACCATCAGGGTCGGGGTGCCGAGAACCCCGTACCTCAGGGTCGTCTCCGGGTTGCGGTCCACGTCGATCTCGACGACCCGCAGCCGGCCCGCCTCCTCCTCGGCGATCGCGCCGAGCACCGGCTTCAGCTGCCGGCACGGCCCGCACCACTCGGCCGTGAACTTCACCAGGACCGGCTGCCCCGCGCCGAGCACCTCCGTCGCGAAGTCCCCGTCCGTGACCTCGCCCACGTGCTCCGTGTACGTACTCATGGCGTCCCTCTCTCCCCTGTCGGATCGGTCTCGCACCGGGGCTCCGGGCCGTGCGGGAGCTCCGCCTCGGCGCGCAGCAGCTGGGCGCCCACCTGGGCGCGTACCGCCTGGAGCTGGTCGATCAGGCCGTCGAGCTCGGCGAGCTTGCGCCGGTAGACGGCGATCGACGCGGGACACGAGTCCCCCGCCGGGTGGCCCGCGCGCAGGCAGTCGACGAACGGCCGCGTCTCCTCCAGCTCGAACCCGAAGGCCTGAAGGGTCCTGATCTGCTGGAGGAGCCGCAGGTCGTCCTCGTCGTACGTGCGGTGCCCCTGCTCCGTGCGGCGCGCGGACAGGAGGCCACGGGACTCGTAGTACCGCAGGGTCCGCGTGGTGGTTCCCGCCCGTTCGGCCAGTTCTCCGATGCGCATGGCCACGAACGTACGCCTTGACGCCGACGTCAAGGCAAGGGGTCACGGCAAGGGGTCACGGCAAGGGGTCACGGCATGGGCAGCAGCGACTTCCGTTCGACCGGCGAGGACAGCACGATCGAGGTCGTCGTCCGGCCGAGCGCCGAGGTCTGCTCCAGGACGTCCTCCAGGTGGACGGTGTCCGTGACGGCGACCTTCAGGATCCAGCAGTCCTCGCCCACCACGTGGTGGACCTCAAGGACCTCGGGGCGGGCGGTCAGCTCCAGGGTGCGGGGGTGCTTGAGCGTGTAGCCGCCGTGCGGGTTCACGCGGATGAACGCCTGGATGCCGTAGCCGAGGCGCGCCGGGGAGACGTGGGCCCCGTACCCGGTGACCGCGCCGCTCGCCTCCAGGCGGCGGACGCGCTCGGTGACGGCCGCGGGACTGAGCCGGACACGGCGGCCGAGCTCGCTCAGCTTGATGCGGCCGTCGCTCTGGAGGAGGTCCAGGATCTGCCGGTCGACGGCGTCGAAAGCGGCCGCCGAGGTTTCGTCGGTGGCGACGCGCGAATGCCGTGGTTCCTTCGGTTCGACGGCGCGGACTCCCATGTTTCCCCCTTCAGAACGCGAACGGACAACGTAACACTGGGATTCGAAAGAAAGGGAGTGGGGATTCATGGACATTCTGGTCATCGGCGGGAACCGCTATTTCGGAAAGCGGCTCATCGCGCTCCTACGGGATTCCGGACACCGGATCACCGTGCTCAACCGGGGCTCCTCCCCGGACTCCCACCCCGAGGGAATCGAACGGCTCACCGCCGACCGCGACGACGAAAACGCCCTGGAATCCGTCCTCGTGGACCGCTCCTTCGACGTCGTCGTCGACCAGGTCTGCTACACGCCCCGCCAGGCGGCCGTCGCCCGCCGGGTCTTCGCGGGGCGGACCCGGCGCTACGTCATGACGTCCACCGTGGAGGTGTACGGGCACGAGGACTCGGCGACGCCGGTCACGGAGGACGCCGTGGACCTGGCCTCGGTCGCCGTGGACACCGAACTCCCCTGGGACGAGGCCGAGTTCCGTGACGCCCACTACGGGGAGGGCAAGCGGCAGGCCGAGGCGGTGTTCGCGGCGGACGGGTCGCCGTTCGCCTGGACGTCGGTACGGGTCGCCCATGTCCTGGGCGGCGCCGACGACTTCACCGGCCGGCTCGACCACTACGTGCGGCGGATCGAGGCGGGCGAGCCGATCACCGTGCCGGTGGTGAACCACCCGGCGACCTACGTCTACGTCGAGGAGATCGCCGCGTTCCTCGCCTGGACGGCGACAGCCGACTTCACCGGCCCGGTGAACGCCAACTCCCACGGCCCGCTCACCACCGCCGACCTGTGCGCCGAGATCGTACGGCAGGTGGGCGGCCGGGCGGTCTTCCAGGAGGTGGAGATCGGCGAGGTGTCCCCCTTCGCCTTCACCCGGTCGTACGGGATGGACAACGGCCGGGCGGAGAAGCTGGGTTACGCGTTCGGCCATACCGGGGAGTGGCTGGGACGGGCGGTGGCGGAGACGGTGGGCGTCAGCCACCCGGCCCGAGCTTGATCTCGACGGCGAGGGCACCGAGGGCTTCCTTCTCGGGTCCGTAGATGGTGCGGATGTTGGCGAGTTGCTGGTCGCGGGTGGCGGTCGGGTTGACGCTGGAGGGGCCTTCGCCATCGAGGAGGGCCTCGAAGTCGGGGTACTCGGTGACACGGAGGACGTCGACGTCGCAGGTCTCGTCGGTGCCCTTGATGCGGAAGCGGATGGTGTCGCCGGCGGCGAGGTCCGCGAGATGCGGGTACTTGACCCGCACCTCGATGGTCTTGGTGCCCGCTACGACGAGCTCGAAGTACTGGCGGTAGAGGTGGAGCTCGCGAACGCGGGCGGTGCGGTCGGTCATCGGGAGGGAACGCTCCTGGGGGACGGTGCGGTGATCATGCGGCTGATCTCGGCGGCCGAGTACGAGCGGAAGAAGTGGCGGGGGTCGGAGAGCAGGGTCTCGGCCATGGCGAGCAGCTGGTCGGCGTACTTGGTGACGGTGCCTGGCCATTGCCGGGTGTCGAGCATCCAAGGGGCGGCGCCCTCGGGCAAGGGGGCACGACCTTCTCGTATGAGGGATTTCGACAGCTTGGCACCGGTGTCGGTGACGACCTGGGGGCAGAACAGGCGGGCCGGGAGCTGGGCGCGGGTGAGGCCCACGGCCTGGAGGGCCTCGTCGACGAGGTGGGAGCCGAAGACCCAGTCGCCGCCCTTGACCATGACGTGCAGGGTGCCCTGGGGGCTGGTCAGGGCGAGTTCCTTGACCAGGTTGCGGTACAGGGTGGCCAGGTCCAGGTAGCCGCCGGCGGTGGGCATGATGGTGGCCTCGTACGGGCCGTGGTGGAGGCACGTCGCGGAGACTTCCGCCGACTCGGGGCCGGCGAGGTGGACCCGAGTGCGTTCGGCGTGCTTCTCGGCCCAGCCGCAGCCGGGGTGCGGGCAGGGGACGCGGAGGTGCGGGGTGCCGGTGGAGGGGGCGAGCCACCAGCGGGCGGCGTCGATGCGGGGCAGGAGCCGGAGCCAGGTGCGGCGATAGTGCTCGCCGGCCTGCTGCCGGGTGTACGTCTCGATGCGGTGCGGGATGCCCAGGCGCCTGGACAGGGCGGCGAAGAGGGGCTGGTAGAGGGCGCTGACGAGGTCGAGCAGGCCCTGCTCGCCGAGGGCCTGGGCGTAGGCGCGCTGGTAGCGGTGACCGCTGGCCGGGTCGGTGGTCAGCTCGTACGGGGCGTTGTCGAGGGCGCTGAAGAGCACCTCGGTGGGGAGGCCGAAGCGGTCGCGCAGTCGGGCGGCCATGGCGAAGGCCAGCGACTGCACGAGCGAGGTGCCGATGTGCGGGGCGCCGTTGATCTGGGTGCCGACGACCAGCACGATCCGCTCGGGCGGGGCGGCCAGGATGCGCGGGGTCAGGACATCCTCGGCGTGGTGGAGGGCGTTGGCGAGGACGGTGTTCGGCGAGACGGGGTGCGTGGTCACGTGGTGCCTCCCTGGTGGGGGCCGGTGGTGTGGGGCGGCAGGGGAGCGGCCCCGTTCTTGGCACGGTCGAATGCGGCCCAGACGCACTTTCCGGGGCCCGTCCGCTCCTTCACCCCCCAGCTGTCAGCGGTCGCGGCGACGATGAGCAGACCGCGGTCGTCGACGACGGGCTCCTCGGGAACCCGCCGCGTCGGCCTCTTCTCGCCGCTGTCGTGGACCTCGATCCGCAGCATGGTGCGATGCCGACCCGAGCCCGGAAGCAGGACCGGGGTGGTGTCGGTGGCCTGGGTGGTGAGTCTGCTTGCCATGGGTAACAGGAAAGCGGCTTAACTCGTTTGGGTCGGGAGCCAGCACGGGGGCCAAAGCGGGGGCCACTATGGGAGCCAGAGGTCACGTGCTCCTGGGAGACGGCATGGGCGACACCGGGATCGGCGCCTTGCTCATCCGGCTGCGTATCGCGCGCGGCTGGAGCCAGCAGAGGGTTGCCGACGAGTTCAACGCCCTGGAGGGGCGTTCCGCGAAGACCGGCAAGGAGATCGGGAGGTACGAGCGCGAAGCGCGAGTTCCCGTTCCCTACGCCCGGAAGTACCTGGCGCAGGTCTTCGGTGTCGATGTCGCCGTACTCGACCGAGCCGTTGCCATCAGCAAGGGGCAGTGGGACGGGGCTGACGCCGCCGAGGTCGAGACCGTGCCGTCGGTGCTGCCGCCCGAAGACACTCACGCCCGTGGAGACCCGCTCTCTGAGGACGCCGTGCGCTCGGCCGAGTTCGCCCGCTTCATCGCGCAGCGGAACGCCGACGAGTTCGTGGTGGAACAGCTGGAGGCAGACGTCGGCCGGCTCGCCCGTACGTACGTCAGCCACCCGCTGATGGAGCAGTACGTCGAGATCAAGCGGTTACGGGATGGGGTGTTCGAGCTGCTGCGTGGGAGGCAGCACCCAAGGCAGACCGCCGACCTCTACCTCTCCGCCTCCCGCCTCTGCGGCCTGTCCGCGCACGTCTGCCTCGACCTCGGCGCCTACGACTCCGCCGCCACCCACGCTCGCACCGCACGCGCCTGCGCCGAAGCAGCCGGGCACGAGGGAATGCTGGCCTGGGTGCGGTCCGTGGAGTCGTTGATCGCGTATTGGACGGGGCGGTACGAGCAGGCGGCCCGGCTGGCGCAGGTCGGTCGGCGGCACAGGGCGAGCGGCAGCATCGGTGCGCGGCTGTCGAGTCTGGAGGCGCGGGCGCTGGCGATAGTCGGCGACTCGGCAGGCGCGCTCGCCGCCCTTTCGGATGCCGAACGATCCCGCGAGGCGATCTCGGGTCGGCACGAGGCTCTCGGAATCTTCGACTTCCCTGCGGCCAAGCAGTTCGCGTACGCCGGAACGACCCTCCTGGCCGTGGGCGGGCAGGAACACGTCCAGCGGGCCATCGTCAGCGCCGAGACGGCGATCCGCCTCTATCGCGGCGCGGACGGAGACGACCAGTCCGTCGGCGACCTGTTCGCCGCGCACCTCGACCTCGCCAGCGGGCACCTTCTCCTGGGTGACCTGGACGGCACGGAGGAGACGCTCGGCTTCGTGCTCCGAGCCTCGCCGGAGCGCATGTCGGCCAGTATCGTGCGCCGGCTCACCGTTCTCGGACGGGAGTTGGAAGGGTCGCAGTACGGTGGAGCCGCGCGGGCAGTGCACCTGCGCGAACGACTCCAGCACACGGCCGTCCGTGCGTCCCTGCCCGCCGCCCACCCACCGGAGTTGTCGACATGACCGACCTGTCCGCCGCCCACGACGCCGCCGTCACCGACCGGACCCGCCTGGCGGGCAGCGCCTACAACGGAGACCGGGACCTGGCCGCCCGGCAGTCGCTCTACCAGTGGCAGACACCGCGGTACAACCTCCCTGGCCTCGTGGCCGAGCAGCTGGGCGACGTACATGGGCGGGTCGTCGACATCGGCTGCGGCAACGGCAAGTTCATCCAGCGGCTCCGTCAGGACCGCCCGGACCTGTCCCTGCTCGGCCTCGACATCGCTCCCGGCATCCTCGCCAGTGTCCCCGGCCCGGTCGCCGTGGCCGACGCCGCGAGGCTTCCGTTGGCGACGGGCAGCGTCGACGCCGCTCTCGCGCTCCACATGCTCTACCACGTACCCGACATCCCCCAGGCGGTCAGGGAGCTGGCCCGGGTCGTGGCCCGTGACGGGCTGGTGGTCGTCTCCACCAACAGTGATCGCGACAAGGCTGAAATGGACGACCTCTGGCAGCGGGCCGCCGGTGCCGTCCTCGGCGTCGAGCGCGGCCCGGCCCGAATCTCGCTCAGCGCCCGCTTCTCCCTGGAGGAGGCCCCGTCCTTCCTCAGGGAGGAGTTCAGTCAGGTCGAGGTCGTCGAACTGCCAGGGACCATCACTGTCCGCGACCCCGAGCCCGTCATCGCCCACATGGCTTCGTACCGAGCCTGGGCGGACCAGCAGGACGTGCCCTTCGACGCGACCATCGATCGGGCCCGCACGCTGGTGGCCGACCACATTGCCCGGTACGGGGAGTACGAGATCACCTGTCTTGGCGGCATCCTTCTGTGTCGTCCTTGAGTCGACGGGACAACCGCGCCTGCGACGCTTCCCCACCCCCCTACCCGCGAGAAGGGCGGCCCTGCGGGGACCGCCCTTCCACCCATCGGGGCGGTCCTGCGGGGGACCGCCCTTCCGTACCGGGTCCCGGATCCGGCTCAAGGCCCGGGGCCCGGGGTTCTTCAGACGCCGGCGCGCGCCTTCTCCTCGCCCTCGTCGGCCCGCTGGTCCGGGACCGCCGCGGGGGCGTGGTCGTCGACGAGGGTCGTCTCGTCGAAGGGGAGTTTCCCTGCGAGGACCTCCGCGACACGCTCCCGGTCGATCTCCTTGGTCCAGGTGCCGACCAGCACCGTGGCGACGGCGTTGCCCGCGAAGTTGGTGAGGGCGCGGGCCTCGCTCATGAAGCGGTCGATGCCGACGATCAGGCCGACGCCGTCGACGAGTTCGGGCCGGTGCGACTGGAGGCCGCCCGCGAGCGTCGCGAGTCCGGCGCCGGTGACGCCCGCCGCCCCCTTCGAGGCGATGATCATGAAGACGAGGAGGGAGATCTGCTCGCCGACCGAGAGCGGGTCGCCCATCGCCTCGGCGACGAAGAGCGAGGCCATCGTCAGGTAGATCGCGGTGCCGTCGAGGTTGAAGGAGTAGCCGGTCGGCACAGTGATGCCGACGACCGGCTTGCTGACGCCCAGGTGCTCCATCTTCGCGATGAGCCGCGGCAGCGCGGACTCCGAGGAGGAGGTGGAGAGGATGAGGAGGAACTCGCGGCCGAGGTACTTGAGCAGGCTCCAGATGCCGATCCCGGCGACCAGGCGCAGGATCGCGCCGAGGACGACGAAGACGAAGAGTCCGCAGGTCAGGTAGAAGCCGATCATGATGACGGCGAGGGACTTGAGCGCGGCGGCGCCGGTCGCCCCGACGACGGCGGCGATCGCGCCGAACGCGCCGACCGGCGCGGCCCACATGATCATCCCGAGGATGCGGAAGACGAGGCGCTGCACGTGGCCGATCCCGCGCAGGATCGGCTCTCCGGACGTACCCATCGCCTGGAGCGCGAAGCCCGAGAGCAGCGCGACGAGGAGGGTCTGCAGGACCTCGCCCCCGGTGAAGGCCGAGACGAAGGTGGTCGGGATGATGCCGAGCAGGAAGTCCGGGGTCGACTCGCCGCCGCCCGCCGCCTGCTTGGCTCCGGCCTCGGCGATCTCCTTGGTGAGGTGGAGGCCGGATCCGGGCTCCAGGAGGTTGCCGACGACCAGACCGATCGCGAGTGCGACGGTCGACATCAGGAGGAAGTAGCCGAGGGCGAGGCCGCCGACGGCGCCGACCTTGGCGGCCTTGCGGACCGATCCGACGCCGAGGACGATCGTGCAGAAGATGATCGGCGAGATCATCATCTTGATCAGGTTGACGAAGCCGGTGCCCAGCGGCTTGAGCTCGACGGCGACGCCCGGCGCCAGGAATCCCACGGCGATGCCGAGCAGTACGGCGCCGATGACGGCCAGGTACAGGTAGTGCGTACGGTCCCGTCGTGCTGCGGCCACGGGCTCCTCCTTGAGCTGATGGGTGCCATCCGGTCCTCGCGGACTCCGCGACTATCCACCAGCCCGTGACCGGGGTCACGGTTGCGTGCCTTTCGTTCACGGACCGCCCGTACGGGAAGAGCGAGAAGAGCGGGAAGAGAACGATTCGGGAACGCAACGCCCCCGAGCAAACTCCGCGGCTCCGGCGCCGTGCAGACTTACCCGCATGCGTCTCGCCCTCCCCCGCCCCCGCAGCCTGGCCGGCCAGCTCTTCGCGATGCAGGTCGTGCTCGTGGCCGTCGTCGTGGCGGGCTGCGCGGTCTTCGCGTACGTCACGGACCGGGGGCAGGCGGAGGAGAACGCGCGCCGGCAGGCCACGGCGACCGCGGCGGCCGTCGCCGACTCCCCCTCGGTGGTCGCCGCGGCGGGCTCGGCGGAGCCGACGGCGGCGCTCCAGCCGTACGCGGAGGCGCTGCGCGGGCATGCCGGCGTCGCCTTCGTCGTCATCATGGCGCCGGACGGGACGCGCTGGACGCACCCCGATCCGACGCAGATCGGCCGGACGTACCTCGGCCACATCGAGCAGGCGGCGGCGGGCCGGACGTTCTCGGAGACGTACCGGGGGACGCTCGGCCCCTCCGTCCGCACGGTGACGCCGGTCCGGGGCGCGGACGGCCGGGTCGTCGCGCTGGTCAGCGCGGGCATCACGATCGAGAAGATCAGCGAGCAGGTACGGGGGCAGGTGGCCGCGCTGCTCGGCATGGCGGGCGCGGCGCTCGCGCTCGGCGGGGCGGGGACGTACGTGGTGAACGCGCGGCTGCGCCGCCACACGCACGGCATGAACGCGGCGGAGCTGAGCCGCATGCACGACTACCACGAGGCCGCGCTGCACGCGGTGCGCGAGGGGCTCGTGATGCTCGACGGGCAGCGGCGGATCGCCCTCATCAACGACGGGGCGCGTGAGCTCCTCGGCCTCGACGAGGCCTCCGTCGGGGCGGCGGCCGGGGCGGTCGTCGGGCGCCCGGCCGCCGAACTCGGCCTGCCCGCGCCGCTGACCGGCGCGCTGCTGTCCTCGGAGCCTCGGGTGGACGAGACGCACCTGACGGCCGACCGGGTGCTCGTCGTCAACACCCGCCCGGTGGTGGGCGGGGAGCGGCGCGGCACGGTCGTGACGCTCCGGGACCGTACGGAACTCCAGTCACTGTCGGGCGAGTTGGACTCGGAGCGCGGCTTCACGGAGGCGCTGCGCTCGCAGGCGCACGAGGCGGCGAACCGGCTGCACACGGTGGTGTCGCTCGTCGAACTCGGCAAGGTGACCGAGGCGGTGGAGTTCGCGACGGCCGAACTGGAGCTCGCGCAGGCGCTCACGGACCGGGTCGTCGAGGCGGTCGGCGAACCGGTCCTGGCGGCGCTGCTGCTCGGGAAGGCGGCGCAGGCGAACGAGCGGGGCGTGGAGCTCGTCCTGACCGAGGACAGCCGTGTCGACGACGGCGGGGTGCCGCCGTCGCTGCCCTCCCGCGACCTGGTCACGATCCTCGGCAACCTCGTCGACAACGCGGTCGAGGCGGTGAGCGGCACCCCGCACGCCCGCGTGACGGTCACGATCACGGGCGGCGACCCGCTGCTCCTCCGCGTCGGCGACAACGGCCCCGGCGTCCGCCCGGCGGACCGCGACGCGGTCCTCGGCCGCGGCTGGACCACCCGGGGCCCGGGCCGCGGCCTGGGCCTCGCCCTGGTCGGCCAGGCCGTGGCCCGCGCGGGCGGCACGCTGACGGTGACGGAGGCGGAGAACGGCGGGGCGGAGTTCACGGCCCGCCTGCCGAGGACGACGGCGCCGGCCGCCGGTCACCGGGGAGGCGCGGAGGCCCGCATGGCCGAGGTGACCTCGTGAGCGAGGACGGAAACGGGGCCGTTCGGGTGCTCGTCGTCGAGGACGATCCCGTCGCCGCCGACGCACACGCGCTCTACGTCGGGCGGGTCGAGGGGTTCTCCGTCGTCGGGGTCGCGCATTCGCGGGCCGCCGCCGTGCGGGTGCTCGACCGGACGCCGGTCGATCTGATCCTGCTCGACCTGTACCTTCCCGACGGCCACGGGCTCCACCTCCTCCGCGCCCTGCGCGCCGCCGGGCACGGCGCGGACGTCATCGCGGTGACCTCGGCGCGGGACCTGTCGGTCGTCCGCGAGGGCGTCTCGCTCGGGGTGGTCCAGTACGTCCTGAAGCCCTTCGCCTTCGCGACGCTGCGGGACCGGCTCGTGCGGTACGCGGAGTTCCGGGCGTCCGCCGGGGAGGCCTCCGGGCAGGAGGAGGTGGACCGGGCCCTGGCCACGCTGCGGGCCCCGCATCCGAGCAGCCTCCCGAAGGGGCTCAGCGCCCCGACCCTGGAGGCGGTCACCCGTGCGCTCCGCGAGACCCCGGCCGGGCTCACCGCCGCCGAGGCGGGGGCGCTGGTCGGGATCTCCCGGATCACGGCCCGCCGCTACCTGGAGCACCTGGTGACCGAGGGCCGGACCGTACGGGCTCCGCGGTACGGGCAGGTGGGGCGCCCGGAGCTCCAGTACCGCCGGGTCGACGGCCGCCGCGGAGGGCGTTGAGGGGGACCCGTCATTACCGGGCGGTTCGCACGTTCCCACAAGCTCAGGCGTTGGGCGAACGCACCGTAGCCAGCCGTTACCCTCCGCACCTACCGTGGCAGGGTGCACCCACCCTCTCCCCCCTTCGACGGCCCCGCCGCGCGCCGCCTGCGCGAGGGCCTCGGCATGGCCCCCGACCATGTCGCGTACGGCCTGCGCGCCCAGTACGGCATGTTCGTCCCGCCCGAGACGATCGTCGCCTGGGAGCGCGGCCGCGCCCTCCCGACGGCGCAGGAGCTGAGCGCGCTCGCGGGCGTGCTGTGGTGCGCCCCGGCCGAGCTGATCGCCGTCGCGTCGACGCTGCGCGAGCACCGGATGGCGCGGGGGCTCGCCGCGGAGGAGTTGGCGCGGCTCCTGGGCCTGGCGGAGTCCGCGTACCGGCGGATGGAGGACGAGGGCCGCTGGCGCGGCACCGAACGCCAGACCGCCGCCCTCGCCGAGATCCTCGGCCTCAACCCGCGCGAGCTGGTCACGGCGACCGGCGGCGACGAGGGCCTCGCGGCGGTGCTGCGCGACGCGGCGACGACGCGCTGGCAGGCGTACGTGAAGCCGGCGCTGAAGCTCGTACCGCTGCCGAAGCGGCTCGTCGAGCCCGCGCTCCAGCGGCTGCACGCGGAGTACCACGCGCGCATGGCGGCGACGAGCAGCTGGGGCGCTTCGGGGGCGACGGGCGACGAGGGGCGGGCGTACCTGGAGGAGATCACCGGGCATTTCTGGGCGGCGGTGGGCGAGTAGGCCTGTCCGGCGGATCAAGAGGTGTCTAGATTGACCGGGTGAGACGACACATACCGTTCGAACGACTCCACAACTTCCGTGACCTGGGCGGATATCGCACCGCCGACGGCGGGACCGTGCGGTGGGAGACCCTCTACCGCTCCGACTCGCTCGCCAAGCTGGCGGCGTCCGGACCCGAGGACCTCGACCGCTTCCGCGCCCTCGGCGTCACCGCCGTGATCGACCTGCGCTACCCCTGGGAGATCGCCGCGAAGGGGCGTCTGCCGGAGAGCGAGCCGGCCGCCTGGCACAACCTGTCCATCGAGCACCGGCCGTACGACCAGGCGGAGATCGACCCCGCGCTCGACCCGTGGCGCTACCTCGCCGACCGGTTCGCCGAGGTCGCGGAGGACGGCGCGGAGGAACTCCGTACGGCCCTGGAGGTCGTCGCGGCGGCCGACGGGCCGCTCGTCTTCCACTGCGCGTCCGGCAAGGACCGCACGGGACTGCTCGCGGCGGTCATCCTCTCGCTGCTCGGCGTCCCCGACGAGGAGATCCTCGCGGACTTCGCCCTCACGGAGCTGGCGACGGAGCGGCTGATCGCCGACTGGAAGGCCTCCCACCCGGGCCGCGAGCTCCGCTGGCCGGGCTACGGGCGGGCCCCGGCCGAGATCATGCGGCTGTTCCTCGCGGACCTGCGGGAGCGGTACGGGTCGGTGGACGCTTACGTCACCGGCCATGTGGGCCTGGACCCGGCGGTGGTCGAGGCGCTGAGGTCCCGCCTGGTGGAGCCCGCTCCGGGCCTGCCCGGCTGATCAGGGTCCAAGGGTCTAACGGCGGTCGAAGCTGAACAGCTGACCGGCCGCGTCGGGCGCGCACGGCGTCTGGGCCAGACGGGCCCAGACCGCCGTGCGGTCGCCGACGACGGTGACGCAGCTGCCGGGCGCGGCCGATCCGGCGGACTCGGCGGAATCGCCGGACCCGGCGGACCCGGCGGACCCCTTCGGGACGATCCGGTAGCCCTGGACGGGCGTGCCGTACGGCTCCAGGGCGAAGGCCTCGACCCGGCTGGGGTCGCCGCACTCGGAGTCCTCGTACGCGGCGCCCGGTATCCGGCCGCCGGAGGGGATGCCGGAGCAGCCCGGACCGTAGTCGGGATGGTCCGAAACGATTCGCCACCGGCCGCCGCCCGCCTCCTCCAGGGAGTACAGCGGCACCTCGGCGTCGGGGCACGGCAGTTGGTGGATCTGCCCGCTCCGGGTCCCGCGCCGCTCGCCGAGACACAGGTCCGTCCCGACGACCCGGATGCGTACGTCCCCGGCGGCGGGCGCGGTGAGCAGCCGCGGCGGATGCCCGCCGTGCCCGTCCCGCAGCACGGCGACGAAGCTGACCCCGGCGAACCCGAGCCCGGCGAGCGCGACACCGGAGACGATCCCCCGCCACATCCGCACCCGCATTCCGGACCCGGTGACCGTGGTCTCCGCCGCCCCCGACGGCGGCTGCGCGAGCGGCTCCGTCGGCTCCGGTCGCGGTGACGGGACCTCCGCCGTGCGGAAGTCCGGACTCGCGGCCTCCGGGTCCGGGGCACCCGACCCCTGGTGCCCCGGACCCTCGTCCCCGCCCCGAACCGCCAGTCGCTTCCGCGCCGTCAGCCAGTCCTCCAGGGCCGCCGGGGCCGCCCCGCACGCGCGGACGTACGCGGTGAGCAGTTCCTCGCGGGGCACCGTCGCGCGGGCCAGCATGTTCGCCACCGTGGAGCGCGGGAGGACGTCCCCGTACGCCTCCGCCCTCGTGGCGAGTTCGCGGTAGGTCAGGCCCGACCAGTCCTTGAGCGCCTGGAGGCAGGCGAGGAACTCCGCCGCGTCGCGCGCTTCGCGCGGGTCGGGTGCCCGGTGCCCCGGCGTCATCTGCCCGTCTCCCCTCCGCCGGACCGTGTTGGGACATGTCCGGGACAAGCCTCAAGCCTTGTTGATCTCGCTCGTTCGCTCAAGAGTGGATTTCGGCAATTCGGCCGGGCGTGACGCCGGACACGCGAAGTGGCCCCGACCCTCCACGGGGGGAGGGTCGGGGCCACTTCGGGGGGTCCGGGTCCCGGAGCGGATCCGGGACAGGTCGGGACGGAAGTCCCTTCCGGCGGGACGAACGATCCGGTCGGATCAGAAGACCGACTCGGCCTCGCGCATCCGGTCCTCGGGGACCGTCTTCAGCTGCGTCACGGCCTCGGCCAGCGGCACCATCTCGATGGCCGTGCCGCGCAGCGCCGTCATCCGGCCGAACTCGGCCCGGTGCGCCGCCTCGACCGCGTGCCAGCCGAAGCGGGTCGCGAGCACCCGGTCGTACGCCGTCGGCGTGCCGCCGCGCTGGACGTGGCCGAGGATGACCGGGCGGGCCTCCTTGCCGAGGCGCCGCTCCAGCTCGACGGCGAGCTGGTTGCCGATGCCCTGGAAGCGCTCGTGACCGAACTGGTCGATCTCGCCCTTCCCGTACTCCATCGAGCCCTCGGCCGGGTGCGCGCCCTCGGCGACGCAGATGACCGCGAACTTCTTGCCGCGCGCGAAGCGCTCCTCGACCATCTTGACGAGGTCGTCGACCTGGAAGGGCCGCTCGGGGAGGCAGATGCCGTGCGCGCCGCCGGCCATGCCGGACTCCAGGGCGATCCAGCCGGCGTGGCGGCCCATCACCTCGACGACCATCACGCGCTGGTGCGACTCGGCGGTGGTCTTGAGGCGGTCCATGGCCTCGGTGGCGACACCGACGGCGGTGTCGAAGCCGAAGGTGCGGTCCGTGGAGGAGATGTCGTTGTCGATCGTCTTCGGGACGCCGACGACGGGCATGCCCGCGTCGGACAGCATCCGGGCGGCGGTCAGCGTGCCCTCGCCGCCGATGGGGATGAGGACGTCGATGCCGTACTGCTTCGCCAGGTCGGGGGCCGATTCGGCGGCCTCCCGCAGTCGGTTGCGCTCCAGGCGGGCCGAGCCGAGGATCGTGCCGCCGCGGGCGAGGATGCCGCTGACGGCGTTGAGGTCGAGGGGCCGGTAGTGGCCGTCGAGGAGGCCCTTGAAGCCGTCCTCGAAGCCGATGACCTCGTCGTCGTGGCCGGTCAGCGCCCGGTGCACGACCGACCGGATGACTGCGTTCAGGCCGGGGCAGTCGCCGCCTGCCGTGAGAACTCCGATGCGCATCGTGCTGTACTCCTGCTCGGTCGCGGTCCGTTATGAGCCACGGCAATTCTCACACGCCTCGCCGGGCGGGGCCGCTCGTCGCCCCGCCGCGCGTCACTCTCCGCGACATTTCGAGGGTCTTTGGTCCCGCCGCTCCGGGGCCTTCGTCCGGCGGGCGATTTACCCCTCGCCGGGGGTACTGTCAAGGGGGTAATGCCGTCCTATCGGGGCTTTTCGGATGCCCTCGGTTGACGGCGAGGACCACCCCGTTTCCGCAGGACTGGACAGGAGACCACGGCGTGACGCGCAGCGTGTACGTGACCGGGATCGACCGCGGTGACGGCCGCCAGGTCGTCGAGCTGGGAGTCATGGAGCTCCTCACCCGCCAGGTGGACCGCGTGGGGGTGTTCCGCCCGCTGGTCCACGACGGACCCGACCGCCTGTTCGACCTCCTGCGGTCCCGCTACCGGCTCACCCAGGACCCCTCGACGGTCTACGGCATGGACTACCACGAGGCCTCGGACCTCCAGGCCGAGAGAGGCACCGACGCCCTCGTCTCCGAGATCGTCGACCGCTTCCACACGGTCGCCCGGGAGTACGAGGTCGTCCTCGTCCTCGGCACCGACTTCTCCGCCACGCAGCTCCCCGACGAGCTCGCCCTCAACGCCCGCCTGGCGAACGAGTTCGGTGCCTCCGTCATCCCCGTGGTCGGCGGCAAGGGCCAGCCCTCGGAGTCCGTACGGGCCGAGGCGCGCAACGCCTTCCGGGCGTACGACGGCCTCGGCTGCGACGTCCTCGCGATGATCGTCAACCGGGTCGCCGCCGAGGACCGGGAGATCATCGCCGAGCGGCTCTCCGCCCGCCTGCCCGTGCCCTGTTACGTCCTGCCGGACGAGCCGGCGCTCGCCGCGCCCACGGTCGCCCAGATCACCCACGCGCTCGGCGCGAAGGTCGTCCTCGGCGACGACGCGGGGCTCGCGCGCGACGCCCTCGACTTCGTCTTCGGCGGCGCGATGCTGCCGAACTTCCTCAACGCCCTGACGCCCGGCTGCCTGGTCGTCACCCCCGGGGACCGCGCGGACCTGGTCGTCGGCGCGCTCGCCGCGCACTCGGCCGGCACCCCGCCGATCGCCGGAGTGCTCCTGACGCTCAACGAGCGGCCCAGCGACGAGATCCTGACCCTCGCGGCCCGGCTCGCGCCCGGCACCCCGGTCATCTCCGTCCCGGACAACAGCTTCACCACCGCCTCCGAGCTCTTCGCCCTCGAAGGGAAGCTGAACGCGGCCACCCCCCGCAAGGCGGAGACCGCCCTCGGCCTCTTCGAGCGGCACGTCGACACCGCCGACCTCCTCAAGCGGGTCTCCGTCGCCCGCAGCGGCCGCGTCACGCCGATGATGTTCGAGCACGAGCTGCTCGAACAGGCCCGCGCCGACCGCCGCCGCGTGGTGCTCCCCGAGGGCACCGAGGACCGCGTCCTGCGCGCCGCCGACGTCCTGATCCGCCGTGACGTCTGCGACCTGACGCTCCTCGGCGACGTCGAGACGATCCGCAAGAAGGCCGCGGACCTGAGCGTGGACCTCGCCGACACGCAGCTGATCGACCCGCAGACCTCGGAGCTGCGCGACGCGTTCGCGGAGAAGTACGCGAAGCTGCGCGCCCACAAGGGCGTCACCGTCGAGCTCGCGTACGACGTCGTCTCGGACGTGAACTACTTCGGCACCCTGATGGTCCAGGAGGGCCTGGCCGACGGCATGGTCTCGGGCTCCGTGCACTCCACGGCCGCGACGATCCGGCCCGCCTTCGAGATCATCAAGACGAAGCCGGACGCCTCGATCGTCTCCTCGGTCTTCTTCATGTGCCTCGCCGACAAGGTCCTCGTGTACGGCGACTGCGCGGTCAACCCGGACCCGAACGCGGAGCAGCTCGCGGACATCGCCGCCCAGTCGGCCGCCACCGCCGCGCAGTTCGGCGTCGAGCCGCGGATCGCGATGCTCTCGTACTCCACCGGCACCTCGGGTTCCGGCGCCGACGTCGACAAGGTCCGCGAGGCGACGAAGCTGGTCCGCGAGGCCCATCCCGAGCTGCGGATCGAGGGCCCGATCCAGTACGACGCGGCCGTCGAGCCCTCCGTCGCGGCGACGAAGCTGCCGGACTCCGAGGTCGCGGGCCAGGCGAGCGTCCTGATCTTCCCCGACCTCAACACCGGCAACAACACCTACAAGGCCGTGCAGCGCTCGGCCGGCGCCGTGGCCGTCGGGCCGGTCCTCCAGGGCCTGCGCAAGCCGGTCAACGACCTCTCGCGCGGCGCCCTCGTCAGCGACATCGTCAACACGGTCGCCATCACGGCGATCCAGTCCCAGGCCCAGGAGATCCCGGCATGACCCCCACCCGCGTACTGGTCCTCAACTCCGGTTCCTCGTCGGTGAAGTACCAGCTGATCGACATGGCGGACGGCAGCCGTCTGGCCCAGGGCCTGGTGGAGCGGATCGGCGAGGAGACCTCGCGGCTCGTGCACACCCCGCTCCAGGGCGGTGGCGGCGCGAAGCGCGAGACGACCGGCCCGATCCCCGACCACGCGGCGGCGCTCAAGGCGGTCGCCGAGGAACTGGCGGCGGACGGCCTGGGCCTGGACTCCCCCGAACTGGCCGTGATCGGCCACCGGGTCGTGCACGGCGGGATGCGGTTCACCGCGCCGACGGTCGTCGACGACGAGGTGCTCGCGGAGATCGAGCGGCTCGTGCCGGTGGCGCCGCTGCACAACCCGGCGAACCTCACCGGCATCCGTACGGCGATGGCGCTGCGCCCCGACCTCCCGCAGGTCGCAGTCTTCGACACGGCCTTCCACACGACGATGCCGGAGTCGGCGGCGCGGTACGCGATCGACGTCGCGACCGCGGACGAGCACCGCATCCGCCGGTACGGGTTCCACGGCACCTCCCACGCGTACGTGTCGCGCGAGACGGCGAAGCTCCTCGGGAAGGCGCCCGAGGAGGTGAACGTGATCGTGCTGCACCTGGGCAACGGGGCCTCCGCCTCGGCCGTGGCGGGCGGCCGGTGCGTGGACACCTCGATGGGCCTGACGCCCCTGGAGGGCCTGGTCATGGGCACCCGCTCGGGCGACATCGACCCGGCGGTCACCTTCCACCTCAAGCGGGTGGCGGGGATGTCGGCGGACGACATCGACATCCTCCTGAACAAGAAGTCCGGTCTGGTCGGGCTGTGCGGCGACAACGACATGCGGGAGATCCGCCGTCGCGTCGACGAGGGCGACCCGGCGGCCACGCTCGCCTTCGAGATCTACGTGCACCGCCTGAAGAAGTACATCGGCGCGTACTACGCGGTGCTCGGCCGGGTGGACGCGGTGGCGTTCACGGCGGGGGTCGGCGAGAACGCGGCCCCGGTGCGCGAGGCTGCCATCGCGGGCCTGGAGGAGCTGGGCCTCGCCGTCGACGCGGACCTCAACGCGGTCCGTTCCGACGAGGCCCGGATCATCTCGCCGAACTACGCGCGGGTGGCGGTGGCCGTGGTGCCGACGGACGAGGAGCTGGAGATCGCGCGGCAGAGCTTCGCCCTGGTCCAGGGTCCGCATTAACGGCGATACCCGCTCATCGGGCGCTGATCGGGCACCCGCCGAGCACCCATCGAGCCTCCATCCGGCGCTCATTTCGCGCCAGTTGAGCTCGAACGAGTGAACGCTTGAGCACCCCCACGCCCATTTGTACTTTCCGCCAGTCGGAATATTCCGCAGAGAAACAAACCGATAGGATCCGCCTTATGCGCCGTTCCAAAATCGTCTGCACGCTGGGCCCCGCCGTCGACTCGTATGAGCAGCTGAAGGCTCTCATCGAGGCCGGTATGAACGTGGCCCGATTCAATTTCAGCCACGGCTCCCAGGCAGAACACCAGGAGCGGTACGACCGCGTCCGGCAGGTCTCCGCGGACACCGGGCACGCCGTCGGCGTCCTCGCCGACCTCCAGGGCCCGAAGATCCGCCTGGAGACCTTCGCCGAAGGCCCCGTCGAGCTGGTGCGCGGTGACGAGTTCACCATCACCACCGAGGACGTCCCCGGCGACAAGTCGATCTGCGGCACGACCTACAAGGGCCTGCCCGGCGACGTCTCCAAGGGCGACCAGGTCCTCATCAACGACGGCAACGTCGAGCTCCGCGTCGTCGAGGTCGACGGCCCCCGGGTCAAGACGATCGTCGTCGAGGGCGGAGTCGTCTCCGACCACAAGGGCATCAACCTGCCCGGCGCGGCCGTCAACGTCCCCGCCCTGTCCGAGAAGGACGTCGACGACCTCCGCTTCGCGCTCCGCATGGGCTGCGACATGGTCGCCCTGTCGTTCGTCCGCGACGCCAACGACGTCAAGGACGTCCACAAGGTGATGGACGAGGAGGGCCGCCGGGTCCCCGTCATCGCCAAGGTCGAGAAGCCGCAGGCCGTCGAGAACATGGCCGCCGTCGTCGACGCCTTCGACGCCGTCATGGTGGCCCGCGGCGACCTCGCCGTGGAGTACCCGCTGGAGAAGGTCCCGATGGTGCAGAAGCGCCTCGTGGAGCTCTGCCGCCGCAACGCCAAGCCGGTCATCGTCGCCACCCAGATGATGGAGTCGATGATCACCAACTCCCGTCCGACCCGCGCCGAGGCGAGCGACGTCGCCAACGCGATCCTGGACGGCGCGGACGCGGTCATGCTGTCGGCCGAGTCCTCCGTCGGCGCCTACCCGATCGAGACCGTCAAGACGATGTCGAAGATCGTCGCCGCGGCCGAGGAGGAGCTCCTCTCCAAGGGCCTCCAGCCCCTCGTCCCGGGCAAGAAGCCGCGCACGCAGGGCGGTTCGGTCGCCCGCGCGGCCTGCGAGATCGCCGACTTCCTGGGCGGCAAGGCGCTCGTCGCCTTCACCCAGTCCGGCGACACGGCCCGCCGCCTGTCCCGCTACCGGGCGCAGCAGCCGATCCTGGCCTTCACGACGGACGCGAACACCCGCAACCAGCTCACCCTGAGCTGGGGCGTCGAGTCCCACGTGGTCCCGCACGTGGACAACACCGACGCGATGGTCGACCTGGTCGACGCGGAGCTCCTCAAGCTCCAGCGCTACAACGCCGGTGACACCATGGTCATCACGGCCGGCTCGCCCCCCGGCGTCCCCGGCACGACGAACATGGTCCGCGTCCACCACCTCGGTGGCGGAGAGCGCGACTGACCTCGTCGCTCGTGACGTACGAGGAAGCCCCCGTCCGGTGCGGACGGGGGCTTTCTCGTGTGCTGTACGAAGGTGTCAGCTGGGCTCGATGGTGTTGCGGAGGCCCGGCACCTTGAGCGTGCCGCCGAACTGGCCGGCCTGCTTGAGCTTCACGTTGCTGAAGAACGCGAAGGGGACGTCCAGCGGCGGCGGGGACTCCGGCGCGAAGGTGATCGGGATGATGCCGAAGAGGTTGCCCTTCAGCTCCTCCGTGTACATGGTCACCGTGCCGTTGCGGATGGTCGACGTCGAGCCCCTGTTGGAGCGGACGTGTCCCGTGTAGCCCTCGGAGTGGACCGTCAGCTGGTGCAGGTCCTTGATGTCGATCGAGGTCGCGGTGAACTTCAGGACCTTCTTGATCTTGCCGCTGCCGGTCTTCACCTCGACGATGCCGTGGTACTTCAGACCGCTCAGCGTGAGCAGCGAGCTCTCCAGCCGCCACGGGTCGTCCGGGAGCAGCGGGATGCCGGGCTCCAGGTCGGCCGCCGCGAGCGCCTCGGGGTCGGGCTCGGGGCACGGGAAGCGCGGCTTGGCGCCGTCGGGTATGGACTCGTCCGGCTTCGCGTCGAGACCCTTGGCGCTCTCGGGGAGTTCCTCGACCTTCGCACCGGCCTCGGCGGCCGCCTTCTTGATGGCGTCCTTGGCGGCCTTGGTGGAGGCGTCCTCGGTCGCCTTCGGCTTCGCCGTCGTGGTGGCCGTGGCGGTCGGCTCCGGCTCGGCCGTGGCGGGCGCGGTGGCGCTCGGCGCGGTCGTCGGCGCGGCGGTCTCGTCGTCCGCCGCCGCCTCGACGCGGTCGGCCGCCGGGGCCTCGGTCGTCGGCGCGGCCGCGGTGGTCGCGGTGGCCGTCGGCTTCGGGTCGGGTCCGTCGAAGAGGTCGCGGAGCGCGTCGCCGACGCCCAGCGGGTCGAGCGGGTTCGTCGACTTCGTCGGCGAGGGGGTGCTCGTCGGCGTCGCCGTCGGCGCGGGCGCCTCGGCGTCGTCCACCGCCTGGGCACCGCCCGTGCGCTGCGTGGCGGTCTCGCCCGTCGCGGTCGGCGCGGGGGTCGCGGTGGCGCTCGGAGCCGTACTCGCGGAGGCCGTGGCGGACGGGGAGGCGGACGCGGTCGCGGTCGCCGTCCCGGAGGGAGTGGCCTCCGGCTTGGCGCTCTCGTCAGGCTTGGCGCTCTCCGTGGGCTTCGCGCTCTCGGTCGGCTTCGCCGTGTTCTCCGGCGTCGCCGTCGCGGTCGCCGTCGCCTCGGGGGTCGGCTCGTCGGAGCGGGTCACGCAGGGGCCGGGCGCGAAGGGGATGTCCTTCTCGTCGGCGAGGGCGAGCTTGGGCGTGAGGCCCATGCCCACGAACACCGCGGTCGGCATGGCGGCCAGCGCCATGGCCTTGCCCGCGGGGCCCTGGATCATGTTCAGCAGCGACTTGCGCGGGGCCGCGTGCCGCGGGCCCGTCTTCCCGAGCGCAGACTGCGTCTCGTCACCCCGCACTGTTCCTCCCGCCATTGGCGTCGATCGTCGATTCGGTCGCGTGGTGCTCCGCCTCGGGGTGCTCGGAGATGCCGTCGAGAGCGTCGTCGGTGTCGAAAGCGCCGTCGAGGCCGTCGGCGTCGTCGGGCGTTTCCTCCACCGGCGGCGCGGGCGCCCAGGCCACGGACATGCCGCCGCCGATCAGGGAGAGCAGGAATCCGATGACGAGACCGCCGAAGTTCGACACCGGGATGGAGACGAGCCCCAGGATGATCGTCGCGATGCCCGCGAACACCCGGACGATGGGCTGGAACCACATCGTGAAGCCGAGGGTGATGAGCAGGACGCCGATGATCAGCGCTCCGGCGCCGGCGGTCGTCTGCATGGCGAGCGTGGCGTTACCGAGCCGCAGGTCCCCGTACGGAAGGTAGGCGATCGGTACGCCACCGAGCATGGTGAGGAGTCCCGCCCAGAAGGGCCGGGTCTGCCGCCAGACCTTGAACCGGTTGTCCTGCTTGGGGACTCCGTGGGAGGCGGGGATCTCGGCGCTCATGAAACAGCTCCCTGGAAGCGGTGTTGCTGAGAAGAGTGGTGAAGGTGGTGCGGGCGCCCGGAGCGGGTGGGGCCGTACGGGACGGCCCCCACCCTCCGGACCGGAATCAGCCCTTGTAGCACTCCGCCGACTCGCCCCGGTGCAGGGAGAGGCTCAGGTTGGGGAGCTTGAAGGTCGCGGCCGTGGTGGCCCACGCCTTCTGGCGGACGTCGTTCAGGACCGCGGTCTTGGCACGCTGACCGAAGCCGTACGGGTTCGCCTGGGTGTTGGGCTGGATGCCCGGCTTGCCGGCGACCGGCTTGCCGTCGGGGCCCGTGTTGAGCTTGCCGACGGCGATACCGAGGTCCATGTCGGTGAACTCGGCGTCGGTCTTCAGCTCGGCGACATCGAGGTAGATGCCCTTCGCGTAGACCGGCGTGCCGCCGTTGCCCGCCTCGAGGCGGAGCGTGACGGACTCACCGATGAACGGCACCTTCGGCGTGACGACCGACTGGCACATGTTCGTGATCCAGGCCTCGGAGAAGCCCGAGACGGCGACCGGCTCGGCGAAGGGCTTGCCTTCGAGGTCCGTGCCCCCGTCCACGCTGCCGTACTGGACGAAGTCGTTACCGACGAGGCGGTCGGCCTTCACCTTGAACTGCTGGCCGGAGATGCTGAAAGACGCGGCGAGAGCACCCTGGGCGAGGCCGACGCCGATCGCGGCCGTGGCGGCCACGCTCGGAACCATGACGACCGCGAACCGCTTCCACCTGGTCCCGCCACGAACCTGGGACTTCATGAGAATTCCTCCTTCTCGGACGTACACATCCGCGCGGGCCTGGGCCCGTTCGGGATGGGAGAAGAGCTACGTCCTCGGGAAGGGCACCGCCGGGGCGTCAGGCGGCGCTATGCACGTCCGAATCACCGGCGATCACTCCCGAGCGACAACCATGAGCCACGCTTTGCGCGTGACCGGATTGGACAGGCCCCGTTCGGTGAGATCGGGAACCCCCCTGTCCACGGCCGGTGCCAAGAGCGCCGGCCTCGCCCGGTGGGGACCCCCGCCGCGACCCGGTTGGTTGCCGGGGTGATGCGGTGAGGACCGAGCGTCGCCGATCGTGGTCCATTCCCGGCCCTCGCACAAGGGGTTCATTACTCGCTAGTAACGCGTCGGTGACGAGCTCGTGGCGGGGCGACTCCGGACGGCCACACAGGGTGGACGGAAGTGAGCCGGAATGTCGGCCGAAGGAGTGAAAAACACGGGCAAAAGGCGCCCAGTCATTTACTGCAAGTAACAGCGGCCGCGATTACCAAGTTTTGGTAAAGCGCGGCCGCCGCGTGTCGCCGTGTCGCCAAATCGTCAGGCGCTTCGGCACTCTGTGTGGCTGTCGGGAAACTGTCAGGAGCAGATCAGAAGAGCACCCGGGCGAGCGCCTGCCGGGCCGCCGTCACGCGCGGGTCGTCGGCGCCGATCACCTCGAAGAGCTCCAGGAGCCGCAGCCGCGCCGCGTCCCGGTCCTCGCCGGCCGTGCGGCGCACGGTCTCGACGAGCCGGCCGAAGGCGTCCTGGACGTGACCGCCGACGAGGTCGAGGTCGGCGGCGGCGATCTGCGCCGTGACGTCGGCCGGGTTGTCCGCCGCGTTCTTGCGGACGGCGCCGGGGTCGAGGTCCTGCACCCGCTGGAGCAGCTCGGCCTGCGCGAGACCGAGCTTGGCCTCGGGGTGGCCGGGGTCGTCGGCGAGCACGTTCTTGTACGCCTGGACGGCGCCGGCCAGGTCACCGGCGTCGAGCGCGACCATGGCCGCTTCCAGCAGCGCGTCGTACGGGCCGACGGGGCGCTCGGACGGGGCGGCGCCCTCGGCGTCCGCGTCCACCCGGATGCCCGTGAGGCCGAAGCGCTCCTCGCCGATCTGGATCAGCTGGTCGAGGGTCTCCCGGATCTGGGCCTCGGGGACCGCGCCCTGGAAGAGGGGCAGCGCCTGACCGGCGACCACCGCGAAAACGGCCGGAATTCCCTGGATGCCGAACTGCTGCATCAGCATCTGGTTGGCGTCGACGTCGATCTTCGCGAGGAGGACGCGGCCGTTGTACTCGACGGCGAGCCGCTCCAGGAGGGGGCCGAGCTGCTTGCACGGCTCGCACCACTCGGCCCAGAAGTCGAGGACGACCGGGACCTCGGCGGAGCGCTGGATGACATCGCGCTCGAAGCCGGCCTCGTCGACGTCGATCACCAGGGCGGACGGGGACACGGCGGCGGAGCCACCCTGCCGGGCTGCCTCGGCACGGACCTGCTCCGCCTTGGCCTTGGCCTCTCCGGCCGCCTTCACCGCGGCGAGGTCGACGACGCCGCTCATGGACATGTTTCGGGGCTGCATGCCTACATCCTCCCCCTTCCGCGCGCGTCACCGTCACGCGGTGGCCGAACCGCGTACGTCATGGCTGAACCGTGCCGTCCGCGCGCCTCCCGCCGGTGATTGCGAGACGCACGGACGACACGGTCCCTGACTGTCTTCGTCATGCGTGGTGCATGTCGTGCATGTGATGCATGTGGTGCATGTCGTGCGTGTGGTCATCGGATCCCCACCCGATGGCCCGCCGGGTCCCCACCCGGCACATGTGGTTGTCGCTCAGGCCGCTCATTGCCTTTCGCTACAGGTCGTAGCGTAACTCTCCGGAGGGAGCCTCCGGGAGGGGCCGGGCCCCGATCCGTACGGTGAACTGCCTCACATCCCGCACCTCTGGCGCCCTACCTACCGACGGGTATGGTCGACGTCCATGTGCAGCAGCAAGCCCCCCACCGGCCGCACCGGACGGCCACGCTCCACCGAGGCCGACACCGCCATCCTGGAGGCGACCCGGGCCGCCCTGGTCGACCTCGGCTGGTCCAAGCTCACGATGGGGGACGTCGCCGGCCGCGCCGGGGTGGCGAAGACGACCCTCTACCGCCGCTGGGCCAACAAGAACGAGCTCGTGGTGGACGCCGTCGCCGTCCTCTTCGACGAACTCGATCTGCCCGACCTCGGTTCCCTCCAGGCGGACATCGAGCACGTCGTCATCCAGTTCGCGGCGCTCCTGCAGCGCCCGGAGACCAAGACGGCCCTGATGGCGGTGGTCGCCGAGTCGACCCGCGACGAGCCGCTCCGCGAGCGGATACGCGCCTCGATCGTCGACCGGCAGAAGCGGCTCGTCCTCGCGGGCCGCCGGCGGGCCCAGCAGCGCGGCGAGCTGCCCTCGGACCGCGACCCGGTCGTCGTGGACGCCACCGACGACCTGATCTTCGACGTGATCGCGGGCGCGGTCCTGCACCGCGCCCTGGTGAGCGCGGAGCCGGTCGACGGCGCATGGGCGGGCCGCCTCTCGGCCCTCCTGGTGGGCGGCCTGGGCGCGGTGGCGAGCCTGGGCTGAGGACGGCGGACCGGGGCCGAAAGTCCGAGGCGGCCGGGGCCCGTCAGCCCCTACGGTGGCGACCGTGACGACTCACCTCACGGACTCCGTCCGCGCCCTGCTCGACGCCCCCAACCCGGCCGTCCTGGCCACGATCCAGCCCGACGGCTCCCCGCAGACCTCGGTGGTGTGGGTCGGCCGCGACGGCGACGACGTCCTGATCTCCAGCCAGGACGGCCGCCGCAAGATCAAGAACATCCGCGCCGACGCCCGCGTCAGCCTCACCGTCCACGACGGCAGCGCCGAGTTCCGCTACGCGGAGATACGGGGCACGGCGACGGTCACCGAGGACGCCGGCCGGGCGGTCGCCGTCGCGCTCGCCGAGAAGTACGAGGGCGAGGGCGCCGGAAAGGAGTACCTGGAGCTGCCGCCGGAGGAGGTGCGGGTGGTCGTGCGGATCACCCCGGCGAAGGTGCTCGGCACGGCGGCCAAGTAACGGCCGGGACACGCGCGAGGGGCGGTACGGGATTCCCGTACCGCCCCTTTCACACGGGGAACATCAGAAGCCCGGGGGCTCCACGTACACGCCCCACTCGTCGCGGAGCACGCCGCAGATCTCGCCCAGCGTGGCCTCGGCGCGGACCGCGTCGAGCATCGGCGCGATCATGTTCGAGCCGTCGCGGGCCGCCGCCAGCATGGCGTCGAGGGCGGCCCTGACCTTGGCGTCGTCGCGGCGCTCCTTGCGCTCGCCGAGGACGCGGACCTGCTCCCACTCGACCTCGTGGCTGACGCGGAGGATCTCCAGGTCGCCGGTGACGGAGCCGTGGTGGACGTTGACGCCGACGACCCGCTTGTCGCCCTTCTCCAGGGACCGCTGGTACACGAAGGCGGACTCGGCGATCTCGCCGGTGAACCAGCCGTCCTCGATGCCGCGCAGGATGCCGGAGGTGATCGGCCCGATGGGGTGCTGGCCGTCCGGGTGGGCGCGGCGGCCGCGCTCCTTGATCTGGTCGAAGATCTTCTCGGCGTCGGCCTCGATGCGGTCGGTGAGCTGCTCGACGTACCAGGAGCCGCCCAGCGGGTCGGCGACGTTGGCGACGCCGGTCTCCTCCATCAGCACCTGCTGGGTGCGCAGCGCGATCTCGGCGGCCTGCTCGCTGGGGAGCGCGAGGGTCTCGTCGAGGGCGTTGGTGTGGAGGGAGTTGGTGCCGCCGAGGACGGCGGAGAGGGCCTCGACCGCGGTCCGTACGACGTTGTTGTACGGCTGCTGGGCGGTGAGGGAGACACCGGCGGTCTGGGTGTGGAAGCGGAGCCACTGCGCCTTGTCGGTCTTGGCGCCGTAGACCTCCTTCATCCAGCGGGCCCAGATGCGGCGGGCGGCGCGGAACTTCGCGATCTCCTCGAAGAAGTCGAGGTGGGCGTCGAAGAAGAAGGAGAGGCCGGGGGCGAAGACGTCGACGTCGAGGCCGCGGCTGAGGCCGAGCTCGACGTAGCCGAAGCCGTCGGCGAGGGTGTACGCGAGCTCCTGCGCGGCCGTCGCCCCGGCCTCGCGGATGTGGTAGCCGGAGACGGAGAGCGGCTTGTACGCGGGGATGCTCGCCGCGCAGTGCTCCATGAGGTCGCCGATGAGGCGCAGGTGGGGCTCGGGCTCGAAGAGCCACTCCTTCTGCGCGATGTACTCCTTGAAGATGTCGGTCTGGAGCGTGCCGTTGAGGATGCCCGGGTCGACGCCCTGGCGCTCGGCCGCGACCAGGTACATGCAGAAGACGGGGACGGCGGGGCCCGAAATCGTCATGGAGGTGGTGACGTCGCCGAGCGGGATGTCCTTGAAGAGGACCTCCATGTCGGCGGCGGAGTCGATGGCGACACCGCAGTGGCCGACCTCGCCGAGCGCGCGGGGGTCGTCGGAGTCGCGGCCCATGAGGGTGGGCATGTCGAAGGCGACGGAGAGGCCGCCGCCGCCGGCGGCCAGGATCATCTTGTAGCGCTCGTTGGTCTGCTCGGCGTTGCCGAAGCCGGCGAACTGGCGGATGGTCCAGGTCCGGCCGCGGTAGCCGGTCGGGTGGAGCCCTCGGGTGAAGGGGTACTCGCCCGGCCAGCCGATGCGCTCGAACCCCTCGTAGGTGTCGCCGGGCCGGGGCCCGTAGACCGGCTCGACCGGGTCACCGGAGAGCGTGGTGAAGTCCGCGTCCCGCTTGCGGGCCTTGTCGTAACGGGCCTGCCAGCGACGGCGGCCTTCCTCGATGGCGTCAGCGTCCATGCTTCGAATTTACTAGGACGTCCTAGTAAATGTCGATGGCAAACCCCCGCACATACGTGCGGGGGTGGGGGCCGGTCAGACCTTGACGGGCGCCGGGGCCGCCGTGCCCGCGATCAGCGCGCGCGCCTCGCGGGTCACCTTCGGCTCGACGAAGAACGAGGCGAAGGGGATGCAGCCGGCGGCCAGGACCCAGAGCAGCCTGCCGAACGGCCACTTCATCTTGGAGCCCAGGTCGAAGGCGAAGAGGACGTAGATGATGAAGAGCACACCGTGGATCTGGGAGATCAGCATGGTGTCGCCGACCTCGAACACGTACTTGGCGACGATCGCGCCGGTGAAGACGAGGAGCCAGATCGCGGTGATGTAGGCCATGACCCGGTAGCGGGTCAGCACAGTCTCTTTCATGCCATCGAGCGTAAGGGACGGTTCGGGGCGATCTTCGCGGGGGTCACCCCTCGTCGAAGTCGTCCGCCGCCACCCGCAGCGGGCGGAGCATCGCGAAGATCTCCGCGCACTCCTCGGCGTCGTACACCCCGAGCCCGAACTCCATCCCCATCAGGTCCCGGGTCGCGGACTCGACGACCTCGCGCCCCTTCTCCGTGATGGAGGCGAGGGTGCCGCGGCCGTCGTTGGGGTTGGGCCGCTTGTCGACGAGGCCCGACTTCACCAGCCGGTCGACCGTGTTCGTGACGGAGGTCGGGTGGACCATGAGCCGCTCGCCGATCTTGGACATCGGCAGCTCGCCGGCCTTCGAGAAGGTCAGCAGGACCAGGGCCTCGTACCGCGCGAAGGTCAGCCCGTACGGCTTGACGACCGCGTCGACCTCCGCGAGGAGGATCTGGTGGGCGCGCATGATCGAGGTGATCGCGGCCATGGAGGGGACCGGGCCCCAGCGCTTCTGCCAGAGTTCGTCGGCGCGTGCGATGGGGTCGAAGGGGAGACTGAGCGGCTTCGGCACGCGTCGACCTTACCGACAGGTCACATGCCGGTCAGCCCTGTCTCGCCTTTCGGTCGCGCGCAGCTCGGCCGCGGCGGCGAGCAGGCACAGGGTGCCGACGACTCCCGTCCCCGCGACGACGGTGTGCGCGGGGGCGAACTCGGCGGCGAGCCCGGCCCCCGCCATGCCGACGCCCTGGACGGTCATCATGCCCGCCGACATGAGGGTCATGGCCCTCCCCCGCTGCTCCTCGGGGACGGCGTCGACGAACCAGGCGTCGAGACCGAGGGTGTACGCGCCGGTGGCGCCCGCCAGGAAGAGCGCGAGGGCCGCGAGGGCGAGGCCGGGCGCGGGGGCGTAGAGGAGGTACGGCAGCACGCCGGTCACGGCGAGCGGCAGCACGATCCGGGAGCGCGCGGCGGCGGAGAGGAACGATCCGGCGAGCAGCTCGCCCGTGATGGTCCCGACGGGCAGCGCGCACATGAGGAGGCCGAGGGCGGCGGTGGAGACGCCGATCTCGTCGGCGTACGGGGCGGCGAGGGCCTCGGGGACGACGGCGAAGAGCGGCGGCACCCAGAACATCAGCATGAGCGCGCGGACACGGCGGTTCCGCAGCACGGCCCAGGTCCCGGCGAGCCCCTGCCGCTCCCCGGCGGCCCGCGCGGGGCGCCGGACGGTCCCGAACCGCAGCAGCAGCGCGGAGAGGAGGAACGTGACGGCGGTGACGGCGAGGGCGCCGCGCGGCGGGACGACGGTCAGCAGCACGCCTCCCACCGCGAACCCGGTGAGCAGCGCGCTCTGCGAGACGATCCGCAGCAGCGACCGCCCGAGGACGAAGAGGTCCCCCTCCCCCAGGATGTCGGCGAGCGTCGCCATGCGGGTGCCCTGGAAGACGGGCGAGACGAGGGCGATGGCGCACCGCAGGACGAGCAGCAGGGCGACCGGGGCGACGGGCGCGACCATGACGGCGACGCAGGCGGCGCAGAAGAGGTCGCAGACGACGAGGATCCGCCGGGGCGGAAGCCGGTCGGTGAGCCCGGCGAGCAGGGTCCCGCCGACCAGGTAGGGCAGGAACCCGAGGGCGAAGGTGAGCGAGGAGAGCAGCGGCGACCGGGTGAGGTCGTAGACGAGCACGGTGAGCGCGAGCTCGCTGACGACCACGCCGAGCAGCGAGAACAGATGCGCCACGAACACGACCCGGAACTCCCGGACGGCGAAGACGGCGAGGTATCCGGGACGGGGCGGGCGCTCGTGGGCAGCGGCGGGCGCGGGCGCCTGGGGTGGCGTCCCGGTGTCGTTCGTGGGCATGCGAGCAGGGTGCCGGGGGGTCCGGGGCGGGCCTAGACTTTCGGCTCCAGGCGAATCATGGAGGCCCAGCGGTGCCGTACCACCTGCACTTCGGCGAAGCCGACCCGCTGCGGATCCGGTTCGCGATCTCGCCGCTCTGGGAGACGCACTCCGCCGTCCGCGTGCTCGCGCGGCCCCGGCAACAGGCGTACCACCTGCCGTGGATGCGGCGGATCGCGGGCGCCGCCCGGGAGCTCGATCTCGGGCCGCTGCACCTGCTCATGCCGATGAACGGGCACAGTCCGGACTTCCTCTATCCCCCGCCCCTCGGGCCCGCCGCCTCCTTCGAGGACGAGATCGCGGCCGTACGGGAGACGGACCCGGCGCTCGTCCACGACGACTTCACGCGGGCGCTCGCCGACACCCCCGGCGCGGCGGAGACGCCCGAGGGCCGGCGGCTGCTCGCGGATCCCGCCGGGGCGGTGGGGCGGCTCGCCGAGCTGCTCCGGCTCGCGTACGAGGCGCTCATCGCGCCCGACTGGCCCCGGCTCCGCGCCCTCCTGGAGGCGGACGTGGCCTACCACTCGCGGCGGCTCGCCGAGGGCGGGCTCGAACGGCTCCTCGGGGAGCTGCATCCGGCGTTCTCCTGGGACGCCCCCACCGCGACCCTCACCGTCGACTACAAGGGCGAGCACATCCGGCCCCTCGACGGGCAGGGGCTGGTCCTCATGCCCTCCGTGTTCACCTGGCCCGACGTCGTGAGCGGCTTCGATCCGCCGTGGCAGCCGACCGTCGTGTACCCCGCCCGGGGCATCGGCGGGCTGTGGTCGGAGGCCGGGGGCCGGACCCCGGAGGTCCTCGCGCGGCTGCTGGGGCCGGTGCGGGCGGACGTGCTCTGCGCCCTGGAGGAGCCGATGGGGACGACCGCGCTCGCGCACCGGCTCGGCAAGGCGCCCTCCTCCGTCTCCGCGCACCTCTCCGTACTGCGCGACGCGGGGCTCCTGACGTCCCGGCGCTACGGCCATCAGGTGCTGTACGAGCGCACTCCGCTGGGCATCGCGGTGTCGCAGCCGGACGCGATGTGACCGTTATGTCACGATGACGCCGCCGACCGACCGTCCCGTACCCGACTCTGGGGGCCGGATGTCCCGCCGTACCGTCACCACCGCGATCGCCTGCGCCCTCGCCTCCGCGCTGCTCCTGAGCGGGTGCGGCGGCGACGACGAGCCCGCCGGGCGGACCCCGGTCGGCCCGCCCTCCTCCGCCGGCGAGGCCCCGCCGCCCTCCGCCGGCTCGCCCTTCTGGGTCGACCCGGAGAGCGACGCGGCGAAGCAGGTCCGGCAGTACGAGGCCCAGGGCAGGGCCGAGGACGCCCGGATCCTGAAGCGGATCGCCGAGCAGCCGGTCGCGGACTGGCCGGCCGGGGACAACCCGGTCCCGGAGGTGACGCGCGCGGTGAGCGGCGCCGCCGCCGAGGGCAGGACGGCGGTCTTCGTCGCGTACAACATCCCGCACCGCGACTGCGGCATGTACTCGGCGGGCGGTTCGCACGACGGCCAGGCCTACCGCGCCTGGGTCGACGCCTTCGCCTCGGCGATCGGCGACGCCTCCGCGATCGTCGTCCTCGAACCGGACGCGGTGCCGCACATCGTGGACGGCTGCACCCCCGGCCAGTACCACGACGAGCGCTACCAGCTGCTGACCGAGGCGGTCGAGCGGCTGAAGCGGCAGCCCCGCACCCGGGTCTACCTCGACGCGGGCAACCCGGCGTGGATCAACGACCCGGGCAAGCTGGTGGAGCCGCTGCGCCGGGCGGGGATCGCCCGCGCGGACGGCTTCTCGCTGAACGTGTCCAACTTCCAGACGAACGAGGCCGTCCGGGGCTTCGGCTCCACGCTCTCGGGCCTGCTCGGCGGCACCCACTTCACCGTGGACACCAGCCGGAACGGCGACGGCCCCCTCCCGGGTGACCGGGCGGAGGCCTGGTGCAATCCGCCGGGCCGGGCCCTCGGCGTACCGCCGACGGACCGGACCGGGGACGAGCTGGTCGACGCCTATCTGTGGATCAAGCGGCCGGGCGACTCGGACGGCCAGTGCCGGGGCGGCCCGGCGGCCGGCACCTGGTGGCCGGACTACGCCCTGGGCCTTGCCCGCAGGGCGAAGTCCTAGCCGGGGACGGGGACGTCAGGCAGGGGCCTTCACGACACCTGGATCCACTTCGCCTCCGACGGGATGCCGTCGGCGTCCGTCACGAAGAGCATGTACCAGCCCGGCGGCACGAGTGTCCGGTCCTCCGGTACGTCGACGGTGACCGTCATGCCGTCCTGGCCCTTCGTCAGGTCGAGCTTCACGGACCGCTGTTCGACGTCCGTCGTGTGCGTGACCGCGCTGGGCCGCATGAGCCGCGCCTCCGCGATCCGCCCGGCGTCCTTCGTCTTGAAGGTGGCGCGGCCGTTCTGGTCGAGCTCCGGCGAGCCCTCGCCGAGGACGGGCCGGTCGGCGCCCGCCCTGTGGAGGTAGGGCGGGGTGAAGACCTCGACGCGCTGCTCGAAGTCGCCGAGCTTGGTGTTGTCCTTGTCGCCGAAGAGCGGGTCGGAGCCGAAGGTGGCCACCCGCCCGTCGGGCAGCAGCAGCGCCTCGGAGTGGTAGTTGCGGCCGACGGTGGGTTCGGCGGCCTCGGTGAAGGCGTTGGTCTTCGGGTCGTAGAACTGCGCCTTGAGGATGTCGCTGCCGCTGCGGCCCCGGTACTGCTCCGATCCCCCGGTGGTGAAGACGGTGTCGTCGGGCAGCAGGACGCTGCTGAGGTAGCGGGTGCCCTGCGGGAGCGCCGGGCCCTCCTTGAAGACGGGGCTGTCCTGGGAGACGTCGACGATCGACGTACGGGCGGTGGACTTCGGGGACTCTCCGACCCCGCCGCCGCCGAGGACCATGATCTTCTGGCTCTGGACGGGCGGCAGCATGACGGAGGAGGAGGTCTCCAGCTGGTCGGGGGCGGTGAGGCCGCCGAGCTTGGTGAAGGTGTTCTTCTTCAGGTCCCAGAGGCCCGGTTCGCGGCCCTTCTCGGCGGGGCCGTAGCCCGCGTTGGAGCCGGTGTAGAGGACCTTCCCGCCCTGGGTGAGGAAGAGGGAGGGGTAGGTGGGGAAGTAGCGGAAGGGGCCCTTGGTCCACTTCTTCGTCTCGGGGTCGTAGTACTCGTTGTCGCCGGGGACGACGTCGCCGACGTCGTTGAGTCCGGAGACGGCGAGGACCTTGCCGTCCTGGAGGGTGAGGAGGGTCGGGTACCAGCGGGCGTCCCGCATGGGGGCGACGGGCACGTACTTCTCGGCGCGGGGGTCGAACTCGTACGCCCCCTTGATGCCCTGGAAGTCCTGCTTCTCGGTGGTGAGCTTCTGCGCGAGCCCGTAGACGTTGTCGGCGTCGTCGCCCTTGAGCCCGACCACCTCGTACTGCGCGGCCTCGGTGGTGAGGGCCTGTGGGCCCGCCTTCCGCGCCTCGACGAAGACGCGGGACTCGGCGGCGGTGACCTTCGTCTTCCACGGCTTCATCTGGCCGCTGTTGAAGTACGAGATCTCGAACTCGCGCTTCGCCTTGGGGACGGTCACGTCGAACTTGGAGACGTACTCGACCCCGGAAGGCGAGCGGAAGACGGTGCCCTTCTTGAGGGTGACGGCCTTGTCGGGGCTCTCGTTCTTGACCCGCATGCCGCCGCCCGCCTTCGCCACCTCGTCGCCGAGGACCTCGTACCGGGCGGTCCCGCCGGCCACGAGCAGCCGCCCGTCGGGGAGTTGGGTGTGTCCGGAGCAGAAGAAGTCCTCGGGGGTGGGGATCTTCTTGAAGGTGTTCTTCACCGGGTCCCAGAGGATGGACTCGAAGGTGCCGGCGTCGAAGTTCTTCTGGTCGTTGCCGGAGCCGGCGATGAGCAGCACCTTGCCGGTGTGCAGGAGGGCCGCGTGGATCGCGTTGATCCGGTACTCCTCGGGGACGTTCACCTCCTCCCAGGAGCCGAACTGCCGCTTGTACTCGGGCTGGGCGATCTTGTAGGCGTGGTACTTCTCCTCGGCGAACGAGACGGCCGCGGGGGCGTTGAGCGCCGCGAGGACGACGACCGCCCCGCTGCCGAACAGGGTCTTCTTGAACTTCTTCGACGGCCGGTAGGCCATGGCTCAGTTCCCTCCGGTCGTCGTGGGAGCGGGGGTCGCGGGCGCGATGGGGCTGATCGCCGTGACGGGGGTCGTCTGGGGCGCGGTGTCGACGGCCACGGCCACGGCCGAGGCGGCGGCGGAGGCGCGGCGCCTGTCCCGTACGGTCGTGAACGCCCAGAGGGTGACCGGGGCCAGGGCGACGACGAGGGCGAGGGACGCCCAGGTGCGCATGGCCGCGTGGGTGTGGCCGTAGTGGACGGAGGCCACGAGCGAGGCGACGAGGACCACCGCCCAGTAGAGGTGGATGCGGAAGGTGAGGACCCGGTCGGGGCTGGCCTGGCCGCCCTTGGGGGTGACGACGAACCGGCCGCGGGTGCGGAGGAACGCCGAGCCGAGGGACTTGAGGTAGATGGGCGCGGAGAGCGCGGACATCGCCATGCCGGCGAGGCCGCCGGAGCCCTCGGGTTCGTGGGGCGAGACGTTGTGGCGCCGGTTCCAGAGGTAGAGCCCGATCTGGAGGGCGACGGCGTCGCTGTAGATCATGAGCCAGACCGAGGTGGAGACCTGGGTGCCGGAGGCGCCGAGCCACAGGTAGAGGACGCAACTGAGCACGCCGAGCAGCCAGTTGACGGCGGTCATCGGGTAGTAGACGAGCATCAGCGTGTAGTTGAGGAAGCGGCCCGGAGGGGTGCGGAAAGGGGCCTTCCAGAACTGCTTGAGGATGGTCTCGTACGTGCCCCGGGACCAGCGGAGCTGCTGGGTGAAGAAGTCCGTCCAGGAGGCCGGGCCCTCGCCGACGGCGAGGACGTCGGGGGTGTAGACCGAACGCCAGAAGTGCCCGGTGCGCGGGTTCTTCCTGCGGTGCAGTTCGAAGCCGGTGGCCATGTCCTCGGTGATGGAGTCGTACAGGCCGCCGATCTGCTTCAGGGCGGCGATCCGGACGACGTTGTTGGTGCCGACGAACATGGGGGCGCGGTAGCGGTTCCCGGCCCGCTGGATGAGGGCGTGGAAGAGGAACTGCTGCGACTCGGCGGCCTTGGTGACGAGGTTGTCGTAGTTGCCGTACACCTGGGGGCCGACGACGAAGGCGATGTCCGGGTCGCGGAAGTAACCGAGCATGCGCTCCAGGAAGTTGGGGAGCGGGACGTGGTCGGTGTCGACGGAGGCGAAGAAGTCGTAGGCGTCTCCGTGCATGGCGAGCCAGGCGTTGTAGTTGCCGTGCTTGGTCTTCGCCTTGTGGGCGCCCTTCCTGCGGTTCCACTCGGGGACGCCGGCCCGGGTGAAGTGGCGTACGCCGAGTTCGGCGCAGAGGGCCTTCGCCTCGGGGGCGTCGCCCTCGTCGAGGAGCCAGACGTCGAGGGGTCCGTCGTGGCGGATCCGTACGGCGCCTTCGAGGGTGCCGCGGACCATGGAGAGCGGCTCCTTGCCGGGGACGTACGTCGTGAGGAACGCGACGCGGGTGCCGGGCTCGGCGCGGACCGGTACGGGGTCGCGGGCGACCATGGTGGCGTGGGCGATCGACGTGACGTTCACCAGCATGAAGAAGCAGATGAGGCCGATCGACACGAGCATGACGGTGTCGAGGTGGACGAGCCAGGCGTCGCCGCCCTCGCGGACGGTCCAGTGGCTGGGCCAGACGAGATAGGCGAGGAGCAGCGCCGAGAGCACCGGCGCGAGGCTCATCAGGAGGACCGCTCGTATTCGGTGCGGCTCCTTCGACAGCAGACTTCGGTACTGCACCGTGTACGCCGCGGCCGCCGGGTCCGGGTCCGTGAGGGGACCGGCGAGTCGGCTGTAGGTGTCGTAGTCGTAGCCTCCCGGCCGCACGGTGCCTCCAGCTGTCGTCGAACGGGTCGATAACCCCACAAAAAGGGCAAAACACCGGCGTGTCGACTGGAGTCGTCCGAGCGAGCGTTTTTACCGACCGCGACCACTCTGTCGACGCAGTGTGTACGTGAAGGCCTTCCGGGCGACCGGGTTCAGCTCCTCGACGGCCGCCATCAGGGCGCCGAGCTGTTCGAGCGCGGCGAAGGCGGCCTCCGCCCCGCCGGGGTCCACGCCCTCGTACAGTTCGAGCCCGACGAAGGAGGCGGCGACCGCGCGGGCGAGCCCGGCGGGGTCGGTGAACTCGGCGAGCGGGGTCCCGGCGAGGACCCGGCCGATCACCTGCTCGATCTCGGCGATCCAGAGGTCGAGACCGACGGCCGTGGGCCGGGCGAGCCGGGGGTGCGCCTGCGCGCCCGCGAGCAGCTGGCCGAGGAAGTCGACGTGGCCCGCCTCGCGCTCCTCCTCGTGCAGCGCGCGCCCGAAGGCGAGCAGCTCGGAGAAGCTGTCGATGCCCGCGAGCCGCTCGCGGTGGCGGGCGACGCGCAGCTCGGCGCCGCGCCGGCAGGCGGCGACGAGGAGCTCGTCGACGGTGCCGAAGTGGTAGAAGACCAGGGCCTGGTTGACGCCCGCGGCGCTCGCGATGGCCCGGGCGGACGCCTTGCCGATGCCCTGCTCGACGAGCGTACGCAGGGCGCCGTCAAGCAACTTGTCGCGGGTCTCCTGGCTACGGGCTTCCTGCGCACCGGACTTACGGCCCGTCAGGTCCTCTCGCATGCCGTACCCCCTCACGCCCGCGCGCGGTGGACGCCCCGTCCGCCGCCGGAGCGGTGGCGCTCCCCCGCGGAGACACCGAGACCGACGGCGGACAGGCCATCCGGCATTTTGAGCGACCGCTCAACATTGCCCACCAGGGAAGTTAGCCCATTTTGAGCAGTCGCTCAACCATCGGCGATCAAGAAACCCCCGCCCCCGTGACGTACACGGAGCCGGGGGTTCGGGGGTTCACGGGAGGGAGCGCCTCAGATCTTGACGGAGTCCTTCGCGGCGTCGCGCGAGGCGGCGACGGCCCGGGCGGCCTCGCCCTTCAGCTTCCGCTCGGCGTAGAAGCCGCCGAAGGGCAGCACCGAGAGGACGAAGTAGAGGGCGGCGGTGCCGAAGCTCCACTTGGTGCGGTTCCAGGCGTCCAGCCAGAAGAGCACGTACAGGACGAAGAGGATGCCGTGGATCGCGCCCATCACCGGCACCGCGTTGAAGTCCGTCGTGCGCTTGAGCACGGAGCAGACGAGCAGCAGGAGGAAGGAGATGGCCTCCGGAGCCGAGACGAGCCGGAGCCGGTGGAGCGAGGAAGCGGTCTTGAGGTCCACGGAGGGGTTCACCTTCGTTCGATCTTGTGAACGGATGCACAAGGAGGGGCCCGTCCATTGTGCACGCCGACTTTGCTGTCTCTTTAGGCGGGGGGCCAGTACCTTCCTCGGGTGGCTACGTTCCGACTCCAAGGCAGCAAAGTGCTCGCCGTCTCCATGACAGGCGACGCCGTCAAGGCGAAGAACGGCTCGATGGTCGCCTACGACGGCCAGATGGCGTTCAAGAAGATGAGCGGGGGCGGTGAGGGTCTGCGGGGCATGGTGACCCGGCGGCTCACCGGAGAGCAGATGGAGGTCATGGAGGTACGCGGCCAGGGGACCTGCTGGTTCGCCGACCGCGCCTCCGAGATCAACCTCGTGTCCCTGCACGGCGACAAGCTCTGGGTCGAGGCGAGCAACCTGCTCTGCACCGACGCCGGACTGCGCACCGGCACCACCTTCACCGGCATGCGCGGCGGCGCCACCGGCAACGGCCTCTTCACGACCACCGTCGAGGGCACGGGCCAGGCGGCGATCATGTCCGACGGCCCGGCGGTGGTGCTGCGGGTGACCCCGCAGTACCCGCTCCAGGTCGACCCGGGGGCGTACATCGCGCACCAGGGCAACCTCCAGCAGCACTTCCAGTCGGGTGTGACCTTCCGCACGCTGATGGGCGAGGGCGGCGGCGAGGCGTTCCAGATCCGCTTCGAGGGGGACGGCCTCGTGTACGTCCAGCCGAGCGAGCGGAACACGATCGGGGGCGATGTCTGATGCCGTTCCGCGAGGTCAACTCGAAGATGGTCGAGGCGACGGTCATTCCCGGACAGCGCATGTTCAGTCAGCGCGGCGCGATGCTCGCGTACCGCGGAGACGTCAGTTTCACGCCGAACATGTCGGGCGGTCAGGGCGGCCTGATGTCGATGATCGGCCGCCGCGTGGCCGGCGAGGCGACGCCGCTGATGACGGTCGAGGGCAACGGCACGGTGATGTTCGGGCACGGCGGCCACCACATCCAGGTGATCGCCCTGACCGGCGACACCCTGTACGTGGAGGCCGACCGGCTCCTCGCCTTCGACGGCACCCTGGAGCAGGGCACGATGTTCATGGGCTCGCAGGGCGGGGTCATGGGCATGGTCCGCGGCCAGGTGACCGGCCAGGGCCTCTTCACCACCACGCTCAGGGGCCACGGCTCGGTGGCCGTCATGGCGCACGGCGGGGTCATCGAGCTGCCGATCAGCCCCGGCCGCCCGGTCCACGTCGACCCGCAGGCGTACGTGGCCCACCACGGCGACGTGCGGAACAAGCTGTCCACCGCGCTCGGCTGGCGCGACATGGTGGGGCGCGGCTCCGGCGAGGCCTTCCAGCTGGAGCTGAGCGGCAGCGGCGCGGTGTACGTCCAGGCCTCGGAGGAGAAGCTGTGAGCACCCCGGTGATCCACGACCCGACGACGCTTCCGTCGGACGACAACGTGAACCCGTACACCTTCTGCGTGGAGCTCAAGGGCTCCCAGTGGTTCCTGCAGAAGGGCAAGATGATCGCCTACTACGGGCGGATCGAGTTCAACGGCATCGGGCACGGGCGGCTCGACCGGCTGGTCAGGACGGCCTTCCACTCGCCGCTGCACGCGAGCGACTGGGTGGTCGCGGAGGGCAGCGGGAAGATGCTGCTCGCGGACCGGGCCTTCGACGTGAACTCGTACGACCTGGACGAGGGCAACCTGACGATCCGCTCGGGCAATCTGCTCGCGTACCAGCCGACGCTGGCGCTGAAGCAGTCGATCGTGCCGGGGTTCGTGACGCTGATCGGCACGGGGAAGTTCGTGGCCGCGTCGAACGGTCCGGTGGTCTTCATGGAGCCGCCGCTGCGGGTGGACCCGCAGGCGCTGGTCGGCTGGGCGGACTGCCCCTCGCCCTGTCACCATTACGACCACGGGTACATGACGGGTGTCATGGGTGGCGTACGGGCCCTGACGGGGATCGGCGGCACCTCCGGCGAGGAGCACCAGTTCGAGTTCGTCGGTGCCGGCACGGTGCTGCTCCAGTCGACGGAGCTGCTGATGCCGGAGCGGGCGGTCGGCGGGCCTCCGGCGCAGGCGGGCGTCCCGGGCCAGCACGCACCGCACGGTTCCGGCCAGGCGGTGCAGGGGTCGGTACCGCGCCTTCCCGGCCAGCTCGGCGACCTCCAGCGTCGCTTCGGGTTGTGAGCGGTAATCTGCGGAAAGTGACGTCCTCGAACGCACACTCCCAGACTTCGTCCACAATTCAACTTCTTAGGTAGAATCGATTCATGGAGACCGAGAAGGCCGAGACGGCCACCCCGTGGCTCAGTGACGGCGAGCAGTGCGCCTGGCGCACGTTCCTGGACGTGCAGCGCATGCTCACGTACCAGATGGAGCGGGATCTCCAGCCCTTCGGCCTGACGATGAACGACTACGAGATCCTCGTGAACCTCTCGGAGGCGCCCGACCGGCGGCTGCGGATGAGCGACCTCGCGACCGCCACCCTCCAGTCGAAGAGCCGGCTCTCCCACCAGATCACCCGCATGGAGAACGCCGGACTCGTCCGGCGCGAGAACTGCGAGTCCGACCGGCGCGGGCTCTACACGGTCCTCACCGACGCGGGCATGGACACCATGCGCAAGGTCGCCCCGCACCACGTCGAGTCGGTCCGCCGGCACTTCATCGACCAGCTGAGCGGTGAGGCCCTCGACGGGCTCCACCAGTCGCTCAAGCCGGTCGCGGAGCAGCTGCGCGGCCTGCGCGGCAAGCCGTAGCTCCCGTCGCGCACGACAGACACGAGGAAGGGCCTCCCCGGACGACCGGGGAGGCCCTTCTCGTACGTCTCCGAGCGGCTCGGCCCTCAGTTGCCCGTCAGGCTCGCGATCAGCTCGTCCGAGGCCGCGTACGGGTCGAGCTCGCCCCCGACGATCCGCTCGGCCAGCGCGTCGAGGCGGCGGTCCCCGTGGAGGACGCCGATCCGCTCGCGCAGGGCCGTGATCGTGATGGTCTCCACCTCGCGGGCGGCACGGGACCGGCGGCGCTCCGCCAGGACCCCGTGCTCCTCCATCCAGGCGCGGTGCTTCTCCAGGGCCTCCACGACCTCGTCGACGCCCTCGCCGCGCGCCGCGACCGTCTTGACGATCGGCGGCCGCCAGTCACCGGCCCCGCGCGCCTCGCCGAGGCCCAGCATGTGGTTGAGCTCGCGGGCGGTGGCGTCCGCCCCGTCCCGGTCGGCCTTGTTCACCACGTACAGGTCACCGATCTCCAGGATGCCCGCCTTCGCGGCCTGGATCCCGTCGCCCATGCCCGGCGCGAGGAGGACGACCGAGGTGTCGGCCTGCGAGGCGATCTCCACCTCGGACTGCCCGACGCCGACGGTCTCCACGAGGATCACCTCGCAGCCGGCCGCGTCGAGGACGCGGATGGCCTGCGGGGCGGACCAGGCGAGGCCGCCCAGGTGGCCGCGGGTGGCCATGGAGCGGATGTAGACGCCCGGGTCGGAGGCGTGCTCCGACATCCGGACCCGGTCGCCGAGCAGCGCGCCGCCGCTGAACGGCGAGGACGGGTCGACGGCGAGGACGCCGACCCGCTTGCCCGCCCGCCGGTAGGCGGTCACGAGCGCGGAGGTCGACGTGGACTTGCCGACGCCGGGCGAGCCGGTCAGGCCCACCACGTAGGCGTTGCCGGTCAGCGGCGCGAGCGCCGCCATCACCTCGCGCAGCTGCGGGGACGCCCCCTCCACGAGCGAGATCAGCCGGGCCACTGCCCTCGGCCTGCCCTCGCGCGCCTGGGCGACGAGTGCGGGGACGTCCACCATCTTTCGCTGCTCCTTGGTTCGGTGCTGCCTACGCCGTAAGGCTGCCTACGCCGTACTGCCGGTGATTACTTGCCGTTGCCGGGCACGCGCACGATGAGCGCGTCGCCCTGCCCGCCGCCGCCGCAGAGGGCCGCCGCGCCGACGCCGCCGCCGCGCCGCTTGAGCTCCAGGGCGAGGTGGAGGACGACACGGGCGCCGGACATGCCGATCGGGTGACCGAGGGCGATGGCGCCGCCGTTGACGTTCACCTTCTCGGGGGTCACGCCGAGGTCCTTCATTGACTGCACGGAGACCGCGGCGAAGGCCTCGTTGATCTCGATGAGGTCGAGGTCCTCGACGCCCAGGCCCTCCTTCTTGAGGGCGTGCAGGATCGCGTTGGACGGCTGCGACTGGAGCGAGTTGTCCGGGCCCGCCACGTTGCCGTGGGCGCCGATCTCGGCGATCCACTCCAGGCCGAGCTCCTCCGCCTTGGCCTTGCTCATCACGACGACGGCGGCGGCGCCGTCGGAGATCTGCGAGGAGGTGCCGGCGGTGATGGTGCCGTCCTTGGCGAAGGCCGGGCGGAGCTTGCCGAGGGACTCGACGGTCGTCTCGGCGCGGATGCCCTCGTCCTTGGCGAAGATCACCGGGTCGCCCTTGCGCTGCGGGATCTCGACCGGGGTGATCTCGGCCTCGAAGATGCCGTTCTTCTGCGCGGCGGCGGCGCGCTGGTGCGACAGCGCGGCGATCTCGTCCTGCTCCGGGCGCTGGATGCCCAGGCGGGTGTTGTGCTTCTCGGTGGACTCGCCCATCGCGATGGACTCGAAGGCGTCGGTGAGGCCGTCGTACGCCATGTGGTCGAGCATCTCGATCGCGCCGTACTTGAAGCCCTCGCGGGACTTCGGCAGCAGGTGCGGGGCGTTGGTCATGGACTCCTGGCCGCCGGCCACGACGATGTCGAACTCGCCGGCGCGGATCAGCTGGTCGGCGAGCGCGATGGCGTCGAGACCGGAGAGACACACCTTGTTGATGGTGAGCGCCGGGACGTTCATCGGGATGCCGGCCTTGACGGCCGCCTGGCGGGCGGGGATCTGCCCGGCACCCGCCTGGAGCACCTGGCCCATGATCACGTACTGGACCTGGTCGCCGCCGATGCCGGCCCGGTCGAGCGCGGCCTTGATGGCGAATCCGCCCAGGTCGGCGCCGGAGAAGGACTTGAGCGAGCCGAGAAGGCGACCCATGGGCGTGCGGGCGCCCGCGACGATCACTGAGGTGGTACCGGTCGTTCCAGACATGAGGCACGGCCCCTTGGGATGAGAGGTGAACGAGGGTTTACCGCCAATGTACTGAGGGGCGCGCCACGTGGTCACCGGCCTGCCGGTGTGATCGCACACACGTTGCGTAACCACCTCTCCGCACGCTGCACTAGGGCCATGCTGACGCGTATCGATCACATCGGAATCGCCTGTCACGACCTCGACAAGACCGTCGAGTTCTACCGGGCGACGTACGGGTTCGAGGTCTACCACTCCGAGGTCAACGAGGAGCAGGGCGTCCGCGAGGCCATGCTCAAGATCAACGGGACCTCCGACGGCGGGGCCTCCTACCTCCAGCTCCTGGAGCCCACCCGCGAGGACTCCGCGGTCGGCAAGTGGCTGGCGAAGAACGGCGAGGGCGTCCACCACATCGCCTTCGGCACGGAGGACGTCGACGGGGACTCCGAGGCCATCCGCGGCAAGGGCGTCCGCGTCCTCTACGACGAGCCGCGCATCGGCTCCATGGGCTCCCGCATCACCTTCCTGCACCCCAAGGACTGCCACGGCGTCCTGACGGAACTGGTCACCTCGGCGCCCGCCTCCGCTGACCACTCCTCAGCCGAGCACTGACCTCCGTATTCCCGGCCCGGTAGAGTGGGCGGCTCCGGGCCGGGGCCGGTCGGGGCCGCTCGTGCGGCATCGAAGTCGGGATGTCGGGGTCGTCCGATCTGCCACGATTCCCCGGGGGTCCGTCCTCGTCCGTGAGGACGGTGCTCGTTGTTGCGATCAGGGACGGTGCCCCCTGCTCGTAGAGCTTGGGGAAGGATGGACCGCGCAGTGCGGGGCTACGAACGCCAGGAGAGCCACCGAGCTGAAGACGACCATCTCGCCCGGTTCGAAGCCGAGATGGACCGGCTGAAGACCGAACGCGAGAAGGCCGTCCAGCACGCCGAGGACCTCGGTTACCAGGTCGAGGTCTTGCGCGCCAAGCTCCACGAGGCGCGCCGCACGATCGCGTCACGGCCCGCTTACGACAGCGCGGACATCGGCTACCAGGCCGAGCAGATGCTGCGCAACGCGCAGGCGCAGGCCGAACAGCTCCGCCAGGACGCCGAGCGGGAGCTGCGCGACGCGCGCGCCCAGACGCAGCGCATCCTCCAGGAGCACGCCGAGCACCAGGCCCGTCTCCAGGCCGAGCTGCACACCGAGGCCGTCCAGCGCCGTCAGCAGCTGGACCAGGAGCTGAACGAGCGCCGCCAGACCGTCGAGGCCCACGTCAACGAGAACGTGGCCTGGGCCGAGCAGCTCCGTGCCCGTACGGAGTCCCAGGCCCGCCGCCTCATGGAGGAGTCCCGCGCGGAGGCCGAGCAGGCCCTCGCCGCCGCCCGCGCCGAGGCCACCCGGCTCGCCGAGGAGACCAGCCGTCGCGTCGGCACCGAGGCCGAGGCCGCCCGTGCCGAGGCCGAGGCGATCCTCCAGCGCGCCCGCAAGGACGCCGAGCGGCTCCTGGGCGCCGCGTCCAGCCAGGCCCAGGAGGCCACCACCCACGCCGAGCAGCTCCGCTCGACGACCACCGCCGAGACCGACCAGGCCCGCCGCCAGGCCACCGAGCTCTCCCGCGCCGCCGAGCAGCGCGTCCAGGAGGCCGAGGAGAAGCTGCGGCTCGCCCGCGCCGAGGCCGAGAAGACCCTCGCGGAGGCCAAGGAGGCCGCCGCCAAGCAGATCTCCTCCGCCGAGTCCGTCAACGAGCAGCGCACCCGTACGGCCAAGACCGAGATCGCCCGGCTCGTCGGCGAGGCCACCAAGGAGGCCGAGGCCCTCAAGGGCGAGGCCGAGGAGAAGCTCCGCGAGGCGACCGCCGAGGCCGAGAAGCTGGTCACGGAAGCCGCCGAGAAGGCCCGTACGGCCGTCGCGGAGGACTCCGCCGCCGCGCTCGCCAAGGCCGCCCGCAGCGCCGAGGAGATCCTCACCAAGGCGTCCGACGACGCCCGCGAGACCACCCGCAAGGCCTCCGAGGAGGCCGAGCGGATCCGCCGCGAGGCCGAGACCGAGATGGACCGGCTGCGGACGCTCGCCGAGGAGCAGGCCGACGAGCTGCTCGGTTCGGCGAAGGACGACACCAAGGAGTACCGCGCCAAGACGGTCGAGCTCCAGGAGGAGGCCCGCCGCCTGCGCGGCGAGGCCGAGCAGCTGCGCGCCGAGGCCGTCGCCGAGGGCGAGCGGATCCGGGGCGAGGCCCGCCGCGAGGCCCTCCAGCAGATCGAGGAGGCGGCGAAGACCGCCGAGGAGCTCCTCACCAAGGCCCGCACGGACGCCGACGAGCTGCGCACCAAGGCCGGCACGGAGAGCGACCGGGTCAAGGCCGAGGCCGTCGAGCGCGCCCAGACGCTCCGCGCCCAGGCCGAGGAGACCCTGGAGCGGACCCGCGCCGAGGCCGAGCGGCTGCGCGCCGAGGCCGAGGAGCAGGCCGAGGCCGTCAAGGAGGCGGCCGAGAAGGACGCCGCCGGGCTGCGCGCCGACGCCGAGCGCGCCGCCGAGGCCCGCCGGACGGAGGCCGCGGAGGAGCTGGCCCGGCTGCACGCCGAGGCCGAGGCGAAGGTCGCGGCGGCCGGCGAGGAGCTGACCGACGCCCGCGCCGAGAGCGAGCTGATGCGGCGGGAGGCCGCCGACGAGACCGAGCGGCTGCGGACCGAGGCCGCCGAGCGCATCCGCAACCTCGGCGAGCAGGCCGAGCAGGAGGCCGAGCGGCTGCGCGCCGAGGCCGCCGAGGACGCGGCGACGACCCGTACCGAGGCCGAGACCGCCTCCGGGCGCCTCCGTACCGAGGCCGCCGAGGAGGCCGAGCGGCTCAGGAGCGAGGCGCAGGAGACCGCCGACCGGGTGCGCGCGGAGGCCGCCGCCGCGGCCGAGCGGGTGGCCGCCGAGGCCGCCGAGGCGCTCGCCGCCGCGCAGGAGGAGGCCAACCGGCGCCGCCGCGAGGCCGAGTCGACCCTCGAATCGGCCCGTACCGAGGCCGGCCGGGAGCGCGAGCTCGCCCGCGAGCAGTCCGAGGAGCTCCTCGCCGCCGCCCGCAAGCGGGTCGAGGAGGCGCAGGCCGAGGCCCAGCGCCTGGTCGAGGAGGCGGACACCCGCGCGACCGAGATGGTCGCCACCGCCTCGCGGGCCGCCCAGGAGGTACGGGACTCGGTCGCCGGTCTGCGCGAGCAGGCCGAGGAGGAGATCACCGGGCTCCGCAGCGCCGCCGAGCACGCGGCGGAGCGCACGCGCACCGAGGCGCAGGAGGAGGCGGACCGGGTCCGCACCGACGCGTACGAGGAGCGGGAGCGGGCCTCCGAGGACGCCGCCCGGGTCCGGGCGCGCGCCGAGGAGGAGTCCGAGGCCGCGAAGGCGCTGGCCGAGCGGACGGTCGCGGACGCGATCGCCGAGTCCGAGAAGCTGCGCTCCGACACCGCCGAGTACGCCCAGCGGGTACGCACCGAGGTGACGGACTCGCTGGCCTCGGCGGAACAGGACGCGGCCCGTACGCGGGCGGACGCCCGCGAGGACGCGAACCGCATCCGTTCCGAGGCCGCCGAGCGCGCCGAGACGACGGTGGGCGAGGCGCGCGCGGAGGCGGAGCGGATCGCCGCGGAGGCCGCCGAGGTCCTGGAGACCGCCGGGCAGGACGCACAGCGTCTCCGTACCGAGGCCGAGCAGGTCAAGGCCGACGGCGAGGCCCACGCCGAAGCGCTGCGCGAGGCCGCCATCGCCGAGGGCGAGCAGGTCCTCGACGAAGCCCGCCAGGCCGCCGACAAGCGCCGCGCGGACGCCGCCGAACAGGCCGACACCCTCGTCGGCGAAGCACGCGCCGAAGCCGAACGGATCGCCGCCGAGGCCGCCGAGCTCCGCGAGACCACCGAGCGGGAGGCCGAACGCCTCCGCGCCGAGGCCGAGCAGGTCAAGACCGACGGCGAGGCCCACGCGCAGGCCCTGCGCAACGCGGCCCTCGCCGACGCCGACCAGACCATGGACGAGGCCCGGAAGGCGGCCGACAAGCGGCGTTCCGACGCCGCCGAACAGGCCGACACCCTCGTGGGCGAGGCCACGGCCGAGGCCGAGCGGATCGTCAACGAGGCCGCCGAGCTGGCCGATTCGGTCGGCGCGGAAGCCCGTACCGAGGCGTCACGGACCGTCGACGCCGCCTCGGAGGAGGCCGAACGGCTGCGCGCCGAGGGCGCGGAGGCGCTCGCGGCGGCCCAGCAGGACGCCGAGCGGATCCGTGCCGAGTCGGAGCGGGTCAAGGCCGACGCCGAGGCGGCGGCCGAGCAGATGCGCGCGGAGGCCCGCGAGGAGGCGGACCGGACGCTCGACGAGGCCCGCGAGGCCGGCGCCCGGAAGCGTTCCGACGCGGCCGAGCAGGCGGACCAGCTCGTCGCCAAGGCCCAGGAGGAGGCGCTGCGCGCCACCACCGAGGCCGAGACGCAGGCGGACACGATGGTCGGCGCGGCCCGCAAGGAGGCCGAGCGGATCGTCGCCGAGGCGACCGTCGAGGGCAACTCCCTGGTGGAGAAGGCCCGCGCGGACGCCGACGAGCTGCTCGTCGGCGCGCGCAGCGACGCGACCGCCATAAGGGAGCGCTCGGAGGAGCTGCGCGGCCGCGTCGAGGGCGAGATCGAGGAACTGCACGACCGGGCGCGGCGCGAGACGGCCGAGCAGATGAAGACGGCCGGCGAGCGCGTCGACAAGCTGGTCACGGCCGCCACCGAACAGCGCGCCGAGGCCGAGGAGAAGGCGAAGGAACTGGTCTCCGAGGCCAGTTCGGAGGCGAGCAAGGTCCGGATCGCCGCGGTCCGCAAGGCGGAGGCGCTCCTCAAGGAGGCCGAGCAGAAGAAGGCCTCGCTCGTCGCGGAGGCCGAGGCCATCAAGGCGGAGGCCGAGCGCATCCGCGCCGAGGCCGAGGCCGAGGCCGAGCGGACCGTCGAGGAGGGCAAGCGGGAGCTGGGCACCCTCGTGCGCAGGCGCGAGGACATCAATGCCGAGATCTCCCGTGTCCAGGACGTGCTGGAGGCGTTGGAATCTTTCGAGACACCCTCCGGGGGCACGAAGGATGGGGTCAGGGCGGGAGCGTCGACCGGCGTCACTCGTTCGGGTGGCAAGAGCCAGGACGGCTAGCCACTCAAAAGGCTGGACATTCTCCAGATCAAACGGGCATACGCTCGATGACACGCCGCTTCGGCCCCTAGGATTCCCTCTATCACCTCACCGGTCTCATTCGACAGGAAACCCATGAGCGACACATCCTCCCCCTTCGGCTTCGAGCTCGTGCGGCGTGGTTACGACCGCGGTCAGGTGGACGACCGCATTACGAAGCTCGTGTCCGACCGCGACAGCGCGCTCTCCCGCATCACCTCGCTGGAGAAGCGCATCGAGGAACTCCACCTCGAGACGCAGAACGCCCAGGCGCAGGTCACCGACGCCGAGCCGTCGTACGCGGGCCTCGGCGCCCGGGTCGAGAAGATCCTCCGGCTGGCCGAGGAGGAGGCGAAGGACCTGCGCGAGGAGGCCCGTCGCGCCGCCGAGCAGCACCGCGAGCTGGCCGAGTCGGCCGCCCAGCAGGTGCGCAACGACGCGGAGAACTTCGCGGCGGAGCGGAAGTCGAAGGCCGAGGACGAGGGCGTCCGGATCGTCGAGAAGGCGCAGGGCGAGGCCAACTCGCTGCGTGCCGAGGCGCAGAAGGACGCGCAGTCGAAGCGCGAGGAGGCGGACGCCCTCTTCGAGGAGACCCGCGCCAAGGCCGCCCAGGCCGCCGCGGACTTCGAGACCAACCTGGCGAAGCGTCGGGAGCAGTCGGAGCGGGACCTGGCCTCGCGTCAGGCGAAGGCCGAGAAGCGCCTCGCGGAGATCGAGCACCGCGCCGAGCAGCTCCGCCTGGAGGCCGAGAAGCTGCGCACGGACGCGGAGCGTCGTGCCCGTCAGACGGTGGAGACCGCGCAGCGCCAGGCCGAGGACATCGTGGCCGACGCGAACGCGAAGGCCGACCGCATCCGCAGCGAGTCGGAGCGTGAGCTCGCGGCCCTGACGAACCGCCGCGACTCGATCAACGCCCAGCTGACCAACGTCCGCGAGATGCTGGCCACCCTCACGGGTGCCGCTGTCGCGGCCGCCGGCTCCCCGATCGACGACGAGCGCGCGGCCGGCGTCCCGGCCCAGCAGTCCCGTTGACGAACCGGGCCCGCTGACCAACCCGGCCCGTTGACGCACCCGGTCGCGAGCAGCCCCGTGGGCGAACCGGTCGTGAACAGCTGAAGAGCGGTGCGCGAACCCCCTGTCACTCCGGTGGCGGGGGGTTTTGCGCACCTTTAGGTTGGTACGCATGATCGAGCTTGAGGGCCTCACCAAGCGATACGGCACGAAGACGGCGGTCGACCATCTCTCCTTCCAGGTCCGCCCGGGTGTCGTGACGGGCTTCCTCGGGCCGAACGGGGCGGGCAAGTCGACGACGATGCGGATGATGCTCGGCCTGGACAACCCGACGAGCGGGCGGGTCCGGATCGACGGCAAGCACTACCGGGAGCTCGACGAGCCCCTGAAGTACATCGGGGCGCTGCTCGACGCCAAGGCGATGCACGGCGGCCGGTCCGCGTACAACAACCTGCTGTGCCTCGCGCAGTCCAACCGGATCCCGACGAGCCGGGTGGGCGAGGTGCTCGACCTGGTGGGTCTGACGCAGGTCGCGAAGAAGAAGTCGAAGGGCTTCTCCCTCGGCATGGGCCAGCGGCTCGGCATCGCCTCGGCGCTGCTCGGCGATCCCGAGATCCTGATGTTCGACGAACCCGTCAATGGTCTGGACCCCGAGGGAATTCACTGGATCCGCAATCTGATGAAGGCGCTCGCCGCCGAAGGGCGGACGATCTTCGTCTCCAGCCATCTGATGAGCGAAATGGCCCTGACGGCCGACCACCTGATCGTGATCGGGCAGGGAAAACTTCTCGCCGACACCTCGATGGCCGATTTCATCCAGCAGAATTCGCGGAGTTTCGTACGGCTTCGCTCCCCGCAGCAGGAACGGCTGCGGGACGTTCTGTACGCGAACGGCTTCATCGTCGTCGAGGCCGGCAACGGCACCCTTGAGGTCGACGGGGCGAGCACGGAGAAGCTGGGCGAGCTGGCGGCGGCCAACGGGCTCGTGCTGCACGAGCTGAGCGCCCAGCGGGCCTCCCTCGAAGAAGCGTTCATGCAGATGACGGCCGGTGCGGTGGAGTACCACGCGCACGGCACCGACGTGGGGGCCCAGGCGGCTCCCGGCCCCCGGTGGGGCTCGACCTCCGAGGGAGCCTGATCGATGGCAGCGGCAACCGCGGTCCTCCAGTCCGAGTGGACCAAGATCCGGACGGTCTCGTCGACCGTGTGGACGCTCGCGAGCGCGTTCCTCGTCACGGTGGCGATGAGCGCGGCGCTCTGCGCGCTCATGAAGTCCACCTTCGACGACCTGAGCGAGGCCGAGCAGGCCACCTTCGACCCGACCTTCGTCAGCTTCTCCGGGATGATCCTGGGACAGCTGGCGATGGTGGTCTTCGGGGTGCTCGTCGTGGGGACCGAGTACTCCTCCGGCATGATCCGCACCTCGCTCGCGGCCGTGCCGCAGCGGGCGACCTTCCTCTTCTCGAAGGTCGCCGTGGCCGGCGGGCTCGCGCTCCTGGTCGGTCTCGCGACGAGCTTCCTGTCCTTCTTCCTCGGCCAGGCGCTGCTCGGCGGCCACCGGGCGTCGATCACCGACGACAACGTCCTGCGGGCGGTGATCGGCGGCGGGCTCTACATGGGGCTGATCGCGCTCTTCTCGATGGGCGTGGCGGCCATGCTGCGCTCCTCGATGCTCTCGCTCGGCATCCTGGTCCCGTTCTTCTTCCTGATCTCGCAGATCCTGTCGGCGGTGCCGAAGGCGAAGGAGGTCGCGAAGTACTTCCCGGACCAGGCCGGCGCGAAGATCATGCAGGTCGTGCCGAACGCCATGGACACCGACGAGGCCCCGTACGGCCCGTGGGGCGGGCTCGCGATCATGCTCGTGTGGGTGGTGGCGGCGCTGCTCGGCGGCTACGTGGTGCTGAAGGAGCGCGACGCCTGACCCCGTACGCCTGACCCCGTACGCCTGACCGCACAGGCCCGCACCCGCGCGAACCCGTAGGGGACGACCAGGGAATCTCCCGGAGATTCCCTGGTCGTCACTTTTCCGCTCACGGGAACCGCGAGCGGCTGGATAAGCTCCTAGCTCGTACGTACGCACGCATGCACGCACGCGACGACCTGTCGATGGGGCTGGAGAATGATCGAGGCAGTCGGCCTGACGAAGCGCTACGGCGCCAAGACGGCCGTGTACAACCTTTCCTTCCAGGTGAGGCCCGGTGTGGTCACCGGGTTCCTGGGGCCCAACGGGTCCGGCAAGTCGACGACCATGCGCATGATCCTCGGGCTCGACCGGCCCACGGCGGGTCATGTGACGATCGGCGGCCACCCCTTCCGGCAGCTGCCGAACGCGCCCCGGCAGGTCGGCGCCCTGCTCGACGCCAAGGCCGTGCACGGCGGGCGGAGCGCCCGCAGCCACCTCCTCTCGCTCGCGCAGCTCGCCGGCATCCCGGCGGGCCGGGTCGACGAGGTCCTCGGCGTGGTCGGCCTCCAGGACGTCGCCAAGCGGCGCTCGAAGGGCTTCTCGCTCGGCATGGGCCAGCGGCTCGGCATCGCGGCGGCGCTCCTCGGCGACCCGCAGGTGCTGCTCTTCGACGAGCCGGTCAACGGCCTGGACCCCGAGGGCATCCTCTGGGTGCGGAACCTGATGAAGAAGCTGGCCGCCGAGGGCCGGACCGTCTTCGTCTCCAGCCACCTCATGAGCGAGATGGCGCTGACGGCCGACCACCTGATCGTCATCGGCCGCGGCCAGCTGCTCGCGGACATGCCGGTGAAGGACTTCATCTCGGCGAACTCCGCCGACTTCGCTCGCGTGCGGACGCCCGAGGCGGAGCCCGTCCAGCGCGAGAAGCTGACGGCGGCGCTCATGGGGGCGGGCGGCCAGGTGCTGTCCGAGCCGGACGGCGCCCTGCGCGTGACCGGCCTGCCGCTGCCGAGGATCAGCGACCTCGCCCACGGGGCGGACGTACGGCTCTGGGAGCTCTCCCCGCACCAGGCCTCCCTGGAGGAGGCGTACATGCGGCTGACGCAGAGCGCGGTGGACTACCGCTCCACCGACGACCGGCTCGCCCACCTCCAGGCCCCGCAGCAGCCGGGCCAGCCCGGATACGGGCTCCCGCAGCCGCCGGTCGCGCCCGAGGTGTCGCAGCAGGGCTGGTACGCCCCGCCGCCGCCCGGACAGAACCCGTACGCCACGGCTCCGGCGCCCCAGCCCCCGCAGGCGGGCCCGTCGAGCGCCCCGCAGCCGCCGGTCGACACCACCAAGGACGCCCGATGACCGCCCCCACCCCCCAGCCGTACGCCGCCCCGGCCCCTCAGCCGTACGCCTACGTGTCCCCCATCCCGGTCCGCAGAGCGACCCTCGGCGACGCCCTCGCCTCCGAGTGGACGAAGATCCGCTCGGTCCGGTCGACGATGTGGACGCTCGGCGTCATGATCCTGCTGATGCTCGCCATCGGCCTCGGGGTCGCGGCCATCGCCTCGATGTCCGAGGAGTCGCTGGGCGACGAGTCCGCGCTGGCCTTCGGCTTCTTCGGGATGCTGCCGGCCGCGATCTGCGTGATCACGCTCGGCGTCCTCACCATCGCCTCCGAGTACGGCACGGGCATGATCCGTACGACCCTGACGGCCTGTCCCAGCCGGTCGCGGGTGCTCACGGCGAAGGCGGTCGTCTACTTCCTGCTCGTCTTCGTGGTCGGCCTCGTCGTCACGGCCGTCGTGGGCGCGGCGCAGGTGTCGATGGTGGACGCGGCCTCGGCGCCGACGGCGGCGCAGTGGCTCCGGGCGACGGTGGGCGCCAGCGCCTACCTCGCGTTCCTCGGTCTCGCCGCCCTCGCGCTGGGCACGATCATCCGGCACTCGGCCGGCGCGATCACGGTGATGATCGGCGTGATGCTGCTCCCGCTCGTGGCGGCCATGTTCATGATGGCCGAGGCGCTGCGGTCCGTGCAGGAGTTCCTGCTCACGTACGCGATCCCCTCGCAGATGATCGCGCTCTACAGCGAGAAGCCGCCGTTCGACAACGGCCCCGCCGGCTGGGAGCCCGTCCTGATCATGGCGGGCATCGCCGCCGCGGCCCTCGGCGGCGCCTACGCGCTGCTGAACAGCCGGGACGTCTGAGAAACGCCCCTAATACCGGGGCGCGTTACGGGACCGCTGCACCCTGCTGGTGCGGCGGTCCTTCGCGTTCCAGCAGGCCTTGTGCCAGTGGCGGCGGTCATCCACGCCGCCGTACTCGGGCCAGGCGACGACGTGCGGGGCGCCGGGCGGGATCTCCTGGTCGCAGCCGGGGCAGCGGTAGCGCTTGCCCGGGGAGCTCGCCCCGGCGACCAGACGGACGAACCACTCCTCGCCCTGCCAGGACTCGGTGCGCTGCGAGCCGCCGTACCGGTCGTCGTGGTCGCCCGGCTGCTGGGCGGGCTTCTCGCCGCCTCGGGAACGGTTGTGGCGCGGGGACACGGGCACACCTCACGGGGTCTGGGAACACGGACCGTTCCGTCCAGCGTACGGGCCGCGACGCGGTGCCCCGGGCCCGTCCCGAGGCGGCTTAGCGGAAAATCGCAAGAACTTCATGAACGGCCGTTGCCTTTGGCACGTGTCAGACGTTGTTGCCGTTGCGAGGGGAGATACGCGTCGGCCCCAAGGAGGCAGCAGCGATGCGCGTGGGTACGTTCGTACTGGCCGCCCAGTTCCCGGGCCAGGGGCAGGGAGAGGCGTTGCACCGGGCGGTGCGGACCGCCGAGGTCGCCGAGGAGGCGGGGCTCGACTCGGTCTGGCTGGCCGAGCACCATTTCGTGCCGTACGGGGTCTGTCCCTCGGCCGTGACGCTCGCCGCGCTGCTCCTCGGCCGGACCAGGCGGCTGCGGGTGGGCACGGCGGTCAGCGTGCTGACGACCGTCCACCCGGTCGCCCTCGGCGAGCAGGCGGCGCTGCTGCACCTCACCTCGGGCGGACGGTTCACGCTGGGGGTCGGCCGGGGCGGTCCCTGGATCGACCTGGAGGTCTTCGGCGCGGGACTCCCGGCGTACGAGGAGGGCTTTCCCGACTCCCTCGACCTGCTGCTCCGCTGGCTGACCGAGCCGCGCGTGGGCGCCGACGGGGAGCGGTTCGCGTTCCGCGAGGTGACGGTGGTCCCCCGGGCCGACGAGCTGATCGGCGGACCGTCCGCCCCGGAGGTCGTGGTGGCCTGCACCTCGCCCAGGAGTGTGCGGCTCGCGGCGGAGCGCGGCCTGCCCATGCTGCTCGGAATGCACTGCGGCGACGAGGAGAAGGCCGAGATGGTCGGTGCCTGGGCGCGCTGGGCGCGGGAGGCGGGACGGGATCCGGACGAGATCGCGCGGATCGCGGACGGCCATGTCTCGGCGGGGGTGGCCCAGCTGGCGGACCGGACCGCGGACGCGGCGGAGACGCTCGTGAAGGCGATGCCGGGCTGGCTGAAGCAGGGTCTGGACGCGCATGTGACGGTCGACGGCCGGTTCCGGTCGATGCGGGACCCGGTGGCGTACACGGAGCTGCTCTGCGGACTCCACCCGGTGGGCACACCGCGGCTCGCGGCGGACCGTCTCGCGGCGACCTCGGAGCGTACGGGCATCACGCGCTTCGCCCTGCTCGCGGAGGGCTCGGGCGACCTCGCCGCCACCGAGGAGAACGTCCGGCGGCTCGGCGCCGAGGTCCTCCCCCTCCTCGTATGAGTGAGGACGTGCCGCCGCTCCGGCATTCCGCCGTGGGCGACGCGCGTCGGCGCGCGTCGACCACGACGTCTCCCGCGAGCCGGAGCGGCGGCACCATGTCTCAGCAGTCGCGCAGTTCCGGCGACTGGTTGAGCAGCTGCCCCCTGATGGACGTGAAGCGGGCGAGTCGCTCGTCCACCGCGGGGTCCAGCGGGAAGACCGCCACCCGGTGGCAGTTCTGGAAGGCGAGACGCACCCCGAAATGCCGCTGCAGGGCGCCACGAATGGCGTCGCTCGCGAGCGCGCGCAGCAGCTGACCACGTGCCTGCTCATTCGGCGGCGGCGTCTGGTTGTCGGCGAACTCTCCGCCGTCGACCTTCAGCTGGGCCACCAGAGAACTGATCATCTCCCATGCGTAGGGCAGGGAGGTCCGGACGCAGTCGACGAAGTCGGCTTCGTCGACCTCGCCTCGCTCGGCCTGTTCCAACAGTGCCGGTGAGACGTCGAGCGACATGGGTTCTCCTCTCGCGACCCCGCGGACGGGGTCTTGCGGGCAGGGACGAAGGCCGGCCGTACGCCACGCAGCGTGCACGGACGACGACCTCCAGCTTCCACGGTAAGCGCGCAGACCTGGCCGCACCAGAAGATTGGGAACACAACCGGCTGATAACCGACGGGTGTTCGGCCAATGATGATGCCCCGGCGACACACTGACGATGCCCGGGCGACGCCCGAATCGCGCGGAAGAGCGCCCGTCTTGTAGCGTTGCGGACCATGCGTCTCGTCATTGCCCGTTGCTCCGTGGACTACGCGGGTCGGCTCACGGCCCACCTGCCCTCCGCGCCCCGTCTGATCCTCGTCAAGGCCGACGGCAGCGTCTCCATCCACGCGGACGACCGGGCGTACAAGCCCCTCAACTGGATGTCCCCGCCGTGCACCCTCAAGGAGGGTGTCGAGGGCGAGGAGGGCGTCTGGACCGTGATCAACAAAGCGGGCGAGAAACTGATCATCACGATGGAGGAGATCCTCCACGACTCCTCGCACGAGCTCGGTGTGGACCCCGGCCTCATCAAGGACGGCGTCGAGGCCCACCTCCAGGAGCTGCTCGCCGACCGCATCGAGACCCTCGGCGAGGGGTACACCCTGATCCGCCGCGAGTACCCGACGGCGATCGGGCCCGTCGACATCCTGTGCCGCGACGCGGACGGCGGGACGGTCGCGGTGGAGATCAAGCGGCGCGGCGAGATCGACGGCGTCGAGCAGCTGACCCGCTACCTGGAGCTGCTCAACCGCGACCCGCACCTCGCGCCGGTGAAGGGCGTCTTCGCGGCGCAGGAGATCAAGCCGCAGGCCAGGGTCCTCGCGACGGACCGGGGCATCGGCTGCGTGGTCCTCGACTACGACGCCCTGCGCGGCATCGAGGACGACAAGCTGCGTCTTTTCTAGTTCTTCCGGTTGTTCTCGCGTGTACGGGAAAGGCCCCGGGTGCTGTCATCGCACCCGGGGCCTTTCCCGTACCGCTTCAGAGGGTCGGCACGCCGGGGCTCGGGGTGTCCGAGGGAGGGACCTCGCGGCTCGCGGAGGCGGAGCCGTCGGGGCTTCCTCCGGTCACCGGGGCCGTGGAGGCGCTCGCCGAGGGCGACGGGGAGGTGGACGAGGCCGACGGCGAGGGCGTGGTCGCGCTGGGGCTCGCGGTCGGGCTCGACGAGGTCGGCGAGGGCGGCACGACCACCGGGCTCGACGAGCTCGGCCGGGTCGGCGGCCGGGTGGTGGCCGGGGCGGTCGTCGGCGCCTTCGTCGTGGTCGGCGGCGCGGTCGTCGGGCTCGGGCTGCCGGAGGCCGAGGGCGTGGCGGAGGTGCTCGGGGCCTCGGTGGCGCCCGGGCTCGACGAGGAGCTCGACGGAGAGGCGCCGTCGGAGGCCGTGGCGCTCGGGGAGGCGGAGCCGGTGCCGGAGGGCGTACCGGACGCGCCGGGGCCCTCGGTCTCGTCCTCCCCCGCACCCGCCTCGCCCTCGGCGGGCGGTTCGTCGCCACCGGTGCCGTCGGTGGCGCCCTCGGTGGCGGTGCTGTCGGAGGTGACGCGGTTGGTGGCGGGGTCGTCGGCGTTTCCGGAGGTGGCGCCGATCGTGACGACGGTCCCGAGCACGGCGACGAGAAGCGCGCCCGCGCCGACGGCGGCGAGGTTGCGCCGGGCGCCGGCGAGGACGCCGCCGCCGAGACCCCGACGGCCGCTCCCCCGCGGCTCCTCCTCGGGCTGCCGGAGAACGGTCGGCCCCTCGTCGACGAAGTCGGCGTAGGCGGCGAGGTCCCCGAAGGCGGCCCCACCGGCGGCGGCCCTGCCGCCTCCGAGTCCGCCGGGGGCACCGCCGGGGCGGGAGCCCCCGAGCGCCCCGGACGCCCCGCGCTGACCGGACGCCCCGAGGGAACCGGCAGCCCCGGGGGCACCGGGGGTGCCGAGCGGGCCGGGAGCCCCACTCTGGCCGGCGGCCCCGGGCGAAGAGGCACTGGCGGAACCGGCGGCACCGGAAGCACCGGAAACGCCGGAAACGCCGGAAGCACCGGGGCCGCCGAGCGAGCCGGAGGCGCCGCCCAGACCGGAGGCGCCGAGGGAATCGGCATCCCCGGCCGGGCCGGAGGCCCCGGGCGCCCCGAACGGGGCAGGAGCCCCACGCCGGGCGGGGGCGCCGAAGGCGTCGCGGGCGTCGGAGGGGCCGAAGGGGATCGGGCCGAGCGAGCCGAGGGCGCCGGGCGGGGCCGGCAGGGCGGGGGTGCCGTGGGGCGGCGAGGCGGGGTCCTCGGCGCGGGGCGCGATCGGGCCCACGTGCTCTCCGGCGAGGTCGGCGACGAGGGCGAGCGCCCGGCGGCCGGCGACGGTGCCGCGCTTGTCGGCGAGGACGCCGCGCATCGCGATCGAGGCCTCCAGCTCGGCGCGCGCCCGCTCCAGGTTCCCGCCGCAGATCGCGAGGACGCCGAGCTCGTGGTGGAAGTACGCCTCCTCGGCGACGTCCCCGGCGAGCCGGGCGGCCTCCTGCCCGGCGCGCAGGGCCCGCTCCCAGGCGCCCCAGTGGAGCCCCGCGGCGAAGGCGGGGGCCGCGGCCCGGGCGAGGAGTACGGCGGTGGCGTGACGCTCCTCGCCGGTGGCGGCGGCACCGGGCGTGCCGGGCGGCACCGCCTCCGTACCTCCCGGCCCCGCCGCCAGGAGCCCCGTGAGCGCCGCGAGCAGCGCGTCGGCCTCGGCGGCGGCGCGTTCGGGGGTGACGGAGGGGTGGGCGACCCACCAGGCGTAGTGCTGGGCCGCGGTGTGGACGCGGTCGGCCGCGTCGTGCTCGTACCCGTGCGCGAGGAGCTGCGTGAGGACGCCGGTGGCGAGGCGGTAGCGGGCGCCGACGGGGGTGAGGAGGCCGCAGGCGAGGAGTTCGCCGAGCGCGGCGTCGGCGTGGGTGTCGCCGACGAGGGCCGGCAGGTGGGCCTGGTGCGGGAGCTCGCCGCCGAGGGCGACGGCGAAGCGCAAGGTGGCCTGGGCGGAGCGGCCGAGGCGCGAGGCGAGGAGGGCGGCGGGCGCGGCGCCCTCGCCGAGGGTGGGCAGGGGTATCTCGCGGAGTTCGATGTCGGGGTCGATGCCGTCCCAGGCGGCGGCCGCCACGGCCGCCGCGGCCTCGGGGTCGGTGGGTCCGAAGACCTCGTCGAGGGCGCCGAAGGCGTCGAACTCGGCGGGGGTGACCCGCAGTCGGTCGCGCTGGCGCAGGAGTGCCCCGGCCTGGACGAAGCGGAGCGGCAGCCCCTCGGACTCGAACCAGAGGTCGCCGGCCCAGTTGACCTCCTCGTCGGTGAGGGTGCGGCCGACGGCGCTCTCCAGGAGGCGCAGGGAGGCGGCGCGGCCCAGCCCGGTGAGGAGGACGTCCTCGACGGGGGCGTCGGAGGAGGGGGCGGGGGTGTCGGTTCCGGTGGCGAGGAGGAAGGCGCACTCGGGGGCGGCGGCGAGCAGCTCGTCGAGGGCGGCGCCGCCGAACTCCAGGTCGTCGACGACGACGATCGCGCCGATGTCGGCGAGCCGTTCGGGCAGCGCGGTCCTGTCGGGCCGCTGGTTCGGGGCGTACCGGACGGCGGTGAAGAGCTCGTGGAGGAGTTCGGTGAGGGTGCGCTGGTGGCCGGAGAGGCGGATGACGCCGTCGGGGGCGAGCTCGGCGCAGTCGGCGGCGACCGCGTCGAGGAGGGCGGTGCGGCCGGATCCGGCGGGGCCGGCGACGCGGGCGGAGCCGCCGCGGCCGAGGACGGCGGTGAGCCGTCGGCGCTTCTCCTCGCGTTCGAGGAGCGGCAGGACGGGGGCGGCGGGGCCGGGCGGTACGGAGGGGGCGGCGGCCCGGGCGGCCTCGGCGAGCTCCTCGGGGGTGCGGGGGCGGGGGGCCTCGGGCTCCTGGCCCGGCGGGCAGGGGGCTATCTCGCTGCCGTCGACGGGGTTGACGGTGAGGAGGAGGTCGCCGGAGAAGACACGGACGACGCGGGCGCGGGCGGGCGCGCCCGGGGAGCGCTCGGGCAGGGCCGATCCCGGTGCGGGGCGGGCGTCCTCGGCCTCGGCGTCGTGACCGTACTGCTCCGCCCCGGCGTTGATCGGGTCCATGGTCCAAGCCCCCAAGAAGCGCTGTCCGGTGCCCGCGGGGTGGGTCCGTCAATGTGCAGGCGAGCGAACCCTAGACCGTGGTCGGGCGCGCGGGAACAGCCGGGGTGCCGCAGAGACCAAGACGTCACGGTCTTGTGAGGATTGCGTGTGACGCCTGGTTCACACAGCGGCTTCACAGACGCCCGGAGGCCGCTGGGGTTCACACCCGGGGCAGGGACTCCAGCGCGAGGCCGCCCTCGATGGCGAGGATGCGGTGCAGCCGGGTCGCGACGAGCAACCGCTGCATCTGGGGCGGCACCCCGCGCAGCACGAGCCGCCGCCCGCAGCGTCCGGCCCTGCGGTGGGCGCCCATGATCACGCCGAGTCCGGTCGCGTCCCAGGAGTCGAGGCCGGTCAGGTCGAGCACGAGGTCGCCGACGCCGTCGTCGACGGCCGAGTGCAGGACCGTACGGGCGTCCGCCGCGCTGCGGACGTCGAGGCGGCCCCCGACGACCAGCTCGACGTGGTCGCCCCTGATGTGCATAAGTGCTCCCCGAGAGTGCTCCGTCTTCGACAAACATTCGACATACAACTGACTGCCGCACCGGCAGAAGCGTTGCGCCTTGTCAGCGAACCGGTACCGAAATTCACCCCACGGAGTGAGGTTTCGAGAGTCGGTCGCGATCAGTACGTGTAGTAGCCCTGCCCGCTCTTGCGGCCGATGTCACCCGCGTCCACCATCCGGCGCATCAGCTCCGGCGGCGCGAACTTCTCGTCCTGGGACTCGGTGTAGATGTTGTTGGCCGCGTTCACGAGGATGTCGATGCCCGTGAGGTCGGCGGTGGCGAGCGGCCCCATGGCGTGGCCGAAGCCGAGCTTGCACGCGATGTCGATGTCCTCGGCGGTGGCGACGCCGGACTCCTGGAGCTTGGCGGCCTCGACGACGAGGGCGGCGATGAGCCGGGTGGTGACGAAGCCGGCGACGTCGCGGTTGACGACGATGCAGGTCTTGCCGACGGACTCGGCGAACTCGCGGGCGGTGGCGAGGGTGGCGTCGCTCGTCTTGTAGCCGCGGACGAGCTCGCAGAGCTGCATCATCGGGACGGGCGAGAAGAAGTGGGTGCCGACGACGGCCTCGGGGCGCTCGGTCACGGCGGCGATCTTGGTGATCGGGATCGCGGAGGTGTTGGAGGCGAGGACGGCGCCGTCCTTGGCGACCTTGTCGAGCGAGCGGAAGATCTCGTGCTTGACGTCGAGGTTCTCGAAGACGGCCTCGACGACGATGTCGGCGTCGGCGACGGCTTCGAGCTCGGTGGTGGCGGTGATGCGGCCGAGGGCGGCCTCGGCGTCGGCGGCGTCGAGCTTCCCCTTGGCGACGAAGCGGTCGTAGGACGCCTTGATGCCGTCGGTGCCACGGGTCAGGGCGGCGTCGGTGACGTCACGCAGGACCACGTCCCAGCCCGCCTGCGCGGAGACCTGAGCGATGCCCGATCCCATGAGTCCGGCTCCGATGACGGCAAGCTTCCTGGCCACGTTGTTCCACCCCTTAACGCCTGTTCACTTCTGGTTCCTCGCGGAGATTAGCGCTCGCGGAGCGCCATGTGACCGTGAAGTAATGCGCGTCACGCCTTCTTTGACGGACGTCACACCGACGACACCTCCGCGGGGAGTTCGAGGCGCCCCCTAGGGTGGGTCCCATGGTCAATCTGACGCGCATCTACACCCGTACCGGCGACCAGGGCACCACCGCCCTCGGCGACATGAGCAGGACCGCCAAGACCGATCTGCGGATCTCGGCGTACGCCGACGCCAACGAGGCGAACGCCGCCATCGGCGCTGCCATCGCCCTCGGGCAGCTGGACGAGGAGGTCGTGAAGGTCCTCGTCCGCGTCCAGAACGACCTGTTCGACGTGGGCGCGGACCTCTGCACCCCGGTCGTGGAGGACCCGAAGTACCCCCCGCTGCGCGTCGAGCAGGGGTACGTCGACAAGCTGGAGGCGGACTGCGACCGTTTCCTGGAGCCGCTGGAGAAGCTGCGCTCCTTCATCCTGCCGGGCGGCACGCCCGGTGCGGCGCTGCTGCACCAGGCGTGCACGGTGGTCCGCCGGGCCGAGCGTTCCACGTGGGCGGCCCTGGAGGCGCACGGCGAGACGATGAACGCCCTGACCGCGACCTACCTCAACCGGCTGTCAGACCTGCTCTTCATCCTTGCGCGTACGGCCAACAAGGAGGTCGGGGACGTGCTCTGGGTCCCGGGCGGGGAGCGCTGACCCTTCCTCGGACCCCGTCGGGGGCTTCTTCGGCCAGATCGCGTAGGTGAGCGCGATCAGGCCGTGGATGCCGGCCGCGCGCCAGGCGAAGAAGATCCAGCCGTGCAGCGAATCGGTGTTCCCGTCGCCGCCGACGTACCAGATCGCCAGGAGCAGCAGGGCGGAGGCGACGGAGGCGGCGACGACCGAGCCGAGCCAGACGCGGCCCTCGTGGCGGGCGCGGGCCATGCCGTATCGGGGCGGCCCCACGGGCGGCGGGGCGCCGCCGAAGCGGTGGGCGGCGTGGCCGTCGAGCCACTTCACGGTCCGGTGGCCGTGGCCGACGGTGTAGCCGATGTAGACGGCGGCGAGCCCGTGCCGCCAGCTCGGCTCGGCCCCGTTCTTGAGGTCGATCGCCGTGACGACGAGGAGCAGGACCTCAAGGAGCGGTTCGCACAGCAGCAGGGCCATGCCCAGCTTCGGCATCCTCAGCAGGTAACGGGCGGCGAGGCCGGCGGCCAGCAGGACCCAGAATCCCACCTCGCAGACGACGATCAGCGTGACGATCACGACGGTTCCCCTTTCGCTTCCCTCTACGAGGCTCCCGTGGAAAGCGGCCCGTTTCGTCGTCGCCGGTGACGACACGCGTCTACATCGTTCGACGGAGGCCGGCGGGGGCGCGGATCGGCCCGGGCGAGGAGGTCGGGGCGCCCGTGGACGTGTTGGATGAGAGGGTGACCCTCCCCCGCCCGCACCGCGTCGACCTGCTGATCGCCGTCTCGGGGCTCGCCTGCGGGCTGCTCCTGTGGTCCTTCGGGCTCTACACGACCGGCGACCGCGTCTTCGACCAGCGGTGGGCCGCGCTGGTCCCGCTCGTCGTGATGGCCGCCATGGAGGCGGTGCGCCGGACCCTGCCCCGGACGGCCCTGGCCGTCGGCACGTGCGCGCTCGTGGCCGACCAGTTCACCAACGGGAACCTGGCGACGGTCCTGATGTACACCGACATCGTCTACGCGGCCGTCGTCTACGGCTCCCCCGCCCAGGCCCGGCGTATCCCCTACACGACCGCGCTGGTCACGGTCGGGGTGACGGCCGGCTTCCTGGTGTGGTGGCAGAACGCCGTCGCCCTGCTCGTCGGCGTGATCACGGGCATGGTGTCCTTCCTCCCGGCCGTGACCGGCGCGGTCGTCCGCAACCACCGGGAGGCGGCGGACTCGGCCCGGCTGCGGGCCGAGCAGACCGCGCTGCTCGCCGAGATGGACCGGACGCAGGCGGTGGTGGCGGAGCGCTCGCGGATGGCGCGCGAGCTGCACGACATGGTGGCGAACCACCTCTCGGCCATCGCGATCCACTCCACGGCGGCGCTCTCCCTCGACGAGCCGGCCACCACCCGGCAGGCCCTGACCGTGATCCGCGAGAACAGCGTGGCCGGTCTCGCCGAGATGCGGCGACTCATCGGCCTCCTCCGGGACGGCAGCGGGGACACGGAGCCGGCCGCCGCGCCCACGCTCGCGGGCCTGGACGCGCTCCTGGCTCAGGCGGCGGCGAACGCGGAGCCGAGCGGTCTCGTCCTCGTCCTGGACGACGGCAGGGAGAGCCAGGCGGGCCTTCCGGCGCCGGTGGAGCTGGCGGCGTACAGGATCGTGCAGGAGTCCCTGACGAACGCGCTCAAGCACGCGGCGCCCGGCGAGGTCCGGGTGGCGCTCGCCCGCGCGCCGGGGGCCCTGACGGTCGAGGTGACGAGCCCGTACGGGGAGCGCCCGGGTCCGACCGCGCCCGGTTCGGGGGCGGGTCTGGTGGGGATGCGGGAGCGGGTGGCCCTGCTCGGCGGGGTCTTCGAGGCGGGCCGGGTGGACGACGGCGAGGGACGCGGAAGCTGGCGGGTCCGGGCGGAGCTGCCGGTGGACGCGCACGACGAGGAGCGGGCATGACGGCGGACACGGCACACGAGGGCGCGAGGACCGTGCGGGTCCTGGTCGCCGAGGACCAGGCGGCCGTACGGTCGGGACTCGTCCTCATCCTGGGCAGCGCGCCCGACATCGAGGTCGTCGGCGAGGCGGCGGACGGTGAGCGCGCGGTGGAGCTCGCGCGGGAACTCCGCCCGGACCTCGTCCTCATGGACGTGCAGATGCCCCGGATGGACGGGGTGACGGCGACCGGGATCGTCGTGGCGGAGGGGCTGGCCGACGTGCTCGTCCTGACCACCTTCGACCTCGACGCGTACGTGTTCGGGGCGCTGCGCGCGGGCGCGGCAGGGTTCCTCCTGAAGAACGCGGACGCGCGTGAACTCATCGAGGCGGTACGGACGGTGGGGCGCGGCGAGGGGACGGTCGACCCGGCGGTGACCCGCCGCCTGCTCGCGGAGTTCGCCGCGACGAGCCGCCCCGCCGTCCCGTCGGCGGATCCGGCGCGGCTCGACGTCCTGACGCCCCGCGAGCGGGAGGTCCTGGCGGCGCTCGGCGGGGGGTTGTCGAACGCGGAGATCGGGGTACGGCTGGACATGGCGGAGGCGACGGTGAAGACCCACGTCAGCAAGGTGCTGGGCAAGCTGGGACTGCGGAGCAGGGTCCAAGCGGCCGTACTGGCACAGGAGTTGGGGCTCTAGCAGGATTCCGGCGACGTTGGTCTGGACCTCTTGACGGTTGGTCCAGACCTTTCTACGCTCGCGGGGCGCGCGCATCTTCACGGACCACCCCCACCTTGCACCGTCCGCAACTTGAGGAGCACCGTTGAGCACTCAAGCACCGTCGCGCAGAACAGGGTTCAGACACCGGACCGCTGCCGGACTGACCGCCCTGATCCTGCCGCTGGCCGCCATGGTCGGCCTCGCCACCCCCGCCGAAGCGGCCACCTCGGCCACGGCCACGTACACCAAGGGTTCCGACTGGGGCACCGGTTTCGGCGCCAACTGGACCGTCAAGAACACCGGCACCACCACGATCAGCTCGTGGACCGTCGAGTGGGACTACCCCGCCGGCACCTCCGTCACCTCCGCCTGGGACGCCACCGTCACCAGCTCCGGAACCCACTGGACCGCCAAGAACGTCGGCTGGAACGGCACGCTGGCCCCCGGCGCCTCCGTCTCCTTCGGCTACAACGGCGCCGGCCCCGGCGCGCCGAGCAACTGTAAGATCAACGGCGCTCCCTGCGACGGCACCAGCCAGCCCGGCGACAACCCGCCCTCGGCCCCCGGCACCCCGGTCGCCTCCGCCATCACCGACACCTCGGTGAAGCTGACCTGGACCGCCGCCACCGACGACAAGAGCGTCAAGAACTACGACGTGCTGCGCGACGGCACGAAGGTCACCACCACCACGGCCCTCACCTACACGGACAACGGGCTCACCGCCGGCACCGACTACAGCTACACGGTCGTCGCCCGCGACAGCATCGACCAGACCGGCCCGGCGGCCGGCCCCACCCCCGTCCACACCACGGGCGGCGGAGGCGGCACGCCGAACCCGAACGCCGTGAAGATGGGCTACTTCACCAACTGGGGCGTCTACGGACGCAACTACCACGTGAAGAACATCGTGACCTCGGGCTCCGCGTCCAAGATCACCCACATCAACTACGCGTTCGGCAACGTCCAGGGCGGCAAGTGCACCATCGGTGACGCCTACGCCGACTACGACAAGGCCTACACCGCCGACCAGTCCGTCGACGGCGTCGCCGACACCTGGGACCAGCCGCTGCGCGGCAACTTCAACCAGCTGCGCAAGCTGAAGAAGGCGTACCCGAACATCAAGGTCCTCTGGTCCTTCGGCGGCTGGACCTGGTCCGGCGGCTTCGGCCAGGCCGTGCAGAACCCGACCGCCTTCGCCCAGTCCTGCTACGACCTGGTCGAGGACCCGCGCTGGGCCGACGTCTTCGACGGCATCGACCTGGACTGGGAGTACCCGAACGCCTGCGGCCTCACCTGCGACACCAGCGGCGCCGCCTCCTTCAAGAACATGATGCAGGCCATGCGCGCCAAGTTCGGCGCCAACAACCTGGTCACGGCGGCCGTCACGGCCGACGGCTCCACCGGCGGCAAGATCGACGCCGCCGACTACGCGGGCGCCGCGCAGTACATGAACTGGTTCAACGTGATGACGTACGACTTCTTCGGCGCCTGGGACGCCAAGGGCCCGACCGCCCCGCACTCCCCGCTGACCTCGTACGCCGGCATCCCGAAGGCGGGCTTCAGCTCCGCCGAGGCGATCGCCAAGTTCAAGGCGAAGGGCATCCCCGCCAACAAGCTGCTCCTCGGCATCGGCTTCTACGGCCGCGGCTGGACCGGCGTCACCCAGTCCGCCCCCGGCGGCACGGCGACGGGCCCGGCGACGGGCACGTACGAGCAGGGCATCGAGGACTACAAGGTCCTCAAGAACAGCTGCCCGGCCAACGGCACCGTCGCCGGCACGGCCTACGCCCACTGCGGCACCAACTGGTGGAGCTACGACACCCCGTCGACCGTCACCTCCAAGATGACCTGGGCCAAGAACCAGGGCCTCGGAGGCGCGTTCTTCTGGGAGTTCAGCGGTGACACCACCAACGGCGAGCTCGTCGGCGCCATCAACACCGGTCTGAACTAACCCGCAGCACACGAGAGCGGGGGCCGGTGCCCAGGCACCGACCCCCGCTCTCTCATGTCTACGCGACGTTCACCCGCTGGCCGGGAGGCGCCGCCTCCAGCCAGGCCATGAACCCGGTCCGCGCGTCCTCGCTCATCGCGAGCTCCAGGCGCACACCGTCGTACGTACACGCCTGGATCACCGCGTCGGAGAGCAGCGCGAGCTCCTCCTCGCCCTCCGGCATCCGGCGCTCCAGGGCCACGATGGCCGAGCGCTCCAGGACGCGACGGGGGCGGGGCGCGTACGAGAAGACACGGAACCAGGCGATCTCGTCACCGCTGTAGCGGGCGACTCCGTACACCCAGCCCTTGCCGGTCGGATCCGGCTCGTCCGGGATGTCCCAGCGCAGGGAACAGTCGAAGGTGCCGCCGGCACGCTGGATCAGCCTCCGGCGCAAACCGAAGACGAAGAGCCCGATCACCACCAGTGCGACGACCAGGCCGCACACGAGCAGAGCGAGGAACATCTTCACCGACCTCCTCGCTGCGTCCCGTAGCCGTCGTCCGGCCGAACCGAATACACCTGCAACCGCATCTGCATCGCCTCAGCCGCGGCACGGTCTGGAACATTCCAGCCGTGCCGCGGCTGAGGGCACTACGTCCTACTCTGCGCGGACCGTCAGCGGACGGACACCGCGCGCAGGCGGACCTCCGCGCGCCGCTCGGCGGCGGCGTCGGAATCCGTCTTCGCACGCTCCAGCGCGCGCTCGGCGCGCTGGGCGTCGATCTCGTCCGCCAGCTCGCAGATCTCCGCGAGCAGAGACAGCTTGTCGTCGGCGAACGAGATGAATCCACCGTGGACGGCGGCGACGACAGTCGCGCCCTCGCTCGTACGGATGGTCACCGGGCCCGACTCCAGCACACCCAGCAGCGGCTGGTGGCCGGGCATGACGCCAATGTCGCCGGAGGTGGTACGCGCGATGACCAGGGTGGCCTCGCCGGACCAGACACTCCGGTCCGCGGCGACCAGCTCGACGTGCAGCTCAGCAGCCAAGGGTGGCTCCTCGGGTCACCACCCGGCGGTCGTGCCGGGTGTTGGGGTCAATTCTAGTGGGCGTGGTGAGAGGGGCGGGACGGATCCCGCCCCTCTCGGGCGAGCACGAGGCTCAGGAGACGCCGAGCTCCTTGGCGTTGTTCTTGAGGTCCTCAAGGCCACCGCACATGAAGAACGCCTGCTCCGGGAAGTGGTCGAACTCACCGTCGCAGATCGCGTTGAACGCGGCGATCGACTCGTCGAGCGGAACGTCCGAACCGTCCACACCGGTGAACTGCTTCGCCGCGTGGGTGTTCTGGGACAGGAAGCGCTCGACACGACGCGCGCGGTGCACGACGAGCTTGTCTTCCTCGCTGAGCTCGTCGATACCGAGGATCGCGATGATGTCCTGGAGGTCCTTGTACTTCTGCAGGATGCCCTTGACGCGCGTGGCGGCGTCGTAGTGGTCCTGCGCGATGTAGCGCGGGTCCAGGATGCGGGACGTGGAGTCCAGCGGGTCCACGGCCGGGTAGATGCCCTTCTCGGAGATCGGACGGGAGAGAACCGTCGTCGCGTCGAGGTGGGCGAAGGTGGTGGCCGGGGCCGGGTCGGTCAGGTCGTCCGCGGGGACGTAGATCGCCTGCATCGAGGTGATCGAGTGACCACGGGTCGACGTGATGCGCTCCTGGAGGAGACCCATCTCGTCGGCCAGGTTCGGCTGGTAACCCACGGCGGACGGCATGCGGCCGAGCAGGGTCGAGACCTCGGAACCGGCCTGCGTGAAGCGGAAGATGTTGTCGATGAAGAACAGCACGTCCTGCTTCTGCACATCGCGGAAGTACTCCGCCATGGTCAGACCGGCGAGGGCGACGCGGAGACGGGTGCCCGGGGGCTCGTCCATCTGGCCGAAGACCAGCGCGGTCTTGTCCAGAACGCCGGACTCTTCCATTTCCGCGATGAGGTCGTTGCCCTCACGGGTGCGCTCGCCGACGCCGGCGAAGACGGAAACGCCCTCGTGCAGCTTGGCCACACGCATGATCATTTCCTGGATCAGAACGGTCTTGCCGACACCGGCACCACCGAACAGACCGATCTTTCCACCCTTGACGTACGGGGTGAGAAGGTCGACGACCTTGAGGCCGGTCTCGAACATCTCGGTCTTCGACTCGAGGTCCGCGAAGGCCGGGGCCTTGCGGTGGATGGACCAGCGGTCCGTGACCTCGGCCTCGGCCTCGGGCTCGTTCAGGATCTGGCCGAGCGTGTTGAACACGCGACCCTTGGTGACGTCGCCGACGGGCACCGTGATGCCGTCGCCGGTGTCGACCACGGGGGCCTGGCGGACCAGACCGTCGGTGGGCTGCATCGAGATGGTACGGACGATGCCGTCACCGAGGTGCTGCGCGACCTCGAGGGTCAGCGTCTTGAGCTTGCCCTCCTCGGCCGGGTCGGCAACCTGCACGTGCAGGGCGTTGTAGATCTCCGGCATCGCGTCGACGGGGAACTCCACGTCGACGACCGGGCCGATGACCCGGGCGACGCGGCCCGTGGCGGCGGCCGTCTCAACAGTGGTCGTCATTACTTGTCACTCCCCGCGGTCGCGTCGGCCAGGGCTGCGGTGCCACCGACGATCTCGCTGATTTCCTGGGTGATTTCGGCCTGGCGGGCCGCGTTGGCAAGTCGGGAGAGGTTGTTGATCAAGTCTCCCGCGTTGTCGGTGGCCGACTTCATCGCGCGGCGCGTGGCGGCGTGCTTGGAGGCAGCCGACTGGAGCAGCGCGTTGTAGATCCGGCTCTCGACGTAGCGCGGCAGCAGGGCGTCGAGGACGTCCTCCGCCGACGGCTCGAAGTCGTACAGCGGGCGGAGGGTGTCCGGCTCGCCGGCCTCCTTCGCCACCTCGTCGAGGCTGAGGGGCAGCAGCCGGGCCTCGACCGCCGTCTGGGTCATCATCGAGACGAACTCGGTGTAGATGATGTGGAGCTCGTCCACGCCACCCTCGGCCGTGTCCTTCTCGATCGCCTCGATCAGCGGTGCCGCGACCTTCTTGGCGTCCGCGTACGTGGGCTCGTCCGTGAAGCCGGTCCACGTGTCGCTGAGCTTCCGCTCACGGAAGTTGAAGTGCGCGACACCACGGCGACCGACGACGTAGACGTCGACCGCGCGGCCCTCGCTCTCCAGCTTCTTGATGAGCTTCTCCGCCGCCTTGATGGCGTTGGAGTTGAAGGCACCGGCCAGACCGCGGTCGCTCGAGAGGAGCAGGACCGCGGCACGGCTCGGGTTCTCCGCCTCGGTGGTGAGCGGGTGCTTGTCGTTCGCACCCGTCGCCACCGCGGTGACCGCGCGGGTCAGCTCGGTCGCGTACGGAGTGGACGCCTGCACCTTGCGCTGCGCCTTGACGACACGCGAGGCGGCGATCATCTCCATCGCCTTGGTGATCTTCTTCGTCGCGGTGACGGATTTGATGCGACGCTTGTAGACCCGGAGCTGCGCTCCCATGAGTCAGGTCCCTTCCGTCGTCACTTCGAGACGTTGACGGCGGGGGCGTCCGCGCCGAGCAGCTTGCCGTCAGAAGTCTCGAACTGCTGCTTGAACTCGGCGATGGCGTCGGCGACGGCCGTCAGGGTGTCGTTCGACATCTTCTTGCCCTCGCGGATGGAGGTCATGAGACCGGAGTGGTTCTGGCGCAGGTACGCCAGGAGCTCGGCCTCGAAGCGACGGATGTCGGCGACCGGGACGTCGTCCATCTTGCCGGTGGTGCCGGCCCAGACCGAGACGACCTGGTTCTCCGTGGGCATCGGCTGGTACTGAGCCTGCTTGAGCAGCTCGACCATCCGCTGACCGCGCTCCAGCTGCGCCTTCGAGGCAGCGTCCAGGTCGGAACCGAAGGCCGCGAAGGCCTCGAGCTCACGGAACTGGGCCAGGTCGACACGGAGACGACCGGCGATCTGCTTCATGGCGGGGTGCTGGGCGGAGCCACCGACACGGGAGACCGAGATACCGACGTTCAGGGCCGGGCGCTGGCCGGCGTTGAACAGGTCGGACTCCAGGAAGCACTGGCCGTCGGTGATGGAGATGACGTTGGTCGGGATGAACGCCGAGACGTCGTTCGCCTTGGTCTCGACGATCGGGAGACCGGTCATCGAGCCGGCACCGAGCTCGTCCGAGAGCTTCGCGCAGCGCTCGAGGAGACGCGAGTGCAGGTAGAAGACGTCACCCGGGTAGGCCTCACGGCCCGGCGGGCGGCGCAGCAGCAGCGACACGGCACGGTAGGCGTCGGCCTGCTTCGACAGGTCGTCGAAGACGATCAGGACGTGCTTGCCCTGGTACATCCAGTGCTGACCGATGGCGGAACCGGTGTACGGCGCCAGGTACTTGAAGCCGGCCGGGTCGGACGCCGGGGCGGCGACGATCGTCGTGTACTCGAGCGCACCGGCCTCTTCCAGGGCGCCGCGAACGGACGCGATGGTCGAGCCCTTCTGGCCGACGGCGACGTAGATGCAGCGGACCTGCTTGTTCACGTCGCCCGAGCGCCAGTTGTCACGCTGGTTGATGATCGTGTCGACGCACAGCGCGGTCTTGCCGGTCTGACGGTCACCGATGATCAGCTGACGCTGACCACGGCCGACCGGCGTCATGGCGTCGACGGCCTTGTAGCCGGTCTCCATCGGCTCGTGCACCGACTTACGGGCCATAACGCCCGGGGCCTGCAGCTCGAGGGCGCGGCGGCCCTCGGTCGCGATCTCGCCGAGACCGTCGATCGGGTTACCGAGCGGGTCGACGACGCGACCCAGGTAGCCCTCACCGACACCGACGGAGAGGACCTCGCCGGTGCGCTGCACCGACTGACCCTCCTCGATGCCGCTGAACTCGCCGAGGACGATCGCGCCGATCTCGCGCTCTTCGAGGTTCAGGGCGAGACCGAGGGTCCCGTCCTCGAACTTCAGCAGCTCGTTCGCCATGGCCGAGGGAAGACCCTCGACCTTCGCGATACCGTCACCGGCCAGGCTGACCGTGCCGACCTCCTCGCGCGAGGCCGCGTCCGGCTGGTACGACTGGACGAAGTTCTCCAGTGCGTCCCGGATCTCCTCCGGCCGGATCGTGAGCTCCGCCATCTGGGTTCCCTGCTCTCCTTGTTGGGCCCGAAGTTTCTTAAGGGGTCTGGGGGCCGACCCCCAGGAATCTTCTGCAATCTCTGCACGGCCCAACCGGGCCGCTGGTGTTGCTGTGATTCTTTGAAGCTGTGTTGCTGTGGCTGCTGCCGTCAGCCGGCCAGACGACGGGTCGCCTCGCCGAGGCGCTCCGCGATGGAGCCGTTGATGACCTCGTCGCCGATCTGCACGGTGATCCCGCCGAGGACCGCCGGGTCCACGTCGAGGTTCAGGTGCATCTCCCGGCCGTACAGCTTGGCCAGGACGGCACCGAGGCGCTGCTTCTGCTGGTCGGACAGCGGCACCGCCGAGGTGACGACGGCGACCATCCGGTTCCGGCGCGCCGCGGCGAGCTTGGAGAGGGACTCGAGTCCCGCTTCCAGGCTACGTCCCCGGGGCTGGGTCACCAGACGGATCACCAGGCGCTCGGTGGTCGCCTGGGCCTTGCCGCCGAGGAGGCTGTGGAGCAGCTCCTTCTTGGCGGTGGCCGTGGCGGCCTTGTCCGTCAGCGCCGAGCGGAGCTCGGGGCTGGAGGACACGATCCTGCCGAACCGGAACAGCTCGTCCTCGACGGCGTCGAGCGTGCCCGACTTCTGCGCCGCGGTGAGGTCGGCGATGTTCGCCAGCTCCTCCGCCACGTCGACCAGGTCGCGCGAACGCGACCAGCGGTTGCGCACCATGCCCGAGACCAGGTCGACGGTCTCGCCGCCCACCTGACCGGCCAGGAGTCGCTGCGCGAGCTCGGCCTTGGCCTCGCCCGCCTGCGCGGGGTCGGTCAGGACGCGGCGCAGCGACACCTCGCGGTCGAACAGCGCGGTGACTGCGGCCAGCTCGTCCGAGAGCTTCGTCGCGTCGGCCGACGTGTTGTCGGTCAGCGCGTCGAGGGACTCACGGGCGGCGGCCAGTGCCTCGCGGCTCGCTCCGTTCATCGGACGGCCTCGGCCTTCTCCTCGAGCTCCTCGAGGAAGCGGTCGATGGTGCGGCTCTGGCGGGCGGCGTCCTCGAGGGACTCGCCGACCAGCTTGCCGGCCAGGTCGGTGGCGAGCTTGCCCACGTCCTGACGCAGCGACGCGGACGCGGCCTTGCGGTCGGCCTCGATCTGCGTGTGGCCGGCCGCGATGATTTCCTCGCGCTGTCGCTGGCCTTCCGCCTTCATCTCCTGGATGATCGCGGTGCCCTGCTCCGTCGCCTCCTGGCGAAGACGCGCGGCCTCGTGGCGGGCCTCGGCGAGCTGAGCCTTGTACTGCTCCAGCACACTCTCAGCCTCGATCTGGGCCGACTCGGCCTTCTCGATGCCACCCTCGATGGCCTCGCGACGCTCGTCCAGAACCTTGTTGATGTTCGGGAGGAGCTTCTTGGCGAGGAAGCCGAAGACGATGACGAAGGCGATCAGGCCGATGACGAGCTCGTCGAGATGCGGGATCAGAGGAGGCTGGGGCTCCTCCGCTGCCGCAAGAAGCAGAGCGTTCACATCAGTGCCTTCCGTGTAAAGAATCGGGCAGTCGGTCCGGCTTACTTGTAGACGAAGCCCATGACGATGCCGATGAGGGCGAGCGCCTCACAGAAGGCGAAACCCATGATCTGGTTGGTGCGGATCAGGCCGGCAGCCTCGGGCTGACGGGCGAGGGCCTGGGTGCCGTTACCGAAGATGATGCCGACGCCGACGCCGGGGCCGATGGCCGCGAGGCCGTAGCCGATGGAGGCGACGTTTCCGTTGACGGCGGCGAGAGTCTCGAGAGCGGACATGCCGGTTCTTCCTTCTCTTTCAAGGACCCGGTGGGGGTTGGCCACCGGACGACTGGGGGTTTGGGGGGTTGTGCTGCCGGTCGAGGGACCGGACTCAGTGGTGCTCGGAGAGAGCGCCCTGGATGTAGCTGGAAGCCAGGAGGACGAAGACGTACGCCTGGACGGCCTGGATGAAGAGCTCGAACGCCGTCATCACGAGGACCATCACGAAGGAGGCGCCGGCGTAGACGAAGCCGATGCCGTTCATGAGGTACCAGGTGGCCAGCGAGAACATCACGATGAGCAGGTGACCGGCGAACATGTTCGCGAACAGTCGGACCGCGTGCGTGAAGGGCCGGATGATCAGGTTCGAGAAGAACTCGAGCAGCATGATCAGCGGGAGGATCGCGCCCAGGGACTTGTCGTACCCGAGGATGTTCTTCCAGCCGCCGACGAAGCCGTGCTTCTTGAAGGTCAGCGAGACCCAGACCACGTAGACGATCAGCGCGAGGGCCGCCGGGAAGGCGATCAGCGACGTGACCGGGAACTGGGCGAGCGGGATGATGGACCAGAGGTTCATGATCCATACGAAGAAGAACAGCGACACCATGAAGGGGACGTACTTCTCGCCGTCCTTCTTGCCGATGATCTCGTAGACGATGCCGCGACGCACGAAGTCGTAACCGGCCTCGCCGACCATCTGCATCTTGCCGGGGATCAGCTTGGGCTTGCGGAAGGCGGCCCAGAAGAACCCGACGACCACGATCGAGCCCAGGATCGCGAGCAGCATGGGCTTCGTGAACTCGAAGCTTCCCCACGTGGCGATCGGCTCGTACATGAACGTGTGCAGGCCCGGCGCCGGGAAGCCACATCCGGTGAAGATGTGGCAATCCGGGTCGAAGGCAAGCGTCTGGTCAGCACTCACCGCGGGCTCCTTCAGCGTGGCGCATAGGTACGGCAACCTCGTTGTGTCGGCGCGGCACGCAGCCGCGGGTCGGCACTGGACTGGTCTTACGGATAAGGGGGCGGCGGTTCGGCATCGAGCCTCGCGCTGGGACAGGCGTCTCGGATGCCCGCGCCCGCAGTGCCGCAGTTGGCACCGGACGATAGCAGGAAGCCGAACACCGCTTTATCCCGGCCCTACCTTTCACGACTTCGACCCCGTGTTTCCGGGGTCGATGTACATGATCTTGGCCTTCATGTAGGCCCGGGCCTGTGCGGCGACCCACACCACGGTCGTCGCCAGCAGTGTGAACGCGAATGCCTTGAAGTCGAACGCCGTGGTGTCCTTCAGCAGGGCGAGGAAGACGAAGAGCAGCAGGAGTTGGGCCGTGTAGAGCATGAGCCCCATGGCCTGGAACAGCTGCGGCAGCTTCTTCGCCGTCCGCTGGAGCACGATCAGCCCGATCCCCATGAAGAGGAGCACGACCAGGGTGCCGACGACGGCGCCGATCGCACCCTTGCCACCGGCGACCACGCCACTGATGACGGTCGCGACAGCGCCGACGACAGCGGTGGGTACGGCGGTATGCAGAAGGAGGCGTGCGTCGTTGGACGGCATGGCGGTGTCTCCGCTTGATGGAGGGGGCGATGGTGTCGTCAAGGACGAGCGTAAGCCCGGTCCGAGGTGGGTCTCGGGGCCAACAGACCGTCGCACTACGGTCTTTCGGCTCTGGCGCCGGGTCTCGTGAACCGTATCACAAACTATTTGAATAGGTCTTTACCCGTAGGGTGTGCCAACTGTCACACATGAGGGTTACGGCGCGCGTGTGTGCGCGACAAGCGGGCACCTTGTCAGGTAATGGCCGCGGATGCGGCATTCGTCAACTCGGCGTTCCGGCCTTCCGCCTATCGGTGAAGCCCTCGCGGTTGCCGATGGCCGTGGCGCCGTGGAGCCCCGAGGGCACCGGAAGCTTCTCCTCCGCCACCAGGGCGTCCTGGGCGGGCCTGCGGCGCCGGTAGCGCGGCGGGACGACCTTCTGGGCCCAGCGCGGGGCGCGGGGCGTGAAACGCGGCAGCAGGAGCAGGACGAGCCCGACGGCGCTCAGCACCGTGATCGCGAGCACGATCCACATCGACGTCGAGTGGACCGAGTACGCGAGCGTCCCGAAGGCGATCAGCGCGGACCAGAAGTACATGATCAGCACCGCGCGGCTGTGCGAGTGGCCGATCTCCAGGAGCCGGTGGTGCAGGTGGCCGCGGTCCGCCGCGAAGGGCGACTGGCCCTTCCACGTACGGCGCACGATCGCGAGGACCAGGTCCGCCATCGGGATCGCGATGATCGTCAGCGGCAGCACGAGCGGGATGAAGACCGGCAGGGCGGCGTGGGTGGCCTGACGGGTCGAGCCCTCGAACAGCTTCAGGACGTCCGGGTCGACCTGGCCGGTGATCGAGATCGCCGAGGCGGCGAGGATCAGGCCGATGAGCATCGAGCCCGAGTCGCCCATGAAGATCCGCGCCGGGTGCATGTTGTGCGGCAGGAAGCCCAGGCACATGCCCATCAGGATCGCGGCGAAGAGCGTCGCGGGGGCGGCGGCCTCGATCGTGTAGCCGTACCAGAGCCGGTACGCGTACAGGAAGAAGGCGGCGGCGGCGATGCAGACCATGCCGGCGGCGAGACCGTCGAGGCCGTCGACGAAGTTCACCGCGTTGATCGTGAGGACCACCAGGGCGACCGTCAGGAGCGTGCCCTGACCGGGGGTCAGGGCGACCGTGCCGACGCCGGGGATCGGCAGCCACAGGATCGTCAGACCCTGCGCGACCATCACGCCGGCGGAGATCATCTGCGCGCCCAGCTTGATGAGCGCGTCCAGCTCGAACTTGTCGTCGAGGACGCCGATCAGCCAGATCAGCGCGGCGCCGGAGAGCAGCGCGCGCGGCTCGTTGGACAGCTCGAAGACGCTGCTGAGGTTCTGGAGGTGGTCGGCGACGAGGAGTCCCGCGCACAGCCCGAAGAACATGGCGATGCCACCGAGCCGCGGAGTCGGTTCTCGGTGTACGTCGCGGGCGCGGATCTCCGGCATCGCCCCGGTCGCGATGGCGAACTTCCGCACCGGCCCGGTCAGCAGATAGGTCACCGCAGCCGTGACACAGAGCGTCAGCAGGTAATCACGCACGGGCTGCCCCACAGGAATCGCTGGCCATCTCAGCCCCACACCCTAGCCGTGCCGTCCATGTGCTGGGAGACACGCAGGCCACCCGAACGGTTGCGCTCGGGCTCCGCTCAGGGTCCATACGGGGGAAATCGGCCGGTCAGCTCCCGTACTTCCGCCCGTACGCGGGCGGTCTCGGCGGGGTCGTCACGGAGCGCGGCCGTGAAAAGGGCGGCGATTCTCGCCATCTCCGGGGCGCCCATGCCCTGCGTGGTGACGGCGGCCGTACCGAGGCGGATCCCGCGCCCGTCCCCGTACGGGAGGGCGCAGGTGTCGAGCACCATGCCGGCGGCGGCCAGCCGGGCGCGGGCGGTGCGGCCGTCGATGCCGAGGGGCGCCGGGTCGGCGGTGATGAGGTGGGTGTCCGTGCCGCCGGTCGTCAGCGCGAAGCCCTCGGCGGCGAGCGCGGCGGCGAGTACGCGCGCGTGTTCCACCACCTGATGGGCGTACGCGGCGAACGCCGGGGTGGACGCCTCGCCGAACGCGACCGCCTTCGCGGCGATCGTGTGCATCTGCGCGCCGCCCTGCGTGAAGGGGAAGACGGCCCGGTCGATCCGCTCCGCGAGCTCGGCACCGCACAGGATCATCCCGCCGCGCGGCCCGCGCAGGACCTTGTGGGTGGTCGCGCAGACGACGTCGGCGTACGGGACGGGGTTCGGCGCCGCTCCCCCGGCGACGAGCCCGATGGGGTGGGCGGCGTCGGCGATGAGATACGCCCCCACCTCGTCGGCGATGCCGCGGAAGACCGCGTAGTCGAGGTGGCGGGGGTACGAGATCGAGCCACAGACGATCGCCTTGGGGCGGTGGTGGCGGGCGAGGGCGGCGACCTGCTCGTAGTCGACGAGCCCGGTCTCGGCGTCGACGCCGTACGGGACGAAGTCGAACCACCGCCCGGAGAAGTTCGCGGGCGACCCGTGGGTGAGGTGCCCGCCGTGGTCGAGCCCCATGGCGAGGACGGTGTCCCCGGGCCTCAGGAGGGCCGCGTACGCCGCCAGGACGGCCGAGGAACCGGAGTGCGCCTGTACGTTGGCGTGCTCGGCCCCGAAGAGCGCGGTGACCCGCTGCACGGCGATCCGCTCGGCGGCGTCGGCGAACTCGCAGCCACCGTGGTGACGGGCTCCGGGATAACCCTCGGCGTACTTGTTGGCGAGCGGCGAACCGAGCGCGGCGAGAACCGCGGGCGACGCGAAGTTCTCCGCCGCGATCAGCTGAAGACTGTCCCCCTGCCGCCGCACCTCCCCGAACAGCACATCGGCGACCTCGGGGTCCTGCCGGCGCAGGACGTCGAGATCCTCATCGAGGGGCGCGGTGACCGACGGCATGGAACCAATGTAGGCGCGGCCCTCGCCCCCCGCCCGTCAGCCCTTGGCGTCGACACCCGTCAGGGCCGTCACGACCGGGTCGAGGGCCTGGTTGATCTCCTCGCCGATCGAGCGGAAGAAGCTGATCGGGGCGCCGTACGGGTCGTTGACCTCGTCCGCGTCGGCGGACGGGGCCAGGAGCCACCCGCGTAGAGCCGCGGCGGCGCGGACCAGGGCTCGGGCGCGTTCGACCATGCCCTCGTCCCGGGGGTCCGGGAGCGTGGCGGGGTCGATCGCGCGGACCAGGCGGGTGAACTCCTTCAGGGTGAAGGTGCGCAGGCCCGCCGAGTGGCCCATCGAGATGACCTGGGCGCGGTGGTCGCGGGTCGCCGTGAGGACCAGGTCCGCGCGGATGACGTGCTCGTCGAGGAGCTCGCGGCCCACGAAGCCGCTGTAGTCCGCGCCGAAGTCGGCGAGGACCAGTTCGGCGTTGGCCTCCATGGGGGCGCCTTCGTGCCCCCAGGTGCCGGCGCTCTCCACGATCAGGCCGCCGCCCAGCGGATCGCCGAGGCGGTCGCACAGGGCATGGCGGGTCAGCCGCTCGGTGATGGGCGAGCGGCAGACGTTGCCGGTGCTGACGTGGAGGATGCGGAAGGTGGTGCTGTCGTCGAACCCCGCTATGCCACGCCCCTCAGGGGCGGTCAACTGGCCACCTCGAGGTCGGGTACGACCTTCCGGAGCTCCTCCGGGGAGAGCGCGCCCTCGCGCAGCAGGACCGGGACCTTGCCCGTGACGTCGACGATGGAGGACGGGACGATGCCGGGGGTCGGGCCGCCGTCGAGGTAGACGGAGACGGAGTCGCCGAGCATCTGCTGGGCCGCGTCGCAGGTCTCCGGGGACGGGTGGCCCGTGAGGTTCGCCGAGGAGACGGCCATCGGGCCGACCTCGGTGAGCAGCTCGATCGCGACGGGGTGCAGCGGCATGCGGATGGCGACGGTGCCCCGGGTGTCGCCCAGGTCCCACTGGAGGGACGGCTGGTGCTTGGCGACGAGGGTGAGGGCTCCGGGCCAGAACGCGTCGACGAGCTCCCAGGCCTGCTCGGAGAAGTCCGTGACGAGGCCGTGGAGGGTGTTCGGGGAGCCGATGAGGACGGGCGTGGGCATGTTGCGGCCCCGGCCCTTGGCGGCCAGCAGGTCCGCGACGGCCTCGCTGCTGAAGGCGTCCGCCCCGATCCCGTACACGGTGTCGGTGGGGAGCACGACCAGCTCGCCCCGGCGGACGGCGGAGGCCGCCTCGCGCAGACCGGTGACGCGGTCGGTGGCCTCGTTGCAGTCGTATCGCCTTGCCATTACTTCCCGGCCTCCTCGTTCACGTGATTCGTCGAAGCAGTCGCAGCAGCCGCAGCCGTCGTCGCGGTCGTGGCCGACGTCATGGCGTGGCCTTGCGCGCGGTCGCGAAGCGCGGCCGGTTGTTCAGGTCCGGGTGGTCGGCGGCGTCGGCCCAGCCGGCCTCCTCGTTGAAGATCCACGGCACCTGCCCGCCCTGGGTGTCCGCGTGCTCGATGACGACGAGGCCGCCGGGGCGCAGGAGACGGTGGGCGGTGCGCTCGATGCCGCGGATGGTGTCGAGGCCGTCCTCGCCGGAGAAGAGGGCCATCTCCGGGTCGTGGTCGCGGGCCTCGGGCGCCACGTACTCCCACTCGGTGAGCGGGATGTACGGCGGGTTGGAGATGACCAGGTCGACCTGGCCGTCCAGCTCCGGCAGGGCGGTCAGCGCGTCGCCCTGGTGGACGGTGACGCGCGAGCCCTCGGCGTTCTTCCGGGTCCACACGAGGGCGTCGTCGGAGAGCTCGACGGCGTGCACGCGGGAGCGCGGCACCTCCTGCGCCATGGCGAGCGCGATGGCGCCGGAGCCGGTGCAGAGGTCGACGATGAGCGGTTCGACGACGTCCATGGCGCGCACGGCGTCTATGGCCCAGCCGACGACCGACTCGGTCTCCGGCCGGGGCACGAAGACGCCGGGGCCGACCTGGAGCTCCAGGTAGCGGAAGAACGCCCGGCCGGTGATGTGCTGGAGCGGCTCGCGGGCCTCCCGGCGGGCGATCGTCTCCCAGTAGCGGGCGTCGAAGTCCGCGTCCTTGACGTTGTGCAGCTCCCCCCGCTTGACGCCGTGCACGAACGCGGCGAGCTCCTCGGCGTCGAAACGCGGTGAGGGAACGCCGGCGTCGGCCAGCCGCTGGGTGGCCTGGGCCACCTCGGCAAGCAGCAGGTTCACGCTGGTCCTCCGTGGTGCGGGGTGGGGCTTTGAGGGGGCCTTGTGCTGCGGACCTACGCGGCGGCGAGCTTCGCCGCCGAGTCGGCGTCGACGCACGCCTGGATCATCGTGTCCAGGTCGCCGTCGAGCACCTGGTCCAGGTTGTACGCCTTGAAGCCGACGCGGTGGTCCGAGATGCGGTTCTCCGGGAAGTTGTACGTCCGGATCTTCTCGGAGCGGTCGACGGTGCGGACCTGGCTGCGCCGGGCGTCGGCGGCCTCGGCCTCGGCCTTCTCCTGGGCGGCGGCGAGGAGCCGGGAGCGCAGGATGCGCATGGCCTGCTCCTTGTTCTGGAGCTGGCTCTTCTCGTTCTGGCAGGAGGCGACGATGCCGGTCGGCAGGTGGGTGATGCGGACGGCGGAGTCGGTGGTGTTGACCGACTGGCCGCCGGGGCCGGACGAGCGGTAGACGTCGATGCGCAGGTCGTTGGCGTGGATCTCGACGTCGACCTCCTCGGCCTCCGGCGTGACGAGCACGCCCGCGGCGGAGGTGTGGATGCGGCCGGCGGACTCGGTGGCGGGCACGCGCTGCACGCGGTGGACGCCGCCCTCGTACTTGAGGCGGGCCCAGACGCCCTGGCCGGGCTCGGTCGCGCCGTTGCCGCCCTTGGTCTTCACCGCGACCTGGACGTCCTTGTAGCCGCCGAGCTCGGACTCGGTGGCGTCGATGATCTCGGTCTTCCAGCCGACGCGCTCGGCGTACCGGAGGTACATGCGGAGCAGGTCGCCGGCGAAGAGCGCGGACTCGTCGCCACCGGCGCCGGCCTTGATCTCCAGGATGACGTCCTTGTCGTCGCTCGGGTCGCGCGGGACGAGGAGGAGGCGGAGCTTGTCGGTGAGCTCCTCGCGGTCCTTCTCGAGCTGCTTGACCTCGGCGGCGAAGTCGGGGTCGTCGTGCGCGAACTCGCGGGCGGTCTCGATGTCGTCACCGGTCTGCTTCCAGGACCGGTACGTGGCGACGATGGGGGTCAGCTCGGCGTAGCGCTTGTTCAGCTTGCGCGCGTTGGCCTGGTCGGCGTGGACCGAAGGGTCCGCGAGCTTCGTCTCGAGGTCGGCATGCTCGCCGACCAGTTCCTCGACCGCCTCGAACATCGGGGGCTCCTGGGTTTTCGTCAATTGCTACGGGACGGCAAAGCGCCGGTCCCGGCCACCCGCGCGGGGCGACCGAGGACCGGCGCAGGGGCTCGCTACTTCGCGGCGGAGCCGGCCTTGCCGAAGCGGGCCTCGAAGCGGGCCACGCGGCCGCCGGTGTCGAGGATCTTCTGCTTGCCCGTGTAGAACGGGTGGCACTCGGAGCAGACCTCGGCACGGATGGTGCCCTCGGTCAGGGTGCTACGGGTGGTGAACGACGCGCCACAGGTGCAGCTGACCTGGGTCTCGACGTACTCGGGGTGAATCTCGCGCTTCAAGGTGTCTCCTAGTTTCGGGAGGGCTCCGGGTCGCTGTCACGGGTTTGCGGCGAGCGTGAACCGGGGCCGACGTACCAGTCTGCCAGGACTGGGCGCATCTCCCCAAACCGGGGTCGGGCCGGGAGTATTCCCGTGCGTGTCCCGGGCGGCTCCGCGGCTACTTCACGACGCCGTCGGCCTTGCCCGTGGCGGCGTCCTGGGTGGCGGACGCGGGGATCGGCTTGTCGGCCTTGAGGGCCGTCCAGACCTGTTCCGACTTGGCTTCCAGGGGGACGACGCGGTTCGGGTCGACGGGGTCGTACTGCACCGGCAGCGTGATCATCTTGACGTTCTCGGCGCCGATTCCGGCGAGGCTCTTCGCGAAGCCCATCAGCTCGTTGACGGAGTCGAGCTCCGAGTCCGGGGTGATGGCCTTGGTGGCCGCGTCGGCGAGGTCGAGGAGCTTCGTGGGGCTGGTGAAGACGCCGAGGGACTTCACCTGGTTCATGAAGGCCTTCATGAAGGCCTGCTGGAGCTGGATGCGGCCGAGGTCGCTGCCGTCGCCCACGCTCTTGCGCGTACGGACGAGACCGAGGGACTGCTCGCCGTCGAGGGTGTGGGTGCCCGGTTCCAGGTCGAGGTGGCTCTTGCTGTCCTTGATGGGCTGGGTGGTGGTGATCTCCACGCCGCCCAGCTCGTCGATGAGCTTCTTGAAGCCGGTGAAGTCGACTTCCATGTAGTGGTCCATGCGGATGCCGGACATCGACTCGACGGTCTTCACCGCGCAGGCCGGTCCGCCGACCTCGTACGCCGTGTTGAACATGGCGCGGGTCTGGCCGGGGACGGTGCCGCCCTGGCTGTCGACGCACTCGGGGCGGGTGACGAGGGTGTCGCGCGGGATCGAGACGACGCTCGCCTTCTTGTGGCCCTCGTAGACGTGGACGATCATCGCGGTGTCGGAGCGGGCTCCGCCCTCGTCCTTGCCGTACGCGCCGTTGTCGCCCGAGCGGGAGTCGGAGCCGAGGACGAGGATGTCCATCGAGCCGTTGTCGACGTCGTCGGGGCGCTCGGTGCCGAGCTGGGCGTTGATGTCGACGCCCTTGATGTTGCCGTCGAGCTTGACGTACACGTACCCCAGTCCGGCGCCGCCCAGGATGAGCACCGCGACGGCCCCCGATATGAGTACGGGGAGGCGGCGGCTCTTGGTGGGCGGCTTGCGGCGGCGGCCAGTACCCGCGCCGGGTATTCGGCCGGTGTTGTTCTGCTCGGTCATCGTCTTCCCTCGGGCCCTCGGTTCACCTTTTGTGACGGCGAAGCACCCGAAAGGGTTGCATACGGACCTGTGACTTCCCCGTGATCAACGCGCCGCGCCCACCGTGAGTTCACGGTGGGCGCGGCGGTTTACGCAGGTCACGACAGGATTACGAGGGCGATGCCCCACCACTGCCGCGTGACGCAGGTCACAAGTCGATCATGCGTCAGTCGTTGTTGGCGGCCCCGGGGGTCGTCTTCTGGATCTGGAGCAGGAACTCGCCGTTCGACTTCGTCTGCTTCATCTTGTCGAGGAGCAGCTCGATCGCCTGCTGCTGGTCGAGCGCGTGCAGCACGCGGCGCAGCTTCCAGGTGACCGCGAGCTCGTCGCTGCCGAGGAGGATCTCCTCCTTGCGGGTGCCGGACGCGTCGACGTCCACCGCGGGGAAGATGCGCTTGTCGGCGAGCTTCCGGTCGAGCTTGAGCTCCATGTTGCCGGTGCCCTTGAACTCCTCGAAGATCACCTCGTCCATGCGCGAACCGGTGTCGACGAGCGCGGTCGCGAGGATGGTCAGCGAGCCGCCGTCCTCGATGTTGCGCGCGGCACCGAAGAAGCGCTTCGGCGGGTAGAGCGCGGTCGAGTCGACACCACCGGACAGGATGCGGCCGGAGGCCGGCGCCGCGAGGTTGTACGCGCGGCCCAGGCGGGTGATCGAGTCGAGCAGGACGACCACGTCGTGACCCAGCTCGACGAGACGCTTGGCGCGCTCGATGGCCAGCTCGGCGACGGTGGTGTGGTCCTCGGCCGGGCGGTCGAAGGTCGAGGAGATGACCTCGCCCTTGACCGACCGCTGCATGTCGGTGACCTCTTCCGGACGCTCGTCGACCAGGACGACCATCAGGTGGCACTCGGGGTTGTTGTGCGTGATCGCGTTGGCGATCGCCTGCATGATCATGGTCTTGCCGGTCTTCGGCGGGGCCACGATCAGACCGCGCTGGCCCTTACCGATGGGCGAGACGAGGTCGATGATGCGGGTGGTGAGCACGCCCGGGTCGGTCTCCAGACGGAGCCGGTCCTGCGGGTAGAGCGGGGTCAGCTTGTTGAACTCCGGGCGGCCGCGGCCGGAGTCGGCGGCCATGCCGTTCGCGGAGTCGAGGCGGACCAGCGCGTTGAACTTCTCGCGGCGCTCGCCGTCCTTCGGCTGGCGCACGGCGCCGGTGACGTGGTCACCCTTGCGCAGGCCGTTCTTGCGGACCTGGGCGAGGGAGACGTACACGTCGTTCGGGCCGGGCAGGTAGCCGGAGGTCCGGATGAACGCGTAGTTGTCGAGGATGTCCAGGATGCCCGCGACGGGGATCAGGACGTCGTCGTCGGAGACCTGCGGCTCGCCGGCCTGGAAGTCGTCACGGCCACGACGGCCGCGGCGGTCGCGGTAGCGGCCGCGACGGCCACGACGGCCGCCCGCCTCGTCGTCGTAGTCGTCCTGCGGACCGGCCTGCTGGCCGCCGCCCTGCTGGCCCTGGCCCTGGCCCTGGCTCTGCTGGCCCTGACCCTGACCCTGGCCGCCCTGGCGCTGACGCTGGCCGCCCTGGCCGCCGCCCTGCTGCTCGTCGCCCTTGCCGCGCTCGCGCTGACGGTCGCGGCGGTCACGGCGCTCGCCGCGCTCCCCACGCTCGCCGCGGTCACGGCGGCTGCGGCCCTCGGCGCCGTCGACGGCACCCTCGGCCTGCGCGTCGGCCTTGGTCTCCGTACGCGCGGTCTCCGTGCGCGCCTCGACCTTGACGGTCTGCGCGGCCTCGGACTTGGCCTCGCCCTCCGGCGAACCGGCGGGGGCGGTGGCGCGACGGCGGCGACGCTCGCCGACCGGCGCGTCCTCACTGGCCGGCTGGCCGGGGATGTCGATCTGCTGCTGGGCAGGGGCCTTCTCGGCCTTCTCCGCCTTGGGCGCGGCGGTCTCGGCCGCGGTCTCGCCCGTGCGCGCCTTGGAGGTGGCGCGGCGCTTCGGCTTGGTCTCGGCGGCGGCGTCGGCCTTGGCGGGGGCGGCGGAGCCTCCTCCGGCCTGCGTCTCCTTGATGACCTCGATCAGCTGGCTCTTGCGCATCCGCGCGGTGCCCCTGATGCCGAGGCCGGACGCGACCTGCTGCAGCTCGGCCAGGACCATGCCGTCGAGGCCGGTGCCGGAGCGGCGGCGCCGTGCGGTGCTGGCAGCACCTGCGGCGGGCGCGGAGGTGTCGACACTGCTGTCGGCAGTCACGCCCATCAGATCGGTGGTGTCGCTCACGAAGGGTCCTTCCCTGGAGCGGACGTCGGCCATCTGGCTCGGCGACCGGTTGTGCTGTCCGGCAGGGTCCTGGCTTGTGGACCGTGTCCGGGGCGGTGGTCCCGCCGGGTACGGCGGAGAGAGAAAAACGTGCTGTGGGTCCGGCCCGAGGCCCCCTGCTCGGCCCTCACCGGAAAAAGCGAGGGGTGTCGCGCCGGTTCCGGAGCGTGCTCAAAACTGCTCAGGCAGGCTGCTCAGCAGTTGAGGAGGCTTCCGGAAGAATCGGTGGTCCCTGATGGGGACACTCCGCACCGCTCCACAAAGAGGTCAGGTGCAGACTTGAGGTTAACACTACCGGCTCCAACAAACATTCCCCCTCTCCCTCACCGGCAATCTCGTGTCCGGGCGGTGGGGGGCGCTGCCCGGCGCCCCCTCGCGGCCCGCCGCCGCGCGCCCCTAGGGCGCCAGCGGCAGCACGCTCGCTCCGGACGCGTCGAGGTCGAGCCGGTTGGCGGCCCATCCCTCACCCGCGAGGAGGGCGACCTTGTCGGCCGTCCCCGGTTCGGCCAGCGCGAGGACCGTGGGGCCCGCGCCGGAGATGACCGCGGGGACGCCGTCCGCGCGCAGTCGGTTCACGAGGGCGATGCTCTCCGGCATCGCGGGGGCCCGGTACTCCTGGTGCAGCCGGTCCTCGGTGGCCGCGAGCAGCAGCTCGGGGCGGCGGGTCAGGGCCTCGACGAGGAGGGCGGCGCGGCCGGCGTTGGCGGCGGCGTCCACGTGCGGGACGGTGCGCGGGAGCAGGCCGCGGGCGGTCTCCGTCAGTACGGGCTTTCCGGGGACGAAAACCACCGGAACGATGGAATCCGAAGGATCCATCCTGATCGCCTTCGCGGCACCGGACTCGGTCCACGCGAGGGTGAAGCCGCCGAGCAGACAGGCGGCGACGTTGTCGGGGTGACCCTCGATCTCGGTGGCGAGTTCGAGCAGGGCGGCCTCGTCGAGCTTCGCGTCCCCGCCTATGGTCACGGCGCGGGCGGCGACGATGCCGGCACAGATGGCGGCGGAGGAGGAGCCGAGGCCGCGGCCGTGCGGGATGCGGTTGGCGCAGACGACCTCGAGGCCGCGCGGCTGTCCGCCGAGCAGGTCGAAGGCCGTGCGGAGGGACCGTACGAGCAGGTGGCTCTCGTCGCGCGGGAGGGTCTCGGCGCCCTCGCCCGCGATGTCGACGTGCAGGCCGGAGTCGGCCACCCGGACGACGACGTCGTCGTAGAGACCCAGCGACAGGCCGAAGGCGTCGAAGCCCGGGCCGAGGTTGGCGCTGGTGGCGGGGACGCGCACCCGTACGGCGGCGGCGCGGAACGCTGGACCGGCCATCGCTCGTTGACTCTCCTTGATTGCGACAACGGTGTTTCGTACAGCGAGTGTTCACGAAAACGTACTCGGAGACCCGGATTCCGCATCGGCCTCAGGGGGCGACAACGGCAACAACACCGCGCATATGCGTCGGGGCGGGTTCGGTACAGCCTATCGAAGGAAGGTTCTGTGGCGACATAGGGCGCACAGGAGGCGCACGATGCGTGTCGCGAGCCAACCTGTGCGCCTATGTACGTTCCTGATCGGGTTTCGATCAGTACTCCCCCGGGCGCCGGGGGAGTCGAGATCAGGCCAGGCCGAGACGCTCGGCGGCGGCCGCGGCGTCGACGGGGACGGTGACCGGCTGGGGGGCGCCGGCGACGGCCCAGTCGGGGTCCTTCAGGCCGTTGCCGGTGACCGTGCAGACGATCCTCTGACCCGGGTCGACCTTGCCCTGCGCGGCGGCCTTCAGGAGACCGGCGACCGAGGCGGCCGAGGCCGGCTCGACGAAGACGCCCTCCTGCGCGGCCAACAGGCGGTAGGCCTGGAGGATCTCACGGTCCGTCACCTCGTCGATGAAACCGCCCGATTCGTCGCGCGCGGCGATCGCGTAGTCCCACGAGGCCGGGTTGCCGATACGGATCGCGGTGGCGATCGTCGACGGGTCCTTGACGACCTCGCCGCGCACGAGCGGCGCGGAACCGGAGGCCTGGAAGCCCCACATGCGGGGGCGGTGGGTCGCGAGGCCGTCCTCGGCGTACTCGCGGTACCCCTTCCAGTACGCCGTGATGTTGCCGGCGTTGCCCACGGGCAGGACGTGGATGTCGGGGGCGTCGCCCAGCATGTCCACGATCTCGAACGCGGCGGTCTTCTGGCCCTCGATGCGGACCGGGTTGACCGAATTGACCAGCGCCACCGGGTAGTTCTCGGACAGGCTGCGCGCGAGCGTCAGGCAGTCGTCGAAGTTGCCGTCGACCTGGAGGATCTTGGCGCCGTGCACGAGGGCCTGACCCATCTTGCCGAGCGCGATCTTGCCCTGCGGCACCAGGACGGCGGAGACCATGCCGGCCCGCACCGCGTAAGCCGCCGCCGAGGCGGAGGTGTTGCCGGTGGACGCGCAGATGACGGCCTGCGCGCCCTCCTCCTTGGCCCTGGTGATGGCCATCGTCATGCCGCGGTCCTTGAAGGAACCGGTGGGGTTGGCGCCCTCGACCTTGAGGTGCACCTCGCAGCCCGTGCGCTCGGAGAGGACCTGAGCGGGGACGAGCGGCGTACCGCCCTCACGGAGCGTGACGACCGGCGTCGTGTCCGTGACCGGAAGACGGTCCCGGTACTCCTCGATGATGCCGCGCCACTGGTGGGTGCCCTTGCTGGTCATGGGTCCTTTACTCCCCTTCAACACGCATGATGCTGGCGACACCGCGCACGGTGTCGAGCTTCCGCAGCGCCTCGACGGTCCCGGAGAGGGCGGCGTCGGGCGCGCGGTGGGTGACGACGACGAGAGAGGCCTCGCCGTCCTTGCCCTGCTGGCGGACCGTGTCGATCGACACGCCGTGCTCGGCGAAGACCGTCGCGACCTGGGCGAGGACGCCCGGCTTGTCGGCCACGTCGAGGCTGATGTGGTACCGCGTGACGACCTCGCCCATGGAGCTCACGGGCAGCTGGGTGTACGCGGACTCGCCGGGGCCGTTGGCCTCGTTGAGCTTGTTGCGGCACACGGCGACGAGGTCGCCGAGGACGGCCGAGGCCGTCGGGGCGCCACCGGCACCGGGGCCGTAGAACATGAGCTGCCCGGCGGCGTCGGCCTCGACGAAGACGGCGTTGTACGCCTCGCGGACGGAGGCCAGCGGGTGGCTCAGCGGGATCATCGCCGGGTGCACGCGCGCGGTGACGGACCCGCCGTCCGCGGCCCGCTCGCAGATCGCGAGCAGCTTGATGGTGCAGCCCATCTGCTTCGCCGAGGCGAAGTCGGCGGCGGTGACCTCGGTCATGCCCTCGCGGTAGACGTCGTCGAGGCGCACGCGCGTGTGGAAGGCGATGCCGGCGAGGATGGCGGCCTTGGCGGCGGCGTCGAAGCCCTCGACGTCGGCGGTCGGGTCGGCCTCGGCGTACCCGAGGGCGGTGGCCTCGTCGAGCGCCTCGGAGTAGCCGGCGCCGGACGTGTCCATCTTGTCGAGGATGAAGTTCGTCGTGCCGTTGACGATGCCCATCACGCGGTTGATCTTGTCGCCGGCGAGGGACTCGCGCAGCGGGCGGATCAGCGGGATGGCGCCGGCGACGGCGGCCTCGTAGTACAGGTCCTGCCCGTGCTGCTGGGCGGCGGCGTAGAGCGTCGCGCCGTCCTGGGCGAGGAGCGCCTTGTTGGCGGAGACGACGGAGGCGCCGTGCTCGAACGCGGTGGTGATGAGGGTACGGGCCGGCTCGATCCCGCCGATGACCTCGATGACGACGTCGATGTCCCCGCGTTTGACGAGGGCGGTCGCGTCGGTGGTGATCAGCTCGGCCGGGACGCCGCCGCGGACCTTGTCGGGGCGGCGGACGGCCACGCCGGCGAGCTCGACCGGCGCGCCGATGCGCGCGGCGAGGTCGTCGGCGTGCGTCGTCATGATGCGCGCCACCTCTGAGCCGACCACTCCACAGCCCAGCAGCGCCACCTTCAGCGGACGCGTACGCATCATCCGACCTCTTTCCCGTACTTCAGCTTCGTCTACGGTCGTTTCTCTACGGCTCTCCGCGGCCGTAGCCCCCCGGATCGCTCCGGTGGAACCAGTCTCACTCACCGGACGGGGGTTTCCGCCCCCTGTCCGGATCCTGAGACATCTATTTCACCGCTCGGCCATGACTCGACTATTTCATCAGCCGACGTCGAGACGCAGGAGATCTTCCTCCGTCTCGCGCCGGACGATCACCCGGGCCTCGCCGTCGCGGACGGCGACGACGGGCGGCCGGAGCGCGTGGTTGTAGTTGCTCGCCATCGAGCGGCAGTAGGCGCCGGTGGCGGGGACGGCGACGAGGTCGCCGGGCGCCAGGTCGGCGGGCAGGAACGCGTCCCGTACGACGATGTCGCCGCTCTCGCAGTGCTTGCCGACCACGCGGGAGAGCATGGGCTCGGCGTCGCTGGTCCGCGAGACGAGGCTGACGCTGTACTCGGCGTCGTAGAGCGCGGTCCGGATGTTGTCCGACATGCCGCCGTCGACGCTCACGTACGTCCGCAGTCCTTCGAGCGGCTTGACCGTCCCCACCCGGTAGAGGGTGAAGGCGGTGGGCCCGACGATGGCCCGCCCGGGCTCGACGGAGATCCGGGGCGTGCGCAGCCCGGCGGACTCGCACTCCCGGGTGACGATCTCGCTGAGCGCCTTGGCGATCTCGTGCGGCTCGCGCGGGTCGTCCGCGGAGGTGTACGCGATGCCGAGGCCGCCGCCGAGGTCGATCTCGGGCAGCTCGACACCGTGCTCGTCCCTGACCTCGGCGAGCAGCTGGACGACGCGGCGGGCGGAGACCTCGAAGCCGGCCATGTCGAAGATCTGCGAACCGATGTGCGAGTGGATGCCGACGAGCTCGATCGCGTCCAGCTTCAGCGCGCGGCGGACGGCCTCGGCGGCCTGCCCGCCGGCGAGCGCGATGCCGAACTTCTGGTCCTCGTGGGCGGTGGCGATGAACTCGTGCGTGTGCGCCTCGACGCCGACGGTCACACGGATCAGCACGCGCTGCCGCTTGCCGAGGGACTGGGCGATGTGCGCGACGCGGACGATCTCCGCGAAGGAGTCGAGGACGATCCGGCCGACGCCGACCTCGACGGCCCGCCGGATCTCCTCCTCGCTCTTGTTGTTGCCGTGGAAGGCGATGCGCTCGGCGGGCATGCCGGCCGACAGCGCCGTGGTCAGCTCGCCCCCGGAGCAGACGTCGAGGTTCAGCCCCTCCTCGGCGAGCCAGCGCACGACGGCGCGGGAGAGGAACGCCTTGCCGGCGTAGAAGACGTCGGCGTCCCCCCCGAAGGCCTCGGCCCAGGCGCGGCAGCGGGCGCGGAAGTCGGTCTCGTCGAGGAAGTACGCGGGGGTGCCGAACTCCTCGGCGAGCGCGTCGACGGCGATCCCGCCGACGGTGGCGACACCGCGCTCGTCCCGGGCGACGGTCCGCGCCCAGACCTTGGGGTCCAGAACGTTCAGGTCGGCGGGCGGCGCGGTGTAGTGGCCCTCGGGGAGGACGTCTGCGTGGCGGGGCCCGGCGGGGTGGGCGGAACGGCTCATGAGTGGCTCTTTCAAATCCGATCGGGTGCGCTGATGCCGAGCAGGGACAGGCCACCGGCAAGCACCGTCCCGGCGGCTTCGGCGAGCGCGAGCCGGGACCGGTGGGCGGCCGAGGGTTTCTCGTCACCGAGCGGCAGCACGGTGTGCTGGAACGCGAGCAGCGCGTCGGCGGTGGCTTCGAGGTGCCGGGCGACCCGGTCGGGGGCGCGGTGGCGGGCGGCGGCGAGGAGCACGGCGGGGTGGTCGCCGAGGGCATCGAGCAGCGCGGGCGCGTCGACATCCGCGCCGGCTTCGTACGCGTACGAGGGGGTGACCCCGAGCTGTGCGCCGTTGACGATCAGCCGCCGGACGCGGGAGTGCGCGTACCGCACCCGGAAGAGGCTATTGCGTTCGTGCTGGACGAGCAGCGGCGGCCCGTCCAGAGCCCGGTCGTGCGGGGCGGCCCGCAGGAGGGACCAGCGGGCGGCGTCGACGCCGAGCACGGCGGTGTCGTACGGAGCGGGGCGCACGTACAGCGTCTCGCCACCGCCTACCTCCGTGTGCGCCCCCTGGGACCGCAGCAGACCGGCCACCACCTCGCCCACGACACAGGCCCGCGCCTCCGTCACCTCGGCGAACCGGACGGTGGTCCCGGCAAGCGCGGTGCCGTGCCCGTACGCGAGTCCGGCGTCCCGCACGGCCCGCACGAGCTCCCCGGCGCGGTCCTGCCCCTGAAGCGTGAAATTGAGGAACCCGGGCCCGGTGATCTCCACACCGCGAAGCCCGGGAACGTCGCGAAGCCGCTCCTCGATGACCCTGGCGACGTCGATCGCGCTGCGACCGGCGGGCCGGGCGAGGGTGAGGGCGATATTGCTCGCGTACTCCCCCGACCCACCGGGCCGGGCCCGCTCGACCTTCACCCGCGGGGGTACGTCAACCGCCAGCGCACCGTCGTCGACCGCACGGCGCACGGCGTGCAGCACGGTGAGGGAGAGGTCCGCGGGGGTCACACTCCAAGCCTAGGGGAGGAGGGGGGGCCCAGCGCGAACCGGTTTCGACATGCGGGCACTCGGCGTGCACTCAGCGGGGGCTCCGCAGGCGCTCAGGGGGCCCTCAGGGGGAGACGACAGTTGCGTGCGGTTCCTCTCCGGCGTCTCCGGCTTCTCGGGAATCACCGGAACCAGGCCCGGCCTCGCGCCGCTCGCGCCGCTCCCGGTGCATCAGCTGCCGGACGACGTGGACAAGCTCGGACGGCTCGAAGGGCTTGGCCAGAAACGCGTCGACACTGGCCCCGGCCCCACCGGTCACCTCGTGCTCGCCGCAGGCGCTGATGATCGCCACCGGCAGATGCCTGGTGCGCGGATCGGCGCGCAGCCGCTCGGCCGTCTTGATCCCCCCGAGGCGGGGCATGACGACGTCGAGGGTGACGACATCAGGACAGACCTGATGCACGACATCCAGACACTCGGCACCATCGGCCGCGGTCACGACCTCGAACCCCTCGAGTTCGAGATTGACCCTGATCAACTGCCGGATCACCTTGTTGTCGTCGACAACAAGCACCCGACCGGACATGCCTGACACATCAACGAGAGTAGGACGCCCCGAGGGGCTGCGTCCGGGTTTTGCCCACTTCCGACCCGTGCGGGGGACCCGCCGCCCGGTGACACCCTGGAAATCCCTGTTCACAGGCACACCCCCAAGGCTGGTAGGGTTCTACCCGTCGCCGCCGAACGCGGCAACGCCCCCGTAGCTCAGGGGATAGAGCAACGGCCTCCGGAGCCGTGTGCGCAGGTTCGAATCCTGCCGGGGGCACTCCAGCTCGGACAGCGTGATCAACCCGCTGACCAGCGAGAGTGCCAAACACAAAGACCCGGACTCAGTCCCACTGAGTCCGGGTCTCTGTCGTTGTGTGTCACTGATCGCGAGTGAGTGGCGAGTGAGCCTGTTTGGTGCTCGCCGGCACATCACCTGACGCCGGGCAGCGCGGCTCGACACCCCGTGACGAATCGCCAACCCGCACGTAAGAATCGCGCCGACGTAGGTCATCACCTCCGGAGGACACGGGTGCAACAGAGCCAGAAGAAGCCGAACTGGATACTCCAGACTCTCGCCATCATCGCGGCGCTTGCGGCCGTCAGCTTCCTCGCTTGGATGCTGGTTAAGGGACCGTGGCGGTTCGACGGTGCCCACCTAGATCGACTCACCAAGGATGACGCTCCGAAGGCGGTGCTCGTCACTGGGTTCCGCACCGCCGTGGTGAGCTTCGGGCTTGCAGCCGTGGCCGTCCTCGGCGCGTACCTGACGTGGAAGAACCTTCAGGTGACCCGCGCAACCCTTGAGCAGACGCAGGAGAGGGACCGGAAGCAGCACGCCCTATCTGAAGAGAACCTGGCACACACGAGGGCCATGGACAGGGAGAAGCAGGACCTCGCCCGCGAGGGGCAGGTTACCGAGCGCTACGTCAAAGCTGTGGGACTCCTCGCTTCCGAGAGCAACACATCCCAGCTTGGCGGCATCTATGCCTTGGAACGCATAATGACCGACTCGCCAGAGGATGCTCTCACCATCATCCAGTTGCTGTCTGGGGCGATCAGGGAGAGTAGTAAGAAGCAGCGGGAAGGCAACAACGGGGAGGACCCCGCGACCGTTCGCGAACCCGATCGATCGGCGTTCGCAGTCATTGCCCGCCGAAGCACCGACATTGTGGGAGCCGAGAGAGCACGAGCCCTCAACTTGAGGAGGGCCAACCTGGCTGGCGTAAGCCTCATAGGCAACGAGACGAGCGATCTGCGCGGCGCCGACTTCACCAAAGCCAAGTTGAACAACTCGGACTTCAACGGTGCGGCGCTCACAGCTGCACGATTTTCTAAGGCCAATCTCCGGCGGGCGGACCTCTCGAACTGCGACCTAAGGGAAGCTCACTTCGACCAAGGTGCGATCCTGGAACGGGCCAACCTTGACGGCGCCAACCTCAGCGGCGCTAATCTCCGGGCGGCACAACTCCAAGGGGCATACCTCCGGGGGACCAACCTCTCAGGAGCGGACCTGCACGAAGCCAACCTGGGTGGAGCCGGGGAATCGCTGGCTGTCGTCGAAGCCACCCAACTCCTTGCGGCTCATGTAACCAGCAGCACCATCCTTTCCCCTCACCTTTCTAATTCCGAGGGAATGGAAGACCACATCAAGCGATGCACCGAGGAATACATTGAAGGCAGGCGACATGGCGAATAGCCGCCTGCTGGTGTTGTAGTGATGCAGTGATCGGCAGGCGCCAAGCGGGCCCGCGAGTCGGAGTTCTATGACTCCGACTCGCTCGACAGCTAACGGCCTATGATCCTTCCACCCATCCCATGGCCTCTTCGATCTTCCTGTTGTTCAACTCCTCGTGTCCGTCAATGCAGCCCTCGTAGCGGCGGTGGATGACCTCGGGTGAGTTGCCCGCCCGGCGGGCCACCTCGGCGACGGGGACTCCCGCGTTCAGCCAGTTCGTGATGCAGGTGTGCCGCAGGTCGTACGGCCGGTGGGCGAGCGGTGAATCCACTTTGTCTGGCGGGAGGGCGATCGGCCGGGCATCCTGCCAGACCCTCCAGTAGCTGGACGTTCCGAGCACGGCGCCACGCTCGTTGGCGAAGAGCCGGCCATCCTTCGCCGTGCCGAACTCCGCTATGTGCGCGCGAAGCATGGCGACCAACGTCGGGGGAATCGGGACCGGCCGGTCCGCCTTGGGCTCACGGGACTTGAGTCCGCGCTTGTCGTGGCGCTGCCCCGAGTCCGTCCATCGCTTGCCGGACACCGGCCGGGTCTCCTTGAGCGTGAGCGTCCCCCACCCCTTCTCGGGGAGGTAGCAGTCCTTCTTCCGGAGCCCCACCGCCTCGGCCGGCCGCATCGCCGCGTACATCTGGCAGGCGAAGAAGGCGACGAGTCGGCGCCCGCGGTTCCGGTGGACGGAGCCCACGTAAGAAACCGCCGTGAGGAGCTGTTCGCCCTGGACTGCATTAACCAGAACACGGGGGTCCACCACGTCACCCTTGGTGGACCCCGCACGCTTCACTCCCGCGAGCGGGTTCTCCTCCAGGTACCCGCACTCAATGGCGTACTCCATGGCCGTGTTGAAGCCGCGGCGCCGACGCTTGTAGGTCTCCCCCGCCGCCGGGGTGTCGTCCAGCTTGAACGAGAGCCGGTACTGGACGTCCCGCACCACCTTGGGGTCGGTGAGAGCCGAGAGCGCCAGCGATCGGGTCCGGAGCCACGTGCATGCCGCCACGAGTTCCGGCGGCGGATCCTCGTCCTGGTGTGCCGGTACCACCGCCCACCGCATCGCGAGCCGCGTCTCCTCCGGCGTGGGCGCCTTCTTCCCGCCCTCCACCATCGCGAGCGCTACCGTGGCCAGGCTGTCGGCCAGCCCTTCACGAGTCTTTGCCGCCGCCGTACGCCACCGGCTCGACATGTACTCGCGGCTAAAGTCCCACCACGACGGGTCGGGCTTCTCGTTCTCCTTCGCGGCAGCGGCCCGGAGCTCCGACTCCGGCAGGCCGGACGCCACGTCGAATGCCTCTCCCTTCCGCATCGCCTGCCACAGCTCGGAGCGACGGCTCTCCGCGAGGGCCACGGTGGCAAAGCTGGCGGCCTTCACCTTTCCGGCGACCGTCCAGCGGATCTGATACGGAGCCTTCTTGCTCCGTACCTGGTTGACCTTCCAGACCCGTACGTCCGTAGAGAGGGTCAGGTCCCCGGAAACGGGCGGGCGCCCGCTGTTGCGGGCGCCCGGGGTGTTGCTGGACTTGCGGTAAGTCACGCGGCTTCCTCCAGGGTCTCGATCCAGCGCTCCAGATCCGAGCGACGGATGCGGACCGCGCCGTTCGGGAGCTTGATGGCCTTCGGGCCCTTCTTGAGCTGGCGCCACCGGTAGAAGGTGGCTCGGGGTATTCCGATCTCCTTCACGACCTGGGGGATCGTGAGCATCTCGTCACGCGTCGCGGACACGGGTCCTCCTCGACTGGCTACCGAAGACAGGGCGGAGCGCCGCAGAAACCGCAGAATCCGCAGAAACCTGCGGATCCGGGGCCTGACCTGCGGCGTTGGGGGTGCGGGGGCGGCTGCCGCAAAAATCGCGAGAATCGCCGCAGAAATGGACGGAGGCACCGAGGGCCGAGCGTCGCGTAACCGGCGACGGGATTTGTGCGGCGGTTTCGCGGATTTTTGCGGCTGCCGGGCCGACGGGCCGTTTCCGCAGGTGGGGACGGCCACCCGGGGGTTTCTGCGGATTCTGCGGTTTGTGCGGCGGGGGTCCCATGCGAAGGCGGGCGGGGACGCTCACGCCTTGGCCTCGCGGACGCTCGGATGAATCAGGTAGCGGGGCGCCGGCGGGCGACCCCGTTTGCCGGTGCGGGGCGGGGTCTCGCTGCGGAGGTAGCCGTGCTCCTCCAAGACGGCAGCGGCCGGCTCCAGTTCGGCGATGGTGGGGAACTCGGAACGGGAGAGCTTGGCGAAGAGGTCCCGGCGGCTGACGCTCTCCCAACCGTTGTCCTCCAGGACGGACAGCAAGCTCCGGGCGCGAGCCAGGGTGGCGTCGGCGCCCATGAGGTCGAAGACGGTCAGGGCGTGGGCGGCGAAGTAGTCGGCCACTTCGATCGCCGCGCCCATCGTGGTGGCACTGATCGGGGCATTGGTGCCGCCGTCGATGTGCTCGGCGAGGTGGAGCAGACCGGCGATGCGGGCCGCGGCGCCCACGAGTTTCCCGGCCCACTTCCCGATGTGCCCGAGACGCCCGCCCTTGGTGCGGAGCTGCGGCTCCAAGCGCTCGCCGTACGCCTTGAGGACAGCATCGGCCTCGGGGCCCACCTGCACCACAAGGGGGTCGGTCCAGTCCGCGAGCTTGAGCGTGAGAGCGAAGACGTTCCGCTCGTACGTCGCACCAACAGCGGGCGGAACGGGGTCCGGGTCGATCTTCCGGTAGCCCACCAGCGACTCGGGCAGGCAGTAGAGGAAGCGGGCGAGCAGCCCGCGGCCGTCGAAGCCGCGGTTCTTGCCGATGTCCTCCAAGACGCTGGGCTGGACGGCGAGCCCCATGGTGAGCGCGGGCGCCTCGATGAACTCCTGGCGGGTCCGGCGGTCGACGCGCAGCCGGTCGCCGGCGTGGCCCTTGAGGAAGACCTCCATGTTGGGCACACCGGAGTACCGCCCGGCGATGATGTCGAAGATCCCGCCCTCGGCGGACATGACCGCGAGCCTGCCGCCCTGCTCGGCAAGCAGGGTGGTGACGGTCTCCGGGGTGGCATCGTCGGCGAGGAGTCGCGGGCGCGGCGGCACAGTCAGGGACTCGGCGGTCTGGGCGAGGCCGATCGCCTCGGCCACCAGGTTGTCCCGCTCGGGACCCTCCGCCTTGGCGGCTTGAGCGGCGGCCTTGTCGGCGGCCTCGCGCGCCATGCGGGCGGTGACCTCGGCCTCCACGATCGTGAGGTTGGAGCCCTCCACGAGCGTGTTCTCCGCCTCGTAGAGCGGGGCCGTCATGGCGGCGAAGACGGCGGACTTACGGTTGGCCGGACCGAGGGCGACGACGACGAAGAGGTTCGTGGGCTCGCGCCACCGCCCGCGGACCTGGACGACGGCCCGGCCGCCGGCCGCGGTCGCGAGGACGGAGAGGGCGAGGGCGCCCGCGAGGTCCACTGGGGTCTGGGTCTCCTCGGCGAGCGCGACGACGAGGTCCGCGACCCAGCCGGGGAGGGCGTGGACGGGGAACGGCGGCAGCTTCGGCTGTCGGTCCAGCGGGATCGGCTCGGGCCACGCGGTCGGGACGGTCGCGGCGCCGAGCGCGAGGGCCTCGCGGAGGTCGTCCTCGGTGGCCTCGGCCGACATGCCGGCCTGGACGATGCGGGTGCCGACCTCGATGCTCCGGCGGCGCCGCGCGAGGTCGTGGACGATCTCGGCGTAGTAGGTGGCGTTGGCTGTGGAGGGCACGGCTTGGATGAGGGTGTGGAGGTAGGGCCGTCCGCCCGCGCGGACGAGCTCTCCGGTCTGCTCCAGGTGGTGCCCGAGGGTGATCGGGTCGACGGGCTGTCCCTGGGCGTGCAGGGCGAGGATCGCGCGGTGGATCGTCTCGTGGGCGGGCACGTAGTGGTCGCCCGGGTCCATCGAGCCGTTCACGTCGCCGATGACGCCGGGCGCGAGCATGAGCGCGCCGACGACGGCCTGTTCGGCTTCCCGGTCGTGCGGCGCCATCCGCTCGGTGCCGCCGGGCGCGCTGTGCAGCGGCACCACGGGGGCGTACTGCCCATGGGCGGGCTCAGGTGTCATGCTGAGGGTTCTCCTGTTTCTGTCGAAGGGACGGAGAGCCGGGGCGGTCGCGGTCTTGTGGTGAGAGGCGACCGCCCCGGGCACAGCTACTTCTGCTTGAGCCACCGCTCGTACTGCTGGCGGACGTAGGCGCGAGGGTCGCAGATGACCGCGGTGCCGTCGGTGTCCATGAGGCGGCGGGCTGCCGCGGTGGCCATCTCCGCCGCGTCGGTGCGTACGCGCTCGCTCTCGTCGCCCAGCGCGATGCGGTCAAGGAGCGCGGCCTTGCGGAGCCAGAACTCGCGGCCGAGGCCCTTGCCGAACGGCTTGTCGGCCGCGGTGCCAGCGGTCCAGCCGACCTCGCTGATGATGCTCGGGGCGAGCGCGTAGGCCTCCTCGGGCGTCGGCCACCGCTCGGCCCGCAGGTCGGCGGTGAGGTAGAGGCGCTCGCGCTTGCCGTCGCGGGTGGCGTACTGGCGTACGGCACCTGTGGTGAAGGTGCCGCCGAGCGCGGCGGTCACCTGCTCGGTGTCGTCGGGGTCGCAGATGACGCGGATCTCGAACATGGGTCAGTGCTCCTTGGTGTTCTCGGTGGCGGCGAGTTCGGGCAGTCCGGCGCGGGTGAGGACCTGGGGGTCGAAGCCGGGCAGGGCCGCGCGCGTGAGGAGGGCGGTGGCGAGCTGCTCGGCGTAGAGGGCGCCGGTGCGGGCGGCCTCGATCTGGGCTCCGGCACGCAGGGCTTCCACGCGCTCGATGTGGGCGTGGTCCTCGCGCCGCTCGACGGTGCGGCGCTCGTAGGCGGTGGTCTCGCTGCGGGCGGTGCGCCAGTAGCGGGCGGCGAGGCCGTAGGCGACGGCGGTGGCGAGCACCCAGAGCAGGAGCGGGAGGGACAGTCCGTCGGCGTATCCGGCGACCCCGGCGAAGGCGAGGCCGCCCGAGGTCGCGAAGGCAGCTCCGGCGAGGACGCTGTCCCCGCGGTGTCCGGCGGAGGCGAAGGCGCCGGCCGTGGCGGCTCCGGCGGCGAGGACGACCATCAGGATGGCATTGCCGACGGAGTGTTCGGCGCCGTTGGCGTTCCAGATCCGGCTGAGGACCAGGACCGTGGACGTGGCGAGGGCGGGGGCCACCTTCGGCATGGCCGTGGTGAGCCAGTGCGGGGCGGTGATCGGCTCGTTCATCGCGTGCTCCTTCGGCTAGTTGGCGAGGTCGGAGAGGGCCGTGGCGGAGGACTGGACGAGGTTGGCGATCGGCTCGTACGCGCCGGTCCCGGCGGCGAAGAACCCGAAGAGGAAGAGCACGATGGCGGCGCCGGCGCCGGAGGACTTGCTCTTCACGGCGAAGGCGGACGCGGCGCCGAAGAGCAGGACGGCGGAGATCTCGAAGTTCATGTCAGGCTCCTGTCGTTGCGGGGTCAGCGGGTGCCGTCGCGGTGGACGCGGGCGGCGATGTTGAACAGGTGGCGGCCGACGCGGATGCGGATGCCGTGGCCCTTGCAGCGGCGGCAGGTCTTGCCGCGCTTGGGCTTGCCCTTGCGGTCCGTCATGAGGGCGAAGCCGAGTCCGTTGCACTTGCGGCAGTTACCGAACGGCGAGGCCGCACACAGGGCGGAGTAACCGAGCGTGATGGCGAGCAGGAGTGCGCTAGCGGTGAGGAAGGGGGTCATCGGGGGCCTCTCCGGCGGTTTTCCGGGTATGCGCAGGTCAGCCCGCTAGGTACTAGCGGGCTGACCAGATGCGGTATGGGGTGCTAGCGGTGCCGCTAGATCTAGCGGGGCTTGCTGCTAGGTCTAGCGGCGATCCGTGTCAGCTCGCGTCCCGGCTTCCGTCACGTTCCGTGATGGCAGCGGAGATGCGGGAGCGCTCGATGCCGCGCCGGTTGGCGCCCTTGCCGCTCTCGGTCTTGCCCCACACCTGGGTGGTGGAGATGCCGTGGGGCTTGAGGGCGGCGGCCAGTCCCTCGGGGTCCCAGCCGCCGTAGACGTCGGGGCGCAGCTCGGCGAGCCGGGCCACGACGACTTCGGACCAGACCTTGGGCTCCTCTGCGGGGACGACGGCGAGGATGTCGCGCAGCAGGTCGTACGCGCTGGTCTCGCCGGTCTCGAACGACTCGCCCAGCGCGTGGCCGGAGAGGGTGCCGGCCTGTTCGCGGAGCTTGCGGGCCCGCAGGCCGATGGTCTCGGCGGTGGGGGCGTCGACGTAGACGGAGGAGACGATCCGGGCGTCCGCTCCTTCGCCGACGAAGTAGTGGATGCCCTTGTCCTTCCAGGAGAACATCGTGGCCCGCACGCCTCGCTTGTACGAGGACGTGCCCAGGACCATGTCGTTCTCCAGCTGGCCCATGACCTTGAGGCAGAACCGGGCCGACGCGTTCGCGCTGATGCCGGTCGGCAGGGCCTTGGCGTCGGGGCGCTGGGTGGCGAGCAGCAGCACGATGCCGGTGGCTGGGCCGCGCTTGACCAGGTCGGTGCAGATCTCCTCGAACTCCGCGCCGTGCTTTGGGTGTTCGAACCACACCTGGCACTCGTCCACGCCGACGACGATCGGGTGGAGCCCCAGGTTCTTCATGTTCGCCAGCTCGCTGGTGACCTTCGACTCCGGGCAGATGTCCCGGGGCAGGGAGCGGATCATCTTCGCCCGGCGTCGCAGCTCGTCTCGCAGTTCCCGCAGGTCGGCGAGGGCGTACTCGATGTCCTCGTCGTCGTCCCCGGCGCGGTGGCGGTGCGAGACGCGCTCGCCGACCGGGTCGAGGTCGCCGGTGCCCTTGAGGTCGTAGGTGTGCAGCTCGGCCCGCGGGTCGAGGGCGGCGATCAGGAGCAGCAGTCGCAGGAGGAACGTCTTGCCCATGCGGGGGATCGCGCCGATGACGGCGGCGATGTACATGAGCGTCATCTCCACCCAGCGTCCGCGCTGGTCGGTGCCGAAAGCGACCGGCTTGAACAGGTCCGTGGCCCCGCTCTTGAGCAGCGGCCACACGGGCTTCCGCGCGGTCGACATGTCCTGGTCGCCGACCCACAGCACCAGGTGCCCGGTGTGTTCCTCCGGTACGGCTTCGGGCCAGACGCAGCCCAGCGGGCGGCGCAGGCCGGACGCGAGCTTGTCGCGGCGCTCGATCACGTCCGTGACGGTCACGCCGTACGGGAGGTCGCCCTCCGCACGCCAGCCAGGCCCGTCGCGGGTGATCGGGGCAGTGAACGTGAAGCCGTCCCGACCCTTGCCCTGTGCCTGGTTGATCGCCGGGATGCCGAGCGCCCCCAACGCGCGCAGGACGATGTCGCTGGTGAGCTTGGGTGCTTTGGTGACCTCCACGGCCCGGTTGATGACCGGAGCGTCGGCCTGGCCGCCGGCCGACCCGAGGGCGAGCAACAGCGCACCGACCGAGACGACCTGGAGCCAGCCGGGGGCGAGGACGTAGAGGGCGAGCGCGGCGCCCATGCCGATCAGCGTGGCGAGGGTGGCGACCAGGGTCCGGAGCCGGACGCGGCCGTCGCGCTGCCGCGACAGCTTGAGGTACTCCGCCGCGTCCTCGCGCCGGACGGCGGCGAGCCGGACGGGCTCGCCCTCGCGGTCGGCGACCCAGCGCATCGTGCCGCCGACGAACTTCGCCGCACCGCGCGGGGCCTGGAGGGCGAGACGCCCGGCGTAGACCGGGGAGCGGAGCGCGTGGTACCCGGCGAGGTGGCTGTAGTGGCTGGCGACCCAGCGGGCGGCGGTCTTGAGATCGGCCGTCGACCGCAGCCACGCGGGGACGATCCGTCGCCGCTTGGCGCCCGCGAGTCGGCCGAGGTAGCCGGGCCCGGCGAGCGCCGGGCCGTCGACCAACCGGCGGGCCGACGGGTCACCCGACTCGTCGGCCGACTCGCGCGTGTGGGAGTCGGCCGACGCGTCGGCGGTGGAGTTGGCCGACTCGGTGCGGGCGGATCGGGCCTTGTCGAGGTCGACCACGTCGGCCCCGGAGTCGGGCGACCCGGTGGTGGCCATGTCGGCTTCGAGTCGGTCGAAGAAGTCGTTCTCGTCGTCGGGGTGCTTCACTGAGACTCTTCCTTCTCTCGGGAGGGAACGACGGGCCCGGCCGGCGCTGTGGAAGGTGAGCGGCCGGGCCCGTGCGGTGAATCGTCAGCCCGCGATGCCGCGGGAGAGGACACAGTTCGTGTCCCCTTTCTCCCCGGGCACCTGGGGCGCTAGATCTCCAGGAGGGCGGCGGTGGGGATCTCGTAGATCTCGGTCATGAACGCGCCGTTGCCCCAGTGGCCGCGGCCGTAGTGGACGTGGGCAACGTGGAGGTTGTTGCCGTCGCGGTCGGTCGTCTCGTAGACGTGGACGGTGTCCGCCGTCTTGCGGGCCCCGCTGATACTCACGCGGGCGGTGTGGACGGTCAGCCGCTCCGGGCGCCAGCGCCCAGTGCGGTCGGCGTCGCTGTGGCGGGACAGGCGGTACAGGGTGGCGGGTTGCATGGCGTGCTCCTCGGATCAGGCGTCGGAGGGGTTGAGGTCGAACAGGCCGCCCTGGTCGGCGTCGGGCGCCGAGGTGGCACGCTGGGCGGCCCGGCGGGCGGCGGTGAAGCAGGGCGGGCACCAGGCGCGCAGCTCGCTCGCGGGCAGAGCCGCGGCGGCGAGCTCGGTGGTGAGCGGGTCGGCCGCGGCGGCCATAAGGCGGATCGGACCGCTGTGCTTGCCCGCGTGGCGGCCGTGCTCGCGGGTGCAGCGCCCCTCGCCCTTCGTGTGGGGCTGTCCGCATACGCCGGCGCACTGGCAGCGGTGCTGTGCGGCCTCCATCACGGTGTGGAAAAGGTCGGCGGCGGCGAGCGGGCCCGGCATCATGCCGCCACCCCCACCGCCGGTGCCCCGGCCGGGGCACCTCGGCGTCCAGACCGGCGGCCGGTGACCGCCGAGAGCAACCGACCCAGCCGGGCCCCCTTGATCCCGGTGCGGCCCTGCTTGGCCGCGTACATGGCCTCATCGGCGCGACCGAGGAGCGCGGAGAGGTCTTCGCCGGGGAAATCGGCGGCGCGGACCCAGCCGAGGGACACCGTGGTGGCCACGTCCGGGTTGGCCTTGTCGGCGGGGCGTGCCAGTACCCCGTGAAGGACGGCCAGGAGGTCCGTGACCGTGCCGTCGGTGTCCAGGACGACGGCCGCGAACTCGTCGCCGCCGAGGCGCCCGGCGACGCCGTTCGGGCCGACGTAGTGGGCGAGCCGGTCGGCAGTGACCTTCAAGAGGGCGTCGCCGGCCGCGTGGCCGTGGCGGTCGTTGATCTGCTTGAAGTGGTCGACGTCCGCGAGGACGACCACCGCCCTGTTGTCGCGCAGGAGCGCGGCGGCCCGGCGGGTGAAACCCTCGCGGGTCCGCAGCCCGGTCAGCGGGTCGCGGCGGGCGGTGCGGAGCCGGCGGCGCAGCCACAGCACGTGGCCGGACCATCCGGCCGCGAGCGGACCGGTCGCGGCGAGGATCGTGGCGAGGGTGTTCATGCGGCGACCTCCTCGGCCGTCTCGGCGGACTCGTCCGCGTCGCTGCCGTCCTTCGTCTCCACGGAGTGGAGCTCCGGGCGGCTGGCTCGTTCGGCGAGCAACTCGTCACGCAAAACACGGGAGTTGGCTGCCGAGCAGTGCAGTGCGGTCCGGATCGCCTCTGCGTTGATCCCCGCCAGCGGCCAGTCGGCGGTCAGCTCGCGGGCCTCGGTCAGCAGCTCCGCCGCCGAGCGGGGCGGTTTCGCCCCCTTGGGCTTCTGGCGGGTGGTGCGCTTGCGCGACTTCTGCTCGTCCTGTTCCTTGTCCGGCGGCGGCACGGGCGGCACAGCAGGCTCCTGCTCCGGCTCCTCCACGGCCCCGTTGGGGGCAAGTTCCCCGAGCCGCAGGAGGACGCGCTCGCGGCGCGGGGTCTTCGACCGCCACCGCCAGCCGTAGGTCTCGCGCAGGTCGGCGCGGGCGAGCTGCCGCTCCTTCTCGCGGGAGAGCGCGTCGGCGTAGGAGGTGATCTCCCACAGCGTCATTCGCCGCCACAGCGAGAACGTGGAGGGGAAGGCGAGCAACCACCGCGACGCCCGGATCTTGTCCATCCGGCGGCCGGTCGCGGCCCCGATCCGTACGGCGTAGATGTGGGCGCCGATCTCGGAGAACACCACCCACAGCAGCGGCATCGTGCCGTGGGCGAGCTTGGCCCACATTCCGTGCCCGGCGGCCACGTTCAGGCCGCAGGTGATCAGGGTTAGGGCCCAGGGAACGAACCGCACCCACGCGAGGGCCATGTCCATCCGGATCAGCAGGAGGTTGGCCACGGTGAACACCGGAATGGCCACGTCGATGCCGACCGGCAGCATCCACGGCTCGCCGAAGCCCCACCGCAGCGCGGCGGCCGACACGGCGTCGAAGGAGGAGATGAGCCCGAGGGCTCCGACGCCAGCTGCGGCGAGCGCGCCGATACCGGCGAGGCCCAACTCGGGACGGGTCAGCGGCGGCACCGCCGACCGCTCGTTGGTGATCGCGGTCGTCATCGCGCACCACCGAAGAGCTTCCGGTTCCGAACCGCCCAGCCGATGTGCTGGATGAGGAACCCGAGAACCGCCGCGGCGAACAGCCACGCCTGATGGGCCGCAACAGCGCCCGCGGCACTGCCCACCGCGATCAGCGAGCCGAGCCAGACGAGAACCAGCTCCGGGCCCCAGGGCACCCGGGCGCTCATGCCGCCGCTCCCTTCCGGGAACGGGAGCGGCGGGCCGCCGGCCGAACCAGCGGGATGACATTGAACAGCTCCGGAGCGAACGCCTCGATCGCCTCGGCGGCGACCCGGCTCACCTCGTCCGGCAGGTTCGGGTTGTCCGCGAGGATGTCCCGCGCCGCGTCCAGACGGGCCGCGCGCTCCTCCTCGCTCTCGCCCTCCACCCCGAGCCACAGTTCCACCGGGGTGCCGAGGGCGAGTTCCACGAAGTCGTTGGTGCTGACGGCCTGATGGCCGCCGATGAATGTACGCATGGCTGATCGCTCCTGAACTTGTCGAAGGGGCGCTGGGTGGCCTCGGTCCGTGGTGAGAGGCAGCCACCCCAGCGCGGCGGGGTCGGAATCTCTCCGGCTCCCCCTGCCTCGCCCGTACGGCACCCCGTGCGGGGTCCGGACGGGCGAGGGAGGCAACCGGCCGCAGCAATCGCTGCGCAGGTGACCTGACGTCCGCGAGTCACCGGCTATCCCGGTGCGTCGAAGCGGCGGATCAGGGGACGCGGTGGGCGTGGTCGCCGTGCCGGTCGAGCACGGGCGACGCCCAGAGTCTTCGTCGATGCATGGGGACCCCCTCGGTCGGTTGGATCGGATGAAGCACTGCAAGGGGGACCTGTGTCCCCACCCTCCGGCCGTTGCTCGCGGTCGCCGGGCCACCTCGCCAGTACGGGCCGAAACCCTGTTCCACCTGGCCTTTAGCGGGATTGCAGCGTCCCCGCCCTGTGCTTGCAGACAGCACCTCTCTTCGGGCCGAAACCAATGAGGTACATGTATTACCTGTTCCTCATCATGGAGAGACGGGTTGGGGTCGTCAAGTCCCTTGGTTTTCAAGGAGTTCGTGAACCCGCCCCGCTCGATGCCTCAAGCTTGGCCTGATCAGGGCAGACGCTGGACTCCACACATGTACGACTGCGGGACGACTTGGCTACGGTGAAGTCGTCCCAAGTCGTCCCGCGGGTGGGAGAGTGCGGCATGGCCAACGAACGACTGCGCGGCGCCATCATCGAGAGCGGCATGACGCTCGATCAGGTCGCCGAGCGGCTCGGGGTGTCGGCGAAGACAGTCGAGCGCTGGATCAACGACCCCAAGCGCCAGCCGTACCGCCGATTCAAGTACGCGACAGCCTCGCTCCTTCAGCGCGAGATGTCTTACTTATGGTCTGAGGAGCGGACGTCCGCAGAGGTCACCGAGGCGGGCAACGCCGAGCTGATCAAGCTCTACCCCCACCGCTCGGTCGTGCCGAATCGGCTCTGGACGCAGCTCTACGCCAGCGCTCAGCGGTCCTTCGACGTCTTGGTCTACTCGGGGTTCTGGCTCACCGAGGACGCGGCCTTCCACCAGGTCGTCAAGGAGAAGTCGGCCGCCGGCATCCCGGTCCGGTTCATGCTCGGCGACCCCGACTCAGCTGCGGTGGCAGTGCGCGGAGCCGACGAGGGGATCGGCGGGGCCATGGCAGGCAAGATCCGAAATGCCCTGGTCAACTATGCGCCACTCTTCGGACTCCCCGGCGTGGAGTTCCGCCTCCACTCCACCACGCTCTACAACTCCCTCTATCGCGCGGATGACCAGATGCTCGCGAACGGGCACCTGTACGGCGTCGGCGCGTACATGGCGCCGGTGTTGCACATCCAGCGGGTGGCCGGCGGCGAGCTATTCGACGCTTACGCCGAGAGCATCGAACGGGTCTGGGAGAGCGCCCGCCCCATCACCTCCCCCACTGACCTGGGAGGCTCGGACGCATGAGCCGTATCGACTACTTCCGCGACCCCGCCGCTCCAAAGGCCAACTCGGTGGTGCCGTCCGTGACGGTCGTCGTACGCGACGGCGAGGGACGGCTCCTCCTCATCCACAAGACCGACAACGACCTGTGGGCTCTTCCTGGCGGGGGGCACGACATCGGTGAGCGAATCGGTGACACCGCGGTCCGGGAGGTCCGGGAAGAGACGGGGATCGAGGTGGAGGTGGACAACATCGTCGGCCTCTACACGGACCCGGATCACGTCCTGGCGTACGACGACGGAGAGGTCCGCCAGCAGTTCTCCATCTGCTTTCGGGCCCACCCGGTCGGCGGGTCCCTCCGCACGAGCAGCGAATCGAAGGAGGTCCGCTGGGTGAACCCAGCGGACCTCGATGACCTGGACATCCACCCGTCCATGAGGCTGCGCATCCGACACGGCCTGGACGAATCGCGACGGGAGCCCTACCTCGGTTGAGCGCCGGCCGCGGCAGCGGCCATACGGTGCTCCACCCGCTCGTTGGCGGCGTAGATCTCGGGCGCCGCGCGCTGAATGAACCGCCCCACGATGGTGTCCGGCCCGTACCGCTGCACGATCTCGTCCAACCGGGCGATCGGAGTGGTGTGCCCACCGTCGGGGGTCGTCGTCATGTCAGAGACGATCAGCGCGTCCACAAGCTCGGGCCGCTCAAGCTCGAACTCAGTCTCAAGCTCATGCCGAAGCCCTCGCTCCTCGGCCTCCAGGAGCGCACAGGAGTGATGCGCCACGAGCCGCACCACCCGCTCATCGGCACCCTCTTGGTCTCGAAGGAACCGAGCCCCGTCGAGCGGGTGAAAGCCGGTGGTCGCGATGGCCGGCGAGTACCCGACGTCATGCAGAACGGCTGCGGCCTCCAGCAGCTCGGCATCAGCGCCGAGGATCGGGCTCAGGGACCGAGCCCGCTTGGCCACGCCGATGGAATGCGCCCAACGACGCGGCAGCGGCTCGGACAGCATCGATTCGGAGAGCGAGTACGCCCACTCAGTAAGCCCCATGGACGCCAGGCTACGGCTGCTCGGTCGAACCTGGGAGAGCGCGCACAGTCCGCCCTTTGCCATGGACTGTGTCGAGCAGACCGTTCCCCTCCATCTGCGCGAGCGCACGACGTACTGCAGTTCGCGAGGCTCCAAACCGCGTACAGAGCTGGGACTCACTGGGATAGACATCCCCCACCGCAAGGTGGTCATCGAGGATGACGCTCACCATCCGGTCAACGAGCGACGTTGCGTCGCCACTGCCCACAACCCGCCATCCGACGCCAGGCACTGACTCAATGACACGGCCAGCCTCAAGAACCTTCAAGGCACGGCGCACGGTGTTTCTCGACACGCCATGAGACGCCATGAGCGTCGCTTCCGACGGCAGCGAAGACGTAACCCTGCCCCCTTCGACATCCTTCCTTAGGCCATCCGCGATAGACAGATACGTGCCGCGCGGACTCGGTCGCTCCGCCATGCCACCTCCCTCACACTCTCCTCCAGCGATTACGACCTAGGGCTCCGCATTCACCAAATCCCTCACTTAAGCAGCTAATACTACGCAGCCCGCCGCAGGCGACAGCAGAAATCGATGCCACCTGCGACGCGCAGCAGTCGTTAAGCGCTAGAACATCCCCAACTGGCCCGGAATGCCCTCTTGCTCCGAGGGACGCCTAGTGGCCTGAAATTCCTCCAGCGGCCCAAGCGTCCGCACCACAGTGGCGTCATAGAGCCAACTCAGATTGCCTTCTTTTTCTAGGCGCCCGGCCACAAGAATCGCAAGATCCTCCTCATGCGCCCTAACAGCCTCGTGATAGTCCTCTTCATCCGCAAGCCTCACGCGAACCTTGCGGGGCCCTTGTGGCTGCAGCGAGTCGATACCGAATACGCCGGGACTCCCCACTGTCTTCTTCGCGAGAAGATGAACTCTACCGGTGATCGTAAACTGCGTAGATGATTCATCCTCAGCCAGCCTCACGGCCGCCTGCGAAAGGGGAGCAACATCCTCGGAATGGAAAAGGAACTCACTCTCCACCCCACTTGGCCTCGCTTGCCCTTGATCCCACTCCACGGCAATGAGCGCCTCATCGGAATTAGAGGCTATACCGAGGAGAGCATTGGTCATCTCGTAAGAAATGCCGTCGATGACGCCCTGCTCGAACCCTGCGAGTGAGCCACTTGCCCGGTAGTGATCAAGGGCCTCTACGGTTGCTCCCACGGCATGGACCACGGCCTCGTTGACACTCCGCACCCGAGTTACGCCTACGTCTAGCATCCGGGTCGAACCCTCAGATCCTTGCTTGAGATCGATCGCAGCATCCGACGGAGCGAGAGCAGTGACAATGTAACTACCAACCGCCGTCTGCCCCATGAGGATCTGATCCAAGTATCGCGTAGCGAATCGCCCATGCCGATTAACGAAATGACGACCTGGACCAAGGTAGTATTTCGCACCAGCCAGGAAAGTCCTGCGCGCACTCTCAATCAGCCGCTCACCCTGACGCCATGAGATCAAACCACTCGGCGCCTTCGATTCCTTCTGGAATCGGAATTCGTCGGAGGCGGCGACAGCAATCCTGGGGTACAGCGAACGCGACCAGAAGTCACGACGCTGAGCCAATTGAGCTAGCGCCGAATGCATTAGCTGCGGATAGTCGGGGGCATTCGAGTCAAGGGGAATGACGACACTGGGCATGCCTTCATATTCACCACCCCCCGGCGGCGCATATCGCGCATAGATGCCAGCACGCGAACCAGCAACGAGCCATCCCAGCTCGCCCAAGATCGCTTGAAGCCTACCTGGATCAACATTGGCCGGGATAGTCAAGCCTTCGGTCTCACCCAGCAAGCGACTCACCCCTATCCTGCCTACCCAAGAGCTCGATCAGTGCCTGCGCGTCGAATACGTTGCCCGTGGGGACGTCGATCACGGGCTTCACCAGATCCGACGCCTCCCCCTCAAGGTGCGTCCAGTAGCACTCCCGCTTCACGAGAAGCCCGCCATCCATGATCTCGGTCCAGTCGCACTGAGCGAGGGGCACCGTCATAACGATGAGGATCTTCTTAGGATACGAACGAACCACCGACAGGCCCTCAAAGTACTCACGCTTCGAGAACTTGTAGCGGAATGACTTGTCGTCTCGATTGGGAACCACCTGAGTGGTGCACTTGAGTTGCGCGAAGAGCAAACTCTCCTGCTCCAGGTGGTTGCGCCCAGGGCGGATGAACTGGACATCGACACCGAAGGTGTCCTTGCTCATCACTTCCACGGAACAGCCGGCCGTCGCCGCCACGGTGGAGACATAGCCCACCTGCAGCTGCTCCATCATCGTAGTGACGGTGCGATCATCAACGGCTTGAATGTTCCGCTTGCGAGACTTGCCGTCTCTGTCCACCAAGCAGGACCCCCCTGATCTCTCCGCCCCAGTGCGAGCAGCGTAAAGGGAGGCCCCCTGCCTCGGGGAGGGCTGGTACGCGTGATCTCCATAATCGAACACTAGCTCGATGCTCTGACAGTGTCGCGGTCTCCGCGGAGAAACGCGGACCGGCGTGTGCGAGTGAGGAGCGAGTAACCGGAAGGTCCCACAACAGCGTCAAGGCAAGTCTCCGCAGCTCAGAGCGCTGCGGACCGCCCAGACGAGAGTGCCCTCCGGAGCCGTGTGCGCAGGTTCGAATCCTGCCGGGGGCACTTCACAGGAAGTGCCAGACAGACCCCGTAGTCGGCGGAAACGCTGAGGACGGGGTCTTGTTGTATGTGCACCCAGGGCTTCGTGTGCGGGGTGGACTCTAGCGATCGACGGGACCGCAGCTCGGCAGGTCCTGGCCGCCCGCCTTCTCGAACTTCTCCAGTTCGAGGTACTCCGTGACCACACGTGTTCCCCTTCTCACCCGCACGCTCACCTCGCCCACGGTGAGGTCGGGGAACTCGATGGCGTGGACCGTGCGGCGTCCGTTCGCTGTGACTCCCACATCCCTCACCTGAAGCCGTCTGCCGTTACAGGTGACGGACTCCACCGTCTCGCGCTCCGCGCCGAAGACCACGTTCCACCCCGTCGCCATCATGCGCACCAGCGGGACGAGCCGTGGTTCTCCCTCCGCCGAAGGCGGGTCGGGGCGGGAAGAACAAGCGACGGTCGTCGTCCCCGGCATGAACGCGACGCCGTGACAGGACCGGCCGTCCGCCGTCTCCCACACGAAGAGGGCCCCCTTGTCCGAGTCGGCGGCGACCAGCAGCCCCGGTCCCGCCGGGGAGTTGGCGCCGGAGGCGGCGGCGTTCATGCGGTCGGCCGCCCAGGCCACGGCCTGCTCCTTGCTCGTCGGCTCGATCGCGGAGGGACCGGGGGTCACCGTCGCGGACACGCGAGCCCGGCCGCTCGTCGGCGACGGCTCCCCCGCCGGGCTCTCCGACATCGCGCAGGACGTGACCGACAACACCGCCGCGCACCCCGTCACCAGCTGGATCATCGCTCTTCGCATCGTGGTCGCCCCCGACTCCTCGGTCTGCCGTCGCACGGCACGACGCACCCCGCAGCCCCCCGGTTCCCCACCAACACCTCCGCCGGGGTCGCTTGGTGGCGGCCCCGGCGGAGGTGGTGGTCGGTCGTGCGGGTTACTTCACGTTGATCGCGGTCCAGGCCGCGGCGACCGCGTTGTACTGGGTGCTGCCGGAGCCGTAGAGGTCGGCGGCGGCGGAGAGGGTGGCGGTGCGGGCGCCGGAGTAGCCGGTGGAGGAGGTCATGTAGGTGGAGAGGGCCTTGTACCAGATCTTGTACGCGGCCTGGCGGCCGATGCCCGTGAGGGTGGAGTTGTTGGCGGTCGGCGAGTCGTAGGTGACGCCGTTGATCGTCTTCGTGCCGCTGCCCTCGGAGAGCAGGTAGAAGAAGTGGTTCGCCGGGCCCGAGGAGTAGTGGACGTTGAGGCGGCCGACCGACTTCGACCAGTAGTCGGCGGACTTGCCGTCCTTGCTCGGCTTGTCCATGTAACGGAGCGGCGTGCCGTTGCCGTTGATGTCGATCTTCTCGCCGATGAGGTAGTCGCCGGCGTCGGTGGAGTTGTTCGCGTACCACTCGACCGAGGTGCCGAGGATGTCGGACGTGGCCTCGTTCAGGCCGCCGGACTCGCCGCTGTAGCGGAGGTTGGCGGTGGAGGAGGTCAGGCCGTGGGACATCTCGTGGCCGGCCACGTCGAGGGACGTGAGCGGGTGGGTGTTGCCGATGCCGTCGCCGTACGTCATGCAGAAGCAGGAGTCGTCCCAGAAGGCGTTCACGTACGCGTTGCCGTAGTGGACGCGGGAGTACGCGCCGACACCGTCGCCGCGGATGCCGTTGCGGCCGAGCTCGTTCTTGTAGAAGTCCCAGGTGACGGCGGCGCCGTAGTGGGCGTCGGCGGCCGCGGTGGCGCGGTTGGACGCGAGGCCGTTGCCCCAGGTGTCCACGGAGTTGGTGAAGAGGGTGCCGGTGCCGGACGTGCCGCCGTTGAGGTCGTACGTCTTGTGGCCGCCGCGGGTGGCGTCCGTCAGCGTGTACGAGCCCGAGGTGCCGAGGGTGACCTGGCCGGCGTACATCGTGTTGCCGACGCCCGTCTCGATCGCCTCGTACGAGAACAGTTCCTTGCCGGAGGTCGCGTCGGTGATGACGTGGCGCTCACTCGGCGTGCCGTCCTGCTGGACGCCCTTGACGGTGGTCTCGAAGGCGAGGACCGGCTTGCCCGTGGCCGCCCAGACGACCTTGCGCGCGGTGCTCCGCGCCGTCGCCGCCGGGGCCGCGGCCTCGGTGGTCGCGACGGATATGCGGGCCTCGGTCGCCTTCGTGGTCTTGCGGGAGCCGTCCTTCTTCTGGTGCACGACCAGGTCGCCGCCGAGGACGGGGAGGCCCTCGTAGGTGCGCTCGTAGCGGGTGTGGACGGTGCCGTCCGCGTCCTTGACGACGTCCCGGACGACCAGCTTCTCCTGGGCGGCGAGGCCGATGGCCTTGGCCGTGGCGGCGGCGCCGGCCTGTGCCTCCTGGACGGCGGCGGCGCGCTGCGTGCCGGTGAGGACGACGGCGGTGGCGCCGGCCTCGCGCTGGGCGTCGGCGCTGGCCGTTCCGGTCTGGACGCCGACGACGACCATGGCGGCCGACGCGATCAGGGCGGCGGCACGGGCGGTGGTGGCGGCGGTACGGCGGGGCGAGGACTGCTGGCGGATCACGCGGGCTCCTTCGCTGCAACAGCTGCATCAGCTGAAAACACGTGGGGGTGCTGTGGGGGGGGGTGGCTGTGTGATGCGGATGCGAGCGTGCCAGCGAAGCCGCCTGTTTGACAGGTCTACAACAAGGATTTGACCTTCTGTTGTCCGAAGGTCGGTCAGATGTGTCCGATGTGCGGGGAGTTGAGGGGACTTTTCGGGGCGAACGGGGCGTGCAACGCGAAGGCCCCCGGACTGCGGTCCGGGGGCCTTCGTCGTCTATAGGGGGTTTTGCCGGTCAAGCCGAGCGTTTGCGCGGTGTCCGTTTCGCCGGGGGCTTCTTCGCCGACTCCGGCTTGGCGGCCGTCGATTTTGCGGTCCGCTTCGCCGAACTCGCCGAACTCGCCGATTTCGTCGGCTTCTTGGCCGCCGTCGCCTTCTTCGCCGCCGCCTTCTTCGCCGCCGCCCTCGGCTTCAGCTCCGTCACCTCCGCCACCTCCCCCCGCGCCTCCTTCGCCGCCCGCACACTGCTCTCCAGCGCCGCCATCAGGTCGATGACCTGACCCCCGCCCCCGTCCTCACCCGGCTCCGGCGGCGCCACCGCCGCGCCGCCCTCCGCCTTCGCCGCGATCATCTCCTCCACGGCCTCGCGGTAGTCGTCGTGCAGGCTGCTGATGTCGACCTCGCCGAGCGTCGCCATCAGCGCGTCCGCCAGGTCGAGTTCGGCCTCCCGCACCGTCACCGCCGTCTGTGGGGCCACCCCTTCAGGCGCCCTGATCTCGTCCGGCCACAGCAGCCCGTGCATCGCGATCACGTCGTCCACCACCCGCAGCATGCCGAGCCGTTCCCGGCCCCGCAGCGCGAACTTCGCGACCGCCACCTTGTCGCTCCGCTTGAGCGCCTCGCGCAGCAGTGTGTACGGCTTCGCGGCCGGCACCCCGTTCGCCGAGAGGTAGTACGCGGTCTCCATCTGGAGCGGGTCGATCTCCCCCGCCGGGACGAACGCCACGATCTCGATCGTCTTCGCCGTCGGGAGCGGCAGCGCGGCCAGGTCCTGGTCGGTGATCGGGATCATGACCCCGTCGGCCTCCTCGTACGCCTTGCCGATCTCCGCCGTCGAGACCTCCTCGCCGTCGAGCTCGCACACCTTCTTGTAGCGGACCCGGCCGCCGTCCTTGAGGTGGATCTGGCGGAACGAGACGGACCGGCTCTCGGTGGCGTTCACCAGCTTGATCGGGATGCTGACCAGGCCGAAGGAAATGGCGCCGTTCCAGATGGATCTCACGCTTCGCTCCTTATGCGGAGATACGGAGATACGGAGACTTATCCCGTAAACGTGGGATTCTCATCGTATGACGCCCATCACGGAGGTGGAGGGACGGCGCCTCACGCTCAGCAACCTCGACAAGGTGCTCCACCCGGCCACCGGGACGACCAAGGGCGAGCTGCTGCACTACTACGCGACCGTCGGGCCCGTGATCCTGCCGCATCTGCGCGATCGGCCCGTCTCCTTCCTGCGCTATCCCGACGGGCCCGGCGGGCAGCTGTTCTTCACCAAGAACCCGCCGCCCGGCACACCCGCCTGGGTGACGACCGCCCCCGTGCCCCGCTCCGACGCACCCCGCGCCCGGCAGGTCGTCGTCGACGGCCTCGCCGCGCTGGTCTGGGCCGCGAACCTCGTCGTCGAGTTCCACACCCCCCAGTGGCGGGCCTCCTCCCCCGGCGTCGCCGACCGGCTCGTGCTCGATCTCGACCCGGGGGCGCCCGCGACCGTCGTCGAGTGCTGCCGGGTCGCCCTCCACCTGCGCGAACGGCTCGCCGCCGACGGTCTCGAAGCCTTCGCCAAGACCTCCGGGGCGAAGGGGCTCCACCTCCTCGTACCGATCGCCCCCACCCCGTCCGCGCACGTCTCGGCGTACGCGAAACAGCTCGCCGTCGCGGCGGAGGCGGAGCTTCCGCGGCTCGTCGTGCACCGGATGGCGAAGGCTCTCCGGCCCGGGAAGGTCTTCGTCGACCACAGCCAGAACGCCGCCGCCAAGACCACCGCCACGCCGTACACCCTGCGGGCCCGCACCCTGCCGACCGCCTCCACCCCCGTCACGTGGGAGGAGGTCGCGGAGTGCGCGGAGACACCGCTACCGGATTCCGGCGCGCTCGTGTTTTCCATGGGCGACATCGCGCCACGTCTGGAGCGGTACGGGGAGCTCCTGGAGCCCCTTTTCGACACCGGTCGGGCCGGAAACGTGCCAGGAGCGCCATGAGTGCGAGGAGTGCCATGGGTGGCATGGGTGCCAGGGGGGCCAGGGGTGCCAGGGGGGCCATGGATGGCAGGGGTGCCAGGGGTGCCAGGGGTGTCGTGCTCACGCCGCCCGTCGACGTCATGCGGCCCCGTTCCGTCGACGAGATCCCCGCGCAGGGCGACACCCCGGCCCTTGAGCTGCAGTACTCGCTCAAGCTCGACGGCTTCCGCGCCCTCGCCTTCGTCCTCGACGGCGGGAAGGTCGTCCTCCAGTCCCGTTCGCGCCGGGACCTCGCCCCTGAGTTCCCCGAGATCGCCGGGCCGCTCACGGAGCGGCTGCCGCCCGGAACCGTGCTCGACGGCGAGCTGTGCGCCTACCGCGACGGGCGGCTCAGCTTCACCGACCTGCTGCGTTCGCACGCCGAGCGGGTACGGGCCGGGGTGCCCGTCTCGTACATCGCCTTCGACCTCCTCGCCGTGCCCGGGCGCGACGTGCGCGGGCTGCCGCTGCGCGAGCGGTGGGAGCTGCTCGGGGCCGTCCTGCGGGACGTCGATCCGCCCCTCCAGCGCGTCCTCGCCACCCTCGACGAGGAGACCGCGCGGGGCTGGTTCCGCGACCTGCGGGACGCCGGCGTCGAGGGCATCGTCGCGAAGTCCCTGGACTCGGCCTACCGGGCGGGGTCCACCTGGGCCTGGCGCAAGATCCGGCACACCGACACGAGCGACGGCCTGCTCCTGGGGCTGATCGGGCCGGTCGAGCGGCCTCGCGCCCTCGTCGTCCGGCTCGCGGACGGCCGCACGGTGGCCACCTCGCCGCGGCTTACCGCGGTGCAGGCTCGGGAGGTCGGGGAGCTGGTCGGAGGGCTCGTGGAGGGCGACCGGGGCGCTCCGGGCGGGCTCGCGGAGGAGGGTCGAGAGGGGGGCCGGGAAGAGGACCGGGAGGAGGGCCGGGAGGAGGGCCGGGGCGGAGGTCGGAAGGAGGACCGGGACGGAGATCGGGAGGGGGGTCGAGAGGGGGCGGGGGCAGCCGGGGAAGCGGTGGAGTTTCCCGGGGCGCACTGGCTGGAATCTCCCGTTCCGGTCGAGCTCCGGCAGGTCGCCGGGCGGCACGACCACGTGGGATTCGTCCGGGTGCGCTCGGACGGCTGACCCGGGACGCGGAGCGGCGCCTTCAGCGACCTTGCCCCGAACAAGTACCGAGAGCAACCGCCCTGCTCCGCGCCGCACATGGCGCAAAGAGAGCGCAACCCCGGGCCCTCGCGCGGGCCTGTGCCGTCGGCCAGGGGTTGTTGTCCGTGACGTGGTGCACACTGACTGCTCGGTACTGCTCGCGGGGAAGGCGGCCTGGCAATGCTGACGGGGATCGAGGAGGTCGACTGGGCCTCGCTGGGGCATGCGTACGGCCCCGCGGACGACGTGCCGGCGCTGCTCCGCGGACTCGCCTCCGCCGATCCCGCGGAGCGGGAGTCGGCCCTCGACGGCATGTACGGCGCCGTGCACCACCAGGGGGACGTCTACGACTCGACGCTCGCCTGCATCCCCTTCCTCCTCGAACTCGTCGCGGACCCGGCGGTCCAGGACCGGGGCGGGATCGTCGAGCTGCTCACCAGCATCGGCGGGATCGAGCTGGACGACGACGACGAACTGGACGAGCTGGACGGACTCGACCCGGACGACGAGGACTTCATCCCGGCCGCCAACTACGCGATGGCCTCGGCCGCCATCGCCGCCGGCGCCGACGTCTTCCTCGGGCTCGTCGGGGACGCCGACACCGAGGTGCGGCTCGCCGCGCCCTGCGCGCTCGCCTCGCTGCACCCCGAGCCCGCGCGTGTCCTGACCCTCCTGAGAGAGCGGCTCACCGTCGAACGGGACACCGAGGTGCGGCTCACCCTCGTGTCCTCCGTCGGCCGGATCGCCCTGCGGCACGCGTCGCTGCGCGCCGAGACCGTCGCGTGGCTGGGCTGGCTGGCCCGCGCGGCCCAGGACCCGGGGGTACGGCTCGCGGCCCTCGCCCAGCTGGCGCGCTGCGCGCCTGCCTCGATCCCGGACGACGTCGTGGGGCGGGTGACGGAACTCCTCGAGGACATCCGGGAGGCCGCGGGTGAGGACGGGGACGGCGACGGCGACGGGCGGGCGTGGGATGACGGGGAGGGCGGCTCGCAGACGTTCATCGGGCAGGTACGGGAGCTGCTGGGCGAGCACATGGCGGGACGGCCCGCGCCGTGGGCCGAGGAGCTGCTCCGTACGCTCCACTGCGCGCTCGACGACCGCGTAGACGAGCGGATCGAGCTGATCCTCGCGCAGCTGCGCAGCCCCGACCCCTGGCAGCGTTCGGACGCGATCTGGCTGTGCGGTGGGCTGATACGGGTCTGGCGGGGGCGGTACGAGGAGGTCGTCCGGCACATCGGCGACCAGCTGCACACCCCGGACCCGCGCCTCCGCGAGGCCGCCGCCTCCTTCCTGGAGCGCCTCTTCGACCTGACCGCCCCGGCGACGGACGCGCTGGCGGAGCGGGTGGCGGAGGAGATGGCGGGCTGGGCCACGACGCCTGCGGACCCGGCGGGCGCGGGCGACCCCGAGTCGGTGACCCCGGCGGCCCCGGCCGCCCCCGGGTCGGTGACCCCGGCCGCCCCCGGCACCCCGGCCGTCACCCCCTCCGCCGGCTCTGCCGGCCACGGCTCCGCCGCACCCGCCTGCGGCCTCGGGCCCCTCGCCGGGCCCGTGGGGCGGTCGTGGCGGGAGACCGCGCTGCTCGCCCTGGCCCGGGCCGGGGACGCGCGGGCCGTGCCGCCGCTCGCCCGGCTGCTGGCCGAGGGGCACGAGGTGCGGCGGGAGCTGTTCTACGCCCTGGACGGGCTCGGGCCCGCCGCCTCGGGGCTCGCGCCGCTGCTGCGCGAGCGGCTCGGGGCGGTCGAGCTGGACGAGCGGCTGTACGACCGGGCGCAGCCGCTGCTCTTCGGGCTCGCGGCCGTGCGCGGCAAGCAGGCGCTGCCCGAGGTGCTGCGGGTGCTGCGCGGTGCGCCCGAGCACCGGCGCGACTGGGTGCGGGAGGCGGCCCTGCGTACCCTCGCGGCCTTCGGGCCCGCGGCCCGGGAGGCCGCGCCCGAGCTGCGCGCCCTGCTCGGGGACGGGAGCGCCCAGGTCTCCGCGGCCGCCGCGCGGGCGCTGTGGGCCGCCGAGGGCGACGTCACGGACGTGCTGCCCGCGCTTGAGCGGTGGCTGCGGCCGGACGCGTCCGGGCCCGAGTGGTGTTCCGCCGCCCTCGCCCTGGGCGCCGTCGGCCCCGCCGCCGCGGCCGCGGCGCCCGCGCTGCGGCCCGGCCTCGCCTCCCAGGACCTCTGGGTGCGGGTCCGCTGCGCCACCGCCCTCTGGCGGATCACGGGCGACACCGCGTTCACCGTCCCCATCCTGCTCGCGGCCTGGGAGGAGAACGGCCACGCGCGCGTGGACATCGCGGAGTGCCTGGCGGAGATGGGCCCGGCCGCGGCGGACGCGCGGCTCGTGATCCTGACCGAGCTGACCCGAAGACGCCGTCACAACGCCCGCGAGGGCGGTTCCGGCAGCCACGACATCCACCAGGACGAGAAGCTCCTCACGCTGTGCCGGGCCGCGCTCGCCCGGATGGAGCGGCCGTAGAGCCCCGTCGGTCTTCCCCTCAGGCTTCCCGTCGGCCTCCCCGCCGGGTGGACAAATAGGGCGTCCCGTTGAATAGGGTTCATACGGTCAACGTCGTCGTCCTTCGAGGAGCCGGGTGAGAGCGCAGCGGGTGCGGCGCGGAGTCGTCCGCGGGGCGGTGTTCGCCGCGGCCTGCGCGACGCTCGTCGCCGGGTGCGGCAGCGGCGAGGGCGGCCTGCGGAGCGCCGGGGCGACACCGACGGCCGTCGGGCCCGTACGCCTGTGGCCGGAGCTGCCGCCCGTCACCGATCCGCCGATCGACTACGGCGAGTCCGACACCGAGCGCGTCCCCGGCGTGGAGGTCCCCGACAGCGACGTCCGCCGCGTCACCCCCATCGCCGTGGTCCAGGCCGAGGTGCGGGCGCGCCCGGGCACGTACTCCGGCGGGGACGGGCTGTACGACGAGACCGTCCGCGCGATCGAGGCCTGCGGCACCAAGCCCGCCGCCTGCCCGGTCATGCGGCCGTACTACCGCGACCTCACCGGCAACGGCCGCGACGAGCTCATCGTCGGCATCCGCATGCCCGACCAGCAGGTCGGCGTCCGCGTCTACCTCGCCGAGAACGGCGGGCTCACCCGGATCATGTCCACCGTCGACCAGGTCGTCAGCGTCGAGCTGGCCGGCCGGGACCTGATCATGCGGGTCAGCTCCGCCGGCATCCCCGGGTACGAGTACCGCACCGCGTGGTCCTGGGACGAGACGCAGCACAGCATGCTCCCCGCGAGCGACGAGATCGTCCGGGTGAAGCCGCCGGGCGCGGGCGCCTCCACCGTGCCCGCGCCCGTCCTCGTCAGCCCGTCACCCTCGGAGCCGGCGCTCGTCGCCCCCTCGGCCTCCGCCGCCCCTACCGAGACCGCGCCGTGAGGCCGCCCCGACCGCCCCGGCTGCCCGCCTGGACGGCGACCCTCACCTGGAAGGCCGCCGTCTTCATCGCCGTCATGTGCTGCGCCCTCGCCGCGCTCCTCGGCATCCTCGTCCACGTCTCCGTCACCGCGAAGACCGTCCAGGACGCCCGCGAGAAGGCCCTCACCCGGCTCACCGACGTCAGCCGGCTGTACGTCGACGGCGAGCCGCTCCCCCCGTTCGCCGGGATCGACCCGCGCGGCCTCCCCGCGTCCCTGCGGGCCCTCGCCGTCAAGGGCGAGCACGGGACCGTCGTCACCGACCACGAGGGGCGGCCCACCATGTGGGCGGCCGGCCCCGCCGACGGCCGCGCCCTCGCCGTCCGGGTCGACTACACGCAGAGCGCCGCCACGATCGAGGCCCTCGACCGGTCGATCCTCGGCTCCTCCGCCCTCGCGATCGGCGTCACCCTCCTCGTCGGCGTCTTCGCCGTCACCCGCGTCACCCGCCGCCTCCACCTGACCGCCCAGGTGGCCCGCCGGATCAGCGCCGGCGACCTCGACGCGCGCGTCGACGATCCCCGTACCGCGGACCCCTCCCGCCACCAGGACGAGGTCGCCACCGTCTCCGGCGCCCTCGACACCATGGCCTCCTCGCTCCAGCGCAAGCTCCAGTCCGAGCAGCGCTTCACCGCCGACGTCGCCCACGAGCTGCGCACCCCGCTCACCGGGCTCTCGGCCGCCGCCGAACTGCTGCCGGACGGACGGCCGTCCGAGCTGGTCCAGGACCGGGTGCGGGCGATGCGCGACCTCACCGAGGACCTCCTGGAGATCTCGCGGCTCGACGCCCGCAACGAGACCGTCGACCTCGCCGAGCACGAGCTCGGCCCGCTCGCCGCGCGCGTGGTGCGGGCCTCCGGGACGGAGACCGAGGTGCGGATCGTCCGGGACACCACCGTCGAGACGGACCGGCGGCGCCTGGAGCGGGTCCTCGGCAACCTCGTCGCCAACGCGCACAAGCACGGCGCCCCGCCGGTCGTGGTGACGGTCGACGGGCCGGTCGTGACCGTACGGGACCACGGGCCCGGCTATCCCCCGTACCTCCTGGAGTCGGGGCCGCAGCGGTTCCGCACCGAGAGCGGCGGCAAGGGGCACGGGCTCGGGCTGACGATCGCCGTCGGGCAGGCCGAGGTCATCGGCGCCCGGCTGGAGTTCACCGCCGCGGAGGGCGGTGGCGCCTCCGCCGTCCTGCGGCTGCCCGCGCTCGAAGAGCCGCCCCCGGAGAGCTGAGAGGAGGGAGCTGGGCCCCGGGAGCCGTGACCTGAGTGCCGCACCCCGAGAGCCGACGGCACACCGTCACACAAAAGGGACATACGGCATACCGCTTGCTACGTTGCGCACCATGGCCACCACACCGCGCACGGACGCTCCCCCGCCCGGGGTACGCGTCCCCAGGCGTCGCGGCGTGGAACTCTCGCTCCTCGTCGGCGCCGTCCTCATCTCCGTGTCCGGCTACGCCGCCGTCGGTCTCGCCCGCAGCGGCGCCGTCCCCCCGGACGCCGCCCGCTACGGCGCCGGGCTCGGGCTCCTCGCCCTCGTCGCCCACCTGGCCGTCCGCTTCCGCGCCCCGTACGCCGATCCGCTGCTCCTGCCGATCGCGGTCCTGCTCAACGGCCTCGGCCTGGTGCTCATCTACCGGCTCGACCTGGAGACCCCGAAGGACCAGGCGGCGACCACCCAGCTCGTCTGGTCGACGCTCGGCGTCGCGCTCTTCATCGTGGTGGTGCTGCTCCTGCGCGACCACCGCACGCTCCAGCAGTACGCGTACGTCTCCGTCGCCGCCGCGCTCGCCCTGATGATCCTGCCGATCTTCTTCCCCGCCGTGAACGGCGCCAAGATCTGGATCCGGATCGGCGGGCTCTCCTTCCAGCCCGGCGAGTTCGCCAAGATCCTGCTCGCGGTCTTCTTCGCCGCGTACCTCGCCGCCAACCGCAACGCCCTCGCCCACACCGGCCGCCGGATCTGGAAGTTCCAGTTCCCCACCGGGCGGGTGCTCGGGCCGATCGTCGCGATCTGGCTGCTCAGCGTCGGCGTCCTCGTCGTCGAACGCGACCTCGGCACCTCGCTGCTCTTCTTCGGGCTGTTCGTGATCATGCTGTACGTGGCGACCGGCCGCACCGGCTGGATCGCCGTCGGGCTCGTCCTGGCCTCCGCCGGGGCCTTCCTCGTCGGCTCGCTCGAACCGCACGTGCACAGCCGCGTCGCCGACTGGCTCGACCCCTTCGCCTCCATCCGCGCCGGGGACGGCCCCGGGCAGCTCGCCCAGTCGCTGTTCGCGTTCGCGGCCGGCGGGATGCTCGGCACGGGGCTCGGGCTCGGGCACTCCATCCTCATCGGCTTCGCCGTGAAGTCCGACTTCATCCTCGCCACCGTCGGCGAGGAGCTCGGACTCGTCGGTCTCACCGCGGTCTTCCTGCTGTACGCGCTCCTCGTCGCCCGCGGCTACCGCGCCGGCCTCTCGCTGCGCGACCCCTTCGGGCGGCTGCTCGCGATCGGGCTCGCGTCGATCGTGGCGCTCCAGGTGTTCGTGATCGCCGGCGGGGTGATGGGGCTGATCCCGTTGACGGGCATGGCGATGCCGTTCCTCGCGCAGGGCGGCTCGTCGGTCGTCACGAACTGGGTGATCGTGGCGCTCCTCATCCGGGTCAGCGACTCGGCGCGGGCGCCGCAGCCGGACACGGCGGACACGGGGACGCTGGCGCGGGTGGGCGGGGAGGCGGAGGCGAGGTGAGGGGCGCGGTGAGAGGTGCGGTGGGAGGCGCGGTGGGAGGCGCGGTGAAAGGTTCCGGCTGTGCGGGCCCTTGCCTGATCCCTACCCCGGGAGGCGTCGCGTGATCCGGTACATCCGGCGGGCCGCCGCGCTCTGTCTCGTGCTGCTCGTGGCCCTGCTCGTCAACGCCGCCCGGGTCATGGTCTTCGAGGCCGAGGACCTCGACGACAACCCCGCCAACCGGCGGATCGCCATCGAGCGGTACGCCGAGCCGCGCGGCGAGATCGTCGTCGACGGCAAGCCCGTGACCGGATCGCGCGACAGCGGTCAGCAGCTGCGCTGGGAACGCAGCTACCGGCAGGGCCCGTTGTACGCGCCCGTCACCGGCTACGCCTCCCAGACGTACGGCACCACGCTCGTCGAGAACGCCGAGGACGCCGTCCTCTCCGGCACCGACCCGATGCTCGCGCCCCTCCCCCTCTGGAACGACCTCACCCGGGGCCGCCAGCCCGGCGGCGACGTCCTCACCACCGTCCGCGCGACCATGCAGGAGGCCGCCTACCGCGGCCTCGACGGCAAGCGCGGTGCCGTCGTCGCGGTCGAGCCGTCGAGCGGCCGGATCCTGGCGCTCGTGAGCTCGCCCTCGTACGACCCCGGGGTCCTCTCCGGCACCGGGAAGACGGTCAAGGACGCCTGGACGCGGCTCACCACCTCGCCCAACCAGCCGATGCTGAACCGCGCGCTCCGGCAGACGTACCCGCCCGGCTCCACCTTCAAGATCGTGACGGCGGCGGCCGCCCTGGACGCCGGAGTCGTCCGGGACGTCGACGCGCCGACCGACACCCCCGACCCCTTCGTCCTGCCCGGCACCCGCCAGGTCCTGCCGAACGAGGCCAAGGGCTGCGCGGACGCCTCCCTCTCGTACGCCATCCAGTGGTCCTGCAACACGGTGATGGCCGGGCTCGGGGTGGAGGTCGGGCTCACCGGCATGGTCGACGCGGCGGAGGCCTTCGGATTCAACGACACCGGCCTCCGCGTGCCCTCCTGGGTCGCCAAGTCCAACTTCGACGAGGACATGAGCCCCGACCAGCTCGCCCTGTCGTCCATCGGCCAGTTCGACACGACGGCGACCCCGCTCCAGATGGCCCTGGTCGCGGCGGCCGTCGCCAACCACGGCGAGATCGCCCGCCCGTACCTCGTCGACCGCACCACCACCTCCGGCGGCACCACCGTCGACCGCACCCCCCGCCGCAGCTACCGCCAGGCCATGAACCCGGCCACCGCCCTCCAGCTCCAGCGGCTCATGGTCAAGGCCGTCGAGGAGGGCACGGGCACCAACGCGGCGATCCCCGGCGCCCGCGTCGGCGGCAAGACCGGCACCGCCCAGCACGGCTTCGGCAACACGGGGACCCCGTACGCCTGGTTCATCGCCTGGGCGCAGGCCGAGGACTCCGCCCAGCCGGCCGTGGCCGTCGCCGTCGTCGTCGAGGACGCGGAGGCCTCCCGTACGGACATCAGCGGCGGCGGCAGCGCGGCGCCGATCGCCCGGGACGTGATGCGGGAGGCCCTCAGGCTGGAGGCGGAGGCCCGGAGGTAGGCCAGGGAGGTCAGGCGCTCCCCTCCTCGATCGTGCGCTCCACCTCCGCCACCCGCTCCCGCTCCTCCGCCGCGAACCGCTCCCGGTCCAGGGCCTCCGCGATCTCCTCGTCCTGGGTCATCAGCAGGTCGAGGTTCGAGTCGCCGAGGTCGAAGACGCCCATGTCGAGGTACGCCTTCTGGAGCCGCTCGCCCCACAGGCCGATGTCCTTCACACAGGGCACGATCCGGCTGAACAGCAGCTTCCGGAAGAGGTGCAGGAACTCGCTGCGCTCGCTGAGCTCCTCGGCCTCCTTCCGCGCGATGCCGAAGTTCTCCAGGACCTCGACGCCCCGCAGCCGGTCGCGCATGAGGTAGCAGCCCTCGATGACGAACTCCTCGCGCTCGCGGAGCTCCGCGTCCGTGAGCTGCTTGTAGTAGTCGCGCAGGGCCATCCGGCCGAAGGCCACGTGCCGGGCCTCGTCCTGCATCACGTACGCGAGGATCTGCTTCGGCAGCGGCTTGTCGGTGGTGTCGCGGATCATCCCGAAGGCGGCGAGGGCGAGCCCCTCGATGAGGACCTGCATGCCGAGGTAGGGCATGTCCCAGCGCGAGTCGTGGAGGGTGTCGCCGAGGAGGCTCCGGAGGTCGTCGTTGACCGGGTAGAGCATCCCGACCTTCTCGTGCAGGAAGCGGCCGAAGATCTCCGCGTGCCGGGCCTCGTCCATGGTCTGGGTGGCGGAGTAGAACTTCGCGTCCAGGTCGGGGACGGACTCGACGATGCGGGCGGCGCAGACCATCGCGCCCTGCTCGCCGTGGAGGAACTGGCTGAAGTTCCAGGCCGCGTAGTGCTGTCGCAGCTCGCCCTTGTCCTTCTCGGTGAGCTTCGCCCAGTGGCGGGTGCCGTGGAGGGTGAGGACCTCGTCGGGCGTGCCGAGCGGGTCGTGCGGGTCGACGTCGAGGGACCAGTCGACGCGGGTCGCGCCGTCCCACTGCTTGTCCTTGCCCTTCTGGTAGAGGGCGAGGAGGCGCTCGCGTCCGTCGTCGTACTCCCAGGAGAAGCGTGCCCGGCCAGTGGCGGGCACCTCCCAGACGGGCTGTGCGGGGGCGTTCACGTACAGGTCGTTCGTCGGCACCGACGACTCCTTCCGTTTCCTTCCGGTCCTGCCTACCGTCCGCTTCCCGCAGGCTCACACGTTGGTAGACGGATCGTCAACAAGTCGTACGGGAGTCGCCCACCCTTTAGGGTCGGCACATGACGAGCGCCGCCACACCCGCGTACCGCCGGCTGAGTGTCGAGGAGCGGCGCGAGCAACTGCTCGACTCCGCCCAGGAGCTCTTCGCCCACCGGCCGCCCGAGGACGTCTCGCTCGACGACGTCGCCGAGGCCGCCGGCGTCTCGCGCCCGCTCGTCTACCGGTACTTCCCCGGCGGCAAGCAGCAGCTGTACGAGGCGGCCCTCCGCTCCTCCGCCGACGCGCTCAACCGCTGCTTCACCGAGCCGCCGGCCGGGGCACCGACCGAGCGGCTCGGGCGGGTCCTCGACCGGTACCTCGCCTTCGTCGACGGGCACGACGCCGGGTTCAGCGCGCTGCTGCGGGGCGGGAGCGTGGCCGAGACGTCCCGGACGAGCGCGATCGTGGACGAGGTGCGCCGGACCGGCGCCGAACAGATCCACTTCCACCTGGGGGTCGAGCAGCCGGGGCTGCGGCTCTCCCTCCTCGTCAGGACGTGGATCGCGGCGGTGGAGGCGGCCTCGCTGATCTGGCTCGACGCGGGAAAGCAGCCCCCGGCGGAGGAGCTGCGGGACTGGCTCGTGGACCACCTGGTCGCGCTGCTCGCGGCGACGGCGGCGGGCGACGAGGAGACGGCGGGGGTCGTGAAGCGGATGCTGGCCCAGGAGACGGCCGACGGGCCGGTGGCGCGGCTCGCGCGCAAGGTGACACCGATCGTCGGCGAGGCGGCCCACCTGCTGTGACCGCTCCGGCCGGGAGAAACTGGAGCGGTGAAGAGCCAGAACACCCCCTTCCGCGGCGGCCCGCTCGACGGCCGGGTCCTGCCGATCCTCCTGGGCCCGACCGGCCACCCGCCGAAGTGGTACGAGGTCCCGGTCCCGGCCCACGACGGCCGGCCGCCGACCGTGTACGCGTACCGGCGCGAGCCCGCGGGGCACACGAAGCGGCTCGGGCTCCAGACGGGCTGGGTGTACGAGTACGCCCCCGACGGCCGCGAGCGGCGGGAGCTGAAGTGGCCGTGGTCGAAGCCGGGCCCGCGCGAGCCTGGGCCGAAAGAGTGAGCACGCCGCACTTCGTCCGATGCGTGAGGTAATCGGATGAAATGACACGCCATCATCCCCAGGGAAAGGGAGGTGGTGACGTGTCACGAAGGCTGCTGCGTACGGTCTGCACGGGGGCGCTGGCGGCGGTGACCGCCCTGGCGGGGGTGGTCCCGGCGGCGGGAGCGGGACCGACGGACCCGCCGGTCGCCCCGGACCCTCCGGCCGAGGCCCCGATCGCGTGGGCGGACCCGACGGAGGAGCCGGTGGGGCCGGTGGATCCGGTCGAGCCGACGGTGGGGCCGGTGGATCCGGTCGAACCGACGGTGGGACCGGTGGATCCGGTCGAACCGACGGTGGGACCGGCGGAAGCGGTCGAACCGGCGGAAGGGCCGGTGGATCCGGTGGGGCCGGTCGAACCGACGGTGGGACCGGCGGCGGAGCCGGCGGAGCCCGTGGACCCGGTGGAGCCCGTCGGCCCGGTCGCCGCCGACGCCGATGCCCCGCCCCTCGACGACGCCTCCGCGCTCCCGCCCCCCGGCGGGGACTCCGTCGCCGCCCTCCTCACCCGGCTGCGCACGCTCTACCAGCAGGCCGAGGAGGCCACCGAGCGGTTCAACGCCGCCGAGGAGGCCCGTACCGCCCAGGCCGCCGACACCCGGAAGGTGACGGCGCAGCTCACCACCGCCCGTACCGAGCTGGCCAAGGGCCGGGCCGAGGCCGGGCGGCTCGCGCGGGAGCAGTACCAGGGCCGGTCGGACTTCTCGGCGTACCTCCAGGTGCTCTTCGCGGACGACCCGCAGACCGCCCTCGACCAGGGGCGGCTGCTCTCCCGCGCCGCCCGCGACCGGGCCGGCACGGTCGAGCGGCTCACCTCGGCCGAGCGGAAGGCCGACGCGCTCGCGAGCGCGTCACGCAAGGCCCTCGACCGGCAGCAGACCCTCGCCGCGGCCCAGCGGGTGCGGCGCGACGAGGTGACGGCGAAGCTCCGCGAGGTCGAGAAGCTGCTCGCCTCCCTCTCCGCCGACCAGCTGACCCGGCTCACCGAGCTCGAACGGACCCAGACGGCGGGCGCGCAGCGCGAACTCCTCGACACCGGAGTCCTCGACGGCCGCCGCACCCCGTCCCGGGCCGGATCCGACGCGCTGCGCTTCGCCGTGGGGCAGATCGGCAAACCGTACGAGTGGGGGGCCGAGGGCCCGGAGTCGTACGACTGCTCGGGGCTGACCCAGCGAGCCTGGGCGGCGGCGGGCCGGGACATCCCGCGCACGAGCCAGGAGCAGTGGGCGACCCTCCCCCGCGTGCCGCTCGCGGAGCTGCGCCCCGGCGACCTGGTCGTGTACTTCGAGGGCGCCACGCACGTCGCCCTCTACCTCGGCGAGGGCCTGGTGGTGCAGGCGCCGCGCCCCGGCGGGAAGGTGAAGGTCTCCCCCATCGCCGCCAACCCGCTGATCGGCGCGGTCCGCCCCGACCCGGGCGCGACGGCCCTGAAGACGTACGCGCCGCCGGAGCTTCCGACGGGGGCGCGGGAGGGCGGGGACGAGGGGTACGACGTCAGTCCCACAGGGAGATGAGGCCGAGCACCCAGACGTAGACGAAGGCGCCACCGCCCACGAGGGCGGCGAGGAAGCAGCCGAGGCCCGCGAGCTTGTCGCGGAGCTTCATCGGCTCGTCGTCCTCGTACGGGTCGACGTCCTCCTCGTACGAGAGGGGCTCGTCCCAGTCGACCGGCCGGCCCGTCTCCGCCGCACGGGCCGCGCGCAGGGCCGCCAGCCGCTCCTGGGCGAAGGCGGTGGCCGCGAGCGCCTCGGGGCCGTGCCACGCGAGGGCCTTCATCCGCCGGCCGGCGGTCTTGTACCGCGCCTCGAAGGCGGCCGTCTCGTCGGCGTCCCGGTCCTCTTCGAGGTACATCCAGCGGCCCGCCTCGGCCGGGTCCCCGTACAGCCGGTAGACCTCGGCGAGACGGCGACGGAGGGTCAGGTCCCAGGGAAAGGACGAGACGAGACCGCGCAGCCGCTGGCGCGCCATGGGGACGCGTCCGGCGGCGAGGTCGGCGTCGACGAGGGCCAGGGTGTTCGAGAGGGACATGCGGGGATTCTCGAACACTCCTGGCGCTGAATCGATTCTTTTACGGAGCGGGGGCCTCCGGCACGGCACCGGCGCTGGTACCGGCATCGGCACCGGCGCCCGCGACCTCCGCGAGGTACGCCGCCGTCTTCTCCGGGTCGGAGAAAACACCGATCGGCCCTGCACGGGCTCTACCAGCAGGTTTCCGTCAACTGGGGCGCCCGAGCGGGGCCGTGGGCCGCCTGTGGGCCGTCGGAGCTGGAACCGGGCCGCTTCGTAGACGCTCGCGATGGCGCCTCCACACCCTGCTTTGGACCGCCAACTCAACTTCGGTTCAACCGAGAGCGATTGGGCCGACCTGCACTAGGGTTCGCCTTTAGGCATGCGAAAAGAGCCCGCTGCGCTCCACTCTTGGCCGAGTGCGCACGGACTCTTCAGCTAACTCTTCACGCTCACCAGGAGGTTCACATGAAAGAGCCAACCCGATGCACAGGAGAGTGCACCGGGAAGAATAGTACACCCATGAGAATCCGCACGCCTCCTCCCTGGACGCGCCCCGATTGGATCGGGGCTGGAGCAGCCGTGATCAGCCTCCTGATAGCCCTGGCCACCCTGTACCTGCAGTGGAAGCAGGGTGGTGCCGGGTAGTCACGACCTACCGGCAGCAGCGAACCGGAGTGCCGCTTCCCCAGCCGCTCCTCATCAAGCACACGAGAGGCTGGGGGCACTTGGGCGGGACGACACGAGGTCGTCACACCTCGAAGGCGGCCGATTCGTAGACGCTCGCGATGGCGCTCCGGGTGCGCTCCTGACTGCTCGGCATGAGGTGGGCGTAGATCCGGAGCGTCAGGGCCGCGTTGCTGTGCCCAAGGTACTCACTGACGGCCTTGATGTTCTCCCCTCCGTCCAGGAGGGCGGAGGCGCAGAAGTGCCTCAGCGCGTGCATCCCATGCTCGCGGGCAGCGGCGTGCCGGTCCTCTTTGGTCTCCGGCGGGGCGATGACGCCAGCCGTGACAAGAGCAGGCTTCCACGCCTCCTCGTTCAGCGACGTACGCCAGACGTGGTTGCCGCCCGGGGCCAGGAAGATGAGGCGCCTGGTCACCTTCGGTCCGTCAGTCGTCCTCCAAGGGAGGGTGATCTCCACCGGCGGGTGCTGCTTCATGTGGGCCCGCAGGACATCGGCGACGGGTCCGGGCAGCGGCACATCGCGAACCTTCCCGCCCTTGGGGAGGGCGAATACCGGCTTGCTCCTGCTGAGCTTGAGCTGCTGCCCGATGTGCAGTGTCTCGGCCTCGAAGTCGATCGCATCCACGGCTACGCCCAGGATCTCCCCCTGTCGCAGTCCGCACCCAGCGCCCAAGTCGACCATGGCGCGGTACCGCTCAGGCATGGCCTGCCTGACCGCGAACACCCTCTCGGCCGTCCAGGGAAGGACGCGCTTCGCGTCGATGGCCGGCGGCCGAACGGAACCTGCGGAGAAGGGGTTCCGGCTCAGGTGGCCGTCGTCCACGGCCGCACTGAACGCGGCCCGCACGTTCGCGTAGATGGCCCGCCCGTACGACCCCGTCACGGTCGATTCGAGTACCGCCACCCACTCCCGGATGTGACTCGGCTGGAACGAACCGAGAGGCCGCGAGCCGATGTGAGGGAACGCGTGGAGCTTGAGCTGCGACGTCATGGATTCGAGCGTCCTCGGGTCCACGCCGTGGGACTTGAGCCACTTCTCGGTGAACTGCTGGAACGTGGTCTTGGCCGCCCTCGGGTCCACGTACTGCCCCCGGGACATGTCCGCCTCGATCAGGGTGAGCCACTCCTCGGCGAGGCGCTTCTTGCGGTCCGGGAACGACTTCGACTTCTCGGTGCCGTCGGGGCCGATGTAGCGGGCGCGGTAGCGGAGGCCGGTGCCATACCGATCGGTCTTGGTGCGGCGCTCGTTCCCGTCGTCGTCGATCTCGGTCTTGTACCAGCGGTCCTGGACGTGGCCAGCCATGTGGGCTGTTTCCTCTCGGTGGTGGTGTGCCTGCCCTCAGGGAGGGAGGCATGGGGGTGCCGTGGAAGTGGTTGTGGAGGGGTTCGGGGTGGTCGAGGAGGGTGCCTCCCTGCCTCCCTGGCGGAGGGTTTGAGCAGGTCACCGGCAGGGAGGCGGTTCAGGGAGGCGGTCAGGGAGTTCTCCCTGCCTCCCTGACTGGGTAGGCTGCGCGCGGTTGTCGTCGTCTAGCGGCCGAGGACTCCGTACGCCGGTTCGCCCGGCTGCGGAACCCCGGGTTCGAATCCCGGGCGACAGCCACACGAGCGGCCCCGAGCGGACGGCCGTGACGGACGGAGTCACACCCGCGTCACGGGTGGCGTCACGGGTGTGACGGGGGTCCGTGACGGCCGTGACGCCTCCCCCTATACCTGCCTTACCTCGCAGGTCAGTGGCCTTTGCCGCCCCCTCTACCGGGGTAAAGGGCTCCCTCTACCCGAGCGGTCTCGGCAGGGGGTGTGACGGTGGGGTGTGACGGGGGTGTGACGCCGTGACGGGTAGCGGGAGGGGGCCCTACCTCCCGCTCGGCCGGCAGAGTCAGGCGGCGGTGTCGGCGGCTTCCTGGTGCTGGACCCAGGTGCGGACGGCGGCGGGGTCGTAGCGGACGTGGCGGCCGACGCGGAAGCCGGGCGGGCCGGTGCGCTGCTTGCGCCAGTGATAGACGGTCTCGATGGGGACGCAGAACATCGCGGCGATGTCCTCGGGGGTGAAGTAGCGGTCCGGGAGTCCGGCGCGGAGGGTCTCGATCGGCTTGCTGACCATGGGGTGGGGTGACTCCTCGTGTCCGTCGCGGGGCGGGGTGGGAGTGGTGCCGGTCGCCGTCCTAGAGATGTGGTGCATTTCAGCGTCCGCAGCGCCCCAGCGTCCGCACGCCTTCGTTCGTGCAGGTCAGAGGCGGTGAGGGGTGCGGACGCTGGTGTGGACGCTGCGGGCGCTGGACGGCTGTAGCGTCCGCAGCTCCGGCCGTGTCCGGGCCGCTGGTGTGCGGCCCGGTCCGGCGGCGTCAGTACTGGTCAGGGACCCTGTGGCCCTGTCCGATTGGGGGCACGTCGGGCCAGAGAGGGCCGGTCGGGGGTGCGGACGCTGCGGACGCTGCCTCGTCGGAGAGGTCGGCCCGGGCGAGCACGAGGAGCTTGTGGCGGTGCCGGTCCCGGCTACGTTGCGTGTCGTCCACCGTGATCCCGATCGACCGCAGGAGAGGGGCGAGGCGCTTCACCTTCCCTCCGGCGCGAGTGGCGTCCTTGGGCCAGGACGGCGGCCGAATGCCGCCAGGCGGCTGGACGTGCTCCAGGAGCATGGCGGCCGTGCCGGTCCAGGTCCCGCACTCCTCGACCAGGGCCGCGAGCGCGGAGCCGAACGGGTCGCCCTCCAGGGCGTCTCCGGCGACGTTCGCGGACGCGGCAAGGTAGTCGTCCAGGGTCGTCCACTCCATCACCTGGTCGACCGCTGCGAGGATCCGGGCGAAGTCGGCCATGCGGGGCATGGAGGCCAGCTTCACGTCGGGCAGGACGGCGAGGACGGTGGCGAGGAGGTCGAAGAGCGAGCCGAGGACGGCCGGCCGGATCGTCTCGAACGCCGTCGCCAACTCCTCCTCGGTGCGGCGCTGCTCCGGCTCGATCATCTGGAGCTCCAGCATGAGCAGCCGCTCGGCCAGGTCCCCCGCGAGGGCTCCGGCGTCGATCGTCGTCATCGCCAGGACCCGGCGGAAGGAGAGGACCACGACGTCGTCGTCGGTGTAGAGGGCACGGTCCACGATCCCGTCCCCGGTCACGGCCTTGCACAGGGTGTCGGAGAGCCACTGAGGCAGCGTGGAGATGTTGTCCAGGCACAGCGCCCACGAACTGAACGCCTGCGTCGCCCACGCCTTGTGATCCCTCGGCTGGGAGCGCTTCGCGGCCGGGGAGGGATCGACCAGGTTGACCATCATCTGCGCGGCGGCCGACTTCCCCGTGCCCTGCTCGCCCTTGAACGTCAGGACGGGGTGGGGGATGGACGGCATCCACGCGGCAACCAGCCACACCACGAGCTGCCGGAACGCGGACTCGTCCATGTTCAGCAGGCTGTGGAGCATCGACAGCCCGTCCCCGAGCAGGACCGGCGCGGGCATCGGCGCCATGGCCCCGGACCGGCGGAACAGGACCGGGGAACGCTCCACGACGTGCCAGCCGCCGGCCGACACGGTCACGGCGCGGCCGTCGGCGGTGCCGAGGTCGACCACGATCGTCCCCGCGTCGTCATGCCCGACCCGCAGGTGCACCTGCACCGGGTCGTCCGACTCCGCGATCCCCTCCAGCACGGTCATGGCGTCCGCGAGCGCGGACTGCGAGGCCACGTCCCCGTCGAACGTCTCCGCGTACAGGCGGGCGAGCCGCTGGCGGACGCCGGACCGGCCGCGCAGGGGCAGGGCGATGTTCGGGCCGTCGATCGCGACCGCGTAGGGGCGGCCGTCGGTCGACACGACGAACCGGTACCGCTCCCGGGCGAGGGCGACCAGCCGCACGGCGGCCGATGGCTTCTTGCCCCCGTCGTCGGCCGGCGGGCGCTTGTTCACGGACGCCCGTCCGGTGTTCACGGCCGACTGTCCGGTGTTCACGGGCGCCGGGTCGGTCGACCGGTCGGGGCCGGTCGGTCGGGCGGTTCCGTTCACCGGCTTGGTGGTGCTGTTCACGCGCTCACCCCTCGATCGGTCGACTGCTCACAGGTGTTCATCCGGGCCGTACGCCGCCCGTGGTCGAGTCGACCGACCCGCACGCGACGCTCGGCCGGTTCGCGATGCTTTGCCTGGTCAGGGGTAGACCGCGCGGCCGATGAACAGGCGTGAACGATCCGTGCGAGCATCAGCCAGTCGACCTGGTCCGGGCCGAACCGGCTCGACTCCGAGTCGGGCGCGGGGGACGTCGGGTCGGTCGGGTCGCCAGTCGGCTGAACACCCGTGAACGCCGGGTCGGTCGACCACACCAGCAACAGGGCGAGCGAGAGGAACAGCCGGTCGGCCTTGGCGTGGTTGCAGGGATGGCAGGCGAGCACGAGGGCATTCGCGGACCACGTCCGGTAGATCGAGTAGGGGACGACGTGGTCCATGGTCGCGTCGCGCAGGTCGCGGAAGCGGTGCCGACAGTAGGCGCACCGCCAGCCGTCGCGGGCCGCGAGCTGAGCCTTGCGGCTGCGACGACGGGCGGCGTTGAGCCGTGGAGAGGCGTGCAGGCTCACCCAGTCACCCCGGAGACGTCGACCAGGTCGAGCACGGTCCGCAGCGCGGCGGACAGGGAGCCCAGGTGCATGGCCATGGCGGTCGGGCTCGCCGTGCCGAGGTCGAGGTTCTCGACCCGGCTCAGCGCGTCCCGGGCGGCCGTCAGCAGGACTGGCGGCACCGGCACCACGGACGGCGCCTGCAGGGACAGCTCCTTCGGCCGCATGGCGGGCCACAGGTCCCACACCGTCGTCCCCAGGACGCGGGCGACGGCGTGGGCGTGACGGGCGTAGGGGCGGCGTCCGGGCTCGTTCACCCACCGCTCCACGGTCTTCGGGTCCACCTGGAGCTGCTCGGCGAGTTCGGCGTAGGTCAGATCGGCCTCGACGATGGCCGCCGCCAGCCGCAGGTTCCCCTCGGCCGGCATCGGGGCGGGGAGGTTCATGGGGGACTCGGGCGCGATCGTCACAGCGCCACCCCCGCACGGTTCTGGTGTGCGGTGGCACGGCCGTGGACCGGGCAGATCAGGGAGAACGCGCGGCCGAGCTTGATGGACCGGGTACCCCGGCACGGGCACCCGCCCTCGACCTCGGCGGCCGAGTTCCGGGCCATGGCCTGCGGCGTCATCGGCATCCAGGTCGGCATCTTCGTGGCGGCGGCCAGCGACTCCGCCTTCTCCAGGCGGCGAGCCTTCGGGAATCGCTGCTCGTGCCGGGCCTGCACGTCCACCGGCACGACGCGGCTCATTTCCAGCAGCCGGTGCCCGTAGAAGAACGCCGCCTCACGGCGCAGCTCCTCCAGGCCGATGCGCTCGGCGCCCTGCACGATCCAGGCGGCCACCTGCGACTTGTCCACGGAGCTGGCGCGGAACCGGTCGGGCATGTCCGAGACGTACAGCGCCACCACGCGCTCATCCCCGGTCAGCTCCACAACGGCCACAGAAGGCCGAACCAGTAACGCGGTCTCGTTCGATCCAGGCATCATGGGAGTACCCCTTCGTGGGTCGGGGAGCGGCTATCTGCTTGGCGGTAGGGAGCCGCTCCCTGTTTCGTCCTAGGCCACTGACCAGGACGTTTCCATGCCTCAGCCCCCATGCAGGGAGCCGTACCCGTTCCGATCGATCCGACCGGCAGGCACATCCCTAAGGTTCCCTAGGGCACCCTAGGGTGTCAAGCGGTACGCTAGGGAACGCATCCAATGAGCAAGGGAGTTGACGTGGTGTCGGATCAGGCCGGCCATCGGGCGCCGTACGCACGGATCGCCGCGCACTACGAGGAAATGATCACGTCCGGCCAGCTGCAGCCGGGCGAGCTTCTGCCCAGCATCAAGGCGCTCTCCCAGGAGTGGAGCGTCAGCACCGCGACGGCCGAGAAGGCGCTCCGGAAGCTCCGCACAGACGGGCTCATCCGGGGAATCCACGGCATCGGCACCGAGGTAATCGACCGCCCGGCCCCCATGTCCTCCGGCGCGCAGCGCCAGGACCGAGGCCGCCGAAGCGGGTCGAGTTGGGGAGCGGGCGAACGATCCGACTCCCACGTAGCGGCCGTGGTCCCGGCGCCGGCCGACGTGGCGCAGGTGCTCGACATCGAGTCCGGCGCGGACGTGATCCGCCGTAGCCGCGTCTACCGCGACCGGCACGGCATCGTCGCGCACTCCACGTCGTGGATCCCGGTGCAGTACGGGAAGCTCGTCCCCCAGCTGGCGGAGAGCGCGCGTCTGTCCGGTGGAACGTCCCTCCAGCTCATCGCCCAGGCCACGGGGCGGCCGATCACCCGCCGGATCGACACGGCATCGGCCCGACTGCTGACGCCAGCGGACGCGGAGCTCCTGGAGCTGGACCCCACAAACCCGCCTACGGAACCGGTGGTCGTGATGACCGCGAAGTTCGTCGACAGCGGGGATCACGTCGTGGAGTACGGCGTGGATCTTGGCGGCCCTGGCCGGACATGGCTCACGGAATCGGAGCTCACGCAGTGACGGCGGACCAGGCCGTGCGGCCCTTCTGCGTGCTCATGGCGGGGCTTCCGGGCTCGGGCAAGACGACGCTCTCCCGCACGCTTACGGCTCGCGGGTTCGTCCGGCTGTGCCCGGACGAGGAGATGTTCCGCCGCCACGGCGTGTATGGCGTCGACTTCCCGCGGGGCACGTTCCCGACCCTGGAGCGCCCGGTACTCGAAGAGATTGCCGTGGAGCTCTGTGACCACCTCCGGGCCGGCCGCAACGTGGTGGTTGACCACGGATTCTGGACCCCCGACGACCGAGCCCGGTGGATGGCGATCGCCACGGACGCCGGTGCCCTGCCGCTGCTGGTCTACCTGGAAGCAAGTCATGAGGAACTCTGGTCGCGGGTGAGCCAGAGGAACGCTCAGCACGAAGCTGATCCGAACTCGATCTACTTCTCGGAGAACGACCTGGCCCGCTACCGGACTCGGTTCGTCCCCCCTCAGGCCGGGGAGCCGCACATCCTCTACAGCGGTGAGCCTGATTCAGTGCTGAAAGCGCTCGAAGGGGCTGGGCTGAAATCTGAGTGCTAGACGCTAGATCCCAGGTCAGGAGCCCATTCGACTGCTAGCGCCCCTGCTAGACCTAGCGGCAACGACTGCTAGGCCTAGCAGGGGCGCTGTGGTGTCAGGAGGCGTCATGCGCGGGTGTCAAGGCAGTGTCACGCGGGGTGTCAGAGTGCGTGACACCCGCGTTCGCCTAAGGGTTTGGGTGTCAGGGACCCGTGACGGTGTCAGACGTCAGGCGGCTGTCAGGCCCGGTGTTCCGATCGGAGAGAGATCGAAGACGGGGTGCCCTGCGGGCATGCGACCTATGGCAGCTCTCTCCGCTCGCGCTGCGGCAATCGCCATCAGGAGCGGGCTGACATGCGCTCCTCGCCTTGTCGCTTGTCTTGTCACCCTGCCCGGGCACCCGCTCGCCGGCCTTGGCGCCGCCCAGGGCACTCTGGCCTGCGGGGCGACAAGCGACAAGACAAGCGACAAGACAAGGGGCACGACAAGTTCGGGTCGGCACGACATCCCACGGAAGAGCCCACCCGGCCGCGCCCGGGTGGATTCTTCGTCCGGGTCGGCCGGCCGTCGGAGCGTCCAGCGACTGCACAAGCAAGAGGAGCACCCGGCGCGGCGTGCTCCTCTTGCTTGTGCGGGCCCTCGGAGGGTTCAGCGTCCGCACCCTCTCCCCCCCTAAGAGCACCCTGACCTGCAACAACGCTCTTAGAGGGGAGCGGGTCGTGCGGACGCTGCGGACGCTAGCGGACGCTAAACAGTTTGTTTAGCGTCCACAGTGAAAGCGCAGGTCAGAGGGTGCGCCGGGCGGCTTGCGGACGCTGCGGACGCTGTTTTCTCTCAACTCTCTAGCAAGAGAGGCACGGGAGGCTTTTCAAGGGCGGGGGACCGAGGGTGCGCACCGCCGTCCCCGCCCCTTGAAAAGCCACGTGCCCGCTCGATGTGCTGCAAAGGGCCGCTGCCCTGTGCAGCGACATGCGACAAGGCAAGGCGAGTTGACCCTCCGCGCGCACGCATGGCATCGCTACGCCTCAAGCGCCTTTTTCACTTCCGGCTTGTGAGCAAGGTGAAGCGGCAGCTTTGTGTGCTTGTCGAATACTGCTTGCAGTAGCTGATCCACTTCCAGCTTTGCGGCGATGTTGAGCCTACCTGCGAGGTTTGCCCCCCTAAGATCGGCATGCGCAAGTTCCGCGTCCTCGAGCTCTACAGCTCCAAGTTCCGCCCCCTTCAGATCCGTGTACCTGAGATCTGCATGGTGGAGCTCAGCCCCAAAGAGGTCGGCGCCTTCAAGTCGAGCACCAGACAGGTCGACGCGCCAGAGAGCGGTGAATGACAGGTCCAGCCGCTGTGATTCCACCCTGTTCGGGCGCCGGCCGAGGACCCTGAGCGCTGCCTGGACATCCTCCTTCGGCCCCGGGCGGGGGATTTGGTCGCCCGGGTCTGGGAGATCGGGGTCTGGCAATGCCGCTTGCTGGCGCACGAAGGCTGCGAGCACCTGCACCACCGTGTCGTGATCCTTCTCAGAGTCGCGCATGATCCGTTCAAGTGCGTAGATCCCGCCCAAGCGCTCCATGACCCTTGGACCCTCCTCCGCAGAGTCCCGTGCCGCCAACAGCTTGATCGCTTCGACGTAGCGACCCGTGACTTGACCCTCGCGGGTCATCTCCGCTTGCTCGCGGTCCTTTTCGCGGGTGTGCTCGAAGTTCCGATGCGTGTAGACCAAGCCGATCCCAGCCGTGACAGCCACACCCAGAGCAACGAGCGTAGTCCGGAAGCCAGTAACGACTACGCCGGCGGCGGGTTGGAGATTCTTGTCTAGGAGGTGGTCCCCATCAAACCACCAGGGCCCCCGCAAAAGCAGCAGACCAAGACCGATGAGCGCCCCAACTGACAGGAGGACCAGGAGCGTACGCCACGCCAGCTTCTTCATTTTCGCTCTCACGCCGAGAAGTATGACTGCGCTCCACCCCACTCAACCGCTGACTGAGCGGACCACCCACCGCCAACACGCCCGCGCCAACCAGCTCCATGGGCGGCCGGAAAGACGTCCGCTCGTCAGGGCGGCCCTTCTGACTCTTCGCCCTGACGCGCGGCCGGTGGCCGGTGCCGCCCTGTCTATCCTCCAACGAAGCAGATTCCGAAGGTGGGCGCTAACGGCTAACACGCTGCTCACAGCCGCTTCAGGCGCTAGCGGGGCCGCTAACGTTAGCGGGCAGCGCCGCTAGCGCTAGCGGCTTCCCCCGGGCCCGGAGCCGGGCCGTCTCTGGGCCGTCAAACGGGTCCCGAGGGTCACCAACAACCACCAATGACAACCGCTCCGACGCAGGTCAGAGGCTTGTCAGGCTCCGGAGACCGAGGCCAGGTACGCCGCCGTCTTCTCCGGGTCGAAGAAGAAGTTCTCGAAGTCCGACGGGTCGTCGAAGCCGTTCGCGAAGCGGTCGGCGACCGGCTGGAGTTCGCCCGCGGCGCCGATGAGCTGGAGGACGTGCTCCGGCGGGGCGCCCAGCATCGCGTTCGTCCACGTCGTGGCGTGCCGCGCGGTCGCCCAGTAGCGGTCGAACGTGGCCTGCATCCACGCCTCGTCGAAGGGCTTGTCGCCGTGCTCGACGATGGCCGCGAGGTAGGTGGCGGCGCACTTGGCGGCCGAGTTGGCGCCCTGGCCGGTGATCGGGTCGTTCGCGACGACCACGTCGGCGACACCGAGGACGAGACCGCCGCCGGGGAGGCGGCCGATCGGGTTCCGCACGGTCGGCGCGTACCGGCCGGCGAGGGTGGCGCCGGCGTCGGTCAGCTCGACCTTGGTGGCCCGCGCGTACTCCCAGGGCGTGAACTTCTCCATCAGCTCCAGCGTCAGCGCCAGGTGGTCGGAGGGGTCCTTGACGCCCTGGAAGACGTCGAGCGGGCCGCCGGGTATCCCCTCCCAGAAGAGGATGTCGGCGCGGCCGCCGAGGGTCAGGGTCGGCATGACGAACAGCTCGCCGACGCCCGGGACCAGGTTGCAGCGGACCGCGTCGAACTCCGGGTGCTCGGGACGGGGGCCGAGACCGTGGACGTACGCGACGGCGAGCGCGCGCTGCGGCTCCGCGTACGGCGAACGGGCCGCGTCCCGGCCGAACATGGAGACCAGCTCGCCCTTGCCCGCGGCGACGAGCACCAGGTCGTAGCTGCGGGAGAAGTAGTCGAGGTCGCCGACGGCCGCGCCGTGGATGACCAGCTGGCCGCCGCGCTGCGCGAAGGTGTCCAGCCAGCCGGCCATCTTCACGCGCTGGTCCACGGACTGCGCGTACCCGCGGAGTCTGCCCACCCAGTCGATCGCGCGGCTGGTGTCCGGCGCGGCGACCGAGACGCCGACGCCCTCGGTGCGGGGCGCCTGGGACTCCCAGAAGTTGAGGCCGAGGTCCCGCTCGTGCTGGAGGGCCGTGTCGAACATGCACTGGGTCGACATGACCCGGCCGGAGCGGATCTCGTCCGCCGTCCGGTTCGACATGAGGGTGACCTCGTACCCCTGCGACTGGAGTCCGAGAGCGAGCTGCAGGCCGGACTGGCCCGCGCCGACGATGAGTATCTTCCGCATGGTGGTGCTCCTGGCCTGTGTGCGTGGTGCGTGGTGCGTCTTGCCTATTCGGGCGTGGCTTCGAGCGCGTGGGCGACCATTGAGAGCAGGGTCTCGACGACGCTGTAGCGCTTGCGCGCGTCCATGATCACCACCGGTACGTCGGGGGCGATGGTCAGGGCCTCCCGGACGTCCTCCGGCTCGAAGCGCGCCGTGCCCTCGAAGTGGTTGACGGCCACGATGTACGGCAGGCCGCAGCTCTCGAAGTAGTCGAGCGCCGGGAAGCAGTCCGTGAGCCGCCGCGTGTCGGCGAGCACGATCGCGCCGATCGCCCCGCGCACCAGGTCGTCCCACATGAACCAGAAGCGCTGCTGTCCCGGAGTGCCGAAGACGTACAGCACGAGGTCGTTGTCGAGCGTGATCCGGCCGAAGTCCATCGCCACCGTGGTGGTGAGCTTGTCCGGCGTGGACGTGAGGTCGTCGGTGTCCTCGCTCGCCCGGGTCATCAGCGCCTCGGTCTGGAGCGGGGTGATCTCCGAGACCGCGCGGACGAAGGTGGTCTTGCCGACGCCGAAGCCGCCCGCGACCACGATCTTCGTCGCGATCGGGGCGCGGGTGTGGTCCAGCTGCCAGTCCTGGGCGCCGTCCTCGGGGTCCGGTTCGACCGGTGCCGGGCGGGGCTGGGCCGGGATCCCGGCGACCGCCGGAGTTTCGGAGACGGCGGTGGCGTCAGAGACGACGGAGTCCACTCAGCACCCTTTCGAGGAGCGCGCGGTCGGGCTGGCCGGTGCCGTGACCGGTCCCGTACACACGGATCTTTCCCTGGTCGGCCAGGTCGCTGAGCAGCACCCGGACGACGCCCAGCGGCATCTTCAGGAGGGCCGAGATCTCCGCGACCGTCCGCATGCGGCGGCAGAGCGCGACGATCGCCCGCATCTCCGGCATCAGACCGCGGGCGGCCGGGCCGCCGTCCGTCAGGACCTTGCGCGCGGGCGACGCTTCGAGGGCGGCCACTTCGAGCGCGGCCACGAAGGTCTCGACGAGGAGGACGTGCCCGAAGCGGGTGCGGCCGCCGGTGAGCGAGTACGGGCGTACGCGGGAGGGGCGGCGCCCCTCTCCCCGTACCGGCAGCTTGAAGGCGGGCGTGACGGCGGGTATCACCGGGTGCTCTCCCTCGGCTCGGCCATCGACTTGCGCAGCTCACTGCGGACTTCGGGGGTGAGGACGTGTCCGGCGCGGCCCACGAAGAGCGCCATGTGGTACGCCACCACGCTCATGTCGCAGTCGGGCGTGGCGTGCACGCCGAGCAGCGAACCGTCGCTGATCGACATGACGAAGACGCTGCCCTCCTCCATCGCGACCATGGTCTGCTTGACCCCGCCGCCGTCCATCAGCCGGGCCGCGCCCACCGTGAGGCTGCCGATGCCGGAGACGATCGTGGCCAGGTCGGCGCTGGAGCCGCGCGGGCCCTCGGGGCGGGGCGGCTCGGCGGCGGCCGTCGCGGCCGCCTGCTGCTCGTCCGGGTCGGAGGAGAGCAGCATCAGTCCGTCGGAGGAGACGACAGCGACCGAGCGGACGCCGGGCACCTCCTCCACGAGGTTGCCCAGCAGCCATTGCAGGTTGCGGGCCTCCGTGCTCAGTCCGAACGTTCCCGTCGCGGTCAACTGCGTGCCTCCTCGACTGTGTCCCCCGTCAACTCCTCTGTACGTGCACGTGCGGTGCTGTCGCTGCTCGCTATGCGGGCCGCCGCGCCCGGGGCCATGCCCGCGCCCGGGGCCGGAGCCGGGGCCGTCGTGGCGTCGAGCTCCGCCTCGACGTCCCTGCGGCCGGCCTTGGCGCCCTGGTGGAAGCCGCCGAGGCGGCGGCGCAGGGCCTCGGCGTCGACGCCGCCCTGGCGCGGGGTGACGGCGGAGCCGGGCTGGCGGACCACCCGCGGGGTGCGCTTGGGCAGGCCCTTGTCGGTGACCCGCTCCCACTGGGCGGGACGGGGGCCGGGCTCCGGCGCCTGGGCCGGGGCCTGGGCCTGGGCCGGGGCCGGGGCCTGGACCGGGGCCTGGGCCTGGGCCTGGGCCTGGGCCTGGGCCGGGGCCTGGACCGGGGCCTGGGCCTGGGCCTGGGCCGGGGCCTGGACCGGGGCCTGGGCCTCGTCGGCGGCGCGGTCGTGGGCGTCCGGCTCGGGGGGCGGGGCGGGGAGACGGACCTGGAGGGTGGTCTCGGAGACGGACTCGCGGGGGGCCGGGAGCTCGTCGTACGCCTCGGGCTCGGGGACGTACGGCTCCGGCACGGCCTCGGGCTCGGGCTCGGATACGTACGGCTGCGCCACGGCCACAGGCTCGGGCTCGGGCTCCGGCTCGGGCTCCACGGCAGGGGCCTGGGCCGCCCGGGCCTGGGCCTGGGCCTCCGCCTCGGCCTCCTCCGCCGCGCGGATCGCGCGCTCCGCCGCCTCGACGAGCGGGTCGCGCTCCCGGGTCGGCAGGGTGTTGGAGTTGGCCTCGGCCACCGAGCCGGGCAGGTGGAGTACGGGCGCCGCGCCCGCGACCCGTACCGGCTCCGAGACGCTCGTCGGAGGCGTCGTCGGCAGCAGCGGCAGCGGCAGGACCACGACCGCCGCGATGCCGCCGGGCTTCTGCTCGCGCAGCTGGACGCTGACGCCGTGGCGGGCGGCGAGCAGCGCGGTCACGCGCATGCCGAGGCCCTCGCCCTCGAAGGCGTCCGGGTCGGCGGCGGCGAGGCGCGCGTTGAGCTCGGCCAGACGGGGCTCGGTCATGCCGATGCCGGCGTCCAGGACGGAGAGGACGACCTCGCCGGTCTCCAGGAGCCAGCCGGAGAGCTGGACCTCGGCGTCCGGCGGCGAGAACGAGGTGGCGTTCTCCAGGAGTTCGGCGATCAGGTGGCTCAGGTCGTCCGCGGCGAAGCCGGCGATCTGGGCGTGCGGCGGCAGGGACTGGATGGTGACCCGCTCGTACCGCTCGATCTCGCTGACGGCGGCGCGCAGCACGTCGACGAGCGGGACGGGCCCGGCGTGGCCGTGGACGTGCTCGTGGCCGGCGAGGACGAGGAGGTTCTCGCTGTGGCGGCGCATGACCGTCGCCATGTGGTCGAGCTTGAAGAGGGTGGCGAGGCGGTCCGGGTCCTGCTCGCGCTCCTCCAGCTTCTCGATGACGCCGAGCTGGCGCTCGACGAGGCCGAGGCTGCGGAGCGAGAGGTTGACGAAGGTGTGGTGGACGGTGCCGCGGAGCCGTTCGAGGTCGGCGGTGAGGAGCGCGACCCGGCCCTGGAGGTCGGCGCGCTGGGCGGCGAGCTCGGCGGCGACGGAGTCCTTGGCGGCGGCGAGGTCGGCGCGCTCGTCGTCGAGCCGCTCGGTGTGCGCGCCGAGGGCGGCGAGCCTGCCGTGGAGGGTGTTGAGGGAGCGGACGACCTGCGCGAACTCGTCGTTGCGGCCGGTGAAGCGGACCGCCTCCGCCGTCTGCGGCTCGGGGGCTCCGGCGAGGCGGGCGGCGCCGAGGCGGAGGACGGCGAGGGGGCGGGTGAGGGTGCGGGCGACGTAGGTGGAGACGCCGATCGCGAGGAGCAGGCAGCCGCCGAGGAAGGCGATGCGCAGTTCGAGGGCGGTGACGTCGTCGTCGCGGAGGGCGGCGAGGCGTTCGACGCGCTCGGTGGCGAGGGCGGACTCGACGCCGCGCATCTGCTCGATGCGGGCGGAGAGCGTGGCCTCCAGCGCGCCGGGGTCGGTCTCGCGCTCCTTCTCGGTCAGCCGGGGCTGGTCGGTGAGCGTGGCGAGCGAGCGTTCGGCGTTCTTGACCTCGGGTCCGGCGACGGTGGCGGAGAGCGAGTCGCGGGCGGCGGTGCCGGCGGCCTGGTCGAAGTCGCCGAGGGCGGCGAGTTCGCGGACGCGGGCCTGCTGGGCGGCGGCGCCGAGGGCGTCGCGGGCGCGGGTGGCCTCGGCGGCGCCCTCGGGCTCGTCGGGGAGGTATGTGCCGGTGGCGGGGTCGTAGTGGACCTCGCCGGTGGGCGCGGGCTGCGGGACGGCGAGGGCGGCGAGGAGCAGGCCGCGGGTGGCGGAGGCCTGTTCGACGGCGCGGCCGAGGGCGGCGGGGGCGCGGGTGGCCTCGGTGAGGGCGGCGTCGGCGGCGCGGGCCGGGGTCTTCTCGGCGAGCTCCTCGGAGAGGGCCTGGAGCTTGGCGATGACGTCCGAGTAGGCCTTGTGGGCCTCCAGGGCCGTGCCCTCGCCGGTGAGGGCCGCGCGGCGGACGGAGGGGACGCCGGCGAGTTCGCGGCGGAGCTCGGGGGCGGCGGCGGGCCGGATCTCGTCGATCTGGCGGTCGACGCGGGTGGCGCGGGCGTCGGTGATCTGCCGCTTGTCCTTGGCCTCGCCGGACTGCTGGTCGCGGCCGGCGGCGATGTAGGCGACGACCTCGTCGCGTTCGTCGGCGAGGGAGTGCGCGAGGGTGACGGCCTGCCGGTCGAGCTCGGCGAGGGTGACCAGTCGCTGGGTCTCGGTGAGATCGGTGGAGGCGGCGAGGACGGCGGGGGCGCCGGCGGCGAGGACGGTGACGCCGACGAGGGCGACGCCGAGGACGAGGCGGTTACGGACGCGCTTGGGACGGCCGGGGGCCGGCGCGGCGGCTCCGGCGGGCGAGACGGGTGCCGTGGGGGCCCCGGACGGGGTCGCCGTCGCGTCGGGGGTCTGGCTCCGCGTGCCGTTCTTGCTCCGAGGCCGCTTCTTCTCCACCGGTGTCCGCATCCTTGACTCGTCCGCCCACAAAGCAGAGGTGACGACCGGTCACGTGGAGCGCCCCCACCCCTGGTACGGCTTCCGACCATTCCAGCGGTTCTGGGAAGGGGACGCGCAACGGCCGCTCCGCCACCCGAACGAGTGAACAACACTCATGAGTTGGCGAACAACTCCGGCCCGGCTCCCCGAGCCGGGCGCCACGGGCCTTCGCGGGCCCCGGTTGGATCTTCCGCGCGGGCTTTGGCAGGATGCCCGCCCGCAGCTCGACGGAGGCCCCGCTTCCGCCCTCCACGGCGCCCCGGCGGGGTTGGTACAGGCCATTTCCGGCCGTTTGGAGGTGCCGTGAAGGAACCCGGCGTCTCGCGGCGGGGCGGGGCACACTGGTGGTCATGCGCAGCGATGTCGCCACCCTCCCCGGCAGTCCCGAACGCCCCAACGAGGACTGGGCGGCCGCAGCTCTGCCCGGTGCGGGCGACGGCGGGACGCTCGTCCTCCTCGACGGCGTCACACCTCCCGCGGGTGATGACGGTTGTGTGCACACGGTGCCGTGGTTCACCGCGCGGCTGGGCGGGGCTTTGACCGAACTGTCCGCTTCTCGGCCGGACATGCCGCTCGCCGGGGTCCTGGCGCGGGCAATCCGGCGCACCGCGGACGCCCACCGGGACACCTGTGACCTTTCTCACGTGCGTACGCCCCAGGCGACGGTGGTCCTCGCCCGCTGGAACGCGGCCGTGGTGGAGCACCTGGTCCTCTCCGACTCGGCACTCCTCCTGGAGGCGCCGGACGGGACGGTACGGGCGGTGCTCGACGACCGGCTCGACCGGGTGCCGGCCGAGGTGCTGCGCTCGGTGGAGGCGACGGACCGGCTGCGGAACGCCGAGGGCGGCTTCTTCACGGCGGCGGCCGACCCGGAGGTCGCGGCACGGGCGGTGACGGGGACGACTCCGCGTTCGGAGGTGCGGGCCCTGGCGGCGCTCACGGACGGGGCGACCCGCTGGGTCGACACGTTCGGCGCGGGCGACTGGACGGCCTGCCTCGGCGTCCTGCGCGAGGAGGGCGCGGGGGGCCTGCTGCGCAGGGTGCGGGCGCTGGAGGAGGCCGACGCCGCCAGGGGCGTACGGAGAAGGGGCAAGCCGCACGACGACGCGACGGCGGTCTACGCGTCCCTGCCCCGCCTGCCCTGAGGCGGTCCGTCAGCCCTCGGAGCGCACGTTGAAGTGGTGGAGCAGCCGGGCGAGTTCGGCGACCTCCGACCGGTCCCAGTCGACGAGCTTGCGGACGTACCGCTCGCGGCGCGCGTCCCGCACGTGCCGGAACCGGTCGCGGCCCTCGTCGGTGAGCCGGACCAGCGAGGCGCGCCCGTCGGCGGGGTCGGGGTCGCGGACGACGAGCCCGAGCATCTCCAGGGCCCGCAGCTGGCGGCTCATGGTGGCCTTGCCGACGCCGAAGTACCCGGCGAGCTCGGTGGCCCGCTGCGGCCCGGCGTCGTCGAGCCGCACGAAGAGCCCGTAGGCGGCGGGCTCCAGTTCGGGGTGCACCTCCCGCGCCATCTCGCCCGACTGCGCCCGCGCCCGCCGCAGGAACACGGCGAGCTCCCGTTCGAGCGCGAGGAACTCGGGGTCGACGCCCGACGACGTGGCGCCTCGGCCTTCACTTCCCGTACCGCTTCCGTGCACGTCAGCACCTCCCAGGCGTCGTTGGGGCGGCTTCCCGCCGCTGAAAGTTTCCCCCTGCCGCGGACGATCGCCGCAGCTCCTCCAGTATTTCGCAGGAGTAGACCAACGGCGGTATCCCGACCCCCTTTCGCGGGGCGGGTCCACGCGCGTAGCGTCCTTTCTGACATGTCCACACCCAGGACTGTCGGTACCGCTCCCCGTCGGTACCACTCCCCCACCGAGCCTTTCGGAGGCACGCGATGCGTGTGCACAGATCCGGAACGACCCTCGCCGGTGCCGCCCTCGCGGCGCTGGCACTCCTCCTCCCGCTCGCCGGTTCCGCCGGCGCCGCCCAGGACCCGGGGGCGCGGGCCGTCCCCGCCCGCGGTTCCGCCTCCATGGGCATGGGCGTGATCGCACACGACGGCAAGGGCGGAAAGCCCGCAGCCGAAGCCCCGGGCCTCGCCGCCGCCGTGCAGACCGAGGGCGTGGACGTGTCCAGCCACAACGGGAACGTGGCCTGGTCCACCCTCTGGAACAGCGGGGTCAAGTGGGCCTACGTGAAGGCGACGGAGGGCACGTACTACAAGAACACCTCCTTCGCGCAGCAGTACAACGGCTCCTACAACGTCGGCATGATCCGGGGCACCTACCACTTCGCCACCCCGGACACGACCAGCGGCGCGGCCCAGGCGGACTACTTCGTCAACAACGGCGGCGGCTGGTCGAAGGACGGCAAGACGCTGCCCGGCGTCCTCGACATCGAGTGGAACCCGTACGGCGCCACCTGCTACGGCAAGACGGCCGCCGGAATGGTCGCGTGGATCCAGGACTTCGTGAACCGGTACAAGTACCGGACGGGCCGCGACGCGGTCATCTACACGGCGACGAGCTGGTGGAAGCAGTGCACGGGCAACTCCGCCGCCTTCTCGTCCACGAACCCGCTGTGGATCGCGCGGTACGCCTCCGAGGTCGGCGAACTCCCGGCCGGCTGGCTCTACTACACGATCTGGCAGTACACCTCCTCCGGCCCGACGGTCGGCGACCACAACCACTTCAACGGCGACTACTCGCGCGTACAGGCGCTGGCCAACGGCTGACCTGCGGTTCGTTCACGGCGCCACGGCGGCTCCCTGGGTGCGGCGGCACCCGGGGGGCCGCTTTTTCGCGCCCACCCCCTTGCCGATTGGTATGGACCAATGCGAGGCTCTACGCCGGTCGGCCGGAATTCAACTTCCGTGCCGCCGACGCGCGTTGCTCGCCCCCGTACTCCCGTCCTCCCCCACGCACGAGAGAGAGCCCCCGCATGCAGTCCTCCCGCCGCACCGCCACCGGCGTCGCCGCCCTGTCCGCCGCCGCCGCCCTGGTCAGCCTCACCCCGACCACCGCGAGCGCCCACGGCGCCGTCTTCAACCCCGTCAGCCGCGTGGCCGCCTGCTACGCCGAAGGGCCCGAGACCCCCAAGTCGCAGGTGTGCAAGGACCTCGTCGCCGATTCCGGCACCCAGCCGCTCTACGACTGGAACGAGGTCAACATCGCCAACGCCGCCGGGAACCACCAGGCGCTCATCCCCGACGGCAAGCTCTGCTCGGCCAACCGCGCCAAGTACCGCGCGCTCGACTGGGCCCGCACCGACTGGCCCTCGACCGCCGTCGCCGCCGGAGCCTTCAACTTCAAGGTCCGCGTCACCGCGCCCCACTCCGGCACGATGACGATCTACATCACCAAGCCCGGCTTCGACCCCACGCAGCCCCTCAAGTGGTCGGACCTGGACTCCACCCCCGTCGCCGTCTACCCCACCACCCGCACCTCGCAGGACGGCTACTACAACTTCACCGGCAACCTCCCGGCCCGCACCGGCCGCCACATCGTCTACAAGGTGTGGCAGCGCAGCGACAGCCCCGAGGCCTTCTACAGCTGCTCGGACGTCACCTTCGGCGGCACCACCGCGGTCGCGGCGAAGGCTCCGACCGAGGCGAAGATCGCGGCCGGCGCCGAGCTCTCCACCGTCAGCCACGCGGGCCACGGCGGCGACGAGCAGGCCCCGGCGCTCTCCGCCGACACCGCCGGCACCCCCGCCTCCCCGCTCCCCCTGGCCCTCGCGGGCGCGGGCGGCCTCGCCGCCTTCGCGGCCGGCACCCTGCTCCTGGGCCGCCGCCGGAACTCCTCCGCCTCCTAGGCCTGTCCCCTCAGGCGGCGGAGGTACCGATCGGGAAGAGGGCGGAGAGCCGGGGTATCGCCAACCCCTCCGGCCGAGCCTCCCAGGGCACCTCGTCCTCTTCCCGCTCCTCCCACTCCTCCGGTCCCTCCCGTTCCTCCGCGAGTTCCTCGACGGCGTCGAGGAACTCGTCCCCTTCGTCGTCCTCCTGACCGGTCAGCTCGTCGAAGGCGTCCTGGGCTACGTAGTCGAGTTCCTCCCACTCGGGCCACTCGTGGTCACACCAGTCGTCGACCGGCCGTCCGACGAGGGCCAGCACCGCGGGCACGTCGGCCAGCGCGTCGGCGTCGGCGAGGACCGCCTCGTACACCTCCCGTCCCTGGCCCACCAGCCACAGCGTGAAGTAGTGGAAGCCGTCGTCACTGCAGGAGCCGCGCTCAACGCGGTTCGCCGCCGCCCACAGCGGGCGTATGCGGGCGGTCTCGCAGGCCTCCTCCAGGCGCACCTGGAAGGCCACGCTCTCGGCCGCCGGCCGGCGCAGCAGCTCCGTCCGCAGCCGCTCCAGCCGCTCCGCCCGGCTGCCGGGACGGCGGAGCGACCCGTCGATGAGAGCCCAGAAGGCGTCGTCGTTCATGCGTACGAGCATGGCAGCCGCCACTGACAACGGCGGGGTGCTCCCGAAGGAGCACCCCGCCGTTGCCGTACGGGAGTTACGCGGCCGCGACCACCGGCACCGCCGCCGGGGCGAGCGCGATCTCCAGGACCTGGCGGACGTCCGTCACCGGGTGGACCTCCAGCTTCTCCAGGATCTCGGCCGGGACGTCGTCCAGGTCGGCCTCGTTCCGCTTGGGGATCACGACCGTCGTGATGCCCGCCCGGTGCGCGGCGAGCAGCTTCTGCTTCACGCCGCCGATCGGCAGGACCCGGCCGGTGAGGGAGACCTCGCCGGTCATGGCCACGTCCGTGCGGACCAGCCGGCCGCTGAGGAGCGACGCGAGGGCGGTCGTCATCGTGACGCCCGCGCTCGGGCCGTCCTTCGGGACCGCGCCCGCCGGGAAGTGGATGTGCACGCCGCGGTCCTTGAGGCCGGTGACGGGCAGTTCCAGCTCCGCGCCGTGCGAGCGGAGGAAGGAGAGCGCGATCTGCGCGGACTCCTTCATCACGTCGCCCAGCTGGCCGGTGAGCGTGAGCCCGGCGGCGCCGGTCTCGGGGTCGGCGAGGGACGCCTCGACGAAGAGGACGTCACCGCCCGCCCCGGTCACGGCGAGACCGGTGGCGACACCCGGCACGGCCGTGCGCCGCTCGGCCGGGTCCTGCGCGGACTCGGGCACGTGGTGCGGCCGGCCGATGAGGTCCCGCAGGTCGTCCGGGGTGACCGTGAACGGCAGCTCGCGGTCGCCCAGTTCGTGCTGCGCGGTGACCTTGCGGAGCAGCCGGGCGATGGCGCGCTCCAGGGTGCGGACGCCCGCCTCCCGGGTGTACTCCCCGGCGAGCTTACGCAGCGACGCGTCCTCCAGGACGACCTCTCCCGGCTCCAGGCCGGCCCGCTCCAGCTGGCGCGGGAGCAGGTGGTCGCGGGCGATGACGACCTTCTCGTCCTCGGTGTAGCCGTCGAGGCGCACGAGCTCCATGCGGTCGAGGAGGGCCTCGGGGATCGCCTCCAGCACGTTGGCCGTCGCGAGGAACACGACGTCGCTCAGGTCGAGTTCGACCTCCAGGTAGTGGTCGCGGAAGGTGTGGTTCTGCGCCGGGTCGAGGACTTCGAGGAGGGCGGCCGCCGGGTCGCCCCGGAAGTCGGAGCCCACCTTGTCGATCTCGTCGAGCAGGACCACCGGGTTCATGGACCCGGCCTCCTTGATCGCCCGCACGATCCGGCCGGGCAGCGCGCCCACGTACGTACGCCGGTGTCCGCGGATCTCGGCCTCGTCCCGTACGCCGCCGAGGGCGACGCGCACGAACTTCCGGCCCATGGCGTGGGCGACGGACTCGCCGAGCGAGGTCTTGCCGACGCCGGGCGGGCCGACGAGGGCGAGGACGGCGCCGCCGCGACGGCCGCCGATGACGCCGAGGCCGCGGTCGGCGCGGCGCTTGCGGACGGCGAGGTATTCGGTGATGCGCTCCTTCACGTCCGCGAGGCCCGCGTGCTCGGCGTCGAGGATCGCCTGGGCGCCGGGGATGTCGTACTGGTCCTCGGTCCGCTCGTTCCAGGGCAGTTCGAGGACGGTGTCGAGCCAGGTGCGGATCCAGGAGCCCTCGGGGGACTGGTCGCTGGAGCGCTCCAGCTTCTCGACCTCCTTGAGGGCCGCCTCGCGGACCTTCTCGGGCAGGTCGGCGGCCTCCACGCGGGCGCGGTAGTCGTCCGACTCGTCCCCTTCGGCCTCGCCGTTCAGGTCGCGGAGCTCCTTGCGCACGGCGTCGAGCTGGCGCCGGAGCAGGAACTCGCGCTGCTGCTTGTCGACGCCTTCCTGGACGTCCTTGGCGATGGTCTCGGCGACGTCCTGCTCGGCGAGGTGCTCGCGGAGCTGGGCGGTGGCCAGCTTGAGGCGGGTGACGGGGTCGGCGGCCTCCAGGAGGGCGACCTTCTGCTCGACGGTGAGGAAGGGCGAGTAGCCGGCGTTGTCGGCGAGGGCGCTGACCCCGTCGATCTGCTGCACGCGGTCGACGACCTGCCAGGCGCCGCGCTTCTTGAGCCAGCTGGTGGCGAGCGCCTTGTACTCCTTGACCAGCTCGGTCACGGAGCCGGGCAGCGGATCGGGCAGGGACTCCTCGACGGTCGCGCCCTCGACCCACAGGGCGGCGCCGGGCCCGGTCGTACCGGCCCCGATGCGGACGCGCCCGAGGCCGCGGATGAGCGCGCCGGGGTCGCCGTCGGAGAGCCGTCCGACCTGCTCGACGGTGCCGAGGACGCCGATCCCGGCGTAGGTCCCGTCGACCCGCGGCACGAGCAGCACCCGCGGCTTCCCGGCCCCGCTCCGCGCGGCGGCCTGCGCGGCCTCGACGGCGGCGCGGACCTCGGTGTCGGACAGGTCGAGCGGCACCACCATGCCGGGCAGCACGACCTCGTCGTCGAGCGGCAGCACGGGCAGCGTGAGCGGCACGGACGTGGACTCAGAAGCCATGATCTCCCCTTCGGTGGTCTCCGGCAGACCTTCGGTGGTCGTCGGCATCAATCGTCAGCATCAATCAAGTTGAGCTGTACCGACTCAATGCATGTGAGTCCGCGAATGTTCCCCCGGCGCCGTTCGCTCTGAGCGATCAGCCTCCCCACAGAGGACTCCAGGCCGATGTAATACCCCCATGGACATCGCAGCTATTACTTCTGCCTGGGTGGCCGGCTGGACCGTCTCGCGGGGGACGCCCGAGGCCGTCGTCGAGCCCTGGGGGTTCAGCGTCCGGGTCGGCCTGCCCCGGCACGTCCTCCGGCACGTGCTGCCCGCGCCCGACGCCGCGACCGTCGGCGCGCTGTGCGCGCGGCTGACGGAGCCGTACAGCTGGCTCAAGGTGGTGGCCGAGCCGGAGGAGGTGGCGGGGTGGATCGGCGACGGGTGGACGATCCCCGACGACCCGGGCTTCATGATGGTCAAACCGCTGGACCCGGCCGCGCGCCCGGCGCCGCCCGAGGGGTACGCGCGGACCGTCGAGGTCCGGAACGGTGTCGTCCACGTCCGCGTCCTCGCCACCGACGGCACGCTCGCCGCGCGCGGCCAGATCGCCGTGACCGGCACCACCGCCGTCGCCGACCAGATCGAGACCGACCCCGCGCACCGACGGCGCGGCCTCGGCGCCAACGTCATGCTCACCCTGGAAGCCGCCGCCGCACAGGCCGGCGCCACGACCGGAGTCCTCGCGGCGACCACGGACGGCCGCGCGCTCTACGCGTCGCTGGGGTGGCGGTACCGGGGGCCGCTGACGGGGATCGTCCGGTCGGGAGACTGACCGGACGGGCCCGGCCGATCGCGCCGTCGGGCTGCGCCGTGGGGCCGCCGGCGGGCATGCTCGACCCATGGGACACGGAGACGGGGACAGGGACGGACGCGGATCCCGAAACGGCGTACGGGAGAGGGGGCGGGGCATCGGCGCCCTGCTCCTCGCGGGCGTCCTGGCCTGCGGCGTCGCCGCCTGCGACCCGGCCGCCCCGCCGGGCACGGGCGCGAGCACGGGCACGGGCACGCGCGCGAGTGGCCCGGTGTCCGCCGATGTCGTGCCGACGGAGGCGACGACCTCCGCCACGCCGGCCACCCCCTCCACCGAACCCCAGCCCTCCGCCGTCCTCGTCGACGTGGCCGTCACCGGCGGCTTCGCCGGGGTGCGCAACCGGCTCGTCGTCCACGAGGACGGCGCCTGGACCTCGCACTCCGCCGCCAAGCCGCCCCGCACCGGCCGCCAGACCCCCACCGAGGCCGCCGCGCTGCGGGCCGCGCTGGAGGACCCGGCGCTCGCCGAGGTCCCGGAGCGCCCCGCCGGCACCCCGGTCGCCGACGGATTCACGTACACCCTCACCTACCGCGACCGCGTCCTCGTCACCGACGACCGCGAGCGCCCGCCCGCCCTCCAGCGCGTCTTCGACGCCCTCCCGGAGGGCGGCCCGCCGACCGCCCCGTGAACCGAGGTCGGCCGCACGGGCGATAGAGGGGCGTGAGACTGTTACGCCCCTCAGGGGGGCCCGTGAGGCGAGACGAGAGCGACGACGCGACGCTGCTGCGCGCGGTCGCGCGCGGTGACGCCGAGGCGCTCGCCGCCCTCTACGACCGGCACGCCGGCTGGCTGTACGCGCGGCTCGCCCGTCGCTGCCCGGACGAGGAGACGGTACGGGAGGTCCTCCAGGACGCCTTCGTCACCGTCTGGCGCTCGGCCGACGGCTACCGGGGTTCCGGCGAGGCCGGGGGCTGGCTCTGGGTGATCGCCGCCCGCCGGCTCGTCGACGCCCAGCGCGCCCACGCGCGTTCCGAACGCGCCTCCGCCGCACCCCTCGAACCCGCCGCGCCCGCGCCCTCCGCCGAGGAGCGCGTGCTCGCCGGTCTGGAGTACGGGGAGGTGGGCGCCGCCCTCGACCGGATCTCGCCCGAACTCGCCGAGGTCCTGCGGGCGACCGTCGTCGACGGCCTGACGACCCGCGAGGCCGCCCGCCTTCTCGGCATCCCCGAAGGCACCGTCAAGACCCGGGCCCTGCGCGCCCGCCGCGAACTCCGCGCGGCGCTCGGCCCCGGCCCGTACCTCCTGGGAGGCACCGCATGACGTCCCCCTGGCACGTCACCGACGCCCAGGCCCGCCGGTACGCGGAGGGCATCGACTCCGAGACGGACGCCTGGTCCCTGGAGAAACACGTCGAGCGCTGCACGCCGTGCGCGACCCGCGTCTCGGCGGCGGTCCGCGCGGGGGGCTCGGGACCGTCCCTGGCCTCGGTACGCGCCCACGTCCTGGGCGCCGTCGCCGCCGCGCCACCACCGGTCGGGGCGGCGGGTCGAAAGGCCGCCGCCGCAGGGGCGACGGGAGCCGCCGCACGGGAGACAGAAGCCGTCACCCCCGCCACGACCGGGGCGGACGCCCCGCACCCCGCCACGACCGGCCGCACTGCCGCCTTCGCGAGCGGCGCCGACGGCACGCCCGCCCTCCCCCTCGACACCGGTGCCGGTGCCGGTGCCGACGCCAGTGCCACCGCCACCGCCTCCCCGCGCGGTGGCAGCCCCGCCGCGTGGGGAGACCCCCGCCGCCCCGCCCTCTCCCCCTCCCGGCTCTGGTGGGCCGTCGGGCCCGCGCTGCGCGGGGCCTGGGTCCTGGCCGTCGTGCTCGTCGTCGCGGGGGCGTTCGGGCTCGGGTACGGGGCCGGGGTCCCGGGCGCCAGGGGGCTGCTGCTCGCGCTGTCGCCCGCGCTGCCGCTGCTCGGCGTCGGGCTCTCGTACGGGCGGCACGCCGATCCGCTGTACGAGATCGCCGCCGCCACCCCGTCCGGCGGTCTGCGCCTGCTGCTCACCCGTACCGCCGCCGTACTCGCCGTCTGTGTCCCCCTGCTGACCCTGGGCGGGGCGCTGCTCCCGGCCGCCGCCGGGACTCCGGGGGCCGCCGCCTGGCTGCTCCCGGGGCTCGCGCTGACGCTGGCCGCCCTCGCCCTCGGGTCGTTCATCGGCTGCCGGACGTCCTCCGCCGTGCTCGGCGGCGGGTGGCTGCTCGCCGTGGCGGACCCCTTCCTCGGCAGTGGGGGCGGGGCCCCCGAGGACGTCGACCTCTTCCGCTACTTCTCCGGCCCCGCCACCCAGTCCGCCTGGGCCGCCGCCGCACTCGCCTGCGCGGCCCTGCTCGTCCTCCGGCGCCGCTCCTTCGACCACCTGGAGACCCGATGACCTCCCTCTCGCCTCCCGCCCGCGCCACCGCCACCTCCACCGCCACCTCCACCGTCAAGGTCGCGGGGCTGACCGTCCGGCACCGCCGTACCGTCGCCCTCGACGCGCTCGACCTCTCCCTCTCCCCCGGCGTCCACGGCCTCCTCGGACCCAACGGCGCCGGAAAGACCTCCCTCATCCGGGTCCTCGCGACCGTCGCCGCGCCCCGCTCCGGCCGTGTCGAGCTGCTCGGCGGCGACGCCACGAACCACCGGGACCGTACGGCCATCCGGCGCCGACTCGGCTACCTGCCGCAGGAGTTCGGCTACTACCCGGCGTTCACGGTCCGCGAGTTCGTCGCGTACGTCGCCTGGCTCAAGGAGATGCCGGCCGACCGCGCCCCGGCCGCCGTGGAGCGGGCCGTCGAACGCGTCGGGCTCTCCGACCGGATCGACGCCCGCATGAAGACCCTGTCCGGCGGCATGGTCCGCCGGGCCGGGATCGCCCAGGCCATCGTCAACGAACCGGAGTTGCTCCTGCTCGACGAACCGACGGCCGGTCTCGACCCGGAACAGCGGGTCGAGTTCCGCGCCCTGCTCCGCGAGCTGGGCACGGAGGCCACGGTCGTCGTCTCCACCCACCTCGTCGAGGACGTCGCCGCCGCCTGCACGGACGTGACCCTGATCGAGGCCGGCCGCCTCGCCTTCCGGGGCACGACCGCCGAACTCTCCTCCCTGGGAGCCGATTCCGACGACGCGGCCGAGACCACGACCAGTGCCGTCGAGCGCGGGTACACCACCGCCCTGCGCGCCCACCGCCGGCACCGCGCGGAGGCCCTCCGATGACCCTGATCCCCTCCTCGATTCCCTCCTCCGCCCTCCGCACCGAGCTCAGGCGCGGCATCGGGCCCTGGACCGCCGTCGCCGTGGCGCTCACCGTGCTCATCGGGATGTTCCGCATGCTGTCGTACTGGCACGGCCGGTGGGCCGACGCCACCAACGAGCTGCACCTCGTCGTCGGCGCCGTCGCCGGACCCCTCGCCCTCGCGGCGGGCTGCTGGCACGGCGGCCGGGACCGGCGGCGCGGGACGACGGAGCTGTGGGAGTCCGTGCCCCGCTCCTCGCTGCGCCGGCTGCTCGTCGCCGCCGCCCCGTCGGCTCTCTGGCCCGTCGCCGGGGTGCTGCTCGCCGACACCGTCTGCCTCGTGAGCATCTGGCCGAACATCTCCGGCGGCCGCGTGTACGTCGAGCTCCTCGCCGCCGACGCGGTCGCCGTCGGCGCCCTCGGCCTCCTCGGTCACGTCGCGGGGCGGGCGATCCGGTGGCGGCTCACGGCCCCGCTCCTGGGTGTCGTCGGGTACGTGGTGATCGCCTTCGGCGCGTTCACGCAGAGCGGCCTGCGCTGGCTGGGTCCGGCCGGTGAGCACCGTTTCTCCTGGGACAGCGCGGTGTGGTGGTTCGCGCCCGTGTCCATGGCGTGGACGGCGGGGCTCGCGTGCGCCGCGCTCCTCGCGTACGGGCTCCGCCCCGCCCGCCTGCGGCCGCTCGCGCTGGTGCCGCTCGCGGTGGCGGTCGGCGCGGCGACGCTGATCCTGCGGCTGCCGCCGGACGAGGGGCCCTGGCGCCCCGACCCGGCCCTGATCAGGCCGGTCTGCGATTCCGGTACGCCGCAGGTGTGCGTGTCGGCGCTCGACGCGGCCCGCCTGTCGGCGGTGTCGGCGGCGCTCGCCCCGCTGAACGCCCGCCTCCAGGGGGTGCCGGGCGCCCCGGCCCGCTGGGTGGCCGGTCCGGGGGGAGCGTCCCGCCCGGGGGATCGCTCGCTGCCCGAGTTCAGCCCGCTGCCCGGCCCGCTCACCCAGCCAGCCGCGTTCCGGTACGAGGCGGCTTTGCGCCTGGTCCTGCGGAGCTGCCCGCCGGGCGGAATCGCGAGCGCCGCCGACGAGCGGGCGAACGCCATCCACGAAGCCGTCGTCATGTGGCTGGCCCCCGCGCCGCCCTACATCAGGATCCCCGCCGACACCCGGCCGCATCTCGACCGCCTCACGGCCAAGTCGCCGGACGCCCGGCGCGCCTACCTCGCCCGCTATCTGACGGCCGACCCCTGCTCTCCCGAGGAGGTGCCGGTCCCATGACGGGCCCCCTGCTCTACCTGCGCTCCCGCGGCCTGCCCGGCACGCTGGCGGCCCTGCTCTGCACGGCGGCGGCCGCCGCCTGGGGGACGACGTGGGCAGGGGCGCGGCCGGAGTTCGCGGAGGCCGTCCGGCTGACGGCCGTCTTCGGTCCGCTGCTCGTGTCCGGCGCGATCGGGACCGGCCTGTACGCGCCGGGCGCCGAGCTCGACCGTACGGCGGTACGGGCCTGGTGGCCGTACCGCGCCGCCCATCTCCTCGGGCCGACCGCCCTCGCCGCCGCCCTGTTCGCGCTCGTGGTGCCGCCGGGCACGGAGGGGTTCGGCGCCCCCGCCGCCGTACGGAACACGCTGGGTCTCGTCGGCCTGGCGGCGGCCTCCGCCGTCTTCCTCGGTGCCCGGCTGAGCTGGCTCCCGCCCGTCCTCGTCATCGGCGCGGCCCATGTGGCCGCCCCCACGGGGTCCATCGACGGCGGCACCGCCCGGTGGGTGTGGGCGTGGGTGGCGCGCCCCGGGACGGAGGGCGGGGCGTGGGCGGCGGCGATCGTCTGCCTGGCGGCCGGCGCGGGGCTGTACGCGTGGCGGGGCGCACGGCGCGACGGCGCCTAGTCGGCTCGGGCCCGCCAGGCGGCTCGGGCGCGCGTGCGTCAGTCGCGCGCCGCGATCCCCGCGTACTGCCGTTCCAGGTACGACCGCACCCGGGCCGGCATGTCCATCGACTCCGGGTCCAGGGCCCACTGGATCTGGAGTCCGTCCATGATCGCCAGGTGCTCCTGCCCGACGGCGCGGCAGTCGGTGTCGGGGCGCAGTTCCCCGCTCCGTACGCCGTCCTCCAGGAGCTCGACCATGTGCCGGAGCACGCGCGCGTAGCGCTCCTTGAAGTACTCGTGGGCGGGGTGGCCGAGGTTGCCGGACTCGCCCACGAGGACGTTGAACATCCGGACGATGCCGGGGCGCCGGGTGTTCTCCTCGATCAGGGCGACGAGGGTCTCCAGGTAGGCCGCGTACGACTCCGGCTTCTCGCTGAACAGGCGCTCCATGTCGTGCTGTTCGCTCTGCGCGAGGACCGAGAGGAGGAGGTCCTCCTTGCTGCGGAAGTGGTGGAGCAGTCCGCCCTGGGTGATCCCGCAGTCGTTGGCGATGCGGGCGAGCGAGGAGGCGTGGAAGCCCCAGCGCCCGAAGTGGTCGACGGCGGTGTCCAGGATCTTCAGGCGGCGCGCGTCCCCGACCGCGTAGCTGCCCCGGCCTGCGGATTTGCGGGGTGCGGGGTCCTTCTTCTCCGGCATGACCTCACCCTAGCGGGGCCCGTCCGGACCCTCCCCGGCCGGTGACCCAGGTCACATTCCAGAAACCTAGTACCTACTCGGTTTTCACGCTTAGCCTGTGGCCGTCCGACCGACCTCGCCACCGCGCCCCACCCACAGGAGCCCTGACATGTACCCGTACCAGGACCCCAGCCGTTCCGTGGACGAGCGCGTCGAGGACCTCCTCGGCCGGATGACGCCGGAGGAGAAGGCCGGTCAGCTCTTCCACTCGATGCTGATGATGAACGCGGACGGCACCCCGGTGACCGAGCCGGAGGGCGGCGGCTCGCGCCGCGAGCTCACCACCCCGCAGCTCATCGAGGGCCGCCGGCTCACCCACTTCAACCTCCTCGGCAGCTACGGCGCCCGCGAGATGGCCCTCTGGCACAACGCGATCCAGGAGATGGCGGCGTCCACCCGCCTCGGCATCCCCGTGTCGCTCTCCACCGACCCGCGCCACTCGTTCACCGAGAACATCGGCGCCTCCTTCAACGCCGGCGCCTTCTCCGCCTGGCCCGAGGCCCTCGGTCTCGCCGCCATCGGCGACCCGGAGCTCGTCTTCCGCTTCGCCGACACGGTCCGCCGCGAGTACCTCTCCGTCGGCTTCCGCACCGCGCTCCACCCGCAGATCGACCTCGCGACCGAGCCCCGCTGGTCCCGCCAGTCCGGCACCTTCGGCTCCGACGCGAAGCTGACGGGCGAGCTCGTGGAGGCGTACGTCCGCGGCCTCCAGGGCGAGACCCTCGGCACCGAGTCGGTCTCCGCGATGGTCAAGCACTTCCCCGGCGGCGGCCCGCAGAAGGACGGCGAGGACCCGCACTTCGCGCACGGCAAGGAGCAGGTCTACCCGGGCGGCCTGCGGGAGCACCACCTGGAGCCCTTCCGGCACGCGGTCGCGGCCGGCTGCCGCCAGATGATGCCGTACTACGGGCAGCCGATCGGCACCGACTGGGAAGAGGTCGGCTTCGGCTTCAACAAGGGCGTCATCACCGGGCTGCTCCGTGAGGAGCTCGGCTTCACCGGCATCGTCTGCACCGACTGGGGCCTGCTGACGGACTCGGAGATCTTCGGCGAGCCGCACGTGGCCCGCGCCTGGGGCGTCGAGCACCTGAGCGTCGCCGAGCGCACCGCGAAGGCGCTGGACGCGGGCGTCGACCAGTTCGGCGGCGAGGAGTGCCCCGAGGTGATCGTGGAGCTGATGGCCTCCGGCCGGATCTCCGAGGAGCGCGTCGACGCCTCCGTACGCCGTCTGCTGCGCGAGAAGTTCGTCCTCGGCCTCTTCGACGGGCGCCGGTACGTCGACCCCGACGAGGCCGCGGAGACCGTCGGCCGCGCCGACTTCACCGCCGCGGGCGCCGCCGCCCAGCGCCGTTCCCTCACCGTCCTCACCGACGGCCCGCTCCCGCTCTCCGGGCGGCCGAGGCTGTACGTGGAGAACGTCGACCCGGCGACGGCGGAGGCGTACGGCGAGGTCGTCGCCGATCCGGCCGACGCCGAGCTCGCGGTGCTGCGGCTCCGCACGCCGTACGAGGAGCGCCCCAACCGTTTCGAGTCCTTCTTCCACTCCGGCTCGCTCGCCTTCCCGGAGCCCGAGCTGAGCCGGATCCTCGGTCTGCTCGCCGCCGTGCCGACCGTCGTCTGCGTCAACCTGGAGCGCCCGGCGGTCCTGCCGGAGATCGCCGCGGGCGCGGCGGCCCTGATCGCCGACTTCGGCGCGAGCGACGAGGCGCTGCTCGACGTGGCCTTCGGCCGCGCGCGGGCCGAGGGGCGGCTGCCCTTCGAGCTGCCGCGCTCGATGGCGGCGGTCGAGGCGGCCCGTCCTGACGTGCCGAACGACACCGCCGACCCGGTGTTCGCGCACGGCCACGGGCTTGAGCTGAACCCGCCGCTGTAGCGGCGCGCCCACAGACCGCGGGGTACCTGACAGGCCCCGCGAAAGATCCGGGGCCTGCCCGTGGGGGGCCGGGCCCCGGATCTTCCCCCTCCCGCATGTCATGCACCTGAAGGGTTCTCCATGCGCAAGTACGTCGCCCTGGCCTCCGCCGCCGCGCTGCTCGCCGGCCTCGGCGCCACCGCCTACGCCTCCACCGCCGACAGCGCCGCCCCCGCGGGCCGGCCCCTCGCCGGGATGCGGATCCTGATCTCCAACGACGACTCGATGCAGGCCGCCAAGGCGAGCAACTCCGACGGCCTCGGCCTGTACGAGCTCCGCCGCTCGATGTGCGCCGCCGGCGCCGACGTGGTCGTCATGGCCCCCTGGCAGGTCCAGTCCGGCAAGGGCACCGCCGTCACCAACGGCGGCGTCGTCACCGCCCAGCGCCGCACCGCCCTGCCCGCCGGGTACGAGAACGACTGCTCGGGCGCCCCCTCGCACGGCGCGGTCTTCGGCGTCTGCCTCTCCGACGGCCCCTGCGCCAAGGACACCCCGAGCGCCACCCCCGCCGACACCGTGAAGCTCGCCCTGCGCGGCGGCCTCAAGGCCAAGGTCGGCTGGGACGGGGCCCCCGACCTGGTCCTCACCGGCATCAACTCCGGCCCGAACGTCTCCGCCAACGTCAACGACTCCGGAACGGTCGGCGCCGCCGTCGCCGCCGTCGACCAGGGCGTCCCGGCCGTCGCCTTCTCCTCCTCGGGCGACGAGAGCCAGATGTCCTTCCCCCGGGGCAACTACCGCGCCAACGCCGAGTTCGGCGCCCGGTTCGTCGCCGGCCTCAAGCAGCGCGGTCTGCTGACCCCGAAGTTCGCCCTCAAGGTCGACTACCCCGACGTGAGCGCGGGCGTCCCGGCCAAGTCCCCGGTCTGGACCCGGGTCGGCGACGGCGCCGTCGTCTTCCACGCCTTCGAGCAGCGCGGCGACGGCGACTCCTTCGACATCGCCCTCGGCTTCTGCGAGGAGGGCGCCGCGGAGGAGTGCGCCGAGACCCGCGAGGACGCCGACTCCACCTGGCTGTTCGAGAAGGGCCACGTCACGGTCGCCCCGATCACCTGGGACCGGACGTACGGCTCCCCGGTCGACGCCCGCCGCGAGCTGAACCGGATCGAGCAGTACGTCAGGCACGGGGCTCCGCGCCCGTGACTCCCCGGGAAAAGCGCGCGCCATGATCGCCCGACTCCGTAAGGTGTTCACCCCGGCCGGCAGCCCGCCGGCCGGCCGAGACACGAGCGGAGTACGACCATGTCCTCGACGTCCTCCCCCCTGACCCTCGACCGCCGCGAAGGGCCGTACGGCGAAGTGGTGCTGCGCCGCCGCGCGGAGCACCACTTCGAGATCATCGCCAACGGCACCTTCCTCATGGACACCTCCGACGGGCGCTCGGAACGGCTCCTCGTCGACGCCGCCCTCGACGCCCTGCCCGAGGAGTCCCGCGCGGGCGCCTCGGTCCTTCTCGGCGGCCTCGGGGTGGGGTTCTCGCTGGCGCACGCGGCGGCGGACCCGCGCTGGGGGCGGATCGTGGTGGCCGAGCGGGAGGAGGCGATCATCGACTGGCACCGGAGCGGGCCGCTGTCCGCGATCTCCGGGCGCGCGCTCGGCGACCCGAGGACCGTGATCCTGCACACGGACCTCGTGGAGTACCTCCGTACGAGTTCCGACACCTACGACGCCCTCTGCCTGGACATCGACAACGGGCCGGACTGGACGGTTACGGAGGACAACGAAAACCTGTACTCCGCGCAGGGGTTGGCGGCCTGCGCGGCCCGCCTCAGCCCCGGCGGGGTCCTCGCCGTGTGGTCGGCGCGGCCGTCCGGCGATTTCGAAGACTCATTGCGGAATGCCGGATTCCGTGGGGTACGGACCGAAGAGATCCCCGTTGCCCGGGGCGTCCCCGACGTCGTCCACCTCGCCGTACGTCCCTGACCGCCCCCGGACGGACCCGGGAGCACTCCTGGATAGCCGGGACGCCGCCGGTACCTCTAGGCTGCTGCACCGACATCGGCGACGCGAGGCGGGGCAATGGACCAGACACACACCAATCACCACGGTGCGGCGGCCACTCCCGGGGCCCAGCGTCGGGTCCTGGTGGTCGAGGACGACGCGACGATCGCGGAAGCGATCTCCGCCCGGCTGCGCGCCGAGGGCTTCCTCGTCCAGACCGCGGCGGACGGCCCCTCGGCCGTCGACGCCGCCGAGGCCTGGCAGCCGGACCTCATGCTCCTGGACGTGATGCTCCCGGGCTTCGACGGCCTGGAGGTCTGCCGCAGGGTCCAGGCCCAGCGGCCCGTCCCGGTCCTCATGCTCACCGCCCGCGACGACGAGACCGACATGCTGGTCGGGCTCGGGGTCGGCGCGGACGACTACATGACCAAGCCGTTCTCGATGCGGGAGCTGGCCGCCCGGGTCCACGTCCTGCTCCGCCGGGTGGAGCGGGCCGCGCTCGCGGCCGTCACCCCGCGCAGCGGCATCCTGCGCCTGGGCGAGCTGGAGATCGACCACGCGCAGCGCCGGGTCCGGGTCCGCTCCGAGGACGTGCACCTGACCCCGACCGAGTTCGACCTCCTCGTCTGTCTGGCGGGCACCCCGCGGGCGGTCCTCTCCCGCGAGCAGCTCCTCGCCGAGGTCTGGGACTGGGCGGACGCCTCGGGCACCCGGACCGTGGACAGCCACATCAAGGCGCTGCGCCGGAAGATCGGGGCCGAGCGCATCCGTACGGTCCACGGCGTCGGGTACGCGCTGGAGACCCCGGCGCCGTGAGCCTCCCCCAGGGGCGGAGACGGCCCGGCGCCCCTCGCCCCGGCACTCCCCGGCCCGGCACCGCCGCCGGACCGGGCGCCCGGGGCCGCCGCCGGATCGCCGTCTCGGTCAAGACGAAGCTGGGCGCGCTCGTCGTCGGAGCGGTCCTGCTGACGTCCTGCCTCGCCCTGGTGGCGATCCGGACCTCCACCGAGTTCCGGTACATCACGATCTTCGCGATGATCGCGACCCTGCTGATCACCCAGTTCGTGGCGCAGTCGCTGACCGCGCCGCTGGACGAGATGAACACGGTGGCCCGGTCGATCTCGCGCGGCGACTTCAGCCGCCGGGTGCGGGGCGCGGACCGCCGGGACGAGCTGGGCGACCTCGCCGGGACGATCAACCGGATGGCGGACGACCTGGAGGCCGTCGACCGGAACCGCAAGGAGCTCGTGGCGAACGTCTCGCACGAGCTGCGGACGCCGATCGCCGCCCTGCGGGCCGTCCTGGAGAACGTCGTGGACGGGGTGTCCGAGGCGGATCCGGAGACGATGCGGTCGGCGCTGAAGCAGACGGAGCGGCTCGGCCGGCTGGTCGAGACGCTGCTCGACCTGTCACGTCTTGACAACGGTGTCGTCGCGCTGCGGGTGAGCCGTTTCGAGGTGTGGCCCTATCTGTCGGGGGTGCTGCGGGAGGCGAACCTCGCCGCGGCCCAGCGCGGTCTCTTCTCGACCTCGGGACTCCACCACCGCACGGACGTCCATCTGCGCCTCGACGTGTCGCCGCCGGAGCTGATCGCCCACGCGGACATGGAGCGGTTGCACCAGGTCCTCGCGAACCTGATCGACAACGCGGTGAAGCACTCGCCGCCGCACGGCCGGGTGACGGTACGGGCCCGGCGCGGCGGCCACCCGGGCTCGCTGGAGCTGGAGGTCGAGGACGAGGGCCCCGGCATCCCGGAGGCGGAGCGGTACAAGGTCTTCGAGCGGTTCAACCGGGGCAAGGCCCCGGACCGGCAGGGTCCGGGCAGCGACGGCGGCACCGGCCTCGGCCTCGCGATCGCCCGCTGGGCCGTGGAACTGCACGGTGGCGAGATCGGCGTGGCCGAATCAGCACGGGGCTGCCGCATCCGGGTCACTCTTCCGGGCAGCCTTCCTCCGCGAGATTGACGTAGGGTTCGAACCGGAAGTGCACGTTCTGCGTGTACGTGTGCGGGAGCCCCGCGCACGTGAGCGGAGGGCGATCAGGGATGCGGCCGAAGGGGGCCGTGCCCGCGCTTTTCCGTACCCTCACGCATGCGGAACCAGGGTTGTTTCCCGCCATTCACGGCCCCGAAACACCCCGTCAAGTGTGACTTGCGCGACGTTGGACGGCCCGGCCTGCACCTCCCGGCCGGACAGGCGTAGCCTTTATTTCCGCTGTCCATCACCTTGTGAAGCGGAAGAGGGCGGTTGCCGCCGTGTCGTCTCAGTCCCCCAGTACCCCGAGCTCCCCGACCGACCAAGACGGGCAGGGTCAGAACCCTGCCAACGCCTTCGGTGCCAATGAGTGGCTCGTCGACGAGATCTACCAGCAGTACCTCCAGGACCCGAATTCGGTCGATCGTGCCTGGTGGGACTTCTTCGCCGACTACAAGCCGGGAGCGGCCTCGGAGACCCCGACCGCCCCGGCCGCCACCACCACGCAGAGCGCGCCGGTCGCGCCGCAGGCGGGCCCCGCACAGGCCGCGCCTTCGGCTCCCGCCGTCGTTCCGGCCCCCGCGCCCGCCCCGGCTCCCGCCGCGGCCCCGGCCCCGGCTCCGGCTCCCGTGAAGGCCGCCCCGGCCCCGGCTCCCGTGAAGGCCCCCGGTGCAGGCACCGGCTCCACAGGAGCGGCCAATGCCGCGCCCCCTGCTGCCGCGCCGGCTGCCGCGAAGCCCGCCGCCGAGGCTCCCGCCGGCCCCGAGCTGATCACGCTGCGCGGCCCCGCCGCCGCGGTCGCGAAGAACATGAACGCCTCGCTGGAGGTGCCGACGGCCACGTCCGTCCGCGCCGTGCCGGTGAAGCTGCTCTTCGACAACCGGATCGTGATCAACAACCACCTGAAGCGCGCCCGGGGCGGGAAGATCTCCTTCACGCACCTGATCGGCTACGCGATGGTGCAGGCGATCAAGGCCATGCCGTCGATGAACTACTCCTTCGCGGAGAAGGACGGCAAGCCGACCCTGGTCAAGCCGGAGCACGTCAACTTCGGTCTCGCCATCGACCTGGTGAAGCCCAACGGCGACCGCCAGCTCGTCGTCGCGGGCATCAAGAAGGCCGAGACGCTCAACTTCTTCGAGTTCTGGCAGGCGTACGAGGACATCGTGAAGCGGGCCCGCGTGGGCAAGCTGTCGATGGACGACTTCACCGGCGTCACGGTCTCCCTGACCAACCCCGGCGGCCTCGGCACCGTCCACTCCGTGCCGCGTCTGATGCCCGGACAGTCGGTCATCATGGGCGTCGGCTCGATGGACTACCCCGCCGAGTTCCAGGGCACGTCCCAGGACACCCTGAACAAGCTGGGCATCTCGAAGGTCATGACCCTGACCTCGACGTACGACCACCGGGTCATCCAGGGCGCCGCCTCCGGCGAGTTCCTGCGGATCGTCGCGAACTTCCTCCTCGGCGAGGAGGGCTTCTACGACGACATCTTCAAGGCCCTGCGCATCCCCTACGAGCCGGTCCGCTGGCTCAAGGACATCGACGCGTCGCACGACGACGACGTCACCAAGGCCGCGCGCGTCTTCGAGCTCATCCACTCCTACCGGGTCCGCGGCCACGTCATGGCCGACACCGACCCGCTGGAGTACAAGCAGCGCAAGCACCCCGACCTGGACATCACCGAGCACGGCCTCACCCTGTGGGACCTGGAGCGGGAGTTCGCGGTCGGCGGCTTCGCCGGCAAGTCGATGATGAAGCTCCGCGACATCCTCGGCGTCCTGCGCGACTCGTACTGCCGCACCACCGGCGTCGAGTTCATGCACATCCAGGACCCGAAGCAGCGCAAGTGGATCCAGGACCGCGTCGAGCGCCCGCACGCCCGTGTGGAGCGCGAGGAGCAGCTCCGGATCCTGCGCCGCCTCAACGCGGCGGAGGCCTTCGAGACCTTCCTGCAGACGAAGTACGTCGGCCAGAAGCGGTTCTCCCTGGAGGGCGGCGAGTCCGTCATCCCGCTGCTCGACGCGGTCATCGACTCGGCCGCCGAGTCGCGCCTCGACGAGGTCGTCATCGGCATGGCCCACCGCGGCCGTCTGAACGTCCTCGCGAACATCGTCGGCAAGTCGTACGCGCAGATCTTCCGCGAGTTCGAGGGCAACCTCGACCCGAAGTCGATGCACGGCTCCGGCGACGTCAAGTACCACCTGGGCGCCGAGGGCACCTTCACGGGCCTCGACGGCGAGCAGATCAAGGTCTCCCTGGCCGCCAACCCCTCCCACCTGGAGGCGGTCGACCCGGTCCTGGAGGGCATCGCCCGCGCCAAGCAGGACGTCATCAACAAGGGCGGCACGGACTTCACCGTCCTGCCCGTCGCCCTCCACGGTGACGCGGCCTTCGCCGGCCAGGGTGTCGTCGCCGAGACCCTGAACATGTCGCAGCTGCGGGGCTACCGCACCGGCGGCACGGTCCACATCGTGATCAACAACCAGGTCGGCTTCACCGCCGCCCCGGAGTCCTCGCGTTCCTCGATGTACGCGACCGACGTGGCCCGCATGATCGAGGCGCCGATCTTCCACGTGAACGGCGACGACCCGGAGGCCGTGGTCCGCGTCGCGCGGCTCGCCTTCGAGTTCCGCCAGACGTTCAACAAGGACGTCGTGATCGACCTCATCTGCTACCGCCGCCGCGGTCACAACGAGGGCGACAACCCGCAGTTCACCAACCCGCAGATGTACAACCTGATCGACAAGAAGCGTTCGGTGCGCAAGCTGTACACCGAGTCGCTCATCGGTCGCGGTGACATCACCCTCGAAGAGGCGGAGCAGGCGCTCCAGGACTTCCAGGGCCAGCTGGAGAAGGTGTTCGCGGAGGTCCGCGAGGCCACCGCCGCCCCGGCGTCGGCGACCGTCCCGGACGCCAAGGCCGAGTTCCCGGTCGCCGTCACCACCGCGGTCTCCGCCGAGGTCGTGAAGCGGATCGCCGAGTCGCAGGTCAGCATCCCGGAGCGGATCACGGTCCACCCGCGTCTGATGCCGCAGATGCAGCGCCGCGCGGCCTCCATCGACGACGGCACCATCGACTGGGGCTTCGGCGAGACCCTCGCCATCGGCTCCCTGCTGATGGAGGGCACCCCGGTCCGTCTCTCGGGCCAGGACTCCCGCCGCGGCACCTTCGGCCAGCGCCACGCGGTCCTCGTCGACCAGGAGACCGGCGAGGACTACACCCCGCTGCTCTACCTCGCCGAGGACCAGGCCCACTACAACGTCTACGACTCGCTGCTCAGCGAGTACGCGGCGATGGGCTTCGAGTACGGCTACTCGCTGACCCGCCCGGACGCCCTGGTCATCTGGGAGGCCCAGTTCGGTGACTTCGTCAACGGCGCGCAGACCGTCGTCGACGAGTTCATCTCCTCGGCCGAGCAGAAGTGGGGCCAGACCTCCGGCGTCACGCTGCTCCTGCCGCACGGCTACGAGGGCCAGGGCCCGGACCACTCGTCCGCGCGCCCGGAGCGCTTCCTCCAGATGTGCGCCCAGGACAACATGACGGTCGCCATGCCGACCCTGCCGTCGAACTACTTCCACCTCCTGCGCTGGCAGGTGCACAACCCGCACCACAAGCCGCTCATCGTCTTCACCCCGAAGTCGATGCTGCGTCTGAAGGCGGCGGCGTCGAAGGTCGAGGAGTTCACCACCGGCGGCTTCCGCCCGGTGATCGGCGACGAGACGGTCAACCCGGCCGACGTCCGCAAGGTCGTCTTCTGCGCCGGCAAGGTCTACTACGACCTGGAGGCCGAGCGTCAGAAGCGTGGCGACACGGAGACCGCGATCATCCGTCTGGAGCGCCTGTACCCGCTGCCGGGTGCCGAGCTCCAGGCCGAGATCGCCAAGTACCCGAACGCCGCGAAGTACATCTGGGCGCAGGAGGAGCCGGCGAACCAGGGTGCGTGGCCGTTCATCGCGCTCAACCTGATCGACCACCTGGACCTGGCGGTCGGCGCGGACATCCCGGCGGGCGAGCGCCTGCGCCGGATCTCGCGTCCGCACTCCTCCTCCCCGGCGGTCGGCTCGGCCAAGCGCCACCAGGCGGAGCAGCAGCAGCTGGTCAACGAGGTCTTCGAGGCCTGATAGACCGGTCATACGTGCGGAGGCCCGGCACCCCCTCGGGGTGCCGGGCCTCCGGCGTTTCCGGTGCGCCTACAGGTTGGCCTCGAAGTCCCAGTACGGCCGGTTGCGCTGGCGGGCCGCGAGGGTGTGCGGGTGCTGGGCGCCGAGGGTCCTGGTGAGGGTGGACAGGGCGTCCTCCTCCAGCTTCCCCGCCTCCTCGATCTCGCGCAGGCCGCGCAGGTCGGTGGCGAGCGCGACCTGGCAGGAGAGGGTCAGGGGGTGTTCGTTGCCGAGGGTGTGCCGGGCCCGGCGCAGGGTGTCGCGGCTGAGCTCGGCGGCCTCGACCACGCGCCCGTTGAAGTTGCGTGCGGCGGTGGCGTTGAGGGCGCAGCCCAGGACCCACGGGTGGTCGGAGCCGAGGGAGGCGGTGAGTCCGGCGAACGCCGACTCCAGCATGGTGAGGGCGGAGGACCGCTCGCCGGCCGCCTGCATGACGAGCGCGGTGTTGGCGAGGACACCCGTGGAGACGGGGTGGGCGGGGCCGAGGAGGGCGCGGTAGCCGGCCTCGGCCTCGGTGATGAGCTCCCGGGCGAGGTCGAGGTCGCCGTGCTCGCGGAGGAAGTTGGCGTAGTTGGTGACCGCCGAGAGCGTGACGTAGTGCGCGCGTCCGTAGGCCTGCTCCAGGTGGTCGAGGACGCTGGACATCATGGAGCCGATGTCCTGCTGGCCGCCTTCCCTGCGCCGGCACAGGGCCAGCTGGCTGTGCGCGTACAGGGTGTGGAGGTGCTGGGGGCCGAGGACCTTCACGTGCAGCCGGACGTTGGCCTCCTGGCGGCCGAGGGCCTCGCGGTAGCGGCCGAGGAGACGGAGGTCCTGGGCGACGTTGTTGTTGGAGTTGAGCGTCGTGGCGTGGTGGGGGTGGAGGGCGGCCTCGCAGCGGGCGAGGGTGTCGGTGTCCTGCTCGTACGCCTCCTGGTAGCGGCCGAGCATGCGCAGGACGACGCCGAGGCTGTTGCGGGCGACGAGGGTGAGGAACTGGGTCTCGCCGAGCAGGCTCCGGGCCTCGTCGAGGGCTTCGCGCTGGAGCCGCTCGGATTCCTGGTACTGGCCGAGGAAGCGCAGGTCGCGGGCGATGGAGATCTTGGTCTGGAGATCGCCGAGGGCGTCGGAGCCGCCGTGGGCCGCGAGCCGGTCGCGCTGGGCGAGGTCGAGGTCGTACGCCTCGCGGAAGAGGCCGTGGCGGCGGAGGATGTCGCCTTCGAGGGCGGTGAGCTCCTGCATGTGCGGGGCGAGCGGCTCCATGAAGGCCGTCCACTCGTCACGGATCTGCCGGCCGAGCCGGATGCCGGTCTTGTACTCGCCGCTGCTGCCGCAGAAGCGGAGGCAGTTGAGGACGGCGACCTGGATGCGCGGCTCGGTGGAGCGGAGGGCTCCGGAGGGTTCCAGGTGCGGGAGGAGTTCGGAGTAGCGGGGCCAGTACCGGCTGTCGGTGGGGTTGCCGGGGTCGGCCTCGGCGAGCAGGGTGCGGACCGCCTTGCGGTGGGATTCGCGGTGCTCGCCGTCGGTGAGCCGGGACACGATGTCGTGGACCAGGCGGTGCATGTGGATGGACTCCTGGTGCGGCGCCGCCTCGTCGGCGGCGCGGGCGCCGCCGGTCTCGCGGGTGAGGACCGAGTAGTTGACGAGCGTGTCGAGGGCGCGGGTCCAGGCGGGCAGGTCCGTGGCCATCCAGCGGAGGTCCTCGGGCAGGGGGGCCTGCGGGTAGGCGCGGACGATGCCGAGCGGGATGCGTCCGGGGGCGAAGGAGGCGCACAGGCTGAGGATGTCGATGGCCTGCGGCTGGGTGCGACGGAGCCGGTTGATCAGTATCGACCAGGAGGTGAGGGAGGCGTTGGGCATGCCGTCGCCGAAGGTGGGCTCGTCGACGGTGGAGTACCGCCCCTCGCGGACCATGCGGAGGTACTCGGGGGCGTCCATGCCGGACTCGCCGAGCCAGGCGGCGGCCTGGACGAGCGGCAGGGGTACGTCTCCGAACTCGGCGGCGACCTCGTCGGCCTCGACGGCGCTGATCTGCGGGGCGCGGCGCATGAGGTAGCCGGTGGACTCGCGGCGGTCGAAGCTGGGGATCTCCAGGACGTCGGTGTGCTCGCGCCAGCCGCGGTTGCGGGAGGTGATGAGGACGTGTCCCGGGCCCTGGGGCAGCATGACGTCGATGCCGTCGGTGTCGTCCCAGCCGTCGAAGACGACGAGCCAGCGGCCGTGCGGGTCGCCCCGGCGGAGCGCCTCCCGTACGGCGCGGATGCGTTCGCCGGGCTCGCGGCCGGTGGGGAGGCCGAGCGGGACGGCGAGCTCGCCGAAGCGGTCGCGCTGGACGTTGCGGTCGTCGGAGTTGACCCACCAGATGACGTCGTAGTCGGGGCTGAAGCGGTGGGCGTACTCGGCGGCGATCTGGGTCTTGCCGATGCCGGACATGCCGAGCAGGGTGCAGGCCGCGTTGCCCCGCTCGGCGTCCATCAGCCGTTCCTGAAGGCTGGTGAGGAGGTCGTCGCGGCCGGTGAAGCGGGGGTTGCGGCGGGGGACGTCGCCCCAGATCTCGGGCGGGGTGTCGGGGTAGCGGGCGAGGGCGCCGGCCGGGAGGCGGCGGGCGGCGGTGCGGCGGGGTTCGATGCCGAGGCGGCTGAGCAGCCGCGCCTCGGCCTCCTCCTCGCCGACGCCCCAGAGGCTGACGGGTTCGAGGACCGCCGTGGCGAGGAGCAGGGGGCGGTTGGTGAGGTTGACGGCGGCGAACCGCTCGGCGTGGGCGGCGACGAAGCCGCGCAGGACGTCGTTCCATTCGCCCGCCGCGCGGGGGCCGAGTTCGAAGAACCAGTCGTTGAGGACGAGGAGGACCTGTCCGCGCGCGAGGAGCAGGTCGCCGAGCGCGTCCTCCAGGGGGACTTCGCGGGGCGGGTCCCAGCGTTGGAGGGTGGCGCGCGCGCCGTGGGCTTCGAGGCGCTGGTTGATCCAGGCCGCCCAGGGCCGGTGGTATCCGGGGAAGACCACCAGGACGTGCGGCGGCGTCGCCCTGCCGCCGTTGCTCTCCGCGCTGGGGCCCGACCGCTGTTCCGCCATCTGTAACGTCTCCCGTCCCGCTCACGCGCAACGCAGTGTCATGTGCCGTGGGCACAGTGTTACCCACGGACCCTGGGGCTCGCGCCGAGGCTCGCATGGAGCTGCCTCATTCGACGCGCGAACTCCCTGCCCTCGTTGGTCAGTTCATCGGATTCAAGCAGCAGTGCGAGCGCCGCGCCCACCTGATCGTGGACATGGTCGAACTGCTGCGCGGCTCTGGTGGTCCACGCGCGCGGTACGCCGGTGGTGTCCGCGGCCCTGCGCCACAGGTCGGCCAGCGCGAGATGCGCGTACGTCCCCTGGAAGACGCCGGCGACCGGCCGCTCGTCCAGGCGCCAGCCGACCCGGTGCAGCACGGGACGCCCGCCGCCCCGGCCCGGCCGGTAGAGCGGCACGAGCTCGTGGAGGGTGGAGAGCTTGCTGTGGTGCAGCTCGTGGACGAGCGTCTCCGCCATGTCGGCGGCGTCCGCCGAGGGCGTCATGAGGACGGCACCGGGGGCCACGCCGAGCGTGGCACCGACGGAGCGCGGGCCCTGCGGGACGAGCGGCACGAGCGCGCCGACGGTCCGGGTGACCTCGGCGGCCCGCGCGGGATCGGTCCTGCGGAGCAGCGCGCGGGCGGCGCTCCAGTGCCCGGCCCAGGCGGTGTGGTCGACGTCGGGCCGCTCGGCGGCGAGCCGGGCCGGGGTGCCGACGCCGCCGGGCGGTACGCGGTACGGGTCGAGGTCGTCGATCCTGGCGGCGCCGCCGGCCAGGGGGCGCAGGCCGCGCCAGCCGGGCCCCGTGCCCGTACCGGTGCGGCGGACGAGGACGGGCGGCGCACCGTCCGTGCGGAGCCGTAACTCCCGGGGGCCCGAGGTGAGGCGGACCGGCCCGGGGGCCACGAGGGCGCTGCCCACGCCGGGGAGCGAGAGGGCGCCGGAGGGGGCCTGGACGGTGAGGTCGAGGGGCCGGCCGGCGCGGAGGGCGGCGGTGGCGGCGATCAGTTCCAGGCGGGTGAGGTGCCGGTCGAGGGCGGGTCCCGGGGACTCGGTCAGGGCGGCGGCGAGCCAGGATCCGGTGGTCGGGTAGGCGAGGACGGCGCGGACCACGGCGGGGGCGACCCGCTCGGTGCCCTCCAGGAGCAGCCAGGCCTCCTCGAAGCCGCGCAGGACCTCGGGCGCGACCTCGGCGCGGCACCGCCGGACGCGGACGAGCAGGGCCTTGAGCAGCAGCAGGCGGCGGGCGTGCGCACCGGACCGCAGGAACGCCGCGTCCGCGCGGGTGGGCCGGGTCGACGCGAGCGCCGCGAAGGCCGCGGGAGGCGGCGGAGCGGCGATCACGGCCGGGGCCCCGTCGGCGCGCCGCTCCGGCGCGCGCGTGCCGAGGGAGCTGGGCGCGCCGACGGGTCAGGGCGTACCGAGAGGCCAAGGCGTGCCGGGAGGTCAGGGCGTGGTGAAGTCCTCGAGCCAGGCGGCGGACAGCTCCGAGGGGTGGCGCAGGACTCTCTCGACCTCGGCGCCGACGGCGGCGTCGTCCGTGACGCGCAAGGTCCACAGGTCGACGGCCGCGAGATCGGGAAGCTCCGGAGAACGGCCGGCTCTCGGGCCGGCACCGGTCGCCCACTCCGTACGCTCGAACACTCTCGGCTCCTCCTCACTGATGCCCGTCCCCCACGGTCGTAGCGGCGCTGCGGTTCTTCCCGACGCCATGAGACCGGAAACCCATTCGATTCAACTGCGCCCATTCACGCCCCCGTTGTCCAGCGGCTCGAAGGTGGTCACCCGGCTGCGCCGTTCCACGGCCACCACGGCGGCGCGATCCTGCGCCGCTCCTCGGCCGAGCCCCGCCCGTAGTCCCGTCCCGTCGCGCCCTCCGTCTCCCTCAGCAGTGCCTTGGTGCGGTCCACGTCGTCCCAGTCCACGTCCACGAGGCGGCCCGTGAGGCGCCGCCACTGCTCGTCGGCGGCCCGCAGTGCGGCCCGGGCGAGCGCGGGGCGGCCCATGAGGCACAGGACGGCTCCCTGTCCGTGCAACGCGCGGGCGCCCGTGACCGTGCCCGGGGAGTCGCCGTACGCGGCGCGGGCGTCGTCCCAGGCGCTGCGGTACGCGGCGAGGGCGTCGCCGATGGAGCCGTCCCGCGCGGTCTCGGACAACTCCAGCCGCACCCGCCCCAGTTGCAGCCACGCCTCGGAGCGCGGTCCCGGGTCGTCCGTGCCGCGCACGGCCTGTTCGAGGAGGTGGCGGCTCTCGAAGAGGTCGGGCAGGAATCCGGCGCGGTGGAAGCGGAGCGCGAGCACGCTGCCGATGAGGGTCCGCGCCGCCGCCCGCTCGGGCGCGTCGGCCGGCAGCCGGGTGAGGGCCTCCCGCAGGACCCCCTCCGCCCGGTCCACGGAGGCGGTCTCGGCGTCGGTGCCGACGCCGGTTCCGGTGCTGGTGCTGGTGCTGGTGCCCCTGCCGCCGGTCGTGCCGTCCCCCGCGCGGCGCAGCAGCGACTCGCCCCAGTCGAGCAGGAGCAGGCCGCGCTGGTCGCTCTCGCCGGGGGCGAGCAGGGTGGCCTCCTCGAAGGCCGCGTCGGCTGCCGCCCCGTCCCCCGCCGCGTCGTACAGCCGGGCCCTGGCGGTGGTGAAGCGCAGCCGCAGCGCCCGCCCGTCGCCGAGGAGCGGCTCCGCGCGGTCGAGTACGGCCCCGATCCTGGCCGTGTCGGCCTCGGTGAGGCGCAGGGCGTCGGCGAGGTCGAGGAGGGTGGCGGCGCTCTCCCGGAGCGAGAGCGCGGCGGCGAGCTCGGCGGCGGCCGCCTCGCCGTCGCCTCGGGCGAGGAGCAGGCGGCCGCGCCGCAGGTGGAGGGTGTGCCGGGCCGTCTCGGGCCAGCGGTCGGCCTCCTCGGCGAGGGCGGTGAGCGCGGCGTCGAGGTGGCCGGTGTCGTCGGTGTCGCGCCACAGGGCGTGGCGTACGGCGGCGAGTTCGAGCCGGGCCTCGGCCCAGGGCTCGCCGCCGGGGCGGGCGAGTTCGGCGGCGTGGGCGAGCATCTCGGCTGCCTGGCCGAGGAGTTCGGCGCGCCGCTGGGGGCGCCGTCGGGCGAGCGCGGTGCCCGCTTCGGCGTACAGGACGAGGCCGAGGACGATCCGGGCCTCGACCGGGGCGGCGGGGAGGGCGGCCTCGGCGCGCTCGCGGGCTCCGGCGAGGAGGGCGGGGTCGGCGTGGGTGCGGCCCTGGACGAGGAGGCCGCGGGCCTCGGTGAGCGGATCGGGGGTGATGAGGTCGGGGTGGTAGAAGCGGAGCACGCGCGCGGGGATGCGGGCGAAGAGCTCGGTCTCGGCGCCCTCGGGGCCGACGGGTTCGTCGGTGGCCTCGGGCGGCTCGGCCGCCCCGGGGACGAGGGGCAGGCCGTCCGGCTCCCCTTCGTGCGGGTGGCCGGTGCCGGCCTCACCCGTACCGGCGCCCGTGCCCGTGCCCGTACCGGCGAGGCGGGCGGCGGCGAGGGCCGGGAAGTTGCGCGTGCCCTGGCCGAAGTTGCGCTCCACGTACGCCGAGCAGTGTTTGAGGACGAGGGCGGCGGCGCTCGGGTCGAGCGAGCCGAGGAAGTGCTGCTGGACGCCGGGCGAGTAGCTGAAGCAGGGGTACGGGGTCGGGCCGGGCAGTCGGCGCAGGAGACCGCTCAGGAGGACCTCGGCCAGCTCCATGGGGCCGGTGTCGGGCAGCATCGCGCGCTGGACGAGCTGCATCACGGGGAGGGTCAGCGGGGCCGCCGCGAGATGGACCGCGAGATGGACCGCGCCCGGCGAGGCGCTGGCCCGGAAGGCGCGCAGGAGGTCCTCGTCGGCGCGCGCGGCGCGGGGCGTGCGGGGCGCGCGCGGCCGGTCGGCCGCGGGGTCGAGCCAGGCGGCCCAGCCGCGCACGGCGTCGCCGCCGTGGCCGGTGTGGAGCCGGGCCCAGGAGGCGAAGGCCTCGGGGGTGGGGGTGAGCACGGGCACGGCCCTGCGGCCGGGCACGGGCGGGCCCCAGGGGTCGTCGTCGGAGCGGAAGCGGGCGTGTCCGCCGGGGGCCGCGGAGCGCTGGAAGGTGCCGGGTTCGGCGGGCAGGGCCGTACGCGGCCACAGGCGCGGGGGCAGGGGCTGGACCACGGCCAGTGGGGAACGGCGCGGCCACTGGCGCAGGAACCGCTGGGCCGCGCCGCGCTGCCAGAGGGGGCCGACGCAGTCGCTGACGACGAGGGTGAGGCGGCGGCCCGTGGGGTCGTGGAGCTGGTCGACGGGGCGGAGCCGGGGCCTGCCGTCGGCCCCGGAGGTGGTGGTGACCAGCGGGGGGCCGTCGCCCGTGTCGTACAGGCGGTGGACCTGGACGTCGCGGAAGGCGCCGGACTGCTGGCAGGCCTGGCGGAGCTCCTCGACCATGCGGCTCCAGACGGCCATGGCGGGGCCGGTGTCCATGAGGAGCTGGATGTCGGGGCGGCGGCCGGCCGGCGGGCGCAGGACGGGGGTGAGGATGCCGGCGGCGGCGCTGCGCTCGGCGGTGGCCTCCTCGTCCAGGGTGCCTTCGCCGGGGTGGTGCGGGACGAGGGCGTAGCCGCGCAGGGGGCGCAGGGCCTTCTGGAGGCCGAGGAGTCCGGGGAGCGCGTTGGCGCCGGGGGCGCGGACGGGCAGGGTCGCGCCCCGGGAGGGACGGGCGGCGGCCCGGTCCCCGGTACGGGCTCCGCCGGTGCCGTCGCCAGTACCGTCGCCCGTACTGTCTCCGGTGGCGTCTCCGGTGCTCGTGACGAGGGAGACGGAGTCGGCCTTCGCCGCACCACCCTCGTGCCCTTCCCCCTCTGCGCCGGGAGTGGCCGGATCCCGCCCCTCGGCGGAGCGCCCGGCGCCGCCCGTGTCGGCGTCGGCGTCGGCGGCCCGGACTTCCGGGTCCGCCCGCTCCCCGTGCTGGGACTGGAACTCCGGGTCCCGCGCGTCCCTTCCTCCGGACGCGCCCGGAAGCCAGGCCGCCAGCCAGATCGCGTCCGCGATGTCCACCGCGGTCGGGTCCTGGCCGCCCGCTCTCAGCCTGCGGGTGAGGTCCTCCAGATCCGTCCGGTGCATCCGACCTTCACCTCGGCTGGTCGAGCGGCTGCATGAGCATGTCCTCGATGCGCTCCCTGGTCACCCGTTCGGCGCGGGAGGCGTGCTGGGTCAGGTAGAGGGCGTTGAGCAGCTGGTCGGTGGCGATCACCTCGCCGGGCTGGCGGTTGAGGAACCGGCGGACGATGTCCTGCTCCTCCTCCCCCGCCGCCGCGTCGGCCCCGAGGTGGGCCTCGATCATGGCGCCGAGCTGCTCCTCGCCGGGCGCTTCGAGCTCCAGGCGGATGCAGCGGCGCAACAGGGCGGCGGGGAAGTCCCGTTCGCCGTTCGAGGTGAGGACGATGAAGGGGAAGGTGGTGCAGCGGATCCGGCCGCCGTACACCGGCACCTTGCGGCCGTCGTCGCTGAGCACCTCGACGACCGGTTCGCGGTCGGCGAGCCGCTCCAGCTCGGGGATGGCGAACTCGCCCTCCTCCAGGGCGTTGAGGAGGTCGTTGGGCAGGTCGAGGTCGCTCTTGTCGAGCTCGTCGATGAGCAGCACGCGGGGCTGTTCGGAGGGGAGCAGCGCGGTGCCGAGGGGGCCGAGCCGGATGTACGAGCCGATGCCGGCCGGGGCCGCCGCGGTGGAGCCGGGCGATCCCGTCTGCGCGCGCTCCAGCTGGACGTCCTGGAGGCGTCCGATGGCGTCGTACCGGTACAGGCCGTCCTGGAGGGTCGTCCGGCTGACGATGGGCCAGCGCAGCACGCGGCCGAGGCGCAGCTCGTGGGCGACGGCGTGGGCGAGGGTGGACTTCCCGGTGCCGGGGTTGCCCGTGACGAGGAGCGGCCGCCGCAGATAGAGGGCGGCGTTGACGGCGTCGGTCTCGGCCGGCCGCGGGTGGTGGTTCTGGACGAGCCGGCGCCGGACGCCGAGGCGGCGGTCGGAGCCGGCGAGGGTGTCGTCGGCGGCGCCGGCCGAGAAGTCGCGCCAGGGCGGCGGGGCGGGCAGGCGCCGAATCTCGTCGTGCGGAAGACCGGCACCACGGTAGATCCGCCAATCGTTCACGATGGACTCCTCCTGGCTGTGGTGTCGATGCCGGGCCTGTCGACCGTACTGCCCGGCGGTGGAGCCTGCCTGCACACGATCCGGCCCCTTCGCCCGGCGCCCCGGACCCCCGTCATTCGTCCTCCGGTCCGAGCAGCGGCGGGACTTCGAGGCGGCCGCCGTGGGGCGGCCGGTCGGGCGGGTCGTAGAGGACCGCGAGGGACTCCGCCCAGGCGAGCGCGGCCCGGTCGGGCGCGCGCGTGCGCAGCGAGCGGACGGGGCCGCGCAGCCCTTGCGCGGTGGCGGCCTTGGCGAGCAGCCTGCGGGTCCGCTCGTGGAACTCCTCGCAGTCGGCGTGGTCGTGGGCGCCGGTGCGCCAGAGGGCGAGCGGGTGCCCGGCGGTGAGCGCCGCGTTCATCGCCATCAGGCCCTCGCCCGTGCCGACCGGGCCGCAGAAGACGGGAACGGTGCCGCCGCCGGCCTCGCGGAGCCGGTCGTACGTCTCCGCCCAGGTCTCGCGGCGCACGCGCGCGGTGTGGGCGTCCCGGCCGGCGCCGGGGACCTCGGCGCGCAGCGGGGCGGCGCGGAGTGGCCCGCGCTCGGCCGCCTCCCAGCGGTCGCGCCACTCGGGGGCCGGTTCCCGGTCGTGCCGGCGGGCGTCGCGGATGACGACGATCCTGCGCTGGCCGAGCGTGGCGGACCAGGCGTCCTCGGGCTCCTGGGACGGTTCGAGCCGCCAGGTGTCGAGGGGTTCGTCGAAGAGCTCGCGCGGCAGGACCGCCTCGACGGCGGCGAGATGGGCTCCGCTGTCGCCGCGCCGCAGGGCGTCCGCGAGGGGTTCGCGGAGGGTCTCCCTGAGCCGGGCGCGCTCGACGCCCCGGTCGTCGCAGTGGAGCGGGCTGACGGTGTGCCCGTCGAGCAGGAGCTTGACCCGCCAGGGGTAGCGGCGGTCGTAGCGCGGTGTGTCGATCTCCAGGAGGACGTCGGCACGCGCGCGTGGTTCGCGTACGGAGAGGGGCGCCGGCCTGCCGGGCGTGACGAGCCGGTCGATCTCGCGCCGGAGGTGCCGGTCGGCGTCGCCGGACTCGTCGACGATCCAGCGGGTGAGCTCCTGGGTGCGGGCGCGCTCGCCGTACCGGCCGGCGAGGTGGCGGACGACGTGGGCCGCGTACAGGAGCACGGCGTCGAGGTCGAGGTCGCGGGCCTCGCCGCGGCGCGGGGCGCGCAGCCCGCGCAGGAGGCCCGCGCCCTCGCTCCAGGTGCGCGGGTCGTCCTCCAGGGCGTCCGGGAGGCCGTCGTCCCTGATCCAGGCCTTGACCTGGTCGATGAGGTTCATGATCTCCCCGGGCGCGGTGGGCGCGGGGAGTTCGGCGAAGTGGCCGTAGAGCTGGGTGCGCAGGCCGGGGCCCGTGCCGTGGACGCCGGGTAAGAGGAGCTGGGCGCGGGTCCAGTCGGGGCGGTCGTCGAGGGAGCGGTAGCGGGCGAGGTGGTAGCGGTCGTGGGCGCGCAGGGCCTCCCCCATGGCGGCGCCGCCGGGCAGGTCGTGGAGCCGGCGCAGGGCGGTGACGGGCACGACGGCGCCGCCGTCCCGGCCGCGTCCCTTGTTGAGGCCGACGACGGCGCCCTGGGCGTGGTCGACGACGGGGCCGCCCGAGCAGCCCTCGACGGGCATGACGCCGTCGGTGACGAGGGCCTGTCCGTCGCTGCCGTTGAGGGTGCCGTGGACGTGCCGGATGCCGAGCTCGCCGGTCTCGCGGGACCAGCCGTGCAGGCTGACCGTCGCGGGCCAGACCGCCGGGCGCTCGCTGAGGCGGACGCAGTGCGCCTTCTGCGTACCGGCGACGCGGACGAGGGCGATGTCGGGGAAGGCCCACCGCTGCGGCGGGTCCTCGGGGCGGTCGGGGCGCGGCAGGGCGAGCACGACCTCACCGGTGGTCTCCCGGGTGGTCTTGCCGTCCTCCCAGACGACGCCGACGACCGGCTCGCTCCTCCACACCGCGCTTCCCCCCTCGGCCACGACATGGGCGCAGGTCAGCACCCAGCCGGGGGCGATGAAGAAGCCGGTGCCCCAGTACCGGTCGCCTAGCGGGTCATACCCGCGCCCCGGGGCCGCGATGCGTACGAGTGCGGGGCGCACGAGAGCGTCGAAGGCGCTCATACGGGCTCATCGGCCGCCGGGCGCCCCTCGGGGGCTGTCTCGGGGGCTGTCGCCGGGGTTCTCCCGGGGGCGGCGGGTCCCGGTTCCGTCCAGGTCAGGGAGACGTTCACGGACGCCTTGCCGGCGCCGTCGGCGAGGACGCCGACGACCTTGCCGGACTGCGCGGACAGTTCGATCCCGAAACTGACGGCGACCTCGACCGGCGCCTGCGGGTCGAGCCCGGCGCGCAGCGAGCCGACCACGCCGCGCACGACGTCCGTGAGTCCCCCGGCCATGGAGACGACCCTGTCCTTGACGCCGGTGTCCTGGAACCCGCCGCCCGTGTCGAGCTCCTGCGCCTCGCTGATCCGCGCCCACACGGGCGTGCCGTCGTCCAGCCGAATTCGAGCGATCCCGTGTGCCACAGCGGCCCCCCGCTCCACGAAACGATGATGGAGAAGGCTAATCGGTGGGACTGACAGAGGACAGAGCGCCGACCGGGGGACGGGAACGGCGGCCCCTGGTCACGACCTATCCTGATCGCATGTACTTCACCGACCGTGGCATCGAGGAACTGGAGAAGCGGCGCGGCGAGGAGGAGGTCACCTTCGAGTGGCTCGCCGAGCAGCTGCGGACCTTCGTCGACCTCAACCCCGACTTCGAGGTGCCCGTCGAGCGCCTCGCGACCTGGCTGGCCCGCCTGGACGACGACGAGGACGACGACGAGTGACGACGAGCGGGGAGCACCGGCCGGCGCTCCCCCGGCCGGCCGGTTCCCCGTGAGCCGGTCGGTTCGCCCTCAGCCGGTCAGTTCTCCCTGAGCCGGTCAGTTCTCCCTGAGCCGGTCGTAGGCGAGTCCGAGCGCGCCGTGCGCGACGAGCAGCGCCCCCGCCGTCGCCCAGCCGCCGCTGCGCCGACCGATGCCCCAGATCAGCAGCGGCAGGCCCGCCGCGAGCTGCGCCCCGCCCAGGACACGGGCCTTGGGGCCGCGCAGGTACGGGCCGAGGGGCCCCTCTTCCACCATGTCGAGCTCCGCCCGGACGGCATCGCGCCAGCCGGGCCATTCGAGCTGCTCGGCGCCCTGCGAGAGGGCGACGGAGCGGAGCCGGTCGGCGCTGTCGCCGGGGACGAGTCCGGTCGGCAGGTCGAGGCCGATGCGGCCGAGGATCGCGACGACTCCGAGGAGCCGGGTGTGGGCGTCGGCGTCCGGGTCGGGCTTCGTGAGCGGTTCGAGGGCCTGGATGTCGAGGACCGGGTCGAGGGCGAGCCGGGCGGCGAAGGTGCGCATGGCCTCGTCCTCGCCGACGGGCGTACCGTCGGCGAGCCAGGTGTAGCCGACGGTGCGGCGGAAGCCCGCGGCGAGCGTGATGCCGGCCCGGTCGCGGTCCCACCAGAGCGCGAGGACGGGCCAGGTCGCGGCGGAGACGGCGAGGGCGGTGGACCAGCCGGTGACGACCTGTTCGACGGGCTCGCCGCCGTGCAGCCAGGGCTTCCCCTCCGGTACGAGCACGCTCCAGTCGTCGCCCGCCGGGGCCAGGAGCAGGCGCTCCCTCAGGAGTTGGGCCGGCGGCCTGACGGTCGAAGGATCGGCGCGGCAGAGCAGCAGCGCGCCCGAGGTGCTCGTTCCGGATGTCGCGTTCATGGCCCCCACGCTAGCCAATTTGTCCGTGTACGGCCTCGATTGCCCTCCGCGTATCAGGGATGAGTCAGGGTTGACTTCGCCACACCGCGATATATCGTGTTTTCGAGAGTCGCGATATGTTGCGTTGCCGATACGGGAGGTCAGCACCATGGAAGAGTGGTCCGTCACCGAGCCGACGAAACTGGCGCCGGCCGAGCCCGTGACGCGCCTGCGGGTCCGGATCGTCAACGGCACGGTGAACGTGGTGGGCACGGACGAGAGTTCCGCCCGCGTGGAGATCTCCGAGATCGAGGGACCGCCGCTGATCGTGACGCGGGACGGCTCGACGCTGACCGTGACGTACGAGGACCTCCAGTGGAAGAACGTCCTCCAGTGGCTGGACCGCAAGGGCCACCGGCGCCGCGCCGTCGTCTCCGTCGCCGTCCCCGCGGGCGCCGACGTCGAGGTGGGCGCGGTCGGCGCGGAGACGGTCGTCTCCGGCATCAGAGGGCGTACGGAGGTGCGCGGCGTCACGGGCGACACGACGCTCCTCGGGCTCTCCGGACCGGTCCGCGCCGAGAGCGTCTCGGGGAACCTGGAGGCGCAGTCGGTGACGGGCGCGCTGAAGATCTCGTCCGTGACCGGCTCCGTGACGGTGATCGAGGGCGCGAGCGCCTCGGTGAAGGCCGAGACGGTCAGCGGGGACATGGTCATCGACCTCGACCAGGCGGCCGGCACCGACGGCCCGCCGGCCGACATCCGGCTCACCAGCGTCTCCGGCGAGGTGGCGGTCCGGCTGCCGCACCCGGCCGACGCGCGCGTCGAGGCGAGCACCACGAGCGGTTCCGTGACGAACGGGTTCGAGGACCTGCGGGTGGCCGGGCAGTGGGGCACCAAGTCCATCACCGGCACCCTCGGTTCGGGCCGGGGGACGCTGAAGGCGACCACGGTCTCGGGCTCCCTGACGCTGCTCCGCCGCCCCGAGCGGGCGGAGGACGCCACGGCCACCGAGTCCGCCCCCGCGGGCTCCCCCACGACCGGAAAGGTGCTCTGACATGCCGCCCGTCTTCGCCCACGGCCGCCTCCGCCTCTACCTGCTCAAGCTGCTCGACGAGGCCCCCCGCCACGGCTACGAGGTGATCCGCCTCCTGGAGGAGCGCTTCCAGGGGCTCTACGCACCGTCGGCCGGCACGGTCTACCCGAGACTGGCCAAGCTGGAGGCCGAGGGGCTCGTCACGCACGCCAGCGAGGGCGGCCGGAAGGTCTACTCGATCACGGACGCGGGCCGCGCCGAGCTCGCCGGCCGGGGTGCCGAACTGACCGACCTGGAGCGGGAGATCCGGGAGTCGGTCTCGGAACTGGCGGCGGAGATCCGCGACGACGTGCGGGGCGCGGCGGGCCGGGTGCGCAGCGAGATGCGCGCGGCGGCGGGCCGGACGCGGACGACGGAGGGCTCGTCGTTCGCCGAGGCGAAGGAGGAGCTGCGCCGGGCCAAGGCGGAGTGGAAGGAGCAGGCCCGCCAGGCCAAGGCGGAGGCCCAGTCGGCCCGCCACCAGGCGAAGGAGTTCCAGCGGATCGCCCAGCAGGTCCAGGAGGAGGTCCAGGACCGCTTCGGCCGCGGCGACTGGCCCAAGGGCGTCTGGGAGGGTCTCTCGGGCATCACGGCCCAGCTGGGAGGTCTGGTCGCGGCCTCGACCCACCCGAAGGCGTCGGAGGCCTCCGCCAAGGCCGCCGGGGCCCCCGCGGCCCCGTCGAGCTCCGAGGCCCCGGAGGCCCCCGAGGTCGACGAGACCTCCGAGGCACCCGAAGCACCCGAAGCACCCGAGTGGGCCGCCGACGCCACCCCCACGGGGCACCCGGCCCGCGACCTGGACCGGCTGCTCGACCGCTTCCGTGACGAGATCCGCGACGCGGCCCGCGACCACGGCGTGACGGACACCCAACTGACCGAAGCCCGCCGCCATCTGTCGACGGCGGCGGCCCGGATCACGGAGGTGCTGAACCCGCTGCGGAAGCACTGAGCGGCGAGGCCCGGCCACGGGCCGGGCCGTGGCCGAGCCGTGGCCGAGCCGTCAGCCCCGGGTGACCGTGACCGTGACCTTCGCGCGCGGGGGTGCGACGACCCAGGCCCTGCCCTTGTCCTTGCGGAGCACCACGCCGCCCCGGGCGGTGACCCGCCAGTCGCCGGGCGGCACGGACAGCTCGGTGAGGCGGGAGCCGCGGGGGCCGGAGGCCTCGTAGGCGAGACGGTAGACGCCGGTCCCGGGGTCGTACGTGGTGGAGCGGACCGTGCCGGCGACGGCCTCCGCGTACGGCTCGGCGGTGAGCTCCTTGTTCGGCCGGAAGGCGCCCGCGCCGTCCACCGCGCAGTAGCCGCCGCCGTAGCACCACTCCCAGCCAGCGAAGCCGGAGCTGTAGCGGCCGAGGGAGGCCATGGCCTCGCGGTAGAAGCGGTTCATGTTCGGCTGCGCGTTGTTGAGCGGTCCCCACTCGCCGACGAGCACCGGCACCTTGTACTCCTTCGGGTACAGGGTGACGGCCGCCTCGTAGTTCTCGATCCACCGGGCGGCCGGGTCGTAGTCGCCGCCCGCCTCCATGACGCCGTTGTAGAAGTGCGGGGCGTAGACGACCTTCGGGTCGTCGACGCGGCCGAGCCCGGTGGGCACCCCCTCGCCCACGATCGGGGTCGGCTCGACGAAGAGCCAGTTGTCGTCGTCGACCGAACGGATCGCGTCCGCGATCCGGTTGTACATCGGGGTGATCTGCTCCCGCTCGATGCGCCGCGCGCCCGTCGCGAGGTCCTCGCCCTCCCGCAGCTCGCCCATCGGCTCGTTGATCAGGTCGTAGCCGAAGACGGCCGGGTGGTCCTCGAAGCGCTCGGCGAGGACCTTCCACATGCGGGCCTGGGCCCGCTGGAGGTCCTCGTCCTCGTAGAGGTGGGTGAAGGCGCGCTGCACGGCCGGTTCGAAGTACTCGGAGAACCAGTCCTCCGGGTGGGCGGTGAAGGGCAGTCCGTCGGTCCTGGTCGCCCAGGCGGGGATGCCCCGGTGGTCGAACGCGGGCCCGAAGACGTCCTGGTGGGCGTCGAGGACGACCTTGACGTCGTACCGCTGGGCCCAGTCGAGGACCCGCTCGATCTTGCGGAGGTACGCCTCGCTGTACCGGCCGGGGCTCGGCTCCAGGTCGTCCCAGAAGACCAGCACCCGGGCGAGGTTGAAGCCCTTGGCGCGCATGTCGCGGAAGTGCTTCTCGGTGATGCCCGAGAGGGCCTGGTCGCCGGTGTGGGCCTTGTCGCCGACGTTCCAGCCGCGCAGCGTGAGCACGCGCCCGCGGTCGTCGGTGAGGGCCGGGATGCCGCTCGCCCCGGCGGCCTCCGCGTGCGCGGCCGTCGGGGCGAGCAGCGCGGCCACGACGGCGGCCGCGGCGAGAGTGGTGCGCAACAAGGGGACCTCCAGCACGGGAAGAGACAGGAGAAGAGATGAACGATGTTCACCTTTCGCGTGCCGGAGATCCCATCAGCGCTACCCGTGAGTTATCAAGAGGTCGTCAGCACGATCTTTCCGAAGAGTTCGCCGGCGGCCAGCTTCTCGAAGCCCTCCCGCGCCCGGTCGAGCGGCAGGACGTCGTCGATGACCGGCCGGACACCCGTCGCCGCGCAGAACGACAGCAGGTCCTCCAGCTCGTCCTTGGAGCCCATCGTCGAGCCCACGACCTTGAGTTCGAGGAAGAAGATCCTGGTGAGCTCGGCGTGCGCCGGCCGGTCCCCGCTCGTGGCGCCGGAGATGACCAGCGTGCCGCCCGGCCGCAGCGACTTCACCGAGTGCGACCAGGTCGCCGCGCCGACGGTCTCGATGACCGCGTCCACCCGCTGCGGCAGCCGCGCCCCGGGCTCGTACGCCTCGACGGCACCGAGTTCGACGGCCCGCTTCCGCTTGGCCTCGTCCCGGCTGGTGGCGAAGACCCGCAGGCCGGCCGCCTTGCCGAGGGCGATCGCGGCGGTGGCCACGCCGCCGCCCGCGCCCTGGACGAGCACCGAGTCCCCGGGCCGTACCCCGGCGTTGGTGAAGAGCATGCGGTAGGCGGTGAGCCAGGCGGTCGGCAGGCAGGCGGCCTCCTCGAAGGAGAGCCCCTTCGGCTTGGGCAGCACGTTCCAGCGGGGCACGGTCACCCGCTCGGCGAAGGTGCCCTGGTACCGCTCGGTGAGGATGGAGCGCGGCTCGTCCGGGCCGACTCCGTGGCCGGTCTGGCCGATGACGGAGTGGAGGACGACCTCGTTGCCGTCCTCGTCGATGCCCGCGGCATCGCAGCCGAGGATCATCGGCAGCTTCTCCTCGGGCAGTCCGACCCCGCGCAGCGACCACAGGTCGTGGTGGTTGAGCGAGGCGGCCTTGACGGTGACGGTGGTCCAGCCGGGACGGACCTCGGGCTCGGGGCGTTCGCCCAATTCGAGCCCGTTCAGGGGCTGGTCGCGGTCGATTCGGGCAGCGTAGGCAGCGAACATGGCCTCGACCCTAGGGTCCGCCGGGTCCGTGACGGAACAACGGACCCGTGTGACACACCCCCCAGTGACAGAGCACGGGAAAGGGCCCCGCCCCGCGGAACGCGGAACAGGGCCCTTGAGCACTCACGTACGAGCGTACGAGCCGCACTGGCCGTACGAGCCGCACAAGCCCGCACGAGCCGCACCAGCCCGCGCGAGCCGTACGAACTAGCGGCGCGCGACGCCCTCCGCACGGGCGGCGGCGGCCACGGCGGCCGCGACGGCCGGGGCGACCCGCTCGTCGAACGGCGACGGGATGACGCAGTCGGCGGAGAGCTGGTCACCGACGACGTCCGCGATGGCGTTCGCGGCGGCGATCTTCATGCCCTCGGTGATCCGGGAGGCCCGGACCTGGAGCGCGCCGGCGAAGATGCCGGGGAACGCGAGGACGTTGTTGATCTGGTTCGGGTAGTCCGAGCGCCCGGTCGCCACGACGGCCGCGTACTTGTGCGCGATGTCGGGGTGGACCTCGGGGTTCGGGTTGGCCATGGCGAACACGAAGGCGTTCGGGGCCATGGAGGCGACGGCCTCCTCGGGGACCGTACCGCCGGAGACGCCGATGAAGACGTCCGCGCCGGCCAGGGCGCTCTCCAGGGAGCCGCTCAGGCCTGCCTTGTTGGTGAGGTCGGCGATCTCGCGCTTGACGTCCGTCAGGTCCTCGCGGTCCCGGCTGACGATGCCCTTGCGGTCGGCGACGGCGACGTCGCCGAGGCCGGCCTCCAGGAGGAACTTCGCGATGGCCACACCGGCCGCGCCCGCGCCGGAGATGACACCGCGCAGCTCGCCGAGGGTCCGGCCGGTCAGCTTCGCCGCGTTCCGCAGGGCGGCGAGGGTGACGATCGCCGTGCCGTGCTGGTCGTCGTGGAAGACCGGGATGTCGAGGCGCTCCTGGAGCCTGCGCTCGATCTCGAAGCACCGCGGCGCCGAGATGTCCTCCAGGTTGACCCCGCCGAAGGAGGGGGCGAGCCGGACGACGGTCTCGATGATCTCGTCGGTGTCGGTGGTGGCGAGGGCGATCGGGACCGCGTCCACGCCGCCGAAGTTCTTGAAGAGGATGGCCTTCCCCTCCATGACCGGGAGGGAGGCCTCCGGGCCGATGTCGCCGAGTCCGAGCACGGCCGTCCCGTCGGTCACGACCGCGACGACGTTCGACTTCCAGGTGTAGTCGTTGACCAGCTCGGGCTGCTCGGCGATCGCGGTGCACACCTTGGCGACGCCGGGCGTGTACGCGAGGGACAGGTCGTCCTTGTCCCGGACGGGCACGGTGGCCTGCACGGCCATCTTGCCGCCCCGGTGGAGGGCGAAGACAGGATCGAAGGGCTCGCCGGGAGCCCCTTCCGTACCACTGTCATTGCGAGGATTGACGATCTCCGCTGCCATTGGGTTGACCCCTTAGGTCTGTTTCATTTGAGGGTGGCCACTCCTGGTTAAGGAGGGGTGGGGAGGCACCGCGGCCGCCTTGTCGGGCAGCCGCTCGGGCACGCCGCACAACGCGCCCTGAGCCCCGGATGAGGGGTGTAAGGATCCTTCTTACCGGACGGACGGCACCGCAGACGAGTCCATAACCGCTCGGTGACGCGACTCATACCCAGCGCGTCCGGACACGGACGGAGACGGACACGTCACCCGATGTCCCGAAAGAGTCCGACCGCGTCCGAATGGCCGCGTTCGGCTCGTCCGAATGGCGAGACTCGCCGAAGATCTTCCGGCTTTCGCGAGGCGATCCCGAAGAAGATCCGGCCCTGATGTACCGGGCTGTCGCGTTTCGGCGGTCACCCGTTACCCGATTTTGACATCCGAGGCCGTCGGTTTGATGCGGTCCGAATGGCAAGATGCCGTAATCACACGAGGTCGCGACACTCGAAGACGCGTCCGCGACCACTGGCAGCTCCCCCTCACACGCCGGAGGAACCCCACCATGACCGCACGCTCCACGCGCTGTACGACCGCCAAGACCCGCACCTCCCGTCTTGCCGCGGTCGCCGCCATCGCGGTCGCCGGCTCCATGCTGCTGACCGCCTGTGGCGACCAGACCGAGGGTGGAAGCACCCCCGCCCCGTCGAAGTCCGGTGACACGGCCTCCACCAACGCCGCCCCGCTCTTCTCGAAGCTCCCGGCCGACATCCAGAAGGCCGGCAAGATCACGGTCGGTACGGACGCCTCGTACGCCCCCATGGAGTTCACCGAGGGCGGCAAGATCGTCGGCGTCGACCCCGACATCGCCCAGGCCCTGAGCAAGCAGCTCGGCGTCGAGTTCGAGTTCGTCTCCGGCACCTTCGACGGCCTGATCACCTCGATCTACACCGGCCGCCAGGACCTGATCATGTCCTCGATGACGGACAACAAGAAGCGTCAGGAGGGCCTGGACGACAACGGGAAGAAGATCGGCAAGGGCATCGACTTCGTCGACTACTTCAGCTCCGGCGTCTCCCTCCTGGTCAAGAAGGGCAACCCGCAGGGCGTCAACTCCCTCGACGACCTCTGCGGCAAGACCGTCGCCGTCCAGCGCGGCACGATCTACGAGGACACCTTCAAGGCCCAGGCCACGAAGTGCGGCGACAAGAAGCTCACGATCCAGGCCTTCGACTCCGACGCCGAGGCCCAGACCCGCGTCAAGGCCGGCGGCGCCGTGGCCGACCTGAACGACTACCCGGTGGCCGCGTACATCGCGAAGACCTCCGGCGGCGGCAACGACTTCGAGGTCGTCGGCAGCCAGAGCGACGTCGGCCTCTTCGGCATCGGCGTCTCGAAGGAGAACACCCAGCTCCGCGACGCCGTCAAGGAAGCCCTCGACGCGATCATCAAGGACGGCACCTACGCCGAGGCCCTGAAGAAGTGGGACGTCGAGGACAGCGCGGTCAAGTCGGCCACGATCAACGCCGGTAAGTGACCCCTCCTCGCATCACCGAGTACCACTGAAGGGCAGTCGTCATGACTGACAAGCTCAGCAAGGACCCGGCCGCCTCACCGGCCGGGCCCGCCCCCTCGGGCACCCCTTACGAGGCGATCAAGGCCATCCCCGTACGCCACTACGGCCGCTGGATCAGCGCCGTCGTGGTCGTGGCCCTGCTCGGCTGGCTCGTCTACGCCTTCTCCCAGGGCAACATCATCTGGGACACGGTCTGGGACAAGCTGTTCGACCCGTCGATCCTCAGCGGTCTGTGGAACACGATCGTCATCAGCGTCGCGGCCATGGCGCTCGGCCTCGTGCTGGGCATCCTCTTCGCCGTCATGCGGCTCTCGAAGAACCCGGTCACGGGCGCCGTCGCCTGGCTCTACATCTGGTTCTTCCGCGGCACGCCGGTCTACGTCCAGCTGCTCGTCTGGTTCAACCTGTCGCTGATCTTCCAGTACATCGACCTCGGGCCGATCTACAAGAACGAGACCGTGGACGTCATGACGCCGTTCATGGTGGCCTTCCTCGGCCTCGGCCTCAACGAGGGCGCGTACATGGCGGAGATCGTCCGCGCCGGCATCCAGTCGGTCGACGAGGGCCAGACCGAGGCCGCGCACGCGCTGGGCATGTCCCAGACGAAGACGATGGGCCGCGTCGTGCTCCCGCAGGCGATGCGCGTGATCGTGCCGCCGACGGGCAACGAGTTCATCAACATGCTCAAGACCTCCTCGCTGGTCTCGGCCGTGCAGTACACCGAGCTCCTGAGGTCCGCCTCGAACATCGGCAACACGGCCGGCGCCGTGATGGAGATGCTCTTCGTCGCCTCCTTCTGGTACCTCGCGCTGACCAGCGTCTTCAGCGTCGGCCAGTACTACCTGGAGCGCCGTTACGCCCGCGGTTCGATCCGTACCCTGCCCCCCACACCGTGGCAGCGGGTCAAGGCGAACATCACCACGTTCAAGCGCTCTCCGGAGGGATCGGCATGACCGGCCAGCCCATGGTCAAGGCGGAGGGCGTCCACAAGTCGTACGGCGCGGCCCACATCCTCCGCGGCATCGACCTCGAAGTCCGCAACGGAGAGGTCTTCTGCCTGGTCGGCCCGTCCGGCTCCGGCAAGTCGACCTTCCTGCGCTGCATCAACCACCTGGAGCGCATCGACGGCGGCCGGCTCTCGGTCGACGGCCAGCTGGTCGGCTACCGCCAGAAGGGCGACAAGCTGTACGAGCTGAAGGACAGCGAGGTCGCGGTCCAGCGCCGTGACATCGGCATGGTCTTCCAGCGCTTCAACCTCTTCCCCCACATGACGGCCCTGGCCAACGTGATGGAGGCGCCCGTCCAGGTGAAGGGCGAGTCCAAGTCGGTGGCGCGCGAGCGCGCCGAGCGGCTGCTCGACCGGGTCGGCCTGCGGGACAAGATGGGCAACTACCCGTCGCAGCTCTCCGGCGGCCAGCAGCAGCGCGTGGCGATCGCCCGCGCGCTGGCGATGGAGCCGAAGCTGATGCTCTTCGACGAGCCGACCTCGGCGCTCGACCCGGAGCTCGTGGGTGACGTCCTCGACGTCATGCGGGACCTGGCCGAGTCGGGCATGACGATGATCGTCGTCACGCACGAGATGGGCTTCGCCCGGGAGGTCGGCGACTCGCTGGTCTTCATGGACGGCGGCGTGGTGGTCGAGTCGGGCAACCCGCGGGACGTCCTGACGAACCCGCAGCACGACCGGACGAAGGCGTTCCTGTCGAAGGTGCTGTAGGCACGGACAACGAGGAAGGGGCGGTACGGGCGAAGGCCCCGTACCGCCCCTTCCTCGTGCCCCGGCTACTTCACGGCGAGGAGGAGGGTGTCCGAGGGCGAGGCCCAGACGACCCTGGCCTCGCCGAAGCCGGCGGCGCGGAGGGTGTCGGCGTGCCAGCGCGGTGCGGGCATGTCGCCGTCGGCGTGCTCGCCGTAGATCTCGAAGCGGCGGGCGGTGGGCTCGGCGAGGACCGGGTCCTTCGCGGCCTCGGCCCACCACTCGGCCCAGTCGAGGGCCCCGCCGGCCTTGGCGCGGTCCATGACGGCGTGCCGCTGGGCGCGCTCGGCGGCGTTGATGCGGGGGGTGGCGGGGTCGATCATGTGGTCGGCGTTCATGAGGACACCGTCGGCGCGGACGAGTCCGGCGAGCTGCCCGTAGAGGGTGGCGAGGGGCTCGCTGTGCAGCCAGTGGAGGGCGGTGGCGGTGAGGACGGCGTCGTACGTGTCGTACGGCAGCGCCTCGGTCCAGGCGGGGTCCTTGAGGTCGGCGTCGACGAAGGTGACGCGCGGGTCCCCCGCGAAATGGCCGCGGGCGATCGCGAGCAGCGCCGGATCGAGATCGACGCCGACGCTGGTCGCCTCGGGGAACCTCTGGAGGAGGCGATCCGTGATACTTCCCGTACCGCAGGCGAGGTCGAGGACGCGGGGCTTCGGCCCGACGAGCGCCTCGACCATGTCGAGCATGACGCGGAACCGCTCCTCGCGGTCCGGCATGTACCACTCCTGCTGGCGGTCCCAGCTCCGCTGCCAGTCCGCCCAGTAGGTCTCGGTCATGACCGCACCCTCCCTGCGTCGTAATACCCTCGAAGGGGAAACAGCCGTTACCCCCTTTCGCCCGTGACCCTAGCCCGCCGGAGTAAGGACTACAAGTGGAACTGGCCTATTACTCGGACTATGCCGTGCGTCTGGTCAACACCGAGGAGCCGGCCCGCAACAAGGACGCCCTGACCTCCGTCGAGGTGCTCAGGGAGCTCTTCGGCCCGGCCACCCAGATGGCCCGGAGGGCGACCGACTCCGACGTGACACGCTTCCGTTCGGTACGGGCACGGCTGCGGGCGGTGTTCACGGCGGCGGACGAGGGCGACCACACGGGAGCCGTCGACCTCCTCAACTCCCTGCTCCTGGAGTTCCCCGTCAGCCCGCAGATCTCGGGCCACGACTACCTCGACGAGGACGGCCGCCCGCGGTGGCACATGCACCTCGCCGACCACCCCTCGAACGCGACCGCGGGATACGCGGCCATCGCGGCGATGGGCCTCGCCTTCCACCTGACGGAGTTCGGCGCGGACCGGCTCGGCCTCTGCCAGGCGCCGCCCTGCCGCAACGCCTACCTGGACACGTCCACGAACCGCTCGCGCCGCTACTGCTCCGACCGCTGCGCGACCCGTGCCAACGTGGCCGCCTACCGGGCCCGCAAGCGCCTGGAGGCGGAACGCCCCGACCGCGACACCGACCCTGCCGACCGCGCCGACCAGACGGGCCTGACCGCCGAGAACAGCCAGGAGAGCACCACCCCGGCCGACCGCTGACGCCCCGGCGTCACCGGCCGGTACCGGACCAGCACCCGCCCGAGAACCAGCTCGGGCGGTACGGCCCCGAAGACGCGGCTGTCCCCCTCGGCGCCCGGGTTGTCCCCCAGCACCCACCACCCGCCCTCCCTGCGCTCCACCAGCCGCTTCACGATCAGCAGATCCTGCTGAAGCGGATGCCGCAGCACGACGACCCGGCCGGGCGACAGCCTCCCCCGGTAGCGCACGAGCAGCCGGTCGCCGTGGAGCAGCGTGGGCACCATCGACACCCCCGTCACCTCGGCGATCCCGAACGGCGCCCCCTCGCCCACGATCCGCTCGTCCCGCACTTCCCTCACCACAGCCACATGCCCCTCACGCACACGCACATCGACGCGTCGACTCGTCCACTCGTCCACGAGTCCCCCGCCAACCCTGGACTTTTGACCTAAGCCCATGGGGGCGCTCGCGAAAACGCCCTTCTCACCGAGTAATCTCCCACTTGAGAAGACGATCACGAGGAAGGACGGCTCAATGCTCTCCCGCCTGTTTGCCCCCAAGGTGAAGGTCAGCGCCCACTGCGACCTCCCCTGCGGCGTGTACGACCCCGCCCAGGCCCGCATCGAGGCCGAGTCGGTCAAGGCTGTCCAGGAGAAGTACCTGGCCAACGAGGACGCGCACTTCCGTGCCCGCGCCACGGTCATCAAGGAGCAGCGCGCGGAGCTCGCGAAGCACCACGTCTCGGTGCTCTGGAGCGACTACTTCAAGCCCCCGCACTTCGAGAAGTACCCCGAGCTCCACGTTCTGATCAACGACACCCTGAAGGCCCTCTCGGCCGCCAAGGCGTCGACCGACCCGAAGACGGGCGAGAAGGCGCTGGAGCTCATCGCCGAGATCGACCGCATCTTCTGGGAGACCAAGAAGGCCTGACCTTCGGTCCCGCCCGAGACCGCACCCGGTCCGCAGGACGCCGTACGACACATGTCGGCGCCCCCGCGGTCCGGGTGCGGTCTTTTGCGTTCTAGTTCTCCACGCGGAGGGAGTAGCGGCGCTTCTCCTTCGAGGTGGCGCCCAGGCGGTCGTAGAAGCGGATGGCGCCTTCGTTCCAGGTGGGGGTCTGCCACTGGATCTCGGTGAGGCCCAGGGCGCGGGCCTCGGACGTGAGGGCGGCCATCAGGAGGGGGCCCAGGCCGTGGCCCCGGGAGGCCTCCGTCAGGTAGAGGCAGTCCATGTGGAGGTACTCGGTGCCGTCCCACGTGGAGATCTCGGAGGAGCAGGTGGCGTAGCCCGCGATCGTGCCGTCGGGGAGGGTGGCCACGAGGCAGCGGAGGCGGGGGCGGGACGGGGTGAAGAGGAGGGCGGTCAGGCGGGACGCCAGGTCCGGGGGCGGGGGCGGGGCCTTCTCGTACTCCGCGTGTTCCGCGATGAGTTCGACGACCCGGGGCAGGTCCTCGGGCCGCGCGGGTCGTACCTCGTGTGCGTTCATGGGGTCATGATGACGGCGGCCACCCCGCTGAGGTGCCGCCGTTCCGGGAGGTCAGGTCGTCTGGAGGAGGCGGCGGGCGAAGTCCGCGCCGGGTGGGAGCTGGCGGCGGACCCGGTCGAGCGCCCCCTCGAAGTCGCCGCCGGCGACGCACGATTCGTAGGCCGCGCCCCCGTGGTGGAGCGTCAGGCTGAGGTCCGACCGGTCCCCCAGCGTCAGCAGGCAGGCCAGCGTGGCCTGTTGGCTCTCGCCGTCCAGGACGACGGGGAGGGGCAGGTCCCATTCCAGTACGCAGCCGGTGAGGGCCTGCCCGCCCTCGCCCTCCGCCCGAAGCGTGGCGAAGCCCTCGCCCCTGTACTCGATCCCCCTGATCCGGGTGGCGACGCGCCGCCCGTCAATCGTGATGACGATCGCTTCCGCGCCGCTGCGGTCCCGGTACCAACCGGTCCAGACTTCTGTCGACTCCGATGACATGCGCGGACTGTAGCGGCATGACCGGCTTCGGCGCGCGGCCGGTCACCCGGTGGTCGGACTTCTCCCGATCTCGCCGTTCTTGCCGGTCATCTGCGTGCTAGTGCCGTCCCGGCCCGACTCGTGGAGGGGGCATTCCGGGTTGCGGCAGGGCTGCACCTCCCACTCCGGCACCCAGGCCCCGAGGACCTTGTGCCGGGTGGCAAGCACGGCGAGCAGTCGGCCGCAGGCCGGGCAGTGGCGCTCGGTCAGCGGGTCACGTGTCGTGCGGGACGCCTCGTCACCCATGTCTCCAGGGTAGGACGGAGCGCGCGTCACCGCTTCCGCGTGTACGTACGGACGAGGACGCCGTTGTCGAAGGCGCGGACCGCGCCGAGCGCGAAGTCCCGGGGCTCGAAGCCGGCGCCGAACATCGGCATGCCGGAGCCGAAGACCTGCGGGTACGTCTTGATGACCAGCTCGTCGACCTCCTCGACGAGCTCGCCCGCGATCGTGGAGCCGCCGCACAGCCAGATGCCGAGCGGGCCGTCCTCGGCCTTGAGTTCGCGGACGCGGCCGACGAGGTCGTCGGCGATCAGCTCGACGTTCGGGTCGGGTGCCTCGGTCAGCGAGCGGGTGGCCACGTACTCGCGCAGATGCGCGTACGGGCTGGTCACACCGGCGTCCAGGCCGATCCGGTAGCTGCCGAGGCCCTGGATCACCGTGTCGTAGTGGCGGCTCTCGGTGCCGGGCTCGATGCCGAGGACGGGCCATCCGGGGGCGGCGATCGTCTCGGGGTACTCGGTCTTCAGGTATTCCAGGTACTCGCCCATGACGTAGGCGTACGTGGAGGTGGCGTCACCCTTGGGGTCTCCGATGAAGCCGTCGATGGAGCAGGCGACGAAGTAGGTGAGCTTGCGCAAACCGGTCCTCTTGTTTCCTCGGGGGCATGATCGTGGCCGTAACCACGACAGTTATAGTGCTTCACCTGTAGTGGTTACGCAAGAGGAATCTACGGAGGCATGCGCGTGGCTCGGAATCCCGGACGTCGTACGGCCCTGCTCGACGCCGCCATCGAGGTGCTGGCGGACGAAGGCGCCCGAGGGCTCACCTTCCGCGCCGTCGACGGCCGGGCGGGCGTCCCCACGGGCACCGCGTCCAACTACTTCAGCGACCGCGATCGGCTCCTCTCCGAGGTCGCCGACCGGATCTTCGTCCGGCTGGCCCCGGAGCCGGGGGCCGTCGACACCGCCATGGCCCCCGAGCCCAGCCGCGCGCTCCTCGTCGAGCTCATGCGGTGGCTGGCCCGGCGCATGGCCGCCGAGCGCACCTGCTACCTCGGCCTCTTCGAACTGCGGCTGGAGGCCGCCCGCCGCCCGGAACTCCGGAAGCGGTTCACCGAGGTACTCAGGGACGACCTCGCACTGAACATCCGGCTGCACACCGACGCCGGGATGCCCGGGGACGGGGACACCGTCCGGGTGCTCTACTTCGCCCTCACCGGGCTCCTGCTCGACCACTTCACCGTGCCGGGACTGCACGGCGAGCGGGATCTCGACGACCTCGTGGAGATGGCGGTCGAGCGGATCGCCCCCGAGAAGTGACCCGCCGAGAGGTGACCCGCCGGGCGGGTCATCGGGTGCGTCGCGTGACGAACTCCGCCAGGGACAGCAGGTCGCCCGCCGCCGCCAGGTCCGGCACGGCCCCCGCCAGGTGCTCCACGGCGCGGCCCATGCGCTCGGCCGCCTGGGCCTGCGCCCAGTCCCGGCCGCCGGCCCGCTCGACCGCGTCCGCAGCCGCCCGTACCGCCGCCGCGTCGAGGGTCGGGAGGGCGTACAGCTCGGCCAGCTCCTCGCCCGCCGCCGTCCCCGAGGCGAGCGCGGCGACCACGGGAAGCGACTTCTTGTGGGCGACCAGGTCGGCGCCGGCCGGCTTGCCCGTACGGTCCGGGTCGCCCCAGATGCCGATGAGGTCGTCGATCAGCTGGAAGGCGAGGCCCGCCTCCCGGCCGAAGGCGTCCATCGAGGCGACCTCCTCCTCCCCCGCGCCCGCGTAGAGCGCGCCGATGGCGCAGGAGGCGCCGAGGAGGGCGCCGGTCTTGGCGGTGGCCATGGCCACGCACTCGTCGAGCGAGATGTCCCGCGGCCCGCGCTGCTCGAAGGCGCAGTCGGCGGCCTGGCCCGCGCAGAGCTCGATGACGCAGGCGGCGAGGCGCGCGGCGGCGGCGGTCGACGCCGGGTGCGGGTCCTCGGCGAGCAGCCGCAGCGCGAGCGCGTTCATGGCGTCGCCGGCGATGAGGGCGTCCGGGATGCCGAAGACGGTCCAGGCGGTGGGGCGGTGGCGCCGGGTCGGGTCCTTGTCGACGATGTCGTCGTGGAGCAGGGTGAAGTTGTGGGCGAGCTCGACGGCCGCCGCCGCCTTCACGGCCGGGGCCTCCTCGGCGCCGAGCGCGCGGGTCGCCGCGAGGACGAGGGCCGGGCGGATCGCCTTGCCGGCCGGTCCGGCGGCCGGGGAGCCGTCCGCGTCCTCCCAGCCGAAGTGGTACATCGCCACCCGCCGCATGGAGCCCGCCGGCAGGGACTCGACGGTGGAGCGGAGTTGGGGGTCGACGGCGGTCCGTGTGCGGTCCAGGAGCCTCGCGGCCCCGTGGCCTTCGGTCGTCGCGTCCGCGCTGGTCATCGTCACGGGCTCTTCCTTCGTGTCCTTCACGCTGGTGCGAGGGTGCGGGAAACGCCCGGGGCGGGGAGGGTACGGTCCCCCCGCCCCGGGCCGTCGGCCACTCAGCGCCAGCGGCTGACCTCGACGTTCTCCAGGACGCCGAGGGCGTCCGGGACGAGGACGGCGGCGGAGTAGTAGGCGGTGACGAGGTAGGAGATGATCGCCTGCTCGTCGATGCCCATGAAGCGGACGGAGAGGCTGGGCTCGATCTCGTCGGGCAGGCCGGTCTGGTGCAGACCGATCACGCCCTGGTCGGCCTCGCCCGTACGCATGCAGATGATCGAGGTGGTCCGGGCGTCGGAGACCGGGATCTTGTTGCAGGGGAAGATCGGGACACCGCGCCAGGTCGGGATGCGGTTGCCGTTCATGTCGATCGTCTCGGGCACCAGGCCGCGCTTGTTGAGCTCGCGGCCGAAGGCGGCGATGGCGCGCGGGTGGGCGAGGAAGAGCTTCGAGCCCCGGCGGCGGGAGAGCAGCTCGTCCATGTCGTCCGGGCTGGGGGCGCCGTCGTGCGGCTGGAGGCGCTGGCCGTAGTCGCAGTTGGCGAGGAGGCCGAACTCCTTGTTGTTGACCAGCTCGTACTCCTGGCGCTCACGGAGCGCCTCGACCGTGAGCCGCAACTGCTGCTCGGTCTGGTTCATCGGCTGGTTGTAGAGGTCGGCGACGCGGCTGTGGACCTTCAGGACGGTCTGGGCGACGCTGAGTTCGTACTCGCGGGGCTTGGCGTCGTAGTCCACGTACGTGTGCGGGACGACGGCCTCGCCGACGTGGCCGGCGGAGAGGTCGATGGCGGCCTCGCCGTAGCTGTTGGTCCGCTGGTCGGGCAGGGCGGCGGCGGCCGCGAGCTGGGCCGCGAGCGAGACGGCGCGGTCGGCGAGGTTGCGCACGTCGGCGCGGGTGAGCTCCAGGACCGTACAGGCGGTGGCCGCGCGGGCGGTCCACTCCCAGACGGCGGCGTCGTCGACGAGCGCGGACTCGCCGAGGTAGGCGCCGTCGGCGAGGACGCCGAGGACGGCCTCGTCCCCGTAGGGACCCTCGCCGATCTGCTCGATGCGGCCGTGGGCGAGGAGGACCACGCGGTCGTTCTCCGCGCCGCGGGTGGCGATGACCTCGCCCGCCGCGTACTCCCGCTGGGTGCAGCGGGACGCGAGCTCGGTCAGGGCCTCCTCGTCCTCGTATCCGCGCAGGGCGGGGAGTTCGCCGAGCTCGGCGGGGATGACCGCGACACGCTGCCCCGTCTGGACGAAGGTGACCCGGCCGTCGCCCACGGAGTAGCTGAGCCGGCGGTTCACCCGGTACGTACCACCCTGCACCTGCACCCACGGCATCATCCGCAGCAGCCACCGGGAGGTGATCTCCTGCATCTGGGGGGCGGACTTGGTGGTCGTGGCGAGGTTCCGCGCGGCGGCGGTACCGAGACTCTGCTGCGGTGCCTGGTCCACGCGGACCTCGTCGCCAACCGAACCAACGGACATGGAACTCCCTCTCGTATGACTGAGTGTCGGGAGAAGCCTTCCAGCACGGACTGTGCGTGCGCCATTACACAAACGGGTGGGACTGTTCGACGATCTTCGGGGCAAGTCGCGTGATTTCCCCTCCGAACAGCGGCGCCACACGGGTCCCGCGGGCCCCTGTCCGGATCGGATCGCACACCGTCCGAACGGATGGTCGCGGAGCGGCGCGCTCCGGTACTCCGGAGGAAACCCCGTTCTCCGGAAGGAGTCGTCCATGGCCTCCCCCATGTCCGCGAACAGGTTCCTCCACGCGCTGCGCGACGAGGGCCTGACGGTCGTCCAGGTCGGCGACTGGACCACCCACAACCGCAACCACAAGGGCGCCTGGGGCCCGGTGCACGGCGTGATGATCCACCACACCGTCACGCGGGGCACCGAGTCCACCGTCCGTATCTGCAGAGACGGTTACGAGGGGCTCCCGGGGCCGCTCTGCCACGGGGTCGTCGCCAAGGACGGCACGGTCCACCTCGTCGGGTACGGCCGCGCCAACCACGCCGGCCTCGGCGACGACGACGTGCTCCGCGCGGTCGTCGCGGAGCAGGGCCTGCCGCCCGACGACGAGTCCACGACCGACGGCAACCGGCACTTCTACGGCTTCGAGTGCGAGAACCTCGGCGACGGCCTCGACCCCTGGCCCAAGGTCCAGCTGGACGCCATCGCGAAGGCGGCGGCCGCCGTGTGCCGGGTGCACGGCTGGACCCACCGCTCGGTGATCGGCCACCTGGAGTGGCAGCCGGGCAAGGTGGACCCGCGGGGCTTCACGATGGCCTCGATGCGCGAACGGATCGCCGACCGGCTGCGCTGACGCCCCGAGGCCGCCCCGCCGGGGAGCGGCGACGACAATGGCCGGGTGAACGCGTTCGACCTCTCCCGCCTGCGGCCCCGGCTCCCCTCGCCCCTGGAGCCGGTGGAGGACGAGCGCTTCGCCCGGCGCGGTCTCACGCTGCTCCTCAAGCGCGACGACCTGATCCACCCGGACCTGCCGGGCAACAAGTGGCGCAAGCTCGCGCTCAACCTGGCCGCCGCCGACGGCCGGCCCGTGCTGACCTTCGGCGGCGCGTACTCGAACCACCTGCGCGCGACGGCCGCGGCCGGCCGGCTCCTCGGCTTCCCGACGATCGGGATCGTGCGCGGCGACGAGCTGGCGGGGCGACCGCTCAACCCCTCCCTGGCGCGGTGCGCGGCGGACGGCATGCGTCTGGAGTTCGTCGACCGGACCACGTACCGCGCGAAGAACGACCCGGAGACGCTCGCCGCGCTCCTGGAGCGGGCCCCGGAGGGGACGTACGTCGTCCCGGAGGGCGGCAGCAACGCGCGGGCGGTACGCGGGTGCGTGGAGCTCGGCCGCGAGCTCGCCGGGGCCGCGGACGTGGTCGCCGTCGCCTGCGGCACGGGCGGCACCCTCGCGGGCCTCGCGGGCGGGCTCGCCCCCGGGCAGCGGGCGATCGGCGTGCCGGTCCTCAAGGGCGGTTTCCTGGGCGGGGAGGTCCGCGCCCTCCAGGAGGCCGCGTTCGGCGGGCCACGCGGGGAGTGGGCGCTCGACGAGCGCTTCCACTGCGGCGGTTACGCCCGTACGAGCCCGGCCCTCGACGCGTTCGCGCAGGATTTCGAGGCGCGGCACGGACTCGCCATCGAGCGGCTGTATGTGGCCAAAATGCTGTACGGGCTCGTCACCCTCGCCGAGGAGGGCGCGTTCCCGGAGGGCACCCGGCTCGCGGCGGTCGTGACGGGCGCCCCCGAGCCCCCGGGCGCCCCCTAGAGCCTGATCTCCGCCGGGCAGGCCCTAGTCCGCCTCCTCCTCGCGGTACGCGGCCGCCTCCTCCAGGTCGAGGCGGCGGAGCAGCGTCCGCATCATCTCGTCGTCGATCCGGCGGGCGTCCCGCAGCTGGACGAAGACCTCGCGCTCGGCGTCGATCATCTCCCGGGAGAGCCGCCGGTAGGTGTGGTCCACGGTCTCGCCGGTCACCTCGTTGACCGCCCCGAGCCGCTCCCACACGGAGTTCCTGCGCCGCTCCAGGACCGTGCGCAGCCGGTCCGCCAGGGGCTGCGGGAGGGCGTTGCGCCGGTCGGCGAGGAGCTCGTCGAGGCGCTCCTCGGCGGCCCGGGAGGCCTCGCTCTGGGCCTGCGCCTCGGCGAGGGTCTCGGCGTACCGGTCGCGGCCGGGGAGGTTCAGGACGCGGATGAGGGGCGGGAGCGTGAGGCCCTGGACGACCAGGGTGCCGATGACGGTGGTGAAGGTGAGGAAGAGGACGAGGTTGCGCGCCGGGAACTCCACGCCGTCCGTGACGACGGGGATGGAGAAGGCGATGGCGAGGGAGACGACGCCGCGCATGCCGGCCCAGCCGACGATGAGCGGCGCCTTCCAGTCCACCCCCGGCTCGCGTTCCCGGACGCCCGCGGAGAGCCAGCGGGGCAGGAAGGTCGCCGGGTAGACCCAGACGAAGCGGACCACGACCACCGCGACGAAGACCCCGACCGCGTACCAGACGGCCTCCCCCACGCTGTAGCGGCCGAGGCCCTGCACGACGTACGGCAGCTGGAGGCCGATCAGCGCGAAGACGGCGGACTCCAGGATGAAGGCGACCATCTTCCAGACGGCCTCCTCCTGGAGCCGGGTGGCGAAGTCGACCTCCCACGCGCGGTGGCCGAGGAAGAGGCCGACCACGACGACGGCGAGCACGCCGGAGGCGCCGACCTCCTCGGCCGCCGCGTAGGCGATGAAGGGGATGAGGAGGGAGAGGGTGTTCTGGAGGAGCGAGTCGCGCAGACCGCGGCGGAGCAGGTGGATGGGGACCATCAGGACGAGGCCGACGCCGATGCCGCCGAGGGCCGCGAGCGCGAACTCGCCGATGCCGCCGGCCCAGCTGATGCCCTCGCCGACCGCCGCCGCGAGGGCGACCTTGTAGGCGGTGATGGCGGTGGCGTCGTTCACCAGGGACTCACCCTGGAGGATCGTGGTGATCCGGCCCGGCAGCCCGAGCTTGCGGGCGATGGCCGTGGCGGCGACCGCGTCCGGCGGGGCGACGACCGCGCCGAGGACGAGCGCGGCGGTCAGCGGCAGGTCGGGGACGAGCTTGTACGCGAGCCAGCCCACGGCCACGGTGGCGAAGAGGACGTAGCCGACCGAGAGCAGGGCGACGGGCCGGATGTTGGCCCGCAGGTCGAGGTACGAGGACTCGACGGCGGCCGTGTAGAGGAGCGGCGGCAGGATCAGCGGGAGCACGATGTGCGGGTCGAGGGCGTAGTCCGGCACCCCGGGGACGTACGAGGCGACGAGGCCGGCCGCGACCAGGAGCAGGGGCGCGGGCACCGGTGTCCTGCGGGCGAGCCCCGCGATCGCGGCGCTCACCGCCACCAGCCCCACCAGTTGCAGTGCGTCCATGCCCGTCCCCGTCTTCTGCCGCAACGTAACCTGGCCATCATGAGCGAGTGCCCGCACGTTGCCGACATGCCGCGCCCCGAACCGGCGCCGCTGGCCGACACCTGCCCCGAGTGTCTCGCTGACGGGACGCACCCCGTCCAGCTGCGGCTCTGTCTGAGCTGCGGGCACGTCGGGTGCTGCGACTCGTCGGCCGGACGGCACGCGACGGGGCACTTCTCCGCGACCGGACATCCGGTGATGCGGACCTTCGAGCCGGGCGAGGCCTGGCGCTGGTGCTTCGTGGACGGGTCGATCGTCTGAGGCGATCCGGACGAGCGGGACGAGCCGGGCCGCCCGACGGTTCGGGCGGTCCGCGGCTGGGTACGTCACCCCTCCGCCCGTCGCTCGTTCTCGGCCCCGCAGACCCCTGTCCACTGTCCGCTTCCGTGGCCCTACCATGGGTGACGGGTCGTGGTCGGGGGCCGGTGCTCGCGACGACACGACGGGACGGATCGCGATAGCGTCACGGCGGACCGCGCAGCCCCCTGCGCACCGCCCGGTCCGGGGCCACTCCCCCCGGACCCCGAATGAGCTTGTGCCACCTTGGAGGTGAGGGTGTCCCAGATCACAGGCGAGCCCGGGAACCAGGACTTCGTGGAAGTCCGACTGCCGGCTGCGGGTGCCTATCTGTCCGTGCTGCGTACGGCCACGGCCGGCCTCGCGGCGCGCTTGGACTTCACCCTCGACGAGATCGAGGACTTGCGGATCGCGGTCGACGAGGCCTGCGCCATCCTGCTCCAGCAGGCCGTGCCGGGGTCCGTCCTCAGCTGTGTCTTCCGGCTCGTGGACGACTCGCTCGACGTGACCGTCTCCGCCCCGACCACCGACGGCCGGGCGCCGGAGCGGGACACCTTCGCCTGGACGGTGCTGTCGGCGCTGGCCGGGAAGGTGGAGTCGACGGTGGCGGACGACCGTACGGTCTCGATCAGCCTGTACAAACAGCGCGGCGCGGGGCCAGGCCCGGCGTGAGGAGCGGGGACGCGACGGCCGGCATCCCTGAGCAGCAGGCGCGGCCGAAGAGGGTCGCTACGGAGCAGGCGGACCAGATGAGCGAGCACGCACAGCACGACGAGGTTTCCGGGGCGCCCGGCGTCTCCGGCGCGCCCGAGCCCTCGACCGACGGCGTCGGGGCGGTCGAGGCCGCAGGGGCCGTCGAGGCGGCCGGGGTTGCCCGGGAGGGCGCCGCCGAAGCGGACGGCTCCGAGGCCGGGACCGAGGCCGAGGCCGAGGCGGGGACCGGCACTGAGGCCGAGGCCGAGGCCGACTCCGTACCCGAGGACGTCCCGGCCCCGACGGACCGGAGCGGCGCCCGCGCCCTCTTCGTCGAGCTCCGCGATCTGCCCGAGGGCTCCCCGGAGAAGGCCGAGCTGCGCAACCGGCTGGTACGGATGCACCTGCCGCTCGTGGAGCACCTGGCCCGGCGCTTCCGCAACCGCGGCGAGCCGCTCGACGACCTGACCCAGGTCGCGACCATCGGCCTGATCAAGTCGGTGGACCGGTTCGACCCGGAGCGCGGGGTCGAGTTCTCGACGTACGCGACCCCGACCGTCGTCGGCGAGATCAAGCGCCACTTCCGCGACAAGGGGTGGGCGGTCCGCGTGCCGCGCCGCCTCCAGGAGCTGCGGCTCTCGCTGACCACGGCGACGGCCGAGCTCTCCCAGCAGCACGGCCGCTCGCCGACGGTGCACGAGCTGGCGGAACGGCTCGGGATCTCCGAGGAGGAGGTCCTGGAGGGGCTGGAGTCGGCCAACGCCTACTCGACGCTCTCCCTGGACGTCCCGGACACGGACGACGAGTCGCCGGCGGTCGCGGACACCCTGGGCGCGGAGGACGAGGCCCTGGAGGGCGTCGAGTACCGGGAGTCGCTCAAGCCGCTCCTGGAGGACCTGCCGCCCCGGGAGAAGCGGATCCTGCTGCTGCGGTTCTTCGGGAACATGACCCAGTCGCAGATCGCGCAGGAGGTCGGCATCTCCCAGATGCACGTTTCCCGGCTGCTGGCTCGGACCCTGGCGTCGCTGCGCGAGAAACTTCTCGTCGAGGAGTGAGGGCCGGGTCCTACTGACCGGGGCGTCGGATGCCGAGCGCCTCGGTCGTGGCCGGGTTCACCAGGAGGACGAGTCCGGTCACGGCGAGGACGCCGAGGACGATGCCGACCGGGATCATCGCGCTGTTCGCCTGGACCATCTGCCAGGCGACCGGCAGCGCCAGGATCTGGGTGATCACGGCCGGGCCGCGGCTCCAGCTGCGGCCCAGCCACAGGCCGCGGGCGGCGGCGAGCGGGATCAGGCCGAGTGCGACGAGCGTCACGGCGCCGGTCAGCGCGCCGGTGAGGTCGCCGGTCCCGTCCGACAGGGACCGCACCAGCATGTACACGCCTCCGGCGAGGAGCCCGAGGGCCTCGATTCCGGCCACGGCCGCCGCCGCGGCGAGGCGGGTGGGGCGGCCAGGGCTCGTGGGGGCGGCGGTCTGCTCCGTACTGCTGCTCATACAGGGCAGGGTAGCCGGGGCCCGTCGGCCCGGGGGCGGCCCCCGGTGACCGTCCACCGACCGGGCAGGACTGCGCCCGGTACCGCCGGGTAGGTACGCTGACGGTCATGCGCGCACTTCTCGTGGTCAATCCGGCAGCCACCACCACCAGTGCCCGCACCCGTGACGTGCTCATCCACGCCCTCGCGAGCGAGATGAAGCTGGAGGCGGTCACCACCGAGTACCGCGGGCACGCGCGCGACCTGGGGCGGCGGGCCGCCGACTCCGGGAACATCGACCTGGTCGTCGCCCTCGGCGGCGACGGCACGGTGAACGAGGTCGTGAACGGGCTGCTGCACGACGGCCCCGATCCGGAGCGGCTGCCGGGGCTCGCGGTCGTCCCGGGCGGTTCGACGAATGTCTTCGCCCGCGCGCTCGGTCTGCCGAACGACGCGGTGGAGGCGACCGGCGCCCTCCTGGACGCGCTGCGCGAGCGGCGGGCACGCACGGTGAGCCTCGGGCAGGCCTCGGGGACGCCGGGGACCGAGGACGAGTCGGTGCCCTCGCGCTGGTTCACCTTCTGCGCCGGACTCGGGTTCGACGCGAGCGTCATCGGACGAGTCGAACAGCAGAGGGAGCGCGGGCGGAGATCCACGCACGCCCTCTACCTCCGCCAGGTGTTCCGCCAGTTCCTGGAGGAGCCGAACCGGCGGCACGGCACGATCACCCTGGAGCGGCCCGGCGCGGAGCCGGTCGAGGACCTCGTCCTCTCCATAATCTGCAACACCTCCCCCTGGACCTACCTGGGCAATCGTCCGGTGTACGCGTCTCCGGAGGCCTCCTTCGAGACCGCCCTCGACGTGCTCGGTCTGAGCCGTCTCTCCACGCCGGCGGTGGCCCGGTACGGCACGCAGCTGCTCACTTCCACGCCCGAACGGGGTCCCCGGGGCAAGCACGCCGTGACTCTGCACGACCTGACCGACTTCACCTTGCATTCCAAGGTCCCGCTCCCTCTCCAGATGGACGGAGACCACCTGGGACTGCGTACGAGCGTGACGTTCACAGGCGTACGCCATGCACTGCGTGTGATTGTGTGAGTGGAAGGGCCCAAAGTCCTTTCACTCGAACGTTTAGGCTGGCATCCACCCCTTAGAAGTACGGCTGTGACCTAGCCGACACCGAGGAATCAAAAAAAACTTTCCGGAAGGGGTTGTATCCGTTGCCGAGGTTTGCGAGTCTCTTCTTGGCGATCGGGACGGCCCGCAACACCGGCCTCCACTGAGAGCCAGAACCCCTCCTCAACACCTGGACCACACCAGTTCATCTGGCAGTCGGCCCTTCCCTTGCGGGGGGATTCGTGAAAGCGTTCACATTCACAAGCAACATGCATGTCACACCAAGAGAGGTAGCAGCCATGGACTGGCGTCACAACGCCGTTTGTCGTGAGGAAGACCCCGAGCTGTTCTTCCCCATCGGCAACACCGGTCCTGCGCTGCTGCAGATCGAGGAAGCCAAGGCCGTCTGCCGCCGCTGCCCCGTCATGGAGCAGTGCCTGCAGTGGGCGCTCGAGTCCGGCCAGGACTCCGGCGTCTGGGGTGGCCTCAGCGAGGACGAGCGCCGCGCGATGAAGCGCCGCGCCGCTCGCAACCGGGCGCGCAACGCCAGCGCCTGAAGCACCCCCACAGCCTGAGGCCGTCGGCGCATACATCGCGTATGCAATCACCGCCCTCGTGTAGCAGCGCGCAGCAGTAACCCACAGCATTCGAGCCCCGGACCGATTCCCTTCGGTCCGGGGCTCGCTGCTGTGCGGGGGCGGGCGACCCCCGCCCCGGCTACTTCTGCGGGTGTACGGGAATGTCGAGGATGACCTTCGTGCCGCGCTCGGCACCGGGGACCATGTCGAAGGTGCCGCCCAACTCCCCCTCCACCAGCGTCCGGACGATCTGGAGGCCGAGGTTTCCGGCCCGCTGCGGGTCGAATCCCTCGGGCAGGCCGCAGCCGTCGTCGGAGACGGTGATCAGGAGCCGTGCGTCCAGGCGGGGTTCGCCGCGGACGGCGGTGACCTCGACGGTGCCCTGCTCGCCCTGGGAGAAGGCGTGTTCCAGGGCGTTCTGCAGAATCTCCGTCAGGACCATGGAGAGCGGGGTGGCGACCTCGGCGTCCAGGATGCCGAAGCGGCCGTTGCGCCGGCAGGTGACCTTGCCCGGGGAGATCTCCGCGACCATCGCGATCACGCGGTCGGCGATCTCGTCGAACTCGACGCGCTCGTCCAGGTTTTGGGACAGCGTCTCATGGACGATGGCGATCGAGCCGACCCGACGGACCGCCTCGTTGAGCGCCTCGCGGCCGCGGTCGGAGTCCATCCGGCGGGCCTGGAGGCGCAGAAGGGCCGCCACCGTCTGGAGGTTGTTCTTCACCCGGTGGTGGATCTCCCGGATGGTGGCGTCCTTGGTGATCAACTCCCGCTCTCGGCGGCGCAGTTCGGTGACGTCGCGGAGCAGGACGAGCGAACCGATGCGCGTGCCCTTGGGCTTGAGCGGGATCGCGCGGAGCTGGATCACTCCCCCGTTGCCCTCGACCTCGAACTCGCGGGGCGCGTAGCCGGAGGCCAGCTTGACCAGGGCCTCGTCGACGGGGCCCCGGGAGGGGGCGAACTCGGCGGTGATCTGGCCGAGGTGCTGGCCGACCAGGTCGGCGGCGAGCCCGAGGCGGTGGTACGCGGAGAGGGCGTTCGGCGAGGCGTACTGGACGATGCCCTCGGCGTCGAGGCGGACGAGTCCGTCGCCGGCGCGCGGCGAGGAGTCCATGTCGACCTGCTCCCCCGGGAAGGGAAACGTTCCGGCCGCGATCATCTGCGCGAGGTCGGAGGCGGACTGGAGATAGGTGAGCTCCAGGCGCGAGGGGGTGCGGACGGTGAGCAGGTTGGTGTTGCGGGCGATGACGCCGAGGACCCGGCCCTCCCTCCGTACGGGAATGGACTCGACCCGCACCGGGACCTCCTCGCGCCACTCCGGGTCGCCCTCCCGGACGATCCGGCCCTCGTCGAGGGCGGCGTCGAGCAGGGGCCGGCGGCCGCGCGGGACCAGGTGGCCGACCATGTCGTCCTGGTAGGAGGTGGGGCCGGTGTTGGGCCGCATCTGGGCGACGGAGACGTACCGCGTGCCGTCGAGGGTCGGGACCCAGAGGACGAGGTCGGCGAAGGAGAGGTCGGAGAGCAGCTGCCACTCCGACACCAGCAGGTGGAGCCACTCGAGGTCGGAGTCGCTCAGGGCTGTGTGCTGGCGGACGAGGTCGTTCATGGAGGGCACGGTGCGAGGGTACCTGCGGAATTGCAGGGGCGGTGAACCTGGATCTCCGGGCTTCCGTGTTGGAGGATAGGCCGGTAACCACCGCGTTCAAGTGGATGGACAGACGAGAATGGTCTAGTCCACAATGAACGCAACAAGCCTCCATCCTCCCCGCACAGGAGGGTGGACGAGGTTCCCGACGCTCTCTGCCCTGACTGCGTCGAGACCTCCCACACGGCCGCGGGACCGCACACCCCCGGCCGAGCAACTCCGGGCTGCGGTGCCGGACGGGTTGAGGGTCCCGTCAGGCGCCGCGGCCCGCGGGTGTTTCCGGGGGCGTTTTCTCCCCGATGGGCCTCACGAGTGGCTGACGAATCCCGCGCGACCGACGATGGTGGCGATGTCGTCCCGCGCCGTGGAACGGCATGGGGAGAGGGGCTCTCCTCTGCTAGATTTGGCTTTGATTGGTCTATACCACCAGGTCCCTCAGCAGGCCCTCCCCAGAACGGCAGGCACAGCGTGGAAGTTGTCATCGTCAAGGACGCCAAGGCGGGCGGCGAGCTCATCGCGGACGGCATCGCCGACCTCCTGCGCCGCAAGCCCGACGCGCTGCTCGGCGTGGCCACGGGCTCGACTCCGATCCCGATCTACGACGCCCTGACCGCCCAGGTCCGTGACGGCGCCGTGGACGCCTCCCGGGCCCGGATCGCCCAGCTGGACGAGTACGTCGGTCTGCCGTCCGGGCACCCGGAGTCGTACCGCTCCACCGTCCTGCGCCAGGTCGTCGAGCCGCTCGGGCTGTCCCAGGAGGCCTTCATGGGCCCCGACGGCTCCGCGGAGGACGTCCAGGCGGCCTGCGAGGCGTACGACAAGGCGCTGGCCGCGGCCGGCGGCGTGGACCTCCAGATCCTCGGCATCGGCACCGACGGGCACATCGGCTTCAACGAGCCGTGCTCCTCGCTCGCCTCCCGCACCCGGATCAAGACGCTCACCGAGCAGACCCGGATCGACAACGCGCGGTTCTTCGACAACGACATCGAGCAGGTCCCGCACCACGTCATCACCCAGGGCATCGGCACCATCCTGGAGGCCCGTCACCTCGTCCTGCTCGCCACCGGCGAGGGCAAGGCCGAGGCCGTCGCGCAGACCGTCGAGGGGCCCGTGGCGGCGCTCGTACCGGCCTCCGCGCTCCAGCTGCACCCGCACGCCACCGTCGTCGTCGACGAGGCCGCCGCGTCCAAGCTGAAGCTCGCGGACTACTTCCGCCACACCTTCGCGGACAAGCCCTCCTGGCAGGGCATCTAGAAGACAGCGCGAGACGCGAGAAAGGGGCCCGGCACCTCCACGGTGCCGGGCCCCTTTCTCGTACCTCTGGTCCGTCAGGCTCCGGAGCCGACGACGGCCTCGGCCGCCGCGCGGCCGCAGACACGGGCGGCGCCGTGCGTGGCGATGTGCAGGGCCCCGCGGGGCTCCGCCTCGTTGAGGCCCATCTCGACGACGATCGTGTCCGGGCGGGCCACGAGGAGCCCGTCGAGGGCCGCGATCATCCACGGGTGGCGGTGGGCGTCGCGGACCACCGCGACGATCCGGCGCTCCCCCGCCGCCGCGAGGACGGCGTCCACGGAGGCGTCGGCGTAGGAGCCGGTCTCCGTGCCGGGCAGCAGGCGCTCCAGCTCCGCCGCGATGCCCCAGGGCGTCTCGTCGCCGACCGCGAAGTTCGCGACCGGGGTGAAGGAGGCCACGTACGGGGCCTCGGTGACGGGCGTGTGCGGGTGGGCGCCACGGGTCACCTTGAGGGCCCTGCGGGCCGCCACGAGTCCGACATCGACACCGGGCGCGGTCCCCTCCTGCACTGCCGCGCCCGGCGTCGATCCAGCCCCCCTGGCCCGGTGCGCCTGGGTCCAGGACGCGAGGGCGCGCACGCGCGCCGCCGCGTCGGCCAGACGCTCCTCGGGCAGTTCACCGGTCCGTACCGCGTTGACCAGCGCGTCGCGCAGCCGCAGTACGGTGCCCTCGTCGCACAGCCCGCCGCCGACGCAGATGGCGTCGGCGCCCGCGGCGATCGCGAGGACGGATCCGCGCTCGATGCCGTACGTCGCCGCGACGGCCTGCATCTCCATGCCGTCGGTGACGATCAGCCCCTCGAAGCCCAGCTCCTGACGCAGCAGACCGGTGAGGATCTGCGGGCTCAGGGTGGCCGGACGGTGCGGGTCGAGCGCGGAGAGCAGGATATGCGCGCTCATGACCGCTTTGGTACCCGCGGCGATGGCGGCGCGGAAAGGTACCAGCTCACGGGCGTGCAGTGTGGCGAGGTCCACATCGATCCGGGGCAGGGCGTCGTGGGAATCCACGTTGGTGTCGCCGTGTCCGGGGAAGTGCTTCGTGCAGGCCGCGACACCGACGCCCTGGAGGCCGTCGACGTACGCCACGGTGTGCCGGGCGACCAGGTCGGGGTCCGGTCCGAAGGAGCGGACGCCGATGACCGGGTTCTCGGCGTTGGAGTTCACGTCGGCGGACGGGGCCCAGTTGAGGTCCACTCCGCAGGCCGCGAGCCGGCGGCCGAGCTCGCGGGCCACGGCCCGGGTGAGCTCGACGTCGTCGACGCTGCCGAGGGCGTAGCTGCCGGGGAAGGAGGAGCCCTGCTTGACCTCGAGGCGGGTGACGTCGCCACCCTCCTCGTCGATGGCCACGAGGACGTCGTCCCGCTCGGACCGCAGCTGGGCGGTGAGCGCGGCGAGCTGCTCAGGGCTGACGATGTTCCGGCCGAAGAGGCCGACCGAGGAGAGTCCCTCGCCGATCTGGCGGCGCAGCCAGTCGGGGGCGGTGGTGCCCTCGAAGCCCGGCTGGAGCACCGTGAGCGCGTCCCGCGTGAGGGTGTCGGCGCCGTGTACGAGTGTGGTCATGAGACGTCGTTATCCCTTCACCGCGCCGGCGGTCATGCCGCCGACGGCCTTGCGCTGGAGGAAGAGGAACACGATGAGCACGGGCAGGGCGAACAGCGTGGAGGCGGCCATGGTGGCGCCCCAGTCGCTGCCGAACGCGGTCTGGAACTGGGTGAGCCAGAGCGTCAGCGTCTGCGACTCGCGCTCCTTGTTCAGCATGAGGATCATGGCGAACTCGTTCCAGGCGGTGATGAAGCCGAAGAGCGAGGTCGACATGAGGCCGGGGGCGAGGAGCGGGAAGATCACCTTGCGGAAGGCCTGGCCACGGGTGCAGCCGTCGATCTGGGCGGCCTCCTCCAGCTCGACCGGGACGGCGGCGATGAAGCCGCGCAGGGTCCAGATGGTGAAGGGGAGGACCATCACGAAGTAGATGAGCGTCAGCAGCGGGATGCTGTTCAGCATGTCGCTGTCGCGGGCGATCATGTACATCGCGATGACCATGACCTCCCAGGGGGCCATCTGCGCCATCATCACGATGAGGACGATGCCCTTGCGGCCCTTGAACTTCATGCGGGCGATCGCGAAGCTCGCGGCGAGGGCCACGAGGAGGGCGAGGAGCACGGCGCCGACGGTGACCACGAGGCTGTTCCGAACGTAGGTCCAGAAGAGGTCTACACCAGTGGCGGTCACATAGTTGTCGAAGGTCGGCGTGAAGAAGAAGACCGGGTCCTTGGTCATGATCTCGTGCTGCGGCTTCAGCGAGGACGAGAACATCCAGTAGACCGGGAAGACGAAGATCACCGCGAGGACCAGGGCGGAGACGTTCTTGGCGACGACGCCGACCGTCAGCGGCTTCCTCTTGCGCAGCTTCTGCGGAGTCTGGGGTGCGGCGGTGCCGGTGGTGGTGCTCACAGCTCCTCCTCCTGCTTCAGGATCAGGCGGAAGTAGAAGGACATGACCGCGATCAGCATCACGATCGTCAGGATGGAGATGGCGGCGGCGACACCGTAGTGGAACTGGCCGACGCCCTCGACGTACGCGAAGACCGGGAGGGTCTCGGAACCGTGGTCGGGGCCGCCCTGGTTCATCGCGTAGACCTGCGCGAACGCCTTGAAGATCCAGATGATCTCCAGGAACGTCGTGATCATGAAGAAGGACTTCAGGTTCGGGAAGACCACGGCCCAGAAGGTGCGCCAGCCGCTCGCGCCGTCCATCTTGGCGGCCTCGTACAGCTCGGTCCCGACGGTGGTCAGGGCGGCGTACATGTTGAGGGCGACGAACGGGACGGAGCCCCAGACCAGCAGGATCAGGATGATGACCAGCGTGGAGAAGCCGGTCTCGAACCAGCTGTGCTGGTCGTAACCCGAGAAGCCGAGCGTGCGCATGACCCAGTTCGCGACACCGAACTGCTCGTCGAAGAGCCACCGGAAGACGGTCACGGAGGCGATGATCGGCATGGCCCAGGCGAACATCAGCGCCAGCGAGAGGACGAGCTTCATCTTCTTGCCGAGGCGGTTCAGGAGAAGGCCGATGCCGGTGCCGATCGCCATGATCAGGGCGACGTTGACGGCGGTGAAGACGACGCTTCGGACGGCGACGGTCCAGAACTGCTCGTCCTTCAGCAGGTTCGTGTAGTTGTCGAACCCGACCCATACCGTCTCGCGGGTGATGAATTCCTTCCGGTTCAAGCCCTGGAAGGAGAGGATCACATTGCGGATCAGCGGGTAGAGCAGCAGGCCTGCCATCGACAGCAGCGCCGGCGCGACCAGCAGATAGGGCAGCAGCCCGCTGGGCAGGGAGCTCCTGCGTCGCGAGGGCTGAAGGACTTCCTTCGAGCCGGAAGGGGTCGGCGGAGTCAGGGACTTCTCTGACTTCTCTGCCGCCCTCCCGGGCGCGTCCTGAGGAGCGGCGCTCGCCGTCCCCTGGGAGTCCACGGTCATGGTCTCATTCCTCGCGGTTCTGGGGCTCCCGCGCCCACCGGGGCACGGCCCGGGGGAGCGGGCCGTTGATCACTGCATCGCTGCGAGATCACCGCATCGCTGCGACGTCGCTGCGAACGCGCCGGGAGTGCGGCCGGTGCGACACCGGCCGCACCCCCGGGGCTACGGATTACTGCTGGTTGATGCGCTCGTTGATGACCTTGTCGGCGGCCTCGGCGGCAGCCTTGGTGTCGCCACCCTTCAGGACCTTGGTCATGTAGTCCTTGATCGGGTTCGGGACGGTCTCGACGTTCGCCCAGCCCGGGGTCACCGGGGTGACCTTGCCGGAGGCGGAGGACGCGGCCATGGCCTCGGCGAAGGAGCCGGCGGCCGGCTTGAACTGCGCGGCGTCCTGGTTCGGAAGCAGCGCGCCCTCGGTGGCCGCGGCGTACTTCGTCATGAACTCCTTGCCGGCGGCGAGCGCCAGCCACTCCTTCGCGAGCTCCTTGTTCTGCGAGCGCTCGGCGATGGCGAGGTTCGAGCCACCGAGGAAGACGGAGCCCGGCTTGTCGGCGGTCTTGCCCGGGATCGGGAAGTAGCCGAAGTCGGCGGTCTTGCCGGCCTTCTTGATGGCGTCGATCGCGCCGCCGGCCTCCCAGCCGAGGCCGACCCAGGACGCCACGCCACCCTTGGGGACGACGTCGGTGGACTGCTGCGGGGTCGCCTCGTCCTTGTCCTTCGGGGCGGTCGTGTAGGCCGAGAGCTCCTTGTAGAAGTTCATGGCGGCGACGGCCTCGGGGGAGGACAGGTTGCCCTTCCACTTGTCGCCGTCCTTGACGGCGAGGTCGCTGCCCTCGTCCCAGATGAGGCCGGCGAGGACGTACCAGGACTGACCCGGCAGGTAGATGGCCTGACCCTTGGGGTCGGCGGCCTTCAGCTTCTTCAGACCCTCGAGCCACTCGGCGCGGGTCTTCGGCGGGGTGACGCCGGCCTTCTTGAACGCGGCCTTGTCGTAGACGACGACGCGGTTGGCGGCGTACCACGGGGCGGAGTAGAGCTTGCCGTCCAGCTCGTTGGAGGCGACCATGCCCTTGTTCCAGGCGTCGTAGCCGAGCGTGGCCTTGTCGCCCGTCAGGTCGGCGAGACCGCCGGTGACCGCGTAACCGGCGGTCTGGGTGTTGCCGAGCTCCAGGACGTCCGGCGGGGTGTTCTCGGAGAGGGCGGTGGTGACCTTCTCCTGGATGCCGTTCCAGACCTGCTTCTCGACCTTGACCTTGGTGCCCGGGTGCTTGGCCTCGAACGCCTTGTTGACCTCCGCCATCCAGGCGTCCGGCGCGGAACCGTCCATGACCCAGACGGTCAGGGTCTTGTTGCCACCGGCGGACTCCTTGGCGGTGTCCTTGCCCTTGTCGCCGCTGTCAGAACCGCCACACGCAGCGATAGAGACCATCATGCCCGCGACGCCGATCGCCGCGATGAGCTTGCGCTTCACGCCACCCTCCTCAGGGATGCCTGCAACCCCTGCCCACCGCGCGAAGACATACGTCGGATATAGCTCGTGGGGCTGGGACCTGGTCTTTAATGGTTTAGACCAGTACCCGGAGCTTGGCCTAGACCTTTAGGGGTGTCAAGGGTGTATAAGAAGGGCAGTCGCGTCCGTTATCGGACCGACACCTGAGGGAGGCCGACGACCCGTGACCGGTCCGTGCCACCATGTGAGGCGCTACAGACGGAGGAGCCGGTGACGGCAGCAGCGCAAGAGTCGGGAAGGCAGGCCATGGCCACGGACGCGGGCAGCACGGAGACCGAGGGCGGGATCGCCACTCGCACCGCGCGCGTGCCCAAGTACTACCGACTGAAGCGGCATTTGCTCGACATGACGGAGACCCTGCCGCCCGGCACGCCGGTCCCGCCGGAGCGCACACTCGCCGCCGAGTTCGACACCTCGCGCACGACCGTGCGCCAGGCCCTGCAGGAACTGGTCGTCGAGGGCCGCCTGGAGCGCATCCAGGGCAAGGGCACCTTCGTGGCGAAGCCCAAGGTCTCCCAGGCGCTCCAGCTCACCTCGTACACCGAGGACATGCGCGCGCAGGGCCTGGAGCCCACCTCGCAGCTCCTCGACATCGGGTACGTCACCGCCGACGACACGCTCGCCGGACTGCTCGACATCACGGCCGGCGGCCGGGTGCTGCGCATCGAGCGCCTGCGCCTCGCGAGCGGCGAGCCGATGGCGATCGAGACCACGCACCTTTCGGCCAAGCGCTTCCCCGCGCTGCGCCGCTCCCTGGTGAAGTACACCTCGCTCTACACGGCCCTCGCCGAGGTCTACGACGTCCACCTCGCCGAGGCCGAGGAGACCATCGAGACCTCCCTCGCCACCCCGCGCGAGGCCGGCCTGCTCGGTACGGACGTGGGCCTGCCGATGCTGATGCTCTCCCGGCACTCGCTGGACGCCCAGGGCGAACCGGTGGAATGGGTGCGGTCGGTCTACCGGGGCGACCGGTACAAGTTCGTGGCGCGCCTCAAGCGCCCCACCGACTAAGCAAATCGGGATTTATCGCATTTCACGTGAGGGGCCGCCGGAATTCGGCGGCCCCTCACGTCATCCGTTATGCGGACAGGGGTTCCGTCAGGCGAAACCGTCCCCTAGATTGCCGACCCGTTAACCAGGTGATCAGCGAGGGGACGAGTCGCCATGTCCGAAGCAGCACAGCGGGAACAAGGGAAACAACCGACCGTCACACCCCTGAGGGTGGTGATCGGACTCTGCCTTTTCGCGCCCTTCGTGGCGATGCTCTGGGTGAGTTCCTACGCGAAAGTCGAACCGCTCTTCGCGGGCATCCCGTTCTTCTACTGGTACCAGATGCTCTGGGTGCTGATCTCCACCGCGCTCACCATGATCGCGTACAAGCTGTGGCAGCTCGACCAGCGCAACCGGAAGGCTGGTGACGCGCGATGACGGACGGCGTGAACGGCGTGGCGCTCGGCGTCTTCGTCTTCTTCTTCCTGGCCGTGACGGTCATGGGCTTCCTGGCCTCGCGCTGGCGCAGGGCCGAGAACGAGAACAGCCTCGACGAATGGGGCCTGGGCGGCCGGTCCTTCGGCACCTGGGTGACCTGGTTCCTGCTCGGCGGCGACCTGTACACCGCGTACACCTTCGTCGCCGTCCCGGCGGCCGTCTACGCGGCGGGCGCGGCCGGCTTCTTCGCCGTGCCGTACACGATCCTCGTCTACCCGCTGATCTTCACCTTCCTGCCGCGCCTGTGGTCGGTCTCGCACAAGCACGGCTACGTGACCACCTCCGACTTCGTGCGCGGCCGCTTCGGCTCCAAGGGCCTGTCGCTGGCGGTCGCCGTCACCGGCATCCTCGCGACCATGCCGTACATCGCGCTCCAGCTCGTCGGCATCCAGGCCGTCCTGGACGTGATGGGCGTCGGCGGCGGCGAGAACACCCACTGGTTCGTCAAGGACCTGCCGCTGCTCATCGCCTTCGGCGTCCTCGCGGCCTACACGTACTCCTCGGGCCTGCGCGCCCCGGCGCTCATCGCCTTCGTCAAGGACACCCTGATCTACCTGGTGATCGCCGTCGCGATCATCTACATCCCGATCAAGCTCGGCGGCTTCGACGAGATCTTCGCCAAGGCCGGCGAGGCCTACGCGCAGACCAACCCGGCGACCGGCAAGCCGCGCGGCGCGCTCGTCCCGGGCGAGGCCGGCCAGTGGACGTACGCGACCCTGGCGCTCGGCTCGGCGCTCGCGCTCTTCATGTACCCGCACTCCATCACGGCGACCCTGTCGTCCCGGAGCCGCGAGGTCATCCGCCGCAACACCACGATCCTGCCGCTGTACTCGCTGATGCTGGGCCTGCTCGCGCTGCTCGGCTTCATGGCGATCGCCGCCGGCATCCAGGTCAAGAACGGCCAGCTCGCCATCCCGCAGCTGTTCGAGAACATGTTCCCGGCCTGGTTCGCGGGCGTGGCCTTCGCCGCGATCGGCATCGGCGCGCTGGTCCCGGCCGCGATCATGTCGATCGCCGCCGCCAACCTCTTCACGAGGAACATCTACAAGGACTTCCTCAAGAAGGACGCGACCCCGGCGCAGGAGACCAAGGTCTCCAAGCTGGTCTCGCTCCTCGTGAAGGTCGGCGCGCTCGTCTTCGTCCTCACCATGGACAAGACGGTCGCGATCAACTTCCAGCTCCTCGGCGGCATCTGGATCCTCCAGACCTTCCCGGCGCTGGTCGGCGGCCTCTTCACCCGCTGGTTCCACCGCTGGGCGCTGCTCGCCGGCTGGGCCGTCGGCATGGTCTACGGCACGTTCGCCGCGTACGGCGTCGCCAGCCCGACGCAGAAGCACTTCGGCGGTTCGGCGGCCGAGATCCCGGGCATCGGCGAGATCGGCTACATCGGCCTCACCGCCTTCGTCCTCAACGTCGTCGTCACCGTCGTCCTGACCTTCGTCCTCAAGGCCGTGAAGGCCCCCGAGGGCGTCGACGAGACCTCCCCGGAGGACTACACGGCCGACGCCGGCGACCCCGTCTCCGGCGGGAAGTCGTCGAAGGTCGGTGCCGGGGCACACTGATCGCATGGATTTCACGATCAGGGCGGTACGGCCCGAGGAGTACGAGGAACTCGGTGACCTCACCGGGTTCACGTACCTGGGCGACGGGCTGCTGCTCGACGGCGAGGACGACTACTACCTGGCGGTGCTGCGGGACACCGAGCGCCGGGCGCGCGAGGCCGAGGTGCTCGTCGCCGTCGACGAGGAGACCGGCCGGATCATCGGCGGCGTGACCTTCGCCCTCGGCGGCACCACCTGGGCCGACATCGCCGTCCCCGGCGAGGCCGAGTTCCGGATGCTCGTGGTCGGGCCCGAGGCGCGCGGCAGGGGTGCCGGAGAGGCGCTCGTGCGGGCCTGCGTGGACCGCGCGCGGGCCGTCCCGGAGTGCGCCCGGCTGGTGCTCTCCACGGGCCCGAGCATGGTCGCGGCGCACCGGATCTACGAGCGGATGGGCTTCGTCCGTACCCCCGGGCGGGACTGGGAGCCGGTCCCCGGCTTCACCCTGAAGACGTACGCGCTGGAGTTCCACACGACGGGCACGTAAAACCTGACGACACAACATGTGGGGGGCGCCAACTCCGGCGCCCCCCACATGTATGCTCGACCTCGCTGTCGACGCAGGGAAATCCGGCGCGAATCCGGAACTGTCCCGCAACGGTGTGCTTCGTGCGGATTTTCGGTACGGAGCGAGTCCGACGACCTGCCGGCAGCCCACCCGGTCCGTCCGTTCCGGGTGTCACTGACGTCCGGGCCTCGCGGAGTGGGCCGGTGGACGCGGGCATCCGTGCGTACGGATCGCCTCGCCCGCCCTCCCCCGTCGCGGCCAGGAGCCGAGCGAGGGAGAGCCCCCACGTGACCATCGCGCCCGCCGATCCGGCCACGGAGATCGACAGCGACGGACCCGGCACCGTGCTGCTGCGGACCCTGACCGATCTCACCGCCGATCTCCCCGACACCGACCCCGGCAAGATCGCCGCCGCCGCGCTCCGCGGCCGCAGCGCCACGTCGGACGAGGCGGAGCTGCGCGAGCTGGCCACCGAGGCGGCCGCCGGTCTCATCGCCGAGGACCCGGCCTACTCCCGGCTCGCGGCCCGGCTCCTGACGATCACCATCGCCGACGAGGCGGCCGGCCAGGGCGCGGTCTCCTTCTCCGCCTCCGTGGCCGTCGGTCACCGCGAGGGCCTGATCGCCGACCGCACCGCCGAGTTCGTCGCGCTGCACGCCGAGCGCCTCGACGCCACGATCGACGCCGCCGGCGACGACCGCTTCGGCTACTTCGGCCTGCGCACCCTCTACTCGCGCTACCTGCTGCGCCACCCGATCACCCGCAAGGTCATCGAGACCCCGCAGCACTTCATGCTCCGCGTGGCCTGCGGTCTCGCCGAGGACGACAGCACCCGCGCGCTCGACGAGGTGGCGGCCCTCTACGGCCTGATGAGCCGTCTGGACTACCTGCCCTCCTCCCCCACGCTCTTCAACTCGGGCACGCGCCACCCGCAGATGTCCTCCTGCTACCTCCTGGACTCCCCCCAGGACGAGCTGGACTCCATCTACGGCCGCTACCACCAGGTCGCGCGTCTCTCGAAGCACGCCGGCGGCATCGGGCTCTCCTACTCCCGCATCCGCGCCCGCGGTTCGCTGATCCGCGGCACCAACGGCCACTCGAACGGCATCGTCCCGTTCCTGAAGACCCTCGACGCCTCCGTCGCCGCCGTGAACCAGGGCGGCCGCCGCAAGGGCGCCGCCGCCGTCTACCTGGAGACCTGGCACGCGGACATCGAGGAGTTCCTGGAGCTCCGCGACAACACGGGCGAGGACCAGCGCCGTACGCACAACCTGAACCTCGCGCACTGGATCCCGGACGAGTTCATGCGCCGGGTCAACGCGGACGCCGAGTGGTCGCTCTTCTCCCCCTCGGACGTGCCCGAGCTCGTCGACCTGTGGGGCGAGGAGTTCGACGCCGCCTACCGCGCCGCCGAGGCCAAGGGCCTGGCCCGCAAGACGATGCCGGCCCGCGACCTCTACGGCCGCATGATGCGGACCCTCGCCCAGACCGGCAACGGCTGGATGACCTTCAAGGACGCCTCGAACCGCACGGCCAACCAGACGGCCGAGCCGGGCTCGGTCGTGCACTCCTCGAACCTCTGCACCGAGATCATCGAGGTCACGAACGACGACGAGACCGCGGTCTGCAACCTCGGCTCGGTCAACCTCGGCGCGTTCGTGGTCGGTTCGGACATCGACTGGGACCGCCTGGACGCGACCGTCCGCACGGCCGTCACCTTCCTCGACCGCGTCGTCGACATCAACTTCTACCCGACCGAGCAGGCGGGCAACTCCAACGCCCGCTGGCGCCCGGTCGGCCTGGGCGCCATGGGCCTCCAGGACGTCTTCTTCCAGCTGAAGCTGCCGTTCGACTCCGCCGAGGCGCGCGCGCTGTCCACCCGTATCGCCGAGCGGATCATGCTCGCCGCGTACGAGGCCTCCGCCGACCTCGCCGAGCGCAGCGGCCCGCTCCCCGCCTGGGAGAAGACCCGCGCGGCCCGCGGTGTCCTGCACCCGGACCACTACGACGTCGAGCTGAACTGGCCGGAGCGCTGGGCCGCCCTGCGCGAGCGGATCGCCGCGGTCGGCATGCGCAACAGCCTCCTGCTCGCCATCGCGCCGACGGCGACCATCGCCTCGATCGCGGGCGTCTACGAGTGCATCGAGCCGCAGGTCTCCAACCTCTTCAAGCGCGAGACGCTGTCCGGCGAGTTCCTCCAGGTCAACTCGTACCTCGTCGACGAGCTGAAGAAGCTCGGCGTGTGGGACGCGCAGACCCGTGACGCGCTCCGCGACTCCAGCGGCTCCGTCGCCGACTTCTCCTGGATCCCGGCCGAGACGCGCGAGCTGTACCGCACGGCCTGGGAGATCCCGCAGCGCGGGCTCATCGACATGGCGGCGGCCCGTACGCCGTTCCTCGACCAGTCGCAGTCCCTGAACCTGTTCATGGAGACGCCCACCATCGGCAAGCTGTCGTCGATGTACGCGTACGCCTGGAAGCAGGGTCTGAAGACCACGTACTACCTGCGCTCGCGCCCCGCGACCCGGATCGCCCGCGCCGCCCAGGCGTCGGCGACGGCCGCCGCCTCGGCCCCCATCCCCGTCCAGCAGGCGACCACCGACGCGGACGCGCTCGCCTGCTCCCTTGAGAACCCCGAGTCCTGCGAGGCCTGCCAGTAATGAGCACCACCAGCTCCTCCGAGAAGAAGAACCTGCTCGACCCTGGCTTCGAGCTGACTCTCCGCCCCATGCGCTACCCGGACTTCTACGAGCGCTACCGGGACGCGATCAAGAACACGTGGACGGTGGAGGAGGTCGACCTCCACTCGGACGTCGCCGACCTCGCCAAGCTCACCCCCGGTGAGCAGCACATGATCGGCCGTCTGGTCGCGTTCTTCGCGACGGGCGACTCGATCGTGGCGAACAACCTGGTCCTGACGCTGTACAAGCACATCAACTCCCCGGAGGCGCGCCTGTACCTGTCGCGCCAGCTCTTCGAGGAGGCCGTGCACGTCCAGTTCTACCTGACCCTCCTGGACACGTACCTGCCCGACCCGGACGACCGCGCCGCCGCGTTCGACGCCGTCGAGAACATCCCCTCCATCCGCGAGAAGGCGCAGTTCTGCTTCAAGTGGATGGACTCGGTCGAGAAGATCGACCAGCTGGAGACGGCCGCCGACCGCCGCCGCTTCCTGCTGAACCTGATCTGCTTCGCCGCGTGCATCGAGGGCCTGTTCTTCTACGGTGCCTTCGCGTACGTGTACTGGTTCCGGTCCCGCGGCCTGCTGCACGGCCTGGCGACCGGCACCAACTGGGTGTTCCGCGACGAGACCATGCACATGAACTTCGCGTTCGAGGTCGTCGACACCGTCCGCAAGGAGGAGCCGGAGCTCTTCGACGCCGAACTCCAGCAGCAGGTCACGGACATGCTGAAGGAGGCCGTCGAGGCGGAGCTCCAGTTCGGCCGTGACCTGTGCGGCGACGGCCTGCCGGGCATGAACACCGAGTCGATGCGCGAGTACCTCCAGTGCGTCGCCGACCAGCGCCTCCAGCGCCTCGGCTTCGCCCCGGTCTTCGGCTCCGAGAACCCGTTCGCGTTCATGGAGCTCCAGGGCGTCCAGGAGCTCACGAACTTCTTCGAGCGCCGCCCGTCCGCCTACCAGGTGGCGGTCGAGGGCTCGGTGGACCTCGACGAGGACTTCTAGTCCGCCCCGCTCGTCACGCCTGTACGGAGAAGGGCCCCGCACTCCTGGAGTGCGGGGCCCTTCCGCATAGGCTGCCGGACATGGGCGATCTCGTACGGACCCGTGTCCTGGCCGGAGCGGCGGCCCTGGCGGCGGTCGGCGCCGGGCTGGGGATCAGGGCGGTGGCGACCGGGGAGGTCGCCAAGTACGCGGGGGACGCGCTCTACACCGTGCTGGTCACGGCCCTGGTGGTGCTGGTCGCGCCCCGGGTGCGGCCCTCGGTCGCGGCGGGGGTCGCCCTCGGGTTCAGCTGGGGCATGGAGCTGTTCCAGCTGACCGGGCTGCCGGCGGCGATGTCCGCGCACAGCACCCTGGCGCGGCTGGTCTTCGGCACGACGTTCAACGCGCCGGACCTGTTCTGGTACGCGATCGGCGCGGCGGCCGGCTGGGCCGGCCACCGCGCCGTGTGCGCGAGAGGCGAGGAACGCCGTCAGTCGTTCGGGACGGTCTCGTAGCGCGGGGTGCCCTCGGCCATCTGCTTCAGGGCGTCCTTGCGGTCGCGCTTCGAGAGGCGGTCGATGTAGAGGCGGCCGTAGAGGTGGTCCGTCTCGTGCTGGAGGCAGCGGGCGAAGTAGCCGGTGCCGCGCACCTTGATCGGGTTGCCCTCGGCGTCCTGGCCGTGGACCACCGCGTAGTCGGGGCGGGCCAGCTCCGCGTAGGCGGTCGGGACGGAGAGGCAGCCCTCGTTGGACTCGTCCAGGACCCGCTGGTCGGCGGGGAGCTCCTGGAGGACCGGGTTGACGACGACGCCGGTGTGGCGGGCGCCCTCGTCGTCCGGGCAGTCGTAGACGAAGACCTTGAGGTCGACACCGATCTGGTTCGCGGCCAGGCCCACGCCCTCGGCGGCCTTCTGGCTGGCGAACATGTCGTCGATCAGCGCGGCGAGCTTGTCGTCGAACTCGGTGACGTCCTGGCACTCCTTGTGGAGCACCGGGTTGCCGACGACGGTGATGGGCCGGGCCGTGCCGCGCTCGCGGTAGGCGAGCTCGCGCGCCTCGCAGTCCTCCGTGTCCACGACGTAGCCGTCGTTGATCTGCGTCTGCTCGTCAGTGTCCTGCTGCGTCATGTCCGGCGCGTGCCTTCCTCGGAACCCCAGTAAACGATCCCGTACAGCCTACGGGCAGTCGTCAGCAGACCTCTTCCAGATCCCGCCACTCACGGCTGTCCGGGCTGTCCGCGACCCAGCCGTCGAGGAGCCCGCGCACGAGTCCGGGCGGGGCCGCGATGCCGCACTCGCGCTCGGGGACCCACAGCTCGCCGGGCGAGCGGTGGCCGAGCGGGCCGGGGTGGCCGGGCTCGCTGTGGTCGTGCGGGTCGGAGTGCTCGCCCTCGCCCTCGGCGCTGGGCATCGTCGACTCCGAACAGGCGCGGCAGAGCAGCCGTACGGAGGACGACCAGTCCTCGGCGGCGAAGCCCGCGTCGGAGGCGAGCTGCTCCAGGGCGTCCCGGTCGGCCTCGGTGGCGGCCTCCAGGAGAACCACCCAGGTGGGGACGGGGGACGGCGCCCACAGCTCGATCTCGTCGAAGACCGGGTAGGACGGGCCGGCCGTGGTGGTGCGCTCGCCGTGCGGCACGCCGTCGTGGAGGACGACCTCGCCCCAGCGGCGTCCGGAGGACGGCAGCGGGATGCTGAGGATCTCGATCCGGGCCGGGTCGAGCCTGCGGCCCCACACGACCTCGGCCTCGCCCTCCGGCGAGAGCCGGACGGCGGCGCTGCCCAGCTCCATGCCGACGGGCTCGCCGGTGCCGGCGGCGGCGCCGGGGACCTTGAGGCCGTACGCCTGCCAGGCGCGGCGGGCCAGCGGCCAGTCCTGGAGCGCGGTGGCGGCGATCCCGACGTTCCACCAGTCGGGGGCGCCGGTCTCCTTGTCGAGCAGCGCGACGGCGCGCAGGCCGGCGGCCCGCGCCTGCTCCCAGTCGTGCCGGAACTTGTGCAGCAGGGCCAGGTTGAACCAGGACTCCGAGAGCCAGGGCTCCAGGTCCGCCGCACGCGTGAGCAGCGCGCCCGCGTCCTCGTACCGGCCGTCGCCGATCAGCGTGAACGCGCGGTCGGTGGCCTGCCGCCACGAGGCGGAGGGCCGATGCCGTACCTTCCCGAAGATCCTCACGATTCCCGCCTGCCGGTCGCTTTCACCCTCTTGTTCGCATCCAACCATGCCCGGTCGGACGCGCGCTCATTACCCATGGGTTACCCCGTGACGGCAGGGGTCACCCCAGGGGCTCCCCCGCGTGCCAGGACCCTGGCCAGGGACTCGACGACATCCGGGTGATAGTCGCGGGCGGCACCGAGCCGGAGCCGTTCCAGGGCGGCGAACGCGGCGCCCGCGCCCTCGCCCGCGAGGTCGTCGTACGCGTTCACGACCCGGATGATCCGGGCGGGCAGCGGCTGGTCGCGGTACGGGTCGGCCTGCCGCTCGACGACGACGGCGACGGTCGCGCAGACGCCGGTCCTGCGGACGACCTCGCCGCCGAGGAGGGCGATACGGCGCTGCTCCTCGGCCGGGAGGAGAGCGGTGGCGCCGCCGTCGACCGGGTCGACGAGGGAGAGCTGTCCGATGTCGTGCATGAGCGCCGCGTACTCCAGGACGGTGAGCTCGCCCCCGGAGAGGCCCATCTCACGGCCGACGGCGCCGCTGAGGGCGGCGACCCGGTGGGCGTGGCCGGGCGAGGTGTAGCCGGCGATCTCGGTGGCGCGGGCGAGGGAGGCGATGGTCTGCCGGTTGACGGTGCGGACGGCCGCGTACCGCCGGAAGGAGACCTGGGTGAGCAGCAGCGGTACGGCGAGGACGGGCAGCGCCCAGAGGCCGGCGGCGGCCACGCCGAGGGCCATGACGGTGCCGGTGGCGCAGACGGCGGAGCCGATGCCGAGGAGGGCGCGCAGTTCGTCGCGGAGGAGGGGGCCGTACGGGTATCCGGTGCGGGCGCGGAGGACGAGCGCGGCGAGGACGGCGTCGCACAGGGCCGTGAGGGCGAGGACGAGCAGCAGGAAGAGGGCGTACAGAGGGCCCTGGCCGAGATTCCCGACGAGGGCCCCTGAGTTGTAGAGAGGCTGGAAACAGAGCGCGACGAAGGCGACGGTGAGGACGCGGCGGGCGAGGTGGTCGGCGCCGGGGCCGCGGCCCCTGGCGAGGTGCGGCACCATGCCGACGAGCCCGCCGGCGACGACGACGGCGATGATCTGGAGCACGCCGTGGGTGGTGAAGGCCCCGGCGTCCATGCCGAGCAGGGCGTACGCGAGAGCCCCGGCGGACGCGAGCGGCGCGGGTTCCCGTTCGCCGGGGGTGGCGCCCCAGCGGGCGAGCTCGCCGGCGGCGACGAGGATGCCGAAGGCGAGCGCGTTGGCGGGCTGGTCGATGCCCCACCAGAGGGTGCTGGCGAAGCCGGCGAGGCTGAGCAGCAGGGCGCTGGTGTAGAGCGCGCCGACGGTGAGCGAGCCGGGCCGGAGGGAGCGCCTGGCCGTGCCGGGGCGGGGGACGGCGTGCGGGCGCGCGGAGGCTCCGGGGGCGACGGCGTCGGGCACGGCGTAGCCCTGGGTGGCGAAGCCGGGAGGGGTGAGACCTGGAGTGGTGAAGCCGGGAGTGGTGAATCCGGGCATGCGGGGGCCCGGGGTGCGGGGGGTCCGCCGACTCACGCGCGCTCCTTCCGACGGGCGGCCTGCGGGACGCGCGGTTCCATCGCGCGGGACTCCTGTGTTCTGGGCAGCGGCAGGGGCTGCGAGGGATCGCGGGGCGGGGCGGGCTGGGAGGGGTCGCGGGGGTCCTCGCCGCGCTCCGTCTCGTCGGCGGTGACGGACGCCTGCCAGCCGTGCCGGGCCAGGGCCCTGACGAGGGCGGTGACCATCCGGGGGTCGAACTGGCTGCCCGCGCACCGCTCCAGCTCGGCGAGGGCCGTCGGCACCGGCCGTGCCCGGCTGTAGGAGCGGGTGGAGGTCATGGCGTCGAAGGCGTCGGCGACGGCGACCACCCGGGCGAACTCGGGGATCTGGTCGCCCTGGAGGCCGTACGGGTAGCCGCTGCCGTCCATCCGCTCGTGGTGGTGGAGGATCGCGTCCCTGGCCTCGCCGAGGAAGCCGATGCCGCGGACCATCTCGTGGCCGTACTCGGGGTGGAGCTCGATGACCCGGCGCTCCTCCGGTGTGAGCGGCCCGTCCTTGCGCAGGACGCGCGTGGGCACGCCGAGCTTCCCGACGTCGTGGAGGATGCCGGCGAACCGCACGACGTCGAGCCGCTCGTCCGCCATGCCGAGCTCACGGGCGATGAGGACGGACGCCTGGCCGACGCGCTCGCTGTGGCCGCGGGTGTAGCGGTCCTTGATGTCGACGGCCTGGACGAGGGCGCGGATGGTGGCCTGGTGGGCGGCGCGCTCGCGGTGGTACTGGGCGAAGACCCAGCAGGAGATGTACATGGGCAGGAGGACGAAGAGGGCCGAGGCGGGGCCGTACGTGCTCCGCCAGAGGACGGCCATCATGAGCCCGGCGAGGCCGTGCACGGCGTGCGGGGCGAGGGCCCGGCCGAGGAGGCCGCGCCAGGCGGCGCCGACCGGGACGCCGTCGGCGGTGGCCCGGATGCCGCCGTCGAGGGCGGTCAGGACGATGCAGAAGGTCAGCGCGGCGGCGCCGGCGGGCAGCAGCGCGTACGGGAGGTCGGGGGCGTCCGCTCCGCCGCCGAGGGCGGCGGAGCCGCCCAGGGCCTGCGCCACGAGGGCGGCGGCCCAGACGGCGAGGACCGTCGCCGCGGCCCGCCAGACGCGGCGCGGCCCGGCCGGCGACTCGTGCACGCGCGCGAGCAGGCTGCCGGGCAGGGCGACGAGCGCGGCGGCGGCGGGCGGCAGCAGCAGCGCGGAGGCGAGCAGCACGGGGTAGAAGGAGCCGATGCCGCCGGCGGGGACGGAGCCGCCGAGCGCACGCCCGAGGAGCCGGTTGCCCGCGGGCAGCTCGCAGAGCGTGTACAGCGCGGCGAGCAGCGCGACCGCGCCCCAGGGGACGGCGGCGTCGGGGCAGAACGCGGGCAGCAAGGACGCACCGGCGGCGAGCGTCGCGCAGCCGATGTACACGCGCGCCACCCGCGGAATGACCTTCACGCCCATCACAGCGGTCACGCTAGCGAGCTGGGCGGTCCGAAAGGAGACGCTGCGGTTGATTCGCACCATCGGGTGATACAAGCTGATATATGCGCGGGGCGGAAGCCCCCACCTGCTCCCGCGCCTGCTCGCGCACCTACTCCTGCGGTGCCGGGGCGGCCTGCGGGGCCGCCGCGGAGACGTCCTGTTCGGGCACGACGTACCCCGCGCGGATCAGGTCGATCCGGCTCATCACCTTGGAACGCAGGTCGGTGGGCACGTCGTCGCTGCCGCAGCAGCGCTTGACGAGCTTCTTGACCGCCTGCTCCAGGCCGTACTTCTCCAGGCACGGGGAGCACTCCTCGAAGTGCACCTCGAACTTGGTGCAGTCGCTGTCGGGCATCTCTCTGTCGAGGAACTCGTAGAGGTGATCCAGGACCTCAGAGCAATCCGTCTCGTGCGGCTCTCCGCAGCTCATGAGCCCGAGCCTTTCAGATCGTTCGACGACTCTCCGGCGCCCGCGGGAACCAGCCCGCGGTCACGGGCGTAGTCCTCGAGCATGCCGCGCAGCTGGCGACGGCCCCGGTGCAGTCGGGACATCACCGTACCGATGGGTGTCCCCATGATGTCCGCGATCTCCTTGTAGGCAAAGCCCTCGACATCGGCCAGATAGACGGCGATGCGGAACTCCTCGGGGATCGCCTGGAGGGCTTCCTTCACGTCCGAGTCGGGCAGGTGGTCGAGCGCCTGCGACTCGGCGGAGCGCAGACCGGTCGACATGTGCGACTCGGCGCGGGCGAGCTGCCAGTCCTCGATCTCCTCGGCGGCGCTGCGCTGGGGCTCGCGCTGCTTCTTGCGGTACGAGTTGATGAAGGTATTCGTGAGGATGCGGTAGAGCCAGGCCTTGAGGTTGGTGCCCTCACGGAACTGGTGGAAGGAGCCGTACGCCTTCGCGTAGGTCTCCTGCACCAGGTCCTCGGCGTCCGCGGGGTTGCGCGTCATGCGCAGCGCGGCGGAGTACATCTGGTCGAGGAAGCCGAGGGCGTCCCGCTCGAAGCGCGCGTTGCGCTCCTCGGTCGTCTCCTCGGGGCCGTCGTCGGTCCCTGTGTCGGTCCCAGTGACCGGACCCACCTCCTCCAGCGCGACGGCGAGTCCGAGGGCGGACCCGCTCGTTTCGGAGGATAGACGAGGAACCGCTCCGCCCGCCGCCCGAATCGGGGCGGCCTTGGGCGCGGGCAGCACTGTCCAGTCGAGGTCAGCGGCCTGCGCGCGCTCGGGGCAGATGGTCGATCCCATGCGACGGACTCCCTCTCCTTGGCTCTCACACCGACTCTCCGCACAACAGAGGTCACGCGCCGGACATTCCCGGGGCGGCAGAAAAATGATGATGCGTGAGAAGGGACCGGGGACAGGTGAGGGGAAACCCGGAGGCGCGTCAGGGGGATGACAGGGGTGGGGGCAGGGGGTACGGGGCAGGGGGCGGCGGGAACGGCGCAACGGGCGGCGCCCACCCCCTGACCGTCACCTCAGGGTGGTGATCCACTTCGTCACGCCGTCCACCAGCCCCGCGAGCGCCTCGTCCTGCGTCAGCGGCGCCCGCTTCGGGACCGCGAAGCCGTGGTCCCCGTACGGGACCTCGACGAGCTCGTACGGGCCGTCCGGGAACTCCTCGGGCCGCCCGAAGGGGTCGTTGCCGCCCTGGACGACGAGCGTGGGCAGCCCGGTGGCCAGGAGCTCCCCGTCCCGGGACTTCTCGGGCTTGCCCGGCGGGTGGAGCGGGAAGCTCAGCGCGAGGACGGCGCGGGCGCCGAGCTCGGCGCCGGTGCGGCAGGCCACCCGGGCCCCGGCGCTGCGGCCGCCCGCGACCACGGGCAGGCCGGGCGCGGCGAGGGCCGGCCAGAGGCCGCGCCAGCCGGTGTCGAGGGTCTTCGGCGCGGGCGCGACCTTCTTGCCCGCGACCCGCCAGGGCTGCTCGACGAGGGCGACGGTCACGCCGTGGGCGGGCAGGGCGGCGGCGAGGGCCCTGAGGTCGCGGGCCTCGATGCCACCGCCGGCGCCGTGGCCGAGGGCGAGGACGGCCCACGGGTCCGTACCGGCGTGCCAGGTGACGCGCGCCTCTCCGGCGTCGGTGGGAACCGTCTCGTGCTGTGTCTGCTCGGTCACGCCCCCATCATCCCCGCCCGTCCCTCAGAACAGCGTGCCCTCCTCGGGGCCGGAGAGTTCCGTCAGGAGCTCGGGGCCGTTGTTGCGGACGTTGCTGACCGCCGTCGAGACCGGATAGGCCCGCATCAGCCCCTCCGGCGGCGCCGCGAGCAGCCCGCGCAGCTCCTCCGGGTCGGTGCGCGCCGGGTCGAGCCAGGCGTCCCAGCGGTCCTCCGTCAGCATCAGCGGCATCCGGGGGTGGATGTCGGCGAGCGACCGCGGGCCCTCGGCCGGGGCCACGCCCAGCGGGCCCGTCTCGGCCTCGGTGGTGACGACCGAGCAGGTCACCCACCAGGCGTCGGGGTGCGCGTCGGGGAGGGTGCGGTCGCGCCAGAACTCGTAGAGCCCGGCCATCGCGAAGACCGAGCCGTCGGCCGGGGTGACGAAGTACGGCTGCTTGCGGGGCCGCTTCTTCTTCCCCTCGACCTCCAGGTCCCGCTCCCCCGCGCCCGTCACCCACTCGTAGTAACCGTCGGCGGGGAGGATGCAGCGGCGGGACGCGAACGCGCGCTTGAAGGAGGGCTTCTCGTGCACGGTCTCCGCGCGCGCGTTGATCATCCGGGCGGCGCCCTCGGGCGTCTTCGCCCAGGAAGGCACGAGTCCCCACTTCAGCGCGCGGAGCTGGCGAACCGGCCGCCGTGATTCGGCGTCTTTCAGAGGACGCTCCAGTACGGCCCAGACCTCTTTGGTGGGGGCCACGTTCCAGTCGGGGGCCAGGGTCTCCTCCGGCTCCCACTTCTCGATCCCGAACGTCCCGACCAGATCCTCGGGCCGCCGACTCGCCGCATACCGTCCGCACATACGTGCCACACTGCCACGATCCCCGACCCCCCGAGGAGCGGACCGAACGATGGACCTCGCGCTCGATCTCTTCAGCCCGCAGGCCGCCCCGGCCGCCTGGCTGGTCGTCGCCACCGGGGTCGCCGCCCTCGCCGTCACCGTGCCGCGCCGGGTCTGGCTCCTCGCCCGCAACGCGATCACCATCGCCCACGAGGGCGGCCACGCGCTCGTCGCCCTCACCATGCGCCGCCGCCTGGAGGCGATCCGGCTCCACTCGGACACCAGCGGCGTGACCGTCACCCGCGGGCGCCCGACCGGCATCGGCGTCGTCCTCACCCTCGCCGCCGGGTACACCGCCGCCCCGCTCCTCGGGCTCGGCGGCGCCGCCCTGCTCGGCTCGGGCCTGGTCACCCTGCTGCTCTGGCTCGCTACCGCGCTGCTCCTCGCGATGCTGGTGATGGTGCGGAACGCGTACGGGATCCTCACCGTCCTGCTCACCGGCGCGACCTTCCTCCTCGTCTCCTGGCTCACCGGCCCGGAGGTGCAGTCGCTCTTCGCGTACGCCGTGGTCTGGTTCCTGCTGCTCGGCGGCGTCCGGCCGGCCTTCGAGCTCCAGGCGAAGCGGCGCCACGGCGGCGCGCCCGACTCGGACGCGGACCAGCTCGCGCGCCTCACCCACGTGCACCCGGGGGTGTGGCTCCTCTTCTTCCACACGGTCTCGATCTCGGCCCTGATCGGCGGCGGGCGCTGGCTCCTGGGCTTCTGACTCACCCGTACAGTGAGTCCATGACCGCAGCAGCTTCCGCGCCCTCCGACCCCTCGCGTCCCGACGCCTCCGCCGACCTCTGGCCCGCCCCGTACGCCCCGGGCGCCGTCGACGCGACCGTCACCGTGCCGGGGTCGAAGTCGGTCACCAACCGCGGTCTGGTCCTCGCCGCGCTCGCCGCCGAGCCCGGCTGGCTGCGCCGCCCGCTGCGCTCCCGCGACACCCTCCTGATGGCCGAGGCGCTGCGCACCCTCGGCGTCCGGATCGAGGAAGGCGTGGGCCCCGACGGCACCGGCGAGGCCTGGCGGATCATCCCCGCCCCGCTGCGCGGCCCGGCCTCCGTCGACGTCGGCAACGCGGGTACGGTCATGCGCTTCCTGCCGCCGGTCGCCGCGCTCGCCGACGGCCCGGTCCGGTTCGACGGCGACCCCCGCTCCCACGAGCGCCCGCTGCACGGCGTGATCGACGCGCTGCGCGCGCTCGGCGCCCGGATCGAGGACGACGGCCGGGGCGCGCTGCCCCTGACGGTGCACGGCGCCGGCGGTCTCGACGGCGGCACGGTCGAGATCGACGCCTCCTCGTCCTCCCAGTTCGTCAGCGCCCTGCTGCTCTCCGCGCCCCGCTTCAACCAGGGCGTCGAGGTACGGCACGTGGGCGCGAAGCTGCCCTCGCTGCCGCACATCCGGATGACGGTCGAGATGCTGCGCGCGGTCGGCGCCCGGGTCGACGAGCCGGAGCACGGCGGCGAGCCGAACGTCTGGCGGGTGGCGCCCTCGGCGCTGCGCGGCCGCGACCTGGTCGTCGAGCCGGACCTGTCGAACGCGCAGCCCTTCCTGGCGGCGGCGCTGGTCACCGGCGGCCGGGTGACGATCCCGGACTGGCCGGCGCGGACCACCCAGCCGGGCGACGAGCTGCGCCGGATCTTCACCGAGATGGGCGGTGTCTGCGAGCTGACCGAGGCCGGTCTGACCTTCACCGGCACGGGCCGGATCCACGGCATCGACGTGGACCTCGGCGAGGTCGGCGAGCTGACCCCCGGCATCGCGGCGGTCGCCGCGCTCGCCGACTCCCCCTCGACCCTGCGCGGGGTCGCGCACCTGCGGCTCCACGAGACGGACCGCCTGGCGGCCCTCACCAAGGAGATCAACGAACTGGGCGGGGACGTGACGGAGACCGAGGACGGCCTCCACATCCGTCCGCGCCCGCTGCACGGCGGGGTCTTCCACACGTACCACGACCACCGCATGGCGACGGCGGGGGCGGTCATCGGCCTCGCGGTCGAGGGCGTGGAGATCGAGGACGTGGCGACGACGGCGAAGACCTTGCCGGACTTCCCGACGATGTGGACCGAAATGCTCGGGGTCTGACATGCGGCGTTACGGCAAGCACACCGACGAGGACGACATCCGCCAGCGGCCCAACCGCAAGGGCACCCGTCCCCGTACGACCATCCGTCCCAAGCACGAGGACGCCGTCGAGGGCCTGGTCCTCACCGTCGACCGGGGCCGGCTGACCTGTCTGGTCGACGACCGGATCATCACCGCGATGAAGGCCCGTGAGCTGGGCCGGAAGGCCGCCGTGGTCGGCGACCGCGTGTCCATCGTCGGCGACCTGTCCGGCGAGAAGGACACGCTGGCCCGGATCGTGCGGATCGGCGAGCGCAGTTCGGTGCTCCGGCGCACGGCCGACGACGACGACCCGTACGAGCGGGTGGTCGTCGCCAACGCGGACCAGCTGGCGATCGTCACCGCGCTCGCCGACCCGGAGCCGCGGCCCCGGCTGATCGACCGCTGTCTCGTGGCGGCGTACGACGGCGGGCTCGAACCCTTCCTCGTCATGACCAAGTCGGACCTGGCCCCGCCGGAAAAGCTCCTGGAGCTGTACGGGGACCTGGACATTCCGCACGTGGTCGTGAACCGCGACGAGCTGTACGACGGCGGGGCGGCCGACCGCGTACGGGAGTACCTGGACGGCCGGGTCACCGCTTTCGTCGGTCACTCGGGTGTCGGAAAGACGACGCTGGTCAACGCGCTGGTGCCGGAGGAGAAGCGGCGGATCACCGGCCATGTGAACGCGGTGACCGGACGCGGCCGGCACACCACGACCTCGGCGCTCGCGCTGCCGCTCGACGCGGCCGACGGCTGGGTCATCGACACGCCCGGCGTGCGCTCCTTCGGTCTGCACCACGTGGACCCGTCCCGGGTCATCCACGCCTTCCCCGACCTGGAGCCGGGCACGGAGAACTGCCCGCGCGCGTGCAGCCACGACGAGCCGGACTGCGCGCTCGACGCCTATGTGGCGGAGGGGCACGCCGACCCGGCGCGGCTCTACTCGCTGCGGCGGCTCCTCGCGACGCGCGAGCGACGCGAGGGCGACTGATCGCCGTCGGTTGACACCAGCCCACTCTCGGTAAGTGCATAATCGCACCAACTGCGACACATGCGACATGCGGTCACCGAAGGCGTGGGAGGCACTGACGATGGCGTGGCTGCTGGTGGTCGTGGCGGGCATCCTGGAGACCGGCTTCGCGGTCTGCCTCAAGCTCTCGCACGGGTTCACCCGGCTCTGGCCGACGATCGCGTTCGCCGCCTTCGCGCTCGGCAGCTTCGGTCTGCTCACCCTCGCGCTGCGGAAGCTGGACGTCGGTCCGGCGTACGCGGTGTGGACGGGGATCGGCGCGGCCGGGACCGCGATCTACGGGATGATCTTCCTCGGCGACGTGGTCTCCACGCTCAAGATCGTCTCGATCAGCCTGGTGATCGTGGGGGTCATCGGACTCCAGCTCTCCGGCTCCGCGCACTGACCGTCCGGCTCCGGGCGCCGACCGTCCGGCTGCGCGCGCCGGGTGCCAAGCGGCGAGGCCGGGGCCACCACATGACTGAGGGCCAGCCGCACGGCGAGCTCGCAGCAGGCCGCCCACCGCTCCCCCGCGCGCGCCGCCGTCTCCGCCACCAGCTCGCCCGGTGCGGGCGGCCCGGCGTCGGCACGCCTCTGGGCGGGTACGGGGGCGGGGCGGGCGCCCGGCCGCGCGGGACGTGGCGCGGGGAGCCGCTCGTTCCAGGCGCCGGTGAGCAGGGCCCGCAGGACCGGGCGGGTCGCGGCGCGGGTGACGGTCCACTCGGCGACGGCGACGAGGTTCCGCTCAGGCGGCGCCGGGGCGGCGAGCAGCCGCCGTACGCCCTGGAGATAGGCGTCGGCCTCGCGGCGGGCGAGCGCGCGGGCGAGCCCTTCCTTGCTGCCGAACTCGTTGTAGAGCGTCTGGCGCGAGACGCGGGCTCCGGCGGCGAGGTCGGCCATGCGGACGGCGGACCAGGCGTCGTGCGCGAGCGCGGCGAGCGCGGCGTCGAGCAGGGCCTCGCGGGCACGCGCCATCGCCACCTCCGGGAGGAACGGTTCTCCGCCCAGCCTCGGCAGGGGTCCGCACCCTGTCAAGGTCCCGGGCGACGGGCGAACACATGGCCGAGGCCTCCGCCGTGAACCCGCCGTGAACCCGCCGTGGACCCGTCGTGGAGCCCGTCATGGACGGTTCTCCGCGCGTTCACAGCTCGGGGATAGAGTGCCGACCATGGCCGATTACCACGATGACCTGCGTCTCGCCCACGTCCTCGCCGATGCCGCCGACGCGGCCACCATGGACCGGTTCCAGGCGCTCGACCTCAAGGTCGAGACCAAGCCGGACATGACCCCGGTCAGCGAGGCCGACAAGGCCGCCGAGGAACTGATCCGCGGTCAGCTCCAGCGCGCGAGGCCCCGCGACGCGATCCTGGGCGAGGAGTACGGCGTCGAGGGCACCGGCCCGCGCCGCTGGGTGATCGACCCGATCGACGGCACCAAGAACTACGTGCGCGGGGTGCCCGTCTGGGCGACCCTGATCGCGCTGATGGAGGCCGGCGAGAACGGCTTCCAGCCGGTCGTGGGCGTGGTCTCCGCCCCGGCGCTGGGCCGCCGCTGGTGGGCGGCGAAGGGCCTGGGGGCGTACACGGGCCGCAGCCTCTCCTCGGCGACCCGGCTGGGCGTCTCCCAGGTCGCGTCCCTGTCGGACGCCTCCTTCGCGTACTCCTCGCTGAGCGGCTGGGAGGAGCAGGGGCGGCTCGACGGCTTCCTCGACCTCACGCGCGCGTGCTGGCGGACCCGGGCGTACGGCGACTTCTGGCCGTACATGATGGTCGCCGAGGGCTCCGTGGACATCTGCGCCGAGCCGGAGCTGTCGCTGTGGGACATGGCGGCGGTGGCGATCGTGGTGCAGGAGGCCGGCGGCACGTACACGGGTCTCGACGGCCGGCACGGCCCGCACAGCGGGAACGCGGCGGCGTCCAACGGCCTGCTCCACGGCGAACTCCTGAGCTACCTGAACCAGGAGAGCGTGGACGGCACGCAGGGCTGAGCGCCCTCCTCACACCCCGGGGGCGCCTCGCGCGCCCCCTTGTCGGGCCCCTCCCCCGGTGCCACTCTGAGAGTCCCCCCACTTGTGAACTTGTGAATCCGTTCTTCTTGAAGGATTCACCAAGGAGGTGGCTCCGCCCATGCTCGTCCGTGACGCCATGAGCACCGTGATCCTCACCATCGGCCCCGCCCACACCCTCCGCCAGGCCGCCCGGCTGATGTCGACACGGCGCGTCGGCGCGGCCGTCGTCCTCGACACCGACGCCGGCGGCCTCGGGATCATCACCGAGCGCGACATCCTCAACTCCCTCGCCCACGACCAGGACCCCGACGTCGAGACCGCCGGCTCCCACACCACCCACGAGGTCGTCTTCGCCGCACCCGGCTGGACCCTGGCGGAGGCGGCCGAGGCCATGACCCACGGCGGCTTCCGCCACCTCGTCGTGCTCGACGGCCACGGGCCGGTCGGCATGGTCTCCGTACGCGACATCATCCGCTGCTGGATCCCGGCGCACAGCGTCGCGGGGCGCTGAACGAGTCCGGGCCGGACCCCCTCACGGAGTCCGGCCCGGTCCCTACCTACGGCAAGCGCCCTCAGCCACGCAGGGCCTGGACCGCGGCGTCGAGCCGCTTGCCGAAGTCTCCGTCCGCCTTGCGGAAGTTCTCGATCGCGCGCTCGGCGATGTCCTCGCGCGAGACCTTGGCGATGAAGCCCGACAGGTTCGCGACCAGACGGCCCTTCTCGTCCTCCGACATCAGGCGGTAGAGGTTGCCCGCCTGCACGAAGTCGTCGTCCTCGGCGTGCGAGGGGGCGGCGTGGTCACCGGTGACGCCGGTGACGGCCGAGCCGACCCAGAGCGGCCGGTCGGTCTGGTGCGGGCCGCCGAAGCTGTTCGGCTCGTAGTTCTTCGCGCCCTTGTGGCGGCCGTCATAGAGGAAGCCGTCGCGGGAGTGGGTGCGCGCCTCGGTGGCGTGCGGGCGGTTCACCGGCAGGTGGTCGGCGTTGATGCCGACGCGGTAGCGGTGGGCGTCGCCGTACGCGAACAGGCGGCCCTGGAGCATCTTGTCCGGGGACGGGCCGATGCCGGGCACGAAGTGCGCCGGGGAGAAGATCGACTGCTCGACCTCGGCGAAGATGTTCTCCGGGTTGCGGTTGAGCTCCAGCTTGCCGATCTCGATCGGCGGGTAGTCCTCGTGCGGCCACACCTTGGTGAGGTCGAACGGGTTGAAGCGGTAGGTCGCCGCGTCGGCCGCGGGCATGATCTGGACCTGCACGGTCCAGGTCGGGAAGTCGCCGCGCTCGATGGCCTCGCGCAGGTCGCGCTGGTGCGAGTCCGGGTCCTCGCCGGCCAGGCGGTTGGCATCGTCCTGGGTGAGGTTCTTGATGCCCTGGTCGGTCTTGAAGTGGTACTTGACCCAGAAGACCTCGCCGGCCTCGTTGTTCCACTGGAACGTGTGCGAGCCGTAGCCGTTCATGTGGCGGTACGAGGCGGGGATGCCGCGGTCGCCGAAGAGCCAGGTGACCTGGTGGGTCGACTCCGGCGAGAGGCCCCAGAAGTCCCAGACGTTGTCCGCCTCCTGCGAGCCCGTGTACGGGTCGCGCTTCTGGGTGTGGATGAAGTCGGGGAACTTGATGGCGTCCTTGATGAAGAACACCGGGGTGTTGTTGCCGACGAGGTCGTAGTTGCCCTCCTCGGTGTAGAACTTCAGCGCCCAGCCGCGGGGGTCGCGGACCGCGTCGGCCGCGCCGAGGTTGCCGGCGACGGTGGAGAACCGCAGGAAGGTCTCGGTCTCCTTGCCGACCTCGGACAGGAACTTCGCGCGCGTCCACTGCGAGACGTCACGAGTGAGCGTGAAGGTGCCGTAGGCGCCCGCGCCGCGCGCGTGGACCACGCGCTCCGGGATGCGCTCGCGGTTGAAGTGGGCGAGCTTCTCCAGGAGGAGCTGGTCCTGGACCAGAACGGGGCCGCCGAGGCCGGCGGTCTCGCTGTTCTGGTTGTCGGCCACCGGCGCGCCGGCCTCCGTGGTGAGCGGTCCCTGCGTCACGTGCGCCTCCTGCGTCATGTCCTGCCCGTCCTGTCCCTCAGCCCGGGAACCCTTCCTCGGGTCCTTGGCCAGTGCCGGGTTCGATCCTACAATGGACAATGTCTAAGTCAAGTGAACTTCCAAAGTCACACCCGTTCGGGACAGGTGTCCCCCGACTGTTAGGCTGGCCCCCATGAGTGACCTGTTGGAACGACTGCGCGGACGCGGCTGGCGGATGACCGCGCAGCGGCGTGTCGTGGCCGAAGTCCTCGACGGGGACCATGTGCACCTGACCGCCGACGAGGTCCACGCGCGCGCCGTGACGAGGCTGCCCGAGATCTCGCGCGCGACCGTGTACAACACGCTGGGTGAGATGGTGACGCTCGGCGAGGTCATCGAGGTCGCGACGGACGGCCGCGCCAAGCGGTACGACCCCAACGCCCACCGCCCGCACCAGCACCTGGTCTGCGGCAACTGCGGCGCGATCCGCGACGTGCACCCGTCGGGCGACCCGCTGGCGGACTTGCCCGACACCGAGCGCTTCGGCTTCACGATCTCCAACGTCGAGGTCACGTACCGGGGCCTCTGCCCGAACTGCGCGACGACGGCCTGAGATTCCACGAAGACGAGCCCCTTCAGGGGGCTCGTTTTTCGTGCTTCGCCCTATGCGCATACGACGAAGGCCCGGATCGTCTTCACGATCCGGGCCTTCGTTGCTACTGAGTAGCGGGGACAGGATTTGAACCTGCGACCTCTGGGTTATGAGCCCAGCGAGCTACCGAGCTGCTCCACCCCGCGTCGGTAAACACAACCTTACGGGACTGGTCAGGACAGAGCAAATCGCTTAAGCGGTGAGCTCCTCGCGCAGCGCCTCGCTCAGCCGGGCCGCGCGTTCGGCCACCTCCGCCGGGCCCAGCTCCACCGCGCGGGCGCACCAGTGGCGCCCCTCGGTGAGCTCGCCCCGGCGCGCCGCGAGCAGCGCGAGCCGGAGCGCGGCGCGCCCGTGCCCGGCCCGGGCGGCGCGGGTCCACCAGAGGGCGGCCTCGCGCTCGCTGCCCTCGCGGGCGAGGAGCAGACCGAGGTTGAAGGCGCCGTTACGGCTGCCGGCCTCGGCCGCCTCCCGGTACCAGCGGTCGGCCTCGACCAGGTCGCCGCGTCCGGCGGCGAGCATGCCGACCCGGACCTGGGCACGGCGGTGGCCCTGCTGGGCGGCCCGCTCGTACCACTCCTCGCACTCCGTCTTCTCCTCCCGGGGCGCGCCGAGCACGGCGGGGCCGGGCTCGGGGCGGCGGGCGTCGAGGACGGTGGCGAGCCGGAAGGCCGCCTCGGCGCTGCCGCCGCCGGCCGCGCAGCGCAGGTGGCGCTCGGCGGTCCGCTCGTCGCCGTCGCGGAGGGCGGCGATGCCGACCTGGAGGGCGGCCTCGGTGTGGCCCGCGGCGGCGGCCCGCTCGTACCAGTCGAGGGCCTTGCGGTCGTCGTCGCGGCCCGCGTGGAGGATGCCCAGGTTGAAGGCGGCGTCGACGCTGCCGGCCTCGGCGGCCTTGGAGAACCACGGCTCGGCGCCGCCCGCGTCCCCGGCCTGGAGGAGCAGGACGGCGAGCGCGTTGGCGGCCTCGCGGTGGCCCGCGTACGCGGCGCGGCGGTACCACTGCTCGGCCTGCGGGATGCGGTCCTGGGCGGCGCAGAGCAGCCCGAGGTTGTACGCCCCGTTCACGTCGCCCGCGTCCATGGCGGCGCGGTACCAGCGCTCGGCGGTCTGCTGCTCGCCGCGGGCGGCGTGGAGCGCGCCGAGGGCGTTGGCGGCGTTGCCGTCGCCGTCCTGGGCGGCGCGCAGCCACCACACGGCGGCGCTCTCCTGGTCACCGGCGTCGCGCAGCAGGAAGCCGAGGGCGCAGGCGGCCTTGGACTCGCCCTCCTTGGCGGAGCTCAGGTACCAGCGGCCGGCCTCCTTGAGCTCACCGCGCTTCTCCAGGATGGCGCCGAGGTGCAGCGCGGCGCGCTGGTGCCCCCGGGCGGCGGCCTGGCGGAACCACTGCTCGGCCTCGGTGAGTTCGCCCTTGGGCGGCTGGGTGTCCGTCACTCCCCCGGGCGCTGCGCCGGCGGGCGGAACCGCGCCGAGTACGCCCGCGGGCGTGCCGACGACGCCCGCGCCGGGGCGGCCGCCGTCGGGGCGGCCCGTGTCGTGCGGCCCGCGGCCCGGTTCGGTCGCGCGGCGCTCCAGGGCGAGGGCGAGCCGGTACGCGGCCTCGCGGTGGCCCTGCTCGGCGGCGGCCCGCAGCCAGCGCTCGGCGCCGACGTCGCTGCGGTGCTCCAGGAGGTCGGCGAGGGCGTACGCGCCGAGGGCGTGGCCCTGCTCGGCGGCCTGGCGCAGCCAGTACTCGGCGGCCGGCTCGTCGCCGCGCTCGCGGTGGTGGCGGCCCAGCGCGTGGGCGGCGGGCGCGGAGCCCGCGACGGCGGCGACCCGCCACCAGCCGGCGGCCTCGTCGGCGTATCCGCGCTGGTGCAGCAGGACGCCCAGGTTGTTGGCGGCGGCCCGGTCCCCCTCGGCCGTGGCACCGCGCAGGTAGGGCTCGGCGCCGTCGAGGTCGCCGCGGCGCAGCAGCAGTGCGCCGAGCGCGCTCATCGCGGCGACGTCACCGCGCTCGGCGGCACGCCGGTGCCGCGCCTCGCTCTCGGTTTCCGTCTCGGTGTCGGTGTCGGTGTCGGTGTCGGTATCGGTGACGTCGTCGGCAGCGGCCTTGCTCGCGGCCTGGGTGGCGGTGTGGACGGCAGCGTCGACGGCCGCCACCGTCTCGATGATCTCGTCCGCGGCGTTTCTGGCATGCCGCTGCACAAACCGCCCTGTCTCCAACAGAGTTGCCCTGTCCCCCATAAATACCATCGTCGCACCACCCGCAACCCGAGCACACCTGGTATACCGCAGCCAGTGAGGTCCCTCAGCGTTTTGTCGACATGCCCACAGAGAGACAAGTCAAACACGGCTCACGCCAACCCGCCCCCTCCGCACCGCCCTTCGCGCCCTCCGTCACGTCGACACACGACGAGGGCCCGGATCCTTAAGGATCCGGGCCCTCGTTCTGAGTAGCGGGGACAGGATTTGAACCTGCGACCTCTGGGTTATGAGCCCAGCGAGCTACCGAGCTGCTCCACCCCGCGTCGGTGAAACCACAGTATCACGACGCGAGGGGGCAAAACCTCAGGTCAGCCGCTTGCCCCCGTCGTCTTGAGCTTCGCTCCGGCCTCCGCCGCGCGCTGGAGGGCGTCCTGCAGGTCCTCCTGCGCCTTGCCGTAGGCCGTCCAGTCGCCCTTCTGGAGCGCCGCCTCGCCCGCGTCGTACGCCTTCTGCGCGTCGGCGATCGCCGACTTCAGGGCGGCGTCGTTCGACGTGGCCGGCGGAGGCGTGGTGCCGTCCTTCGGCGGGGTCGTGGGCTTCGTCGGCCCCTCCACCCCGAAGACCGCGTTCAGCGCCGCGGTGAGGTTGTCCTCGAACACGGTCGTGTCCTTGGTCGTGTCACCGTCCGGCTGGTCCGCGTCCACATAGGACACGGCGACCTTCTTCAGGAGCGGGTAGAGCGCGTTGCGGCCCTGGGCGTACACCGGCTCCACGTACAGGAAGCCGCCGTCGAGGGGCACGGTGAGCAGGTTGCCGTACTGGATGTCAGAGTCGGCGCCCTTCATGTCCCGGACGAACTGGGCGACGTCCGGGAGGCCGTTGAGCTTGCTCTGCACCTGGGCGGGGCCCGGCACGTCCTCGGTGACCCGCAGCAGTCTCAGCCGCCCGTACTCCTTGCTGGTGGCGTCGGCGTCGACCGCCATGAAGCCGCCCAGGTTGGGCCGCCCGTTCGGCGTGAACGTCGTCGTCAGCGAGAAGCGCTGCGCCGTGTCCCCGGGCATCTTCATGCTCAGGTAGTACGGCGGGACCGCGTTGCCGTCCTTGTTGGTCGGGTCGTCCGGCACCTGCCAGGCGTCCGAACCGCTGTAGAACTGCGCGGGGTCGGTGACGTGGTAGCGGGTCAGCAGCTCGCGCTGGACCTTGAACATGTCCTGCGGGTACCGCAGGTGCGCCATCAGGTCGCCCTTGATCTCGGACTTGGCCTTGACCGTGTCCGGGAACGCCTTCATCCAGGTCTTCAGGACCGGGTCCTGGGTGTCCCACTGGTAGAGGGTCACCGTGCCGTCGTAGGCGTCGACGGTGGCCTTCACCGAGTTGCGGATGTAGTTGACCTGGTTCTGCTGGGCGACGACCGCGCGCTGCTGGTTGCCGACCGTCAGGGAGTCGGCCGTCGTGTCGCCGAGCGTGGTGCGCGAGGCGTACGGGTAGCCGTTCGTCGTCGTGTAGGCGTCGACGATCCACTGGATCTTGCCGTCGACGACCGCCGGGTAGGCGTCGCCGTCGATGGTCAGCCAGGGGGCGACGGCCTCGACGCGCTCCTTGGGGGTGCGGTTGTAGAGGATCCGGGAACCCTCGCCGATGGCCCCCGAGTAGAGGATCTGCGGCTCGCTGAAGGCCACCGCGTAGGCGGCGCGGTTGAACGCGCCGGAGAGGCTGACGCCGCTCTTCTCCTTGTAGCTGGTGGTCTTCTCGCCGTTGTCCTCGTAGTCCAGCTCCTTCTGCGGGCCGCCGACGATCGAGTACTGGTCGGTCTTCTCGCCGTAGTAGATCCGCTGCTGGTACGTACCGAGGTCACCGGTGGTCGGCAGGCCGGACTCGGTGAAGACCGGGGAGCCGTTGGCGTCGGTCTGCGTGCCCTTGGCCATGATCGCGCCGTAGCCGTGGGTGTAGGTGAAGTGGTCGTTGATCCAGTTCCGCTTCGGGATGCCCTTGATGTTGAGCTCGCGGAGGCCGACGACGGTGTCCTGGCCCTGGTAGCGGTCCACGTCCAGGGTCGTCGGGAACTGGTAGTACTTCCGCTTCTGCTCCAGCTGCTGGAACGTCGGCGAGACGATGTTCGGGTCGAGGACGCGGTAGCTGGCCGCCGTGTCGGCGTCCGTGCGGAGCTGGTCCTTGTTCTTCACCGTCGACTTGCCCGAATAGTTCTCGGGCTTGGTCCCGTCGATCGCGTACGCCTTGCGGGTCGCGTCGATGTTCTTCTGGATGTACGGCGCTTCCTTGGCCTGCTCGTTCGGCTGGACCTGGAACTTCTGCACGATCGCCGGGTACAGGCCGCCGATCAGGATCGCGGACAGGACCATCAGGCCGAAGCCGATCACCGGCAGCTGCCAGGTGCGGCGCCAGAGCGTCGCGAAGAACAGCACGGCGCAGATCACCGCGATGCAGAACAGGATGGTCTTCGCCGGCAGGTACGCGTTGGCGTCGACGTACCGCAGGCCCGTCCAGTTGCCGGTGGCCTTGAAGTCGCTGGACTTCACCGCGAGGCCGTACCGGTCGAGCCAGTACGCCACGGCCTTGAGCGACACGAAGACGCCGAGGAGCACCGAGAGGTGACCGGTGGCGGCGGCGGTCGCGCGGGCGCCGGGGCTGGAGATCCGCAGTCCGCCGTACAGGTAGTGCGTGAGCGCGGCGGCGATCAGCGACAGGACGGCGGCGGCGAAGCCGAAGGCGAGAAGGAAGCGGTACCAGGGCAGGTCGAAGGCGTAGAACGCCACGTCGAGGTCGAACTGCGGGTCCTTCTGGCCGAACTTCACCCCGTTGACCCACATGAGCCAGGTGCGCCACTGGCCCGAGGCGGAGGCGCCGGCGATGAGCGCCACCAGGACCGTGACCGCGAGGAGCACCCACTTCTTGAAGGGGGCGACGCCCATGCGGTAGCGGTCGAGGCTCTGCTGCTCGGCCGACATCGCGCTGAGCGGCGGCCGCAGCCGGTACGCCAGCCAGATGTTGAAACCGACCGCGAGCCCCATGAGGAGACCGAAGACGGCGAAGAGTCCGATCTTGGTCCACAGGGTGGTCGTGAACACGGACGAGTACTTGACGGAGCGGTACCAGAGCCAGTCCGTCCAGAACCCGGCGAACATCACGAACGCCATGGCCAGGACGGCCAGCACCCCGAGTGTCATGAGCAGGGTGCGGGCCCGCCGGGACGGCCGGCCGACTCTCACCCTCGGCCCGGACGGGCTCCCGCCGCGGTCCGGCATCTGGAAAGCCAACGTGCGCCCCTCGATGTTGATGCGTCTTGATGGGTCTTGATGGGTCTGAATGCAGGCCCCGCGATCGTAGAGCCCACTGGTGCAACTTACTGAGGCTTTACCTAGTTCCCGTGTTCCGTGGAAGACGAGGCAGGATATTGGTCATGTCCAACGTTTCCCCCTCCGGCCCGGCGATGGCCGCGAGCCCCCTCACCCGCGCGGTGCTCGAGATCGACGAGTACGCCTCGGGTCTCGGCTGGGACCAGCCCGCCCGCCTCTTCGCCCTGGTCGACACCGCGAGGCTGCGCGCGCAGGAGCCCCGGCTCGCCTCCCAGCTCGGCCTGTCCGCCGACGCCACCACCACCGCCTACACCCCGATCGAGCAGGACAAGCTGCCGCGCGGCAAGCCCCTCGACGACTTCCTCGGCACGATCGCCTGGCCGGACGGCGTGGCCGGCTGCGCCCTCACGGTGGAGCGGCTGATGCTGCCTCCGTCGGCCGAGGCCCAGGTCCCGCAGGGGCTGAACGAGAAGCAGCTCGCCAAGTGGGTGGCCTCCCACCCGGACCGCCAGGAGGTCCGGATGACCGTGGCGGTGCTGCGGAGCGGCGCGCGCGAGGCGGCGATCCGGCTGCGCGAGAAGGACACGGCGACCGAGGTCCTCACCGGCCCCGACCTGGTGCCGGGGCTCGCGGAGGCGCTGGCGGCGACCTTCTCCTGAGTCGTCCCGCACCACGCGCGCGAGGGGCGCCCGGTCGGCCGAACGGGCGCCCCTCGCGCGTGTCGCGTCTTTTCGTCTCCCGGCCTTCCCTCAGCCCTTCGCGCAGTGCGGCAGGCCCGCCGTGTCGCCCTTGCGGAGCTTCTCCAGCGACTTCGTGGCGTCGTCGATGGTGTCGACCTTGATCAGGGTCAGTCCGTCGGGCGTGTCGGAGGCGGCGGCCGCGCAGTTGTCGGCCGGGGTGAGGAAGTACTCCGCGCCCGCGTCGCGCGCGCCGACGAGCTTCATCTCGATGCCGCCGATCGGGCCGACCCGGCCCTTGTCGTCGATGGTGCCCGTGCCGGCGATGAACTTGCCGCCGGTGAGACTCTCCGGCGTGAGCTTGTCGACGATGCCGAGGGCGAACATCAGACCGGCGCTGGGGCCACCGACGTCGGCCAGGTTGATGTCGATGGTGAACGGGAAGACGTGGTCGGTCCCGGCCTGGATGCCGACGATCGCCCGGTCGCCCTCCTCCGAGGTGGCGGTCTTGATGACCACCTTCCGGGTGACGGTCGGCTCCTTGCCGGCCTTCTCGGCCTCGGCGGCCTCCTTGGCGGGGACGATCGTGAAGACCACGTCCTGGCCGGGCTTGCGCTTGGTGACCTGCTTGGCGACGTCGCCCGGCTCGGTGACGGCGACGCCGTCGACGGCCTTGATGACGTCACCGGCGTGCAGCTTGCCCTCGGCCGGGGAGCCCTTGACCACGGTCGCGACGACGACGCGGCTGGTGACCGGGATGCCCAGCTCCCCGAGGGCCGCCACCTTGGCGCTCTCCTGGGATTGGCTGAACTCCTCGGCGTTCTCCTGGCTCGACTCCTCCTCGGTCTTCCCGTCCGGGTAGAGGGTGTCGTGCGGCACCACGACGTTGTCGTGGGCGAGCCAGCCGTAGACGGCCTCGACGGCGTTCATCTTGTAGTCCGCGCTGGTGACGCGGACCGTCGTCATGTTGAGGTGACCGTCGGTCGGGTAGGTCTTGTGACCGGAGATCTTGAGGACGGGCTCTCCCCTGGCCTCTCCGAGCGTGTTGACCGTCGGTCCGGGGCTCATCTCCGCGTACGGCACCGGGATCAGGACACCCGCGATGAGCAGGCAGATCAACACCAGGGTGGAGGCGAGCATCGTCGCGGTGCGGCGTGGCATGGAACGACAGTACGGGACTCGTCTGTGGGTGCACCCCTGGGGCGGTCCGTACGGGGCGGCCGGGCGCCGGATCGACCGGAATCGGCCGGAGTGTCAGCCGGAGGGGACCGTCGGGACGGGGGTCGCGGCCGCGGCCGTCTCACGCTCCACAGGGGCGGATCCGGTGGCCGTGGGGGTGTGGGACCGCTCCATGGCGTCCCTGAACCTGGCGTATCCGGCGAGCTCGGCGCCGTCGCCTATCGTCCTGTTCCTCGATGCCCAGCTTCCCCATATCGCCGCGCCGACGACTGCGAAAAGCGGAATCAGCAACCAGGCCAGCGCTGCCATCCCGACCTCCCATCCCCAGAGAGTTGATCAGCAGATTATTCATCTGTGGCATCAACGCTCGCGCCTGGGGGCCGGTTACGCAAATCGGGCGTTCGGCTACACGCTGTCGGCGCGTCGCCTTGCCCTCCGAGGAAGCTCTCCGCGGAAGCTCTCCGCGGAACCCCTCAGCAGGCGCCCACCCACTCCTCGGTGCCGTCCGAGAAGGTCTGGTGCTTCCAGATCGGGACCTCGTGCTTCAGGTCGTCGATCAGCTGCCGGCAGGCCTCGAACGCCTCGCCGCGGTGGGGGCAGGAGACGGCGACGACGACCGCGATGTCGCCGACCCGCAGGTCACCGACGCGGTGGACGGCGGCCAGGGCCCGGACCGGGTAGTTCGCGACGACCTTCTCGGCGACGCGCCGCATCTCCTCCTCGGCCGTGGGGTGGCAGGAGTACCCGAGCGCGTCGACGTCCGCGCCCCCGTCGTGGTTCCGCACGGTGCCGACGAACAGGGTCGTACCGCCGGAGGCGTCGTCGCCGACGGCCCGGAAGACCTCGTCGACCGAGAGCGGGGTGTCACGGATCGCGAGCAGCTTGATCGGGTCGTCCGCCGCCTGCTCACCGGGGTGGTCGTGCTTGTGCGCCATGTGCCCATGGTGCCGTACGGCACCGACGATCCGGTAGAAGAGCTTTCGACCTGTGGACGGGACCCTCCGTAGGAGGGTCCTACAAGAAGCGCGCGCTCACAGCCCGCGCCGCTTCCGCATCTGCCGGACCAGCGCCGCCGTGCCGAGCAGGGCCACCGTCGCGCCGGCCGCGCCCGCCGCCGTCGCGTCCTTGCGGCCCAGGCGGCGGCCCGCGACCGTGTGACGGCCCGCGGCCTCCTCCAGGAGCGCGGTGAGGACCTCCTCGTTCGTCCACTTCGGCCGCCAGCCGGCGTCGTGCAGCCGCCCGACGCTGACCACCCAGGGGTGCATCGTGTACGCGAGGTCGCCCGCCGGGGAGGGCGTGAGCCCGATCCGGTGCAGCCGGGCCGCCGCGCCGAGGGCGACGGCGGAGGGCAGCTCCATGCGCCGGATCCCCGAGAGCTCCTCGACCTCCTCCTGCTCCAGCCAGCCCTCGCAGCCGACCGCGAACTCGCCGTCGACCTTCTCCAGGGCCGCGTACTCCAGGGCGCTCACCAGGTCGTCGACGTGGCAGAACTGCCAGGTCGGACGGGATCCGGCGACGACGAGCAGGCGCGGCGACTCGAAGTAGCGGGTCAGCGCCGTGTCCGTACCGCCGACGAGGACGGCGGGCCGGACGACGGTCACGTTCAGGCCGGGGTGCGCGCGGGGGGCGCGGCGGCCGAGCCGCTCGATCTCCAGCATGTCGCCGACGCCGGTGGCCTCCGCCGTCGCCCGGAGCTCGGCGTCCTCGGAGAGCGGGATGTCGTTGTCGGGCAGGGCGCCGTAGACCATCGCCGAGGTGCAGAGCACCACGCGGTGGACGCCGGCGGCCGCGGCGGCGGTCAGGACCGTCTGCGTGCCGCGCACGTTGTAGGCGGTGCGGGCGGCGGGGTCGGTCTCCAGGTCGAGGTCGACGGCGAGGTGGACGACGACGTCCGCGCCGCGCAGCTTCTCGGCGATGGCCGGATCGCGCACGTCGAGGATGTGCCAGGTCGCCTCGGTGACCTCGCCCCGGCGCTCGTCGATGGCGACGACCTGTTTGATCTCGTCGGAGGCGGCCAGGCGCCTGGTCAGCAGGTCACCGACGCCGGACGCGGCGCCGGTGACCGCGACGACGGGTCCGCGCGCGGCGGACCGGGTTGAGGGGTTTCGCGCTCCGCGAACCTGAGGATCTGGGGAACTCACCGGGCGTCTCCAGCGGTTGTCTTCAGTACGTACGCCGCATGACGCGTACGGACCAGGTGGCGTCCATCCTGCCGCAGGGCACGCCCCGGCGGAGCACCGAGCCTATTTCCGGCCCGGATGTCTACGCTGGTGGTGTGCGGGTCTGTCTGACAGGCCTGGTCGGGCAGTCGCCGTCGGCAGAAGGCCGGCGGCCCTACGAGCCGAGGAAACCTGTGAGTGACACCCCATTCGGATTCGGCCTTCCGCCGGAGGAGCCGGAGAACGGCGACGAGGGCAAGAAGAAGGACCCCGCAGGCGGTGGCCAGGGCTCCTCTGGCCAGGGCGGCAACCCCTTCGGGGCGAACCCCTTCGGCTTCGGCGGGCTGCCGGGCATGGGCGGTGCGGGCGGCGGCGCGGACAATCCGTTCGCGGCGATGTTCGGCTCGCTGAACCCCAACGACCTGGGCGCGGCCTTCCAGCAGCTCGGCCAGATGCTGAGCTACGAGGGCGGTCCCGTGAACTGGGACATGGCCAAGCAGATCGCCCGCCAGGTGGTGGCCCAGGGCACCCCCGACGGCACCAAGGACGCCAGCGTCGGCCCGGCGGAGAAGTCCGCCGTAGAGGAGGCCGTGCGCCTCGCCGACCTCTGGCTCGACCAGGTCACCTCGCTGCCCTCCGGGGCGAACACGGCGGTGGCGTGGAGCCGCGCGGAGTGGGTCGAGGCGACCCTGCCGGCGTGGCAGCAGCTCGTGGACCCGGTCGCGGAGCGGGTCGGCGCGGCGATGGGCGACGTCCTGCCGGAGGAGATGCAGGCCATGGCCGGCCCGCTGATCGGCATGATGCGCTCCATGGGCGGCGCCATGTTCGGCCAGCAGATCGGGCAGGCCGTCGGCGCGCTCGCGGGCGAGGTCGTCGGCTCGACCGACGTGGGTCTGCCGCTCGGCCCGGCCGGGCGCGCGGCGCTGCTCCCGCTGAACATCGAGGCCTTCGGCAAGGACCTGGGCGTTCCCTCGGACGAGGTGCGGCTCTACCTGGCCCTGCGCGAGGCCGCCCACCAGCGGCTCTTCGCGCACGTGCCGTGGCTGCGGGCCCATCTCTTCGGCGCGGTCGAGGGGTACGCGCGCGGGATCAAGGTCGACACCTCGAAGCTGGAGGAGGCCGTCGGTCAGCTCGACCCGACGCACCCGGAGCAGCTGCAGGAGGCGCTCCAGCAGGGCATGTTCCAGCCGGAGGACACCCCGGAGCAGAAGGCGGCCCTGGCCCGTCTGGAGACGGCGCTCGCGCTGGTCGAGGGCTGGGTGGACGCGGTGGTCCACGAGGCCGCGAAGTCGCGTCTGACCTCGGCGGACGCGCTCCGCGAGACACTGCGCCGGCGCCGGGCCTCGGGCGGTCCCGCCGAGCAGACCTTCGCGACCCTGATCGGTCTCGAGCTGCGTCCGCGGCGCCTGCGGGACGCGGCGCGCCTGTGGGCCTCGCTGACGGACGCGCGCGGGGCCGACGGCCGGGACGCGCTGTGGGAGCACCCCGACATGCTGCCGACGGCGACGGACCTGGACGACCCGGACGGTTTCGTGCACCGCGAGACCCTCGACTTCTCCGAGCTGGACAAGCTGCTCGGCGAGGCCGCCAAGGGTGACGGCGAGGAAGACGGGGACGCCGAGAAGTGAGCCTGTACGACGACGCGGTCCTCGTCCTGAAGGGGTACGAGGGCCAGCCGGAGCTGCGCGATGTCTATCTGGCGCATCTCGCCGAGCACCCCGACGGCATGTACAAGCCGTGCGAGGCGGGGCACCTGACCTCCAGCGCGCTGGTCATCGACCCCTCGCGGGGCCGGGTGCTGCTCACGCTGCACAAGAAGCTGAACATGTGGCTGCAGATGGGCGGCCACTGCGAGGCGGACGACACGACGGTGGAGTCGGCGGCGCTGCGGGAGGCGACGGAGGAGTCCGGGATTCCGGGGCTCACCCTGCTGCCCGGCGGCCCCGTGCGGCTCGACCGGCACCCGATCCCGGCGCCCTGCAACTGGCACCTGGACGTGCAGTACGCGGCGCTGGCGCCGGCCGGCGCCGAGGCGGCGATCAGTGACGAGTCGCTGGACCTGCGCTGGTTCGCTTACGACGAGGTGGCGGGGGTCGCGGACGAGTCCGTGGTGGAGCTGCTGAAGGGCACGCTCGCGCGTCTCTCCTGAGTACGGGAAAGGGGCGGCCTCCCGCGTGGGAGGCCGCCCCTTTTCCGTACCCGCTCAGTTCCAGGCGTTGTTCTGGTTCTGGGCGTGGGAGCCGTGCTGGCCGGCGCCGAACTGGGCGGCGATGCCCTGTCCGATGCCCGCGTTCTGCGGGGGCATGACCTCGCTGGGCTGGACCAGGGCGAAGCCCTGGCCGAGGAAGCTGAGCTCCCAGCCCTCGCCGGTGTTGCCGCGGCGGCGCATGACGCTGGAGTTCGTCGTCTGCGCCTGCATCTGGACGCGCAGCCCGGTGGACCAGGCGACGATCGCGTCCGCGTCGACGTTCACGTACTTGTCGGGCGTGACGTGCATCATCAGCGGCTGCCCGGAGGTCATCAGCGCGACCTTGCCCCGGCCGGAGATGTTGAGCTGGTACTTGCCGGACCCGGAGATGCCGTACTGGCTGTCCACGGCGATGACCTCGGTGTGGAGGGTCGAGTCGAGCGCGAGGACGTACGCGCTGTCGACGGTGAGGCCCTCCTGCTCGACCTCCACGACGTGGATGTGCTGGGCGAGGTTGGCGAAGTAGACCGTGCCCTGGCCGGAGCAGCGCATCAGGTCGAGACCCTCGCCGGTGCGGGCGCGGGCCCGGCGCTGGCTGGGGGTCTGGTACTCGCCGTCGAAGTCGACGAGTCCCTGGTACGCGACCATGGCGCCCTTGCGGGCGAGGATGTCCTCCTGCCCGTTCAGGGCGACCCGCAGGAGCTGCGGGTTCTGGATGACGTACCGCTCCTGGCTCTGCTGTTCGGCGTGGTTGAAAAGCGGGCTCTGCATGGTGTGTTCTCGCTCCCCCTCAGCCCCGGACCCGGAGGCGGTCGGTGCTGTCCTCGCTCGGCTGTACGACGACGATGCCCTGGCCCGAGAAGGCCATCTGCATGGCCTCGCCGCTGCCCCGCCCGATGAGGGAGGAGGCCTTGAAGCTGCGCTTGGCCTTGACCTTGAGCGCCGGGGACCAGGCGACGAGCGCGTCGGGGTCGACGTACGTCTCGTCGTCGCCGCGGCCGCAGTCGACGACGATCGGCGTGCCGCGCGAGGTGAGCGCGACCCAGCCGGTGCCGGCGATCTCCACGTTGAACAGGCCCTGGCCGGCGAACTTGGCGAGTCCCTTGACCCGCTCGACGCCCCACTGGAGGTGGGCGTCGAAGGCGAGCAGGTTGGTGCCGTTGACGGACAGGGAGTCGTTCTGGAGGTTGATCACGACGACGTCGGCGCCGTAGTCGGCGAGGTAGAGCAGGCCGTCGCCGGAGCACTTCATGATCGGCGCGCCCTCGCCCGTGGCCCACTCCTTCGCGACCTGGCGGGCGGCGGGCGGGTTGGGCTCGTACGTGATGTAGCCCTCGTAGGCGACCATCGAGCCGGCTCGGGCGTACAGGTCCTGGCCGGAGGCCATGGCGACCTTCAGCATGGTGCGGCCGTGGTTCTCCATCCGGGCCGCGACGGGGGTCGGGGCGTAGCCCGCGAGTTGCTGGTTCATGACTTCGGGCTCCCTCAGACCTCGTAGGGCTGGACGACGATGAAGTTGCCGGGGGCGCCCCGGAACTGGAGGTTGACGGTCTCCCCGCTGTGGCCGGGGTACGCGTTGCGGCGCAGCCGGACCTGGCTGGAGAGGATGACCTGGGCCGCGGACGACCAGGCGACGACCGCGTTGCAGTCGGCGAAGGTGGTCGGCGTGACGGGCAGGACGACGGGGACGCCGTGGGTCTTCACGACGACGGTGCCGGTGCCCTGGAACTGCATGGTGAAGAGGGCGCCGCCGGGGATGCCGTGGCCCTCGATGCGGCGGACCTCGTACTGGAGGGACTCGTCGAACGCGAGGACGTTCTCCGCGGAGACGCAGATGCCGTCGCCCTGGAGCTCGATCGGGTGGAGGTGCGCGCCTTCCTCGGCCAGGAAGACCTGGCCGCGGCCGGTGCACTTCATGAGCTGCATCTCCTGGCCGGTGGCGTTGCCGACGATCCGGCCGGAGAAGCCCGCGCTCTTGTAGGAGAAGTCGACCTTGCCCTGGTACATGACCATGGAGCCCTGGCGGGCCAGGACGGGGACGCCGCCCATGGCGAGGTCGACCCGCATGAGCTGCTGGTTCTGCGGGGTCCAGCGGGCGCCGGTCGCGGTCTCCTTGTACGGCGCGAGCGCGGCGGCGAGGCCCGCGCCGGTGGCCGGTACGCCCTGCGGGACGCCGGCCGGCTGGCCGTACGCCGGGGGCTGCTGGCCGAAGGCCGGGGGCTGCTGCCCGTACGGGGCGGGGGCGGCCTGGCCGTACGGCTGCGGCGGCTGGCCCTGGCCCGGGTACTGGCCCGGGATCTGACCGGGGATCTGGCCCGGGACCTGGCCGTACGGCTGCTGCGGCGGCTGCCCGTACGGGGCGGGGGCCTGCGGCGGGACGGGCGCTGGTGCGACGGGCGCGACCATCGTCGGTGCCGCGTGGACCGGCTGCGCGGGCGCGGCCGGGGCGCCGAACGCGGGCGCGGGGGCCTGCGGGGCGACGGGCGGGGCCGGGGGCGCGCCGAAGGCCGGCGGTGCCGCGGCCTGCGGCGGCGCGGCGAAACCGGGGGCCGGGGCCTGGGCCTGAGGAGCCGTCGGCTCCTCCTCGGCGACCTCGCCGCCGAAGTTCCGCAGGAGCGCGTCCAGGCCGCCGTCGAAGCCCTGGCCGACGGCGGCGAACCGCCACACGTCCTTCAGGTAGAAGTCGCCGAGCATCACGGCGCGCTCGGTGCTGAACTCCGAGCCGGTGAACGCGTACCGGGCGACCTCTTCGCCGCCCGCGACGATCCGCAGGTGGCCGGGGCCGATCTGGGACATCTGGCCCGCGCCGTCGATGGTCGCGGTGAACGACAGCTTGTGGATGTTCGCGGGGATGCGGTCGAGGGTGACGCGGAACGACTCGGTGTCACCGGACTGGGCACCGAGGAGCTGGATGGACTCCTCGGGCGACTTCGGCTGATTGAAGAAGACGAAGTAGCGGTCGTCGGAGAGCCGCTCCTCCGCGTCGAGCCCGAAGCAGCTGATGTCGAAGGTGAGTCCGGGCGCCGCGATCTGCACGCCGACGTACAGATCCGTTCCGGCGGTCAGATCACTGATCTTGGCCTTGTGGCCGCGTTGGAATTCCCTGGCCATGCGTAACGACCGTCCCCCATCCCGAATGGCGAATGTTCGCGCCAGGCTAACGGCTGAGTACGACATTGAGACAGGGCGGGTCGTTTATCGGTACGGAATCGCGAACTTGACGCACTCGCTCTCACCTCGGGGTATCCGCGCCGTCACTCCTCGCGGGCGGCCGGGAGGTGCGGGAGGCGGGAGGCGGCGACGACGCCCTCCAGATAGCCCCGGGCGCGCTCGGTGCGGGGGTAGGCCTCCAGGAGGCGCCAGAACCCGGGGCCGTGGCCGGGGACCAGAAGGTGTGCCAGTTCGTGCAGGAGGACGTAGTCGACGACGTACTCGGGCATGCCCTGGAGCCGGTGGGAGAGGCGGATGCTGCCCTCGGAGGGGGTGCAGGAGCCCCAGCGGGTGTTCTGGTTGGTGACCCAGCGGACGGAGCGGGGGCGGGCCCTGCCGCCGAAGTACTGCTCCGACAGGCTGAGGGCCCGCTCGGTGAGCTCGCGGTCGCCGAGGACGCCGCGGCTCTCCTGGGCGGCGAGCTTGTCGAGCATGACGGTGACCCAGCGGCGTTCCTCGGCCTCGGACATGCGGGCCGGGATGAGCACGATGGTCCGGTCGCCCTCGCGGTAGGCCGAGACGGTTCTGCTCCGCCGTGGGCTTCTGCGGACCTCGACCGCGTTCGTCCCCGAGCCGCGGGGCGGCTGACTGGTCACGCTGCGCTGTGGGTCGGCGGGCACGGCCCCGACGTTACCCGGCGATGGCGGCGGAAGTCCCGTCTCCGGGTCGGTTCCGGGCGGTTTTCGGGGAGGCCACGACCCCCAGATTGATCATTTGAATGACTATTCCCCTGCCCTGTGGACAACTTTCGGCGCCCGTCGTGACGCCGGGGCATTCTCTCCTCAGAGCGACGGAACGACCGTTGCCGATCATGAAATGTGGTCCGAAACCTAAGGTCAGAGCGGGGGCGGGGGAAATGCATCCGATGGTGAAGCCGGCGCTGCGGCGCGCCTGGCGGGGTCTGCGGTGCGTCCAGTTCGGGATCACTCCCGCGCACGCGGTGGTGATGAGTCCGGTCACGACGCACACCGGGGCGGTCCTCGGGCTGCTCGACGGCACCCGGGGGATGGAGCGGCTGAGGGCCGAGGCGCGGGAGCTCGGGGTGCCGGACGGACACCTGGAGGAGTGCGTCGACCGGCTCGCGGCCTCCGGGCTCCTCGCCGACGCGGCGACCGGGCGGCCGGGCAGGGCGGGTCCGGGGGCCGGGGCGGTGGACACCGCGCTCGACCCGCTCCGCGCGGACCTCGCCTCCCTCTCCGTCGTCCACCGCGAGCCGGACAGCGCGGTACGGACGCTGGGCGCCCGGCGGGCGATGCGCGTCCAGGTCCGGGGCGCCGGGCGGGTCGGGACGATGGTCGCGGCCCTGCTCTCGGCGGCGGGGGTGGGAGCGGTCGAGGTGGTGGACTCCGGGCGCGTGGAGCCCTGGGAGACGGCCCCCGGCGGACTGCCCGCCGAGTCCGTCGGCGAGCGCCGGGTGACGGCCGCCCGACGCCTGGTCGGCCGCTGGGCCCGGGGCTTCGCCCGGGACACCGGACCGGGCACCGGACCGGGCACCGGACCGGGCACCGGACCGGGCACCAGTCGGGGCACCGGCCGGAACACCGGCCGGGGCTGCCCGCCCCGGAAGGACGGCGACCGCGGCGCTCCCCCGCTGTCACTCGTCGTGGTGACACCCCGGGACGGGCTCGGGGCGTACGTCCCCGACCCGCTCCCCGCCGAGCCGTGGATCGCCACCGGTACCCCCCATCTGTACGCGGGTGTGGTGGAGGCGACGGGGACGGTCGGGCCGCTCGTCCTGCCCGGCGGGACGGGCTGCGCCCGCTGCCTCCAGGAGCACCTGACGGACCGGCAGCCGTTCCGGCCACTGCTGCTCGCGCAGTGGCGCTCGGGGCCGCCGCACCCGCTGCCCGCCTGTGACCTGGCGCTCGCCACGGCGGTGGCGGGGCTCGCCGCGGCCCACGCGCTCGCCTTCCTCGACGGGGACCTGCCCGCGAGCACCGGCACCCGGTGGGAGGTGTCCCTGCCGCTGCTGGAGTGGCGTGCCGAACAGCTGCGGCCGCACCCGGCCTGCCCCTGCGGGGCTGCGCGCGGCGCGGAGCGGGAGGGCACCACCGGGGCCCGAGGCGCGCAGGACACAATGGCGGGGTAACAGCCCTGCGGGACACGGCAGTCTGGGATTTGGAGGGGCGCAATGTCTGATCTTCCCCGGAAGGCGGTCACCCGGACCGCCAAGTTGGCCGCGTTGCCCTTGGGCTTCGCCGGCCGGGCCACCTGGGGTCTGGGCAAGCGGATCGGCGGGAAGTCCGCCGAGCTCGTGGCCCGTGAGCTCAAGGAGCGGACGGCGGACCAGCTGTTCAAGACCCTGGGCGAGCTGAAGGGCGGGGCGATGAAGCTCGGACAGGCGCTGTCCGTCTTCGAGTCCGCCCTTCCGGAAGAGGTCGCGGGGCCGTACCGGGTGGCGTTGACGAAGCTTCAAGAAGCGGCGCCGCCCATGCCGACGAGCACCGTCCACACGGTGCTCGGGGAGCGGCTGGGCGAGGACTGGCGGGGACTGTTCCTGGAGTTCGAGGACAAGCCGGCCGCCGCCGCCTCGATCGGTCAGGTGCACCGGGCCGTCTGGCACGACGGGCGCGAGGTCGCGGTCAAGGTGCAGTACCCGGGCGCCGGGGAGGCCCTGCTCTCGGACCTGACACAGTTGAGCCGCTTCGCCCGGCTCCTCGGGCCGCTGGTGCCGGGGATGGACATCAAGCCGCTGATCACCGAGATGCGGGACCGGGTCGCCGAGGAGCTGGACTACGAGCTGGAGGCCTCGGCCCAGCGGGCGCACGCGGAGACCTTCGCGGCGGACCCCGACGTGGTGGTGCCGGCGGTGGTGCACCAGTCGGAGCAGGTCCTCGTGACGGAGTGGATGGACGGGACCCCGCTCTCGGAGGTGATCGCGGACGGCACGCAGGCCCAGCGGGACCGGGCCGGGCAGCTCCTGGCCCGCTTCCTCTTCTCCGGCCCCTCGCGAACCGGGCTGCTGCACGCCGACCCCCACCCGGGGAACTTCCGGCTGCTGCCCGGGCCCGGGGGCGAGGACGATCCGGCGGGCATGCGGCTCGGCGTCCTCGACTTCGGGACCGTGGACCGGCTGCCCGGCGGGCTGCCGGAGACGATCGGCGTCTGTCTGCGCGGAGCGCTCGGCGGCGAGGCCGAGACCGTCTACGAGCTGCTGCGCGGGGAGGGCTTCGTCAAGGAGTCCGTCGCCCTCGACCCGGACGCCGTCCTGGAGTACCTGCTGCCGATCATCGAACCGGCCGACGAGGAGTCCTTCCTCTTCACGCGCGGCTGGCTGCGCACCCAGGCGACCCGGATCGCCGATCCCCGCTCCCCCGCGCACCAGCTGGGCAAGCAGCTCAACCTGCCTCCGTCGTACCTGCTGATACACCGTGTGACGCTCAGCACGATCGGGGTGCTCTGTCAGCTGAACGCGACGGTGCGGCTGCGGGACGAGCTGGAGGAGTGGCTGCCGGGCTTCGTCGCCCCGGACGCCGGCTGAGGCCGCCCTTCCGGGGTCACCACCAGGCCGAGTCGAGTCGGCCCTCGATCGCGCGGATGTTGGCGCGGGCGCACTCCTCGCAGAAGTACTCGCGCCGGCCGTTCTCCACGGAGCACGTCCAGGTCAGGGGGAGGGTGTCGGCGGTCTTTCCGCAGCGCGCGCAGGCGAGGGGCGCCTCGGGGGTACGGGCGTCGTTCATCCTCGTGACGATAGCCCGGCGGGCGGTCCGCGGAGCGGTCAACGCACCGCGGGGGCCGGTCCGTTCGGACCGGCCCCCGTGGGGGCGCCCCGGAGGGGCGCGGGGTGTGCGTGGCTCCGACCCGTGAGGGTCAGTTCATGACGGCCATGGCCAGGGCGCGGCGGGCGCGCAGCGAGACGCGCTCGGCGCGACGCTGCATGCGCCGGGCGGCGACCAGGCGCACGGCCTGGCGTTCCGCCTCGGCCTCGCGGTGTCGCTCATGCATATGGGCACGGGCCAGGGCTTCGGGGATGAGTTGCATTTCGCGGGTCCTGTTCTGACGCGAGGCGGGCGCGCCGGCAGTGGAGAAGAGTGAGGTCGCGGAGCCGAGGGGCTCACTGGCGGAAGAGGTCATCGGGTCCTGCTTCTGGGGATCGTGCGTGAGGGGGCGGTCGATGGTTCCGGTGCCGTTCATGCCGCGACGACCGGGTTCTTGCGCGGACGGCCACGGGGCCGCTTGCGGGCGACGACCACGCCCTGGACGAAGAGCTCGCCACCCCAGACACCCCAGGGCTCGCGGCGCTCCTTCGCGCCGGCCAGGCAGGCGGTGACGAGGGGGCAGGTCTGGCAGAGGGACTTCGCGTACTCGACGTCGGCCGGGGACTCCGCGAAGAAGACCTCGGGGTCGAAGGTGCGACAGGGAACGGGGACGCCGAGGTTCTCGATGGCGTCGTCGAGCGCGGTGAGCGCGGTAAGGGGGGTCAAAGCGGGGTCCTCCGTGAGGCCGGGCAGGGAGTTCGAGTCGGAAGGCGGTACGGACGGGGCGTGCGCTTCGAGATGCACGGTGGTCATTCCTCGTCTGGTCGTTCCGGCCTGTTGGCCGGGGTTTCGGCTGGTACCGGGTTTTCGGCCGAGGCCCCTTCGCTCCGTCGTCCCCGTTCGGGGACAAACAAAAGGGCCGCGGATCCCGGGTGGGGTTCCGCGGCCCTGAAGGCGCCTGTCTGATCCTGGATCAGACTGGATCACTCCAGGGTTCGAGCCCACGGAAGGCCCACATCATGTGGTCGTGCGTCGTCGTCTGCTGCGTCTGCTGCTTGCCGGCACCGGTCGCCGCAAAGCCATACGCCGTGGCCTTGCCTGCAGCTGCTTCCAGTGCCTTGGTCGGTCGCTCATTGCCCCGCTCCACGGAGACGGCAAAGCCGCGGCCGGTAAGAACGGCGACGGGCAGACCGGCGACGGGCAGACCGGTGGCCGGGACATGGGCGACGGTCAGAGCGGCGGCGGACGAGCCGGCGACGGACAGACCGGTGCCAATGAAGGCCGAGGCGGAGAGGCCGAGGGTGCGGGCGGAGACGATCGAGCGATCGGTCATTTTGGCGTTGGCGGCAACGACGGCAACGTCGGCGGAGCTGACGGTGCGGGTCTTGATGCAGCTGCTGATCACGGGGAATCGCCTCCTCTCGGCGTCTCGGAGGGCTCGGGTGCGAGCCGGACCCTCAAGTCTTTATTTGGACAAGTACAGCACGAAGACAGGGCTTCGAAGAAGCCGCCGTTTCCGTGGTTAAGAACCTATGGCGCTTGACGGGGCAGGCGCAAACTATTTTTCCCACGAGTTTTCAAGAGACCTCGATCTCGCCCGCCCCTCCCTCCCCACCTGCGCAGATGGCCAGGACGTCGGCCCCGAAGCGGACGAGCTTGCGCGTGCCGACCCCGGAGATGGCCGAGAGCTCTCCGTCGGTGGTGGGGACACGCTCCGCGATGGCCATGAGTGTCTTGTCGGTGAAGACGCAGTAGGCCGGCTGGGCGAGCTCGCGGGCCTGCTCGGCGCGCCAGTCGCGGAGCCGCTCGTACAGACCCTCGTCCATGTCCGAGGGGCAGTCCTCGCAGCGCAGCAGCTTCATGGCGCCGGCCTCGGTGAGCGTCACCCCGCAGACCCGGCACAGGACCGGGCCTCGCGGCTTGCGGCGGGCCGTTCCGAGGCTCCGCTCGACGCCGCCGACGGCCAGGGGCCTGCTCCGGCCGGCGGAGCCCGAGCCGGGCCGCAGGCCGTTGAGGAAGCGGGTGGGGCGCCGGGAGGCGCGGCCGCCGGGGGCGCGGGAGAGCGACCAGGAGAGCGCGAGGTGGAGCCGGGCCCGGGTGACGCCCACGTACAGCAGGCGACGCTCCTCCTCGACCTGCTCGTCCGTCTTGGCGTACGTGATCGGCATCATGCCCTCGCTGAGGCCGACGAGGAACACGGCGTCCCATTCCAGGCCCTTCGCCGAGTGCAGCGAGGCGAGCGTGACGCCCTGGACCGTCGGGGCGTGCTGGGCGGCGGCCCGCTCGTCGAGCTCGGCGACCAGGTCGGAGAGGGTGGCGCCGGGCTTGGCGCGGGCGAAGTCCTCGGCGAGCCGGACGAGGGCGGCGAGGGACTCCCACTTGTCGCGGGCGGCGCCGGAGCCGGACGGCGGCTGAGTGGTCCAGCCCTTGGTCGAGAGGACGGCCCTGACCTGCGCGGGGAGGTCCTCGGCGTCGTCGAGGAGGGAGTCGTTGCCCCCGGCGCGGGCCGCGCCGCGCAGGGCGATGCCCGCCTCCCGTACCTCCTGGCGCTCGAAGAAGCGCTCCGCGCCGCGCAGCTGGTACGGCACGCCGGCGTCGGCGAGCGCCTGCTCGTAGACCTCCGACTGGGCGTTGATCCGGTAGAGGACGGCGATCTCCCCGGCGGGGACGCCGGCGGCGATGAGGTCGCGGATGCGGCGGGCGGTGCCTTCGGCCTCGGCGGGCTCGTCGGCGTACTCCGTGTAGACCGGCTCGGGGCCCGGGTCGCGCTGGGAGATCAGCTCCAGGCGGTGCTCGGCGGCGCGGCCGCTCGCCTGGTTCAGGAGGTCGTTGGCGAGGTGGACGACCTGCGGGGTGGAGCGGTAGTCGCGGACGAGCTTGACCACCGTCGCGTTCGGGTGGCGGTGGCGGAAGTTCAGCAGGTGGTCGGGGGTGGCGCCGGTGAACGAGTAGATCGTCTGGCTGGCGTCGCCGACCACGCAGAGGTTGTCGCGCTCGCCGAGCCACAGGTCGAGCAGCCGCTGCTGGAGCGGCGAGACGTCCTGGTACTCGTCCACCACGAAGTGCTGGTACTGGCGGCGGATCTGGTCCGCGATGTCGTGCCGGTCCTGGAGGATGCCGACGGTGAGCAGGAGCACGTCCTCGAAGTCGATCACCGAGCGGTCGCGCTTGAGCTGCTCGTACATCGCGTAGATCTGGCTGATTTCCGCCGGGTCGCGCGGGGCGTCCCTGGTGGCCTTCGCGACCGCCGCCGGGTAGTCGGCGGGGACGGTCTGGGTGACCTTGGCCCACTCGATCTCGCCCGTGACGTCCCGCAGTTCGTTGCGGTCCAGCCGCACCCGGCAGCGGGCGGCGGCGTCGGCCACGAGCTGGATCTTGCGCTCCAGGAGCCGGGGCAGATCGCCACCGACGGCTTTCGGCCAGAAGAACTGGAGCTGGCGGAGGGCGGCGGAGTGGAAGGTCCGCGCCTGGACACCGCCCGCGCCGAGCTGCCGGAGCCGCCCGCGCATCTCTCCGGCGGCCCGGTTGGTGAAGGTGACGGCGAGCACGCTGGCGGGCTGGAGTATGCCCGACCGCACCCCGAAGGCGATCCGGTGCGTGATGGCCCGCGTCTTGCCCGTGCCGGCTCCCGCCAGCACGCACACCGGGCCGCTCAGGGCCGTGGCGACCTCGCGCTGCTCGGGGTCGAGCCCGTCGAGCACCGCGTCGGCCGTCTCCGGGACCTGCGGGAAGAGAGTGGAGTGCGTTGCTGCTGTCACGCTCTCCATGCTGCCAGGTCCCCCGCGGCACGGGCCGCGCGTTGTCCACAGGCGGGAGACGCCGGTCATACGAATTGAGGGAATGGGGTCGCGGCGTCGTACGTTCTCCTTCTCGGCACCCGTCCGCGAACAAGAGGAGCGCCAGGCCATGCAGGGCACTGTGACGATGTACAGCACCACCTGGTGCGGCTACTGCCGTCGGCTGAAGAGCCAGATGGACCGCGAGGGCATCGCGTACACGGAGATCAACATCGAGCAGGACCCCGACTCGGCGGCGTTCGTCGAGAAAGCCAACGGCGGCAACCAGACGGTCCCGACCGTCCTGGTCGTCTCCCCCCAGGGCAGCGAGTCGGTGATGACCAACCCGTCGCTCGCCCAGGTCAAGCAGGCGCTGGCGGTCTGAGACCGCGCCGACGCGACGACACGAGAGCCCCCGGCCGTCACGGCCGGGGGCTCTCGCGTGTCCGGGGGCTTTCGCGCGTCCAGGGGCGCTCGTGTGTCCGAGGGCACTCGTACGATGCGCGGATGCTCTCTTCCCTGCCCGCCGACACGCGTCGGCTCCTCCTCGTGGCCTGCGCGGTCACGGCCCTCGTCGCCGGGTCCGTCGGCTGGTACGCCGGCGAGACCGTCAGACCCGACTGCTCCTATGCCGTGACCACCTTCGGGCCCCCCGCCCAGCAGGACGAAGCCGTCGAGCGGGGGTACTACGCGGCCGTGGGCGCCGGGGACTGCGAGCCTCCGCACGCCCGCTGGCGCTTCTGGCTCGGCTGACCTCCCGCGCGCCCGACGCGCCTCAGACCACGTCGCCCGGCTTCGGGAGCGGCTTGCCGTACCAGAGTTCGATCAGGCGGGAGGCGATCGAGATGCCGTACGGCGGGAGGACCTCGCCGGTCTCGAAGGCGGTCGCCAGCTCCTCGCGGGAGAACCAGCGGGCTTCCTGGATCTCCTCGCCGTCGACGTTGATCTCCGCGGAGGTGGCGCGGGCGAAGAAGCCCAGCATCAGGCTGGACGGGAACGGCCAGGGCTGGCTGCCGATGTACTCGACCTCGCCGATCGTGACGCCGGCCTCCTCGAAGACCTCGCGGACGACCGACTGCTCGATCGACTCGCCGGGCTCGACGAACCCCGCGAGGGTCGAGAAGCGGCCCTCGGGCCAGTGGACCTGGCGGCCGAGGAGGATGCGGTCCTCCTCATCGGTGACGGCCATGATCACGGCCGGGTCGGTCCGCGGGTAGTGCTCGGCGCCGCAGGCCTGGCAGCGGCGGATGTGGCCGGCCGCCGCGATGACCGTGCGCTCGCCGCAGCGCGAGCAGAAGCGGTGGAGCCGCTGCCAGTTCTCCAGGGCCACCGCGTGCACCATGAGGCCCGCGTCCCGGTCGGACAGGAGGAGGCCCGCCTCGCGGAGCCCGGCGGGGCGCGCGGACTGGTCCATGCGGCCCGGCAGGGTGTCCTTCTGGAGCGCGAAGTACGAGACGCCCTCGGCGTCCGTGCCCAGGAAGTAGCGGTGGGTCTCGGTGACCGGTGCCTCGAAGGCCGGGGTCATGACGAGCTCGGTCGTGCCGTCGGCGCGGTCGTCGATGAGCACCTGGCCGCCGGAGACCACGAAGACCCGGGTGGTGGGGTGGCTCCAGGCCGCCGCGAGCCACGCCTCGTCGAGGCGGTGGTGGGCGGCCCGGTCGATGCCGCTGGGCGCGGTGAGCGAGATCGGGCGGTCCGGCCGGTCGCCCGTCGAGGTGTTCTTCAAGGTGCTCACAGGTGCTTCCAACTCCCCCGGATCGGTGTGTTATTTCAGCGCTGGGCGCTGTGGAGGGCGGCGGGCAGGTCACCGCTCCACAGGTACGCGGTCGTCTCGACGCCCTTCATGAGGAGATCGAGCTCGATCTTCTCGTTGGGGGCGTGCCAGCCGTCGGACGGTACGGAGATGCCGAGGAACAGGACGGGCGCGTCCAGCACGTCCTGGAGGTCGGCGGCCGGGCCCGAACCGCCCTCGCGGGTGTAGCGGACCTTGGCGCCGTCGAAGGCCCGGCTCATCGCGCCCGCGACCGCCTTGAGGGCGGGGTGGTCGAGCGGGGTGAGGCAGGGGCGGGTCGGGGCGCCGAAGACGATCTCGTACCGGATGCCGGCGGGGACGAGGCCCGCGAGCCACTCCCGTACCGCCAGTTCGATCTTGTCGGGGTCCTGGCCCGCGACGAGGCGGAACGACAGCTTCAGCTGGGCGGAGGCGGGGACGATCGTCTTGCCGCCGGGGCCCTGGTAGCCGCCGCCGATGCCGTTGACCTCGGCGGTCGGGCGGGCCCAGACGCGCTCCAGGGTGGAGAAGCCGGCCTCGCCGAGGGTGCCGTGGGACTTGGCCGTGCGCAGCCAGGCGTCCTCGTCGAAGGGCAGCTCGGCGACGAGGGCGCGCTCCGCGTCGGAGAGCTCGGTGACGCCCTCGTAGAAGCCGGGGATCGCGACGTGCTCGTTCTCGTCGTGGAGGGCCGCGACGATCCGGCCCGCGACGGTCGCCGGGTTCGGCACGGCGCCGCCGAAGGAGCCGGAGTGGATGTCCTGGTCGGGGCCGTACAGCTCGATCTCGCAGTCGGCGACCCCGCGCATGCCCGTGCACACGGTGGGGGTCGTCTCGGACCACATGCCGGTGTCGGAGACGATCACGGCGTCGGCGGCGAGCCGGTCGGCGCGCTCCTCGACGAGCGCGCGGAAGTGCGGCGAGCCGGACTCCTCCTCGCCCTCGATCAGCAGCTTCAGGTTGACGGCGGGGGCCGTGCGGCCGGTCGCGGCGAGGTGGGCGCGGACGCCGAGTGTGTGGAAGAACACCTGGCCCTTGTCGTCGGCCGCACCGCGCGCGTACATCCGGCCGTCGGCCACCGTCGGCTCGAAGGGCTCCGTGTGCCAGCCGTCCTCGCGGGCCGCCGGCTGCACGTCGTGGTGGCCGTAGACCAGGACGGTCGGGGCGCCGGGCTCGTCGGAGGGCCACTCGGCGAAGACCGCCGGGGCGCCGTCCGTCTCCCACACCTCGACCGCGGTGAAGCCGGTGTCCTTGAGCTTCCCGGCCAGCCATTCGGCGCTGCGCCGCACGTCTCCCGCCCGGTCCGGCTGCGCCGACACGGAGGGGATGCGCAGCCACTCCGCCAGGTCGCCGAGGAAGGCGGCGCGGTGCTGCTCGATGTACGTGCGTACGGCGTGGACGACGCTGTCCGGGGTCTCGCTCATGCCCACGAGCCTAGCCGCCCTCCGGGGGTGCCCCGCCCAGCAGGATCGCTTCGAGCCCGGCACGGCCGGGGAGCCGCGCCGGGCGGGCGACCTCACCCGTTCGGACGTACACGAAGGCGGCCGTGACCTCCTCGGGCGCGAGGCCGTGCTGCTCGGCCCAGGCGAGGCGGTAGATCGCGAGCTGGAGGGGGTCGGCGGTGCGGTGCAGGCTGGTCTTCCAGTCCACGATCTCGTACGCCCCCGACTCCGGGTCCCGGTAGACGGCGTCGATCCGGCCCCTGACCACCCGGCCCGCGAGGGTCAGGTGGACGGGGACCTCCACGCGGTACGGGGTCCGGTGGCCGTACGGCGTGCGGGCGAAGGCCTCCTTGAGGGCGTCGAGGTCCCGCTCGTCGAGGATCTCGGGCTCCCCGGCGAAGTCCTCGCCGCCGGGCAGCTCCTCCGGGCCGAGGAACGGCAGCGGGAGCTCCTCGAAGCGGGACTCCACCCACGCGTGGAAACGGGTGCCCCGGCGGGCCGCCGGCTGCGGCGGCTTGGGCATGGGGCGGGCCAGGTCCCGCGCGAAGCCGTCGGGGTCGTCGGCGAGGCGCAGCACCTGGGAGGCGGAGAGGTACGCGGGGAGCAGGACGTCACGGGTGGTGGCGCGGGTGCGGCGGAGCTCGGTGGTGAGGGCGGTGAGGTCGCGGTCCCAGGAGGCGATGGTTCTCGCGTCCTCGGGGGTGAGGTCGGGCGCCTGTTCCTCGTACGGCTCCGAGGGCGGCTCGGGCTCCCTGACCTCGCCCCGGGGTGCGGGGACGGCGTCCCTGTGGGTGTCCTCGGGGAGGGCCTCTTCGTCCTCGTCCCAGACGGGTTCGTCTTCGTCCGGCCACAGGTCCTCAGGGTGCGGGTCCTGGAGGTCGGGCGCTGCGCTACCGGGGTTGTGCCCACTTGTTCCGCCCTGCGGAGCGACGGCCCACAGCTTGGCGTGTACGGCCTCCGCCGCCGCGCGGCGCCACCGCAGCGCCTCCTCGTCCAGGGGCAGCGGCCAGGCCTGGTCCTGGAGGTTCTCCGTCAGGGACGGGTTCTCGGCGTCCGGCTCGGGTTCCTCCGCCCAGGCCTCGATGTCGCCGTGGCCGGTCTCGCAGTGCTCGTACAGCGCCTGGAGGAACTCCGAGGGGCCCCGCGGCTTCTTCTGCGCCGGGCCCCACCAGTGGGCGGAGCCGAGGAGGAGGGAGCGCGGGCGGGTGAAGGTGACGTAGCCGAGGCGGAGCTCCTCGGTGTGCTGGTGGTCCTTCATCGCGGCCTTGAAGGCCGTGAGGGACTTGGCGTCCCAGGTGTCGATCGCGGGGAGCGTCGGGGCGTCCCCGCGCAGGGCGTGGGGGAGGACCTGCGGCTGCGAGGTCCACGCCTCGCGCGCGCGTGCGCTGGGGAACGCGTCGGCGACGAGGCCGGGGACGGCGACGACGTCCCACTCCAGGCCCTTGGACTTGTGGGCGGTGAGGACCTTCACCGTGTTCTCGCCGCCGGGGAGCGCGTTGTCGAGGCCCTTCTCGAACTGGACGGCCGTCCGCAGGAAGCCGAGGAACGCGAGCAGGCTCGCCTCCCCGTCGAGGGAGGCGAAGCCGGCGGCGATGTCCAGGAAGTTCGACAGGGTCTCGCGGCGGCGCGCGGCCAGGGCGTGCGGGGAGGCCGAGAGCTCGACCTCCAGGCCGGTCGCGCCGAGGATCCGGTGCAGGACGTCCATGAGCGGGTCGGCGAGCGAGGAGCGCAGGGCGCGCAGCTCGGCGGCGAGCCGGGCGAAGCGGACGCGGGCCTCGGCGGAGAAGGGCAGGCCGTCGTCGGTGGCGCCGCCGGAGTCGAGGAAGGTGTCGAGCGCGTCGGCGAGCGAGATCACCTCGGCGGGGTCGACGCCCTCGACGGCGGCGGCGAGCCGCTGCTCGGGGTCCGGCGCGTCGCCGCCCCGGTGGACGAGGAGGCGGGCGCGGCGGCCGAGGAGGGCGAGGTCGCGGGGGCCGATGCGCCAGCGGGGGCCGGTGAGGAGGCGGACGAGGGAGGCGTTGGCCCCGGGGTCCTGGAGGACCTCGCAGACGGCGACGAGGTCGGCGATCTCGGGGAGGTGGAGCAGACCGGAGAGGCCGACGACCTCGACCGGCACGTCACGGGCGACGAGGGCGGCGTGGATCGCGGGGAAGTCGGTGGCGGTCCGGCACAGGACGGCGATCTCGCCGGGCTCGCGGCCGGTGCGGACGAGATGGGCGAGGGAGTCGGCGAGCCAGTCGATCTCCTCGGCGTGGGTGGGCAGGAGCGCGATGCGCACGCTGCCGTCGGCCTCGGCGCCCGGCGCGGGCCGCAGCGCCTCCACGCCCGCGTGCATGGCGCGCAGGGGGGCGGCGAGGCGGTTGGCGAGGTCGAGGAGGCGGCCGCCGCTGCGGCGGTTCTCGGAGAGCGAGTACCGGCTCGCGGGGGTGCCGTCCGCGTGCGGGAAGTGCTCGGGGAAGTCGTCGAGGTTGGCCACGGAGGCGCCGCGCCAGCCGTAGATGGCCTGGCAGGGGTCGCCGACGGCGGTGACGGCGTGGCCGGTGGCCGTACCGGAGGGGGCGCGGCCGAAGAGGCCGGAGAGCAGCAGCCGCTGGGCGACGGAGGTGTCCTGGTACTCGTCGAGCAGGACGACCCGGAACTCGTCGCGGAGGATCGTGCCGACCTCGGGCCGGGTGGTGGCGAGCTCGGCGGAGAGGGCGATCTGGTCGCCGAAGTCGAGCAGGTCGCGGGAGCGCTTGGCGGCGCGGTAGCGGGCGACGAGGTCGAGGAGCTCGCGGCGGGCGGCGGTGGCCTCGGGGATCTTGCGCAGCTCGGCGTTGGTCAGCTTGGCCCCGGCGAGGGCGGTGAGGAGCTCGGAGTCGTACGCCATGAGCTCCTGGGGCCGTACGAGGTGCTCGGCGAGCTCGCCGTCGAGCGCGAGGAGGTCGGTGACGAGGGTCGCGAAGGACTTCGTCAGGGCGGGGTACGGGCCGGGGGCCTCGCGCAGCACGCGCGCGGCGAGCTGGTAGCGGGTGGCGTCGGCGAGGAGCCGCGCGGTGGGCTCCAGGCCGATGCGGAGGCCGTGGTCGGTGAGGAGCTGCCCGGCGAAGGCGTGGTAGGTGGAGATGCGGGGCTCGCCCGGAGGATTGTCGGGGTCGATGACGTCGGGGTCGGTGACTCCGGCGCGGACCAGGGCCGTGCGGACGCGCTCGGCGAGCTCGCCCGCGGCCTTGTTGGTGAAGGTGAGGCCGAGGACCTGCTCGGGGGCCACCTGTCCCGTACCCACCAGCCAGACCACGCGGGCGGCCATCACCGTCGTCTTGCCGGAACCGGCTCCGGCCACGACGACCTGCGGGGCGAGCGGCGCGGTGATGCAGGCCGTCTGCTCCGGGGTGAAGGGGATGCCGAGCAGCTCCTTGAGCTCCTCGGGGTCGCCGATACGTGCGATGGTCACCCCAAAGAGGCTAACGGGGCCGACTGACAGTCCCGCCGTGTACGCCTCTGAGCTGCGGTTACGTCGAGGTGCCCTGCTCCAGCTTCGCGAGGTCCACGGTCTCGGAGGCCGGCGGTACGGTCACCTGGACCGGCTTGTCGTAGTCGGAGAGGACCATCGAGCCGGGGCCGTCGCCGCCCGTCTTGACCATCTTGAGGATGTACGGCTTGCCCTCCTGGGAGACGGAGACGGTGGTCGTCTCGCCGTCGGCCTTCTTCTGCACGAGGGTGGCGACGGGTGTGCCGTTCACCTCGCCGTCGTTCCCCCGGACCAGCCCGGCGCGGTCCGCCTTGTCGTCGTCGAGGTCGGCGAGCAGCCCCTTCAGGTCGCAGACGCCGCTGAGGTCGCCGCTGCCCGCCTGACCGGGGGCGATCTTCAGCCAGCGGCCCTTGACGAGCTCCACGACGGTGTCGATCTGGGCCGGGGGCATGCCCTGGGAGGTCATGGAGGCCCGCCAGAAGGCCTCGTCGCCCTTCATGTACGTGATGTCGTCGGCCCGGCGGAGCTCGGCGGTGCCGCCCTCGATCGCCATCGTGCCGGTGCAGTCGCCGCCGTCGTCGAGGGCGAAGTCGATGTCGAGCGGCTGGTCGTCGGCGACGACCCGGCCGGTCATGCGCAGCGAGGTCGCGGACTGGGTGGCGGCCACCGCGCGATCGCCGATCTCGTCGGCGGAGAGACCGTCGAAGGGGTCCGGGGAAGGGGCGGCCGCCTGTGCGCGCGCCGGGGGCGCCGCCGCCCAGGCCGTCACCGCGGGCGCGGGGCCCGCGACGGCGACGGCGGCGCAGACGACGGCCGCGGCGCGGAGCCTCCCGTGGAGACGGGAGCGGGAGCGGGGGTGGGAGTGTGGCTGGGGCTGGGGCTGGGGCTGGGGCGCCATGCGAGCCTCCTCGCGGATTCCCCGAGGCTCCCACCAGCGTCGCTCCGCGCGCGCGTGGCCGCTACTTCTGCGGACGGTGAAGCCGTCAGGAGGCGGAGAGGGTCTTCATCAGCTGCTCCATGTCGAGGGTCTCGCCGGCCGGCGGGGCCGTGACCGTGACCGGCTTGTCGAAGTCGCTGAGGTTCATGGTGCCGGGCTCCTTGCCGCCGGTCTCGACGACGCGCAGGATGTACGGCTTCGCGGCGTCCTTCGCGACGTAGAAGGTCGTGGTCTCCCCCTTGTCGCCCTTCTTCACCAGGGTGGCGGCGGCCTTGCCGTCCACGTCGGCGTCGTCGCCGCGGGTCATGCCCTTGCGGGGCGTGTCCTCGTCCATGTCCTTGACGATCGACTTGAGGTCGCAGAAGTCGGCGGTGTCGCCGTCGGCGCCGGCCGGCATCGCCAGCCAGCGGCCCTTGAGCGCGGTGGACATGGCGTCGGTCTCGGGGCCCGAGGCGCCCTCCTCGCCGCCGGAGGAACGCCAGAAGGCCTCGTTCCCCTTCATGTAGCTGGTGTCGGCGGTGCCGATGACCTGGGCCTCGCCGCCCTTGGCGGACTTCATCGAGCCCTTGCAGGTGCCCTTGGCGTCGACGGAGAAGTCGACGGTCATCTCTTCGCCGTCGGTCGTGCCGGTGCCGTTCATGCGGAAGGCGGTGGCGGCCTTCGTCGTGTCGACGGCCTTGTCGGCGATGGCCTCCGCCGTGAGCCCCTTGAAGGGATCGGCGGCCTTGTCCTCGCCCTGGGAACAGCCCGTGACCCCCACGGCCACGACCGCGCAGATCGTCGCGGTCGTCCAGAGCTTCCGGTTGGCCCTCATGCGCTTACCCCTCACGGCGTTCTTCACAGCTTCGCTTTACGGCGCCCTTATGGCGGCCGTACAGGGATGTGACTCGCGGGTATCGGCAAAAGTTGCATAAACGGAGCGTGACGCTCCACACAGATCATGTGACAGTTCGTCACGCCGGGGCCCGCGCCGTCGCTACTCCACGACCTGGCGGCCCTCCGGCTGGGCGCTGCACGAGGCCCGGAACGCGCAGGTCGTGCAGTGCTTGCCCGTCGTGGGGGTGAAGCGCTCGTCGAGGACCCGCCCCGCCGCGGTGGCGAGCAGGTCGCCGACCCACTCCCCCGCCAGGGGCTCCTGGGCCTGGACCTTCGGCAGGGCGTCCCCGCCCTCCTTCTTCGGCGCCGCCTGCCGCAGCTGTACGAGCTCGGCGCCGCCCGGCTCCGGGCGGCGGCCGTCGAAGACCTCGTCGAGGGCGCCCTCGCGGACGGCCAGCTGGTAGACGGCCAGCTGCGGGTGGTGGGCGACCTCGTCCCGGGTGGGGGCCGACTTCCCGGTCTTGAAGTCGACGACGTACGCGCGCCCGTGCTCGTCGGTCTCCACCCGGTCCATGGAGCCGCGGATGCGGACCTCGTACTCCCCCGCCTCCAGGGTCACGTCGAAACCGTGCTCCGACGCGGCGGGGGTGCGGCCGCCCCGGTCCATGACGTGCCAGCGCAGGAAGCGTTCCAGCGCCACGCGCGCGTGGGCCTTCTCCTGGGCGCTCTTCCAGGGGGCGTCGAAGGCGAGGGCGTCCCAGACCGAGTCCAGGCGGGCCATCAGGACGTCGAGATCGGCGGGCGTACGGCCGGAGGCGACCTCGTCGGCCAGGACGTGCACGACGTTGCCGAAGCCCTGGGCGGCGGTGGCCGGGGCCGCGGCCTTGACCTCACGGCCCAGGAACCACTGGAGCGAACAGGTGGTGGCGAGGTTCTCCAGGGCGCTCGGCGACAGCGCGACCGGCCGGTCCCGCTCGCGCAGCGGTACGGCGCTCCGCGTCGGCTCGTACAGGCCCCACCAGCGCTCCGGATGCGCGGCGGGCGCCAGCGGCTGGCCGTCCTCGTCGACGAGCGCGGCCAGGGACGCGAGGCGCTGCGCGGCGGCGTCGCGGAGCGCGGGCGAGGCCGCCGGATCGACGGTCGTCGCACGGAGCTCCGCGACCAGGGCGGAGACGGCGAGGGGACGACGCGGACGGCCCGGGACCTCCTTCGGCTCGACGCCGAACTCCGTGAGGAAACGGGACGGCTGGTCGCCGTCCTCGGCCGGGGCCTTCACCGCCGTGACGACGAGGCGCTCACGCGCGCGCGTGGCGGCGACGTAGAAGAGGCGGCGCTCCTCGGCGAGCAGGGCGCCGGGGGTGAGGGGCTCGGCGAGGCCGTCGCGGCCGATGCGGTCGGCCTCCAGGAGGGAACCCCGGCGGCGGAGGTCAGGCCAGAGGCCCTCCTGCACGCCCGCGACCACGACGAACCCCCATTCGAGGCCCTTGGAACGGTGCGCGGTCATCAGACGGACGGCGTCGGGGCGGGTGTGGCGGCGGGTCAGGGTGTCGGCGGCGATGTCCTGGGCGTCGAGCTCCTCCAGGAAGTTGAGGACACCTCGGCCGCCGACGCGCTCCTCGGCGCGGGCGGCGGTCTCGAACAGCGCGCAGACGGCGTCGAGGTCGCGGTCGGCGTTGCGGCCGGCCGGGCCGCCGCGGAGGGCGGCGCGCTCCAGACGGTCGGGCCAGGTGGTGCCGCTCCAGAGCGCCCAGAGGGCCTCCTCGGCGGTGCCGCCCTCCTCCAGGAGAGTGCGGGCCTTGAGGAGGAGGTCGCCGAGCCGCTTGGCGCCGCGCGCGTAGGCGGTGTCGTGCGCGACGAGACGCTCGGGCTCGGCGAGGGCGCGGGCGAGCAGGACGTCGGAGGGGGGCGGGAGCTTGTCGCCGGCGGCGCGCTCCTCGTCGCGGAGGGCGCGGGCCAGGCGGCGGAGGTCGGCGGGGTCGGTGCCGGCGAGGGGGGAGGCGAGGAGTTCGAGCGCGGTCTCGACTCCGAGCCAGGTGGCGCCGTCCCCGTGCGGGGGGCCGTCCCCATGCGGGGTGCCGTCGGGCTCGGGCTCGGGCTCTCCGGAGGCCGGGCCCGCGTCAGCGGTGGCGGCGGTACGGGCGGAGGAGCGGGCCGACGGTGCGGCGCCGTGGTCGGTTGTGCCCACCCGCCCCCAGAGCTCCGCCTGGGAGGTACCCCCGGCCCCGGCGGAACGCATGCCCACAACCGGGGTCGCCCCGGCCTCGGGCTCGCCCACAACCCGGTCGGCTCCCGGCTCAGGGTGGTGGGGCCTGGCTATGGCCCGCAGTGCCAGGAGGAGGGGAGCCACCGCGGGTTCGTGGCGGAGGGGGGTGTCGGCCGTGTCCGTTTCCACCGGGACGCCGGCCGAGGTCAGGGCTCGGCGGAGGGCGGGGAGGGTGGCGGAGGCGCGGGTCAGGACGGCCATGTCCTGCCAGGGGACGCCGTCCTCCAGGTGGGCGCGGCGGAGGAGGTCGGCGATGTTCTCGGCCTCCGCCGAGGCCGTCGGGTACGTGTACGCCTCCGCCCGGCCGCCCGGCCGCGCCGCCGTCAGTTCGCGGTGCGCGCGGACCTTCTCGGCGGGCAGCCGGGTCAGGGGCATGCGGTGGGTCAGCAGGCGGCTCGCGGCCAGGAGGTCCGCGCCCGCCCGGCGCGAGGTGCCGAGGACGCGGACGTCCGCGCCGCCGAACGCCGCCGGGAAGTCGAGGATGCCGTTCACGTCGGCGCCCCGGAACGCGTAGATCGACTGGTCCGGGTCGCCGAAGGCGACGACCGTCCGCCGTCCGCCGCCGGTCAGGGCGTGCAGGAGCCGGACCTGTGCCGGGTCCGTGTCCTGGTACTCGTCGACGTAGACGGCGTCGTACTCGGGGAGGGGGGCCTCGCCCGCCAGCAGGACCGCCCGGTGGACCAGCTCCGTGTAGTCCAGGACGCCCTGGAGGTCGAGGACGTCGAGGTACTCGGCGAGGAAGCCGGCCGCCGCCTTCCAGTCCGGGCGGCCGACCCGGTCCGCGAAGCGGGCCAGGGCGTCCGGGCCGAGGCCCAGCTCGCGCGAGCGCGCGAGGACCGCCCGCACCTCGTCGGCGAAGCCCCGCGTGGTGAGGCAGGCGCGCAGCTCGTCGGGCCAGCCGACCCGCCCGAGCCCGGCCTTCTCCAGGTCGATCTGGCCGGCGAGCAGCTCGCGCACGGCGAGGTCCTGCTCGGGCCCGGAAAGGAGGCGCAGCGGTTCGGCGAAGAGGTCCGCGTCCTGGTGGGCGCGGATGAGGGCGTAACAGTACGAGTGGAAGGTCGTCGCCTGCGGCGGGCGCCGGCCGCCGAGCCGCGTCGCCATCCGGTCGCGGAGCTCGACCGCCGCCTTGCGGCTGAAGGTGAGGACGAGGAGCCGCTCGGGGTCCGCTCCGCTCTCCATCCGGGCCGCGACCGCCTCCACCAGCGTCGTCGTCTTCCCGGTGCCCGGTCCGGCGAGGACGAGAAGTGGTCCGCCGGTGTGGTCAACCACTTCCCTCTGCACTGCGTCCAGCTGAGGGGGGTCCACCGGTGCCGGCGCGGTTCGCACCAGCCGGTACGCCCCCGTGGTCCGCTGCCGGCCCGAACCCGGGTACGGCTGTCCCTGGTGCGGCGTGTGCCGGGTGGTGGAGGAGGAGCTCACGTGGTTCGCCGGTCCTGGGAAGGGAAGCAGTGCGGGTGGTACGGGTGGTGCGGGTGAGACGTCCGGCTTCGTCGGGCGTCGTCGCGCGAGACGCGACCATCGACGTTACGCGAAAGGCGTCCGCGCCGAGCCCCGCTCCGTACCGAACCTCCTCACGTGTGACGTCCGTCCCACCGGGCCCGCCGCATGTCGATCTTCGGCACGTGTCCCTCCGCCGCCGCGCCCGCCTCCCGCAGCGGCGTGCCCTCCTCGCGGTAGTGGCCGAGGGCCCGCAGCTCGTGGCCGGGGAGCAGCGTCCCGTCGGCGCGGACCACGCGCCACCACGGCGCCGAACCGCCGTACAGCGCCATCACCCGGCCGACCTGCCGGGGCCCTCCCTCGCCGAGCCACTCGGCCACGTCGCCGTAGGTCATCACCCGCCCGGGCGGGATCGTGTCGGCGACGTCGAGCACCCGCTCCGCGTACGCGGGCAGTTCTCCGGTGTCCCCCACGGGTTCCTCCGTACTCATCCGTGTCATCCTGCCTCACCCCACCGACATGGCCCTGATGCCTCCGTCCGGCGGCTCTTCGTGCCACCATCGTGCGGGCGGTGACTGGTGATACGAGATCAAGAGCGACAAGCAGACACAGACGTACAGCGAGAGCGCGAGCCTACGAGGGACGACGACCGAGCACACAACACGCACGAACACGAGTACGTACGAGAAGCACGCCACGCGCACGCAGGGACGGACGACACAGTGATGGGCCAGGACACCCAACCTCCCGAGGGGGGCGAGGCGGGCCTTCCCGAGCGGGTCTCCGGGGACGAACCCCTGCTCGCCGCCCGTGTCCACCGGCCCTCCGACCTCATGCGGCTGCTCGCCGGTCTCCTCGCCATCGGTCTCGTCATCGCCGTGGCCGCCTTCGCGCACGCGACGACCTCCGGTCTCGAGGAGGACATCAACAAGGGAGCCGTCGGCGCCCCCGACGTCTTCGTCAAGATCGCCGGTCTGGTCTCCTCCATCGCCGTCCTGCTCTTCCCCGTCGCCTTCGCCATCGAGCGCCTGATCAAACGCGACGGGCTGCGCATCGCCGACGGCGTCCTCGCGGCCGTCCTCGCGCACGGCGTCACCCTCGCCACCGACCTGTGGGTCGCCCAGGCCGCCCCCGGCACCATCCAGGACGCGCTGACCCAGCCGCAGTCCGGCGGCGGTCTCACCGACCCCGTCCACAACTACCTCGCCCCCGTCATCGCGTACATGACCGCCGTCGGCATGGCCCGCAGGCCGCGCTGGCGGATCGCGCTCTGGGCGGTGCTGCTGGTCGACGCGTTCACGATGCTGGTGGCCGGCTACACCACCGCGCTCTCGATCATCCTGACCGTCCTCATCGGCTGGACGGTGGCGTACGGCACGCTGTACGCGGTCGGCTCCCCGAACGTCCGGCCCACCGGCCAGACGCTCCTCGCCGGCCTCCGCCGGGTCGGCTTCCGTCCCGTGACGGCGCTGCGCGCCGAGGGCGTCCCCGACGCCTCGGACATCGGCGACCGGGGCCGCCGGTACATCGTCACCCTGGAGGCCGGGCCGCCGCTCGACGTCACCGTCGTCGACCGCGAGCAGCAGGCGCACGGCTTCTTCTACCGGGCCTGGCGGCGGATCACACTCCGCACGATCAGCACCCGGCGTTCGATCGTCTCGCTCCGCCAGGCCCTGGAGCAGGAGGCGCTCCTCGCGTACGCGGCCATCGCCGCCGGGGCGAACGCGCCCAAGCTGATCGCGACCTCGGAGCTCGGCCCGGACGCCGTGATGCTCGTGTACGAGCACATCGGCGGCCGGAGCCTGGACTCCCTGGACGACAAGGAGATCACCGACGAGCTCGTCAAGGGCGCCTGGCGCCAGGTCAAGGCGCTCCAGTCGCGCCGGATCGCCCACCGCAGGCTCGCGGGCGACGCGATCCTGGTGGATCGTTCCGGCAGGGTCTTCCTGACCGACCTGCGCGGCGGCGAGATCGCCGCGGGCGACCTGATCCTGCGCATGGACATCGCGCAACTCCTCACCACCCTCGGCCTGCGGGTCGGGGCCGAGCGCGCGGTCGCGGCGGCCGTGGAGGTCCTCGGGCCCGACACCGTCGCCGACTGCATGCCGCTGCTCCAGCCGATCGCGCTGAGCCGCTCCACGCGCGCGACGCTGCGGAAGCTGGCCCGCGAGCGGTCGCAGCGCGAGCGCGAGGCCGTCCTCGCCGCCTCCGAGGCCGCCAAGCACGAGCGGGAGCTCGCGAAGGCCGAGGCCGCGGCCGACCGGAAGGCCGTACGGGCCGAGACGAAGGCCGAGAAGAAGGCCGACAAGAAGGCGGAGAAACGCGCCCTCGACACGGCGCTCGACGAGGCCCGCGAGGAGGACCTGCTCGCCCAGATCCGGCAGCAGGTGCTCCTCATCCGCCCGCAGGCGCCGGTCGAGCCGGTCCGCCTGGAGCGGATCAAGCCGCGGACGCTGCTCAGCATGATCGCCGGCGCGATCGCCGCGTACTTCCTGTTCGCACAGATCTCCAAGACGCCGCTGTCCACGATCGGCGAGGCCGACTGGCGCTGGGTGGCCGCGGCCGTCCTCTTCTCCGCGATCAGCTACATCGCGGCGGCGATGAGCCTGCTCGGCTTCGTCCCGGAGCGGGTCGGGTTCTGGCGGACGGTGGCGGCGCAGGTGGCCGGCTCGTTCGTGAAGATCGTCGCCCCCGCGGCGGTCGGCGGCGTCGCCCTGAACACCCGCTTCCTCCAGCGCGCGGGCGTCCGCCCCGGCCTCGCCGTCGCGAGCGTCGGCGCGTCCCAGCTGTTCGGCCTCGGCTGCCACATCCTGCTCCTCCTCTCCTTCGGCTACCTGACGGGTACGGAGAAGTCGCAGTCCTTCACCCCGTCGAGGACCGTCATCGCCGGCCTCCTCACGGTCGCGGTCCTCGTCCTCGTGGTGACGGCGATCCCCTTCATGCGGAAGTTCGTCTCGACCCGGCTGCGCTCGCTCTTCGCCGGTGTCGTGCCCCGCATGCTGGACGTGCTCCAGCGGCCGATGAAGCTGGTCACCGGCATCGGCGGCATGCTGCTCCTCACCGGCGTCTTCGTCCTCTGCCTCGACGCCTCGATCCGGGCCTTCAGCGACGGGGCCCTGACGATCAGCTACGCGAGCGTGGCCGTCGTCTTCCTCGCAGGCAACGCGCTCGGCTCGGCGGCCCCGACGCCCGGCGGTGTCGGCGCGGTCGAGGGTGCGCTCACCCTCGGTCTGATCGCGGTGGGTCTGCCCGCCGAGGTCGCGACCCCGGCGGTGCTGCTCTACCGCCTCCTCACCCTGTGGCTGCCGGTGCTCCCCGGGTGGATCTGCTTCAACTGGCTGACGAAGCGCCAGGCGCTGTAACCACGGCCCGTGCCCCACTTGGACCTCCGCCCCGCGCGGAGGTCCGGGTCGCGGCCCACGATGGGCCTATGCCGATCTCCGCCACCCAGCGCGCCGCCCGGCGTGCCGCCCGTCGGGCCGCCCTGCTCACCGCCACGACCGTGCTGCTCGCCGCCGGGTGCTCGGACGGCGGGGACGACACGGCGGCCCCGACGACGACGGACGCCTCCGCCGGGGCCTCGGCGGGAACCTCGCAGGGGGCCTCCGCGCTGGCGACGCAGAAGCTCGCCTGGGCCGCCTGTCCCGCGCCCTCCGCCGCCGAGGGCGGCGGTTCCGCGCCCTCCCCGCTGCCCGGCGGCACGGCCTGGGAGTGCTCCTTCCTCCAGACCCCGCTGGACTGGTCGCAGCCGGACGGCGAGACGATCGAGCTGGCCCTCATCCGCGCCAAGGCCCGCGACGCCGACGCCCGGATCGGCTCGCTCCTCTTCAACTTCGGCGGCCCCGGCGGCTCCGGCATCACCGGCCTCCCCGGCTTCGCCTCCGACTACGAGACCCTGCGCGGCCGCTACGACCTCGTCTCCTTCGACCCGCGCGGGGTCGGCCGCAGCGCCCCCGTCGACTGCGCCACCGACAAGGAGCTCGACGCCTACTACGCGCTCGACTTCACCCCGGACGACGCCGCCGAGGAACGGACCCTGTCCGACGCGCAGAAGAAGTACGCGGCCGGCTGCGAGAAGGACTCGGGCCCCACCCTCCCCCACGTCGGCACCGAGAACGCGGCCCGCGACATGGACCTCATGCGCCAGGTCCTCGGCGACGACAAGCTCCACTACTTCGGCATCTCGTACGGCACCGAACTCGGCGGCGTCTACGCCCACCTCTTCCCGAAGAACGTCGGCCGGGCCGTCTTCGACGCCGTCGTCGACCCGGACGCCGGCGTCGAGGACGGCGCCATCGGCCAGGCCAAGGGCTTCCAGCTCGCCCTCGACAACTTCGCCCAGGACTGCGTGGACCGCGGCGAGGAGTGCACCCTGCCCGGTACGAGCGTGGCCGAGGTCGAGTCCTTCGTCACCGACCTCCTCGCCGCCCTCGACAAGAAGCCGATCCCCGGCATCGGCAACCGCGACCTCACCCAGACGCAGGCCCTCAACGGCATCGCGCAGAGCCTGTACTCGAAGGACTACTGGACCTACCTGGAGCAGGGCCTCGAATCGGCCGACGGCGGCGACGGCGCCCTCCTCCTCACGCTCTCCGACGCGATGAACGGCCGCGACCAGAACGGCAGGTACAGCAACATCCAGGCCGCGAACGCCGCCATCAACTGCGTCGACTTCAAGGAGCGCTACACCCTCGGCCAGGCCAAGGAGCGCCTCCCCGACTTCCGCGAGGCCTCCCCCGTCTTCGGCGACTACATGGGCTGGGCCCTCGCCGGCTGCTCCCAGTGGCCGGTGCCCGGCGCCTGGGACCACCCGGACGTCTCCGCCCCCGGCTCGGCCCCGATCCTCGTCGTCGGCACGACGGGCGACCCGGCGACCCCGTACGAGGGCACGCGCGCGATGGTCAACGCGCTCGGCAAGGGCGTCGGCGTGGAGCTCACGTACGAGGGCGAGGGGCACGGCGCGTACAACGGCGGCAACGCGTGCGTGAAGAAGGCCGTCGACGCCTACCTCCTGAACGGCAAGGCCCCGGCCTCGGGCACCGTCTGCAAATGAACGCCCCCTAGGATGGGCGGCCTTGCCGGGAACCTGGGGGAACACATGCTCATACGTGGACGCGTGACCGCACTGGCCGTGACCGGCCTCCTGCTCGCGGTGGCGGGCTGTACGAACGAGGCGCCTTCGGCGGCCGCGCCGAAACCCTCCACCCCCACCACGTCCTCGCCCACCACCGACGCGAAGCCCACCGCTTCCGCCGCGACCCCGCCCCTCCCCGCCGCCCTCACCGCCCAGCGCCCCTCGTGGAAGCGCTGCGCGGCCCCCGAGGGCGGCGAGCGTCCCGGTTCCGACTGGCGCTGCGCGACCGTCGAGGTCCCGCTCGACCACGCGAAGCCCGAGGGCGCCACGATCCCGATCGCCCTGATCCGCAAGGAGGCCACCGGCTCCGGCGGACGGATCGGCTCGCTCCTCTTCAACTTCGGCGGCCCCGGCGGCTCCGGCGTCGACATCCTGCCGCGCGCCGCCGCCGAGTACGCGGCCCTCGGCGAGCGCTACGACCTCGTCGGCTTCGACCCGCGGGGCGTGAGCCGCAGCTCCGGCGTGGTCTGCCGGGACGACGCCGCCCAGGCCGCCGCCGAGGCCTCGGTCGACCAGACGCCGGACACTCCCGCCGAGGAGGCCGCGTACCTGAAGGACGGCGCGGACTTCGGCGCCGGCTGCGCCCGCCGCTCCGGCGCCGTCATCCCGTACACGACGACCAGCGCCACCGCCCGTGACCTGGACCTGATCCGGCAGGTCCTCGGCGACGAGAAGCTGCACTACTTCGGCATCTCGTACGGGACGCAGCTCGGCGGCACCTACGCGCACCTCTTCCCCGAGAACGTCGGCCGGCTCGTCCTCGACGCGGTCGTCGACCCGACGGCCGACGCCACCGCGCACGCCCGCCACCAGACGGTCGGCTTCCAGCGGGCCCTGGACAACTACCTGAAGAGCACCGGCCAGGACCCGAAGGCGGGGACGGCGCGGATCACGCGCCTGCTCGACCGCCTCGACCGGGAGCCGCTGAAGGTCGGCGGCCGGAAGCTCACCGACGGCCTCGCGCTCACCGGCATCGCGGTCACGCTGTACGGGCAGGCCAACTGGCCGGTCCTCACCCAGGCCCTGGAGCAGGCCGAGCGGGGCAGCGGCGCCTATCTGCTCGCGCTGGCCGACTCGTACAACGACCGGGACGCCTCGGGCCACTACTCCACCCAGTCGCACTCCCAGCGGGCGATCTCCTGCGCCGACTCCTCCGCTCGGCCGACGGCCGAGGAGGCGAAGGCGCTGCTGCCGGAGTTCCGGAGGCTCTCCCCCGTCTTCGGGGCGTTCCTCGCCTGGGACACCGCCGGCTGGTGCGCGGACTGGCCGGTGAAGGGCGAGCGGGCGACCCCGGAGGCGAGCGCCCCGGGCGCGGCCCCGGTCCTGGTCGTGGGCACGACGGGCGACCCGGCGACTCCGTACGAGGGCGCGGAGAAGATGGCGGCGGAGCTCGGCGAGGGCGTCGGGATCCTGGTCACGAACAAGGGCGAGGGGCACGGGGCGTACGGCACCTCGCCGTGCGTGACGCGGACGGTCGACGCGTACCTCCTGAAGGGGACGGTCCCGGCGTACGGCACGACCTGCGGCTGAGCAGCGAGAAGGGCCCGCACTCCTCGCCAGGAGTGCGGGCCCTTCTTCGTACCGCTCTTAGTAGACCGGCTTCTCGGGCTCGATCTGGTGGACCCAGCCGATCACGCCGCCGCCGACGTGCACGGCGTCCGCGAAGCCCGCGGACTTGAGCACGGCGAGGACTTCCGCACTGCGGACACCCGTCTTGCAGTGCAGGACGATCCGCTTGTCCTGCGGGAGGTCCTGGAGGGCGGTGCCCATGAGGAACTCGTTCTTCGGGATCAGACGCGCGCCCGGGATCGAGACGATCTCGTACTCGTTCGGCTCGCGGACGTCGATGACGTCGATGTTCTCGCCGTCGTCCATCCACTCCTTGAGCTGCTTCGGAGTGATGGTGGAGCCGAGCGCCGCCTCCTGGGCCTCCTCGGACACGACGCCGCAGAAGGCCTCGTAGTCGATGAGCTCGGTGACGGTCGGGTTCTCGCCGCAGACCGCGCAGTTCGGGTCCTTGCGGACCTTCACCTGGCGGTACTGCATCTCCAGGGCGTCGTAGATCATCAGGCGGCCGACCAGCGGGTCGCCCACGCCGGCGAGGAGCTTGATCGCCTCGGTGACCTGGATGGAGCCGATCGACGCGCAGAGCACGCCGAGGACGCCGCCCTCGGCGCAGGACGGGACCATGCCCGGCGGCGGGGGCTCCGGGTAGAGGCAGCGGTAGCAGGGGCCGTGCTCGGACCAGAAGACCGAGGCCTGGCCGTCGAAGCGGTAGATCGAACCCCAGACGTACGGCTTGTTCAGCAGCACGGCCGCGTCGTTGACGAGGTAGCGCGTCGCGAAGTTGTCCGTGCCGTCGACGATCAGGTCGTACTGGCTGAAGATGTCCATCACGTTCTCGGCCTCGAGCCGCTCTTCGTGGAGGATCACGTTCACGTACGGGTTGATGCCGAGCACGCTGTCGCGCGCCGACGCGGCCTTGGAGCGGCCGATGTCGGACTGGCTGTGGATGATCTGGCGCTGGAGGTTCGACTCGTCGACCTCGTCGAACTCCACGATGCCGAGCGTGCCCACGCCGGCGGCGGCCAGGTACATCAGCGCCGGGGAGCCGAGGCCACCGGCGCCGACACACAGCACCTTGGCGTTCTTCAGCCGCTTCTGCCCGTCCATCCCGACGTCCGGGATGATCAGGTGGCGGGAGTACCTGCGGACCTCGTCTACGGTGAGCTCGGCAGCCGGCTCGACCAGGGGTGGCAGCGACACGGGGACTCCGGTGGTCGGTATGTCAGTACGGTTGTTCTCCCCGTAACACTGCCACGGCCCTTCTCATTCCGAGACACCCGGTCCGATCCGCGAGACGATTTCGTCCCAGTAGCCGGGCAGCGAGTGGAATGGGTCACTTTGTCCCTGCGGCCCCGACGAGCCGGAGCGATCACCCGGCCGGTCGGTGAAGAAGATCGTCCCGGCGCCCTGCCAGCGGGCGATCCGCAGCGCCTCGTCGAGGTGCGTGCGCGGGATGCCGTGGACGAGGTGGACGAACTTCGCCTCCGGGTAGTCGGCGGTCCACTCCGCCACCTGCGACCAGCGGTAGTCCACCCACGCGCCGGAGAAGGTGACCAGCTGGTCGGCGGTCTCCGCGTAGCCGGGGTGGGGGTGGGTGCCGTGCCCGAGGACGAGATGGGACCCGTCACCGGGCCCGCCGAGCACCGCCCGCAGGCGGTCCGTGAGCCGCCGCGTCCCGGCCAGGTCGGCCCGGTCGGCGGGGGCGCGGTCCAGGTAGTAGCCGTCGGCCTTGTACCAGTCGCGGAAGTGCTCGGCGTCCGCGACCAGCTCGCCCAGCGGCCGGGAGCCGTGGGCGAGGTCGAGGTGGCCGAGGAGCCGGACCCCGGCGTCGCGGAGCCTGCCGGCGGCCGCCAGGCAGTGCGGGTCGGGACGGCTGCCGGGGCCGTTCGCGACGTTGAGCACGGCCCAGTGGACGGGGGTCCCGGGGCGGGTCAGCTCGGCCCACTCGACGGGGGCGAGGAGGGGGTGGGCGTAGCCGGGGACGCCCACCCCGAGGGCCTGGACGGCCCCGGTCTCCGCGGCGGTCGTCGTCAGATGCGACACGCCGCCTCCATCCAGATGTCGGCGAGGGACTCCTCCAGGTTGATCCGGGGCCGCCAGCCGAGCCGGTCGCGGGCGGTCCGCACGTCGGCCTGCTGCCAGGGTCCGCAGCCGTCGGGGTACGGGTACGGGGCCGAGGCCAGCTGGTCGGCGATGGTCCCCTCGGTGCGGGGGGCGCCGATCATGGGGCGCTGCGGGATGCCGTGCGGGCCGTCCAGCTCGTGGAGGTTGCCGGAGTATCCGGCGACCCGGGCGAGGACGGCGGCGGCGTCGCGGAGCCGGACCGCGCGGCCGGTGCCGATGTTGACGACGCCCTGGGCGGCGGAGAGCGAGGCCGCGTGGACGGCCCTGGCGACGTCCCGGACGTCGACGAAGTCCCGCTGCACGCCGAGGCCGCTGAGCTTCAGCTCGCCGTCCCCGGCCTGCATCGCGCGGCGCATCGCCTCGGCGAGGCGGCCGAGCGGGGAGCCGGCGGGGGTGCCGGGGCCGACGGGCGAGAAGACCCGCAGGACGACGGCGTCGAGGCCGGAGCCGAGGACGAGCTCGGTGGCGGCGAGCTTCGACACCCCGTAGGGGCCGCCGGGGCGCGGGACGGCGTCCTCGGCGGTGGAGGAGCCGGGCTGGCTCGGCCCGTACTCCGAGGCGCAGCCGACCTGGACGAGCCGGGCGCCGCAGCCGCTGCGGCGCAGGGCCTCGCAGACGGTGGCGACGGCGATGGTGTTGTGCCGGGTCAGCTCGCGGGCGCCGCCCCGGGTGGCGCCCGCGCAGTTGACGACGACGCCGGGGTGGACGGCGTCCAGGAAGCGCGTGAGCGCGCCCGGGCTCCCGGTGGCGAGGTCGAAGCGGACGTCGGCGTCGTCGCCGCGGCCGAGGGCGGTGAGGTGGACGGCCGGGTCGGCGAGCAGCCGGTCGGCGACGAAGCGGCCGATGAAGCCGTTGGCTCCGAGCAGTAGCACCCTCATCGTGCGGCCCCTGTGTGCCGACCGGCCGGTCCTTGGGATCGAGGGGTCATGGTCTTCGTTCTCCTTGCGGGATGAGACGGGATGAGAGGGGTGGTGGAGGTGCGCCCGCGGCGTCGGCTCCGCGGGTGCACGGGGGCTCAGGGGGTCGCGTGGGCGGAGGCCCTGGCGAGGGCGCCGGTCGCGTGGGCCAGCAGGCCGAGCGCGGCGGCGCCGCAGACGAGGGTGGGGACGGCCCCGGGTCCCGCGGCGTCGACGAGGGCCCGCACGGGGGCGGCGAGTGCGTCGAATCCGGGGGCGGGGACGCGGGCGGCGAGGACGCTCGCGAGGGCGAGCGCCTCGGCGGCGCAGGTGGCGGCGAGCGCGGCGGTGGCCGTCTCGGGGAAGCCGTGGACGGTCAGGAGCCGGGCGAGCAGCAGGAGCGCGCCGAGGGCGAGGGCGCCGGGGCTGAAGCCGGTGAGGGCGAGCAGCCCGGCGAGGGCGAGGAGCTGGAGGGTGACGGTGCCGAGGAGCAGCGGCCTCGCCCGGGCGGCGAAGTCGGCGAGCCCCCGGCTCTCGGCGAGGCGGCGACGGGCCCGGCTCGCGAAGAGGTGCGCGCACCAGGTGGCGGGGGCGACGGCGAGCGCCAGCGCGAGGAGCGGACCCGGGGCGAGCTCCCAGCGTCCGTCGGGACCGCCGGCGAGCACCTGGGCGAGGAGCCCGTCGCCGGCGACGGCGTACGCGAGGAGCCAGAGGGTCCAGAGTCCGGCGGCGGGCACGGCCCTGCCGCCGGGGGCGCGCAGCGGGCCGCGCCGGACGGCGAGGAGGAGCGCGCCGGTCAGCCCGAGGGCACCGGCGACGCCGACGGCGACGCGCGGGGCCCCGTGGGTGAGGGCGAGCCCGAGCCCGCCGAGCGCGGCGGCGGCGCCGGGCGCGAACGCGGCGAGCACCCAGGGCGCGCGGACCGGCTCGCCCGTGGCGGTCGCGAGGGGCGCCTCGCGCCCGCGCGGCACGCGCGCGTACAGCTCCTCGGCGAGCGAGAACACGTCCCGGTGCCGGAACCGAGCGGCGGTCCGGTCGGTGAACCCCTGGGCCTCCAGACCGGCGGCGATCTCCAACGGGTCGACGGCCCGCTCGCACAGCTCGCGGTGCCGGTGCATGAGCACCTTGACGGGGTCGGCGTTCCCGCGCCGCACCCGGACCCCGCCGGCCACCGCCCCGTCCCCGTTCCCGTTCCCGTGCCCGCGCCGCCAGGCGGCCCCGGCCACGGGAGGTCCGGGCAGGTCGGCACCGCCGCCGACGGGCCGCGCCGTGAGGGCCGGGGGCTCGTCGGAGGCCGGCGGCTCCTCGGAGACCGGCGGCTCGTCGGAGGCAGGACGGGGCCGCGCCCAGGCGTCGGGCAGCCCGAGGGCCGGTTCGGCGGAGTCGTGTACGGGACGGTCGGCCGTCCCGTACACGGGCGGGTGTCCCGCCGCCGAGGGCGGGGCTATCGGGGCGGCGACGGTGGAGGTGGTGTCCAGGAGGGCTCTGGAGTGCGGGTCCCAGGCTCCGGGGCTCGTGGGGGCGGCAGGGCCGCGCATCGGGGTGTCTCCTTCAGGCATCGGGGGCTCCTGTGGCCGCCGTCATCGGCGCCGGGTGCGTCCAGCTGCCGGGTACGTGCGCCTCGGCCGGGTGGGCGAAGGGGACGCCGTCCCCGGGGCGGTGGCGTACCGGCGCGTGGGAGAGGAGCTCCAGGTAGATGCCGCGGAACGCGGCGAGGTTCTGTTCGACGGTGAAGAGTTCGAGCGCGCGGGCCCGGGCCGCCGCGCCGAGCCGGTAGCGGCGCTCCGGGTCCCGCAGCAGCGCCAGGCAGGCGTCGGCGAGCGCGCGCGGGTTGCGCGGCGGCACGACGAGCCCGGTGCCGCCGATGACCTCGACGACCGCGCCGACGTCCGTGGACACCGTGGCCCGCGCGCAGAACATCGCCTCGACGAGGCTCGTCGGGAAGCCCTCGACGACGCTGGAGAGGACGACGACCGCCGCGGAGGCGTACGTGTCCTCCAGGGTCGGCGCCTCGGGCCCGCCGAGCTCCTCGAAGGTGACCGGGTTCTCGCCGACCGCGTGCGCGCCCGCCGCCTCGTCGGGGAAGAGCTGCGCCGCGAACGTCTTGCAGTGCGCGAGGTACGTGTTGCCCCGGTGCTCGCCGTGCCCGCCCCCGCGCGGCACGGCAACGATCCGCAGCCGGACGTCGGGCTGGCGCGCCCGGATGTCGGCGAAGGCGTGGAGCAGCGCGACCAGGTCCTTGGCGGGTTCGACGCGCCCGATCCACACGAGCGTCGCGGGGTCCCCGCTCTCCTCGTCCTCGCCGACCTCGGCGAACCGTTCGGCCGCCATCCCGGGGTGGACCGTCCTGATCCGCGCCCGGTCGGCCCCGCACCGCTCCTGCCAGCGCCGGGCGTGGGCGTCGCCGGGGGTGAGGACGGCGGCCTGCCGGTACGTCTCCGCGGCGAGCCGGCCGTGCAGCGCGGCGAGCAGCGCCCGCAGCGGCGCCGGGCGGTCGGCGGCGTCCGTCGCGAGGTAGTGGGCGCGGAGCCCGACCCCGTACTCGGTGACCAGGAGCGGCGTCCCGAAGAAGCGTTTGGCCAGGAGGCCCGGGAGGGCGGTCGTGCCGCCCGCGGTCGCGTGGCAGACGTCGACCGCGCCGAGCGCGTCCTCCGCGTACCAGTCGAAGGAGAGCGGGCGCAGGGCGCGCTCCAGGTGGTCGGCGAAGGCGAGGTGGTCGGGGAGGCCGGCCGCGGCGACCGTCCGGCGTGCGCCGGGGGCGCGGCAGGCGGCTTCGAGGGTCCGGACGGCGTCGTCGGAGCGGAGCGCGCCGGGCAGGCCGCCGCGTTCGCGGGCGAGGTCCGCGAGGGCGTGGAGCCCGGTGGGGAAGGAGGTCTCGTGGGGGTCCTCGGCGCAGATGCCGTCGGCCAGCGCGCGGTACGCCTCCGTGAACCGGCGCCGGTCCCTGCGGCCGTACGCCTTGCGGGACACGCGGTCCTCGCCGAAGGCGGCCCGCTCGATGAGGCTCGTCGCGGCGGGGCGGCCGGCGGTGCGGACGATCCGCGCGTTCGGCGGGAGGCCTTCCGGGGAGGGCTCGCCGTCCCGAGCGAACACCTCGAACCGGTGCTGCCCGAGCCCCCGGACGAGCCGGTCGCACCACAGCCCGGACGCGCCGGCGGCGCCCGGGAAACCGCCCTCCGTGAGCAGCCCCAACCCCCCCACCACCCACCCCCTCTCCCCGTTGCCGGCGCCCACGGTGGGGCGGGTCACTCGCCGGGGTAACACCTTACGCGGACAACCGGGGGGGGCGCCGGCGGGTGGGCCGCCCCACCACCGGAAGGGGTGAATGCACGTAACTTTCCTCCTCCGGTCGCGTTCCGTCGCGCTACGCGGCGGTGCGATCACGAAGGGTCAGTCGTCAACTGCCGGGGTACACCCAGGGGTTGGGGCGGCACTGGATGCCGTTGACCTTCAGGGACTTGGTCTGCTGCTGCATGACGGGCGCCAGCGCGCCGGGGGTGTCGCAGCTCACGTGCCCGTGCCCGAGGCGGTGGCCGACCTCGTGGTTGATGAGCATCTGGCGGTACGCGTACATCGCCTTCGGCCCGAAGGTCTCCGAGCCCTGCGCCCAGCGGAAGGCGTTGATCATCACGCGCTCGGTGGAGGCCGAGTCGCACGACACGTTGTCGACGGTCGTGTCGAGACCGGACTTCGCGCACCACGCGCCCGTGGTGCCGGGGCTCGCCAGCGTGATGACGAACTCGGGGTTCCCGCTGGAGATCCGCTCGAAGGCCATCGCGCCCTGACCGGCCCAGCTCCGCTCGTCGTTGAGGGTCTTCTGCACCGCCGAGGCGAAGAGCACCGGGTCGAGGCCGATGCCCTTCTCGACGTCGATCCGGTAGCGCACGAGCCGCCCCTTGCCGGGCGCCTTCTGGAAGCCCGGCACGGCCTCGAACTCGCCCGACCCCTTGAGCTTGGGGTCGATCGGGAACTGGCGGGTCATGAGCTGCTCGTACGTCGGCTTCGGCGCCGCCGCGGAGGCGGAGGCCGAGGCGGACGGGGCGGCGGAGGGCTTCGCGGGGGCGTCCCGGTCGTCGGAGCGGGAGGCGGAGGTGTCGCCGGAGGCCCGCTCGGCCGGCCGGTCGGCGGCGCGGGTGGCGCCCGACGAGGCCGTCGGCCGGTCGGCGACCTGGCCGGCGACGACGACGGCGAGGACGGTGGTGACGGCGGCGGCCGCGATGCCGGTCAGGGTGCGGCCCTTGAGGACCCGGCCGGCCGGCTCCTCGGCCGTCTCCTCGACGGGCGCGTCGAGCCCGTCGAGCGCGTCGGCGTCGGTGCGGAGCTCGCGCCGGGGGCCGGGAAGGAAGGGGGTGCCCTGTGTGTCCTGCGTATCCCGCGGGGAGGAGGGGGTACGCCGATGGGTGCCGTGCCCGCCGTACGCCGAGAGCCTCGGGGCCCCGGCCTCGTCGTGCTGCGGGTGCCCGCCCCGTACCGGCGAGGTCCCGTAGACGGGGATGCCGTGGGCGGGGGTGCCGGGGGTGACGTGCACGGGCGTGCCGTGCGCGGGGGTGCCGTGGCGCGGGGTGCCGTGCGCGGGCGTGCCGTACGCACCGGATGCGTACCCGGCGGTTCCGTACCCGGCGGTGGTCTCCTGGCCCGCGCCCGGCGCCCGGCGCCGTCGGCCCGTACCGGGAGCCGGAGCCGGGGCCGAAGCCGGGGCCTGGGTCGCGGCCTGGGGCGGGGTCGGGCCCGCCGTCCGTCCGGCCGCCGCCTGCCGCCCGGTGTCCTCCACCGAGGGCGCGGCGCCCTTGCGACTATGTCGTCCCACGCCCCGGTTCAGCTCCCGCCCTGATCGGCGATCAGTTCCCGCGCGGCCTGGGCGACCGTCTCGGGGTACTCCATCATCGCGACGTGCCCCGCGTCGGGCAGCGTCAGCAGTCGCGAGCCCCGGAAGGCGGCGGCCGCCCTGCGGGCCATGCGGTACGAGACCAGCCGGTCCCGTCCGCCGTACACGAGCAGCGTCGGCGCGAGCACCCGCTCGGCCTGCCGCCAGAGTCCGTGCTGACCGCCGAGCGTGTACGCGTCGACGATGCCGCGCGAGGAGCGGGCCATGGCGTCCCAGAAGTACGGGAGGTCCAGGCGGCGCTCCATCTCCTCGACCGCGTGCCGGACGGCCTCGTCGGTGACCCGGCGCGGGTCTCCGTACGTGAGCGCCAGCACCCCGCGCACGCGCTGCTCCGGCGTCCAGTCCCGGGAGAGCTTCGCGAAGAGGGAGGCGACGCCGGGGACCGCGATGAGCGCCGTCGGCAGGGCGGAGCGCTGGGCGCGCAGCTCGGGCAGGGCCGGGGAGACCAGGGTGAGGGTGCGGACCAGGTCGGGGCGGACGGCGGCGACGCGGGTGGCGACGGCGCCGCCCAGCGAGTTGCCGAAGAGGTGGACGGGACCGCGGCCGCCGGCGTCGAGGAGCCGGATGACGGCGCGGGCGTGCCCGGTGACCGAGTAGTTGCCGTCGTCGGGCGGCGGGGAGTCGCCGAAGCCGGGGAGGTCGACGGCCTCGCCGTCGACGACGTCCGCGAGCAGCGGCATGAGCGCCGACCAGTTCTGCGAGGAGCCGCCGAGGCCGTGGACGAACAGCGCGGGAGGCAGTCCGGGACGGACGCCGGGCCGGGAGCGGACCGTGAGGGTGAGCCCCGGCAGGCCGACGGAGCGGAGCTCCTCGCCGTCGGCGACCCGTACGTCGCGGATGCGCGGCGCCTGCTTCGCGGCGGCGGTCCGGGTTTCCGGCAGCTCGGTCGAGGACATGGCCGCAATATTACGAGACGATCACGCGGTCACGTGTGTGGGTGCTGTCACAGGTTCGGCCCCATGCGGTCACGGGTGCGTGTGCGGCACGGCGCGTGTGCTCCTACGCTCGGAAGAAGAGGGTCAAGGGAAGGTCGTCGGAGCGCCTCGACCCCGAGCGCCGGAAGGAACCGCATGACTGTCGATCCGACCGAGCCGGACACCTTCGCCACGGAAGAGGTCGTCGCGCTCGACCAGGAGATCCCCGAGGCCGACGCCGCCGAGCAGCACACCGAGCTCCAGCAGCGCGAGGACGAGCCCCTCACGCACGTCGAGAACGACTCGGCGAACGAGGCCGACGCGTCCGACCAGGCGCGGGTCGTCGCCCTGGACGAGGACGACTACCGCTGATTTGTTCGGTTCAACCCTGAACCAATGGGTCGACCAGAGTGTCCGGTCCGTGAAATTCTGCGTTCGCACCGCGCACAGCCGGGTTACCCAAAAGTACGATGTCGGCGCGGCGCGGACAGCGCATGGATCGAATTCTTGGAGGCCGCGTGAGCGCCATCGAGCAGACAGAGGCAGCACGCCCTCGGGGCACGCGCCTCCCGCGTCGTGCGCGGCGGAACCAGCTGCTCGGCGCGGCCCAGGAGGTCTTCGTCGCCCAGGGCTACCACGCGGCCGCCATGGACGACATCGCCGAGCGCGCGGGCGTCAGCAAGCCCGTCCTCTACCAGCACTTCCCGGGGAAGCTGGAGCTGTACCTCGCCCTGCTCGACCAGCACTGCGAGTCCCTGCTCCACGCGGTGCGCACGGCGCTGGCCTCGACGACGGACAACAAGCTCCGGGTCGCGGCGACGATGGACGCCTACTTCGCGTACGTGGAGGACGAGGGCGGCGCCTTCCGTCTCGTCTTCGAGTCGGACCTGACCAACGAGCCGGCCGTGCGCGAGCGCGTGGACCGGGTCAGCCTCCAGTGCGCCGAGGCGATCTCGGACGTCATCGCCGAGGACACCGGTCTCGCCAAGGAGGAGTCGATGCTCCTCGCGGTCGGTCTCGGCGGTGTCTCGCAGGTCGTCGCGCGCTACTGGCTGTCGAGCGAGTCCCAGATCCCGCGCGACAAGGCCGTGGGTCTGCTGACCTCGCTGGCCTGGCGCGGCATCGCCGGCTTCCCGCTGCACCCGGTGGAGGGGCAGCTGAGCGCCGAGGGCCACTGATCGGCCCGTGTTCGCTCTTGGCGTGCCGCGCTGAGGCGTGGGCGTCCCCTCACCGGGCTAATGTGGGCAACGTACGGCGCGAAGATCGCGCAACGCTGACCGTTCGGAGGGACATAGCCGTGGAGGTCAAGATCGGCGTGCAGCACGCACCCCGGGAGATCGTTCTGGAGAGCGGGCAGTCCGCCGAGGAAGTGGAGCGCGCGGTCGCCGACGCGCTGGCCGGCAAGGCGCAGCTGCTGAGCCTGTCGGACGAGAAGGGCCGCAAGGTCCTCGTCCCGGCCGAGAAGATCGCGTACGTGGAGCTCGGCGAGCCCGCCGTGCGTCGGGTGGGCTTCGGCGCCCTCTGAGGATTCCGGCGAAAGGCCCGGCGGACCGCATCGGTCCGCCGGGCCTTTCGTGCACGTCAGAGTGGCGGGGAGGATTGTCTTCCGGGCCGTCGGGGTAGGAAGTCGTCGACCGCACCACCCGCCCCGCAGCACCCGCGAGGTGATCAGCAGTGTTCCTGGAAGCCCTCGGTTCCGCCCTGTTCGGTCTCGCCCTGGCCTGGGTCGCCCTGCACAGACTGGGCGGCCGTCTCCCCTCCCGGGGGACCGTCCTCATGACCGGAGCGCTCGGCGGAGTATTCGGCGCGCTCGTCACCCACGGAGCCCTGGGACCGGGCCACTTCCTCGCGACGCTGATCGGCGCGGTGGCGGTGGCGGCGGTGCTGCTCTCGCTGCTGATCCGTCCGGCCGCACGGCGGCTGCGACGCTCAGCGGCGGTGTGAGTCCACCGCCGCCCTCCTCGTACGAGCGTTGCTACGAGCGCCGCTACGAGCGTTACGCGGCCAGGCCGAGCGCGGCCATGCGCTTGGTGTGGGCCTCCGTGATGCGGGAGAACATCCGGCCGACCTCCGCGAGGTCGAAGCCGTCCGCGACGCCGCCGACGAGCATCGTCGAGAGCGCGTCGCGCTCGGCGACCACGCGCTGGGCCTGCGAGAGGGCCTCGCCCATCAGACGGCGCGCCCAGAGCGCGAGCCGGCCGCCGACGCGCGGGTCGGCCTCGATGGCGGCGCGGACCTTCTCCACGGCGAAGTTGCCGTGGCCGGTGTCGTCGAGCACCGACAGGACGAGCCCGCGGGTGTCCGAGTCCAGGCGGGCCGCGACCTCGCGGTAGAAGTCACTGGCGATCGAGTCGCCGACGTACGCCTTGACCAGGCCCTCCAGCCAGTCCGACGGAGCGGTCTGGCGGTGGAAGTCGTCGAGCGCCTTGGCGAAGGGCTCCATCGCGGCGGTCGGCTCGGCGTCGACGGCCGCGAGGCGGTCGCGCAGCTGCTCGAAGTGGTGGAACTCGGCGGAGGCCATCTTCGCCAGCTCCGCCTTGTCCGCGAGGGTCGGCGCCAGCTTGGCGTCCTCGGCGAGCCGCTCGAAGGCCGCGAGCTCTCCGTAGGCCAGCGCGCCGAGGAGGTCGATCACGGCGGCGCGGTACTGGGGGTCGGCGGATGCGGTGGCCCAGTCCTCGGCGGCGATCCCGGTCGGTGTGGCGTTGTCAGGCGTCTCCATGCAGCGCACAATAGCCCGCTCCCGGCTCCCCGAAGGGCCGGGGAAGGTCCTGGTCAGTCAGTGTGACCGTGCCCTCATCACGTTTTCTCCCAACACACATGCGCGAATCCGGGGTACAGTGATAAGGCGCCTGCTGAGTATGCGGACATGCTTTCGCACGTTCGGACGTACACGGTGGGCCGACTCATGAATGAGGATGCCCGGTCGGTGCCCCGATCGGCTCCGGCCCGACAGCCCTTCCGGCGGACCCGCGGAAGGGTCACCCTCAGCGGTAAGACGCTCGAGCGACGGCAGTGGTCCCGTGTCACCTGCCCGTGATCTTCACGATCCGGGCGGAAGAGTCCCGACACGGTACGACCCCCGTCTTTCGCGTCGCGCCGCGTCCACAGAAGAGGCAGCACCCTGACTACGACTTTCCGATCGCTCGGAATCCTCCCCGAGACGGCCGAGGCCCTGGAGGCCGTCGGTATCGTCACCCCCTTCCCCATCCAGGAGATGACCCTCCCGGTCGCCCTCAGCGGCACCGACGTCATCGGCCAGGCGAAGACCGGCACGGGCAAGACCCTCGGTTTCGGCCTCCCCATCCTGGAGCGCGTCACCGTCCCCGCGGACGTCGAGGCCGGCCGGGCCAAGCCCGAGCAGCTGACCGACGCCCCGCAGGCGCTCGTCGTCGTCCCGACCCGCGAGCTGTGCACGCAGGTCACCAACGACCTCCAGACCGCCGGCAAGGTGCGCAACGTCCGCGTGCTCGCGATCTACGGCGGCCGTGCGTACGAGCCGCAGGTCGAGGCGCTGAACAAGGGCGTCGACGTCGTCGTCGGCACCCCCGGTCGTCTGCTCGACCTGGCCGGCCAGCGCAAGCTGGACCTGTCGAAGGTCAAGGTCCTCGTCCTCGACGAGGCCGACGAGATGCTCGACCTGGGCTTCCTGCCCGACGTCGAGAAGATCATGAGCATGCTTCCGCCGAAGCGTCAGACGATGCTGTTCTCGGCGACCATGCCGGGCGCGGTCATCGGCCTGGCCCGCCGCTACATGTCGCAGCCCACGCACATCCGGGCCACCTCGCCCGACGGCGAGGGCGCGACCGTCGCCAACATCAAGCAGCACGTCTACCGCGCGCACAACATGGACAAGCCGGAGATGGTCTCCCGCATCCTGCAGGCCAACGGCCGCGGGCTCGCGATGATCTTCTGCCGCACGAAGCGCACGGCGGCCGACATCGCCGAGCAGCTGGAGCGGCGCGGCTTCGCCTCCGGCGCGGTCCACGGCGACCTCGGCCAGGGCGCCCGCGAGCAGGCGCTCCGCGCCTTCCGCAACGGCAAGGTCGACGTGCTCGTCTGCACCGACGTCGCCGCGCGCGGCATCGACGTCGAGGGCGTCACGCACGTCATCAACTACCAGTCCCCCGAGGACGAGAAGACCTTCCTCCACCGCGTGGGCCGCACCGGCCGCGCCGGAGCGAAGGGCACGGCCGTGACGCTGGTCGACTGGGACGACATCCCGCGCTGGCAGCTCATCAACAAGGCCCTCGAACTCGACTTCCACGACCCGGTCGAGACGTACTCCTCCTCCCCGCACCTGTACGAGGAGCTGGACATCCCGGCGGGCACCAAGGGCATCCTGCCCCGCGCCGAGCGGACCCGCGCGGGTCTGGGCGCGGAGACGCTGGAGGACCTGGGCGAGCCCGGCGGCCGTCGTGGCCGCGGTCCGAAGGGCGCCGAGCGCGCCGAGAAGACCGAGGAGCGCCCGGCCCGGACGCGTACGCCGCGTCAGCGTCGTCGTACCCGTGGCGGCAGCGAGCTCGACGAGGCCGCGACCCCGACCACGACGGCTCCGGTCACCGCGACCGCTCCCGCCGCGTCGGCTCCGGCCGCCGAGGTGACCGCGGACGCCGCGGCCGAGTCGGGCCCGCGCACTCCGCGCCGTCGTCGCCGTACCCGTCCGAACGGCCAGGGCGGCGTCCCGGTCGCGCAGACCGCGCAGGTACCCCAGTCCACGCAGCACGCCGCCCCGGCGGCCGAGGCCGCGCCGGTCGCGGAGACCGCGCCGGTCGCCGAGGCCGCGCCGGTCGCCGAGCCCGTCAAGGCGGCTCCGGTGGCGCAGGCCGCCCCGGCTCCCGCCGCCGAGGCCCCGGCCGAGGCGCGGGCTCCGCGCCGCCGCTCCCGTGGCGGCCGCGCCGACGCCCCGCAGGCCGCCGCGCCCGCGGCTCCCGCTCAGGCTCAGGCCGCCCCGGCTCAGGCCGCTCCGGCCCGGACGCAGGCCCCGGCCCGTGCCCAGGCCCCGGCCGCGCGGGAGGCCGCGCCGGCTCCGCGCCGTCGTCGCCCCCGCGTGATCCGTCCCCTTGAGGACACCGGTTCCTTCCAGACGGTCGAGACCGCCGCCGCCGCGCTGCGCAAGGCCCGGACCGCCGAGGCGCCCGCCGCCGAGGCCGCGCCGGTCGCCGCCCCCGTGGCCGAGGAGGCCCCGAAGGCCCCGCGCCGTCGCACGGCCCGCAAGGCCGTCGCGGAGCCGGTCGCCGAGCCGGTGAAGGCCGCCGAGGTCGCGGTCGAGGCCGCACCCGAGGTCACGGCCGAGGTTCCGGCCCCGCGTCGTCGCCGTACGGCCCGCCGCCCCGCCGGCTCGCCGGGCGCCCCCGAGGCCGCTCCGGTGGTCGCCGAGGCCCCGGCCGCCGAGCCCGCGCCGGTCGTCGAGGAGGCCCCCAAGGCCCCCCGCGCCCGCCGCACCGCTCGTCGCGCCGCCGGTTCGCCGGTGAACGCCGAGGCCGCCGCGGTCATCGTCGTGGAGTCGCCCGTCGCCGCCGCGCCGGTCGTCGAGGAGGCCCCCAAGGCCCCGCGCGCCCGCCGCACGGCCCGCCGCGCCGCCGGTACGCCGGTCGCCGCCGAGGCCGCGCCGGTCGTCGTCGTCGAGGAGGCGGCCCCGGTCGCCGAGGCCGCTCCGGTCGCCGAGGAGGCCCCCAAGGCCCCCGCCCGTCGCCGCACGACGAAGAAGGCGGCCGCCGAGCCGGTCGCCACCGAGGCCCCGGCCGAGGAGGCCCCCAAGGCCCCGCGCGCCCGCCGGACGACGAAGAAGGCCGCCGCGGAAGCGGTCGTCACCGAGGCCCCGGCCGTCGAGGAGGCCCCCAAGGCCGCTCCCCGTCGCCGGACGGCCAAGAAGGCCGCGGCCGAGCCGGTCGTCGAGGCTCCGGTGACGGAGGAGGCCCCGAAGGCTCCTCGCCGCCGTGCCACGAAGAAGGCCGTCGTCGCCGAGGCGCCCGACGCCTCGGAGCCGAAGACGCCGACCCGTCGCCGGACGACGAAGAAGGCCGCCGCCGAGCCGGTCGCCACCGAGGCCCCGGCCGAGGAGGCCCCCAAGGCCCCGCGCCGCCGCACCACCAAGAAGGCAGCGGCCAAGGCCGAGGACTGAGTCCCCGCCCGACCCAGCACAGCCCGTGCGGCCCGTCCCCGAAAAGGGACGGGCCGCACGGCCGTTCCGGCGCCCGTCCAGCCACCCGCCGCCACCGCCCCGCATGCGAGCCTCCGACCCCCGGGCCCGGCCCGCAGGGCCAGGGGCCCCGGGGCCTCCCCGGCGCGCCCCCACCCCAGCGACCGGCCGTCACGGCCACGCACCCTCCCGCGCGGGCCGTGCACCAAGCCCCCAACGCACCGCCCCTCCCCCGCGCGAGCCCACAGGACCCCGGCGGACCTGCACCCGGGGCCTCCCCCGCCCGGAAGGGCTGTCCGGCCCGAAAAGGCTGTCCGTGGCCGGCGGGATTACAGTCCGGGTATGAGCAAGCCCCGGTCCCTCGACCTCCCGCCCCGCACCCAGGCCCGTCGCCTGGTCACCGCGCGGGGTGACTTCGCCGTGCTCGACACGGCTCCGGTGGGCGAGCGGCGGGGGACGGTGCTGTTGCTGCCGGGGTACACCGGCAGCAAGGAGGACTTCCTCGCGCTGCTCGGGCCGCTCTCCGACGCCGGGTACCGGGCGGTGGCGGTGGACGGGCGGGGGCAGCACGAGACGCCCGGGCCCCGGGGCCGGGCCGCGTACCGTCGCAGGGCGCTCGCGCTGGACGCCGTCGCGCAGGCCGCCGCCCTCGGCGACGGGCCCGCGCATCTGCTCGGTCACTCCTTCGGCGGGCTCGTGGCCCGCGCCGCGGCCTCGCTCGCCCCGGCCGCCTTCCGCTCGCTCACCCTGCTCTCCTCCGGCACGGGCCGGGTGGCCCGGCCGCAGCGTGTCCGCGTGCGGGTGCTGCGGGGCGCGCTCGCGGTGCTGCCGAAGGACCGGGTCTGGGAGGCGATGTGCCGTCTCGACGCGCGTGGTGAGGAGCCGGGCGCGGTCGACGCGCCGGAGCTGACGCGCTTCCTGCGGCGGCGCTGGATGCGGACCCGGATCGCGCAGTTGTCGGGCGCGGGGCGGCTGCTCGTCGCCACCAGGGACGGTACGGAGGAACTCCTCGGCCTGCGGATGCCGCTGCACTTCGCGTACGGGACGGACGAGATGGTGTGGCCGCCGGTGGAGCTGGCCGCGGCGGCGGCCCGTACCGGCGCGCACCACACGGTGGTCGCGGGCGCCGGCCACTCCCCCAACGTCTCGCATCCGCGCGAGCTGGCGGAGCGGCTGACGGCCTTCTGGGACCGGGTCGACGGAGACGGAGACGCCCGTACCCCCACTCGTACGGGTGCTAGTACTGCGTCTTGAGGTGCTGCCAGAAGCCGTCCCGCAGGGCCCTGCGGAGGGCGGCGTGGCCGCGCAGGGAGCGGCTGAGCAGGCGTTCCGCCTCGACGAGGAGGTCCTGGTCGACGGGGCCCGGGAGGTAGGGCGCGCCGGGCAGGAGCTCGGCGAGCCGGTCGCGGCCCCGCTCGGCGAGCCAGGTCGCGGCGATCTGCGCGCCGACGAAGCGGACCTCCTCGCGGGACGGCGGCGGCTCGCCCTCGTTCTCGTACGTCGTGACCGGGCGGCGGGTGACGTACGGGCGGCAGAAGTCGAGGTCGAAGGTGCGCTGGCTGTCGACCTCCCAGAGGAGGGCCTCGGCCTGGTTGCGGCCCTCGGCGGCCTCGATGCCCCAGAGGTGGACGCGCGCCCCGTAGCCCTGGGCGGCCTCGACGGCCGAGACGAGGTCCTCGTCGCCGCCGACGAGGGCGGCGTCGCTGATGGCGCGGTGGCGGGCGAGGGACTCCAGGTCGGTGCGGATGAGGGAGTCGACGCCCTTCTGCTGGTTGTTGGCGTTGAGGTTGCCGAGGCGGACCTTGACGTCGGGGAGCTCGGCGATGACCTGCTGCTCGGGCGTGTGGATGCGGCGCCGGGCGCCGTCGTACCAGTACACGCGCAGGAGCCGGCTGTCGGCGAAGATCGTGCGGGCCTTGTCGATGAAGGCCTCGATGAGGCCCTCGGCGTCGAGGTCGAAGGAGCGCCGGTCCTCGGTTCCCGTCACCAGCAACCCGGCCGCAGCATAGACGTAACCTGCGTCGACGAAGATGGCGTGGGTGGAGGGGGTCTTGGCGACCTCGGCAAGCATCCGTTGCAGGAGCTCATTGGTGCGCTCAAGCCGGGCGCCGATCGTGTCCTCGTCGTTCATACGGCCCTTTCTACCAGCCAGTATTTAGTCATCCGAAAATTTTCCTTAGCGTAAGGAATGTTTGCGCGATGCCGTCCGTTGGAGATCTACGTAACCCAGTTCTCCTCCAGGAGGATCAACTCAGACGAAGGGAGAAGCCCATGCGCTTCGAAATTCTGCGACTGGACGACATCGACGGCACGCCCGTCGACAGCACCGTTGTGGACGCCGCCTCCGTCAATCGGATCGTGCAGCAGGCCGCCGCTGTCGGCCAGCGCATCTGGATCCGCCCCGCCGAGACCTCGGCCTCGTAACCGGCCAGGTCCACACCACGCACCGCGCCCCCGCATGGACTCCGCACCGCGGAATCCGTACGGGGGCGCAGTGGTACCCGGCGGTGGCCGGGATCAGGCGTTCTGGATGACCTGGGTGACGCCGTTGATGATCTGCTGCACCGCGATGGCGGAGAGCATCATGCCGGCGAGGCGGGTCACGAGGACGACGCCGCCGTCCTTGATGACCCGGATGATCACGAGCGAGTAGCGCATGGTCAGCCAGAGCACGACGTGCATCGCGGCGATGGCGGACCAGACGGAGATCTGCGCGGAGACGCTGTCGGCGTGCTGGACGGCGAGGATGACCGAGACGATCGCGCCGGGCCCGGCGAGCAGCGGCATGCCCAGCGGGACGAGGGCGACGTTGACGTCCTTGGTCTGCTTGGGCTCGTCGGTCTTGCCTGTGAGCAGGTCGAGCGCGATGAGCAGCAGGAGCAGACCGCCCGCGATCATCAGCGCGGGGACGGAGACGTGCAGGTAGTCGAGGATCTGCTGGCCGAGCAGACCGAAGACGGTGATGACGCCGAAGGCGACGGCGACGGCCTGCCAGGCCATGCGTCGCTGCACCTTGGCCGGGCGGCCGGAGGTGAGGGCGAGGAAGATCGGCGTGATCCCCGGGGGGTCCATGATCACGAAGAGGGTCAGGAACAGCGAGCCGAAGACGGCGGCGTCGAACACGGTGAGGGTGCCTTGCGGGAGAGGTCGAACGGTGGGGTGTCGCGCCGGCATTCCGGAATGACAGATTCCGGATGACGGGCGCGCGTGCGCCGGAAGTGGCGTGAGGGTACGGAGACGGGGGGCGCCGGCCTGGGCGGGAGCGGGCGCGCGAGGGCGCCCGGGACCGTGGGTCACGCGCGGACGACAGGTGTGCGCGCGGGAACGGCCCGGCGCGGAGGGAACACCACGCCGGCCTGCCGTGGCCCCCGGAAGGAGCTAGGCCCTGATCCGCCGGACAGAACCTAGGCGGTTCCGCCCGCGCCGGGGACCGGGAAGGCCCCTGCCGCGCGGCGGGTGATCTCGCCGTAGATCTCGGGGTCGGTCGTGTACTCGCCGAGGCGGCAGGTCTTGCGGCTGCCGTGGTAGTCGCTGGAGCCCGTGGTCAGCAGACCGAGCTCCTTCGCGAGCCCGCGCAGCCGCGCGCGCGTCGCCTCGTCGTGGTCCATGTGGTCGACCTCGATGCCGTCGAGACCGGCGTCGGCGAGCCGGGCTATCGCGCTCTCCGGCACGACCTGGCCGCGCTTGACGGCGGCCGGGTGCGCGAAGACGGTGACGCCGCCGGCGGCCTTGACCAGCCGGATGGCCTCGATCGGGTCGAGCTCGTGCTTCGCGGCGTACGCCCGGCCGCCGTCGGCGAGCCACTCGGGCGTGAAGGCGCCGGAGACGTCGGGGACGACCCCGAGCTCGACGAGCGCCTCGGCGACGTGCGGGCGGCCGACGGAGCCGTCCCCCGCGATGCGGGCGACCTGCTCCCAGGTGACGGGGACGCCGAGCTCCTGGAGCTTGCCGACCATGGCGCGGGCGCGCGGCACGCGGTCGTCGCGGACGAGCTCGCGCTCGGCGAGGAGCGCGGGCTCCTCGGGGTCGAAGAGGTAGGCCAGCATGTGCAGGCCGATGCCGTCGAGGCGGCAGGAGAGCTCGGCGCCGGTGACGAGGGTCAGGCCCTCGGGCAGCGCGGCGATCGCCTCAGCGTGGCCGCGGGTGGTGTCGTGGTCCGTGAGCGCGACGACGTCGAGCCCGGCCGCGGCCGCGTTCCTGACGAGCTCGGCCGGCGTGTCCGTACCGTCGGAGGCCGTGGAGTGGGTGTGCAGGTCGATGCGCACGACGCGGTACTCCGGGGGCTCGGGACGGACGAGGGACGCTCCAGCATAACGGGCGAATCGAACACTCCCGTACGGACCGTCAGAGAGCGCGGAGGGCCGTCAGGGGCCCAGAAGCCTGGGGGTGAGCGCGCCGCACGGCAGGAGCTCGACCTCGGCGCCGGCGTCGCGCAGGTCGGTCAGGACGAGCTCGTCGTACATGAGGAGGCCCGACTGTTCGGGCCAGACGATGGCCCAGAGCCACAGGCCGCGCGCCTCGCCCGCGAAGACGGCGCGGTCCGGCGGGGTGCCGGTGACGTGCCAGAGCGGGGTGGGACGGCCGGCGGCGAGCACCTTGGCGGCCGGCGGCTTGTCGATGGCCATGCCGGAGCCGGGGTCGGGGCCGTCGATGCCCGCGTACCGCGCGCCGAGGCCGACGCCGAGCTCCTCGGCGACGAGGATCAGCTCGCCGATGCCGCCGAGCGGTCCCGGTCCCGAGCAGGCGACGGCGGTCGCGCGGCCGCCGCTGCGGTCGTCCCCGGCGTACGCGACCCCGGTGAAGAGCCAGCCGACGGGCAGGGGCCACGGCATCCACACGGGCACGTGGGAGCGGTGGACGACGACGCCGAGGGCCTCGACACTGGGCGGGATCACGGGCTGGAGCGGGTGCACCGAGCCGTGCACGTCACACTGCCAGGAGTCGGCGAAGAGACCGGGCGCCCTGACCCGGCCACCGCACTTCGGACAACTGGGTTCGCCCCTCATAGGGCTCAACGGTCCTACCCCTCGTGCCCCGCGTCAAGGACACCGGGGGACGATCACCCGTCCGGCCCGAGCCGTTCACCCGCAGTGCCCACAGAGGCCACACGGGCCCCTTCCGGAACCCGCCCCCGCGCCCCTCGCGCCCCCTTCCGGGGTCAGTCCAGGGCGACGGACTTGCGCAGCGGATCCCGCAGGTCCGTCCCCTTGGCGAGCCACCGCTCCTCTAGGGCCTGCGCCCCGTGCACCCGCTTCCACGCGGCCTCGTTCGAGGTCATGGGAAGCAGCGGCAGGAAGCGCACCGGATCCATCGGGTCGTCGAGCTCCAGGTCCTCGACGAGCCCGCCGGACTCGGCGACGAGGACGGAGCTGAAGGAGGCGCCGGGCCAGAGGGGCTCGCCGACGTCGAGCGAGGCGCCGGGGGCGACGATCACCCCCTCGACCTGCGGGGTGGCGGCGAGGACGGCGAGGGGGCGCAGCACCTTGTCGGTGTCGGCGAGGCCGGCCCGTACGGTGAGGACGAGCTCGGCGCGCGGGCCCTTGACGGGGTCGGCGAGCGCCGAGGTCGGGTCCGCCATCGGCGCGGCGGACATGCCGAGGGTCGCGTACCGCACGAGGTCGCCCTCGGGACCGCGGTCGACGAAGCGGAGGACCTCGATCCGATCGGTGCCGAGGAAGGTCACCGCGGCCCGCGCGTCCGGTTCGCCGAGCGCCGTCCGCAGCCGGGCCTCGACCAGAGCAAGAACTTCTCCCATGGGTTGAGCATAAAGCGCGTATGGAACGGGCAAAGTCAAGGATTGACCCTCTGTCGGCTGATAGTCTTGGCCGCTGGTCGGGAGTCCCGAACTCCTGATTACTCGTCACACGTCATCCCCCACGGGGGACCGGCCGGAGGAGGTGGGACTGCGATGGACCGAAGTCGGTCGGGCAGTACCAGCCGCTCTTCCGCCGTCTCGCACCCCCGCCCGGTGCGGTCTTCTCTCCGGTGATTCCCGGGTCCCGTACGGACCCGCGCCTCCGGCATCTCGCTCGACGGAAGAGCAACTTCGCCTTTGCCTGTCTTGTAGCGAACGCCGTCACCGTGGTTCCCCGGTGCCGCCCGCTTTGTGGACGACGTAGCTCCACGTCCCCATTCCGGGCTGTGCCACGCATCGCGCCGACGGCCACTCCGTGAGGGAGCATGCCCATGTCGATGATCCGTGACCTGCGCGCCGCCGTCCGTCCGAGCCTGCGGCCCGGCCTGCGCAAGACCCCGACCACGTACACCGCGTACGACCCCACCCGCGACCACTCCTCGGCCTCCAGCGCCGTCGTCGACTGCGCCGTCTACCGCGACGGGCAGCGGGTCGACGACCGCTCCTGCCTCACGCCCCGGGGCGCGATGAGCCAGGTGCGGGAGAGCGGCGGCTTCGCCTGGATCGGGCTCCACGAGCCCACCGAGGCCGAATTCGCCGGAATCGCGGCCGAGTTCGGGCTCCACCCGCTCGCCGTCGAGGACGCCGTCCACGCCCACCAGCGGCCCAAGCTGGAGCGGTACGACGACACGCTCTTCACCGTCTTCAAGACGATCCACTACGTCGAGCACGCCGAGCTCACCGCGACCAGCGAGGTCGTCGAGACCGGCGAGGTCATGTGCTTCACCGGCCCCGACTTCGTCATCACCGTCCGGCACGGCGGCCAGGGCTCCCTGCGCAACCTCCGTCACCGCCTCCAGGGCGAGCCCGAGCTCCTCGCCAAGGGCCCGTCCGCCGTCCTCCACGCCATCGCCGACCACGTCGTCGACGGCTACATCGCGGTCGCCGACGCCGTCGAGCTCGACATCGACCAGCTGGAGATCGACGTCTTCTCGCCGGCCGCGAAGAAGGGCTCCACGCGCGGCACGGACACGGGCCGGATCTACCAGCTCAAGCGCGAGGTCCTGGAGTTCAAGCGGGCCGTCACCCCGCTGCTGCGCCCGCTCGCGCTGCTCAGCGAGCGGCCGATGCGGCTGGTCGACCCCGACATCCAGAAGTACTTCCGGGACGTCGCCGACCACCTCGCGCGCGTCCAGGAGCAGGTCGTCGGCTTCGACGAGCTCCTCAACTCGATCCTCCAGGCCAACCTGGCGCAGGCGACCGTCGCGCAGAACGAGGACATGCGCAAGATCACCTCGTGGGCGGCGATCGTCGCCGTCCCCACGGCGGTCTGCGGCGTCTACGGCATGAACTTCGACCACATGCCGGAGCTCCACTGGAAGTACGGCTATCCGATGGTGCTCACCGGCATCATCGCGGTCTGCCTCACCATCCACCGCACCCTGAAGCGCAACGGCTGGCTGTAGGCCGCCCGGTCCGCCCTGGATAGGCTTCGGCCCATGACCGACACCCTGCTCACCGGCGCCCTCGTCGAAGAGGCCACCAAGAAGTCCGGCCTCGTCTGGGTGCGCGGCACCGGGCCCTCCCGCGCCCTCTGGCACGTCTGGCACGACGGGGCGGCGCACGTCGTCGGCGACGGCCCCGGCGAACAGCCGCTCCCCGGCCTCGCCGACGGCGGTACGGCCGAGGTGACCGTCCGCAGCAAGGACAAGGGCGGCCGGATCGTCGCCTGGACGGCCTCGGTGCGCGAGATCGCCCCGCGCACGGAGGAGTGGGACGCGGCCGTCGCCGAACTCAAGGGCAAGCGGCTGAACGCCTCCGACGGCGAGGCCATGCCGGACCGCTGGGCGCGCGAGTGCCGGGTCCTGCGGCTCGACCCGGTCGCCTCGACGACCGAGCTGCCGGACGGCTCCCTCGCCGCCGTACCGCTGCCGTCGGCGGCGATCACCCGCCGGCCGGTCCCGGCGGCGCTCCCGAAGCTGCTCCTGAAGAAGAAGCGCAAGCGCGGCTAGCTCTCAGGTGCGGGGGAGCTGCATGCCGTAGTCGAGCGTCTCCTCCTGGGAGGGCGCCTCCAGCGGGAACTCCTTGTTCCACTCGGAGAGCACCACGACGCCCGCTCCCCCTCCGCGCGCGAACCTGAGCGGGTACGGCGTCCCTTCGAGGGCCACGTCGAGGGTGCCGCCCTCGCCGCCCTCGCCGCCCTTGACCTTGACCGTACGGACTCCGCCGATCTGGTCGCGGTCGCCCTTGACGGCCGTGCCGTGCAGCCCGATCAGGCCGTCCAGGAGCACGTCCATCTCGGTGAAGCCGCGCAGCTGCTTGTACGTGGGGTCGTCCTGCGGCACCTTCACGTACATGTCGTCGAGGGTGTCGGCGGCTTCCTCGTCCGCGTCGGTCGGCTCCTCGGCCGCCTTCCCCTCGTGCGCCCAGAAGTCGGCGTCGGCCTTCAGGTAGAGCGCGTCGCCGACCCGGAGCAGCTCGAAGGTGCTGTTCTTCGTGGCGACGGAGCCGGTGGCGCCGTCCGGCTTGAGCCGCATGTCGAGCTTGTACGTGCCGCCCTTGCTGACCAGCGTGCCCGCGAGCCGTACGGCCTTCGCGGAGTCGGCCGCGGTCTGCGCCTTCTGCTCGATCTCGGGGGCGGAGAGCCTGCCCACCCCGTTGGTCCCCTCGTCCGGATCGGCGGCGCAGGCGCCGATCCCGACCGTGAGACCGGCACAGAGCGCCAGGGGCGCGACGGTCCTGCGGATACGCGACGCCGGGGAACGTACGGCCATCAGCGCTGCCTCTCGAAGTCGTGGGGGCGAAGGGCGGAGAAGGGGCGGTGGGCGGGGGAGGCCCGTCGGAGGGGGTGCCGTGGACGGCCCTGTCCGGACCGTTCGGAATGTCCGGGTCCGTTTTCCGGGCCGAGTGGGGGGACGGCAGACCGCAGCGTACCCGGGCCGGATGAAGCCGCCGACGGCCAGCCGGACGGAGGCGCTGCCGGAGCGGGGATGATCGGCACGGGCTAGCCTGAACCCGGCAAAGCTCTGCAATCCCCGGCAAAGCAATGCCACCGGCCGGACACCGCTCCGGCGACGACTCGAATCGTGCGGCATCCAGGAGGCGCGTGGCATGGCGGCAGGCGCCCCCCGGATCTTCGTCTCCCACCTCGCGGGAGTCCCCGTCTTCGACCCCGTCGGCGACCAGGTGGGCCGCGTCAGCGATCTCGTCGCCATGCTCCGCGTCGGCAACAGGCCCCCGCGCCTGCTCGGGATGGTCGTCGAGGTGCTCAGCCGCCGCCGCGTCTTCGTCCCCATGACCCGGATCACCGGCGTCGCCTCGGGCCAGGTCATCACCACCGGCGTGGTCAACATGCGCCGCTTCGAGCGCCGCCCCACCGAGCGGCTCGTCCTCGGCGAGCTCCTCGACCGCCGGGTGACCCTGGTCGACTCGGGCGAGGAGGTCACCGTCCTCGACGTCGCCATCCAGCGGCTGCCCGCCCGCCGCGACTGGTCGATCGACAAGGTGTTCGTCCGCAAGGGCAAGGGCGGGGTGCTCAGCCGCAAGGGCGAGACCCTGACCGTCGAGTGGTCCGCCGTCACCGGCTTCTCCCTGGAGGAGCACGGCCAGGGCGCCGAGAACCTCCTCGCCACCTTCGAGAAGCTCCGCCCCGCCGACCTCGCCAACGCCCTGCACCACCTCTCCCCCAAGCGGCGCGTCGAGGTCGCCGCCGCCCTCGACGACGACCGGCTCGCCGACGTCCTCGAAGAGCTCCCCGAGGACGACCAGATCGAGATCCTCGGCGAACTCAAGGAGGAGCGCGCCGCCGACGTCCTGGAGGCGATGGACCCGGACGACGCCGCCGACCTCCTCTCCGAGCTCCCCGAGGACGAGAAGGAACGACTCCTCACCCTCATGCGGCCGGACGACGCCGCCGACGTACGCCGCCTGATGTCGTACGAGGAGAACACCGCGGGCGGTCTGATGACGACCGAGCCGATCGTGCTGCGCCCGGACGCCACCATCGCGGACGCGCTCGCCCGGGTCCGCCAGCAGGACCTGTCGCCGGCCCTCGCCGCGCAGGTGTACGTCTGCCGGCCGCCGGACGAGACGCCGACCGGCAAGTACCTGGGGACCGTCCACTTCCAGCGGCTGCTTCGCGACCCGCCGTTCACGCTCGTCAGCTCGGTCATCGACAGCGACCTGCCGCCGCTCGGCCCGGACACCCCGCTGCCCGCCGTGACCAGCTACCTCGCCGCGTACAACATGGTCGCCGCGCCCGTCGTCGACGAGAGCGGCTCGCTGCTCGGCGCGGTCACCGTCGACGACGTGCTCGACCACCTGCTGCCCGAGGACTGGCGCGAGACCGAGTTCCACCAGGAGGGGACCACGCATGGCCGCTGAGCGTCAGCAGGAGAGGGACCGGGACCGGGAGCGGCCGATGGCGCGCATCCGGCTCGACCTCCCGCGCGAGCGCCGGGCCAGACTGCTGCCGGAGTACGACCCCGAGGCCTTCGGGCGGCTCTCGGAGCGCATCGCCCGGTTCCTGGGGACGGGCCGGTTCCTCGTCTGGATGACGGTGACGATCGTCGTCTGGGTCGCGTGGAACATCTTCGCGCCGGCGTCGCTGAAGTTCGACGAGTACCCGTTCATCTTCCTGACCCTCGTCCTGTCCCTCCAGGCCTCGTACGCGGCTCCGCTGATCCTCCTCGCGCAGAACCGGCAGGACGACCGCGACCGGGTCAACCTCGAACAGGACCGGAAGCAGAACGAGCGGTCGATCGCGGACACCGAGTACCTGACGCGGGAGATCGCCGCGCTGCGGATGGGCCTCGGCGAGGTCGCCACCCGCGACTGGATCCGCTCCGAGCTCCAGGACATGGTCAAGGAGCTGGAGGAACGGCTGGAGGAACGGTACGAGGAGCGGTACGAGGAGCGCCGGGAGGAGCGGCGCGATCTATTCCCGCCGGACGACGCGTACGGAAGTGACGTACCCGACCATTGACACGCCTCCATGGGCCGGTGCCCGGCGCCGTACCATCGTCCGTATGGCTACGGAAGACGCGGTGCTCGAAGCACTGGCGACGGTGAACGACCCTGAGATCAACAAGCCGATCACTGAGCTCGGCATGGTCAAGTCGGTGGAGATCGGTCCGGACGGCGGGGTCGCCGTCACGGTCTACCTGACCGTCTCCGGCTGCCCCATGCGCGAGACCATCACGCAGCGCGTGACGGAGGCCGTGTCCCGGGTCGAGGGCGTCACCGGCGTCGAGGTCACCCTCGACGTGATGAGCGACGAGCAGCGCAAGGAGCTGGCGGCGGCGCTGCGCGGCACGGGCGCCGAGCGCGAGGTGCCCTTCGCGAAGCCCGGCTCGCTGACCCGTGTGTACGCGGTGGCGTCCGGCAAGGGCGGCGTCGGCAAGTCCTCCGTGACCGTCAACCTCGCCGCGGCGATGGCCGCCGACGGCCTCAAGGTCGGTGTCGTCGACGCCGACATCTACGGCCACAGCGTGCCCCGCATGCTGGGCGCGGACGGCCGTCCGACCCAGGTCGAGAACATGATCATGCCGCCGTCGGCGAACGGCGTGAAGGTCATCTCCATCGGCATGTTCACCCCGGGCAACGCCCCGGTCGTGTGGCGCGGCCCGATGCTCCACCGCGCGCTCCAGCAGTTCCTCGCCGACGTCTACTGGGGCGACCTCGACGTCCTCCTCCTCGACCTGCCCCCGGGCACCGGCGACATCGCGATCTCGGTCGCGCAGCTCGTCCCGAACGCGGAGATCCTCGTCGTCACCACCCCGCAGCAGGCGGCCGCCGAGGTCGCCGAGCGGGCCGGCTCGATCGCGGTGCAGACGCACCAGAAGATCGTCGGCGTCGTCGAGAACATGGCGGGCCTGCCGTGTCCGCACTGCGACGAAATGGTGGACGTCTTCGGCACGGGCGGCGGCCAGAAGGTCGCGGACGGCCTGACCCAGACCACGGGCGCGACCGTCCCGGTCCTCGGCTCGATCCCGATCGACGTACGGCTCCGCGAGGGCGGCGACGACGGCAAGCCGGTCGTCCTCTCCGACCCCGACTCCCCCGCCGGCGCGGCCCTGCGCGCCATCGCGGGCAAGCTGGGCGGCCGTCAGCGCGGCCTGTCGGGCATGAGCCTGGGCATCACCCCGCGCAACAAGTTCTGATCCGTACGGCAGGAAGGGGCGCCCCCGTGAACCGGGGGCGCCCCTTCTCGTACGTCCACGTCCCGCGTCTACGTCTACGCGTACGCGTCCAGGTCGGGGATCTGCGCGAAGCCGAGCCCGTACGCGCTCATCCCCCGCCCGTACGCCCCCAGGTGGACCCCGGCGGCCGATCCGGCGAGGACCCAGCCGAACTCGGTCTCGCGGTAGTGGAAGGGCATCGGGACGCCGTCGACGGGCAGCGACAGGACCGACCAGGCGGGCCCGTCGAGGTCGTCGGCGAGCTCGAACGCCGTCTCGGTCTGCTGGTCCAGCCAGTTGTCCCGGGTCACGTGGTCGAGCGAGGCGGGCCAGGTGTGGACGAGCAGCCCGGAGCCGGCCAGCCAGGCGGCCGAGGAGACCGTGGTGGCGTCGAGCACGCCCGTACCGTCACCGGTCCTGCGGACCGGGCTCGCCGCGACCGTCACGACGACCGCGAAGCGCTCCTTCTCCGCGCCGCCGGCCTCGGACTTTATCGACGGCTCGTCACCGTGGCCGACGGAGCCGTACTGGACGGAACCGTCCGCCGCCGTACCGACCTGCATGAGCCGGCGAGGCCCGGTGAACGCCTCGTCGAGCCCGTACCAGGCGAAGGGCGCGCGCAGAAACCCCTCGGCTTCCACCCGACTCGTCGTCGTCATTCCGGCAGCCTCCTCGATCCGTCGACAGATCCGTCAACAGAGGGAGGATAGCCACCGGGACGCAGTCGTTCGGTGACAGGCCGTCGTCAGGTGGCGTCGGAGTCGTACGGCGGGCGCTCGCCGGCGTCCGGCTTGTCCTGCTTCTTGAGGAGGTCGGGCGAGGAGCCGTTGACGGTCGCGGGGGCGGCGGGCGCGGCCGCGGGGGCCGTCTCGCGGCCGTTGACCGCGTCGGCGACCTCGTTGATCTCCTTCTTGAGGTCGAAGGTGCCGCGCAGCTCCTTGAGCTCCCGCAGGTCCTCGTTCCCGTCGATCTGCTTGCGCAGGAACGTCTTCGGGTTGAGGTCCTCGAACTCGAAGTCCTTGAACTCCGGGCCGAGCTCGCTGCGGATGTCCTCCTTCGCGCTGTCGGAGAAGTCCTTGACCTTCCTGATGAAGCGCGAGACGTCCTGGATCACCTTGGGCAGCTTGTCCGGCCCGAAGACGAGCACGGCGAGGACGACGAGCGTCACCAGCTCGAGTGCGCCTATGTCGCTGAACACCTAGTAGCTCCTTCTCGCCGGTCCGAGGCCCGGTCCACGGTACCCGCCGAACCTGTCGGTCGGGTACCTCGTGGCGACCACCACATGGCGGTCGGGTTCCGTCTGGTCCGTATGAGTCCGTCAGGATCTGTCAGGTTCCCTGCGAGGAGCCCAGGGTCAGGGTCTTGATCAGCTCCTTGCCGCCGCGGGTCAGCGTCAGCTCCAGCTGGTCGCCGGGGCGGTGGGCGCGGATCTTCACGATCAGCTCCTCGCCGTTGTGCACCCGCTGGCCGTCGACCTTGGTGATGACGTCGCCCGGGCGGAGGCCCGCCCTGGCGGCCGGGCCGCCGGGCGTGACGGAGGCGGCGCCGTCCTTGCCCTTCTCGCCGACCCGGGCGCCGTCGCCCTGGTACTGCATGTCGAGGCTCACGCCGATGACGGGGTGGGTGGCCTTGCCGGTGTTGATGAGCTCCTCGGCGACCCGCTTGCCCTGGTTGATCGGTATCGCGAAGCCGAGGCCGATCGAGCCCGGCTGGCTCGCGCTGCCCTCGCCGTCGCCCGAACCGCCGCCGCCCGCGGCGCGGATGGCGCTGTTGATGCCGATGACACGGCCCTTGGAGTCGAGCAGCGGGCCGCCGGAGTTGCCGGGGTTGATCGGCGCGTCGGTCTGGAGGGCGTCGACGTAGCTGATGTCCGTGCCGTCGCCCTTCTCGCCGCCCGCGGTGATCGGCCGCTCCTTGGCGCTGATGATCCCGGAGGTGACGGTGTTGGAGAGGTCGAAGGGGGCGCCGATGGCGACGACGGGGTCGCCGACGCGGACGTTGTCGGAGTTGCCGAGGGCGAGCGGCTTGAGGCCGGAGACGCCGGTGACCTGGACGACGGCGAGGTCGTAGCCGGTGTCCTTGCCGACGAGCTTGGCGCGGGCGGTCTCGCCGCTGGAGAAGGTCACCGAGATCTCGCCGGAGGACTCGGCGGCGTCCACCACGTGGTTGTTGGTGAGGATGTGGCCCTTGGTGTCGAGGACGAAGCCGGTGCCGGTACCGGCGGAGCCGCCGCCGCTGACGTGCAGGGTGACGACGCCGGGCAGGGCACCGGCGGCGATCCCGGCGACGCTGTCGGGGGCCCGGTCGAGCTCCCCGGCCTCTGCCTGGGGCAGCTCGACGGTGGTGAGGCCGTTGTTCCGCTCGACGTACGCGCCGATGCCGCCGCCGATCACGCCGGTGATCAGCGCGAACACCAGAGCCCCGGCGACCGCGAGCCCCTTGCGGGACTTCTTCTTCGCGGCGACGGGCAGCGGGGCGGCGGGCCCGCCCCAGGGGTCGTACTGCATCCAGGGCGCGCCCCCGCCCTGCTGCGGCGGTGCGGGGGGAACGGCGCCCTGCGGCGGGGGTACGGCACCGGGCGCGGGGGCCGGGGCGGCGGCCGGATGCTGCACCGGCGGCGCGGGCGCCCAGGGCCCGGGCTCGCCGTACGGCGGGGTCCGGTACTCGTCGGGCGCGTGAAGCGGCTGAGGCCGCGCGGCCTCCGGAGCCTGGGCGGCGGGCTCGGCCGGAGCCTGGGCGGCTGGCTCGGCGGGAGCCGGAGCCTGGGCGGCTGGCTCGGCGGGAGCCGGAGCCTGGGCGGCGGGCTCGGCCGGAGCCTGGGCGGCGGGCTCGGCGGGAGTCGGGGAGGCGGCGGGCGCCGGTTCGACGCCGGGCGTCTCCGCTGATGCGGCGGAAGCCGCGTGGTCCGCCCCTGCCGGGGCGGAGCCCTCGGCGGCCGCGGCGGACTCACCCTTCGTCAGAAGGACGGCGGTGTCGCGGGGCTCGGCCGGGTCGTCCGTCGACGCGGCGGGCGCCGCGTGGTCCCGCACGGCGGGCGCGGCGTCCGCCGGGTCGGGCCGCGTGGCGGTGTCGGTCGGCTCGGCCGGTACGGCCGAAGGGGCCGGCTCGGCCGCCCCGGATATGTCACCTGCCGACGGCTGCGGCGCGGGCAGCGGGAAGTCGCCGTCGGACCCCTCGGGCGCCGGGGCAGGTGCCGGCTCCCGGGGCGGCTCCGGTGCCGTCGAAGGCCGGCTCCACCAGTTCGGCTTCCCGTCGTTCATGCTCTCCCCGCAACCGCTGACCCGTCCGCGCCCCCTGACGCGGGCGTCGCTGTCCCTGGATTCAACCAGGTCGGGGGTCAGCGGTGGGAGCCGAGAGGCACGTTCGTCGGGCTTGCCACGGGGCCGGGCTCAGGGGCGAAGGACAGATCCAGGGCCGGATGCGTCGGCCGTATGAACGGCGAGAGCGCGAAGAACGACTGCATGGCCTGGGTCTGGAGCCGCGCCTGGACCATCGGCAGGTTGCCGGAGCCCCGCACGTCCGCCGGGACCGCGCCCGAGGGAGCGGTGCCCGCGCCGGTGCGCGCGGTGAGCGGGACGAGCGGCTCCTCGGCGACGGACTGGGCGCCGCGCTCGCCGGAGCGCGTTCCGCGCACGGCGGCGGTGGTCCCGCCCGCGCCGCCGGACGTGGAGGTGCGCACCGGGGTGACGGCGCTGCCCGCGCCCTGGCCGCCGCGACCGCTCGCGGTGAGCGAGGTCTCCGCGGGCAGCGTGCCGCCGAGGGCGATGGCCGCGAAGGAGACCGCGCTGGCCGCCGCGAAGGCGAAGCGTCGCCCGCGCCCGGACGTGCCGGAGGCGCGGTCGCCGACCTCGTGGACCCGGAAGCCGCCGGTGGAGCGGCCTGCGCCGGGGGTGACGACGGCGGCGGTGGCGAAGCCGTCGGACTTCAGGACGGCGGTGCCGAGGAGCTCTTCGAGGGGCCCGCGGGGGGCACCGGGTCCTCCGGGTCCGCCCGACGGGTCACCTGGTCCCCCGGGCAGCCCCTGGAGGCGCGCGAGGAAGCCCTCGGAGGGCGGCGGGGGCGCCGCGGCCGCGAAGACGCTCTTCAGGGTGCGCTGCGCGTCGGCCTCGGCCTTGCAGCGCGGACAGGTCGCGAGGTGCGCGAGCACCCGCTCGCGGGCGTCGTGGCCGAGCTCGCCGTCGACGAGCGCGGCGAGCCGGTCCCCGAGGTGGTGCTCCGCGGACCCGGAACTCGACGAGGAGGGACGTGTGCCGCTCACGCTGTCCCGGCCTCCCATCCGACGGTGGCCAGCGCACGCTCCGCCCGGGCCTCGGGCGAGCGGTGCTTCAGGGCCTTGCGCAGGTGGGAGCGGCCGCGGTGGATGCGGCTGCGGACGGTGCCGAGCTTCACGCCGAGGGTCGCGGCGATCTCCTCGTACGACAGTCCTTCGATGTCGCAGAGGACGACGGCCGCGCGGAACTCGGGCGCGAGGGTGTCGAGGGCCTGCTGCACGTCGGCGTCGAAGTGGGTGTCGTTGAACACCTGCTGCGGGGAGGGCTCACGGCTGGGGAGCCGCTCGGCGGCGTCGTCGGCGAGCGCGTCGAAGCGGATGCGCTGCTTGCGGCGGACCATGTCGAGGAAGAGATTGGTGGTGATGCGGTGGAGCCAGCCCTCGAAGGTGCCGGGCGTGTACGTCGACAGCGAGCGGAAGACGCGGACGAAGACCTCCTGGGTGAGGTCCTCGGCGTCGTGCTGGTTGCCCGTGAGGCGGTAGGCGAGGCGGTAGACCCTGCCACTGTGCGTGCTGACGATCTCCTCCCACGTGGGAGGGGTCCACGCCTGCGATTCCGCATCCGATGCGAAGGTCGCGGTGGTGGGTGCGGAGTCGGCGGTGCGGATTCGGTCAGCGGTGTTTGTCACGGATTTCGGCTCACCCGCCGACCTGAGAAGACGTCGAAGCCGTCCTCCCCGATCCACAGGCGCAGCCGCACCTCCCCTGTCGGCTCTGGTGGTGTCCAGTGGAGTCCCTACCATAGCCACCTCGCCCGTTAGCTCCGGATAAGAATCTTTACGCGAATTTGGGAGGGGACTCGCCCGGCTCCCGCTGTCGCGTCCTGCCTCCTGTGAACGCCCGGTCCCATCTGCGGGTTCCCGCTGACAGCGGATACAGTCACCGTTGCGTCAACTACGGGGACAGGAGAGGGCCATTACCGCCAACCGGCAGACGGGCTGGTCGTTCGCCGACGCCTATGTCGCCGAGGACGAGGCTCTGCGCTGGGCCCGGGACCGGGCCAGGGAGGCAGGGCTGCCCTCGGTGTCCCCCTCCGCCGGTGGCGCGCTGCGCCTGCTCGCGGCGACGGCGGGTGCCAAGGCGGTGGCGGAGATCGGTACCGGCACGGGCGTGTCGGGCATCTATCTGCTGCTCGGGATGCGGCCCGACGGGGTCCTGACGACGGTGGACCTCCAGCCGGAGCGTCAGCAGCTGGCGAAGACGGCGTTCCGTGCGGCGGGTTTCGCCGGCAACCGGGCGCGGTTCATTCCGGGGCGGGCGCTCGACGTGCTCCCGCGGCTCGCGGACGGCGGGTACGACCTCGTCTTCTGCGACGGCGACCGGCTGGAGTACCTGGACTATCTCGCTGAATCGTTGCGCCTGCTCCGACCTGGGGGTCTTGTCTGCTTCGAGGGCGTCTTCGCGGACGGCAGGACGGTCGATTCGGCGGCGCAGCCGCCGGAGGTCCTGCGGGTACGGGAGCTCCTCCGGGCGGTGCGGGAGAGCCAGGAGCTGCTGCCGAGCCTGCTGCCGGTGGGCGACGGCCTGCTGTGCGCGGTGCGCCGGGGCTGACAGCCCCTTACAGGCTCCGGGCCCCGTACAGACTCTCGGGTCCCGTAAAGGCTCCCGGGTACACCACTGCCCCGGCACGGTGGACCGTCCGGGGCAGTGATTCAGGAATCGAGGGGTCCGGTCGTCAGCCGACGACCTGCTTGAGGGCGTCGCCCAGCGCCTCGGCCTCACCCGGGGTCAGCTCGACGACAAGCCGACCGCCGCCTTCGAGCGGAACGCGCATGACGATGCCCCGCCCCTCCTTGGTCACCTCGAGCGGGCCGTCACCCGTCCGCGGCTTCATGGCCGCCATGCTTGTTCCCCTTCCTGAAACCAGCTCTTTGTCAGCCGGGCAGCTCGTTGATGCGGAGCACGCTTCACCGGCTTCGAACACATTGCTTCCAGGTCATTATCCCGCATCTCAGCACCCGATGACCAACATCGATCCGCATCGCTTGGGCAACGCGCTCACGCAAAACCACACATTTCGGCGATCGGCCTGCGATACTGCGCCGCCCTGGATCGGGCCGGGGGGTGGAATTCTTTGACGCAGCTCACATGGGCGACGCGGGTGATCTCCGCCATGCTGGGGGGTCAACCACGCAATGAGGCGAAGGGAAACCCACACATCATGGCCGACACGGTGCTGTACGAGGTGAGCGACGGGCTCGCCACCATCACGCTCAACCGGCCCGAGGCCATGAACGCCATGAACGTGGCCGCGAAGGTCGCCCTCCGGGACGCCGTCGAAACCGCGGCGGCGGACTCGGCCGTACGGGCGGTGCTGCTCACCGCGGCGGGCGAGCGGGCGTTCTGCGTGGGCCAGGACCTCAAGGAGCACGTGGGTCTGCTCATGGCGGACGCCGAGTCCGGCTCGCGCGAGACGATGAACACCGTCCGCGACCACTACAACCCGATCGTGCGGGCCCTGACGGGCATGAAGAAGCCGGTCGTGGCCGGGGTGAACGGCGTCGCGGCCGGGGCGGGCTTCGGCTTCGCGCTCGCGGCGGACTTCCGGGTCGTCGCGGACACGGCCGCGTTCAACACGTCCTTCGCGGGGGTCGCGCTCACCTCGGACTCGGGCATGTCCTGGACGCTCCCCCGCCTGATCGGCGCGAGCCGCGCCTCGGACCTGCTGCTCTTCCCGCGCTCGATCACCGCTCAGGAGGCGTACGAGCTCGGCATCGCGAACCGCCTGGTCCCGGCCGCCGACCTCGCCGCCGAGGCCGAGAAGATCGCCCGCACCCTCGCCGAGGGCCCGACCGTCGCCTACGCGGCCCTCAAGGAGTCCCTCGCCTACGGCGCCGACCACTCCCTCACCGAGGCCCTGGAGAAGGAGGACGAGCTCCAGTCCCTCGCGGGCGCCTCGGAGGACCACACGATCGCGGTCCGCGCCTTCATCGCCAAGGAGAAGCCGAAGTACCTGGGCAGGTGAGACGGGCCGATCCGGGGCGGGCGGGCGGCGGCTCCCGCCGTCCGCCTATCGTCCGCCGCGGGCCAGGCAGCCCTCCACGTGGTCGTCGACCAGGCCACAGGCCTGCATCAGGGCGTAGGCCGTGGTCGGGCCGACGAAGCGGATGCCGCGCTTCTTGAGGGCCTTGGAGAGGGCCGTCGACTCGTCGGTGATCGCGGGGACCTCCGTGACCGTACGGGGGGCCGGGCGGCCCGGCTCCGGGGCGTACGACCAGATCAGGGAGTCGAGTTCGCCGGGGGACCACTCGGCGAGCACCTTCGCGTTGGCCATGGTCGCGTCGACCTTGGCGCGGTTGCGGATGATGCCCTCGTCGGCGAGGAGCCGCTCGCGGTCCGCCTCGCCGAAGCCCGCCACCTCGGCGATCCCGAAGCCCGCGAAGGCCTTCCGGAAGCCCTCGCGGCGGCGCAGGATCGTGATCCAGGACAGGCCCGACTGGAAGGCCTCCAGGCAGAGCCGCTCGAAGAGCGCGTCGTCGCCGTGGACCGGGCGGCCCCACTCGTCGTCGTGGTACGGCGTGTAGTCCTCGGTCGACAGGCCCCAGGGGCAGCGCAGCAGGCCGTCCGGGCCCGGGATCGCCGCGCCGGGGATGATCGCGTCGGTCGTCATGCGCGGTCGCCCTCCTCGGTCTCCGTCTCGCCCTCGGACCTCGCACCCGCGCCCGCGAGCGCGCCCTCCAGCTCCGCGATCCGCGCGTCCCGCTCCGCCAGCTCCGCGCCCAGCCGGACCAGGACGTCGTCCACGTCCGCCATGCGGTAGCCCCGTACGGCCACGGGCAGGCGCAGCGCCTCGACGTCCGCGCGGTCGACCGGACGGGCCGCCGGCAGCGGGTCGACGAGCTGCTCGGGCGCCACCTCGGGCAGCACCTCGCTGTCCCCGCCGCCGACCACGGCCAGTGTCACCGCGGCCACGACCACGACCATCGTGATGAGCAGAAACCAGAACACTGCGCGCCTCTCCCCGGAGTGGAAAACGTCCCGTGCCGATCGTGCCATGCGTCACCGACAGCTAGGGTCGCAGGCGAACGAAGACGAGGGAGGACAAAAGGGATGCTGCGCTTGGGACGGCGTGAATTCGGGCCGCACGAGCCGGTGATCATGGCGATCGTGAACCGGACCCCGGATTCCTTCTACGACCAGGGCGCCACCTTCCGCGACGAGCCCGCCCTCGCACGCGTGGAGCAGGCCGTGGCCGAGGGCGCGGCCATCATCGACATCGGCGGGGTCAAGGCCGGCCCCGGCGAGGAGGTCACGGCCGAGGAGGAGGCCCGGCGGACCGTCGGGTTCGTCGCGGAGGTCCGCCGGCGCCACCCCGACGTGATCATCAGCGTCGACACCTGGCGCGCCGACGTCGGCGCGGCCGTCTGCGAGGCCGGCGCGGACGTCCTCAACGACGCCTGGGGCGGGGTCGACCCGGGCCTCGCCGAGGTCGCCGCCAAGTACGGCGCCGGCCTCGTCTGTACGCACGCGGGCGGCGCGGAGCCGCGGACGCGGCCGCACCGGGTGGAGTACGAGGACGTCATGGCCGACATCCTCCGCGTCACGGTCGGGCTCGCGGAGCGGGCCGTCGCGCTCGGCGTGCGGCGGGACGCGATCATGATCGACCCCGGGCACGACTTCGGGAAGAACACGCGGCACAGCCTGGAGGCGACGCGGCGGCTCGGGGAGATGGCCGCGACCGGGTGGCCGGTGCTCGTCTCCCTGTCCAACAAGGACTTCGTCGGGGAGACGCTCGACCGGCCGGTCAAGGAGCGGGTGCTCGGGACGCTGGCCACCACGGCGGTCTCCGCCTGGCTCGGCGCGCAGGTGTACCGCGTGCACGAGGTCGCCGAGACCCGGCAGGTGCTCGACATGGTGGCGTCCATCGCCGGGCATCGGGCGCCTGCCGTCGCCCGGCGCGGGCTCGCGTAGCGGGAGCGGGGGCCGGGTGGGGGCGCCTGCGGCGGGCCTTCTCCCCCGCCCCGCCCCTTCCCGAAACCGGGGGCTCCGCCCCCGGACCCCCGCGCCTCAAACGCCGGCGGGGCTGATGGTCACTTCCCGGTCTCCTTCGTGACGAGGGCCACCGCCTCGTCCACGTCGTCCGTCACGTGGAACAGCAGCAGGTCCCGCTCGCTCGCCTTGCCTCCCGCCACCACCGAGTCCCGCAGCCAGTCCACCAGGCCCTTCCAGTACTCCGTCCCGAACAGCACGATCGGGAAGCGGGTCACCTTCCGGGTCTGGACCAGCGTGAGCGCCTCGAAGAGTTCGTCGAGGGTGCCGAGGCCGCCGGGGAGGACCACGAAGCCCTGCGCGTACTTCACGAACATCGTCTTGCGGACGAAGAAGTAGCGGAAGTTCACGCCGATGTCGACGTGCGCGTTGAGCCCCTGCTCGAAGGGGAGCTCGATCCCGAGGCCCACCGACACGCCCTTGGCCTCGCGCGCGCCCTTGTTCGCCGCCTCCATCGCGCCCGGGCCGCCGCCCGTGATGACCGCGAAGCCGGCCTCGACGAGCGCGCGGCCGATCCGTACGCCCGCGTCGTACTCCGGCGAGTCCGGCTTCGTACGGGCCGAGCCGAAGACGCTGATCGCGCTCGGGAGCTCGGCGAGCGCGCCGAAGCCCTCGACGAACTCGGACTGGATCCGCATGACCCGCCAGGGGTCGGTGTGCACCCACTCCGAGTCGCCCTCGGTGTCAAGGAGCCGCTGGTCCGTGGTGCCCGGCTGGACCTGTTCCCGACGCCTCAGCACCGGTCCCAGTCGCTGCTCCTCGGGCTTCGCCATTCCCTCGGGAATGCCCATGGCCTGCTCCCTCCGCCGATCCACTGAGATCCACTGATCTTCTGGTCCGGTCAGCCTAGGACGACAGAGGTGACGAAACGCGAAATTACGGAAGTCAGGCGGTGAGCCATTCCCTGAGGCGCGCCTCGCAGTGGTGGATCCGCTCCACCGGGACGTGCTCGTCGCGCTTGTGCGCGTAGATCGGGTCGCCGGGACCGTAATTGACGGCCGGGACGCCCAGCGCGCTGAAGCGGGCCACGTCCGTCCAGCCGAACTTCGGCATCGCGTGGCCGCCCACGGCCTTCATGAACGCCTCGGCCGCCGGGTGCGAGAGGCCGGGCAGCGCGCCCGCGCTCTCGTCGTCGACGACGAGCTCGGAGACCCCGCAGCCGTCGAAGTACTCGCGGACGTACGCGAGGGCCTCGGCCGGCGAGCGGTCGGGGGCGTACCGGTAGTTGACCGTGACCGTGCAGGCGTCGGGGATGACGTTGGTGGCGACACCGCCCTGGATCGCGACCGCGTTCAGGCCCTCGTGGTACTCCAGGCCGTCGATGACCGGCTTGCGCGGCTCGTACGCGGCGAGGCGGGCCAGGATCGGGGCGGCGGCGTGGATGGCGTTGGAGCCCATCCAGGCGCGCGCGGAGTGGGCGCGCTCTCCGGCGGTGTGCAGGATCACCCGCAGCGTGCCCTGGCAGCCGCCCTCGACCTGCGCGTCCGAGGGCTCCAGGAGGACGGCGAAGTCGCCTTCCAGCCAGTCCGGGTGCGCCTCGGCGATCTTCCCCAGGCCGTTGAGGTGCGCGGCGACCTCCTCGTTGTCGTAGAAGACGAACGTGAGATCGCGGTTGGGCTCGGGGACGGTCGCCGCGATCCGGAGCTGGAGGGCGACGCCGGACTTCATGTCGCTCGTCCCGCAGCCCCAGAGGATGCCGTTCTCGTCGAGCCGCGAGGGCACGTTGTCGGCGATCGGCACGGTGTCGATGTGCCCGGCGAGGACGACCCGCTCGCCGTGGCCGAGGTTCGTGCGCGCGACGACGTTGTTGCCGAACCGGTCGACGGTGAGGTGCGGGAAGGCGCGCAGGGCCTCCTCGATGGCGTCCGCGAGCGGCTGCTCCGTACCGCTCACGGACGGGAAGTCGACGAGGGCGGCGGTGAGCGCGGCTCCGTCCTGCGAGAGGTCGAGCCGGGTCTCGTACGGAGTGATGTCAGCCATGTGCCGACCCTAACGCCCCCTCCAGTACGGTGGGCCCCGTGTCCGAGCCCACCCGCCCCGCCCGTCGCGACCGGCCCGCCCGTCGCGGTCGTCTCGCCCGCACCGCGGCCGCCTTCGTCGCGCTCGCGGGCCTTGCCTCGTACGTGGCGTTCCATCAGGTCACGGGCAGTAAGGGCACGCCTCGGTGCAGTGTCGGCACGGGTGACAACCGGTACGAATTCACTCCGGAGCAGGCGTCCAACGCGGCGACGATCTCGGCCGTCGGCACCTCGCGCGGGCTGCCCGAGCGGGCGGTGACGATCGCGCTCGCGACCGCGCTCCAGGAGTCGGCGCTGCGGAACATCGAGCACGGCGACCGGGACTCCCTCGGCCTCTTCCAGCAGCGCCCCTCGATGGGGTGGGGGACGCCCGCGCAGATCATGGATCCGGTGTACTCCGCCGGGAAGTTCTACGAGGGCCTGGAGAAGGTCCCGGGGTACTCGCGGCTGCCGCTGACCGTGGCGGCGCAGAAGGTGCAGCGGAGCGGTTTCCCGCAGGCGTACGCGAAGCACGAGCCCGACGCCACCCTCCTCTCCGCCGCGCTCACCGGCCGCTCACCGGCCGCCCTGACGTGCACGGCGAGCGACCTGAAGGGCGAGCCCGGCGATCCGTCGAAGGTGCGGGCGGAGCTGGTACGCGCCTTCGGCGAGCGGGCGGCGCCCAAGACGGTCACCGGTGGCGCGAGCGCGGGCCGCTCGGCGACGGAGCCGCCGCTGCTCGTGGTGCCGGTCGGCGCGAAGGCGGACTCGGGGGCGGGCAAGCGGCGCGGGTGGGAGCTCGCGCAGTGGGCGGTCGCGCGGGCGGACGAGCTCCGCGTCGTCGAGGTCGCGTACGACGGGCGGGTCTGGCGCGCCAGTGACGCGTCCGGCGAGTGGGAGAAGTCCTCGGGGACCCCCGAGGAAGGCACGGCCTCCGGCACCGCGTCCGGCACGGGTTCCGACACCGCGAACGTCCGCATCCGGCTCGCGAAGTAGTCGCCCGCCGGACCGCTCCGGCCCGTCTCGGCCCGCTCGTCCGTACGGCCCTTCACTCGCCCGTGTCACGCGCCCGGCGCGAATTCCCGGCGTTTCCGCGGCACTTCGCGCCGCCTCCCGCGGGCCACGGTTGGACCCGTCATTCCCCTTGCGCCACAAGGGAAGTGACGGTTCGCCACTCTCTCGCTCAATGATCGCGTTCGTCCGCTTTCCTCCCCACCCGACAATACGACGCATTGCCAACTCTTTACCTTCGACTTCCGCAACCAACCCTCCCCCAGGGCCGGTTGTCACTGCGTCCGAGCACCACATCTCACCACTCGTCGCACCCCGTCGAAGGAGCACCATGTCCCTCCCCCTGACCCGCCGGATCGCCCGCGCCGCCCTCCTCATCGCGGCCGGAGCCCCCGTGGTCGTCGGTGCGGCCGGTTCCGCGAGCGCCCTGGACAGCTCGCCCGTGGGCGCCGTCGGCGGCCTCACCGCCCTCGACGCCGCCGGAGCGGGCAGCACCGTCGACGGCGCCTCGCGGACCGCCACGGGCGTCGTCGGCGCCACCGGCAGCGAGGCCGTCGGCACGGCCGTCCCGGCCGCCGGCAAGACCGTCGGCGCGACCGCCAAGACCGCCACCCCCGCCGCCCAGGAGGTCGCCGGCCAGGCCGCGGGCGCCACCGGCGAGGCCGTCGGCCAGACCGCCGGCGCCGCCGCCGAGAGCGCGGGCTCCCCGGCCGCCGCCGCCCCGTCCTCCCTCGGCGGGCTCCCGGTCGGCGCCGGCAGCCTCCCGGCGGGCCTGCCGATCGGCTGAGTCCGGAGACAGCGGTACGCCAGAGGCCCGGGGAGCATCATCTGCTCCCCGGGCCTCCGGCGTACGTACAGGGCGTGCGGAAACCCGGCTACCCGGCTACCCGGCTACCCGGCTACCCGAGCCGCTTCACCGCGGCCGCCACGCGCTCGTCCGTCGCCGTGAACGCCACCCGCACGAACCGCTCCCCGGCCTCGCCGTAGAAGTCACCGGGCGCCACGAGGATGCCCTTCTCCGCCAGGTACGCCACGGTCTCCCAGCACGGCTCGTCCCGGGTCGCCCACAGGTACAGGCTCGCCTCGCTGTGCTCGATCCGGAAGCCGTGCGCCTCCAGGGCCGCCCGCAGCGCCGCGCGCCGGGCCGCGTACCGCTCGCGCTGCTCCGCCACGTGCGCGTCGTCGCCCAGCGCCACCACCGTCGCCGCCTGCACGGGCGAGGCGGTCATCATGCCGCTGTGCTTGCGGATCTGGAGCAGCTCGCCGAGGACGGCCGCGTCGCCCGCGATGAACGCGGCGCGGTAGCCGGCCAGGTTGGAGCGCTTGGAGAGGGAGTGGACGGCGACGATGCCCTCGTACGAGCCGCCGGAGACGTCCTCGTGCAGCACGGAGACCGGCTCGGCGTCCCAGCCCAGCTCCAGGTAGCACTCGTCGGAGAAGAGGAGGATGCCGTGCTCGCGCGCCCAGGCGACGATCCGGATCAGCTCGTCCTTGCCGAGGACCTGGCCGGTCGGGTTCGACGGGGAGTTGAGCCAGAGCAGCTTGACCGCGGCCGGGTCGAGGTCGGCGACCGGGTCGTCGTAGACGACGGGGGTCGCGCCGCAGAGCCGCGCGCCGACCTCGTACGTCGGGTAGGCGAGACGCGGGTACGCGACGACGTCACCGGCGCCGAGGCCGAGCTGCGTCGGCAGCCAGGCCACCAGCTCCTTCGAGCCGACCACGGGCAGGACGTTCTCGTGGGCGAAGCCGACCGCCCCGAGGCGCCGCTCGCACCAGCCCGTCAGCGCGTCCCGGAGCTCCTTCGTCCCCCACACGGTGGGATAGCCCGGCGAGTCCACCGCCGCGACCAGGGCCTCCTGGATCAGCGCGGGGACCGGGTCGACGGGCGTGCCGACCGAGAGGTCCACGATTCCGTCGGGGTGGGCCAGGGCCGTCTTCTTGTACGGCTCCAGCTTGTCCCAGGGGAAGACGGGCAGGCGCGAAGAGACTGCGCTCACGGGTTGGCTCTCACTTCCTGTACGTACGGGAAAACGCCTCGGTCCCGTACAGCGACCGAAGGCCGTACGGGACCGGAAGCGCGGTCGTTCTCTCAGCCGTTCTGCGGCGGGAGGGCGGCGATGAAGGGGTGGTCGCGCTCGATCTCGCCGAGCTTGGAGGCACCACCGGGCGAGCCGAGCTCGTCGAAGAACTCGACGTTCGCCTTGTAGTAGTCCTTCCACTCCTCCGGGGTGTCGTCCTCGTAGAAGATCGCCTCCACCGGGCAGACCGGCTCACAGGCCCCACAGTCGACGCATTCGTCCGGGTGGATGTACAAGGACCGCTTGCCCTCGTAGATGCAGTCGACGGGGCACTCCTCGATGCAGGCCTTGTCCTTCACGTCGACACAAGGCTGCGCGATGACGTAAGTCACGCTGTCGTTCCTCCTCGGTAGGGCTGGTCTGCGCGGGAGCGCGGCGTCGTCGATGCCCGCACCTAGTATCTCCGTTCTTGGGGGCGATCCGAACAGGAGGGGCGGAGAAGCTGTGGAAATCATCGGCGGAGGACGGCTCGAAGTCCGCATCACCGGCGCTGACGTGGGGAAACGTGTCTCCGTTCGGTACACGACGGACTCGGGGACGAGGGGTGAGAAGTTCACCGACGCGGTCGGGGTTCTCACATCGTGGAACTCCGGTGTGCTGCTGATCACACGAAAGAGCGGCGAGACCGTCAGAATCGACGAGGTCTCCCTGGTCGCGGGGAAGGTCGTACCCCCCGCTCCCGCCCGCCGGAAGGGCCCCGCCGCCACCTTCCCGGAGCTCGCCCGCGCCACCGCGCGCGCGTGGCAGCCGTCCGAGAGCGAGGCGCTCGGGGAGTGGACGCTCAGGGCCGCCGACGGGTTCACCCGGCGGGCCAACTCCGCGCTCCCGCTGGGCGATCCCGGCATGCCGGTGCCGGACGCGCTCGTCCGCGTACGGGAGTGGTACGCGGCCCGGAAGCTGCCCGCGATCGTCCAGGCCTCGACCGGCGCCGAGGGCACCCAGGAGCTGCTGTGCGCGGCCCTCGACCGGCACGGATGGCGGCGCGAGGTCTCCGCCGAGGTGCGGGTCGGGTCGCTCGCCCCGATCGGCGACCAGGACCCCGACGACTCCGCCGTCCCGGCCGTACGGCTGTCCCGGACGCTCGACGAGTCGTGGCTGCGCCGGTACCAGCGCTTCGAGGAGGCGAGTCCCGCCGTCCGTACGGTGCTCTCCTCCGGTCCGAGTGTGTGGTTCGCGTCCGTGGCGGGCACGGGAGAGGTACCGGCGGCGATCGGGCGCTGTGTGGTCGACGGCCGCTGGGCGGGCTTCATGGCGGTCGAGGTCGATCCGGACCACCGACGCCGGGGCCTGGCGACGGCCGTCATGACGGCACTCGCCCGGCAGGCGCTCGACGAGGGCGCGTCGGCGGCCTGGCTCCAGGTGGAGGCGGACAACGACGGTGCCCGCGCGTTGTACGACGGGATGGGCTTCGCGGTCCATCACCACTACCACCACTACCGATGGACGGAGTCGTGACGGAGGCATGACGGAGGACGGAGCCGGGACGGACGGACCGGCGGACGAGGGCGGCCCGGCGGGGGACGCGCCGAACGGCGAGGGGCCGTCGGAGGGGCCACCAGCCGGGGACGACCCCGCACCCGCCGAGGCGACCGGAGAGGCGCCCGGCGAGACGGCCGGAGAGGTGTCGGGAGAGACGGCCGGAGAGGTGTCGGGAGACGCCGCCGACGACACCGCCGGGCCCGTCCAGTACGCCCTGCCGGAGTACATGGCGCCCTACACCGCCCCCGAGTACGCGGCTCCCCCGTTCGTCACGCCCGAGTCCGGGGCGCCCGAGCCCTCCGACCACCCGCCCGGCTCCCCCGAGGAGGACGCCCCCGACTGGCGGCGGGAGTTCGCCGAGGAGGCCAGGTCCGAGCGGCCCGACCTCGCGCGGCTCTGCCTGCTCGTCGGCGCCGTCGCCGACCCCTCCGTCACCCGCAGGGACATCGACGAGGCCGAGATGGAACTCGACCGCCTCGCCGGACTCGTCCCGTACGCGACCCGCTTCACCGGCGCCTGGGCCGCCGAGCTCGCCGCGCTCCTCGGCGACCGCGAGGGCTTCGAGGGCGTGCCCGCCGACTACCAGCGCCTGGAGTCCTCGCTCCTCCACGAGGTGCTGCGCCGCCGCAGGGGCCTGCCGATCCTGCTCTCCGTCGTCTGGATGGAGGTCGCCCGCCGCGCGGGCGCTCCCGTGTACGGGCTCGGGCTCCCCGGCCACTTCGTCGTCGGCTTCGGCGACCCCGCCGACCTGGACCTCGCCGACCCCTTCGCCGGCGGCCGTGGCATGACCGGCGCGGACGCGGAGCTCCTCGTGGCGAGCGCGACGGGCGAGGCGCTCGACCGCTCGATGCTGCGGCCCGCCGAACCGGGCGCGATCGTGCTCCGCGTCCTCAACAACATCCGCGCCTGGGCGGCCCCCCGCCCCGAACGCTCCGACGTCGGCCTCTGGGCCGTCGAACTCTCCCTCCTCCTGCCCTCCCACCCGGCCCGCCTGCGGTACGAGCGGGCCGAACTGCTCGTACAGCGGGGGGACTTCCTCACCGGAGCCGTGGAGATGGAGGCGTACGCGCAGATCATGGACGCGGTGGACCCGGACTCGGCGACGACGATCAGGCGGCGGGCGACGGCGGCTCGGGCGCGGATGAACTGAGCAGCGCCCCGGCCAGCCGTTCGAGCTGGGGCAGGTACCCGGCGACGAGAAGGGTGCGCCCGTCGTCCGTCTCGCACTCGGCGAGGTGGTACTGGTGGAAGGACCGTCCTCCGCCGCCGGCGCCGGGGCCCGGGTCCGTGCGCAGCTGCCGCCGTACCCGCCGAAGGCGCAGCCCCGTCGGCAGCGGGCGGCAGGCGACTCCTCCCGTGGGGTCGGTGCTCATGGCCAGGCCGCCGCTCCGGACCACGAGAAAGGTGAAGCCCTCGTACAGGGGCTCGTACGGGAGGAAGACGGGGAACACGTCCCCGACGGAGACCCGCCGGGGCGTGAACGCGATGTCCACTCCCCGCCGCCGCTCCCTGCGCGCGAGGAACGGCCAGGAGAGCAGCACGGTCGCGGCGGACGCGGCACAGACGATCGCGGCGGCCTTCAGGGTCCGGTCGACCGACGAGGCACCGACCGCGACCCCCACGCCGAGGAAGATGCCGGGGAGGATTCCCGCAAGGCCGATGAGACTGATCTGCCACGGGCTCCTGGCGGGATGGGACGCCGCGCGCGCACGCCACCACAGGCCGCAGCCCAGCAGGGCGAGACCCACCGGGAAGAGGCCGACGGCCAGGCCGAGCAGGGGACTCCAGCTCGCGACCGGCGTCGCGGCGGTGGGCTGGACGCGCCCGCCGGCGACCACCGTGCGGACCGCTCCCCGCCAGGAGTACAGGGCGATCGCGTCGCCCGCCCGCACCCGGTCCGTGAAGGAGGACCCGTCCTCAAGGCGGATCCAGTCGATGCCGTCGGCCGACCCCTCGGGACCGGGAACCCCGACCCAGTACGTCGGCTGCCTGCCTTCTTCCTTCCGGAAGCCGTGGACCAGGCCGTCCCGGCGGCTGACGCACTCCGGATCCCGGCCGTCCGTCTCCGGTGCGCACCGGGGCGCCTGCCGGAACGCCTCCTCGGTCCGCTCACCCGCCGCCACCGGCACCGCGACGATCCATCCGGCCACCACCACGAGCAGAAGCCCGGTCAGGCACGCCACGAGGGCCCAGGCCCGCTCGCGCTTCGGCGGCCTCCCGGCGGCCTCACCAGGAGCACCCGCCGGTGTGCCGGAGGCTTTCATGCAGCGATCACTTCTCACGTCTTCGGCCCGCTGGTTTCGACTGCCGGCCGTCATGCGGCCGGCCCGGCCACGCGAACCCACGCGACCGGCCCCCATGGTTCCACCTCACGCGAGCACGGCACGAACCGGGGCGATTCCGTCCTCATCGGCCAGGCGGTGGGCCAGGGCGCGGGCCCGCTCGCGGTGGGCGTCGTCCCGCGTCGCCCGGCGCAGGGCGGCGGTCAGGGCTTCGGAGGTGAGCCGGCGGAGCGGCAGGACGCCGGGGGCGACGCCGAGCGCGGTCAGCCGTGACGCCCAGAAGGCCGCGTCGAACTGGACGGGGACCGGCACGTTGGGCACCCCGGCGCGCAGGACGGCGCCGGTCGTGCCCGCGCCCGCGTGGTGGACGACGGCGGCCGTCCGGGGGAAGAGCAGGGAGTGCGGCTCGTCGTCGACGGTCAGGATGTCGTCGCCCCGGGCGTCCAGCCCGGCCCAGCCCCGCTGGACGATCCCGCGCACCCGGGCCGCGCGCAGGGCGGTGACGATCTCGCGGCTGACCCGTGCGGGGTCGGGCACGGTGGCGCTGCCCAGGCCGACGAAGACCGGTGGGGGCCCGGCGGCGAGGAAGTCCTCCACCTCCCGGGACAGCCCCCTCGTCTCGTGCGGCCACCAGTACCCGGCCGTGACCAGTTCGGCGGGCCAGTCCGGCGGCCGGGGGACGACGAGCTCGCTGTAGCCGTGCATGACCACGCGCGCCGGCCGCCGGGACCGGCCCGCCGTCGCGATGCCGTGCCGCCTGCGCAGCGAGCGCACGGAGCCGGCGAACATCCCCTCCACGGACGCCATGACGGCCCGTCCGCTCAGCCGGTTCCCCACCGCGCCCAGCGACCGCGTCCCCAGGACCGGGGCGGGGAACTCCCCGGTCGGATGGAGCGGCTGGAGGTGCAGCCCCACGGCGGGCACCCCGAGGCCGTCGGCGATGGCGTACCCGAGCGGCCCCAGCGCCCCGCCGACCAGCAGGACCTCGCCCCCTCGCGCAACGTCCACCAGGGCCGCCGTCATCTCGTCGACCGACCCCCTGGCCATGGCCGCCAGCCGTACGAGTTTCCCCGCGCCGGTCCGCGCGTCGTGCAGCCGTCGGCCGCGCGCGGAGTGCAGCTCGGCCCGGGGGTCCACGGGAAGCGGCCGGAACCGCACCCCCGACCCCGCCACGAGAGGCTCGAACATCCCGTGCGTGGCCAGGGTCACCTCGTGTCCGGCCGTCACGAGCCCGGCGGCCAGACCCGTGTACGGCGCGACGTCGCCCCGCGACCCCGCCGTCATCATCACGATGCGCACGCCGCCAGTCTGCCCCCGCCGCCGCGAGGCATTCGTCATCGGGGAAGCGGGCTTCACCGGTACGGGTGCAATCCGACGCGACTCCGTGCCGTCCCGGCGGTCGGAATTCGTCCGCGCCCTAGCGTGCGTCGGGAATCCCCTCACCCCCACGGAGGAACCATGACCACGTCCATCAGCACCAGCGTCTCGCTTCCCGAGCTCACCGGCGAGTACGTCCTCGACCCCACCCACACCCGCATCGGGTTCGTCGCCCGTCACGCCATGGTGACGAAGGTGCGCGGCCACTTCGAGACGTTCGAGGGCTCCGCCCGCCTGGACGGCGCCGACCCGGCCAAGTCCACCGTCCAGGTGGTCATCAAGACCGAGAGCATCGACACCGGCGTCGAGCAGCGCGACCAGCACCTCCGCAACAACGACTTCCTCGACGCCCCGAACTTCCCGGACATCACCTTCCGGTCCACGAAGGTCGAGCCGACGTCCGACACCGAGTACCGCGTCACCGGCGACCTGACCATCAAGGACACGACCAAGCCGGTCTCCATCGACTTCGAGTACACCGGCAACGCCGTCGACCCCTACGGGAACCTCCGCGTCGGACTCGAAGGCTCGGTCACCATCTCCCGCAAGGAGTACGGAGTGACGTGGAACGCCGCTCTCGAAGGCGGCGGCGTCCTCGTCGGCGACAAGGTCGTCCTCGAGTTCGACATCTCCGCGATCAAGCAGGGCTGACCGCGCGGGCAGCGACCGTATCCGGCCACTCCTCACGGAAAACACGGAAGAGAGCAGACACGAACACACGTACGTCCTAAAGTGCCGTCGATAACCCCCGGGGGGTATCCCCCTCCCGGGGTTCGTTCCGGCACGGAGGACACGTGAAACGCAGACTCTTACCCGTAACGCTCGGCACGACCCTGCTCGCTCTCGCACTCGGAAGCACACCCGGAGCCGCCGCACCACGGCCCGACAGCCCCACGCCCCCGCAGGCCCAGGCCGTCCCCTACGAGCCCCTCGACCGCTCCGCGTGGACCGTGGAACCCAGCCCTCCGCCCGCCGGGCTCGACGCCGCCTCCCCGGCGGACGACGTCATACCCGTCGTGGCGGAGCGCCTCTACGAACTCGGCGCGTCCCGCGGCTTCGCCCGCCAGGAGACCGACTACCCGGGCCGGGCCATCACCCTCCTCTGGAAGGGCACTCCCCCGGCCGACATCGCCGCCTACGCCGCCGGCAACCCCTACGGCGTCAAGGTCACCATCCGCACCGGCGCCAAGTACTCCCGCGCCGAGGCCGAGGCCGCCCGCACCCGGCTGCTCAACAGCCCCGCCGCCGCCCGCCTCGGCATCACCTGGAGCGAGCTGAACGCGGACGGCAGCGGGGTCACGGTCGGCGTCGCCGCCCGCACCCGGGCCGCCGTCGACCCCCTGCCCGAACTGCGCGACGCGGCCCGCGTCCCCGACGTCAAGCTCAAGCTCGGCGTGAAGGCGCTCACCGACGACGCCCTCTTCTCCCGGACCAACGACGCCCCGCCCTGGAAGGGCGGAATCCGCACCAGCAACAACGACGGGCTCTGCTCGACCGGCTTCGCCGTGCTGGCCGGATCGACGGGCAAGCTCCTCAGCGCCAGCCACTGCGACTTCACCGGGAACCTGGCCGTACGGGACGGGGCCGGGCAGACCATCGCCCCCGGCAGCGCCTCCGTCGCCGTCATCGAGAGCATCGACTCGATGCTGATCGACCCGTCCGACTCGCCCGCCACCACCCCGAGCGTCTTCCGCGGCGGCTACGCCTCCACCACGACCTCGCTCGTCAAAGGGTGGGCCTCCAACTGGCCCGGCGACCCGGTCTGCTCCTCGGGCGCCACCACCGGCGAGCACTGCGGCACCGTCTACGACGACTCCGACGTCTACGTGAACGAACACGGCGTGCGCATCGGCGTCATCCAGGTGGCGGCCCCGGCCGGTCAGATCATGGGCGGCCACGGCGACAGCGGCGGCCCGATGTTCAAGACCGTGACCGGCGGCGTACAGGCCCGGGGCATCCTCATCAGCGCGGACATCAACGCCGGCCCCATGACCAACGCGTGCGGCACCGTGAACCCCGACGCCTACAACGTCGGCTGCTCGCGCTGGATCAACTACGTGCCCATCAGCACCGTCCTGAACACCTGGGGCGTCTCGCTGGAAGTCGGCTGACACACGGCGGTGCCGCCGCACGGAACCCGTACGGCGGCACCGCCGTCCCACTCCGGAGCGCACCTCACTCGTGCGCCCGACGATCGGACGGGATGCGATGACAGACCAGTTCGGCACCAGAACCCGCACCACAGCACGCCGAGCGGCGGCCGCCACGGCGGGAGTGCTCCTGCTGACCGGAGTCGCGGGCTGCGGCTCCCCCACCGAGACTCCTCCGACCACCCCGACCACCCCGACCACCCCGACCTCGCGGGCGACCTCTGCCCCCGCCCCCGCGACGCCACCCCGGCTGATCCTGCGGGCGAAGAACGACCCCACGGCCGCGCTCCTGGCGGCCCTGCCGGGAACCCTCGTGGTCACCGACGAGAACTGTGTGGCGGCGAAGGCGGCGCAGGGCGGAAACGTCGTTCCCCTCAGTTGGGGGTACGGCTGGACCGCCCGCATCGAGGACGGCAAAGCCGTCGTGTACGAGCCGGACGGCAAGGTCTTCGCCAAGGAGGGCGAGAAGGTCACCCTGGGCGGCGGCACGTCCGACAAGTACGCCGACCACCCCTGCGCGGCGGGCCACCAGGTCTTCGCGGTCAACAACACCCCGACTGCGTCGGGGGGTTAGGCCCGAAGGGCGGGGGTGTCTGACGGGCTCCTGGTGGGACCGCCCTCTTTCCGAGAGTCGCAGCTTCCGGCGCCGCGTCAAGGGCAAGTCGGCGAAGCCGATGGCCTACGGCCACCCTTGACCCGGCACCGGAAGCTGCGCAACAACTCTCGGAGGGCGGCCCGAGGGCCGGGGTCACCGGCCAGCCCCGGGCAGTGTCCGGGGTGGGTGGCGGAGTGACCGGCCGGTGGGGTGGGGCTCGGTTCGCGGCCGAGGCCGGTGGACGAAGTCCCGCCGGTGGGGTCGCGCGAGAGTGGGATGGGGCTGCCGGGCCCGGCTCAGCGACTCACGTCGGCAGGGAGTCGGGACTCAAGCCCCGCCGGTCACTCCCGGTGGGAGGTGAGGCCCCTCGGATCGACCAAAGTCGCGCGGTTGACGCCCACAGGGTGGAAATGCCGGGATTGCACCCCACTCCCGTGGGGTCACCGCGAGTTCGCGAGGGAAATGCTCATCCACCACCCAGCCAGAGCGGCGGAAGTGGTCAAAGTGATCTGAGTGACCAGCGGGGCCTGAAGCCCAGCCCGGGGACGGCCGGGAGCCGCTTAGCTCGGCCCCGCCGCCCCATTCCACTGCCGCGCGACCCCACCGGCCGGACTTCGTCCACCGGCATCGGCCGCGAACCCAGCCCCACCCCACCGGCGTGCCACTCCGCCCCCAACCCCGGACACTGCCCGGGCCTGCCCGGCGGCCCCGCCCCGGGCCGCCCTCCGAGTGTGAACAGGCGGCCTCCGCCGCCGGGTCAAGGGTGGCCGCAGGCCATCGGCTCCGCCGACTTGCCCTTGACGCGGCGGTGGAGGCCGCCACACTCGGAAAGAGGGCGGCCGCACCAGGAACCCTCAAGAAACCCCCGCCCTGGGAGCCTCTACCGGTTTCCTACTTCAGACCGTCCACGAACCGGCCCCAGGCAGCCGAACCGAAGACCACGGCAGGGCCGTTGGGGACCTTGGAGTCACGGACGGGGACGGCGTCGACGACGGAGTCGTTGACTTCGAGGCAGTCGCCGCTTTCGCCGCCACTGTAGGAAGACTTGCGCCAGGCCGGGAGGATCGAGGCGTCAGGGATGCTGGTCGTACCGTGCTGCATGCTCGTATTCCTCCGCTACCGATCTGATCAGTGCCAGCGACTCGCGATGCGAGAGCGCGTCGCCGAGAGCATGATCGTAGGCCACCTGACATTCCCGCAGTACGGTCGGATCTTCGAGGATTCGGCCGGACTTGAGGCCCTCGGAGTACGCGATCGGGGGCTGGTCCGCGAACCACATGAGCGTGACGAGACCCTCCATCAGGGAGTGGTAGCCGACCGTGAGGGGCAGGATGTGCACCCTTATCCTGCGGCTCTCGCCTAGCTTCAGGATGTGCCGCAGCTGCTCGCACATCACTGCCGGGCCGCCGACCGGCCGCCTCAGCACTTCCTCGTCCAGCATGACCCAGACGACGGGAGACTCGAAATCTTCCAGGATCTGCGCCCGCTCCAAACGTGTGACGAGCAGCCTGTCACGCTCCTCGTCTCTCTTCGGCGGTGAGCCTGAACTCAGGACCTCGCGTGCGTACGCAGTTGTCTGGAGAATGCCCGGAACGAGCTTCGGGGCGTACAGGCGGATGGCCACCGCCTCCCCCTCGAACTCCAACGCCTCCGCGAAGTGCTCCGCCACCACCTTCCCGTCCAGCGTCGGCAGGAACCTCACGAAGAAGTCCCCCGACTTCAGCGCCCCGTCGATCCGCTGCGCGTCCTCCACCGACGGCCGCCGCCTCCCCGCCTCCATGTGTGCCAAATGGGTGCGTGAGATCACCGTGATCTCGCTGAGCTGCTCCTGCGTCAGGCCGGCCGCCTCCCGCCGCCGTTTCAGTTCCTCGCCGTACTTCCGGCGGGTTTCCGGGTTGTCCTCGATCGCCATCGGCGACCTCCCCACGAGCCCTCTTGTGCTGATTCCGAAGTCACGCGCGTCCCCCTCCCGAGGCTAGCGACGGACACGGCACTGTGTGACCGGAACAACACACACAGCGAAATCCGAGCGGAAGGCGCGCGATGGGAATCCCCCTCGACACTGGCAGTTTCGTCGCCCATACCGGTACCGACGTCTACGGGCCCGGCAAGGTGATCGGCGTGGACGGGGAGCAGCGGAGGGTGCGGTTCACGCACTTCGTGGCGACGATCCGGGCGGGCGACCTGCGGCCCGCGAACGCGGTCGAGACGCGGGAGATCCAGGAGTGGTTGCGGGCGAAGCAGGAGCGGTACGGGGGCGAGTGGTGATCACGCTCCGCGTGTCCCGTGACGGCGGGCGTACGTGGTCGCCCCGCCGGACGTACCGACCGGAGCGCGGGCCCGGTCCCGTGCCCGTACCGATCGAGTCTCCGTTGCGGTACCCGCCGTGCGGGTGTCGCCGGTGTGCGGCGAAGCCGGAGCGCTGACGACACGCGAAGGGCCCCACCCTCCCGGGTGGGGCCCTTCGCGTGCGTACGGTCAGCCCTTGGCGTTCAGGTCGATCGTCTTCGTCCGCTCGGCGTCGTTCTTGCCGAGCAGCGCGCTGCCCATCACCTTGGCCACGTCCTCGGCGGAGACCTGCTGCTTGGTCCCGTCGGCCTTCGTGATCATGATGCCGTCGAAGGCTCCGTCGAGGAGACGGTCGATCGCCTTCGTGTCGTAGACCGGGACCAGGCGGCCGTCGACGGCCCGCATGGAGAGGATCTGCGGCAGCGAGCGCGCGGGGCCGAACTGGATCGGCTTGCCGCCCGCCTTGATGGTGACGAGGCCGGACATCGCCGGCTGGGCGAACTCCTTCATGGCCCGGTCGAGCTCGGCCTTCGAGATCGAGGGCTTGAGGGTGGTGACCGGGAGCTGGACGACCTTGTTCCGGCCCGTCTCGACCTGGGCGCGGAAGGCGTCCTTGACCGAGATCATCGAGTGGCGGACGTCGAGGCCGGCGCCGGCCTTGCCCTCGATGGGGGTGACCTTGTTCGGCGCGAAGCGGATGGTCGCCTCGGTGGCCTGCGCGGAGCTGCCCGCGAGGTCGGTCAGGGCGACGGCGAGCTTCTCGTCGTCGACCGGGAACACGGGCTTGGCGACCCGCTCGCCGCCGAAGAGGGAACCGATGACGGAGACCGGGTTGTAGTCGCTGCCGGCGGCCGCGCGGACGGTCTCCTGGGTGTCCAGGGCGAGGCCCGCCTTGTCGGGGGCGAGTGCGACCTTCTTGCCGCCCACGCTGAGCTGGAGCGGCGTGTGGGCGCGCTTGCCGAGGGTCGCCTCCAGGGTGGCGACGGCCTCCTCCTTCGTGCTGCCGCCGATGTCCACGCCGAGCACGGTGGTGCCCTTCGGGACGTCGGCGTGGTTGAGGAGCAGGCCCGCGCCGTACGCGACACCGGCGAGGCCGAAGACGCCGACGGCGGCGAGGACCAGCTTGGAGCGGCCCTTCTTCGCCTGGGCGCGGTTCGGGGCCGGGGCCGCCGGGTGCGGGGCGGGCGCGGGGGCCGGGTTGCGGGGCTCCTCGACGCGCGGGGTCAGGTTGGGCCGGGCGGCCGTGGGCGGGACCGCCTGCATGCCGCCGGAGAGGGTGTCGCCGGGGGCACGGCCGTGGGCGCCCGGGGCGCCGGGGGCCGTCGGGCGCTGCTGTCCCTGCGGCGGGCGCGGCGCGGGGGCCGGGGCCTGCGGGGTCAGGATCGCCGTGTCGTCGGAGAGGCGGGGCGCGCCGGCTGCGGGGGCTCCGGGCGCGCCGGGGCCCGCCGGGTTGCCGGGGCCTCCCTGGCCTCCCTGGCCTCCCTGGCCTCCCGGGAACGGCGCCGACGGGGTCGGGGCCGTGCCGGGGAAGGGGGCCGTCGGAGCGGGGGCGCCGCCGGCGGCGAGGTTCGCGGTGCCGGTGACCGGGCCGGTCGTCGGCCCGGCGGGGCCGCCCTGGGGGCCCGTGGGGCCGACGGGAAGGCCGCCGCCGTCGTACATGGGCGTGCCCGCCGCGGGGGTTCCGTCGTACATCGGGACGCCGGCGGCCGGGGTCCCGTCGTACATCGGCGTGCCCGCCGCCGGGGTCCCGTCGTACATCGGTACGCCGGCGGCCGGCGTGCCCATGTCGTACAGCGGGTTGCCCGCGCCGGGGACCGCACCCTGCGGGCCGGGCGTCGGCGTCGTCACCGGGCGGCTCGACGGGGTCGTGCCGACCGTCGGGACGCCGGAGGTCGCGGAGGCCGCGAAGCCCATGGCCTGGGTGTCCGACATGGACGGCGCGGAAGGCACGGAGGGTACGGAAGGCGTGGAAGGCGCAGAGGGCGCGGGAGAGGCCGCGAGCGCGGCCGGAGCGGGCCCCGGCGCCGCCTTGCGCGGGGCGAACCAGTCGCTCGTCTCCTTGGACTTCGCCTTCGGCGCCGTCTCCTCGGCCGTCACCGGCTCGGGGGCCGCGACGGGCTCGGGCGCCGGCTCCGCGGCGGGGGCCGCCGCTTCCGGCGCCGGCTCCGCGTCCGCGGTCCCGTCGACCGCCGTGTCGGCGACCGGGGTGCGGACCACGACCGGCGGGATCGGACGCGAACCCGGGATGTTGATCCGGATCCGGGTCGTCAGCGTCGTCTCGGTCTTGGGCTCCTCCGGCGGCTCGGGCGCGGCGGGGGTCTCCTCCGCCGCGTCCTGCGTGGGGTGGAGCGACGGATACTGGCGGGATCCGTACGGCTGGGTACCCGACGGGTACGCGGCTCCACCGCGTCCCTGTCCACCGCGCCCCTGGGCGCCGGAGGACGAACTGTCAGTCTCTCGACCAGTTTCACGACTCAAAGCAGGATCTCCCGGTTGGCTCCACCGCCCGCTCTTGCTGAGGCTCGTGTAACCCGGGCGGTTCGGCGGCGCGCACCACCATACTGGGCACCGCCGCCGCATACCCGACCCGCGGGCGGCCGACGACGTGTATTCCGGCCGAAGTCGGGCCGCCCGGGGCCTCAAGTGCGGCTGTTCACCGGGGCGGTCGCGGGAGCCGGGACATCGTGGTGCAGATCACAGCGACGGCCATGCCTCCGAAGAGGAAGAGCAGCTCTCCGATGCCGCCGCCGAACACGCCGTCCCCTTCGGGGCGTCCGAAGCTCAGGAAGATGACGGCGAGGAGCCAGCCGCCGCCCGCGGCGCCGACGCCGAGCTGGGTGCCGGTGGCGCGCAGCCCTCCGTAGAACAGTCCGGCGGTGGCGAGGAGGGCGAGGAGCAGGCCGGCGGGGAACCAGGCGGCCTGGACGAGCGCTCCGGCGGTGCCGACGAGGGCGCCGAGGACGAGGAGGACGCCGTACCAGGTGTAGCGGGCGGCCGGGGAGACGGCGGCGGGGGAAGAGGCCCCGGAAGAGGCTCTGGAAGAGGTCGGCGTGCTCATGCGGTGGTCACCCCCGCGAAGAGGTCGGTCTCGCGGGTGCCTTCGGGTGCGCCGGGCACGCCCTGGACCAGCTCGTAGTACTCGGTGGTGAAGATCGGCTGGGCGAGGTCGTTGGAGAGGGCGAAGAAGGGGCCGTCGACGGCGACCTGGGTGGCGTGCGCGGCCATGGCGGCGGTCTTGCGGGCCGCGTACGCCGGGTCGGGGGCGATCTCGGTGGTGATCCGGTCCTCGTCGACGACGCCGGGGACGTCGGCGACCTCGGCGACGGCGGGGAAGGCGGAGCCCTCGGTACGGAGGCGGGCGAAGCCGGCCTCGGCGACCGGGCGCGGGACGCGGTTCCAGTAGATCTTGGCGATCGTGTGGGCCGGGCCGAGGTCGGGGCGGTACGAGGCGTCCGCCGCGAGTTCGGCGGCGCGGGTGGCGACGCGGTGGGCCTGGATGTGGTCCGGGTGGCCGTAGCCGCCGTCGGGGTCGTAGGTGACGAGGACCTGCGGGCGGGTCTCGCGGACGATCTCGACGAGGTACGGGGCGGCGGTGTCGACGTCCGTGTTCCAGAACGCGTTGTCCCGCTTGTTCTGCTCGGCGCCCATCATCCCGGAGTCGCGGAAGCGTCCGGGGCCGCCGAGGAAGCGGTGGTCGGTGACGCCGAGCTCGGCCATGGCGGCGGCGAGTTCGCCGACGCGGTGGGGGCCGAGCCGGTCCTCGCGGTCGGGGGCCAGGTGGGCGAGCTCGGGCGGGATGACCTCGCCCTCCTCGCCGAGCGTGCAGGTGACCAGCGTGACAAGGGCGCCTTCGGCCGCGTACCTGGCCATCGTGGCGCCGTTGTTGATCGACTCGTCGTCGGGGTGCGCGTGCACGAGGAGCAGACGACGGGCGGGGAGATCGGACATGGCCCCAGCCTACGAGACCTCCCGGACGGCGCTCCCGTCAGAAGGGTCCGTCGGGACGTCCCGTCAGAACTTGATGCCGCCGATCATGTTGGCCACGTTCGTCGTCAGGGTGCTGACGGACGGGGCGATGGAGGAGCTCGCCAGGTAGAACCCGAGGAGCGCGCAGATCGCCGCGTGTCCCGCCTTCAGACCGGATTTCCGGATGAGCAGGAAGACGACGATCGCCAGCAGCACCACCACCGAAATCGAGAGTGCCACGGCGGTTCACCTCCACGCTTCTTCTGTCGGTCGGAACGGTCGACGAGCATGTGCCGGGTGAGTACATACCCACCTAGCGCTACGGATCATAACTATCCGTGCCGCCGCATCGATCGGCGGACGGAGGCACGAGGGGGGCGCACGGCGCTAGTTTCAGCCGCATGACCTCTACGCCGCACACGCCGCCCACACCCCGGGCGACGCTCTCCTTCCCCCGTCAGTTCGCCCGGACACAGCGCTTCACGCTGGGCGTTCCCCGGGGTTTCTCGGTCTCCCCCGACGGGGAGCGGGTCGTCTTCGTCCGATCGGGCGCGGGTGACGACCACACGCACAAGCTGTGGGTTCTCGATCTGCCGCGCGACGGCGCGCCGGTCGAACGCGTGGCCGCCGACCCGGCGGTGCTGCTCGGCGGCGCGGCCGAGGAGCTGTCCGCCGAGGAGCGGGCGCGGCGCGAGCGGAGTCGGGAGGGCTCGTCCGGGATCGTGGCGTACGCGGTGGACTCGGCGGTCGAGCTGGCGGCGTTCGCCCTGTCAGGACGGCTGTTCGCGGCCGAGCTGAGGGCCGGGACGGCGCGGGAGCTGGCGGTGCCGGGTCCGGTCATCGACCCTCGTCCGTCGCCGGACGGGCGGCTGGTGGCCTATGTGGCGCGGGGGGCGTTGCGGGTGATCGGAGCGGACGGTTCCGGCGATCGGGAGGTCGCCGGAACCGAGGACGGGCACGTCTCCTACGGATTGGCCGAATTCATCGCATCGGAGGAGATGGGAAGAGACCGCGGGTACTGGTGGTCCCCCGCTTCCGACCGGTTGCTCGTCGCGCGCGCGGACGACGGGGACGTACGCCGTTGGTGGATCGCGGACCCGGCGCACCCGGACCGGGAGCCGCAGCGGGTCGCGTACCCGGCGGCGGGGACGGCCAACGCGGAGGTACGGCTCTTCCTCATGGGTCTCGACGGGGAGCGCACGGAGGTCGCGTGGGACCGCGGGCGGTACCCGTACCTCGCGCGGGTGCACTGGTCGGCGGCGGGCGCGCCGCTCCTCGTCGTCCAGAGCCGGGACCAGCGGGCGCAGCTGAACCTCGCGGTGGACGTCACGTCGGGGAAGACGTCGGCCGTCCGGGCGGAGGAGGACCCGGCCTGGCTCGAACTGTTCCCCGGGGTGCCGGCGTGGGCGCCGGACGGTCGGCTCGTGCGGGTCTCGGACGAGAGCGGGGCGCGGGCGCTCGTCGTGGGCGAGGAGACGCTGACGGACGGGTCCCTGCACGTGCGGGCGGTGCTCGGGTCCGGTGCGGACGACGTGCTCGTCTCCGCCTCCGCCGGGGCCTCGGCGGAGGCGCCGGAGACCGGCGAGGTCCACGTCTACCGGGTGACCGCCGGGGGCGCCGAGCGGCTCTCCGAGGGCGTCGGCGTCCACGGGGCCGTACGGAACGGCCCGGTGACGGTCCTGGTCACGGCGCGGCCCGGTGCGCCGGGGAGCGTCGCCCGGGTGCTGCGCGACGGCGAGGAGGTCGCCGTGGTGGCCTCGTACGCCCAGAAGCCGGTGATCTCCGCGCGCGTACGGCTCACGGAGGCGGGCGTCCGGCGGATCCCGTGCGCGGTGCTGCTGCCGACGGGGTACGCGGAGGGGGACGGGCCACTGCCGGTCCTCATGGACCCGTACGGCGGCCCGCACGGGCAGCGCGTGACGGCGTCCCACAACCCGCATCTGACGTCCCAGTGGTTCGCCGACCAGGGCTTCGCGGTGGTCGTGGCGGACGGGCGGGGCACGCCGGGCCGCTCCCCCGCGTGGGAGAAGGCGATCCTGCGCGACTTCACGCCGACCCTGGACGACCAGGTGGACGCGTTGCACGCGCTCGCCGAGCGGTTCCCGCTCGACCTGGAGCGGGTGGCGGTCCGGGGCTGGTCGTACGGCGGCTATCTCGCCGCGCGCGCGGTCCTCCAGCGGCCCGACGTCTTCCACGCGGCGGTCGCGGGGGCGCCGGTGACGGACTGGCGGCTGTACGACACCCACTACACGGAGCGGTACCTGGGCACCCCGCAGGACGACCCGGAGGTGTACGCGACGCAGTCGCTGCTCACCGACGACGGGCTCGTCGCGCCCGAGGAGCCGGGGCGGCCGCTGATGGTGGTGCACGGCCTCGCCGACGACAACGTGGTCGTCGCGCACGCGCTGCGCCTCTCGTCGGCGCTGCTCTCGGCGGGCCGGCCGCACGAGGTGCTGCCGCTGTCGGGGGTCACGCACATGACGCCGCAGGAGCAGGTGGCGGAGAACCTGCTGCTGCTTCAGGTGGACTTCCTGAAGCGGGCGCTGGGGATCACGAGGTAGGACGCTCTCCGGTCACCAGCCGGGCGGCGGGGAGGACGGGGGCGCGGGCGGGCCGTATCCGTACGGTCCGTACGCGCCCTGGGGGCCGTACGGGCCGGGGCGGGCGGGCGTGGCGGCGGGGGCGCCGCGGCCGGCCAGGAGGGCGAGGACGGCGGTCCCGGCGAGCAGTTCGAAGACGGTGGTGAGGAGGGAGAGGATCTCCAGGGCCGAGCCGCCGTCCCAGACGTGGACGAACGTGCCCAGGCGGACGTACGCCACGGTCGCGGCGAGGCCGAACGTCGTCAGGAACGCGCCGCCCAGGAGCCCGAAGGCCCGGGCGTGGCCGGCGCGGGCGAAGGCGGAGAGGGCCCCCGTCCCGTACAGGCCGAGGAGGGTCAGCGCCATCCAGGTGGGCGGGGGCGCGAGGGTCGTGGCCATGACGGTCCGGCCGCCGAGGAAGCGGTCGACCATGTACTCCAGGGGCAGTTCGGTGGCGACGTACACCTCCCACCCGAGCACGACGAGCGCGCCGGTCAGGAGGAGCGTGCCCGCGGCGGCGGCCCGGCCCGGCAGGGGCCGGGTGGGGACCTGGTCGGCGGGCGAGTGGGGGTCGCGGCGGCCGGCGGCGGTGGTGACGAGGAGGCCGACGGCGAGGGCGATGTCGAGCAGCGAGGTGACGAGCACCGTGTTGTCGGCGCCCCAGACGCCGGGCAGGCGTACGGCGAGGGTGACGGCCCCGGTGGCGGCGAGCGCGGAGGCCGCGTGGCGGGAGCGCAGGGCGGCGACGGCGGCGGCGACGGAGACCGCGAGGAGGAGGGGGTCGAGGAGGGAGGTGGTGGCCCGTCCCCGGAGGACGTACTGGTAGTCACCGGCCCAGACCCATAAGAGGTCGGCGGGCGAACCGACCGCGGCGAGGTCCTTGAGGACCCACACGGCGGAGACGAGTGCGAGCACGGCGCACAGCGCGGCGCCCGTGAGACGTGCCGGTCGCGTCAGGGTCACGGTTCCGATACTCACGGTCGTGGCCCGGCGAAACAAGCGGTTCCGCGTAACGCGCGGGGCCCTGGTGGTGTGAAGCCGGGCCGGGGGCGACATGGCGCGCCTCCGGCCCGGCTTACGGCACCCGCACGGCCGTACAGAGAGCAGTCTCACGTGTCCGTATATCGGTACGGATTCCGTCAAGTTGCCCCTGGGTTAAAGGGACTTGGGGCCGCCGGGTTCGGCGGGGGGTTCCGGGGCGGGCGGCTCCTCGCCGCCGTTCTCCGGCGGGACGACCTGCTTCTCCTCGGCGAAGTGGCAGGCCGAGTCGTGCTTCGCCGGGCTGTCCGTCAGGCGGAAGACGGCGGGCACGGCGAGGAGGGGGACCTCCAGGGCGCAGCGTTCCTGCGCCTTCCAGCAGCGGGTGCGGAAGCGGCAGCCGGAGGGGACGTTGGCCGGGGAGGGGACGTCGCCGGTGAGGATGATCCGCTCGCGGTGCGCGCGGGCCTCGGGGTCGGGGACGGGGACGGCCGACAGGAGCGCCTGGGTGTACGGGTGGGTGGGGTGGTCGTAGATCTCGGCGTCGCTGCCGATCTCGACGACGCGGCCCAGGTACATGACGCCGACGCGGTCGGAGATGTGCCGGACGATCGACAGGTCGTGGGCGATGAAGACGTACGAGAGGGAGAACTCCTGCTGGAGCTTCTCCAGGAGGTTGACCACCTGCGCCTGGACGGAGACGTCGAGGGCGGAGACGGGCTCGTCCGCGACGATGATCTCGGGCTGGAGCGCGAGGCCGCGGGCGATGCCGATGCGCTGGCGCTGGCCGCCGGAGAACTGGTGCGGGTAGCGGTTGATGTACTCGGGGTTGAGGCCGACGACGTCCAGGAGGTCCTGGACCTTGCGGCGGCGGTCCCCCTTGGGCGCGACCTCGGGGTGGATCTCGTACGGCTCGCCGATGATGTCGCCGACCGTCATGCGGGGGTTGAGCGAGGTGTACGGGTCCTGGAAGACCATCTGGATGTTGCGGCGGACGGCCTTGAGGGCGCGCGGGGACAGCTTGGTGATGTCCTCGCCCTTGTAGCGGATCTCGCCGGAGGTGGGGCGTTCCAGGTTGACGAGCATCTTGGCGACGGTGGACTTTCCGCAGCCGGACTCGCCGACGATGCCGAGCGTCTCGCCGGCGGCGAGGGAGAAGTCCACGCCGTCGACGGCCTTGACGGCGCCGACCTGCTTCTTGAAGAGGATGCCCTGGGTGAGGGGGTAGTGCTTGTGGAGGTCCCGGACTTCGAGGATGGCCTCGGCCGTCGTGGCGGGCTTCGCCGTCGTCGCCGTGTCAGCCATGGAGGCACTCCTTCCAGAAGTGGCAGGCGCTGGAGCGCGGTACCGGGGACTCGGTCACCTCGTACAGCGGGGGTACGTCGGTCCGGCAGACGTCCTGGGCCATCGGGCAGCGGGGGTTGAAGGCGCAGCCGGGTGGGATGTTCAGGAGGTTGGGCGGGAGGCCCTTGATCGCGTACAGCTCCTGGCCCTTCTGGTCCAGGCGCGGGATGGAGTCGAGGAGGCCCCGGGTGTAGGGGTGGGCGGGGGCCTTGTAGATCTCGTGGACGGGGGCCCGTTCGACGATCCGGCCGGCGTACATGACGGCGATCTTGTCGGCGACGTCGGCGACGACGCCGAGGTCGTGGGTGATCAGGATGAGCCCCATGTTGAGTTCGCGCTGGAGCTCGGCGAGGAGGTCCATGACCTGGGCCTGGACGGTGACGTCCAGGGCGGTGGTGGGCTCGTCGGCGATGATCAGCTCGGGTTCGAGGGCGAGCGCCATGGCGATCATGATGCGCTGGCGCATGCCGCCGGAGAACTGGTGCGGGTACTGGCCCACGCGTTCCTTGGCGGCGGGGATGCGGACCCGGTCCATGAGTTCGACGGCCTTGGTCCGGGAGTCCTTCCGGGACATGCCCTTGTGGACCTGGAACATCTCGCCGAGCTGGTCGCCGACGCTGACGACGGGGTTGAGCGAGGACAGGGCGTCCTGGAAGACCATCGCCATCTTGGCGCCGCGGATCTTGCGGCGCTCCTCCTCCTTGAGCTTGAGGAGGTCCTGGCCCTGGAAGAGGATCTCGCCCTGGCTGATCTTTCCGGGGGGCATGTCGAGAATGCCCATGACGGCCTGGGCGGTGACGGACTTGCCGGAGCCGGACTCGCCGAGGACGGCGAGGGTCTCGCCGGCGTCGACCGAGTAGTCGACGCCGTTGACGGCCTTGGCGACGCCGTCACGGGTGTGGAACTCCACGTGCAAGTTGCGCACTTCGAGCAGCATGGGTCCCTACCTCAGCTTCGGGTCGAGGGCGTCGCGGACGGCGTCGCCGAGCATGATGAACGCGAGCACCGTGATCGCGAGGGCGCCGGAGGGCCAGAGCAGCATGTGCGGCGCGTTGCGGATGTACGGCGACGCCGAGGAGATGTCGATGCCCCAGGAGACGGTCGGGGGCTTCAGGCCGACGCCGAGGAAGGAGAGCGTCGCCTCCAGGGCGATGTAGGTGCCGAGCGCGATGGTGGCGACGACGATGACCGGCGCGACGGCGTTGGGCGTGATGTGCCGGAGCAGCATCCGGGAGTTGGAGGCGCCGAGCGCGCGGGCGGCCTGGACGTAGTCGTTCTGTTTGGCGGTGATGACCGAGCCTCGGGCGATGCGGGAGATCTGCGGCCAGCCGAGCAGGATCATGAAGCCGATGACGGGCCAGACGGTGGCGTTGCTGACGACGGAGAGCAGGACGAGGCCGCCGAGGACGACGGGGATGGCGAAGAAGACGTCCGTGATCCGGGAGAGGATGCCGTCCCAGAACCCGCCGAAGAAGCCGGCGAGGCCGCCGAGCAGGGAGCCGATGAGGGTCACGCCGAGGGTGGCGAAGACGCCGACCTGGATGGAGGCCCTGGCTCCGTAGACCGTACGGGTGTAGACGTCGCAGCCCTGGCCGTTGAAGCCGAAGGGGTGGCCGGGCTGGGAGCCTTCCTGGGCCTTGGAGAGGTCGCAGTCGAGGGGGTCGCCGGAGGCGATGAGCTGCGGCCAGATGGCGATGACGACCAGGAAGAGGATGACCAGGCCCGAGATGATGAAGATGGGGTTGCGGCGCAGGTCGTGCCAGGCGTCGGACCAGAGGGAGCGGGGCTTCTTGTCGGCTCCTGTGCCCCGGGGGCCTCCGGGGGTCTTCTCGAGGGTCTCCGCCTCGGCCATGGCGAGGTCGGTCGCGCCTCCGGCGCCGGTGGCGGCGATGGAGCGGCCCTCTTCGACGGGTTCGAGCGGCTCAGGCATAGCGGATCCTCGGGTCAAGGACGGCGTACAGGAGGTCGACCAGCAGGTTCGCCAGCAGGAAGATCAGGACGAGGATGGTGACGAAGCCGACCACGGTCTGCGTGTTCTGGCGGAGGATGCCCTGGTAGAGCTGGTAGCCGACACCGTGGATGTTGAAGATCCGCTCGGTGACGATGGCGCCGCCCATGAGCGCGCCGACGTCCGCGCCGATGAAGGTCACCACGGGGATGAGGCTGTTGCGCAGCAGGTGGCGGCTGATGACCCGGCGGCGGGGCAGGCCCTTGGCGACGGCGGTGCGGACGTAGTCGGCCCGCTTGTTCTCGGCGATCGAGGTGCGGGTGAGCCGGGTGACGTACGCGAGGGAGACCGAGGCGAGGACGAGGCCGGGGACGATGAGCTCGTTGAAGGGGGCCTCGGGCGAGACGGCGGGCTTGATCCAGCCCCACTTGACGCCGAGGAGGAGCTGCACGAGCAGGCCGGTGACGAAGGTCGGGATGGCGAGGACGACCAGGGTGAGCAGCAGGACGACGGTGTCGACGGGGCGGCCGCGCTTGAGGCCGGTGAGCACGCCGAGGCTGATGCCGATGACGATCTCGAAGAGGATCGCGATGATGGTGAGCCTGATGGTGACGGGGAAGGCGGTGGCCATCAGCTCGGTGACGGGCTGGCCGTTGAAGGCGGTGCCGAAGTCTCCGGTGAAGACGTTGCCCATGTAGGTCAGGTATTGCTGCCAGACCGGCTTGTCGAGTCCGAACTCCTTCCTCAGCTGGGCGGCGGTCGCCGGGTCGCACGCGCGGTCGCCGCACAGTCCGGCGATGGGGTCGCCCATCACGTTCACCATCAGGAAGATCAACAGCGTGGCGCCGAAGAAGACCGGGATCATCTGCAGCAGTCGCCGGATCACATAACGACCCATGAGGGGCTCCGGGGGGTTGTGGGGCCTTCGAAAGACGTACGGCCCGGCGCGGGGTGTCCGCCGGCCGGGCCGTACGCCTCCGACCTGCTACGACGTCAGTTGACCTTGATCTGGTCGTAGACCGGGACGCTGAACGGGTTCAGGCTCACGTTGGAGACCTTCTCCGAGTAGCCGGCGCTGCCGTTCTGGTACCAGAGCGGGATCGCGCCCATGTCGTCGCGGAGGACGCCCTCGGCCTGCTGGAAGAGCTGCACCGCCTTGGCGGTGTCGGTCTCGGCGTTGGCCTGGTCCACCAGCTTGTCGAACTGCTTGTCCGTGTACTTGCCGTCGTTGGACGAGGCGTTCGTGTAGTACAGCGGCTGGAGGAAGTTCTGGATGAGCGGGTAGTCCATCTGCCAGCCGGCGCGGAACGGGCCCGTCATCTTCTGCGTGGTGACCTGGTTGCGGTAGTCGGCGAAGGTGCCGACCGGGTTGCCGACGCAGGCGGTGTTGTTGCCGAGGGCGCGGTTGATGGAGTTGCAGACCGCGTCCACCCATTCCTTGTGGGAGCCCGTGTCGGCGTTGTACGAGATCTTCATCGTGCCGCCGGGGATGCCGCCGCCCTCCGCGACCAGGGCCTTGGCCTTCGTCGGGTTGTACTGGCAGAACTCGCCGCAGACGTCCTTGAAGCCGCCCTCCTCGCCGAGCACCGGGGAGGTCCAGTCCTTGGCGGGGGTGCGGGTCTTCTGGAAGATCGTCTCGGTGATCTGGTCCCGGTCGATCGCCATGGAGAGGCCCTGCCGGAGCTTGTTCTGGTTGGGCTTGTTCCAGTTGGCGTCGTAGAACGGGAACGACAGCGTCTGGATGATGCCGGCGGGGACGTTGATGTACCGGTCGCCGAGGTCCGCCGAGACGTTCTTGAGCTGGGCGGCGGGGACGTCGTCGACGAGGTCGAGGTTGCCGGCCGTCAGGTCGGTGTAGGCGGTGTTGTTGTCGGTGTAGACCTTGAGGGTCACGCCGCCGTTCTGCGCCTTGTCGGCGCCGGGGTAGTCGTCCCAGCGCTTGAGCTGCATCTGCGAGCCCTTGGCGTACGAGTCGATCGTGTACGGGCCGTTGCCGACGGGCTTCGACAGCCAGGCCGCGTGGTCGTCGAAGAAGGCCTTCGGCAGCGGGGCGAAGGCGGCGTAGCCGAGGGTCACGGGCCAGGTGGAGAACTTCTGGGTGAGCTTGACCGTGAAGGTCCGGTCGCCGGTGACCTTGAGGCCGGACATGGTCTCGGCGGTCGGCTCGCCCGACTCGGGGTGGACCTTGTCGTAGCCCTCGATCTGGCCGAAGAAGTACGCGTTCTTCTGGTTGTTCTTCAGGTGGGCGCCGTAGTTCCAGGCGTCCACGAAGGACTTGGCGGTGACCTTCTCGCCGTTGGAGAAGGTCCAGCCGTCCTTGACCGTGATGGCGAAGTTCGTCGAGTCGGTCGTCTCGATCTTCTCGGCGAGCATGTCCTTGGCCTCGCCGGTCTTCGGGTCGTACTCCTTCAGACCCCGGAAGATCATGGAGAGGACCTTGCCGCCCTGCACCTCGTTGGTGTTCGCGGGCTCCAGTGGGTTCTGCGGGTCGCCCCACGAGGAGGTCACGATGCCGTCGGCCCCTCCACCACCGCCGCTGTCGTCGCCGCCGCCACATGCGGTCGCCGCGAGGGCGACTGCGGTGGCCAGTGCGGCCCACTTGGCGTGCGTGGCTCCGCGCATGGAGTGCCTCCCATATGTCCCTAAGTGTGACTTGGAGCCCAATATGACCCGAAATCAGAAGGCCTGCATGTTGTCGGAGAGCAGACGGGCGAATGTGCGCGCGTCGACGAGCCCGTCGACGGGCAGTCCCGCCCCCTTCTGGAAGGCGGCGACCGACTCCTCCGTGTCCGGCCCGAAGGCTCCGTCGAGCGGGGTCGGGACGCCGCGCGCGCCGAGCAGCAGCTGTACGGCCCTGACGGCATCGCCCGAGGCGTCCCGCCGTACCGGCGCGGAGAGCTGGTGCCAGAGCTGAGGGCCCGCCAGGGCGTCCGGGGTCGCGCGGACGAGCGCCCGGAAGTCCCGTACGGCCCGGTCGGTGGCGGCGCCGTAGAAGCCGTCGGGGGCGAGGGCCGCGCCGCGGCCGGCCAGGAGGTGCTGGAGCGCCCGCACGGGCGGGCCGGAGTCGCCGGGGCGGAGGACGGGCCAGGCGGGGGCCTCGGGGTCGCCGCCGATCCGCGCGGCCACGTCCGCGCGCAGCTTCGGCAGCAGCGCGTACAGCCGGTCGCCGGGGCACTCGGTGGCGTTGAAGTCACGGTGGCCGTAGATCTGGTACGCCCGCAGGCCGTACTGGCGGCAGATGTGGGCGCAGAGGCCGACGAGGGCCGCGTACTGCGCCTCGCGCGGTGCGACGGAGCCGTACGTGCCCTCGGTCTCGATGCCGATGGCCACCGTGTTCTGCCCGGTGCAGTGCGCGGACTCGACCGTACGGGTGCCCCGCCGGAGCTCGGCGAGGGAACCGTGCCGGCCCTCGACGACGTACCCGCCGCGGCTGAGGGTGAAGTGCTGGCCGGTGTCGCTCCAGCCCCGGTCGGCGATCGCCCAGTGCTGCATGGAGCGGGCGAGGCGGAAGGCCGCCTCCTGGCTGTGGTCGGTGACGTTGGGCGTGGCCGTGTGGTGGACGAGGATCTTGACGGGCGGGGTCGGCACGACCGTCAGGGGCTCGCTCGGGGGGACGGCTCCCCAGGTTCCGCAGTCGGCGATGGCGGGGGCCGTGGGGGTGGGGGTGCCGGTGGGCGTGGCGGTGGGGGCCGGCGTGGGGGCGGGCGTGGGGGCGGGCGTGGGGGTGGGGGCGGCGGCGCTCGCCGCGGCCGGCAGGGCGACGGTCGCACCCAGGGCGAGCGCGCCGGTCAGGAAGGTGCGGCGGCGGGGGTTCGTCGGTCCGGTCGCGATGATCATGGGCACGACCATGTCCCGGGCGGCTCGCCGCGCCGTGGAGACGGCGCCGTACCCCTGGCCGTACTTCACCTGAGAGGCCGTAGCGCTTGTCCGAAAAGCGGTCCGGCCCCCGCGCGCCTCTGGGGCGCCCGGGGGCCGGACCGTACTACGGGGTGTTTCTCAGCGCACTGGCGTCAGTGCACCGGCACGACCTGCTTCTCCTCGGCGAAGTGGCACGCCGAGAAGTGAGCGGCCGGGGTGTTCACGCCCTGGAAGCGCTCCGGGATCGCGAGGACCGGGGTCTCCTGGGCGCACTTGTCCTGCGCCTTCCAGCAACGGGTGCGGAAGCTGCAGCCCGACGGCGGGTTGGCCGGCGAGGGGACGTCACCGGTCAGGATGATCCGCTCGCGGTGCGCGCGGGCCTGCGGGTCCGGCACCGGCACCGCGGAGAGCAGCGCCTGGGTGTAGGGGTGCGTCGGGTGCTCGTAGATCTGCTCGTCCGTACCGATCTCGGCCATCTTGCCGAGGTACATGACGCCGACACGGTCGGAGATGTGCCGGACGATCGACAGGTCGTGCGCGATGAAGACGTAGGAGAGGTTGAACTCGTCCTGCAGCTTCCCCATCAGGTTGATGACCTGCGCCTGGACGGAGACGTCCAGGGCCGAGACCGGCTCGTCGCAGATGATGATCTCCGGGTTGAGCGCGAGGCCTCGGGCGATGCCGATGCGCTGGCGCTGACCGCCGGAGAACTGGTGCGGGTACCGGTTGATGTACTCCGGGTTGAGACCGACGACGTCCAGGAGCTCCTGCACCTTGGCGCGACGGTCGCCCTTCGGAGCCACCTCGGGGTGGATGTCGAAGGGCTCCCCGATGATGTCGCCGACCGTCATACGCGGGTTCAGCGAGGTGTACGGGTCCTGGAACACCATCTGGATGTTGCGGCGGACGGCCTTCAGGGCGCGGCCGGACAGCTTGGTGATGTCCTGGCCCTTGTAGAAGACCTCGCCGGCGGTGGCGCGCTCCAGGTTCATGAGGAGCTTGGCGACCGTGGACTTGCCACAGCCGGACTCGCCCACGATGCCGAGGGTCTCGCCCTGGTAGAGGTCGAAGGAGACCCCGTCCACGGCCTTGACCGCGCCGACCTGCTTCTTGAAGAGGATGCCCTGCGTCAGCGGGAAGTGCTTCTTCAGGTTGCGCACCTGGAGGATCGGCTCGCCTCGGCCCACGGGGACCTCGAGGGCGGCGGCCACGGCGTCCTCGTTGTTGATGTCAGCCATGGATCGTCTCCTTCCAGAAGTGGCAGGCGCTCTTGCGGCCCGGGAGCTCCGCGCCGTCCAGCTCGCTGACCGGAACCAGCGCGGGGATCTCCGTGCGGCACAGGTCGTCGGCCTTGGGGCAGCGCGGGTTGAAGGCGCAACCGGTGGGCACCTTCAGGAGGTTGGGCGGGAGGCCCTTGATCGCGTAGAGCTCCTGGCCCTTCTGGTCCAGGCGCGGGATCGAGTCGAGAAGACCCCGGGTGTACGGGTGCGCGGGGCGCCCGTACAGCTCGTGCACCGGCGCCTGCTCGACGATCCGGCCGGCGTACATCACGGCGATCTTGTCCGCGACGTCGGCGACGACGCCGAGGTCGTGGGTGATCAGGATCAGGCCCATGTTGTATTCCTGCTGGAGCTCCGCGAGGAGGTCCATGACCTGGGCCTGGACGGTCACGTCGAGAGCCGTGGTGGGCTCGTCGGCGATGATCAGGTCCGGCTCCAGGGCGAGCGCCATGGCGATCATGATGCGCTGGCGCATACCGCCGGAGAACTGGTGGGGGTAGTCGGTGACCCGCGCCTTGGCGGCGGGGATCTTGACCTTGTCCATCAGCTCGATGGCCTTGACCTTGGCGTCCTTCTTGGACATGCCGTGGTGCACGCGGAACATCTCGCCGAGCTGGTAGCCGACGGAGAGGACCGGGTTCAGGGAGGACAGCGCGTCCTGGAAGATCATGGCGATCTTCCGGCCGCGGATCTTCCGGCGCTCCTCCTCGGACATCTTCAGCATGTCCTGGCCGCGGAAGAGGATCTCGCCCTGCGGGATCTTGCCGGGGGGCATGTCGAGGATGCCCATGATGGCCTGCGCCGTCACGGACTTGCCGGAGCCGGACTCGCCGAGGACGGCGAGGGTCTCGCCGGCGTTCACCGAGTAGTTGACGCCGTTGACCGCCTTGGCCACACCGTCACGGGTGTGGAACTCGACGTGCAGGTCACGGACTTCGAGCAGCGGACCGTTGTAGTCGGAGTCGCCGCGCGGCGACGGGACGGTCGCGGTCTTGTCGATGATGCTCATCTTTTACGCCCTCCTCAGCGCAGCTTGGGGTCGAGGGCGTTGCGGACGGCTTCGCCGAGCATGATGAACGCCAGAACGGTGAGGCTCAGCATGATCGAGGGCCAGAGCAGGACGTGCGGGGCCACTCGGATCTGGGAGACACCCGCGGAGATGTCGACACCCCAGGAGACGGTCGGGGCGGCGAGGCCCAGGCCGAGGAAGGACAGGGTGGCCTCGGCCGAGATGTAGCCGCCGAGCGCGATGGTCGCGACGACGATCACGGGCGCCATGGCGTTGGGCAGGATGTGCCGGAAGAGGATCCGGGACGTACCGGCGCCGAGGGCCTTGGCGGCGTGGACGTAGTCGGCCTGCTTGATCGTGATCACGGCACCGCGCATGACGCGGGTGATCTGGGTCCAGCCGAGGAACGCGAGGGCGAAGACGACGACCCAGACGGTCCGCTCGACGAAGGACTGCAGGACGACCATGGCGCCGAGCAGGAACGGGATGCCGAAGAAGACGTCCGTCAGGCGGGACAGCACGGCGTCGACCCAGCCACCGAAGTAGCCGGAGATCATGCCCATGATGCCGCCGATGAGCGTGACGATCGCGGTGACCGCGACGCCGACGATGATCGAGGCACGGGTGCCGTAGATCAGTCGGGCGTAGACGGAACGGCCCTGCTGGTCGTAGCCCAGCCACTCGGGCGAGCCGATGGAGCCGAGCTCCGGCTTGCTGAGGAAGTGGTGGACCAGGTCACCGGTGGTCGGCGACGCGCTGGTGAAGAGGCTCGGCAGGGCCGAGATGATCAGCAGCAGCGCGATCAGCACGGACGAGACGATGAAGTACGGGTTGCGGCGGAGGTCGGCCCAGGCGTCGCCCCAGAGGCTGCGCGCCTTCTCCGGCTTCTCCACCGGAGCGGCCGCGCCGGCCGCGGGAGCGGCGACGGCGCCGTCGACTGCGGTCGCGGTCTTGGTCACGTCAGGCATACCGGATCCTCGGGTCCAGGACCGCGTACAGCAGGTCGATGAGGAGGCTGGTGATGAGGTAGACGATCACCAGGATGGTCACGAGGCCGACGAGGGTCTCGCCTTCACGCCGGGAGATCGACTCGGCGATGACGCCGCCGACACCCTTGATGTTGAAGATCGCCTCGGTGACGACCGCACCGCCCATGAGGGCGCCGATGTCGGTGCCGAGGAAGGTGACGACCGGGATCATCGAGTTGCGCATCAGGTGGACGCCGATGACGCGGCGGCGCGGGAGGCCCTTGGCCACGGCCGTACGCATGTAGTCGGCGCGCAGGTTCTCCGCCATGGACGTACGCGTGAGGCGCGCCACATAGGCAAGGGAGAGACCACCGAGGACGATGGCCGGAGCGATCATCTCGCTCAGTACCGGTTCGGTGCTGACGTTGGGTGAGATCCAGCCCAGGTTGAAGGCGAACACCATCTTGATGATGTAGCCGAGCACGAAGACCGGGATCGAGATGATCAGCAGGGTGAAGATCAGGATCGCGTTGTCGGCGAAACGGCCGGCACGGAGGCCGCCGATGATGCCGAGGCCGATGCCGAAGATCAGCTCGATGGCGAAGGCCAGAGCCGCCAGCTGGAGCGTGATGGGGAACGCGTCGCCGAGCACTTCCGTGACCGGACGCCCGTTGCGGATCTGGGTACCGAAGTCCTGGTGCCAGACCATGTCCCACATATACGTGACGTACTGCACCCACTGAGGTCGGTCGAGACCGAGTTCATGGCGCTTCGCGGCGAGCGTCGCCGGGTCGGCGCCCTTGTCGCCGAACATGGCAAGCACGGGGTCGCCGGGCAGGCTGCGCACCATGAGGAAGATCAGCAGGGTCGTCCCGAGGAATACCGGGATCATCTGGAGCAGTCGTCGTGCGACATAACGCCCCATCATGCCTCCGTTGAGATGTAGCGGCGGCAGCCGACGGGCCCTTCCTCGACACCATGCCCGGATGCGGGCATGGCTATGTCGTGGAAGGGCCCCCCAGCCACTGCGTAAGGCACCGAGACGGGACTGACGGTCCGTCAGTCCCGTGACGGCGTGCGGACTACGCTTGGGTGATTACTTCTTGACCTCGACGCCGGTCAGGATCGGGTCGCCGTCCTGGCCGTAAGCCACGCCCGAAACCTTCTCGGAGTAGCCCGCGTTGACCTTGTAGTACCAGAGCGGGATGCTCGGCATGTAGTTCTTCAGGTCCTTCTCGATGGCCTGGAACTGCTTGACCGACTCGTCCAGCGTCGCCGCGGAGTCAGCCTTGGCGATCTTGGCGTCCAGCTCCTTGTTGGAGAAGTCGCCCTGGTTGCCCGCCGCACCCGTGCGGAACAGGTCCGAGATGAAGTTGGCGTTGACCGGGTAGTCGAGCACCCAGCCGGAGCGGTAGAGCGACTTGACCTGCTTGGTCTTGCGAGCGGTCAGGTCGGCCTGGAAGTCCGGCTTGCCGTCGCCGACGCACTTGACGCCGGTGGACTGGGTGATGCTGTTGCAGACAGCGTCGACCCACTCCTTGTGACCGCCATCGGCGTTGAACTGGATGGAGATGGCGTTGTTCGGGACGCCGCCGCCGGCCTTGATGAGCTCCTTGGCCTTCGCGGGGTCGAACTTGGTGACGCCGTTGCCGCCGTCCTCCTGGAAGCCCAGGACGCCCTTGGCGACCCAGCCGGTCGCGGGCTCACGCGTGCCCTGCAGGACCGTCTTGGTGATGGTCGCGCGGTCGATCGCCATGGAGAGGCCCTGGACGACGCGCGGGTCGACCGGCTTCGGCTTCTTCCACTGGTCGGCGTAGAAGGCGACGGCGATGGTCTGGATCGCGGAGTACGCCTGGTCCACGGCGCGGTCGCCGAGGTCCTGACGGTAGACCGGGAGGTCCTTCGGGGCGATCTGACGCAGGACGTCGACGTTGCCCGACTTCAGGTCCTCGTACGCGGCCTCGAGGGTGGTGTAGTTCTTGAAGACCACACCGCCGTTCTTCGCCTTGTTCGGGCCCTTGTAGCCGTCGAATCGAGTGATCTCGATCTTCTTCTTGTGGTCCCAGCTCTTGAACTTGTAGGGACCGTTGCCGACCGGAGCCTGGCCACCCTTGGTCGGGTCCTTGTAGAAGGACTCGGCCATCGGCGCGAAGACGATGTAGGCCAGCTTGTGACCGAAGTACGGAACAGCCTTCGACAGCTCGATGGTGAAGGTGTTCTCGTCGACGACCTTCAGGCCGTCGAGCTTGTCGGCGGTCTGCTTGGCGCCCTCGGCGTCCGGGTGGACCTTGTCGTAGCCCTTGATGTCCGCGAACCAGGACGCGAGGCCCTGGGCGTTCTTCAGGCTGGCGTTCCAGTTCCACGCGTCCACGTAGGACTTGGAGGTCACCGGGGTGCCGTCGTGGAAGGTCCAGCCCGGCTTGAGCTTGACGGTCCACAGCTTCGAGTCCGTGGTGGTGACCGACTCGGCGTTGATCATCTCGAGCGAGCCGTCGGCCTTGTAGTCGACCAGGGTCGAGAACAGACCGGCCATGACCGCGGAGCCGTTGGACTCCATCGTGTCACCGGTGAGCAGGGGCTTCTCAGGCTCGCCCAGCTCGATGGAGAAGATTCCGTTCGGGTCGACAGCGCCGCCCTTGCCTGCGGCGTCGTCGTCCTTACCCCCGCCACAGGCGGTCGCAGCCAGGGCGACGATGATCGCGCCCGTTACCCACTTGGCGCTCTTGGCACCGCGCATGGGTTCCTCCTCATGAGTCCACTTGTCACTACAAGAGGGGCACTTCGAGATTCGCCGACACCCCTGACGGCGTTGCACTCAAGTGCCCCGAGTGTGCTCGTGAGTCGGCACTCCCCACAGTGCGTGACCCATTGACCCGAGCTCAATGGAGCCAACTATTAAGTACGTCCGGGCTGTAAACCACACTTAAGTGGTCTCGTTTTGACAACATCACCAAGCCGTGAGATACCGAAATCCGGACAAACTGAGCACAGACAGACACGCCCGAAACGGACCGTTAACACACGTACCGGAGAGCGATGGCCGATATCCGGACACGTGATCTTGGAAATCAAGTTGACGGAACTTGACGTGAGCCACCCAGAAGCCCGGCCAAAAGCCCGGCCCCCCGCAGGTGTCTGCGGGGGGCCGGGCTCGGTGCTATGGACGGTGCTGCGACCGCGCTACGACGTCAGGGAGACCCTACTCAGCCGTTCTTGGCGCGGGAAGACGCACGGCCACGCGCGTTCTGGTCGAGGATGACCTTGCGGATGCGGACGGCCTCCGGGGTCACCTCGACGCACTCGTCGTCGCGGCAGAACTCCAGGGACTGCTCCAGGGAGAGCTTCCGCGGCGGGACGATCGCTTCGAAGGAGTCGGCCGAGGAGGAGCGCATGTTGGTGAGCTTCTTCTCCTTGGTGATGTTCACGTCCATGTCGTCGGAGCGGGAGTTCTCGCCGACGATCATGCCCTCGTACACCTCGGTGCCGGGGTCGGTGAACAGGACGCCGCGCTCCTGGAGGTTGGTCATCGCGAAGGCGGTGACCGCACCGGCGCGGTCGGCGACCAGCGAACCGTTGTTACGGGTCGTCAGCGTGCCGAACCACGGCTCGTGGCCCTCGTGGATGGAGTGGGCGATGCCCGTACCGCGGGTGTTGGTGAGGAACTCCGTACGGAAGCCGATGAGGCCACGGGACGGAACGACGAACTCCATGCGGACCCAGCCGGAGCCGTGGTTCGACATGTTGTCCATGCGGCCCTTGCGGACACCCATGAGCTGCGTGACGGCGCCCATGTGCTCCTCGGGGACGTCGACCGTGAGGCGCTCGACCGGCTCGTGGACCTTGCCGTCGACGAGCTTGGTGACGACCTGGGGCTTGCCGATGGTGAGCTCGAAGCCCTCGCGGCGCATCTGCTCGACCAGGATGGCGAGCGCGAGCTCACCGCGGCCCTGGACCTCCCAGGCGTCGGGGCGCTCGGTGTCGAGGACGCGGAGCGAGACGTTACCGATGAGCTCGCGGTCCAGACGGTCCTTGACCTGGCGGGCGGTGACCTTGCGGTTCTTGACGGCGGCCTTGGCGTCCGCGCCCTTGCCCGTGCCACCGCGGCCGACGAGCGGCGAGGTGTTGGTGCCGATGGTCATGGAGATGGCCGGCTGGTCGACCGTGATCAGCGGGAGCGCGATCGGGTTCTCCGGGTCGGCCAGCGTCTCGCCGATCATGATGTCCGGGATACCGGCGACGGCGCAGATGTCACCGGGGCCGGCGACCTCGGCCGGCTTGCGGGTGAGCGCCTCGGTCATCATCAGCTCGGTGATGCGGACGTTGGAGATCGTGCCGTCACGCTTGATCCACGCGACCGTCTGGCCCTTGCGGAGCTCGCCCTGCTCGACGCGGAGCAGCGCGATGCGGCCGAGGAAGTTGTCGGCGTCGAGGTTGGTGACGTGGGCCTGGAGGGGGGCCTCCTCGTCGTACGACGGGGCCGGGACGTGCTCCAGGATGGCCGAGAAGAACGGCTCCAGGTTGTCGCTGTCCTGCGGGACCGTGCCGTTCTCCGGCTTGGTCAGCGAGGCGATGCCGTCACGGCCGCAGGCGTAGACGATCGGGAACTCGATCTGGTCCTCGTCCGCGTCCAGGTCGAGGAAGAGGTCGTAGGTCTCGTTGACGACCTCGTCGATGCGGGAGTCCGGGCGGTCCGTCTTGTTGATGCAGAGGATGACGGGCTTGCGCTGCTGGAGAGCCTTGCGCAGCACGAAGCGGGTCTGCGGGAGCGGGCCCTCGGAGGCGTCCACGAGGAGGACGACCGCGTCCACCATCGACAGACCACGCTCGACCTCGCCACCGAAGTCGGCGTGACCGGGGGTGTCGATGATGTTGATCGTGATGGGCTCCCCGCCGTCCTTGGGGTGGTACTTCACCGCCGTGTTCTTGGCGAGGATCGTGATGCCCTTCTCACGCTCCAGGTCGTTCGAGTCCATCATGCGGTCGTCGAGCTGCTGGTGGGCGGCGAAAGCACCGGCCTGCTTGAGCATGGCGTCGACGATGGTCGTCTTGCCATGGTCGACGTGGGCGACGATGGCGACGTTACGGATGTCGTTGCGCGTGGGCATGGGTGCTTGCGCTTCTCTCGGATCGTGGGATGCGGCGTCAGTTCCTCGTACGCCCGCCGGGCGGACGCGCCACGGCTATGTCCTATGGTACGGGGCTGCCACACGGGGTGGCTTCCCCGGCTGATCCGAGAGGGTCCGCGCGCGGGCGCGAAGGGGGTTTCGAGGGTGTGGGGAAGGTCATACGGGCCGGGTCAAGGGGCCGACGCGATCCTGCCCGCCGGGGTCACCGGCGGGCAAGGAAATTGAGCGCGATCTGAGGTTGCGTCCCGGGGTTTTCCGGGGGCCTGGAGCTTTCAGCGGTTTCGCTCGGCTCCCTTGGCGGATTCGGGCTTCTTGAAGCCCATGTCCTGGTAGCGCGGTGCGGCGAAGCCGAGGGCCCCGGCGTTCACGACGTCGGCCCTGGCGGCGACGAGCTGCGGGCGCTGGTAGAGGGGGATGGATCCGGCCGCGGCCCAGATCCGGGCGTCCGCCTGGCGGACGAGGTCGCGGGCCTCCTCCTCGTCGAGCGTCCCCGCCGCCTGGTCGAACAGCTGGTCGATGCGGTCGGTGCCGACGCGCGAGTAGTTCTGCTCGACCAGGAGCGAGCCGTCCGAGGCCGGCTCGGGCTTGGCGAAGATCGGCCGGGCGTCGGTGGCCGGGAACGCGGAGGCCGGCCAGGAGTAGAGGGCCAGGTCGTAGTCGCCCGAGGCGATGTGGTCCTTGAAGAAGCTCTCGTCGGAGACCTTCGTGACCTGGGTACGGATACCCACGGCGTCCAGCATCCGCACGATCCGGTCGCCGACCGCCCGCAGCGAGTCGGAGCCGGGACCCGACGGCAGGACGAAGCGGAGGCTGAGCGGCTTGCCGTCCTTGCCGAGGGCCTGCGCCGCCTCCGGTACCGCCACGGGGGCCGCGGTGCCGAGCGGGGCGTAGGCCCCGGCGACGCCCCGGTCGGGCTTGGTGACCGCGCCGGCGCCGTTGTTCGCGTCGAGGACCTGCCCGCGGCCCGGCTTGTCGTCGCCGACGATGTAGAGGCCCTCGTCGGAGGCGGTGTCGCCGCCGGTCGCGGCCTTCTTCTTCGCGTCGGTCGAGCCGGCCTCCTTCTTCACCGCCTTGGTGTCCTTCGTCCCGGCCGGCTTGCGCTGCGCCCCGCCCGGGACCCAGCCCGCGTCGGCGAGGAGCGCCCGCGCCTCCTTGGTGTCCTGGTCGCCGAGCGCGTCGCTGCTGTCGGCGTAGGCGGCCTGGCCCGCGAGGGCGAGGTGGCTGCCGGGAGGCGTGGCGGGGAGGCCGAGCGGCTTGAGGACGGATTCGGCCAGTTCCTGGCGGTTGATCGCGCGGGCGACCGCCCTGCGCACCCGCTCGTCGGCGAGCGCGCCGGACTCGCCGTTCAGCGAGAGCTGGGTGTAGGCGGGCTCCAGGGACTTGCGGACGGTGAAGCCCGCGAGGGCGTTCTGCTCGGTCGCGTACCGGGCGACGGCCTTCCGGTTCTTCGCGCGCGCGGCCTGGACCTCCTCGGCCCGCTCCTCGTCGGAGCCGTACGCGACGGCCCAGGACTTGAGGGCCTTGCCGGGGGTGATCGACGAGCCGGGGCCGTGGGCGAGGGGGGTCTGGGGGGCCTGGAGGGACTGGGCGGCCTGGGCGGCCTGGGGGCCGCTCTGTCCGGTGCCCTGCTTGGCGCCCTGCTGGGCGCGGGCGTCGCGGAGGGCGAGGGCGATCCGCTCGGCGGTGGACCGGTCGATCTCGGCCAGGTCGAGCTTGCCGGCGGCGAGGGCGGCGGCCCGGTCGGCCCGCGGGACGGCCTTGAGGACCAGGCTGTCGAGCTTGGGGGCCTGGCCCCACCAGCGGGGGTTGCGGACGAGGGTGATGTCGCCGCTCTCACGGCGGGCCGACTTCAGCAGGAACGGTCCTGCGGTCGCCTTGAGCGTGGTGCGCGCCCCGTCGTTGAAGGAGGCCGGGGAGCCCATGACCTGCTTCGGGTAGAGCGGGGTGAAGAGGGACTGCCAGTCGGCGTAGGGCTTGGCGAAGGTGATCCGCACCTCCAGGTCGTTCTTGCCCTTCTCGATCTTCTCGATCCGCTCGTAGCCGCTGTTGCGGGCGGTCCAGTACGCGGTGTCGCGGCCGCTCAGCGCGCGCCACTGGGCGACGAAGTCGGCCGCGCCGATCTCGCGTCCGTCGCTCCAGACGGCCTGCTGGTTGAGCTTGTAGAGGACGACCTGCTTGGGCTCGGCCTCGACGATCTGCGCGGACTCCAGGTAGTCCGGGTTCATCTCCGGACGGCCCCGCTCGTCGAGCGTGTAGAGCGAGGGGAGTACGGCTCCGGCGACGCGGGCGGTGGCGCCGTCGGCGTCGGCCTGGAAGGCGTTGAGGGTGGTGGGCAGGGCGTCGACCGCCCAGCGCAGGGTGCCGCCGTCGGCGACGGCGTCGCGCGCGGCGGGCGCGTTGTCCATCGCCGCGGCCGGCCCGTCCTCGGCCGCCTCGTCGGAGCTGCAGCCCGCGAGCACGGTGACGGCGAGCACCGCGCTGGTGAGGGCGGCGACGGAGCGGAGCGTGCGGGAGCGGGGGCTCCTGGAGCATGTCCTCCCGCGAGGGGCGCCGAACTGGGACATGACTTGTACCCCTTCGTCCAGATTTGTGCAATTTAGAGATCATCAGACCTCGTGTTCATCCACTGAACGGGACAGGGCGTTTCCGGCCACGGAGGCACGGCGGCACGGCTGAAAAGCCCACTCGGGCGGCGCAACGAAGGCGATCACGTCCGCACGCCTTCACAAGTACGGAGCGGCGCGCGACACTCCGACTGCCCCGCCGTGGAGCCGAGGAGGCCCTGTTGGCCACAGGTACCGAACCCCCGAGGAGCACCAGCGCCGCGACGGGGGTGCGCTCCCCGGGGCGCGCCGCCCTCGCCGCCCGCCATCTGCGCACCGACCGCTGGTGGCTCGCCCCCGCCGCCACCGCCGCCGGACTGCTCGCCTTCGTCGCGTACTCGACCTGGCGGGCGTTCGCCAACGCCGACTACTACGCCGCCCCCTACGTCTCCCCCTTCTACTCGCCCTGCCTCGCATCGAACTGCGTCCCGATGCGGGGCGGGCCGAACTGGGAGCTCTTCGGCAGCTGGTGGGTCCTCTCCCCCGCCCTGCTGATCCTGGTCTTCCCGCTGGGCTTCCGGCTGACCTGCTACTACTACCGCAAGGCCTACTACCGGGCCTTCTGGTCCTCTCCCCCGGCCTGCGCGGTCGCCGAGCCCCACCGCTCGTACAGCGGCGAGACGCGGTTCCCGCTGCTGCTCCAGAACCTCCACCGGTACTTCTTCTACGCGGCGGTGCCGGTCGCGGCGATCCTCACGTACGACACCGTCCTGACCTTCCGCGACGCCTCCTACGCCTGGGGCCACGCGGGGCTCGGGACCCTCGTCTTCCTCGCCAACACGGTCCTCATCTGGGCGTACACGCTCTCCTGCCACTCCTGCCGGCACGTCGTCGGCGGCCGGCTGCGGCACTTCTCGAAGCACCCGGTCCGCTACCGGCTGTGGACCTGGCTGGGACGGCTCAACACCCGGCACGCGAAGCTCGCCTGGGCCTCGCTCGTCAGCGTCGCCGTCTGCGACCTGTACGTGTTCCTGCTCGCGACCGGCACCTTCGACGACCCGAGGTTCTTCTGAGATGACAGTGGTCGAACGACAGCAGTGGGACGTGGTCGTGGTCGGCGCGGGCGGCGCCGGGCTGCGGGCCGCGATCGAGGCGCGCCTCACGGGCGCCCGTACCGCCGTGATCTGCAAGTCCCTCTTCGGCAAGGCGCACACGGTGATGGCCGAGGGCGGCATCGCCGCCGCCATGGCCAACGCCAACGGGCACGACGACTGGAAGGTCCACTTCCGCGACACCATGCGCGGCGGGAAGTTCCTCAACCAGTGGCGGATGGCCGAGCTGCACGCCCAGGAGGCGCCCGAGCGGGTCTGGGAGCTGGAGACCTGGGGCGCGCTCTTCGACCGGACCCCGGACGGCCGGATCTCGCAGCGGAACTTCGGCGGCCACGAGTACCCCCGGCTCGCGCACGTCGGCGACCGGACCGGGCTCGAACTGATCAGGACCCTCCAGCAGCGGATCGTCGGGCTCCAGCAGGAGGACCGCCGCGAGACCGGCGACCACGAGTCCGGTCTGAAGGTCTTCCAGGAGTTCACCGTCACCCGCGTCCTGAAGGACGGGGACGGGCGGGTCTCCGGGGTCTTCTGCTACGAGCGGGAGAGCGGCCGCTTCCACGTCCTGGAGGCCCCGGCCGTCGTCCTCGCGACCGGCGGGATCGGCAAGTCCTTCAAGGTGACCTCGAACTCGTGGGAGTACACGGGCGACGGGCACGCGCTCGCGGGGGCGCCGCTGGTGAACATGGAGTTCGTGCAGTTCCACCCGACGGGGATGGTCTGGCCGCCGTCGGTGAAGGGGATCCTCGTCACCGAGTCCGTACGGGGTGACGGCGGCGTCCTGCGGAACTCCGAGGGCCGGCGGTTCATGTTCGACTACGTCCCCGACGTCTTCAAGGAGAAGTACGCGGAGTCGGAGGAGGAGGGCGACCGCTGGTACGAGGACCCCGACCACAACCGGCGCCCGCCCGAGCTGCTGCCGCGCGACGAGGTGGCGCGGGCCATCAACGCCGAGGTGAAGGCGGGGCGGGGCTCCCCGCACGGCGGGGTGTTCCTCGACGTGTCGACGCGGATGCCGGCGGAGACGATCCGGCGGCGGCTCCCGTCCATGTACCACCAGTTCAAGGAGCTGGCGGACGTCGACATCACGGCCGAGGCGATGGAGGTCGGGCCGACCTGCCACTACGTGATGGGCGGGGTCGCCGTCGACTCGGAGACGGCCGCCACACCGGGCGTCCCGGGGCTCTTCGCCTGCGGCGAGGTGGCCGGCGGGATGCACGGCTCGAACCGGCTCGGCGGGAACTCCCTCTCCGACCTGCTGGTCTTCGGACGGCGGGCCGGGCTCCACGCGGCGGGGTACGCGATGTCGGGCGCGCGCGGCTCGCGCGGCGCGGTCGTCGAGGCCGACGTGGCGGCGGCCCGGGCGGAAGCCCTCGCCCCCTTCGGCGAGGGCGGGGAGAACCCGTACGCCCTCCACCAGGAGCTCCAGCAGACGATGAACGACCTCGTCGGGATCATCCGGCGGGAGGGCGAGATGGCCGAGGCCCTGGAGCGGATCGGGGTCCTGCGGGAGCGGGCCGGGCGGCTCGCGGTCGAGGGGCACCGGCAGTTCAACCCCGGCTGGCACCTCGCCCTCGACCTGCGGAACATGCTGCTGGTCAGCGAGTGCGTGGCCCGCGCGGCCCTGGAGCGCACCGAGTCCCGGGGCGGCCACACCCGCGAGGACCGGCCGGCGATGGAGCGGTCCTGGCGGCCGGTGAACCTGCTGTGCCGGCTCGGGGACTCGGGTGTCGTGCTGGAGCGGGTGCGGACCGAGCCGATCCGGCCCGATCTGCTCGCGCTCTTCGCGAAGGAGGAGCTGGCGAAGTACCTCGCGGAAGAGGAGCTGGACGCATGAGCACGTCGAGCGCGGACACGTACCGGGCCCGCTTCCGGATCTGGCGGGGCGACGCCGGGGGCGGGGAGCTCACCGACTACACGGTCGAGGTGCACGACGGGGAGGTCGTCCTCGACATCGTGCACCGGCTCCAGGCCACCCAGGCGCCGGACCTCGCCGTGCGCTGGAACTGCAAGGCCGGCAAGTGCGGCTCCTGCTCGGCCGAGATCAACGGCCGGCCGCGGCTGCTCTGCATGACGCGGATGTCGGTCTTCGCGCGGGACGAGGTGGTCACGGTGACGCCGATGCGCGCCTTCCCGGTGATCCGCGACCTCGTCACGGACGTCTCCTTCAACTACGCCAAGGCCCGCGAGGTCCCCGCCTTCGTGCCGCCGGCCGGTCTCGGGCCCGGCGAGTACCGGATGCGGCAGGAGGACGTGGACCGCTCGCAGGAGTTCCGGAAGTGCATCGAGTGCTTCCTGTGCCAGGACACCTGCCATGTGGTCCGCGACCACGAGGAGAACAAGGAGTCCTTCGCCGGGCCCCGCTTCCTCATGCGGATCGCGGAGCTCGACATGCACCCGCTGGACGCGGCGGCTGAGCACGGCCTCGACCGGCGCGCGAGCGCGCAGGAGGAGCACGGGCTCGGCTACTGCAACATCACCAAGTGCTGTACGGAGGTGTGCCCCGAGTCCATCCGGATCACCGACAACGCGCTGATCCCGATGAAGGAGCGGGTCGTGGACCGGAGGTACGACCCGCTCGTCTGGCTCGGGAGGACGATCAGGCGGCGGAAGGACTGACGGCCGGGCTCCCCGCGCCCGCGCTCCAGCGGCCGAGGACGGGTTCGGCGACGGTACGGGCCAGGCGGCACATCGTCTGGCCGTGCCGCGCGAAGAGCTCGTCGCGCGAGTCGAACCGCCCGAGGTCGGTACGGAGGTGGGCGGAGAGGTCGCAGGTGGCGGCGCCGTCGCAGGCGGCGGGCGCGTCCCAGTCGACGGAGGTCCGGGCGACGGCCTCGAAGAGGGTCTCGGCGCCGGAGTTGGTGAACCCGCCGCCGTGCGCGGGGGCGGGGAGGCCGTCGAACAGCTCGGCGATCGGCGTCCAGGCTCCGTCGAGGAGGAACTCCGGCCAGGCGAGCAGGACCTCGTCCGGCACGAACGCGCGCAGCCTCGGGAAGCGCGGGTACCAGAAGACGCCGTCGACGAGCAGGCCCCGCACCCTGGTCGGCACCCCGAGCGACCGGGCCACGGCCTCCAGGGCCGCCATGCGCTGGCTGCACGAGCCGCGCCCGAGCCGGAGCGTCCGCGAGACGGGGTGCAGGTCCTCGACGGAGTACACCGGCCGGACGGCGGCGACGAGGAGGGAGTGGGCGGTACGGAGCCGGTCGCGGTCGCCGGTCGCGCCCCGCGCCGCCGCCTCCCGCTCCACCCGCGCGACGAGCGCGCGGACCCGGGGGTGGCCGAGGTCGAGGATCGGCGTGGCGCCGGTCGATCCGACGGCCTCGGCCCCCTCGCGGGACGGCTCGGGGCGCTTCCGGTCGGCACGGATCGGCATCAGCATGCGGCTGGTCATGGCGTACGTACTCCCCCTCGTTCACACGGACGGGTCGGGTCCGTGCGCCCTCATCCTGCGTCACGGGCCTCCGCCGAGGAAGCATCGGGTCCGGTAGCGAAGCCGTATACGCGGACATAGCCTCCCTTTTGTGACGCGAACAGCCGCCCGAGCCCTTCTCGCGGCACTGGTGGCGGCGTGGTGGCTCCTCGTGCCCGCCGTTCACGGTGCCTCCGCCGACGACCCCGTCGCCCTGTCCCGCGAGGGGCAGATCACCGACAAGGTCGGAGCCCTCGGCGACCGCCGCGCCTCGGTCGTCCAGGCCCTCGACCAGCTCTACGACGACCGGCGCGTGCAGCTCTTCGTCGTGTACGTACGGGACTTCTCCGGACGCTCGGGACAGAGCTGGGCCGACGAGACCGCCGAGCGCAACGGGCTGGGCCGGGAGGACGTGCTGCTCGCCGTCGCCACCCACGACCGGCGGTACGGCTACTCCGCCGACCCGGACTCGCGCTTCACCCAGGCGCAGCTGGACGAGGTGGCGGGCACGGCGATCGAGCCCGCGCTGCGGCAGAACGACTGGGCGGGCGCCGCGATCGGCGCGGCCAACGGGTACGCCGCCGTCCTCGCCGGACAGCCCGTCCCCGCGCCCGCGATCACCCCGGGCCCCGCCGACCCCGGCGGGTCCGCCGCCGAGGACGGCACCTCCGCGACCGACCTGGTCCTGCCGGTGGTGCTGGTCGGCGGCGCGGGGGCCGTGGCGGCGTACGCGTACACGAAGCGGAAGCGGCGGACCCGGACCCGTACGACCCCGGGCGGCGGCCGGGCGGGCCAGGCCGGCTGGGGCCCGCCGCGGGAGTCCGGGCCCCCGCCGCCGTCCCTGGAGGAGCTCGACGGGCAGGCGCGGCACGCGCTCGTCGCCACCGACGACGCCGTCCGCACCAGCCAGGAGGAGCTGGGCTTCGCGACCGCCCAGTTCGGCGACGAGGCCGTGCGGCCCTTCACGGAGGCCGTCGCCTTCGCCAAGGAGCAGCTGACGGCCTCGTTCCGGCTGCGGCAGAAGCTCGACGACTCCTTCCCCGAGGACGACGCCACCCGCCGCTCGATGCTCGACGAGATCCTCCGCCGCTGTGCCGAGGCCGACGCGCGGCTCGACGCCGAGAGCGAGGAGTTCGACCGGCTCCGCGACCTGGAGCGGACCGCCCCCGAGGCGCTCGCGGCGGTCGAAGCCGCGTTCCGCGAGCAGAACGGGCGGATGGGCCTGGCCGAGGCCGCCCTGACCGCGATGCGCGAGCGGTACGCCGAGACCGCCGCCTCCCCGGTCGCCGGCGACGTCGAACAGGCGAAGGACCGGCTCGTCTTCGCGACGACCCACGTCAACCAGGCCCGCCAGCTGATCGACGACGGCGACAACGGCGCCGCCGCCGTGCACATCCGGGCCGCCGAGGGCGCCGTGGACCAGGCGGCCCGGCTCGTCGAGGCCGTGGACCGGCGGGCGCAGGACCTGGCCGAGGCCGTGGGGAAGCTGACGAGCGCGCTCTCGGAGACGGACGCGGACCTCGCCGACGCGCGCGGACTCCTGAAGGGCCTCGAAGGCGCGGCCGAGGGCGGCTCGACGGCCGACCTCCAGGGCCGTATCGCCCGCGCCGAGTCCGTCCTCGCGGAGGTGCGGCGCGGGATCGAGGCCGGGCGGTACGACCCGATCGACGCGCTCCGGCGGGTCGAGGAGGCCGACACGGCGCTCGACGAGGCCCTCGCGGGGGCCAGGGAGCGCGAGTCGGGCAGCCGGCGGGCCCGCGCGCTCCTGGACCAGGCGATGCTGACGGCCCGCTCGGCGATCGGGGCGGCCTCGGACTACGTGACCACCCACCGGGGCGCCGTGGGCAGCGAGGCCCGTACGCGCCTGGCGGAGGCGCAGCGCCGCTGGGAGAAGGCGCGGGCCCTGTCCGGCGACGGGGAGTCCGGGAGCGGCGACCCGCAGGCGGCGCTCGCGGAGGCCCAGCAGGCGGACGCGCTGGCCCGGCGCGCGCAGGAGCTCGCCGAGCAGGACGTGCGCACGTACGGCAATCCGAACGGCATGGGCGGCACGACGGGGGTCGCGGGCGGCGGGGGCGGCGGGCTCGGCGGGGCCGTGCTCGGCGGGATCATCCTCGGCGGCCTGTTCGGCGGCGGAAGGGGTGGTTCGGGCGGCTTCGGCGGGGGCTTCGGCGGGGGTTCCGGGGGGCGTTCCGGGGGCGGAGGTTTCGGCGGCGGGCCCGGCAGCTTCGGCGGCAGCGGCACGCGCGGCCGGCTGGGCGGCGGCGGCCGGTTCTGAGCCCGTACGCCCTCTATCCACGGAAGAAGAGAGCAGCCATGAGCAAGCAGACCATCCTCGGCCGCGTCACCCAGCTGGCCAAGGCCAACATCAACGCCCTCCTCGACCAGGCCGAGGACCCGCAGAAGATGCTGGACCAGCTCATCCGCGACTACGCGAACAACATCTCCGAGGCGGAGGAGGCGGTCGCCTCGACCATCGGCAACCTCCGCCTGATGGAGCAGGACCACCAGGAGGACGTGGAAGCGGCGAAGGAGTGGGGCGGGAAGGCGCTCGCCGCCAGCAGGAAGGCGGACGAGCTGCGGACCGGCGGGCAGGCGGCCGAGGCGGATCGTTTCGACAACCTCGCCAAGGTGGCGCTCGGCCGTCAGCTCCAGTCCGAGAAGGAGGCGAGCACGGCGGAACCGACGATCGCCGCGCAGACCGAGGTGGTGATGAAGCTGAAGTCCGGCCTCGACCAGATGAAGGCCAAGCTCACCGAGTTGCAGGCGAAGCGGGACGAGCTCGTGGCGCGCGCGAAGTCGGCGCAGGCGCAGAACACGATGATGGACGCGGTGAAGAACATCGACGTCCTCGACCCGACGAGCGAACTGAGCCGCTTCGAGGACAAGGTGCGCCGGGAGGAGGCGAAGGCGATGGGCAAGCAGGAGCTCGCCGCCTCCTCGCTGGACGCGCAGTTCGAGCAGTTGGACGCGCTCGGCGACAGCGCGGAGATCGAGGCCAGGCTGGCCGCGCTGAAGCAGTGATCCCCCGGCGTCTGCCCTTCGTCTGCCCCGGCGTATGCCCTTCGTCTGCCCCGGCGTCTTCCCCGGCGTCTCAGAACATGCTGAGCAGCTGCTCCACCGTGGGCTCCGCCGCCCCCTCCCCGTCCGGCAGGGCGAGCTCGAACCAGACCGTCTTGCCGCGCGGGGTGCGGCGCGATCCCCACGAGGAGCTGAGCAGCCCGACCAGCTGGAGCCCCCGGCCGCCCTCGTCGGTGTCCTTGGCCCGGCGCCGCCGGGGCTGGACGAGCCCCGCGTCCCAGACCTCGCAGACGAGGGTCCGGTCGCGCAGCAGGCGGAGCCGTATCTCCCCCTCGCCGTAGCGCAGGGCGTTGGTGACGAGCTCGCTGACGAGGAGTTCGACGGTGTCGACGAGCGGGTCGAGGTCCCAGGCGCGCAGCTGGGCACGGGCGAGCTCGCGGGCCCTGCCCACCGAGCGGGGCTCCCTGGGGAGCCGCCAGTCGCCGACGGCCTCGCTGGGCAGGCCCTGGATACGGGCCATGAGGAGGGCGATGTCGTCCTCGCCGTGCCCGGTGTCGAGGCTGGTCAGGACCCGGTCGCAGACGTCCTCCAGGGGACGGTCCTGGTCGGCGAGGGCCCGCCGGAAGGCGCTGAGCCCCTCGTCGAGCGGGTGGTCGCGGGACTCGACGAGCCCGTCCGTGTAGAGCGCGAGGAGCGCGCCCTCGGGCAGCTCGACCTCGACCTCCTCGAAGGGTTCGCCGCCGACGCCGAGCGGCATCCCCGGCGGTACGTCGAGGAGGACGGCGTCCCGGCCGGGCGCGACGACCACCGGCGGGAGGTGGCCCGCGTTGGCGAACGTACAGCGCCGGGTGACCGGGTCGTAGACCGCGTACACGCAGGTCGCGAGGTAGACCTCGGACAGCTCGGGGCCGCGCGACTTCTGCGACTTCGTCGCCCGTGACTGCTGGGCGCCGATGGGGGCGCCGAGGCCGCGGGCGATCTCGTCGAGGTGGGAGAGGACCTCGGCCGGCTCCAGGTCGAGCTGGGCGAGGGTGCGGACGGCGGTGCGCAGTTCGCCCATGGCGACGGCGGCGCGCAGGCCGCGGCCCATGACGTCGCCGATGACGAGGGCGGTGCGGTGTCCCGGCAGTTCGATGACGTCGAACCAGTCGCCGCCGACCTCGGTGGCGGCGGTGCCGGGGAGGTAGCGGCAGGCGATGTCGAGGCCGGCGGCCTCGGGGTCGCCGGGCGGGAGGAGGCTGCGCTGGAGGATGAGGGCCCGCTCGTGCTCGCGGCGGTAGAGGCGCGCGTTGTCGATGCAGACGGCGGCGCGGGCGGCGAGCTCGACGGCGAGGGCCCGGTCCCGTTCCCCGAAGGGTTCGCTGCCCTTCGTCCGGGAGAACTGGACGAGGCCGACGACGATGTCGTGCGCGACCATCGGGACGACCAGGGTGGACTGGACGAGCTCCCCCTCGCCGCCGGGCACGGTCCTGAGCCGGCCGGTGCGCAGCGCTCCGGCGCACGGCGAGTTGAAGGGGAAGCGGTGGACGGCCCCGACCTCGATCGGGACGGGTCCGCAGCCGCTGTCGGGGCCGTGACCCTCGTCGGTCCTGCGGGGGGTGTCCGACACGGCGCTGGCGTGGGCGACCCGGCGGAGCTCGGCGCTGCCGGCCCCGTATCCGACGTCGTGGGAGCTGCCCCAGCGGCCCGGCGGGGCCTCGTCGCCGGTCAGGAGGCCCTGGTAGAGGTCGACGGAGGCGAGGTCGCAGAAGCCGGGGACGGCGACGTCGAGGAGCTCGCGGGCGGTGGCCTCCAGGTCGAGGGAGTTCCCGATGCGGGCTCCGGCCTCGTTGAGGAGGGCGAGGTTCCGGCGGGCGCTGGCGGCCTCGCGGGCCGCGTTGTGCCGGCGGGTGACGTCGACGCCGAGGCCGGCGACGCCGATCGGGCGGCCGGAGCCGCTGTGGACGCGGTAGAGGTTGATGGACCAGTGGCGCCGGTCGCGGGCGCCGGGGGCGGCGCCGACGATCTGGAGGTCGGTGACGGAGTCGCCGGTCTCCAGGACCTTGCGGAGGGCGGCGGTCATCCGGTCGGCCTCGGAGCGGGCGAGGTAGTCGTGGACGGTACGGCCCCGGTGGTCGTCGGCGGAGCCGCCGAAGACGGTCGCGAAGCGCTGGTTGGCCCGCTGCACCGTGAGGTCCGTGCCGAAGAGGAGAAAGCCGAAGGGGGATTGGCCGAAAATCGCCTGGGAGGCGGCGAGGTCGGTCTCGATACGGCGCAGGGCGCGGACGTCGACGACGATGCACAGCGCGGCCCGCTCACCGGTCTCGGTCTCGCTCGGCATCACGTACATCTCGGCGATGCCGCGGGGCTCGTCCTCCCCCGGCATGCGGAACGGGACCAGGCCCGTCCACTCCTTGCCGTCGAGGATCTCCCGGACCCGCCGGTGGGCACGCTCTCGCAGGTCGGAGGGCATGAAGGCATCGACGGGATCCTTCCCCATCGCCTGTTCGGCGGTCACGCCGAAGAGGTCCACGGCCCGCCTGCTCCACTGCTCGACGAGGCCGTCGGGCCCGATCGAGAAGGACGCGACCCGGATGTAGTCATAGATCGAGCCGGGCGGGCTGCTCTGCCACACGACGCCGCTCGCCGTCTCGGATATCTCGCTCACGCGACCGTCCCCTCCAGCTCACCGCACCGGACCGGCCATGCCCGCAGTATTCAATACGGCAGGCCCCGACGGCACGACGTTCACGATCACAGGGTGGTCTCGGTCGCTTCGTCCCCTCCACGGCGAGTACCGGTGATCGTTGTCCCTCCCTGTTTACTCACCAGGGAGAGCCAGCTCGAACCATACGGTTTTGCCCGTCCTTCCCTTACGGGTCCCCCAGCGCCGAGCGGAACAGGCCACGAGCCCGAGTCCGCGCCCCCCTTCGTCCTCGGGCCCGGCCGACCGTTCCGTCGGGGGATCCGGAAGCGGATCGGAAACCTCCACGAGCAGGGCGGAGGGCGGGGCGGGCCCGTCCCCGGGGTCGATGCCGGGCGGGTGAGGGCGGACGAGACGGACCCCGATGGGCCCGGAGGCGTGCTGCAGGGAGTTGGTCACCAGCTCGCTGACCAGCAGGACGGTCACGTCACCGAGGGCCGCGTCGAGGTCCCAGGCCCTGAGCGCCTCGCGCACCGCGTGACGGGCGGTGCGCACGGCATCGGCCTCTGCCGGGAAGGTCCACTCGGCGCGGCCGCCGTCGGTGTCGATCACACCCGATCACTTCCCCAGCCGTGTGTCAGCAGGAAGACCCCAGCACTCCCCCAGGGGGTCATTCTGGACATACCCGGAATTCGGGGCGGGATATCGCGTAGGGCGCAGGCACGGGCGCACGGTGGCACGAACGGCGTAGAAACCGGGCCGTGGGGCGCACACACGCCTCGGATCAGGCGCCGCTCGCGTCCGGGACGGCTTCCGGAGCGGTTTCCGAAGCGATCCCCGGGGCGGTCTCCGGGGCGGTCTCCGGAAGACGCAGCGCCGCCTCGGCCACGGCGGGGCGGTCCTGGTCGAGCCAGTCGACCGAGTCCAGCTCGTGCCGGGCGAGCCAGCGGAGCTCGTCGTGGTCCTCCAGGGGGCGCGGCTCGCCGGAGAGCAGCCGGGCGGTCCACACCCGGAGGACGTAACCGGGCTTGAGCGGCCACTCTCCGGGGATCCGCTCGCCGGGCTCGGTCTCGACGCCGAGCTCCTCGCGCAACTCCCTGACCAGGGCTTCTTCGGGACTCTCGCCCGGTTCGAGCTTGCCGCCGGGGAGCTCCCAACGGCCGGCGAGCTCGACGGGGGCGCTGCGGCGCGCGGCGAGCAGGCGCCCCCGGTCGTACACGGCGCCCGCGACGACGACCACGACGGGCGGATGAGTCTGGTGCTGTTCCGTCATGACCGCGAGACTAGACGTCGCACGGTTCAGAGCGCGGGGCTGCCGACCCGCTCGACCCAGTACAGCTGCTTGTGTCCCCGGGAATCGAGGCTGTCCGCCATCTTCCGGGCCTCGTCCTCGGTCTCGTACCGGCCCACCCGATAGCGGTTGCCGTTGTCGTCCTGTCGCACGACGACCCAGGTAAGAAGGGCCCCGCTGTCGCCCATCAGGCTTCTCCCTCCGCAACCGCAATCCGCATATGCCGGAGCTTACGCCTGACCTTCACTCAGCGGATATGTGTTTGCACAAAGAGATACGGATCGGCCGGTAACCGACGGAGGGAGGCCGAACGTCACGCCTCGGCTGTCCGCGAGGGCAGCGTGGGTACGGGCAGCAGGACCGGCGCCCCGGCGCCCTCCGGGTCCTTGCGGCAGACGTCGCCGCAGGTCGCGTCGAGCGAGCAGCAGAGGGAGCAGACGGGGCCCGAGCGGACCGGGCAGTCGGCGATGTCGGGGAGCTCGTACGCCGTCTCGCACTCGGCGCACGTGTGGGTCGCCCGCACGTCGGCCACGTCGACGCCCGGTCCGTTCACCGGGTTCGGGCGGGCCAGGTAGTAGCGGCCCTTGGTGGCCCAGGCGATCAGCGGGCAGAGGACGAGGGCGAGCCCGGCGGCGATGAAGGTGGAGAACGCCTCCGCGTAGGTGCCGAAGAGGCCGAAGAAGGCGAGGATCGAGACGACGGAGGCGATGACCATCGCCCCGAAGCCGGCCGGGTTCACCGCGTACAGGTAGGCGCGCTTGAACTCGATGTACGGCGGGCTCCAGCCGGCCCGCTTGTTGATGACGAGGTCGGCGGCGACGGCGGCGATCCAGGCGATGCCGACGTTGGAGTAGAACCCGAGCAGCTTGCCCAGGGCCGCGAACATGTTCATCTCCATCAGCGTCAGCGCGATGGCGAGGTTGAGGAAGATGTACCAGACGCGGCCGGGGTGGCGGTGGGTGACGCGGGAGAAGAAGTTCGACCAGGACAGCGAGCCGCTGTAGGCGTTGGTGACGTTGATCTTGACCTGGGAGACGATCACGAAGAGCGCGGCGGCGGGCAGCGCGAAGGTGCCGAGCCAGGGCTTGAGCGCCTCGATCTGCGGGGCGATCGGCTCCAGGGCGTGGGTCTTGCCGACGGCCTCCAGGGCGACGAAGGCGAGGAAGGCCCCGCCGAGCTGCTTGGCCGCGCCGATGATCACCCAGCCGGGTCCGGCCGCGAGCACGGCGAGGTTCCACCGGCGGCGGTTCGTCTCCGTCTTCGCCGGCATGAAGCGCAGGTAGTCGGCCTGCTCGCCGATCTGGGCGATGAGGGAGAGCGCGATGCCGGTGCCGAGACCGAAGCCGACCCACGAGAAGCCCGCGCCGGCCCCCTCCGTACCGCCGAAGGAGGCGAAGGCGCCCCAGGCGTCGGGGGCCTCGAAGGCGAGGACGACGAACGGGAGGACCATGCCGATGATCCAGATCGGCTGGGTCCAGGCCTGGACCTTCGCGAGCGCGCCCATCCCGCGGAAGACGATCGGGATGACGATCAGCGTGGTGACGAGGTAGCCGATCTCGACGGGAAGGCCGACGGCCTGGTGCATGGCCTGGGCCATGATCGAGCCCTCGAGCGCGAAGAAGATGAAGGTGAAGGAGGCGTAGATGAGGGAGGTGAGGGTGGAGCCGAAGTAGCCGAAGCCCGCGCCTCGCGTGATCAGGTCCATGTCCAGGCCGTACTTGGCGCAGGCCCGGGCGATGGGGATGCCGGTGAGGAAGATGATCGCGGCGGCGGTGAGGATCGAGGCGAAACCGCTGGTGAAGCCGTAGGTGAAGACGATCGAGGCGCCGATCGCGAAGTCGGCGAGGTAGGCGATGCCGCCGAGCGCCGTCCCGGCCACGGTCACCGGCGACCAGCGCCGGAAGGAGTGCGGGGCGTAGCGCAGCGAGTAGTCCTCGCGGCTCTCGTCGGCGGCGAGCTTGGCATAGCTGCGGCGGGGCGGCGTCGGGGACGGGGGCGGCGGGGAGACCGCACCCCCCGAGGCAGAAGTGAGGGCCGTGTCCGTCATGAGGGCTCCTGTGGTCCGACCGGATCGCGGGTACGGACCAGGAACGTAGGAGCCGGTCGTGACGGCACGTCACAACGCGCGATTGCGGGCCGGTTACGCGCCCCGACGTGCGGTTAACTCACGGAAACACGCCCCGGACGACGGACCCCGCTCACCGGACCGGCCACCCGACGGGCCGTCATCTGACCGGCAGGTGGTACGAGATCCGGTAGCGGTCCGCCGGGACCACGACGTCCGCCGTCTCGACGGCCCGCCCCGACGCGTAGTACGTCCGCTCGACGACCATCACCACGTGCCCCGGCACGCCGCCGAGCTCGACGAGCTCCTCGGCGAGCCCGGGCCGGGCGCCGACCTGCTCCACCACGTTGTCCACGACGACGTCGATCGCGGCCATGCGCTCCACGACACCGCAGCCGCCGAGCGGGCCCTCCTCGGGCAGCATCACGGGTGTCCGCCCCGTGACGGCGAGGGGCTCCCAGGAGGTGGAGACCATCATCGGCTCGCCCCCGTCCCGGTACACGTACCGCGTGCGCATCACGCGGTCGCCCGGCTCGATGTCGAGCCGCGCGGCCACCTCGGCGCTGGCCGGCTCCTGCGCGCTGCTCGACTCCCAGGTCCCGCGGGCCCCTTCGATCGCCTGCTCCTGCCGGAACGGGGTGGCGCCGGACGCGGGGCGGTAGCCGGAGCGGGCGATCCGGCGCGGCACCGGGCGCTCGCGCACATACGTCCCCGAGCCGGAGCGGCCCTCGACGAGCCCCTCCGCCATGAGCACCTTGCGGGCTTCGAGGGCCACGGTGTCCGAGACCCCGTACTCCTCGCGGATGCGGGCCTGCGACGGGAGACGCGTGTGTGGCGGAAGCGAGCCGTTCGCGATCTTCTCCCGCAGATCGCTCGCCACGCGCAGATAGGCGGGCTGCTCACCGAACGTCACAGGACACTCCCCTCAGGTTGACTTACAGCTACAGAGTGACAACCGAGGGTCGCCGAGCGCAAGCATGGGCCAAAGTTTCACTCGAAGTGATGACTGCCTGGTGGGGGGCTTGCTACCGCCGGTCACCGGGAGTAAGTGGCACCTGACCCCTTGACCTCATTGGTCCAGACCAATACTTTCCTGTGCCAGCACGTCCATCGCCGAGCTCCACGCACAGCTCCACGCACAGCTCCACGCACAGCTCCACCCCGCAAGCTCCCTCCGCTCCCACAGGAACGAGCCCATGCGCCCCAGAGCCTTCACGAAGCTGACCCTCGGTGCCGCGGCCGCGGCCACCCTCGGCCTCCTCGCGACCCTGACGCCCACCGCGAGCGCCCACGAACGCCCCTCCGCCCCCGCCCACCCCTCCCCCGCCCTCAAGCGCGTCGGGTACTTCACCCAATGGGGCATCTACGGACGGGACTTCCAGGTCCAGGACCTGGAGACGAGCGGCACGGCCGCCAAGCTCACCCACATCAACTACGCGTTCGGCGTCGTCAGTTCGGACGGCAAGTGCGCCACCCCCGACACCTGGGCCGACTACGTGCGCCCGGTGGACGCCGCCAACTCCGTGGACGGCGTCGCCGACACCGCCGAGCAGCGGATCGCCGGAAACTTCAACCAGCTGCGCGAGCTGAAGGCGCTGCACCCGAACCTCAAAGTCATGATCTCGCTGGGCGGTTGGAGCGGATCGGCGCACTTCTCCGACGCCGTGCGCACCCAGGCCGGACGCAAGGCCCTCGTGGCCTCCTGCATCGACCTCTTCCTCAAGGGCAACCTCCCCGCAGACGGCGCGCGCGGCGGCGCCGGGGCGGCCGCCGGGGTCTTCGACGGCATCGACCTCGACTGGGAGTGGCCCGGCTCGGAGGGCAACCCGGGGAACGTGATCCGCCCCGAGGACAAGCCCAACTTCACCAAGCTCGTACGGGAGTTCCGCACGCAGCTCGACGCGTACGGGCGCTCGCTGCCGAAGCGCACGCACTTCGACCTCAGCGCGTACGTGCCGACGGCGCCCGCCAAGATCGACGCGGGCTTCGAAGTCGCGGCGATCATGCGGGACTTCGACTTCGTGAACCTCCAGGGCTACGACTTCCACGTCTCCGGCGAGACGACCACGGCCCAGCAGTCCGCGCTCTTCGCGAAGAACGACTGGAGCGTCGAGGGGACCGTGAAGTCCTGGCTGCGGCGCGGCGCCCCCGCCCACAAGCTCGTGGTCGGCATGCCCTTCTACGGCCAGGGCTGGACCGGCGTCACGGGCGGCGGCGACGGCCTGGGCCAGCCCGCGGCCGGCCCCGCCCCGGCGACCTGGGTGGCCGGCACGGAGGACTACAAGCACCTCAAGAAGCTCGCCGAATCGGGGACGTACACGCTCTACCGGGGCCACCGGAACGGCCACGCCTGGCTGTTCGACGGCACCACCCTGTGGACCTACGACGACCCGACGGTGCTGCGCACCAAGGCGGAGTACGTCCGCCGGACGGGCCTGGGCGGCGCCATGGTCTGGTCGCTCGACGCCGACACGGCGGACGGCGAACTGATCACCGCGATCGACCGGGGCCTCACCCGCCGCTGAGGCGCGAGGAAGGTTCCTCCCCCTGAACCGCGGACCGGCCCCCCTCCGGCAGTGCGTCCCGGGGTCACGACGGTCGGTCACGGGCCCTCGTGACCCCGGGCCACGGCACCCGGTCCGCACGCGACGGGGCCGGGTCTCCTGACGAGACCCGGCCCCGTTCCCGTACCGCTCAGGCGGAGCCGGTCCCGCCGCCGGTCGCCCCGCCGCCGGTCGCGCCGCCGCCGTCCCGCTCCGGCAGGGTGTCCGTCAGGCCGAGACCGGTCCGCGCGTCGGCGCCGAGGTCCTCGGGCAGGGCGTCCCAGGCCGCGTCGTACGCGTCCCAGTACGCGTCCGCGTCGGGCGCCGTGGCGAGCTTCTTCCACAGCGCCGAGGCCTCGTCGAGCTCCTTCCCGAGCGCCGCGACGGGGGCCGTGGAGGCGCCGGGCCAGCTCTGGGCGTCGAGCCCCGTCCGGGCTCCGTCGATCGCCGTCAGCATCTCCTTCGCCCAGGCCTTGTTCCCCGCGAAGTCCTCGTCCGGGTCCTCCTCGGGCTCCCGGTAGCCGGCCTCCTCGACCGGGTTGAGCGCCGTGAGGAAGGCCAGCTGGTCGGCGGTCAGGGTGGTCGCGTCCGCCCGTACCGACCCCGTGACGGGCTTCTTGTCGGTGGCGAACGTGCAGGTCACGGTCCGGTCGCCGGTGCGCCAGCTCTCCTTGGTCGGGTAGTAGTAGGAGACCAGGAGCCGCTCGGGGATGGCCCAGGAGTCCCTCGCGTAGGCGAGGTTCACCGTGTCGCAGCGTTCGTCGGCCTGCTCGAAGATCTCCTTCTCCCCCGGCCACTTGGCGTAGCCGATGAGCTTGAAGCCACCGGTGACCTCGCCCTCGTGGGGCTGGTCGCAGTCGAGGACCTCGACGTCGGTCACCTCGCCCCCGTCCCTGGCACCCTCGTCGAAGCACTGCCCGGTGCGCAGCGAGAACGGCGTCTTGGTGCGCGCGGCCTCGTCCATGCCCTCCTTGAACTCCTCGCCTATCGCGCGGAACGCGCCGGTGGCGAAGCCGAGGACGACGAGCAGGCAGCTGACGGCGGAGAGGACGATTCCGGTGATCGCGAAGCCCTTGCCGCGCTGCCCCTTCTTCTTGATCTGCGGGAGGGCGAAGAGGCCGAGGACCAGGCCGAGCGGCGGGAGGCAGCAGACGAACCCGGTGACGAAGGAGGCGACCGCGAGCCCGTTGGTGGTGGGCCGGGGCGGGATGCCGTAGGGGCCGGGGGCGTACGGCATCCCGGGCGAGGTGTACGGGCCGGGGGCCTGCGGGGCGGGCCAGCCGCCCTGCTGCGGAGGCTGCAACTGCGGAGGCTGCGGCGGCTGGTGCGGCGGGGTCGGCTCCACGGCGGGGTGCTCCTAGGGGCGACTGACACGAACAAACGATCGGTCGCACATCGTACGGAAGGGGCGGCCTCCCGAAGGAGACCGCCCCCTGACTACGTACTGCTACGGGCTCAGAACTGCAGGGCCCAGGAGTCGATCTTGCCGACGTCCGCGGCGGCGTTGTCGGAGACGCGGAGCTTCCACGTGCCGTTGGCGACCTCGGAGGAGGCGTTCACGGTGTAGGTGGTGTTGATGTTGTCCGAGCTGCCGCCGGTGCCGTACGCCTTCAGCGTGTAGGCGGTGCCGTCGGGGGCTATCAGCTGGACCTGGAGGTCGCCGATGTAGGTGTGGACGATGTTGACCGGGACCTGGAGGGTGGCCGGGGCGTTGCCGGAGACGCCGCTGACGGTGACCGGGGACTCGACGGTCGTGTTGTCGGCGATGGCGAAGTCGGCGGTGTTCTCGAAGCGCGGCCCGGGCGGGGTGGTGGTGCCGCCGCCGACGTACAGGAGCCGGTTCGGGGAGCCGGTGCCGGGGCTGGTGACGACGTTCGGGGTGGCGGCGTTCACGAGGGCCGTGGAGACCTGCGCGGGGGTCGCCGTCGGGTTGTCCGCCAGGTAGAGGGCGGCGGCGCCGGCGACGTGCGGGGTCGCCATGGACGTACCGGAGATGGTGTTGGTGGCGGTGTCGCCCGTGCCCCAGGACGAGGTGATGTTGGATCCGGGGGCGAAGATGTCCAGGGCCGAGCCGTAGTTCGAGAAGCTGGAGCGGGCGTCGGTGTTGGTCGTGGAACCGACGGTGATGGCCTCGGCGACGCGCGCCGGGGAGTAGTTGGAGGCGTTGGAGTTGTCGTTGCCCGCGGCGACGGCGTAGGTGACGCCGGAGGCGATCGAGTTCTTCACGGCCGTGTCGAGCGCGGTGTCGACGCCGCCGCCGAGGCTCATGTTGGCGACGGCGGGCTTCACGGCGTTCTGCGTGACCCAGTCGATGCCGGCGACGACCTGCGCGGTGGTGCCGGAGCCCTGGTTGTTGAGCACGCGGACGGCGACGATCTTCGCCTTCTTCGCGACGCCGTACGAGGTGCCCGCGACCGTACCGGCGACGTGCGTGCCGTGGCCGTGGCCGTCCTGGGCGACGTTGTCGTTGTCGATGGCGTCGTAGCCGTTGAAGGCGCGGCCGCCGAAGTCGGTGTGCGAGATCCGCACGCCGGTGTCGATGATGTACGCGGTGACGCCCTGGCCCGCGCTGTCCGGGTAGGTGTAGCTCTGGTTGAGCGGGAGCGCCTTCTGGTCGATGCGGTCGAGGCCCCAGGAGGGCGGCGACGGCTGGGTGGCGTCGACGGTGAAGACGCGGTTCTGGACGACGGACTTCACGGCGGGGTCGGCCGCGAGCTTCTTCGCCTGCGCCTCGGAGAGCGCGACGGCGTAGCCGTTGAGCGCGGCGGTGTACGTCCGCTCGATCTTCGCGCCGAACCTGGCGGCGACCGCCCGGCCCTTGGCGGTCTCCGCCTGGGCGGACTCGTCGAGGGTGACGATGTAGCTGCCGGGGATGGCGCCTTCGGCTCCGGCGTTCTCGATGACGCCCTCGGCGGCGGCCGGTGAGGCGGCGGCCGGGAGGGTGGAGGCGGAGCCGAGGGCGAGGGCGACGACGGCGACGGCCGCGGCCGCCGCGAGCCGGCTGCGGCGCTGTGGATCACGCATCACTGACATGTGAGGGGTCCTCCTCATTGGTGGTGCGTTGCTGTGGGGGTGTGGCGGGCGCACGGGAGGCACGTGACGACGCGAGGGCATACTTAAAGACATGCCCATGACAAGTCACGATTTCTTCAAGTCCGCCTGCCGATCGAAAGATTGACGGATCCATAGGAATCTCACAAGAGGCACGGCGAACGGGACACGCGGCCGACACACGGCTGACACGCTGACCCCATGAGCACCCCCACGGACACCTACCTCTGCCGGAACTGCGACGTCCGGTCCCCCACGACCGCGCTGACCTGGTGCTGCCCGAAGTGCGGCGGCCCCTGGGACCTGGAGACGCCGGAACCCCACCCTCCCCTCCCGCCCCTCCCCGCCCTCGCGCCCCGCACGAATTCCCTCTGGCGTTACACGGAAGCGCTCCCCGTGATGCCGTACGCCCCCGAGGTCACCCTCGGCGAGGGCCGCACGCCCCTCGTCCCCCTCACCGACACCGTCTCGGCCAAACTCGACTTCCTGATGCCGACCCTCTCCTTCAAGGACCGGGGCGCGGTGATGCTCGCCGCCCACGCCCTGCGCCTCGCCCGCCTGGGCCTGGTGGACCGGATGGTGGCGGACAGCAGCGGCAACGCGGGCACGGCGGTGGCGGCGTACGGGGCGCGGGCGGGCCTGGCCACGACGGTGTACGTCCCCGAGGGCACCAGCCCGAAGAAGCTGGAGCAGATCAGGGCGCACGGAGCGGAGGTGGTCGAGGTGGCCGGCGACCGCGAGGCCACGGCGAGCGCCGCGCGGGAGGCGGCGAACGCCCCGCGCACCTTCTACGCCTCGCACGTCTACAACCCGTACTTCCTCCAGGGCACGAAGACGTACGTCCTCGAACTCTGGGAGGACCTGGGCGGCCGGCTCCCGGACACGATCGTGGTCCCGGTGGGCAACGGCACCCTCCTCCTGGGCGCGGCCCTGGCCCTGACCGAACTCCGCGCCCAGGGCCTCACCGACTCCCGCCCCACCCTGGTGGCGGTCCAGGCCGAACCGGTCTCCCCCCTGGCCCGGGCCTTCCACGCGGACACGGACACCCTCCCCCCGACCCCGTCCCGCCCCACCCTCGCCGAAGGCATCGCGATCACCGCCCCGCCCCGCGCCCGCCAGATCCTCGAAGCGGTACGCGCCACCGGCGGCACGTTCCTGACGGTCACCGACACCGACATCCGCACCGCCCAACAGGACCTGGCCCACCGAGGCCTCTTCGTCGAACCCACGGCGGCAGCCTGCTGGGCAGCCATCCGCACCACCCCACCCCACCCGGGCCTGACGGTGCTCCCCCTGTGCGGCGCGGGCGCGAAGACGGGGATGGCGCCCTGAGCCCGCGGACGACGCCCCGTGGCCGGTCAAGCCCTAGGCTTGCCGCATGACCTCACTGCCCGACTGGATGCGCCCGCCGCGCGCGGAAGGCTGGTTCGCGGAGGACCTCGACCGCCTCCCCGAGGCGCCGCGCCACACTGAACTGATCGACGGAGCCCTCGTCTTCATGATGTCGCCCCAGCGGGCCTGGCACGGCCGCCTCGTCACCGCCCTGACCACCGCGCTCATGGCACAGACACCGGCCGGTTTCGAGGTCGAGCGGGAGATGACCATCCGCCTCGACGCACGCAACCGCCCCGAGCCGGACCTCCTGCTGACCAGCCTGCCCTACGACCCCGACCGCACCTGGTACGCCCCGGAGCACATCCAGCTCGTCATCGAGGTCGTCTCCCCCGAGTCCGCCCACCGCGACCGCACGGTGAAGCTCCGCAAGTACGCGGAGGCCGGCATCCCGCACTACTGGCGCGTCGAGGACGAGGACGGATCACCCGTCGTCCACGTCTACGAGCTCGACGAACCCACCGGCGCCTACGCCCCCGCCGGAATCTTCCGCGGCACCCTCACCCGCCCCGTCCCCTTCGAGGTCACCCTGGACCTCGACAAGCTCACACCGCCCCGCACGGGCTGAGCGCGGACCGGCGGGCGGACACGCGAACAGGGCCGGACTCCTTCGAGTCCGGCCCTGTTCTCTTACGGAGTCACCCGTGACTAGACGTTGAAGCGGAACTCCACCACGTCGCCGTCCTGCATGACGTACTCCTTGCCCTCCATGCGGGCCTTGCCGGCGGCGCGGGCGTCGGCTACCGAGCCGGTTTCGACCAGGTCGGCGAAGGAGATGACCTCGGCCTTGATGAAGCCCTTCTGGAAGTCGGTGTGGATGACACCGGCCGCCTCGGGGGCCGTCGCGCCCTGCTTGATCGTCCAGGCGCGGGATTCCTTCGGGCCGGCCGTCAGGTAGGTCTGGAGGCCGAGGGTGGCGAAGCCGACGCGGGCGAGGATGGCGAGGCCGGGCTCCTCGGCGCCGACGGACTCCAGGAGCTCCATGGCGTCCGCCTCGTCGAGCTCGGCGAGGTCCTGCTCCAGCTTGGCGTTGAGGAAGATGGCCTCGGCCGGGGCGACCAGGGCGCTCTGCTCGGCCTTGAAGGCCTCGTCCGTCAGCTCGTCCTCGTCGACGTTGAAGACGTAGAGGAAGGGCTTCGTGGTGAGGAGGTGGAGGTCGTGGAGGAGCTCCGCCTTCTCCGAGCCCTGGACGATGCCCTGGGAGAAGAGGGTGTCGCCCTTCTCCAGGATCGCCTGGGCGGCCTCGACCGCGGCGACCTTCGGCGCCGTGTCCTTCTTGATCCGCATCTCCTTCTGGAGGCGCGGGAGGACCTTCTCGATCGTCTGGAGGTCCGCGAGGATCAGCTCCGTGTTGATCGTCTCGATGTCGTCCTTCGGCGAGACCTTGCCGTCGACGTGGACGACGTTCTCGTCCTTGAAGGCGCGGATGACCTGGCAGATCGCGTCCGACTCGCGGATGTTCGCGAGGAACTTGTTGCCGAGGCCCTCGCCCTCGCTCGCGCCGCGCACGATGCCGGCGATGTCGACGAAGTCGACCGTCGCCGGGAGGACGCGCTGCGAGCCGAAGATCTCGGCGAGCTTCGTCAGGCGGGCGTCGGGGACACCGACGACGCCGACGTTGGGCTCGATCGTGGCGAACGGGTAGTTGGCCGCCAGCACGTCGTTCTTGGTCAGGGCGTTGAACAGGGTCGACTTGCCGACATTCGGCAGACCGACGATTCCGATCGTGAGCGACACGGTGGCGACTTCCTGAAGTGTGGATGGTGGGCCGATCCCCCAGTTTACGGGCGGGTCGCGGTGGGCGGTGACGCCGCCCGCCTCCCGGGATCCCGGTGATCTCCGGGTCAAGGTCACCCAAAGGGCGTGTCCCGGACCCGTTTCCCGGCCCTTCCCGACCTACGTTGGTGGTGTGGAGCAGCACAGGACTAGTCAGCCGCCCGGCCGCCGACGGCCCCGGAACCCCGTTTCCGCGCCCCCGAAAGCGCCCGCGGCACCCGCCGAGTCTCAGGGTGCCCGTGTGGAGGGCGTGATTCTGGAGGGGGGCGCGGCCGTGTACCGCGCCCGAGGCCTGCGGCCGGGCGGGCCGGACTCCCGGCCCGTCGGTGCCGGCCGGTTCGAGCCCGTCGCCGCCCGGGCCGCGGTGGGCGGCGGCTCCGCGCGGGCCGCGATGGGCGGTGCTGCCGCCGCCCGGCCCGTACCGCCGGTCGTCCTCGCCCTCCGCCGGCTGCCCTCCCCCCGCCTCACGGGGCTCGGCGCCGGGCTCTTCGCCTCCGTCGCCATGCTGGTCGTCGGCTTCCTCGACCGGCTGCTCCTGGACGGCTCGCCCCTCGTCTTCGGGCTGCTGTTCCTGCCCGTCAGCGCCCTCACCGCCCTCTGGGTCCGTACCGCCGACCTGGTCACGGCCCCCATCGCCGTCCCCATCGCCTTCGCCGTCGGCGTCGTCCCCATCGCCGGCGGTACGGGCGGACTCGGCGGCCAGGCCATGGCCGTGGTCACGGCCCTCGCCGTCCACGCGGGCTGGCTGTACGGCGGCACGCTCGTCGCCGGGCTGATCACCTGCGTACGGAAGGTCGTGGACATGGGGCAGCGGCGGCGGAGGCCGGCGCCGCCGAAGCGCCGGCCCCGAGACCTCTCAGCCGATTCCGAGACCTGACCTCTCAGCCGGCCCCGAGACCCCTCAGGCCTTCGCCGCCGTCATCGCCGCTCCCACGATCCCCGCGTTGTTCTGCAGCTCCGCGGGGACGATCTCCGCGCGGATGCCCTCGATCAGGGGCAGGAACTTGTCCGCCTTGCGGCTCACGCCGCCGCCGATGATGAACAGCTCCGGCGAGAACAGCATCTCCACGTGGGCGAGGTACTTGGTCAGCCGCCGCTTCGCCCAGTGTTCCCAGGTCAGGCCCTCGTCGTCCTTCGCCTTCGTCGACGCCCGCTTCTCCGCGTCGTGGCCCTTCAGCTCCAGGTGGCCGAGCTCCGTGTTCGGGACGAGCCGGCCGTCCACGAAGAGGGCCGAGCCGATGCCCGTGCCCAGGGTCAGCAGGATCACCGTGCCCTTGCGGCCCCGGCCCGCGCCGAAGGTCATCTCGGCGACGCCGGCCGCGTCCGCGTCGTTCAGGACGGTCACGGGGAGTCCGCCCAGCCGGTCCGAGAGCAGGGTGCCCGCGTCGACGCCGATCCAGGACTTGTCGACGTTCGCCGCCGTACGGATCGTGGAGCCGGTCACCACGCCGGGGAAGGTCACCCCCACCGGGCCCGTCCAGCCGAAGTGCTCCACGACCTCCGCGACACAGCCCGCCACACCGTCGGGTGTGGCGGGCTGTGGGGTCAGTACCTTGTGGCGCTCCTCGGCGAGCGCGCCGCGCTCCAGGTCCACGGGGGCACCTTTGATGCCCGAGCCGCCGATGTCCACTCCGAAGAGGCTGACGAAGTCGTTCATGGACCTACCGTACGGGCCGCGGCACGGTCTTACCCGTTCTTGCCGAGGCTCTCCGCGACCGCCCGCAGGTCCTTGTTCCGGAGCTCCTTCGGGAGGGAGAAGGTCAGCGACTCGTCGGCCGTCTTCACGATCTCGACGTCCGCGTAGCCGCGCTCGGACAGCCACTCCAGGACCTCCTGCACGAGGACGTCCGGGACGGAGGCGCCGGAGGAGAGGCCGACGCTGGTCACGCCCTCCAGCCAGGCCTCGTCGATCTCGCTCGCGAAGTCGACGAGGTACGCGGCGGGGACGCCGGCCTGCTTGGCGACCTCGACCATGCGGATCGAGTTCGAGGAGTTCTTCGAGCCGACGACGATCACGAGCTCGGCCTGGCCGGCGAGCTCCTTGATCGCGGTCTGGCGGTTCTGCGTGGCGTAGCAGATGTCGTCGGACGGCGGGGAGATCAGGTTCGGGAACTTCTCCTTCAGCGCGTCGACCGTCTCCATCGTCTCGTCGACCGAGAGCGTGGTCTGGGAGAGCCAGACGACCCGGTCGGGGTCGCGGACCTCGATCTTCGCGACGTCCTCGGGGCCGTCGACCAGCTGGATGTGGTCGGGGGCCTCGCCGGAGGTGCCGATGACCTCCTCGTGGCCCTCGTGGCCGATGAGGAGGATGTCGAAGTCCTCGTTGGCGAAGCGGACGGCTTCCTTGTGGACCTTGGTGACCAGCGGGCAGGTCGCGTCGATCGTCGCGAGGCGGCCGACGCGGGCCTCCTCGTGGACGGCGGGGGCGACGCCGTGCGCGGAGAACATCACGATGTTGCCCGGCGGGACCTCGGTCGCCTGGTCGACGAAGATCGCGCCCTTCCGCTCCAGCGTCTGGACCACGTACTTGTTGTGGACGATCTCGTGGCGGACGTAGATGGGGGCCCCGTACTGCTCGATGGCCTTCTCCACGGCGATCACGGCACGGTCCACGCCCGCGCAGTAGCCGCGGGGAGCGGCGAGCAGGACACGCTTCGGGCGGTTCGTCACGGGGGCGGACTCGGGCGTCGACGCGGGCGTTGCAGTCATGCGTCCCATCGTAAGGCCGCGTCGGTGAGCGGTTTGGCCGGTGCCGTGGCCGAGACTGGCGCCATGGCTGAGGAGACGGGCGGCGGGACGCGGGGGGCGGAGCCCCAGGGGCACGAGGGGCTACGACGGAATCTCGGGTTCCGCGACCTTGTCGTGTACGGACTGCTGTTCATCGCCCCGATGGCCCCCGTCGGGGTCTTCGGCACCCTCGACGCCAAGTCGGACGGCGCGGTCGCACTGGTGTACCTCGTGGCGACCGTCGCCATGGCGTTCACGGCCTTCAGTTACGCGCAGATGATCCGCGTCGCCCCGCAGGCCGGCTCCGTCTTCACGTACGCCCGCAAGGGCCTCGGCGAGGGGCCGGGGTTCATCGCCGGGTGGATGGCGATGCTCGACTACCTCCTCATCCCCGCCGTCGCCTACCTCTTCGCCGGCATCGCCATGGAGGCGCTGGTCCCCGAGGTCGACCGGTGGGTGTGGACCGGGATCGCCGTGGTCGTCACCACCCTGCTCAACCTGTGGGGCGTCCGGGCCGCGGCCCGGGTCGGCTTCGCGGTGCTCGCCATGGAGATCGTCGTCCTCCTCGTCTTCGTCGTCTCGGCGGTCGTCGTGCTCGTACGGGACGGGGCCACGCGCGACTGGTGGTCGCCGCTCACCGGCGACAGCGGCTTCTCGCTCGCCGCCGTCCTGGGGGCCGTGTCGGTCGCCGTGCTCTCGTACCTCGGCTTCGACGCCATCGCCTCCTTCGCCGAGGAGGTCACCGGGGGTTCGGCGAAGGTCGCGCGGGCCGTGCTCTTCTGCCTGGCCCTCGCCGGGATCCTCTTCGTCGCGCAGACCTGGCTGGTCGCCCTCCTCGAACCGGTCTCCTCCGCCGAGCTCGCCGCCGACCCGGCGAAGCAGGGCTCGGCCTTCTACGACGCCGTCGACGCCTCCGTCGGCGGCTGGCTGCACGACCTCGTCGCCGTCTCGAAGGCGATCGGCGCGGCCTTCGCCGCCCTCGCGGGGCAGGCGGCCGGCGGGCGGCTGCTCTTCGCGATGGGCCGCGACCGGCGCCTTCCGCACGTCCTCGCCCGTACGGACTCGGGCGTTCCGCGCGTGGCGCTGCTCGTGTCGGCGACGGTCACGATGACCGCCGCGCTGTGGGCGGCGAGCCGGGACGACGGCCTCGACCACCTGGTCTCGGTGGTCGACGTCGGCGCGCTGACGGCCTTCGTCCTGCTGCACGCGAGCGTGGTCGGCTGGTTCGCGGTGCGACGGGCCGAGGGTCCGCCGAACTGGCTCAAGCACGTCGTCGTCCCCGTGCTCGGCGCGGCGATCCTCGTCGCGGTCATCGTGGAGGCGTCCACGGCGGCCCAGGTGGTGGGCGTGGCGTGGCTGGGCGTGGGCCTGGTGGTGCTGGCGGTGCAGGGGGCCACGCGGACACCGGCCGTACGCGAGTAACGAGACGTACGTGAGCAGGAGGCGTACGCGAGCAGGAGACGTACGTGATCTTGTACGGCTCCGCTGCCGCGCGGTCCTGACGTTGTCGTACCGCGCGGTTACGCTCGGTCCATGGCTCTGACTACGTCCGCCGAAGCACCGCTTCCCGTCGGTGAGGTCTCCCGGCTGATCGGGGGCTGGATCGACCGGCTCGGGGCGATCTGGGTCGAGGGGCAGATCACGCAGCTGTCGCGGCGGCCCGGCGCCGGGGTCGTCTTCCTGACGCTGAGGGACCCCTCGTACGACATCTCGATCGGCGTGACCTGCTACAGACAGGTCTTCGACTCCGTCGCCGACCTCGTCTCCGAGGGCGCCCGGGTCGTCGTCCACGCGAAGCCGGAGTGGTACGCGCCGCGGGGGCAGCTCTCGCTGCGGGCCGTGGAGATCAAGCCGGTCGGGATCGGCGAGCTCCTCGCGCGCCTGGAGCAGCTCAAGCGGGGCCTGGCCTCCGAGGGGCTCTTCGCGCTCGACCGGAAGAAGCCGCTCCCGTTCCTGCCGCACCTCGTCGGGCTCGTCTGCGGGCGCGCGTCGGCGGCCGAGCGGGACGTCCTGGAGAACGCGCGCCGCCGCTGGCCCGCCGTCCGCTTCGAGGTGCGGAACGTGCCGGTGCAGGGCGTGAAGGCGGTTCCGCAGGTCGTCCAGGCGGTGAAGGAGCTCGACGCCCACGAGGAGGTCGACGTGATCATCGTCGCCCGGGGCGGCGGCAGCGTCGAGGACCTGCTGCCGTTCTCGGACGAGCAGCTCGTCCGGGCCGTCGCCGCGTGCCGTACGCCCGTGGTCTCGGCCATCGGGCACGAACCCGACACGCCCCTCCTCGACCTGGTCGCCGACCTGCGGGCCTCGACGCCGACCGACGCGGCCAAGAAGGTCGTCCCGGACGTGGGCGAGGAGCTCGACCGGGTGCGCGGGCTCCGGGACCGGGCGCTGCGGACCGTGCGCGGACTCCTGGAGCGGGAGGAGCGCGGGCTCGCGCACGCGCTCGGGCGGCCCGTCATGGAGCATCCGCAGCGGATGGTCGAGGTCCGCGAGGCCGAGGTCGACGCGCTGCTCGCCCGCAGCCGCCGGGTCCTCGGGCACCTTCTGGACCGGGCCGACTCGGAGCTGTCCCACACGCACGCCCGGGTCAGGGCGCTGTCGCCCGCCGCGACGCTGGAGCGCGGGTACGCGGTCCTCCAGCGGGCGGACGGGGCCGTGGTCCGCTCCCCCGAGGAGGTCGCGGACGGCGAGGAGCTGCGGGCCCGGGTCGCGGAGGGCGAGTTCGCGGTGCGGCGCGTGGCCGGGACCGGGACCGGGACCGGGACCGGGACCGATCAGGCCTGATCGGTCCGGGATAAGGAAGCAAGCAACAACCGGAGGGTGGAGACACACATGGCGGTCGACAGCAGCGCGGAAGAGGCGGCGCTCGGGTACGAGCAGGCGCGCGACGAGCTGATCGAGGTCGTTCGACGGCTCGAAGCGGGCGGAACGTCCCTGGAGGACTCCCTCGCGCTCTGGGAGCGTGGCGAGGAGCTGGCGAAGATCTGTCGCCGGCGCCTCGAAGGCGCCCGGGCCCGGCTCGACGCCTCGCTCGCGGCGGAGCGCGCGGCCGGGGAGTCCGAGGACGGGGAGTAGCCCGGTCACGTCGGTTTGTTAACGCGGCACGAAGAGTCGTCGGCGCAGGGGCCCGGCCCCCGTACCGGCGGCGTAGACTCGGGCTCGGCAGTGAAGCGGATCACTATCCGGATTAGGTAGTTGAAGTTTCACCAACTTTGGGCGTACTGTCGAGGCATCGCTCGGAACGTCGTGAAGAGCGACTCCCCAGCGATTCCCCCTTTGCAGTCCGGAAGGTACGCAGCATGTCTCTCGCCCTTGACTCCGCAGCCCAGGATCTCCTCTTCCGCGAGGCCCGCACCGCCAACACGTTCACCGACGAGCCGGTGACCGACGAGCAGGTCCAGGCGATCTACGACCTGGTGAAGTACGGCCCCACCGCCTTCAACCAGACCCCGCTGCGCATCACCCTGGTCCGCTCCCCCGAGGCCCGCGAGCGCCTGGTGAAGCACATGGCCGAGGGCAACCAGGCGAAGACCGCCTCCGCCCCGCTGGTCGCGATCCTCTCCGCGGACAACGAGTTCCACGAGGAGCTCCCCACCCTCTTCCCGCACTTCCCGGCGGCCAAGGACGTCTTCTTCTCGGAGCGCCCGGTCCGCGAGCAGGCCGCGACGGTGAACGCGTCCCTCCAGGCCGGTTACTTCATCCTGGGCATCCGCGCCGCCGGCCTCGCCGCCGGCCCGATGACCGGTCTCGACTTCGCCGGCGTCCAGAAGGAGTTCCTGGACGACGACCACACCCCGCTGATGGTCATCAACATCGGCCACGCCGGCGAGAACGCCTGGTTCCCGCGCTCCCCGCGTCTGGCCTACGACGAGGTCATCACCACCGTCTGAGCCTGAGCACGACATACGAAAGGGCCCCGCACTCCTCGGAGTGCGGGGCCCTTTCGCGCGTCCTAGACCTTCTTCGACTGGAGCGCGCCGGCCATCTCGGCCAGCTGCTCGAAGGAGGCCGTGCCGGTGACGACGGTCGTCGCGCCGCCCTCGGTGCGGACGAGCGCGTCGTACTTCGGGCCCTCCCAGCGGTGCCAGACCTTGCCGGCCACCGTCTGGGTCTTCCCGGTGTCCTTGGCCTCCTGTGTGACCTCGGGCACGTACTCGCGCGGCGCCGCCGTCGACTGGTGGATCGCCACGTACTGCGTGTCCGGGGAGAGGAAGCCGAGCTGCCACGCGTCGGACTTCTCGCGCTTGTACGAGACGACCGTCGCCTTCCAGCCCTCGCCGAGGCCCTCGGGGGCCAGCACCGGGTACGGCGCCGCCCGCTGGGCCGTCAGGAGCTCGACCCGGTAGTCCTTCGCCTTGACCGGCGCCGCTTCCTCGTCGTGCGGGATGAAGAGGTACATCACCCCCGCCGCGATCATGATCACACCAAGGGACTTGATCATCCCGCGTACCGTCTGCCTGCCTCGCATACCTGCCACGCCCCCCATGGTCGCATCACGGTCTCGCGCTCATACGTGGGGCCCTCTGCTCATTTTGTCGACGTACCGATAGAGTCGCAGCACCCTCTTATTTCCGGCCGTCGCCGTACAGAAAGGTGCGTTCCGATGACCGAGCACCAGAACCTTCCGCCCGAGCTTGTCGTTTCCCCCGAGGCTCCCGACCGCAACCTGGCCCTTGAGCTGGTGCGCGTCACCGAGGCCGCCGCCATGGCCGCGGGCCGCTGGGTCGGCCGCGGCGACAAGATCGGCGCGGACGGCGCCGCGGTCAACGCCATGCGGACCCTGATCTCCACCGTCTCGATGGACGGCGTCGTCGTCATCGGCGAGGGCGAGAAGGACGAGGCCCCGATGCTCTTCAACGGCGAGCGGGTCGGCGACGGCACCGGCGCCGAGGTCGACATCGCCGTGGACCCGATCGACGGCACCACGCTCAACGCCAAGGGCATGCCCAACGCCATCGCCGTCCTGGCCGCCGCCGACCGCGGCACCATGTTCGACCCGTCCGCGGTCTTCTACATGGACAAGCTGGTCACCGGCCCCGAGGCCGCCGACTTCGTCGACATCAACGCCCCCGTCTCGGTCAACATCCGCCGGGTCGCCAAGGCGAAGAACTCCTCGCCCGAGGACATCACCGTCGTCATCCTCGACCGCCCCCGCCACGAGGGCATCGTCAAGGAGATCCGCGAGACCGGCGCCCGGATCAAGTTCATCTCGGACGGCGACGTCGCCGGTTCGATCATGGCCGTCCGCGAGGGCACCGGCGTCGACCTGCTCATGGGCATCGGCGGCACGCCCGAGGGCATCATCTCCGCCTGCGCCATCAAGTGCCTCGGCGGCGTGATCCAGGGCAAGCTGTGGCCGAAGGACGAGGCCGAGCGTCAGCGCGCGATCGACGCGGGCCACGACCTGGACCGCGTGCTCTCCACGAACGACCTGGTCAGCGGCGACAACGTGTTCTTCGTCGCCACCGGCATCACCGACGGCGAGCTGCTGCGCGGCGTGCGCTACCGCGCCGAGACGGCGACCACGCAGTCGCTCGTCATGCGCTCGAAGTCCGGCACGATCCGCCAGATCGACTCGACGCACCGGCTCTCGAAGCTGCGCGCGTACAGCAAGATCGACTTCGACCGCGCCAACTGACGCCCGGGCCCACGGCCCGTCGTCGGCGTTCGGCAGTACGAAGAGGGGCGCCCCCATGTGCGGTGGGGGCGCCCCTCCCCGTATTCCCGCTTCCCGTCAGCCGGCCTGGGCGATCCGGTCCGCCGCGGACGCCTTCTTCAGCTCCACGTCCCGCCGCCGGCGCCGGGCCAGGACCACACGGCGCTCGGCCGCGGTGAGCCCGCCCCACACCCCGTACGGCTCCGGCTGGAGCAGCGCGTGCTCCCGGCACTCGACCATCACGGGACAGCGCGCGCAGACCCGTTTCGCCGCCTCCTCGCGGGCGAGGCGCGCGGCGGTCGGCTCCTTGGAAGGGGCGAAGAACAGCCCCGCCTCGTCCCGACGGCACACCGCCTCCGCGTGCCAGGGGCCGGCCTCGTCCTCCCTGACAGGGGTGCGCTGAGGGGGGACGGCGGCGACCTGGAGGGGCTGATGCGGCAGTTGCAGCACGGTCTACTCCTGACGACGGCTTCGCGAGCGAGCGGCGATGGAGCAGCCCTACCCGCTGTGCGCGCGCCTATGCACCGGGTGCCCTCCGGTTCCCGTCAGCGGACGCCGGACGGCGACTTTCGGTCAGGGCGCCGTCAGTGGCCGAGGTGCTTGCGCAGCTTGTTCTGGAGGTCGGTGACCCACTTGCCGCGCTTGGGGCGTGCCTCCACGTTCCCGAAGACCGAGTAGCCGTTGACCACGACGACCGGCGCCTGCGGATCGACGCCTTCCAGGGTCACGACCTCGAAGTTGCCGAAGACGCCGCTGCCGTTGCCCCGCAGGCTGATGTTCTCCGGGACCCTGACCTCGACGTTCCCGAAGATCGCGGTGGCGTTGATGGTGGTGAGCCGCTGGGCGAAGAGCGCCTCGGTCAGGTCGATCTCGATGTTGCCGAAGAGCGAGAAGGCGTTCGTCCGGGGGCTGACGCGCCAGCGGCCCTTGCGGGTGGTGCTGGAGAAGATCGCGACCAGGCTGTCGACCGGTCCCTCGGGCTCCTCCCCGTACACGGGCGCCGGCTCCGGCTTGCGCTGGGCGAGGGAGCCCGGCAGGTCGCCGACGATCGGCTCCAGCTCGCCGACGGTCTTGGCCCGGTAGACGGCGTCGATCCGGTCCGCGTGCTCCTCGGCGTCGAGCCGGCCCTCGGCCAGGGCGTCCCCGAGGATGTCCGCGATCCTGTCCCGGTCCGCGTCGGACGCCCGCAGCGATCCCTGGGGGTCCGCGAAGGCCGGGGCGGGGGCCGGAGCGGGCGCCGGAGCCGGGGCGGGCGCGGGGGCCGGGGCGGAGGCGGGCGCGGGGGCCTGGGCGGGCGCGGATTCGGGGCCGGGTCCGGATTCGGGCTTCTTTTCGAGGTCCACCCGACCAGCCTAGCCAAACGCGATAGATCGCGAACAGAGGGACGTCCCCTAGGGGATACCTCCGGGTCGGGGACGGAAACCGAACGGAGAGGCGCGCATGGCGGGTTGAAGCCACGGCGGGACTCCGCCTCTCCCGGACACCCCGGCGCGTCGCGCGGTCCGTCGCCACGGGAACTGACGGCCGCTCGGGCCGACGCTTGACCTCAACCTTGGTTGAGGAGCGAGAGTCCCGTCATCGAGCACCAAGACGAGGAGACCGACGATGACGCAGCCCAGGATTCTGGTGACCGGAGCGACCGGAAGGGTCGGCGGCGCGGTGGTGGCCCGGCTGCACGCGACGGGCGTGCCCGTGCGGGCGCTCGTACGGGGAGCGGCGGACCTCCCCGAGGGCGTCGAGGCGGTACGGGGCGACCTCGCCGATCCCGCGTCGCTCGGTGCGGCCCTGGAGGGCGTCGACGCGGTCTTCCTGGTGTGGCCGTTCCTGAGCGCCGAGGGCGCGTCGGTCGTGGTCGACGCGATCGGGAAGCACGCCCGGCGGGTGGTGTACCTGTCGTCCGCCGGGGTCGGCGCCGCGGAGGAGCCCGGCGACCCGATCACCGCGTTCCACACGGAGCTGGAGCGGCTGGTCGAGGCGTCGGGCCTGGAGTGGACGGCGCTGCGGCCCACCGGGTTCGCGAGCAACACCCTGGGCTGGGCGGAGGAGATCCGCGCCACCGGTGCGGTACGGGCTCCGCTGGCGCGCCTGGCCCGCCCGCTGATCCACGAGGCGGACATCGCCGCGGTCGCCGTCCAGGCCCTGACGACCGACGCCCTGATCGGCACCCGCCCCCTCGTCACCGGTCCCGAACCGGTCACCCAGGAACGGCAGGCGGCCCTGATCGGCGAGGCGATCGGGCGGCCGGTGCGGTTCGAGGAGATCACCCTGGACGAGGCCGTCGAGCGGATGAGGGCCGCGGGGTACCCGGCCGATCTCGTCGACGCCGTCCTGCCGGCCCAGGCGGAGATGCTCGACCGCCCGGAGCCGGTGAACGACGAGGTGGAGCGCATCACGGGGGCTCCGGCCCGGTCCTTCCGGGAGTGGGCGGTGGACCACGCGGCGGACTTCCGCTGACCTCGCCGCTCCGGGCGAACCCGTACCGCCTGACGGTCACCGCGGCCCAGTAGAGCCCCGTAAAGACGCCGCAACGGCGCGGTCCCGGTGCCTGGGGGTGTCTTGCCGATCAGGCCGCGAGCCCGGCCTGATCGGCAAGACACCCCCTAGTGAGCCTTACCTCACAGGATCGGGGCCGCGCCCGCGGCATACGCTGGAGGGCGCGCCCGCCAACGGAGGCGGCGCGCAGCTGTCTGCCGAGTGAGGAATGGCCGCCGTCATGCCAGAGTTTTCGTACTCCGATCTGCTCCCCCTGGGAGAGGACACCACGCCCTACCGCCTGGTGACCTCCGAAGGTGTCTCCACCTTCGAGGCCGACGGCCGTACGTTCCTCAAGGTCGAGCCCGAGGCCCTGCGCAAGCTGGCCGCCGAGGCGATCCACGACATCCAGCACTTCCTGCGCCCGGAGCACCTGGGCCAGCTGCGCCGGATCATCGACGACCCGGAGGCGTCGAGCAACGACAAGTTCGTCGCGCTCGACCTCCTCAAGAACGCGAACATCGCCGCCGCCGGCGTCCTCCCGATGTGCCAGGACACCGGCACCGCGATCGTCATGGGCAAGCGCGGCCAGAACGTGCTGACCTCGGGCCGCGACGAGGAGGCCCTGTCGAAGGGCATCTACGACGCGTACACGAAGCTGAACCTCCGCTACTCGCAGATGGCCCCGGTCACCATGTGGGAGGAGAAGAACACCGGCTCGAACCTGCCCGCGCAGATCGAGCTGTACGCGACCGACGGCGGCGCGTACAAGTTCCTCTTCATGGCCAAGGGCGGCGGCTCGGCCAACAAGTCCTTCCTCTACCAGGAGACCAAGGCGGTCCTGAACGAGGCCTCCATGATGAAGTTCCTGGAGGAGAAGATCCGTTCGCTCGGCACGGCCGCCTGCCCGCCGTACCACCTGGCGATCGTCGTCGGCGGCACGAGCGCCGAGTTCGCGCTCAAGACCGCGAAGTACGCCTCCGCGCACTACCTGGACGAGCTGCCCACCGAGGGCGACGCCGCCACCGGCCACGGCTTCCGGGACAAGGAGCTGGAGGAGAAGGTCTTCGAGCTCACGCAGAAGATCGGCATCGGCGCGCAGTTCGGCGGCAAGTACTTCTGCCACGACGTCCGCGTCGTCCGCCTCCCCCGCCACGGCGCCTCGCTGCCCGTCGCGATCGCCGTCTCCTGCTCGGCCGACCGCCAGGCCGTCGCGAAGATCACCGCCGAGGGCGTCTTCCTGGAGCAGCTGGAGACCGACCCGGCGCGCTTCCTGCCGGAGACCGAGGACTCCCACCTGGACGAGGCCGGCGACGTCGTCACCATCGACCTCAACCAGCCGATGGACGAGATCCTCGCCGAGCTGACCAAGTACCCGGTGAAGACCCGCCTCTCCCTCAACGGCCCGCTGGTCGTGGCGCGCGACATCGCGCACGCCAAGATCAAGGAGCGCCTGGACGCGGGCGAGGAGATGCCGCAGTACCTGAAGGACCACCCGGTCTACTACGCGGGCCCGGCGAAGACCCCCGAGGGGTACGCCTCCGGTTCCTTCGGCCCGACGACGGCCGGCCGCATGGACAGCTACGTCGAGCAGTTCCAGGCGGCGGGCGGCTCGAAGGTCATGCTGGCCAAGGGCAACCGCAGCAAGCAGGTCACGGACGCGTGCGGCGCGCACGGCGGCTTCTACCTCGGCTCGATCGGCGGCCCGGCGGCGCGTCTCGCGCAGGACTGCATCAAGAAGGTCGAGGTCGTCGAGTACGAGGAGCTCGGCATGGAGGCGGTCTGGAAGATCGAGGTCGAGGACTTCCCGGCCTTCATCGTCGTCGACGACAAGGGCAACGACTTCTTCCAGAACCCGGCCCCCGAGCCGACGTTCACGCACATCCCGGTGCGGGGCCCGGGTCTCTCCTGACCCTCGCGCCACACGAGCCCCCGGTCCGCCCTCCGCGAGCGAGGACGGGCCGGGGGCTCCCCCCGGTGCGGGCCGGGGAGCCTCAGTCCCGTGGGCCCGAGGCGTAGGCCAGGGGCGGCGCGATCGTCCGTACGTCCGCGCCCTCCGCCACCCACAGTCCGATGAAGAGCGCGGCGGTCGCCTCCAGGAGCCCGGCGCGGTCGAGCCCGCCCCCGGCCATGGGCTCGCAGCCCATGTCCCGGACGAGCCGGCGTGTCCGCGCGAGTGACTCCTCGTCGTCCCCGCAGACCGGGACGCCCAGGGGCGCCCCCTCGAAGACCGGCGGGGTCATCCGCCAGACGTCCTCGTGGCAGAGGTTGAACGCCTTGACGACGTGCGCGCCCGGCGCCGCCCCGGCGAGACGGCGTGCCGCCGAGGGTCCGCCCTCCGTCAGCAGCCGGAACCCGGGCCCGACGGGATTGGCGCAGTCGAGCAGGGTCTTCCCCGTCAGTTCCGACCGGTGTTCCCGTACGACCTCCTCGCCCACGCCGTACGGCAGCGCCGCGAGCACCACCTCGCCGAAGCCGGCCGCCGCCCGCAGGCCGCCGTGGCTCGCGCCGCCGCCGTGCCCCGCCGCGCCGACGCGGGCCGCGAGCCGCCGGGCGGCCTCCTCGTTCCGTCCTCCGACGAACACCTCGTGTCCGGCCCGCGCCCACTGCGTGGCCAGGGCGTCCGCCATGTTGCCCGTTCCCAGTACGCCGATCCTCATGTCGTCAGGTCCCTCTCCGCGTCCGTTCCGAAGCCTGCCTACGGGACGACACTAGGAAGCCCGTCAGGCACCATTCGGTACGTGACGACCGACGCCTTCCTCGCGGACTGCCGGGCCCGCCTCGCCTTCGACCTGCTCTCGAACACCTGGAACGCGGTGGTGATCTGGGTGCTGAAGGGCGGCCCGCAGCGCCCCGGCGAGCTGCGCGCGCGCATCGGCGGCATCAGTCCCAAGGTCCTGACGGAGACGCTGCGGCGGCTGGAGTTCAACGGGCTCGTGGAGCGCCGCGCGCTGGGCGGGGCGCCGCCGCGGGTCGAGTACGAACTCACCGACCTGGGGCGGACGTTGCTGGGCCCGATCGACACGCTGGGCGCGTGGGCGTTCGAGCACGGTGACGAGGTGATGGCCGCGCAGGAGCGCCGGGGCGGGTGAGGCCCGGCCCGGTCCGGTCCCGCCCTGTCCGGGCCGGGCCGGGCCGGGCCTGTCGACGCGAGGACGGAAAGTCGCTACCGCCCGGTAGTCAGGACGTTACCTACCAGTCAGTATTGGCCGCGAGCATGTCAACCACTGAGCAGGTAGACCACTCGGGAGCCCCCACCATGCCCTCCGCCAAGACCACCCTCGCCGGCTTCGGCCTGTCCGTCGCCCTCGTCGCCGTCGGTCCCGCCCCCGCCGCGCTCGCCGCCGACCCGGACACCCACGTCACCTCCGCCGCCGCCCTCGCCGACGTCGACTACACGACCTGGCGCCGGGACGTGGCCGCCGTCGTCGCCGAGGCGCGCCCGTACATCGAGCGGCGCGCCGAGGACGCCGACGTCGAGAAGCAGGCCATCGTCCTCGACATCGACAACTCCTCCCTGGAGACCGACTTCCACCCGTTCTGGGAGCTGCCGACCCCGGCCATCGCGGAGGTCCGCACCCTGGTCAGGGACGCCCACGCCAAGGGGGTCGCGGTCTTCTTCGTGACCGCGCGTCCCGGGATCATCCACTCCCTGACGGACTGGAACCTGAAGAAGGTCGGCTACCCGGTCGACGGACTGTACGTGCGCGCGCTGCCCGACCTGTTCGCCGAGGTCAGCGCGTACAAGACGGCGAAGCGCGCCGAGATCGAGGCCAAGGGCTACACGATCATCGCGAACATCGGCAACAACACCACCGACATCGTCGGCGGTCACGCCGAGCGCGCCTTCAAGCTGCCGGACTACGGCGGCAAGCTGTCCTGAACGTCCTGAACCTCCCGGAGGTCAGCCGGTGTTGATGTGGAACTCCATCCGCTCGTAGTCGCCGTCGGGGGTCACCCGGACGTAGCCGCGCGCGTCCTTGAAGTCGCCGGTTCCGCCGGTCAGGGCGACGTCGTAGGCGGAGACCGCCTCCGACTCGGTGTCGAAGGTGGTGAGGGCCTGGGCGGTGAGCTGTCCGCCCGGGCCGCCGTTCAGGACGAACGTGCCGACGCACTGCGCGTCGGCCTGGGTCCCGGAGACGCGCACGATGGTGCAGGTGACGCCGTCGCGGCCGATCTTGTCGCCGCCCTTGGTCTTGAACAGGTCGTCGGCGAAGGTGAAGGCGTCCCCGGCCTTCGGCTTCGCCATGTTCTCCCCGGATCCCTCGTCGGCACCCGCCGCCGGGACCTCCTTGGAGTAGATCGTGAACTCGTACCCGTCCCCGTTGTCGGCGGAGGCGGGTGCCGCCGCGCCGAACGCGACGGCGCCGAAGGCCACCGTCGCCGCCGTGGCGGCGCCGAGCGCGCCGAACCTCCTGAAGCTCCGGGTCATGTCGTGCCTCCTTGCGGGTGGCTTCCCCCGGCACGCTTCATTGTGCGACGGGGGCACCCGATCCGCCCGTTCGGCGTAACGCGCACCCCCGTCACCTGCACAGCTACAGCTACAGCTACAGCTACAGCTAGACGAACCGCTGGTTCGCCGAGCCGTTGCAGCTCTGGAGCCGGATCGGCTCCCTCGCCGCGCCCTGCGTGAGGCAGAGGCCGGTCGCGGCGGCCGGGCGGACCGTGGCGCCGTCGCGGACGAACTTCTGGTTGGCGGCTCCGCTGCAGTTCCACACGATGAGCGCCTTGCCCGCCTGGTAGACGGCCCCGGGCACGTCGAGGCAGCGGTCCTGGGTGAGCTGGGTGTGGAAGGTCTTCCGGGCGGAGTCGTACCACCAGCCCTGGTTCCGGCCGCCGTGGCAGTCCCAGCCGAGGACGGCGGTGCCGTTGGCGGACTCGGAGGCGTTGACGTCGAGGCAGTTGCCCGTGGCCTCCACCGTGAGCGGCTTGTACGCGTCGTCCCAGGCGACCGGGAAGAGCGTCGGCGTGCCGGAGGAGTTGACGTCGGCGCAGCCGGCCTCGCGCAGGCCCGCGTTGTAGATCTGCGTCAGGCAGGAGGCGAAAGCCGCGTGGCCGCGCTGGTTCGGGTGGAAGGACTGGCGGGTGGTGTTGTCGTCGATCCCGCCGGGCTTCGAGAGGTCGATGTAGAGGCCCCGGGCCCAGGTGTCCTCCATGCAGACCTCGTGGCCGTGGAAGAGCCGCGAGTTGTCGAGGTAGACGGCTCCGGTGTTCGCCGCGACCTTGCGCATGCCGCGTTCGAAGGCGGGGACGGCGGTGTTGCGGCCCCACTTGGTGTCGGAGTCGTAGCCCATGCCGCCGCAGGTGAGCTTCCCGGGGAAGTCGGGGTTGTCGTAGAAGTCGGGGCCGATGGGGCTGGGGTAGCCCATGACGACGAGCTTGTAGTCCCCGTCGGCGTACCCGGCACCGCGCATGACGCTCTGGAGGTCGCGGACGGTCTGTTCGACCTTGGGGACGAGGGCGTCGACGCGGGACTGCCAGCCGGGGGCGTACTTGGGCTCACAGGTGCCCTGGCTGAGGACGTACCGGGTGACGCAGTCGGTCATGACCGGGCCGAACTGGAGGTCGTCGTTGGCGCCGGCGACGAGCAGGACCATCTTGATGCGGGTGTTGCGGGCCTTGATGGCGAGGTTGTCGCTCTGGACGAGCTCGTCGGCGTACTGCTTCGATCCGCCGATCCGGATGTTCCCGGTGTAGGCGCCGGAGCAGGCGACGTTGAAGGTGAGGTCCGCGGGGATGCCGGTGCGGTGGATGGCCGCGTCCGGGGAGCGGTGGCACCAGTTGGTCGGCCCGTTGGTCGGGGACTCGTAGCTGCCGACACCCTCGCCGGAGATCTCGCTGTCGCCGAGGGAGATGAGGCCGGTCTTGCGCTGCGCGAGCGGGCGCTCGGCGGGGTCGCCGTAGATCCTGGTGGCCTCGGCGGCGCGGATCGCCTCCAGCTCGGGCGGGAGCGGTACGGAGGCGGTCACCGCCGTCGTGTTCGCCTCGGCCGCTCCGGCGGGGGCGGCGGCGGTCATCGTGCCGAGGGCGGCGGCCGCTGCCGCGACGGCGGCGATGGGCCAGCGGAGTCTGTACCTGGTGCGCTTCATTGCGCCTCCTGGAGGTGGGGTTACCCACGGTTTTTACTGGTCGGTACGACGCTTGGGAATACATCGAACAAGACAAGTGCTCATGTTTTTAGTGCACGTTGGCGGAGGATGAGAGCGATGAACGACACGACCGGCACCGACGGCTACCGGATCGAGCACGACTCCATGGGCGAGGTGCGCGTCCCCGCGCACGCCAAGTGGCGGGCCCAGACCCAGCGGGCCGTGGAGAACTTCCCGATCTCGGGCCAGCGCCTCGAACGGGCCCACATCGATGCCCTGGCCCGCATCAAGGCCGCGGCGGCGACCGTCAACGCCGAGCTCGGGGTGATCGACCGGGACCTCGCCGAGGCGATCGTGTCGGCGGCCGAGGAGGTCGCCGAGGGGCGCTGGGACGACCACTTCCCCGTGGACGTCTTCCAGACGGGCTCCGGCACGTCCTCCAACATGAACGCGAACGAGGTCATCGCGACCCTCGCCACCGAGCGGCTGCCCGAGGGTCGGTCCGTCCACCCGAACGACCACGTCAACGCCTCGCAGTCGTCCAACGACGTGTTCCCGTCCTCCATCCACATCGCCGCCACCGCCGCCGTCACCCGCGACCTCGTCCCGGCCCTCGACCACCTGGCCGCCTCCCTTGGGCGAAAATCAGCCGAATTCGCGACGGTCGTGAAGTCCGGCCGTACGCACCTCATGGACGCCACCCCGGTCACCCTCGGCCAGGAGTTCGGCGGCTACGCGGCCCAGGTCCGGTACGGCGCCGACCGGCTCCGCTCGGCCCTCCCCCGGCTCGCGGAGCTCCCCCTCGGCGGTACGGCGGTGGGCACCGGCATCAACACCCCGGCCGGCTTCTCGGCGGCCGTCATCGCCGAGGTCGCGCGGGCCACCGGCCTGCCCCTCACCGAGGCCCGCGACCACTTCGAGGCGCAGGGCGCCCGGGACGCGCTCGTGGAGACGTCCGGGCAGCTCAGGACCATCGCCGTCTCCCTCACGAAGATCGCCAACGATCTGCGCTGGATGTCCAGCGGCCCCCGCACGGGCCTCGCCGAGATCAACCTCCCCGACCTCCAGCCCGGCTCCTCGATCATGCCCGGCAAGGTGAACCCGGTCGTCCCCGAGGCCGTCCTCATGGTCGCCGCCCAGGTGACCGGAAACGACACCACCGTGGCGGTGGCGGGCGCCGCCGGGAACTTCGAGCTCAACGTCATGCTGCCGGTGATGGCCAAGAACCTCCTGGAGTCCGTCCGGCTCCTCGCCAACGCGGCCCGGCTCCTCGCCGACCGCACGGTCGACGGCATCACCGCCAACGTCGAGCGGGCCCGCGAGTACGCCGAGTCCTCGCCGTCCGTGGTGACCCCGCTGAACAAGTACATCGGGTACGAGGAGGCCGCCAAGGTCGCCAAGAAGTCGCTCGCCGAACGGCGGACCATCCGCGAGGTCGTCCTCGACTCGGGGTACGTGGAGCGGGGCGACCTGACCGTGGAGCAGCTGGACGAGGCGCTCGACGTCCTGCGGATGACCCGCCCCTGAGGGCCGCCGCGAGTGACGTACACCCCTGACTCATCCGTGACCTGTACCGCAGCGGTCGTGGGAGCGCGCCCCTAAGATCTGGCCATGACAGGATCGGGCGGCCCTCAGCACTGGGCGCCGGGGGAGCAGATCCTCTGGCGCTACCGCGACAACGGCACCGGCGCGGTGCACATCTGCCGGCCGGTGACCGTCGTCCAGGACACACCCGATCTGCTCGCGGTCTGGATGGCGCCCGGCACCGAATGCGTACGGCCCGTGCTCGCGGACGGCACCGCGGTGCACGAGGAGCCGCTCGCCACCCGGTACACCGCCCCGCGCACCACGGAGCGGTCCCGATGGTTCGGCAGCGGCGTCCTCAAGCTGGCCAGGCCCGGGGACCCGTGGTCGGTCTGGCTGTTCTGGGAGCGCGGCTGGCGCTTCCGCAGCTGGTACGTGAACCTCGAGGAGCCCCGCACCCGCTGGTCCGGCGGCGTCGACTCCGAGGACCACTTCCTCGACATCTCCGTCTACCCCGACCGCAGCTGGCTGTGGCGGGACGAGGACGAGTTCGCGCAGGCCCAGCGGTCCGGCCTGATGGGCCCGGAGCAGGCCGCGCGCGTGGAGGCGGCGGGGCGGCTCGCGGTGGAGCGGATCCGTGCCTGGTCCGCGCCGTTCTCGGACGGCTGGGAGGCGTGGCGGCCCGATCCGGCGTGGCCCGTTCCGGAGCTGCCGGCCGACTGGGACCGCACTCCGGCGCACACGGCCCCGTGAGACCCTTGATGCGCCCCCGGGGTTCAAACGTAGGATCGTCCTCCGCACGGCAGAAGCGGATCGCGCACCACGTCGGACCGACCGGACGGCACGTCAACAACGCAGCGCCGTACATGACCTGACCAGAAGTCATCCACGAGGGGGAGAGCAGTGCCGGACGCGCGCCCGGGTGTTCCTCCCCTTTCGCCCCCTGCCGTAGCCGCCGCTCGCGGAGCGTCCACATCCGCTGCATACGAGGGGTTTATCCCCGCCGAAGGCGCGGCATCGGCGAGAAGAGCGAGTGCATCGCACCACCGGCCCGGACGGACGGAACCCCACGCGTGACGGAGCATCCCACCTCCCACGAAGGCCGGCAGCCCCTGGCTGCCGGGCCGCACGAACGCGCGCGCCCACGCCAGGAGGCGACGGGCGCGGAGGGCGCGGCGGGTGCGCCGGACACACCGCGCGCTCCCGAGACGCCGGCGGCGACGCCACCACCGGTCCAGTCGACGGCCCCGTCGTCGGCGATCCCTTCACCGGCCTCGCCGGTCTCGCCTGTCTCCGCGATCGCGCCGGTCGAGCCGGTCCCGCCGGCGGCGCCCGTCGACGCCGAGAGCCCCGTCGTCCCGGTCCCCCCGCCCGGGGGACCCGGCACCAAGGCCGTCGCCGTCTCCCCGCAGAGCCCCGGCGGGGCCCTCGGCGGCGGCCCCGACGCGGCCGCGCGCCGCGAGGGCGAGCGGCTGCGGTTCGTCGGCGCCGCGACCCGGCGGATCGCGCGCGGCCTCGACCTGGACGAGATCGTGCTCGGCCTGTGCCGGGCGACCGTCCCCACCTTCTCCGACGAGATCCTCGTCTACCTCCGCGACCCGCTCCCGGTCGGCGACGAGCGCCCGGTGGCGCCGTTCATGCTGCGGCTGCGCCGCACCGACCGGCTGCGGTTAAGCGATCAGGAGGGCGAGGAGCTCGTCCTCGTACCGGATCCGGATCCGACCCCCGCGGCCGAACTCTGCGAGGTGCGGTCCGGTGGCGCCCTCGCCGAGATACTGCGCGGGGTGCGGCCGGTCTTCGGCGACTCCGCCGCCGCCAAGGCGGCGCTGCGGGAGCTCCTCGGTGCCGACCACCCGCTGCCCGGCGGCCTGCGGGCCGTCCTCGCGCCGCTGCGCGGGCGGCGCCGGGTGATCGGCGCGGCCGTGTTCCTGCGCCGCCCCGAGCGGGCCGGCTTCGAGCCGAACGACCTGCTGGTGGCGGCGCAGCTGGCCACGCACACGGCGCTCGGCATCGACAAGGCCGTCCTGTACGGCCGCGAGGCGTACATCGCGGACGAGCTCCAGCGGACGATGCTGCCGGACTCGCTGCCGCAGCCGACCGGTGTCCGGCTCGCCTCGCGCTACCTCCCGGCCGCCGAGACGGCCCGGGTGGGCGGCGACTGGTACGACGCGATCCCGCTGCCCGGCAGCCGGGTGGCGCTCGTCGTGGGCGACGTCATGGGCCACTCGATGACCTCGGCGGCGATCATGGGCCAGCTGCGGACGACCGCGCAGACCCTGGCGGGGCTGGACCTGCCGCCGCAGGAGGTGCTGCACCACCTGGACGAGCAGGCGCAGCGGCTCGGCGAGAACCGCATGGCGACCTGTATGTACGCGGTGTACGACCCGGTCTCGCACCGGATCACCGTGGCGAACGCGGGCCATCCGCCGCCGATACTGCTCCACCTCGGCGGCCGCGCCGAGGTGCTGCGGGTGCCTCCGGGCGCCCCGATCGGGGTCGGCGGGGTCGACTTCGAGGCGGTCGAGCTGGACGCCCCGGCGGGCGCGACCCTGCTGCTCTACACGGACGGCCTGGTCGAGTCCCGGCTGCGGGACGTGTGGACGGGGATCGAGCAGCTGCGGGAGCGCCTCGCGGCGACCGCGCAGCTGACGGGCCCGGACCACGCGCCCCCGCTGGAGGCGCTCTGCGACGACGTCCTCGACATGCTCGGCCCGGGCGACCGGGACGACGACATCGCGCTGCTCGCGGCCCGCTTCGACGGGATCGCGCCGAGCGACGTGGCGTACTGGTTCCTGGAGCCGGAGGACGCGGCTCCGGGGCGGGCGCGGCGGCTGGCCCGGCGGGCGCTCGCCCGCTGGGACCTGGAGGAGCTGACCGACTCGGTCGAGCTGCTGATCAGCGAGGTCGTGACGAACGCCGTGCGGTACGCGGAGCGGCCGGTGACGCTGCGGCTGCTGCGGACGGACGTGCTGCGGTGCGAGGTCGGCGACGACTCGCCGCAGCTGCCCCGGCAGCGGCGGGCGCGGGACACGGACGAGGGCGGGCGCGGGCTGTTCCTGGTGAACCGGCTGGCCCGGCGCTGGGGGGCGACGCGGCTCTCGGGCGGCAAGGTCGTCTGGTTCGAGCTGGCGACCCGTACCTGACCGCACCCAGGACAGCGAAGAGGCCCGGCCCTCTCCCCGTACGAGACGTACGGGGAGAGGGCCGGGCCTCTTCGGTACGAGACGTCCTACGGCTTCTGGCGTCCCTGCCCCGTGTCCGCCACGCCCTCCGTCGTCTCCGGGTCCGGTCCGGGCTCGGTCGCCGGGTCCGTCGGAGGCTTCAACGTGGGCTCCTCCGTCGGCTCCTCGGTCGCCGGCGGCGTCGTCGGCTCCTGGGTGGGCTCCGGCGGCGTGGTGGTCGGGTTCCGCGTGGGCTCCGGCGGCGTGGTGGCCGTGGAGGCCGGCGGGGGCGTCGGGTCCGGGGAGGCCGTGGTCGGCTCGTCGGTGGGCTCCTCCGTCGGAGGCTTGGTGGTCTCCTCGTCCTTGGTGGGCTCCTGGGTCGGCTCGCCCCCGTAGCTGGAGCCCGTGGTCTCCAGGTCGAACTGCGCGTTCGAGCCGCCGTCGAGGGCGGCGGAGGTGTAGTCGCCCCAGATCTGCGCGGGGGTGCGGCCACCGTTGGCGCGGCCCTCGTTGATGGTGTTGGTCAGGGTGACCTGGTTGCCCTTGGTGTCCTCGCCGAAGAGGCCGACGGCGGTGACGAGTTCGGGGGTGTAGCCCACGAACCAGGCGGAACGGTTGTTCTCGGAGGTGCCGGTCTTGCCCGCGGCGGCGTAGTTGCCGGCGGCGCGGAAGCCGGATCCGCTCTGGACGACGCCCTGCATGCCCTTGGTGACGGTGTCGGCGGCCTCGCGGCCGATGACCTGGCCGCCGATGCCGTCGACGGTCTCGACCTTGCGCTCCTTGTGGGCGGCGGCCTTCACGAGGGTCGGGGTGACCTTCTTGCCGTGGTTGTCGAGGGTGGCGTACACGCCGGCCATGTCCATGGTGGAGGCGCCCATGGTGCCGAGGGACATGGCGGGGGTCGCGCCGAAGTCCTGGCCGTCCTTCATACCGAGGGCGAGCGCGGTCCTCTTGGTCGCGCCGGGGCTGACGTCGACGATCATCTGGGCGAAGACCGAGTTGATGGAGCTGTTCAGGGCGCGCTGGACGGAGACGTCGCCGTAGCTGCGGTTGTCCTCGTTCTCCGGCGCGAAGGGGATGTCGCTGCCGACGACGGGCCGCTTGCTGTTGCCGCTGTAGGTGGTGCCGAGGCCGATGTCCCAGCCGCCCTGCGTCTCCGCCTTGTTGTCGAGGGCGGAGGCGAGCACGATCGGCTTGAAGGTCGAGGCGGGCTGGTAGTCGCGGCGGGTGGCGTTGGACATCCAGTGCTCGGTGGCGCCGACGCCGCCGTACATGGCGACGACCGCGCCGGTCTTCGGGTCGACGGAGGTGGCGCCGGCCTGGACGGTGGCGTCCTTCGCGTCGCCCTTGCGGTCGAGCTTGGCCTCCAGCTGCCGGTCGACGGCCTTGACCAGGTCCTTCTGGCGCTTCTCGTCGATGTTGAGGGTGATCGTCCAGCCGCCGGCCTTGATGTCCTCCTCGCTGACGCCCTGGCGCATCAGCTCCTGGTTGGCGGCCTCGACGATGTAGCCGGTCTGGCCCTCCATGCCGGGGGCGGGCTTCGGCTTCTGCGGGACGGGGAACTTCATCCCGGCGCGCTCGGCCTGGGTGAGCCAGCCCTCGCCGACCATGTTGTCGAGGACGTAGTTCCAGCGCTCCTCGACGAGCTTGCGGCCGGTGGTGCTGGCGGAGGTCCAGTCGTACTGGTTCGGGGCCTGGAGCAGCGAGGCGAGGTAGGCGCCCTGGGCGGTGGTGAGCTGGGTCGCGTCGACGCCGTAGTAGGCGCGGGCGGCGGCCTGGATGCCGTAGGCGGAGCGGCCGTAGTAGCTCGTGTTCATGTACCCGGCGAGGATGTCGCTCTTCTCCATCTGCTGGTCGACCTTGATGGCGATGACCATTTCCTTGAGCTTGCGGGTCGCCGTCTGGTCCTGGCTCAGGTAGAAGTTCTTGACGTACTGCTGGGTGATGGTCGAGCCGCCCTGCTTGCCCTTGCCGGTGAGGGTGTTCCAGGCGGCACGGGTGGTGCCCTTGATGTCGACGCCGTTGTCCTTGTAGAAGGTCTTGTTCTCGGCGGCGACGAAGGCCTTCTGGACCTTCTCGGGGATCTTCTCCAGGCCGACGATCTCGCGGTTGATCTTGCCGGTGCGGGCGAGGATCTTGCCGTTGGAGTACTTGTAGATGTTGCTCTGCATGGTCGCCTCGGCGTTGGCCGTCGGGACGGGGACCATGACGTAGACGGCGCAGAGGGCGCCGATGCCGAGCAGGCAGGCCACGAAGAAGGTGCCCAGGAGCTTCTTCCAGGTGAAGAGGCGGCGTATGCCGCTCTTCTTCGCCTTGCTCTTCTTCTTAGGTCGGCCCATGGGTCCTGTCGCTCCGCTCGTCGTGTGTTCGGCGCCTCGGCGCTGGCTCCGTCCACGCCGGATCAGCTCAGCAAGCTAACACTGACGATGCAGACAAAAAACAACCGATCACGCCTTTTCGGGACGTGAGAATCAGCACCCACGCCCAGAGGAACCGACGCTCGTACGGGGCCGATGGTTGCGCCCCCAGGGCAAGTTCATGATCAACCGGGCCGGGCTCCGGTCCTCGCACCCGGCTATACATCGTGCGTATACACCCCGTGTAGAGTGCGGCACATGTCCATCGGTCACACCCTTCTCGGGCTCCTGGAGTCCGGGCCGCGCCACGGTTACGACCTCAAGCGCGCCTTCGACGAGCGATTCGGCCACGACCGGCCCCTGCACTACGGCCAGGTCTACTCGACGATGTCCCGGCTCCTGAAGAACGGCCTGGTCGTCGTCGACGGCGTCGAGGCCGGCGGCGGCCCCGAGCGGAAGCGGTACGCGATCACCGAGGCCGGCATCACCGATGTCGCCCAGTGGCTCGCGACGCCGGAGAAGCCGGAGCCGTACCTCCACTCCACGCTCTACACCAAGGTCGTCCTGGCCCTGCTCACCGGCCGCGGGGCCGCCGAGCTCCTCGACACCCAGCGGTCCGAGCACCTGCGGCTCATGCGCGAGCTCACCCGCCGCAAGAAGGACGGCGACCTCGCCGACCAGCTGATCTGCGACCACGCGCTCTTCCACCTCGAAGCGGACCTGCGCTGGCTGGAGCTGACCACCGCCCGTCTCGACCGGCTCGCCGAGGAGGTCCTCCGATGAGCTCCACTCCCCTGCTGCGGGCCGCCGGCCTCGCCAAGGCGTACGGCTCCACGCCCGCCCTCTCCGGCGCCGACTTCTCCCTCCGCGCCGGCGAGGTCGTCGCCGTCATGGGCCCCTCGGGCTCCGGCAAGTCCACGCTCCTGCACTGCCTGGCCGGCATCGTGCGCCCCGACGCGGGCACGATCACCTACGACGGCCGCGATCTCACCGCCCTCTCCGACACCGCGCGCAGCGCCCTGCGCCGTACGGACTTCGGCTTCGTCTTCCAGTTCGGCCAGCTCGTCCCCGAGCTGACCTGCGTCGAGAACGTGGCCCTGCCGCTCCGCCTGAACGGCGAGAAGCGGAAGCCGGCCGAGGCGAGGGCCGCCGAGTGGCTCGCCCGCCTGGAGGTCGACACCGTCGCCTCCCACCGCCCCGGCGAGATATCCGGCGGCCAGGGCCAGCGCGTCGCCGTCGCCCGCGCGCTCGTCACCGCCCCGCGCGTGATCTTCGCCGACGAGCCGACCGGCGCCCTCGACTCCCTCAACGGCGAGCGGGTCATGACCCTGCTCACCGACGCCTCGCGGGACACCGGCGCCGCCGTCGTCCTCGTCACCCACGAGGCCCGCGTCGCCGCCTACTCCGACCGCGAGATCGTCGTCCGCGACGGCTCCGTCCGGGACGCGGAGTGGGTCGCGTGAGCCTCGGCACCTGGGCCCGCGACCTGACGCTCGGCGCCCGGTTCGCGGTCACCGGAGGCCGGTCCGGCCTCCTCCGTACGGCCCTGACGGCGACCGGCGTCGGATTCGGCGTGGCGCTGCTGCTGCTCGCCGCGTCCTTCCCGAACATGCTCTTCCAGCGGGAGGTACGGGAATCGGTCCGCGCCGTCGACGGCAGCGAACAGGTCCTCGCGCCCCGGCCCGACTCCTTCCTCCACCTCGGACAGACCACGGTCTACCGCGACGACGTCGTCTCCGGCCTCCTCCTCACCCCCGAGGGCGACAGGCCGCCGGTCCCGCCGGGCGCCGACGCCTTCCCCGCGACCGGCACGATGCTCGTCTCCCCCGCGCTCCGCGAGCTCCTCGACTCCCCCGAGGGCGCCCTCCTCAGGGAACGGCTCCCCTACAAGGTCGCCGGGACGATCGGGCCCGCCGGGCTCATCGGCCCCGCCGAGCTGCGGTACGTCGCCCACGTCGACTTCCTCACCACCGACAACTTCGACGGGCGCGGCAAGCGCTACGGCTGGTCGGTGCCCGAGGAGCCGATGAACGCCTTCCTGATCCTCCTCGTCGTCGTCGCCTGCGTGGTCCTGCTCCTCCCGGTCCTCGTCTTCGTCGCGACCGCCGTCCGCTTCGGCGGCGAGCAGCGCGACCGGCGTCTCGCCGCGCTCCGGCTGGTCGGCGCGGACACCGCCATGACCCGGCGGATCGCGGCAGGCGAGTCCCTGGCCGGCGCCCTGCTCGGCCTCGTCGCGGGCCTCGGGCTCTTCGCGGTGGCCCGGCAGTTCGCTGGGGTCTTCACGATCTGGGACGTCAACGCCTACCCCGGCGACGTCGTCCCGATGACCGCGCTCGCCGTCCTCGTCCTCGCCGTCGTCCCCGTCGCCTCGGTCGTCGTCACCCTCTTCGCCCTGCGCGGGGTGGCGATCGAACCGCTCGGCGTGGTCCGCACCTCCACCCCGCGCCGCCGCAGGCTGTGGTGGCGCCTGCTCCTCCTCCTGGGCGGCGCGGCCTTCCTCGCGCCGCTCGTCGGCAAGGTCCGGGTCGAGGAGACGAGCATCGACACCGCCGGTGTCGTGGCCGGCACCACGCTCGCCCTGATCGGTCTCACCACGCTCCTGCCGTGGCTCGTCGAGGCGGCGGTGAAGCGGCTGCGCGGCGGCCCCGTGTCCTGGCAGCTCGCGGTCCGCAGGCTCCAGCTGAGCAGCGGGACGGCGGCCCGCGCGGTCAGCGGCATCGTCGTCGCGGCGACCGGCGCGATCGCCCTCCAGATGCTCTTCCAGGCGATGGAGACCAACTTCACCCAGAACACCGGCGAGGACACCTCGCGCGCTCAGATCGCCGTCGGTGCCGACGCCACGACCGGCCCCGAGGCCCGCGCCATGATCGACCGGATCGGCCGGACCGAGGGCGTGACCGGGGTGATCGGCGTGATCGAGTCGCACGTGTGGCGGCCCGGCCCGCTCAAGGCGGGCGAGGAGTTCGCCCCCATGGCGAATCTCCGGGTCGGGGACTGCGCCTCCCTCGGGGAGTTCGCGACCCTGCCCTCCTGCGAGGACGGCGACGTGTTCGTCTTCCTCGCGCACGGGGCCCAGGGCAACCCGGCCGACACCTGGGTCACCGACGCCGCCCGCCCCGGCGCGGCGGTCTCCCTGCGCGACCCGCACCCGCACCCGAGCGCGCCCAAGCGGCCCGGGAAGGCGCCCCAGTGGCGGATCCCCGCCGACGCCAAGGTCGTGGACTCCCGCCCCGACCCGACGGGCATCTACCAGTACGGCGTCCTCGCCACCCCGTCGGCGGTCGACGCGGCCCTCCTCGACGAGCCCGACGCGCAGGCCATGGTCCGCCTCGACCCGTCGGTGCCGGACGCCGCCGAGCTCGTACGGAACGAGGCGGCGGCCATCGACCCGACGACCTGGGTCCGCACGCTCCAGGACACCCAGGCGAGCGCGCAGTTCAACAGCGTCCGCACCGGCATCCTGGTCGGCTCGACGCTGACGATGCTCCTGGTCGCGGCGTCGCTCCTGGTCACCACCCTGGAGCAACTGCGGGACCGCAAGCGCCTGTTGTCCTCGCTCGTCGCCTTCGGCACCCGCCGCTCCACCCTGAGCTGGTCGGTCCTCTGGCAGACGGCGGTCCCGATCCTCCTCGGCCTCGCGCTCGCGGTGGCGGGAGGGCTCGCGCTCGGGGCGGTCCTGCTCCGGCTGACGGGCCAGCAGGTCCGCGACTGGTGGGCGTTCCTCCCCGTCGTCGGCATCGGCACCGCGCTCATCGCGGCGGTGACGCTCCTGAGCATGCCGCTCCTGTGGCGCCTGATGCGCGCGGACGGCCTGCGCACGGAGTAACCCGCCGAGCGGGTGTACGAGGGCGGGGGCGCGGTTTCGGGAAACCGCGCCCCCCGCCCCCCTCTTCAGGCGCCCTCGGCCTCGCACACGCGTACCGGGAGGCCCCGCATGTCCTCCCGCAGCGCCTCCGCGAGCTCCTCGAACTCCGCGTGCCGGGCCGCGCCCGCGCGCATCGCGAGGGCGATCCGCCGGGTCGGCGCGGGCTCGGCGAAGAGCCCCGTCCACAGGGCGTGGTTGCGGGCGGTCTCGACGGTCACGGCGGTGCGGGGCAGCAGGGTCACCCCGAGCCCGCCGGCCACCAGCTGCACGAGGGTGGAGAGCCCGGCGGCCGTGGTGGTGACCTCGGCCCCGTCCGTGCGGCCCGCCTCCCGGCAGATGTCGAGGGCCTGGTCGCGCAGGCAGTGCCCCTCGTCGAGCAGCAGCAGCCGGAGCTCCTTGAGGGCCTCGCGCGGGATGTCGTCCCGCCCGGCGAGCGGATGCCCCTCCGGGGTGACGAGCACGAAGTCCTCGTCGAAGAGCGGGAGTTCGGTGACACCGGGGACCCCGAGCGGCACGGCGAGGAGGAGCAGGTCGAGCCGCCCGGCCGCGAGCCCCTCCAGGAGGTTGGCGGTCTGCTCCTCGTGGACCTGGAGGTCGAGGTCGGGATAGCGGCGGTGGACGAGCCGCAGGACGGTCGGCAGCAGGTAGGGCGCGACGGTCGGGATCACGCCGAGCCGCAGGACCCCGGTGAAGGGCGCCTGCGCGGCCTCCGCCTCCTCCATGAGCTCCGCGACGGCGTCGAGGACGGCCCGCGCGCGGACCGCGAGCCGCTCCCCGGCGGGCGAGAGCAGCACCTTCCGCGTCGTACGCTCAAGGAGCTGGACACCGAGTGCCTCTTCGAGCGCCGAAACCGCGCCCGAGAGCGCGGGCTGGCTCATGCCGATGGCCGCCGCCGCGTCGCGGAAGTGCAGATGCTCGGCGACCGCGAGAAACGCCCTGAGCTGCGAGAGGCTCGGCTGCTTGCCTCGGGACGGGCCGTGCGCGGGACTGTACGGGGATGCCACTGATAACCACCTTCGATCAACACGACCCACTCTAGCTATTTCCCTGATCAATGCACTCCGTGCCATGCTGGGAACACGTCCAACCCCCACGGAAGCCCCCAAAAGGGAACCTTCCCGTTTCGCAAGGAGAGCGCGTGCTCACTGTCGGTGACAAGTTCCCCACCTACGACCTGACCGCCTGCGTGTCGCTGGAGAGCGGCAAGGAGTTCGAGCAGATCGACCACAAGGCCTACGAGGGCAAGTGGCGCGTGGTGTTCTTCTGGCCGAAGGACTTCACCTTCGTCTGCCCCACCGAGATCGCCGCGTTCGGCAAGCTGAACGACGAGTTCGCGGACCGCGACGCCCAGATCCTCGGCGTCTCCGGCGACTCCGAGTTCGTCCACCACGCCTGGCGCAAGGACCACGCCGACCTGCGTGACCTGCCCTTCCCGATGCTCGCCGACTCGAAGCACGAGCTCATGCGCGACTGCGGCGTCGAGGGCGAGGACGGCTTCGCCCAGCGCGCCGTCTTCATCGTGGACCCGAACAACGAGATCCAGTTCACCATGGTGACCGCCGGCTCCGTCGGCCGTAACCCCAAGGAGGTCCTGCGGGTCCTCGACGCCCTGCAGACCGACGAGCTCTGCCCCTGCAACTGGAACAAGGGCGAGGGCACCCTCGACGCCGCCGCGCTCCTCTCCGGCGAGTAAGGAAGCGTGAACTGAGATGGCTCTCGACGAACTCAAGTCCGCCATACCGGACTTCGCGAAGGACCTGAAGCTGAACCTCGGTTCGGTCATCGGCAACAGCGAGCTCCCGCAGCAGCAGCTCTGGGGCACCGTGCTCGCCTGCGCGATCGCCTCGCGCTCGCCGAAGGTCCTCAAGGAGCTGGAGCCCGAGGCCCAGGCCAACCTGAAGCCCGAGGCGTACGAGGCGGCCAAGGCCGCCGCCGCGATCATGGCGATGAACAACGTCTTCTACCGGACCCGGCACCTGCTGTCGGACCCCGAGTACGGGACGATGCGCGCGGGTCTGCGGATGAACGTCATCGGCAAGCCGGGCGTCGAGAAGGTCGACTTCGAGCTCTGGTCGCTGGCCGTCTCCGCGATCAACGGCTGCGGCCAGTGCCTGGACTCGCACGAGCAGGTCCTGCGCCAGGCCGGCGTCGACCGCGAGACGATCCAGGAGGCGTTCAAGATCGCCGCCGTGATCCAGGCGGTCGGCGTCACGCTGGACGCGGAGGCCGTGCTCGCCGAGTAGTCGGAAGCACAGCCGTACGGACGGGAAGGGCCCCGGAGTCTCACGACTCCGGGGCCCTTCCGTCACGCCTTCAGCGCCTTCATCAGGGCCAGCATGTCCTGGCTCAGCGGGGTCTCGATCCCGGAGAGGTCGATCGGCTTCGTCTTCCGGACCGACTCGCCCTTCTCCTCGTCCCAGCTGGACACGGTGTAGAGGTGGATCGCGATCTCCACCTGTCCGTCGAGCACCTGCATCGACGCTCCGCCGTTGTCCTGGCTGACGTCCATGTACGCCTTCTCGCCGACCCCCGCGAGCGGCAGCCCTCCGTAGAAGCGCCGGGCGTTGTCGTCGAACTCGGGACCGGGGTCGGTCACGAGGTGGCGGACGTAGTTGACCGTCGCGCTGTAGCCCGTGTCCGGCGGCCCGAACATCAGCGAGCAGTTCGCCACGTCCATCGTGGACTCACTGGTGCGGTCCTCCGGGTCGCCCTCCACCGGATCCCCCTGCGGACTCCTCGACGCGCTGTCCCCGCTGTCGGAGGACCGCTTCCCGAGGATGCCGACGAGCTGCCTCAGCTCCGCCTTCTCGCAGAGGTTCCCCACGGCCTTGTACCCGCCGAGGTCGACCCCCTCGTCCCCGCGCCCCCGCTCGTACGCGTACAGCCCACCGCCCCACACCGCCGACGCCACCACCGCGCCGCCGAGCGCCCACAGCCACGGGCGGCCGGCCCGGGGCGGGCGGGGTTCGCCGGGCGGCGGGCTCTCGGTGAGGACCTCCGCCGAGTAGAACGGGTCCCCGTCGCCCAGCTCCGGTTCCGATATCACGTGCTCTCCCCCTCGCCCCTGGTCCGGTCGGCGACCGCGCCCGGGGCAGGGGTCGGGGCCACCTCGAACGCGGTCGCCCCGCGCGGTTCCGGTGCCGTGCGCAACGCCTGTTCGGTGCTGTACGCGCGAAGGTAGCCGACCACCGTGTTGGAGACGGCGACCAGGGGGACCGCGACGACGGCGCCGCCGATGCCGGCCGTCAGACCGCCCGCCGCGACCGCGAGGACGACGGCCAGCGGGTGGACCCGCACGGCCCGGCCGAGGATGAACGGCTGGAGGACGTGGCCCTCGATCTGCTGGACGGCGAGGACGACCACGAGCACCATCAGCGCGGTGAAGAGGCCGTTGGTGACGAGCGCGACGACGACCGCGAGGGCCCCGGAGATGACCGCGCCGACCAGCGGGATGAAGGCGAAGAGGAAGATGAAGACGGCGAGCGGTACGGCCATCGGCACGTCGAGGAACCACAGTCCGAGGCCGATGAAGACGGCGTCGATCAGGGCGACGAGCACCGTGCCCCGCACGTAGGCGGTGAGGGTGCGCCAGGCGCGCGGCCCGGCTCCGGCGACGCCGGGGCGGGCCTGGGCGGGCACCAGCTTGAGCGTCCACTCCCAGACCTTCTTCCCGTCGTAGAGCAGGAAGAGCGTCGAGAACATGGCGAGCAGGATGCCGGTGATCACCTCGACGAGGACGGTGACGCCCTGGAAGCCGACGGTGGTGATCTGTTCGGCGTTGGCGCCGATGGAGTCGCTGAGGTTCTTCGCGATCCCGTTGATCTGCTGCTCGGTGACGTGGAAGGGACTGTTGAGGAGTCCGGTCTTGAGCTCCTCGATGCCGTCCCTGACCCGGTCGGACAGGTTGTCGATGTTGTCCATGACCTGCCACACCACGAACCAGCCGACCAGGCCCATGATCACGAAGCCGGAGACGGCGGTGACGGCGGTGGCGAGCCCGCGGGGCAGCCCCTTGCGGCGGAGCATGGCCACGGTGGGCTGGAGCAGGGCGGTGACGAGGAGGGCGGCGACGAAGGCGAGGACGACCAGCTGGACGGAGCTGATCACCTTCATCAGGACCCAGACGGTCCCGGCGAGGACGAGGAGCCGCCAGCTCGCCTCGGCGGCGACCCGCATGCCCCAGGGGATCGCGGCGACCGGGTCGGGCCGGGCGGCGACGGCGGGGGCGTACCTGGGCGGCGCGGGAACGGAGGGGACGAGCTCGCCGTGGGCCTCGGGTTCGGGACCGGGCGCGGGCGTGGGCGCGGGCGTGGGCGCGGCAGAAGCCGGAGAGTCCTCGCCCGTGTCCGCCACGCCGGCCCGCTTCTCGTACGCCGGCGAGGGGCGGGCCGGATCGGGGCGCGGCGGTACGGAGCCCGGGGTCCCGGGGTCGTCCTCGTCGCCGTACGTCGGTCCGAGCAGCGGGCCCAGCGGGTCCTCGCGCTCGGCCTCGGCCCTGCGCTCGTCCAGGCGCTCGCCCATGCGGCTCAGGCTCCGGCCCAGCCGCTCCAGCCATCCCGGCAGTCTCGACATCGCTTTCCTCTTCCCCCCGCTCGCCCCGGTCGTCTCGGCAACCTACACGTCCCACGCACAGGAAGCCCCTCACCGTAGGACGGTGAGGGGCTTCCGGAGGTTGAGCGCGCCGGTTCTAGTACCAGCGGTGGGACTGCCAGAAGGACCAGGCGCCACAGGGGCTGCCGTAGCGGCCGTCCATGTAGCTGAGGCCCCACTTGATCTGGGTCGCCGGGTTGGTCTGCCAGTCGGCGCCGGCCGAGGCCATCTTCGAGCCCGGCAGGGCCTGCACGAGGCCGTAGGCGCCCGAGGACGGGTTGGAGGCGCGGTAGTTCCAGCCGGACTCGTGGTCCACGATGTTGCTGAAGCACTGGAACTGGCCTGACGACATCATCGACCGGGCGATCGACTTGATCTCGGAGACGCTGTACGAGCCCTGCGCGGCGTAGGACACCGACTCGCGGATGGCGGACCGGCTGGCGCGCTCGGCCTCCTCCTTCTCGCGCTGCTTCCGCTCCTCCTCGGCCTTGGCCTTGGCGGCGGCCTCGTCGGCCGCCTCCTTCTTGGCCTCGGCGTCCTTGGCGGCGCGCACGCGGGCGGCTTCCTCCGCGACCTTGCGGGCGGTGGAGTCGGCGGCGGCGGCCTGGACGTCGGCCTGCTCCGAGAGGGAGGAGACCTGTACCTGGGCCTGGTCGCCCGCGGGGATGTCCGCCAGCAGCGTCGTGTCGGCCGCGGTGGCCTCGAAGTTGTCGTCCGAGGCCTGGACGGCGTTGCCCGAGGCAACGCCGACGACGGCGCCGACGGTGGTGACCGCAGTGGCCGAAGCCACCGCGAATCCCCGGACCGAGATCCGGCTCACACGGTTTCCTTCCAGCATCGCCCGCACGTGTGACCACGCGGGCGAAATCGTGCCCCTTGCGCTGGTCTCCGACGTACTGGGTCACTGAAGACACGGGCCCGTGGTGCTGTGGGCGGCATACGGCTGACGACTGTGGAGTTGTTGCGGGGTTGCGCACCCCTGAGGGTGCACGTGTGCCGTATGCGGGGCCTGACGGAAGCAAGACTCTGCCGGACGGCGACGCCGCAAGGCAATTCCGGGTTGCGTGTGAAAGCTCACACCCGGGGAATCGTCCGTGATTTGACGGATCATGCGGACACGGGAGCGCCGCCCGACTAAGCTCCTCCGCTTCGCCGGGCGGCGCCAACTGCCGTACAGGGACGTATCCCTGTCTATCGGGACCTACCGGTCCCTGTCTGGTCAGATCTGACCGTCCTCCAGCATCTCGGTCACGAGCGCGGCGATCTGGGAGCGCTCGGAGCGGGTGAGCGTGACGTGGGCGAAGAGCGGATGGCCCTTCAGCTTCTCGACCACGGCGACGACTCCGTCGTACCGGCCGACCCTGAGGTTGTCCCGCTGGGCGACGTCATGGGTCAGAACGACCCGCGAATTCGCCCCGATTCGGGACAGAACGGTCAACAGGACGTTCCGCTCCAGGGACTGGGCCTCGTCCACGATGACGAACGCGTCGTGGAGCGAGCGGCCCCGGATGTGGGTGAGCGGCAGGACCTCCAGCATCCCGCGGCTGAGCACCTCCTCGATGACCTCGCGGCTCGCGACCGAGGACAGCGTGTCGAAGACCGCCTGGGCCCAGGGGCTCATCTTCTCGGACTCGCTGCCCGGCAGGTAGCCGAGCTCCTGGCCGCCGACCGCGTACAGCGGGCGGAAGACCATCACCTTCTGGTGCTGACGGCGCTCCAGGACGGCTTCGAGGCCCGCGCAGAGCGCGAGCGCCGACTTGCCCGTACCGGCCCGGCCGCCCATGGAGATGATGCCGACGTCGGGGTCGAGGAGCAGATCGAGCGCGATCCGCTGCTCGGCGCTGCGGCCGTGCAGGCCGAAGGCCTCGCGGTCGCCCCTGACGAGCCGTACGTCGCCCTCGGCGGTGACCCGGCCCAGCGCCTTGCCGCGCTCCGACTGGAGCACGAGGCCGGTGTGGACCGGGAGGTCGGCGGCCTCCGGCACGTGGATGCTGTGCTGCTCGAAGAGCAGGTCGACCTGTTCTCCGGAGAGCGCGAGCTCGGACATGCCGGTCCAGCCGTTGGCGTCCGTGATGGCGAGCTCGGCGCGGTACTCCTCCGCGAGGAGGCCGACCGAGGACGCCTTGATGCGCAGCGGCAGGTCCTTGGAGACGACGGTGACGTCGTACCCCTCCGCCTGGAGGTTGCGCGCGACCGCGAGGATCCGTGAGTCGTTGTCCCCCAACCTGTAGCCGGCGGGCAGGATGCCGGGGTCGGAATGGTTGAGTTCGACACGCAGGGTGCCGCCGAGCTCCCCGATGGGGAGCGGGGCGTCGAGGCGTCCGTACCTCACCCGGAAGTCGTCGAGCAGGCGTAGCGCCTGCCGGGCGAAGTAGCCGAGCTCGGGGTGGTGTCGCTTGGCCTCCAACTCGGTGACCACGACGATCGGGAGCACGACCTCGTGCTCGTCGAACCGTGACACGGCGTTGGGGTCGGCCAGCAGGACGCTGGTGTCGAGAACATAGGTGCGCCGGTCGTTAAGGCGGCGCTTCGTGCTGGTCACCACGGAAGGACAGACCCCCTCTGAAGACCCCTGTGAGGTCGGGGCGCGACGGAACCGGTGTCGCTGCGGAATGGGACCGGGCTCAGGCCACGATGCGCGGGCCGAACCTCGGCCCTCCGCTTCTCCCGTGCTTGTCCCGCACGGTCGTCCTGGTGCAAGGGGCCTCCCGGGTGGCGGTCTCCGTGCCGCTCACTTCACCAGGGATATGCCCTCGATCCGGTGCTGCCATGCCATGGCATATGACGACGTGTTCATGAACACGAGATGATCGGTTCCGAGAGGGTTCTGATCGTTTTGGGGGCCGTGCGTGGCGCCGGAGCACCCGACGGCTCAGGTGCCGTAGGCCCCGACGGCTCAGGTGCCGTAGCGCCGGTGCCGCGCCGCGTAGTCGCGCAGTGCCCGCAGGAAGTCGACCTTGCGGAAGGCCGGCCAGTGGACCTCGCAGAAGTAGTACTCGGAATGCGCGCTCTGCCACAGCATGAACCCGGACAGCCGCTGCTCGCCGCTGGTGCGGATCACGAGGTCCGGGTCGGGCTGGCCGCGCGTGTAGAGGTGCTCGGAGATGTGCTCGACGTCGACGATCTCGGCGAGCTCCGCGAAGCTCGTGCCCCGCTCCTCATGCTCCAGGAGCAGCGAACGGACCGCGTCGGCGATCTCCTGCCGGCCGCCGTAGCCGACCGCCACGTTGACGAGTATCCCCGTGTGGTGGCGGGTGGACTGCTCGGCCTCCTTGAGGACCGCCTGCGTACGGGCGGGGAGCAGGTCCATCGTGCCGACGTGGTGGACGCGCCAGCGGCCGTCGGCCGCGAGCGAGCGCACCGCGTTCTCGATGATGCCGAGCAGCGGGACGAGCTGCGCCTCGGGGCGGTTCAGGTTGTCGGTGGAGAGCATCCAGAGCGTCACGACCTCGACGTCCGTCTCGGCGCACCAGCCGAGCAGCTCCGTGATCTTGTCCGCGCCGGCCTTGTGGCCCTGCTCCGGAGTTCCCCCGGAGGCCTTGGCCCAGCGCCGGTTCCCGTCGAGGATGACACCGATGTGCTTGGGCACCTGAGCGTGGTCGAGGCGGCCTTCCACCCGGCGTGCGTAGAGCCTGTACACCAGGTCGCGCAGGTTCACCGTTCTTTACCTCTCCGTGCACCGTGCGACCCGCCCGGCAGCGGCGGCCCGCAAGCCGCCACACTACTGCGCAAGGGCGACGCGCTCACAGCCCGGGACTGTCACAAGTCCGTGATAAAGAGGGATACGTGACTGATTCCCCTCTGTACCTCGCCTCCCCGGACCGCTATGACGCGATGGAGTACCGCCGCTCGGGCCGCAGCGGCCTCAAGCTCCCCGCGGTCTCCCTCGGCCTCTGGCACAACTTCGGCGACGACCGCGCGCTCGACAACCAGCGCGCGATCCTGCGCCGCGCCTTCGACCTGGGCGTGACCCACTTCGACCTGGCCAACAACTACGGCCCGCCGCCCGGCTCCGCCGAGCTGAACTTCGGCAAGCTCTTCGCGCAGGACTTCGCGCCCTACCGCGACGAGCTGATCATCTCGACCAAGGCCGGCTACGAGATGCACCCCGGCCCGTACGGCGAGTGGGGCTCCCGCAAGTACCTGATGTCCTCGCTCGACGCCTCCCTGAAGCGGATGGGCCTCGACTACGTCGACATCTTCTACTCGCACCGCTTCGACCCGGACACCCCGCTGGAGGAGACGATGGGGGCCCTGGCCTCCGCCGTGCAGCAGGGCAAGGCGCTGTACGTCGGCGTCTCCTCGTACAACAGCGAGCAGACCGCCGAAGCGGCCCGCATCCTGCGCGAGATGGGCGTCCGTCCGCTCATCCACCAGCCCTCGTACTCGATGATCAACCGCTGGACCGAGGACGACAACCTCCTCGACACCCTGGAGGCGGCCGGCATGGGCTGCATCTCCTTCGTGCCGCTGGCCCAGGGCCTGCTGACCAACAAGTATCTGAAGGGCATCCCGGAGGGCTCGCGGGCCACCCAGGGCAAGTCCCTCGACCCGAACCTGCTCTCCGACGAGGTCCTGCGCCGCCTGCGCGGTCTCGCGGAGATCGCCGAGCGCCGCGGCCAGTCGCTCGCGCAGCTCGCGCTCTCGTGGGTGCTGCGGGACGAGCGGATGACCTCGGCGCTGATCGGCGCGTCCAGCGTCGCGCAGCTGGAGGAGAACGTGGCCGCGCTCGCGGGCGCCCCGCTGACGGCGGAGGAGCTCAAGGAGATCGACTCGTTCGCGGTCGACACCGAGGGCACGAACATCTGGGCCCGCCGGGGCTGACGCCCGTCGCGGCCGACGCGCCCCCGCCCGCGTGCGGGCAAAGAAAACGGGCCGGTCCGTGGGGGGGATACGGACCGGCCCGAGGGGGGGTTTCCACCATAACCCTTCGTTAGCCGTGTTGCGCGCCACGTGCAGCGAACTGGTCGCTCGGTTTTCGACGGATTCCAGGCGGGACAAGGGCTCCGACGCCCGATGGCGGGTTTGCGCCCCGGCGTGGCGGCGGAGTTCCGTCCCTCCGACGGGGGACGGGGGCACGGGGGCGTGGTTGACGCGGGGCGGCGGCGGTGCCGGGGCTCATGACGGGACTCATGACGGGACTCACGGCGGGACTCACGGCTGGGCGGTGAAGGCCCCGAGCAGCAGCCCCAGCAACCCGCCGACCAGCATGAACGGCCCGAAGGGGATCGCCGAGGAGCGCCCGGCGCGGCGCAGGGCGACGAGCCCGAACCCGTACACCGCGCCGAGCAGGAAGCCCGCGAACGCCCCGGCGAAGAGGACGCCCCAGCCGTACCAGCCGAGGGCGGCGCCGAGCGGGAGCGCGAGCTTGACGTCCCCGAAGCCGAGACCGGCCGGGTTGACCAGGAAGAGCAGAAGATAGGACCCCCCTAGCGCGAGCGCGCCGAGGAGCGCGCCGGGCCAGGACCCCGCGGCGTACGGCAGGAGCGCGGCGAGACCGAGGAGCAGGGGCACGGCGGCGGCGAGCGGGAGGGTGAGCCCGTCGGGGAGCCGGTGCACGCGCGCGTCGACGCAGGCGAGGAGCACGGCGAAGGGCGCGCCGAGGAGCCAGACCGCGAGCTCGGGCCGGGGCCCGCCGGTGGCGGCGGCGAGGGCGGCGCAGGTCAGGGCGGTGAGGCCGGCGAGGAGCGGGGCGGTGTACGGGGCGGGGGTCGTCGCGCAGGCCGCGCGCCCGGGCCCGCCGAGCCAGCCGCGGGCGGGTCCGACGAGGAGGTGTCCGGCGGGGCAGCGGTCCCGCCAGGGCTCCTCGGCAGCGACGGAGAGCCGGTACGCGGCGCGCGGGACGAGCAGCCCGGCGGCGGCGCCCCAGAGGGCGGCGAGGAGGACGAGGGCGACGTACGGCACTCGGCTGACCCTAGGGCGGTGGGACGGCTACGGTCTGGCGCATGGGGAAATGGGCGGACGGGACGGGGACGCTGGAGCCGGGCGGGATCCCCGTCGAGGTGGCGGCTTCCTACCGCGCGCGGCGGAGGGGCTTGCTCGGCCGGGACGGGATCACGGGCGCGCTGCTGATCACGCGCACGAACAGCGTGCACACCTTCGGTATGCGCTTCCCGATCGACGTGGCCTATCTGGACGGCTCGCTGCGGGTCCTGTCGGTGGTGACCATGCCCCCGGGACGGCTCGGGATGGTGCGGTGGCGCGGCCGGCACGTCCTGGAGGCGGAGGCGGGCGCGCTGGCGGCCTGGGGCCTGCGCCCGGGAGTCCGGGTCGGGATCACGGCGGCCCCGACCCCAGCAGGGTGAAGGCCCCGTAGACGCCGGAGGCGAGCGCGAGCCCGGCGAGGACGAGGACGGCGGTCCGGTTCCGCACGCGGGCGAGGGCGACGGCCGGCGGCAGGAGCAGCCCGAAGGCGGGCATCATCAGGCGCGGCCGGGAGCCGAAGTAGGCGGCGCCGACGAGCGAGACGAAGACGACGCCGATCGTGTAGACGAGCAGGGGCAGCGGCTGCTTCTGCCGGACGCAGAGGGCGACGAGCCAGGCGAGGAGCGCGAGCGCGGCGCAGAGTCCGAGGGCGGCGGGCCAGGGCAGGCCGAGGATGAACCGGGCGAGGGCGACGCCGAAGTCGATGGAGTTGCCCCAGGCGGCCTGGACGTCGAAGTAGGCGGTGGGACTCCCCTGCCGGACCCCGACGTAGGCGACGTACGCGAGCCAGCCCAGCGGCGCGACGACCACCCCGGCCAGCATCGGGAGGGGCAGCCGCCGGTCCCGTACGACCGCGACGAGGGCCGTGATCCCGAGGGCGGCGATGAGGGCGGCGGCGGTCGGCCGGGTGAGCCCCGCGAAGGCGCAGAGGACACCGGCGAGGACCCAGCGCCCGCGCAGGACGGCGTACAGGGACCAGGCGGCGAGGGCGGTGAACAGCGTCTCCGTGTACGCCATCGACTGCACGAAGGCGGTCGGGTACACACCCCAGAGCACGGCGAGGAGGATGCCGACGCGCTCGCCGCCGACGTGGGCGCCGCAGCGGTAGATGCCGAGGGCGGCGGCGAGCCCGGCGGTCCAGGAGACGAGGAGCCCGGCGGTGGCGGCGTCGACGGGGAGGACGGCCGACAGCCCCCGCTCCAGGAGGGGAAGGAGCGGGAAGAAGGCCAGGTCGGAGTGGACGTCCCCGTTCGGCAGGGTGACCTCGTACCCGTACCCGTTCTCGGCGATCCGCACGTACCAGACGGAGTCCCAGCGCCCGCTGAGGCGGTGCCACCCGTCCTTGCCGGTCGCGACGGAGGCGAGGGCGAGGACGGCGAGACCGACGAGGCGGGCGGCGAGGTAACCGAGGACGGCGGTGCGGGGCGCGGCAAGGGCAGGGCGCTGGGACATCCCCCGATTATCGACGGCTCACACGGGGCGAGGTCAGGCAGGACAACAGGAAACCGGCCTTATGCGGACGAACTTCGCGGCGAGGCCGGGCCCCAGCTGGTGGACGAGGGCGTGCCCGGGCTCCTGCGGGGAGGGGAGGTCGCCGAGGAAGGAGGTGACGATGACCTCGTCGATGTCGATGACACCGCGAGAGCACTGCTCTTCGAGGAAGGCGAGGGTGCGGCGCCAGTCGGCGGCGTAGGGGTCCTCGCCGAGGAAGGACCGGACGGTGCCCTGGACGACGTCCCAGAAGAAGACGTGGGGATGGACGTCGCCCTGGGAGAAGAGATGGGACTCGTACGCGCCCCGGTACTCGGGGATCCGGGTGACGAGATCACTGACCAGCTGAACACTGGGACGCGATGAAGGACTCGATGTCGACGTCATCAGCAGCTCACTTCGGAGGGCTCGCTGTGGAGGTGGGGGCGGGGATGTTTCCCGCTCGTTCCAGAATGCTCCTGCCCGAGTACCGCGTCCCGACACTTTTGCGCTTTCCTGACGTCGACTTTCGGAGGGTTTTCCACAGGGGGTGCGAACTGTCCCTCTTCCGTGGATCGTTGCGCGTATGTACGAGTTGGCGATCCTCGCCAGGGGCGGGGTACTCCTCACGGGCAGGGCACTCGCGGCGGGCTGGTCCAGGTCCCGACTGACGACGCGCCTGCGCCGGGAGGGCTGGCAGCCGGTGTGCCGGGGGGCGTGGGCGATGCCGGGGAAGGACGTGGACTGGAGGGTCCGGGCGACGGCGGTCCAGATGCTGCGCCCGGAGCTGGTGTGCAGCCACGGGACGGCGGCGCGGGTGCACCGCGTCGAACGCCTGGGGCGGCAGCCGGCCGGACCCCTGGAGTTCACGATCCCGTCCCCCCGCTCGACGCGAGTCGTCGGCACCCGGATCCACTCCCACCCCCTGACGCCCGGGGACTGGTCGATGCGACGCGGCCTGCGGACGACGACCCCGGCGCGGACGGTCGGCGACCTGATACGGACGAGCGCGAGCCGCGAGGAGGCGGTGGTGCTCGCGGACTCGGCCCTGGGCAGGCGGACGGTGGAGGGCGTACGCCGGGACCCCTTGGTCCGGTACGAGGACCTGGCGACGGAACTCGCCACCACCCGAAGGCCCGGCGGGCGCCGGGCCCGCGCGTGGCTCGCCCTGACGGAGGCGGCCTCGGGCTCCCCGGCGGAGACGGTGGCACGCCTGCGGATGCGGGACGCGGCCCTCTTCCCGGAATCCCAGCCGCTCCTCCACACCCCCGACGGCCGGTGGACGCTGCGCCCGGACTTCCTGTTCCGGGAGGCGGGCCTGGCGGTGGAGGTGGAGGGGTACGCGTTCCACGGCAGCCGCGCGGCCCACGAACGGGACGTGGCGAGGTTCAACGCGCTGTCGGCGTGCCCGGAGGTGCGGAGGGTGCTGCGCTTCACGGCGCGGGAGGTGTTCGCGGCGCCGGAGCGGATGGTGGGGACGATCAGGGCGGCGCTGGGGGCCTGAACTCCGTTTCGGGAAAGCCCCGTTAAGCAGGCGGGCCGCTGAGGAGAATGGCGGTCTGGAACGGGTCCCGAGGGGAGGGGGCGGACGGATGTCACGTCCTGTGCGGTGGCTGGCGACGGTGGCGGCGGCGCTCGTCACGTTCGGCGGGTGCCTGTGGGCGGCCCAGGCGGTGACGTGGGGATGGCTGCCGAGCACCGAGGAGACGCGGTTCGCGGTGGCCATCGCCTTCGCCACGGTGGCGGCGACGGTGGTCGCGGCGGGTCTTGGCTGGTGGGCGGGCCGGGAGACACCGCCGCCTCCGGCTCCCTCCGAGAGGGTGGTGACGCAGCGGGCGACGGCCACGGACGAGGGCGAGGTCACGCAGATCGGCGGCGGCCCCGGCCTCGGCCGGGTGGAACAGCACGGGGAGGCGTCGGGCAGGGGACGCGTGAAGCAGGTCGGCGGTTCGGAGTCCGATGAGCAGTCGACCGGTTCCTGAGGGCGCCACCGCCCAGACCGGTACGGCCTCCGGTCAGGGGCGCGTCATCCAGGCCGGCCGAGACCTCTATATGGGGGTCCCGGCCGCCTCCCCCACGCCACAGGCCCTGGAGGCCCTGCCGCCCGCGCCACGCCTGACGGGCCGCACGGAACAGACGGACCGCCTGGTGAAGGCCCTGTCCCCGGAGGCCGGCGCGGGAACCGTCACGGTGGTGACAGGGCTCCCCGGCGTGGGCAAGACCGCCCTGGCCCTGCACGCCGCCCACCGGGCCGTCGACCGGGGCCACTTCCCCGGGGGAACGCTCTTCGTGCACCTGCGCGGTTACGCCCCCGCCGGCGCGCTCGGCCCCGAACAGGCCCTTGAGTCGCTGCTGCGGGCCCTGGGGGTACGGACGGAGGACCTGCCGCCGACGGTCGAGGAACAGTCGGGCCTCTACCAGTCGGAGCTGGCGCGCCGGGCGAAGGAGTACGGCCCGGTGCTGATCCTGGCGGACGACGCGTCCTCCCCGGGCCAGCTGCTGCCCCTGGTCCCGGCGCACCCGTCCCACCGCCTGCTGGTCACGTCCCGGGACGCCCTGACGGCCCCGGACTTCCGCCCCAGGCTCGTACCCCTGGACGAGCTCGACGTGGGGTCGGCCGTCACGCTGGTGACGACGGCGCTCACCCAGGTCCGCGACGACGACCCGCGAGCCGAACGGGAACCCGAGGCCCTGGAGCGCCTGGCCGGACACTGCGGCGGGCTACCGCTCGCGCTGACGATCGCCGCCGCCCTCCTGACCGACGACCCGGGCCTCCCGATCGCCACCCTGGCCGACGACCTGGCCGACGCGCGAACCCGGCTTGAGTCCCTCCGGCACGAGGACGTGGAGGGCCGGACGTCGGCGGTCCGGGCGGCCTTCGACCTGTCGTACAGGCGCTTGAAGGCGGAGGACGCCCGCCTCTTCCGGCTGCTGTCCCTGCACCCGGGTCCCGACGTGTCCACGGAATGCGCCGCCGTCCTGAACGGCTCCCCCGCCCGTGAGAGCCGCGCGGGTCTCGCCGCCCTCGCCCGCGCCTGCCTGATCAGCGAACACCCGACGGGTTCGGACCGCTGGAGGACGCACGACCTGATCCGGTTGTACGCCAGGGGGCTCCCTCCGCAGGAGGCCGAGGCCGAGGCCGTGGGGCGCGCCCTCACGCACTACGCCGTCACCGGAGCAGCGGCCAGAGCCCGGCTGAACGCCGAGCCCGGCGCACCGGCCGCCGGCCGGTTCCCCGACCGCACGGCCGCCCTGGCGTGGCTCGACGCCGAGCACACCAACCTCATGGCCTGGCTCCCCATCAGCCAGGGATTCCCCGGGGTACTCATCCCCCTCACCGAAATCCTCGGCCCCTATCAGCGCCTCCGACGCCGGTTCCGCGACGCCCTGGTCACCAGGACGTATGCGGTCGCGGCCGCCCTTGAGGGAGACGACACCTCCCAACAGGCCTGGACGTTCACCGCGCTCGGAACGGCCCTGCACGATCTCCGCCTCTTCGAGGAAGCCATCGCGGCCCACACCCGAGCCGTCGGCCTCTACGAGGACACCACCCACCACGGAGACCACGCCTCGGCGCTCAACGGTCTCGGCATGGCCCTGGGGGAAGTCCGGCGCTTCGACGAAGCCATCGACGTCCTGACCCGAGCCGCCCCCCTCTCACGCACGTTCGACGATCCTCGTCTGGAGCTCGGCATCCTGAACAACCTGGGGATCGCCCTCCAGGCGGTGGGGCGGCTCGACGAGGCGATCGAGGTCCACCGCCGAAATCTCGTCCTGTACCGAGAACTGGACGACCGCGCCAGCGAAAGCGCGGCGCTCAACAACCTCGGCGTCCTCCTCCGCATCACGGACCGACCGGACGAAGCCGTCGACGCCCACGCCAAGGGCCTCGCGCTCTGCCGACAAGGCGACGACCGGTACAGCGAAGGCCTCGCGCTCTCGAACCTCGCGCTGGCCCTCCACGCCACGGGCCGTTCCGAGGAAGCCGTCAGCGCCCTCACCCAATGCGTCGAGATCTGCCGGGAACTGGACGACCTCCACGGCGAAGGCCAGACCCTCAACAACCTGGGAGGCATCCTCCACGAGCTCGGACGGCTCGACGAAGGCGCCGCCCACCTCGGCCGGGCCGTGGACATCTTCCGCGACCTCGGCGACGTCCACCGGCACGGCCAGGCCCTGAACAACCTCGGGCTCGCCCTACGCGAACTACAGCGCCTCGACGAAGCCGTCAGCGCCCTGAACCGGGCTGCGGACATCTTCCGCCGGACCGGCGACGAACCCGCCGAGGCCGTCGCTCGGCACCTCCTGGAATCAACCCTGCTCCAGCAGCGCCGCCCCTCCGCCCGACGAGGGTGGCGGCGCTGGTTCCACGGCCGTGGAACGGGAACGGGAGCGGGAGCGGGAGCGGGAACGGGGGCGAAGGCGGACGGGCCCGAGGCCTGAGCGGCATCCGCCCTGCCCCCGCCTGCCCCCGCCTCCCGCCGCCGTCACCGAGGCAGCGTCACCCAGGACTTCGTCCCGCGCTGCGGCGGCTGGGGCTCCTCGTGGATACCCCACTCCCCTCCCCAGTCGTCGACGGCCGCGTTCAGGAGCCAGAGCGAACGCCGCCGGCGGTCCGCGCAGAGGGTCTCGGCGTCCGGGTCGTGGCGGTGGGTGGGGTGCTGGTCCCAGACGACGATCCGGAGGGCGTCGTCGGCGCGGTGGCGGAGGGACACGTAGAGGTCGGCGCCGGGCGTGAGCCGGGCGGCGGTGGCGATGAGCTCGGTGACGGCGAGCAGCACGACGAGGCCGTACGCGTCGAGCCCGTGCGCCCGGAGGGCGGACCCCACGGCCACGCGGGCGACGGCGGCGCTGCGGGGGTCGCCGGGGAGGGTGAGGCTGTATACGAGGGGGGTCGGGCGGGGCGGGGACGGGGCCGGGGGCGGGGTGACGGGGCAGAGGACGGTACGGAGGGCGGGGATGGTGCGGAGGGTCGGCGACATGGCGGACTCCCTTGCCTGGACGGGTGGTTGACCTGGAGGTACGGGGATGGCGTCGGTCACTCGATCGTCGGCGCGCACGAATGGCTCACGGAGGGGGCGGGATGGTGGCATGTCTCCCTGACGCGGGCGCGCCCCTCCCAGGGAAGGAGTTGCGGGCAGGACCGCGTGATGCACTTCCACCCATGCGGTGCGTGAGCGGTGCACTACATAATGTAGCGAGCATGGGGACACATTTGCCACCCACTCTCGACAATTGGGCCCCTTGGCACCGGAGTTGCCGTGCGCACGGCAGACTTCGCACACAGGGATACGGGAAGGAATGCCATGGCCCAGAGGACGTCCCCGACCGAGCGCCAGAGGCGCCTGGGGAGCGAGCTGCGCAAGTTGCGCCTGGCGGCGGACATGTCCGCCGAGACGGCGGCCGGACTCCTCGGCGTGGACCGCGCGCGACTCTCCAACATCGAGCAGGGTGTCCGGGCCATCAGCGAGGACCGCGTCCGCACACTGGCGTGCAACTGCCACTGTGCGGACGGGGATTACATCGAGGCCCTCGTGGCCATGGCCCGGCCACCCAAGCGCAAGTGGTGGGACCGGTACCGGGGATCACTCCCGGCAGGACTGCTCGACATCGCCGAGCTGGAGGCGAACGCCGTCCGCATGCGCACCGCCCACTCGGTGCATGTGCCCGGCATCCTCCAGACGAACGACCACGCCCTCGCCGTCTTCCGGGCCGTCCTCCCGCCGCTCCCCGAACGCGAGGTCGCGCTCCGGCTCGCGCTCCGCGTCGAGCGCCAGCAGGTCCTGGACGGCGCCAACCCGCCCCCGTACGTCGGCATCGTCCACGAGGCGGCCCTGCGGATGCGCTTCGGCGGCCGAGCCGTCGCCCGCGCCCAGCTGGAACACCTGCTCGCGGCCACGGAGCGGAAGCACGTCACGCTCCGGGTGATCCCCTTCGAGGCGGGCGCCTTCCCCGGCGCGGGCCAGACCGTGAACTACGCCGAGGGCCCGGTCCCCGCCCTGGACACCGTGCAGGTCGACAGCACCCACGGGCCGGAATTCCTGCACGCCGAGGCACAGTTGTCCAAGTACCGCGCCCACCTCGACTGGATGGAGCGCATCGCCCTCACGGCCGACGAGTCCCGGAACTTCATCCGCGCGATCGCACACAGCCTGTAAGGAGAACCGACACCATGCCGAACCCGGACATCACCTGGGAAGCCCCCCTCTGCGGCGAGGGCGCGAGCTGCTACCGCCTCGGGACGGACGAGGACGGCAACAGCTACATCGCCGTCCTCGGCCAGGAGGACCGTTACCTCACCGACAGCCGAGACGCCCTGCGCAACCTCATCCTCGACATCAAGGCCGGCAAGGCGGACCACCTGCTCTAGATCGGGCCGGTCAGGGCTGGACGACCGTGGTCCGCGGGAAGGACACCTCCACGCGCCGGTTCTTCCTCCGGCCCTCCTCCGTGGAGTTGTCGGCGATCGGGTAGTCCTCGCTGTAGCCCCGGATGTCGAAGGCGGTACCGGGTTCGAGGTTCCGCGCCAGCACCTGCTGTACGGCGAGAGCCCGCTCCTTGGAGAGCTTGAGCCCGTGCTCGTAGGTCCCGAGGTTGTCGGTGAACCCGAAGACACGGACGCGGCTGGACCCCAGCTTCCGCACCTCGGCCGCGATCGCGGCGATACGGGCGGTGGCGGAAGGGCTCAGCTTGGCGCTGTTCTTGGGGAACAGGACCTCGGCCTGAAGGGCGAAGGTGACGTCCACGTTGGTGTCCTGCCGGCGCTCCGCGCCGCCCTCCTCCTCGACGATCTGCTTGATGTCGAGAACCTTGGCGGGGGCGAGGGTGGCACCGTCCGGGAGCATGAGGCCGGGCGCGTTGGGATCGATGGCGGGGGGCGGCTCGGCACTGGCGGCGGGTCCTGGACCGGGGCCGTCGTCCGCGTGGGCGGTGGGGGCGGTGACCGGCCACAGGATCACGGAGGCGAGGGCCAGGGTGGCGGCCAGGCGGCGGGGTGTCGTCGTCATGGCGTCGCCTCAGGAGAGTTTGAGGGTGGCGGGTTCGAAGGTGGGGAGCTGGAAGGAGACCTCGGTGGTGGAGGCGGGGGGTGCTGGGAATTGCATGAACACTTCCAGCGAGTCGCCCGCAGAAACGATGCCCAGGCCAGCAGTAGTCAGCGGCCTGCCATCGGTATCCCTCAGCACGTAGTACCGCTTCTTCCCGACAGAGTCGACAAGTGTGGCTCCACCCAACGACGTGCCGTGCTTGACGACCTCTGTCTCGTCACCGCTGACTTGAGCGGGAACCGAGGTGCCCGAATCCCCCTCGTTGCTCAGTCGGCCCTTTATCGTCAGAAACCCGCCGGCATCTCGCTCCACCGAGTCAATCGCCAGCTCCAACCCCTTGCGCCCGGTGAGAACGACGATCGGCTCGCTCTGTTCTCCCGCAGTCTCCTTACCTTGATCGTCCTGCGTCTTCTGCGGAGCAGCCGTGGTTGCGGACGGCTTGGCATCCTGTGGCTTCTCGTCAGATCCGCAGGCGGCCAGGACAAGAGTTGCCGACGCCACAGCAACCAAAGCTGCCGCCTTTCGGCAATGTGCTGCGTACCACGCGTTCATGGAGTGCGCTTCCTTTACTGGTCAGCCAATCGGACGGTGAAGAGGTCGACTGCGTCGGGCAACGTAGGGTCGTCCAGATCGACGTCCAGCGCTTCCCCGCCACACTCCAGTTCGACAATCGGATCTGCGTCGTCCTCCGGATCGGCCGGTGGTGTCGGCGGTGGCGAGGGCGGCTCCGTAGGCGGCTCGTAATCGGGCACCTCACAGCGCGGCTCGATGACTGCTTGAGCAGATGCCGTCGCATGCACTGACTCCGGACCCGTCGTCGTCACTGTCACGCGGAACCCGTTGGGTTCCAGGTCCAGGCAGCGGTCTCCCGAAAGCTCGGCTTGGTTCAACCTCGCGTATTCCGCTGCTATATCGCACGCGGGACCGCTCTCATACTCCGTTGCCAGAATAAACCTGTCCCACTGGTCGGGATCACGAATGACCTCAAGCCACCCCTGCCGCAACTGATCCCGAGCGTCCTGCGCCGCAGCGAGAGCTGCCGCATCGGCCGCAGTCTGGGCGCCGTTGCGCGTAAATGCAGCCTGCCCCACCAGGAAATAGGCGAAGCCCAGGAATAACAGTCCAGCTACCGCAGCGATATAGACGGGGAAAGCTTGCCCCGCGTCTCCCGCTCCTAGTCGCCGACCAGGTCTGCAATCTTGTCGGAGATGGCGGTCTTGATCGATTGCCCGATGTCCGTACCAGTGATCGCCAGCACGATCGCCACCACGACCACAATGATCCCCAGATACTCCACCGCCGTCTGCCCGCGATCCCGGGCCGACCGGTCCAGCCACTCCCCGGCCCGAACCCGCGCCCCGACCAGTGTCCTCAGCAGCGTGTCCTTCATCAGATCCCCTCAGCTCTCGTGAAGTCCCCCGGCTCCCACCAGGGAGGGAACGTAAGACAGAGCGGGTCCCCAGCAGGGGCCTGTGGGTGGGTAGGCGGTGCCGGAGTCGGAACATCGCGCCACCCCTCCCCGTCCAGTCGCCCGGTCAAAAGGCTAGGCCCTACTCGCCGGTCTTGGTGGGGAGTTCGGCGAAGATGGGGCTGTTGTGAGCCATGAGGGGGCGCTCGCGTCACTCGCCCGTCACCGAGCCGAAGTCCGTTCCCGTTCCCAGGAACAGCCCCGCTCCCAGCAGGATCATCGTCGCCGGGACCATCACCGTCGTGATGATCATCGTCGCCTTCGGGACCGCCTTCGCCGCCTTCCGCCGCGCGTTCTGCGCGTCCGTGCGGCGCATGTCCGTCGCGATCTGGATCAGGGTGTCGACGATGGGGGCACCGAGCTCTTCGCCCTGCTGGAGCGCCGTCACGAACTGGGCGACCTGTTCCGAGTCGTTGCGCCTCCGCAGTTCGTCGAAGGCCTCACGCCGGCTGACTCCCATGTCCATTTGGCGCAAAGTGATGCGGAGTTCGTCAGACCACGGGCCCGCGTACTGTTCCGCCACCCTCTCCAGTGCCTGGCGGAAGCCGAGGCCCGCCGAGACCACGACCGCCAGGACGTCGAGGAAGTCGGGGAGGGTTCGTTCGATCTGGTCTTTTCGGATGCGGACCGCCGACCAGATCCCGACCTCCGTCCAGAACGCGCCGAAGGCGAAGAGGAGCAGGGCCACCAGCACCGAGCCCTTGTTCAGCATCAGCAGGCCGCCGAGGAGGCCGAGGAAGCCGTAGACCGCCCGCCTCGCCCCGTAGCGGTCGATCGTCAGGCCTCCCGGGTTGCCCGCCAGGTCGATGCGGCGCCGTACCGCGCTCACGCGCTTCGGGCCCATCAGGCGGAGGACCGCCGGTGACCAGCGCATGCCGAGGCGGTCGACGATCGAGTCCACCGCGCCCGTGCGGGTGGAGCCCACTTCCAGGGCCAGCTGAAGGTCATCCGGCAGGCGGGCGTCCGCGCGGTAGAGGCGGAGGCCGGTGAAGATGCCCGCCACCGCCAGGCCGGCGAGGAGGGCCAGGAGGAGTTCCATGAGTACGCGCGCCACCCGTCCCTAGACGTCGATCTTCGAGAAGCGGCGGATCGCGGCGAAGCCGAGGACGTAGAGGGCGAACGCCGCCACCACCGCGAACTGGCCGATCGTCGATCCCGTCATGCGGTCGAGCGCTCCCGGCTGCATGTTGTCGATCAGGAGGAGGGAGCCGACGCCGATGACCGGGACCGAGTACGCCGTCATGCTCACCTGGGAGAGCTGCGTGCGCACCTCGCGCCTCGTCTCCTTGCGTTCCTCCAGGGTCTGGGTGAGGTTGCGGAGCGACGACACCACTGTGCCGCCCGCTCTGTTCGCCAGGACCAGGGTCGTCACCAGGACCACCAGCTCCCTCGACGGGAGGCGTTCCGCCAGTTCGCCCAGCGCCTCGTCCAGGGACTTTCCCACCGCCAACTGCTGTGCCACCTTCTCCAGTTCGTCGCCCGCAGGCGACTCCATCTCGTCCGCCGCCAGGCTCAGCGCCATCCGCAGCGCCAGTCCCGCCTGGCTCGCGTTCGCCAGGATGCGGGAGAGTTCCGGGAGTTGGTTGATGAACTTCTCGATGCGTTTCTGGCGCTGCCAGTTGAGGTAGCCGAGCGCCACCCAGATGCCCAGCAGGCCGCAGATCGGGCCGAAGAAGGGGGAAAGCGCCGCCTGGCCCACTACCCACAGCACCGCCACCGTCGCCGCGAGCGCCACCGTGAACTCGCCCGGTGTCACGTCGAGGCCCGTCGCCGCGATCCTCAGCTCCAGCTTCCTGCCCAGGGCCGTACGGCGGACGCGGCGGTCGACGCCCCGGAAGCGGCGCCTCCGGCGGCCCGTCGTCTCGGGGGCGCCCGTCTCGTCGAGCCGGGCGACGAGTGCCGCGTGGCGGCGGGCCCCGCTCGCGTACACCTGGATGCCGACCACGGCCAGGACGCAGCAGAGTGCCGCTACGCCGAGCGTCAGCCGGACGGGATCAGTGGCCATCAGTGGTCAGCACTCCTAGTTCGCTTCTCGGGTCGCCAGGCCCGCGTCCGTCGCGGCCACCCCGAACGCCTGCGGGATGGGCTGGCCCGCCATGTACAGGCGCTCGGCGACCCGCCTCGGCAGCGGGTGGTACGCGAAGCGCCCGTACACCCGCCCGTCCGCCGCCACCGGCTGCGCCTCGAAGCGGCAGATCGTGGCGAGGAGGAAGCGTTCGCGGCCGTGGGAGGCCAGGACGGCGATCTCCGTGACGCGGCGGGTGCCGTCGGGATGCCGGGTGAGCTGTACGAGGACGTCGACCGCGCTGTTGATCTGGTCCCGCAGCGCCTCGAAGGGGACCTTCACCTCGGACATCGAGGCCAGGGTCTGGAGGCGCATCAGGGCGTCCTCCGCCGAGTTCGCGTGGACGGTCGCGAGCGAGCCGTCGTGGCCGGTCGACATCGCCTGGAGCATGTCGAGCGTCTCGCCGCCGCGCACCTCGCCGACGATGATCCGGTCGGGGCGCATGCGGAGGGAGTTGCGGACGAGGTCGCGGATGGAGATCGCTCCCCGGCCCTCGATGTTCGGCGGGCGGGCTTCGAGGCGGATGACGTGGGCCTGCTGGAGCTGGAGTTCGGCCGAGTCCTCGATGGTGATGATCCGCTCGCCCTCGGGGACGAGGCCGGAGAGGGCGTTGAGGAGGGTCGTCTTGCCGGTGCCGGTGGCGCCGGAGACGATCACGTTGAACTTCGCCTGCACCAGGCCGGACAGGAGGAGCAGCATCTGCTCGTCCAGGGAGCCCAGGCCGACCATCTCGTGGAGCGTGTACGCGCGCGGGAAGCGGCGGATCGTGAGCGTGGCGCCCGTGAGGGAGAGCGGGGGGATGATCACGTTCACGCGCTCGCCGGAGGGCAGGCGGGCGTCGACCATCGGGTTCGACTCGTCGACGCGGCGGTTGACCGTCGAGACGATCCGCTCGATCGTCTGCATGAGCTGCTCGTGGGACGCGAAGCGGAGCGGGAGGAGTTCGACGCGGCCGGCGCGCTCGATGAAGATCTGGTCGGGGCCGTTGACCATGATCTCGGTGATCGAGGCGTCTTCGAGGAGCGGTTCGAGCACGCCGAGGCCGAGGGCCTCGTCGACGACCCGGCGGATCAGCTGGCCGCGCTCGGCCGTGGAGAGGACCGGGCCCTCGCGGCTGATGATGTGGCCGAGGACGCGTTCGAGGCGGGCCCGGCGCTCGGCCGCCGCCAGCGCGGACATCTCGGTGAGGTCGATCTCCTCCAGGAGCTTGGCGCGGAAGGCGGCGACGAGGTGGCTGTCCTCCCGGCCCGCTCCGGCGGCCCCCTTGTCCTCGGGGGCGGTGATCCGGGAACGCAGGCTCATGGCAGGTCCTCCTCGTCCGGGGGTACGGGCATGGTGGCCGTTTTCGTGACGGGGTCGAAGCTCCAGAAGGGGACGACCTCGGGGATCGTGACGGTGACCGTGGCTACGCCGCCGCTGACGGCGATCTGGGCGCGCCCCTGGACCCAGCCGCTCATGGAGGCGAAACCGGCTTCCGCGGCTCCGCCGGGGAACGGCTCGTCGGTCGTGTCCGCCCTCGCCGCCGCGCGGGCCGCCGTGCCCGCCTGCTGGGCCACGTACGCGGCCAGGCCGAGCTGGAGGCCCGCCAGGCCCGCGAGCAGCAGGACGGGGAGGAAGCCGAGGTACTCGATGGCCACCTGACCCCGGTCCCGACCCCTTGGACGAACGTGTCTTCTCATCGCTTGAGCGCCTCCTCCGAGACCGCTCCCGCCGTGGCCGACACGGGGAAGAGGCCGGCCGTCCCGGGAGCGATGAGGGGGACGTCCACCGTCACCGTCACGGTCGCCAGCGGCGCGGCCGCGTCGCAGCCGCTGACGTTCGCGCCGTTCGCCCACGCTCCGTCCAGGTGCCGCTTCGCGGCCGCGTCGTAGTCGCCGCCGACCGCGCACACCCGCGCCCCCTCGTCCGCCGCGTTCGCCGCCAGCGTGTACGTGTACCCCACCAGCACCACCTGCCACAGCAGCGCCAGCGTCAGCAGGATCAGCGGGACCATGCCGACGAACTCGACCGCCACCTGGCCCCGGTCGTCCCGGCGGGCTCCCCGCCGTCGCCCGGCCTCCCCTCCCACGGCTCAGCGCCCCCGCCGCCGCAGGCCCAGCGCCCCCCGGTCCCCGGCACGCGCGAGCTGCTTTCCGGGAGCGGGGGCCTGCGACGGTACGGACACGGGGCCCACCAGGCCCAGCTCCCCCGCCAGCGCCCACAGCGCCTGCTTCACCGTCGACTTCGCGTCGAGGTCGTGCAGCCGGCCCGCGTCCACCACCGCCTGGAGCTCCTTGAAGTGGGCGGGGACGGACACGCCCGCCGTCCGCGTGCCCGTGATCTTCTGGACCAGCGGCGGCTGGATCTCCGTCGACCTGCTGTGCCGGTTGACGACGGTGATCGTCTCCTCGGCCTTCCTCACCTGGAGCCGCTCCCACATCCGTACCGTCCGCTTGGCCGCCCGTACCGCCACCACGTCCGGTGTCGTCACGAGGAGCGCCGTGTCGGCCATCTCGATCGCTGCGGCGTTCGCGCCCGTCAGCTGGGAGCCGCAGTCGACCACGACCACCTCGTGGCGGGCGCGCAGGGCGCTGACGATCTGGCGGGCGGCGCGGTCGGTGACCTCCTCGCCGCGTTCGCCCTCCGCCGGGGCCAGGAGCAGGGAGACGCCGGTCTCGTGGACGAACACCGCGTCCTGGAGGACGCGCGGCGAGATGTCGGTGATGGAGGCCAGGTCGGCGGCGGAGCGCCGGAACTGGACGTCGAGGTACGAGGCGATGTCGCCGCCCTGGAGGTCGAGGTCGAGGAGGGCGACGCTCCGGCCCGAGGCGCGGGCCGCGAGGGCGAGGTGGACGGCGGTGACCGTCGTGCCGACGCCGCCCTTGGCGCCGCTGACGGTGACGACCGTGCCGCCGGGGCCCGTGGCGAGTTCGGCGCCCGCGCCGAGGTGGCGGCGGACCCCGGCGGACCACTGGGCCGCCGCCTGGACGCGGCTGGCGAGCTCCTCGTACCCCAGGGGCAGGGTGACGAGGCCGCGCGCGCCGGAGTCCATGGCGGCGGAGAAGAGGACGGAGCTGGCGTCGGCGGTGATGAGGACGACGCCGACGGCCGGGAAGCGGAGGGCGACCTCGCGGACCACGTCGAGCGCGGGGACGGGTCCGATGCGCTCGTGGACGAGGACGACCTCGGGGAGCTCGTCGAGGGAGTCGGCGGCGAGCCGGGCGAGGGTGTCGACGAGCTGGGTGGAGTCGGTGACGGGTGCGGCGGGTTCGGCGTCGGGGAGCTGGCTGAGCAGGGTGACGACGGACCGGGCCGCGTCGGGGTCGCCGACGGCCGGCAGGATCCTGGTGGTCATACCGACCTCACCTTCCTTTTCTTCCTCTTCTTCCTCTGCTGCTACTGCTACTTGTCGCTTGCCACTTGTCACTTGTCCTTGTCGAGCGTGTACGTGCGGTCGCCCGGTGCGGCCGGCGCGCCGCCGGTGGCCGGGGAGACCAGGGCGAGGCGTACGTGTTCGGCGAAGGAGTCGGCGTACGTGACGCGCTGGGTGTCGAGGTGGGAGAGGGCGAAGCTGATCGGTACGGCGTTGGTGGCGCGGCTCGCGCGGTCGCTGCTGTCGGAGATCGGGGTGAGCTTGCCGATGGAGAGGACGCGGGCTCCGGCGACGATCAGGCGGGACTGGGAGGGGTCGCCCTTCTTCTCGCCCGCGAAGGTGGCGTAGATGTTGACGCTGGCACCGGGGGTGATCTTGCCCGCGACACCCGTCGCCGCGTCGATCATGATCGCGATCTCCTGCTCGCCCGGCTTGAGTTCGGGTCGGTCGACGATCATGTCGGCCTGGAGGAGCGAGCCCGCCCTGAGCGTGGTGACGGCGATCCGGCCCTCGATCTGGCGGAGGTCGGTGACGGCGGTGGAGGAGAGCCAGCGCTTCGGCATGGTGATCTTCTCGAACTGGTCCGCCTTCAGCGGGGCGTACGGCGCCACGTTCTCGCTGACGCGGTACGCGGTGACCTCCGGGCCGACCTTCGAGTTCACGTCGCTGACGACCGTGAGGACGCCGGCGAAGGCACCGAGGGCGCACAGGACGGAGAGCAGCAGCAGGATCACGCCGCGGCGCTGGCGGGAGTTCATGGCCGTACTTCCTCGATCGTGAGCGGGGTCGTGGTCGGGGTCGTGGTCGGGGTCGTGGTCGTCGGCGGCAGCGGGGCGGGCGACGGGCTCGCCGCGCAGAACCCGCAGCGGTCGCCGATGAGTTCCATCCCGCACCAACGGCAGGTCTCGCGCCGTACGGACGCGACCAGTTGGTAGAGGACGGGCAGATCGGAGAGGTACGCGACGAACTCGACGAGCTTGCCCGTCCCCCACCAGGCGGCCGAGGTCTCCGGCAGGGCCACCTCCTGGGCGGCGCCCTGGATCCGCCAGGCGGGGGCGAGGGCGGCGGCGGGCCAGTCGGTCTGGAGCTGGCCGCGGGCGACGAGGAGACGGGTGGCGAACTCGGGCCCGGCGAGAAGCTGTTCGCCCTTTCCTCCGACGCGGACGATCTGCGGGGTCGGTCCGGCGAGGACGCCGAAGTGGGCGCCGGGGAGCCATCCCTTGAGGTGGGAGGAGAGGCTGACGGGGACGCGGTCGAGGCGCGAGACCGAGCCCAGGACGGCCCCGGCGTAGATGTAGTGGGCGAGGAGCCGGGCGGCGGAGGCGAGGACTCCGGCGCTGAAGTCGCAGACGGACAACTGCCGTAACTGGCGTACGAGTACGGCGGCGCCGAGCGGCGGGAGGTCGGTCTCGACCAGGGCGATCCGGTCGCTTTCGAGGAGCCCCCGGACCGTGCGGAGGCGCTGCGCGACGGCGGGCGGCGCGGAGGTGGGGCAGACGACGATCACGTGCCCGTGGCGGGCGAGGAGCTGCTGCACGTCGGCGAGCGAGGCGTCGAGGGAGCGTGCCCCGGGGGGCTGGAGCACGGTGGCGTGCGGGGTCTGGGGATCGGCGGGGGGCAGCGCCAGGTCGGCGCTGGTGACCGCGATCGCTGTCGGCACCGTCACCGTCAGACCCCCGTCCACTCCGACCGTCCCCCGTCTCCGCACTCTATCCACGCCCCTGGGGGTGACGAACACACAATCCGCCAAGCGGTCCTCCTTTTCGTCACCGAACTCCGCTTGGTGCCAGAGGTCTTGACAACAGGATTGGTCTGGACCAACTTGTTGCCACGACGGTGGCCACCGCCTCTGCCCCCTCCGTGCGACGACGAAGACGTACGGGCGCCTCCCCATCCCCCTCTCCACATCCCCCATCCCCACCTCCCAACTCCCCCACCGGAGGATGCACGTGGACCGCACCACCACCCGCCCGCTCGGCCGCCCGCAGGGCCGCCGATGGCTCGGCGGAGCCCTCGCGCTCGCCGTCGGATCCGGGCTCGTCCTCGTCGGCGGAGCCGGCACCGCCCAGGCCGCCGACGTCAACGTCGCCAAGAACGCCGGGTTCGAGAACGGCCTGACCAACTGGTCCTGCTCGGCCGGAAGCGGCGCCGCCGTCTCCACACCGGTACGGACCGGGGCCGGCGCCCTGAAGGCCACCCCCGGCGGCCTCGACAACGCCAAGTGCGTGCAGACCGTCGCCGTGAAGCCCGGCTCGACGTACACGCTGAGCGCCTGGGTCCAGGGCGGCTACGCCTACCTCGGCGTCAACAACACCGGAACCGGCACCGGAACCGTCTCCACCTGGACGCCCGACAGCCCGTCCTGGAAGCAGCTCACGACCACCTTCACCACCGGCGCGAACACCACGTCCGTCGAGATCTACACCCACGGCTGGTACGGCACCTCGCCCTACTTCGTCGACGACGTGAGCGTCTTCGGCCCCGACGGGGGCGGCGGCCAGGACCCCGACCCGGTCGTCCCCGCCACCCCGGCCGGCCTCGCCGCCGGCTCCACCACCACGTCCTCCGTCGACCTGACCTGGGGCGCGGTCTCCGGCGCCACCGGCTACAAGATCTACCGCGACGGCGCCAACCCGGTGGCGGTCACCGGCACGTCCACCACCGTCTCGGGCCTCAACCCCGACACCGCGTACCAGTTCCAGGTCTCCGCGACGAACACCGCGGGCGAGTCCGCGAAGTCCGCCGCCGTCTCCGCCCGCACCGCCAAGCCCGGCGACACCGGCCCCGGCCCGGCCGTCCCGAAGCACGCCGTGACCGGCTACTGGCAGAACTTCGACAACGGCGCGGCCAAGCAGAAGATCCGCGACGTCCAGTCGCAGTACGACATCATCGCCGTCTCCTTCGCCGACTCGACGGCCACGCCCGGCCAGATCACCTTCAACCTCGACCCGGCCGTCGGCTACACCTCCACCGCCGACTTCAAGGCCGACATCGCGGCCAAGAAGGCCGCCGGGAAGTCCGTGATCATCTCGATCGGCGGCGAGAAGGGCAACGTCACGATCAACAGTGACGCGAGCGCGACCGCCTTCGCCAACAGCGCCTACGCGCTCATGCAGGAGTACGGCTTCAACGGCGTCGACATCGACCTCGAACACGGCATCAACTCCACCTACCTCACCAAGGCGCTGCGCCAGCTCTCCGCCAAGGCGGGGTCGAGCCTGGTCATCACGATGGCCCCGCAGACCATCGACATGCAGAGCACCGGCACGGAGTACTTCAAGACCGCGCTCGCCGTGAAGGACATCCTCACGGTCGTCAACACCCAGTACTACAACAGCGGTGCGATGCTCGGCTGCGACGGCAAGGTCTACAGCCAGGGCTCGGTGGACTTCCTCACCGCGCTCGCCTGCATCCAGATTCAGGGCGGCCTGGCCCCGTCCCAGGTCGGCCTGGGCGTCCCCGCCTCCACGCGGGGCGCGGGCAGCGGCTACGTCGACCCGCAGATCGTGAAGAACGCGCTCGACTGCCTGACCAAGCTCACCAGCTGCGGCACCTTCAAGCCGGCCCAGGCCTGGCCGACGCTCCGCGGCGCCATGACCTGGTCGACGAACTGGGACGCGACGGCCGGCAACGCCTGGTCGAACGCGGTGGGCCCGCACGTCCACGCCCTGCCGTAACCCCCGCCCCACCCCTCGCCAGTACTCGCAGCGCCGCCGCTCCCCCGGCGGCGCTGTGCCGTTTCCGCGGGGCGGGGGGGGCGGGTAGGCGGGGG